>NZ_KB903533.1 GCF_000379805.1 Lewinella cohaerens DSM 23179 | reverse complement strand
AGTTTTCCTGAGTAGGGCATGAAGCCATCCAATAGGTAAGCCGTAAAACCTTTTTCATAAAAGGCTTTCGCGTAACGCCTGATGGTATTATCATCTAACCCCAGTGCAGCCTCAATGACCTTAATCTTATGTCCCTGATGCAACATAATCAAGACCGTAACCTTACGGAATTGGCGAGGTGGCAAATTCGGATGCTTCTGAATTTGTCGTAATTGATCGTACTCGGATTGACTTAGCTTGATTTTCACGCCAAAAAATACGAATTTATCCCAAAACACTTAGTGACGGGTATAACAAACCATATTGGATATCTTCTATTCTAAATGATTCATCAAAGTTTCCTATGGCAGATCGAAAGTCCGTGAACCTTAAAAAACATTTTTCAAATGATACATTTTCTAATGTTGCGTTTTCAAATACGGCAAGAGGTGAGTATTCATAACCGGAAATAATAGAAAGTATACTAATGAATTCATCTGGCCGCATATCCCTAATTGAGAGTCCAAAAGCACAATTCTCAAACTTTACATCAGATAGACGACAATCATAAAACTGAGTTGCCAAAAGACTTCCACTTCGGAATTGAACATCACTGAACGCTGAATTACTGATTACAGAATCATCAAAATTAGGCTTTGATAAATCAAAATGTCTAATTACTAGGTTTTGTAATTTCACACCCCTAAACTGGAGGTTGTCTGCACTTAAAGTTTCGTACCGATCATAAAGTCTATTACGACGCTGAAGGTCAACAATTTTGTAAAATGCACTTTGCTTTACTCTTATCGCAATGTTAGGATCATTCAGATCATCCAAATAATTATTGTATAAAGTAGAAAAATGCTCTTGACGTGCAAACGAATTTTGCTGCTCTATACTGGATGTCTGTTTATCAATGAGGTTGTTTTGACTGGTAAAAAGCTCAGTCTGACTTTTCAAATAATCTGTTTGCTCTAATAGAAGTCTATTTTGATTCAAGAAAAGTTTATTTTGATCTTCAAATTTATCATTCTGCTTGGCTAGTAAATCATTTTGCTTTATAAGCACATGAGTACCAATCAATCCACCGAATACTACAATCAAAATACCAATTATGCGTAAACTAGAAAGGACGATTCTATAATTTAATATCTTCGTAAAAACCAACCTAAAACGTTTACGCTCAGACTCTGACAAACCAGGCAACAGTCTTACCAGACTGTAATTGTATACATTATTTAATAAGCCTTTTTCAGATTCACTATTGTATAACTTTGTTTTCCCAATAATTAGAATTACACCTATAATCATTAACAAAAACAGGGTTGCTACTACCCCACTTATAAAACTTATAGTAAACTCTATACCTGTACTCATAAAATAGAATCCAAGGTATCCTATTATACATCCTACAATCAACATTATTAATCCCGTAAAAAATCTCATAATTGTAATAAAATTAACGAATTAGCTTAATTGCAGGGAACCCAAAGGCCTGTCTACACCCACTCCCCACACCAAACTCCTCAGCTGACCATCTCGCGCAGACAGGTCCGTTGAACCTGCCTTAAGACGATTACCACCCCTGATCGAGGTTTTCGATAGAGGATATAGAGGAAAAGCGCATTTTGTCCGTTTTACTAGTCGACTAATTTAGGCTTTTTTCGGTATTCCCGCACCGCTTTTTATGGCTCCGTTGGCTCCTTTCCTCGCAGGTCATCGCTGGCGGGCCATTTTTGCTCACGCTCAGGCATAACTTCCCAAAGCCGAATACTACACACTTCACTTAGCTCCAACTCCCCAAAATCCGGTTCCACAGGCATGGGATGTGGGGGGTGGAGAGCGGCTTCCCAACCAGATGGAGGCGTAGTTTCCATCAGGCAAGGATTATACGTTCGGGCTGAAGCCTTACGGTTGGGACACATCTCCAAAAAAATAGAGGAATTGACCAAAAAGAAACACCTCAGAGAGGTGAAATATTGGTAGAATCAGGATAAGTAAGTGATGAAACGACCTCGGATGAGGTCGCACAATAGGAAGTATCGCCCCTCATTTTGATTCTTCCTGCCCCGTCAGCCAAGGTGGGTTGATATTCGACCTCATCCGAGGTCGCTTTCACTCCAATAAACATGGTTCTACCAATTTACGACCTCTCCGAGGTCAAAATCAGCCACAAAGATGTGTCCCAACTGTAGGACTGCGCTGAAGGTATGGCGATGCCAAAGCCCAAGCTACGTCAGATACCTAAAGTCCCCCCTTTACTCCTCCTCTAACGGCTCCCAACCACGCAGCAGCAAAGACAATGATTGGTACTGCGCGGCTTCCTCAGCGGTGAGCAGGTGTGACCAACTCACGCGTTGATCAATAGCCGCACCAACACCCGTATTTTGGTATTCGGCGTAGTAAGCGGTTTTCTCATTCTCGGGGTTGCGCCAATTGTCCCAACCTTCTTGGCGGATAATATCGGAGAGTTCGCAGGCGTAGAAGACCACTTTTGCGTAAGGTCGCCACGGGCGGCCCAGGTAGACGGAACCTGGTTTTACCTCCCCAAAAATCTTGCAATTTCGGAAGACATAGCCCGTCTCCGTCTCCTCCTTGGTAGAGGCTGCCGTGATGTAGCCGGGGCTTTTGCATTTGATCTCGCAATTATCAAAAACGGCGGTTGAGGAGCCAAAGATAAAATCCACCGTACCTTCGATGTAGCAGTTCTTGTAGTACTGCCGACTATTGATGCCGTGGGTATAGAGGGTGTCCTGAAAGCCAAGAAAGCGGCAATTCTCAAACTGCACTTTGTCACCATCCACACGCACGGCCACGGCCTGACCAACTGGGCCAGCGGCGTTTTCAAAGGTGATATTTTTAGCAAAAAAGCCATCTCCATTCAAAAAGAAGGAGGCAGAGCCTGAGGTGCCGATCTCTTCTCCAAAGCGATTTTTCCGGCTGGCGTAATCGTCAAAGGTGAGGATCGTTTGTTCTACACTTTCGCCAATCAAAGAAACATTGACCGTGGTGGTGGGTAGCACCAACTTTTCTTTATAGACACCATTCTTGATGAATATCCGGGTACGGTTGTGCCGCAAGGAGGGCACAGCGTCAATCGCTTCCTGGACGGTTGTGAAATCACCACTGCCGTCGGCAGCTACCACAAAGTCATAATCAGCGTATTGATCGGTATTTGCGGGAAGCGCTGTAGATGCTGAGGTGATGCTGTTCAAATATTTTTCCAACATGGTGTACCCATCCTGGCCTACCTTGTTTCCATCCGCTGCGTTGTCTGGGTCAAGGCCATTTTGCTTTTCCCATTCATCGGGCATCCCGTCTTGGTCGGTATCCACAGGGGCAGGTGTTGAATTTAAGATGGGCCAACTGCCTACTTCTTCCTGGCTTTTGATGATACTGCCCGTGCGATTCCTCACACCGTCCACGATGCGCAAATCAACCGAGTCTCTTTTTGGCAAACTAGCTCCACCCGAAGCCAGTACGCGCTGGTAGGCCGTGGGAGCATCTTCTTTATTGATAGGCCCGGCTTCAAATGCAGTGGCTTGCTTATAGGCACTTACTTCTTCTTCCGTCCAGGTTTTCCTGAACTTTACTACCTCCCAAGGGTTATCGGGAAGTTGATGGTCGTAATAATTCCCCGCGAAGTAGGCACGATTATAGGGAGACTTTGTTGAATAGGCGATCCCATTGGCCTGAGAATTTGCTCCAGGAATCAGGTAATTGCCTACATAGTTCAGTCGCGTAACACTGATGGTATCATTGTTATAGCCCGCGTGCCCACCACCCCAGTTGTAGATCACATTGTTTCTAAAATCCAACAGTAAGCCTTCTGGATCTTCGTAATACGGATTGGTATCATAATTTCCGGGGCGAGGATTGCGGCCTTGATTATGGGCATAAAGGTTGTGCAAATAGCTGTACTGAGCACCTCCCGTTCCACGAATTAAAGAACCATAGCCATGATTATCCGGGTTCAGGCCTTCGGTAATGAAGCACCACTGCACCGTCACGTTCGTCAAGGTCGGAAACCTGGTGGAAGAGGATAAACTTTCATCCAGGCTCCAACTGGTAGAGCAATGATCAATGATAATGTCTTTTCCTTCCGAAATATCGATGGCATCTTTCCCTTGCATACTGCCGATCCCCTGCATTCCATCCCCGAGGCGAACACGGAGATAGCGAATGATAATGTCGTGGCTTCTGATTTTTACTGTTTCGCCTTTCAGGCAAATACCGTCTCCTGGTGCCGTCTGCCCGGCAATCGTTAGGTAAGGATTTTCAATATTGAGTCTTTCCTTGAGCTCAATCGTTCCCGATACGCCAAACACAACGGTACGCGGGCCCTCTTGCTCTACCGCCCACCGCAAGCTCCCTGGGCCATCGTCGTTCAGGTTGGTGACGTAAATGACCTGCCCGCCTCTTCCTCCTTTGGCGTAAGCGCCAAATCCCTCGGCACTGGGGAAGGCCAATTGCTGGCTCCAGGAATTAAGGAATATCGAAACAACGATTAGTAAGGTTAAAAGAATACGCTTGTCCATGGTTTTGGAAATTGTCTTGGTTAAATACGTTTCGCCCGAGGCTGTAAATCCGTAAGCTCTGCTATTCGGACGGGTTCATTGGCTTCGATGCTCTTGCGGGCAGCAATACCTATCAAGACGGACATCGCGCCATCGCGGATACCAGCAGCATGCTTGAAGGGATCAGGATTATCCGGATTTCTAAATATTTTATCATGTAGACGAACATCTCCACCACCGTGACCGCTGCGCTCAGAGCCTACTTGGACGACCTCGTGCGCATTCCAATTCTTGTGGACTATCATTGGTTTATAATCCAGTTCACTTCCAGATTGGTCCATTTCCAGGGCGTGAAGTTCCGCTTGAGACAGGTTGTTGTCATCATTGTACGGAATATCATGCCACGCTTCAATGCGCCCCTCAGTACCGTTGAAGGCAATTCGCCAGCCTTCAAAGGGGGAATACGTCGTGAGGGAATAGTTGACCACTACCTCATTCGCATACTTGATCTGCGCCGACATTTTATCATAAATATTGACTTCAGGGCGGAACAGGCAGTTATCGCGGATGTAACCATCATGGTGCTCATGCTTGACGTAGAGGTTCATCATGCGTTCACTCTTGGTGATATCCCAATGGAATTTACAGTCGTTTTTATGCTCGCAGGTACGGCAATTTTCTCCGCGAAAAGGGCCGTTGCTTCCGTAGTGCTCCAATGCGCCATAGGCAAACACCTCTGCCGGATCGGAATCCAGCCACCAGTTGAGCAGGTCAAAATGATGGGTAGCCTTGTGTACCCAAAGCGTACCGCCAGACTGCCGTAGCCCGTGCCAACGCCGGAAGTAAGACGCTCCGTGATGCGTATTCAAATACCAGTTAAAATCAACCGATGTGACCTTCCCAATCGTATTATTCGCTAAAAGCTCTTTGATTTTGGTCATGTAAGGACTCCAACGATAATTGAAGCCAACAATCAGTTTTTTGCTCGATTTACGCTCCGCATCCAGGATCGCCTGACATTTGACTTCATCGGTCGTAAGGGGTTTTTCCGTAAGGACATCACAACCCATTTCCAATCCCTGGATGATAAACTCGTGATGGGTAGAATCCTTTGTGGTTACAATAATCAAGTCGGGCTTAGTAGTTTCCACCATAGTGGGGAAGTCCAGAAAAGTGGGGCAGTCTACGCCCATGTATTCCAATGCGTATTCCAAGCGACCAGCGTTGTGGTCACACAAACCTACAAAAGTCAACAAGTCCGAGTAGTTCTCGACCAAGCGTTTTCCCCAGAAGCTGGTTCCGCGTACCCCTGTGCCGACGAGGCAAACCTTGAGTTTACTGCTCCCTCCAAAGTTAAAAGCAGAACCGGGCAACAGTGTCCCAGCTGCGAGCATACTAATGGACGTTAGAAATTCACGACGTTTGAGATCATTTTTCATAATAAACATGGTTAGGCGACAGTAGATCAATTACGGTCGCTAGGTGAACAAAGGCAGCAATCTATTCAAACACCTTTCGCAAAAAGCCTACTGAATAGGACAAGGTGGGTTTAAACCAGGGTTTAAACAACCAAAACCCATGCGGTGAACCAGCAAAAGTGTGGGCTTCGTAGTAGGTACCATTTTCTTGAAGAAGCGCGCGTAAATCCTCACGCCCAGCGTGAAATCGCGGATAAGAACTATTGACAAATAGAAAAGGGGGCAGATTTTTATCGGCATAAGTCAGAGGAGAAGCTGCTTCCCAACGGGGGTAATTCTCCGTATAGTCGCCTAGCCAAGCATTGGCTGAACGGCCCGTCCATTCAGGTTCTGCTTCTGGGTGGACAAAAGAAACAATACCATCGATATTAAGGACTGCTTGAACGGCAGCGGAATAATCAGTATACGCTTCGTGAACATCATAAAGTGGCAACCCGTTGGTGGCCCCAAGTAGCGAGGCTAAATGCGCACCCGCCGAACAGCCATAAGCGGCTATCTTTTCGGTATCAATCCCGTAATTTCCAGCTTCCGCTCGCATCCATCGCACGGCAGTTTTCAAGTCTTGAACGGCTGCTGGATAGGGCGCTTCGCCGCCAAGGCGGTATTCTGCTACTACAGCTACGTAACCTTTTTTGGCCAGCTGCTGGGCCATCGGCCTCATGTTTTCCTTCGAACCGGCCATCCATCCCCCACCGTGAATCATAAGTACGGCGGGGCGTTTTTTCTTTCCTTGCCGTTTGGGATGATAAACATCCACGTGGAGCTGGCGGTCATTTTCTAACTGAAGGTAAACAACGTTTTCATGGCCCGTTACCGAACGAGGCAACTTAGGCCAAACGGCTTCAATATCCGGGTATTTCCGGCTGGCTTTTTCGTAAGCAGACTGGATGGTATAGGTCGTATCCCGAGGGTAATAATTGCTCTGAGCCTGACTGCTCAAAGCCAATAAAAGGAGCCCCAATATCCAGCTATGCTTTACGTTTTTCATAGGGTACTCAGCCAATTTTTCAAACGTTCCATCCAATCGTCGGGAGTCGTTGTGTTGTACATACCGAATCCGTGTCCGCCGCGTGGATACAAGTGCATTTCTACGGGTATATTGTGCGCTATGCAAGCCTGATAATACGCCAGACTATTGCCTACGGGCACCGCCTTATCATCTGCTGCGTGCACCAAAAAGGCTAGTGGAGTATCCGTGCCTACTTGCGTTTCGTTAGACCAGTGCAGGATTTCCGCAGCGGTGGGGTTGGTTCCCAATAAGTGTTCTCGTGAACCGCGATGCGTGAGTTCATCGCTAAAGCTGATCACCGGGTAGATGAGTATGGCAAAATCAGGTCGCAAAGACGTAGTGTCCGTGTTATTGGCATCCGCTGGTTTCTGAAAATGGGTAGCTGCCGAAGCGGCCAAATGCCCACCTGCGGAAAAGCCCATAATTCCGATTTTCGTGGGGTCTAGCTGATACATTTCGGCGTTCCTCCGTGCGTAGCGGATCGCTTGCTGCGCATCCTGCAACGGTGCCAGCGATTTGTCGACATTGGTCAAATCCTGAGGGATTCGGTATTTTAGTACGAAAGAAGTGATGCTGTCTTCCAACAGTGATTGAGCGACCAGAATCCCTTCTTTATCAAAAGCCGTTTTAACGTAACCGCCGCCAGGGCAAATGACCACCGCCTTGCCATTTGGATGGGGCGGTGTGAAGACTGTAAGCGTTGGTACAGCTGTATCAAGATAGGCTCGGCCTCCTGTTTCGCGTTGTACTACCTGTTCGGGATCTGGCACCGGGCGAGCATTCGGGATGGGCCCAGGGTAAAGCGGTATCTCTTTCTGAGCTTGCAAGCTCAAAAGTGTTAGGATCAGAAGACTTAACAAGGTTGTTTTTTTCATGTGATGGCCCGTTTTACAATATTTGTAATTCCTCCTTCTTGATCCATCTGCAAGAGGTAGTCTGTCAGCATTTTTTGCAGGCCATGAACAGTCGACAAGTCTTCGCTCCAAGCCTCTTTCCACTGTAAGACTTTCTGTACCAATACAGCTATTGCGGCTTCACTTCCGTCACATTGCTCCCAAGCGGCGGCCAAGAAGCTTGTAGCCCAAGGTTCGTCTTTCAACGGAATTGTTTTTCCGTCAAAAGAACCTTTATAAAAACGAATCAAAGCTGCCAGAGAAAGGACAATCCCCTCAGGCAATGCTCCTTTTCGCTTGGAGTATTCCAGCAACGAAGGCAACAAGCGAGTCTTAAATTTGGACACACTGTTGAGTGCAATACTGATCAACTGGTGATGAATAAAAGGATTCTTGAAACGGTCGAGTACATCCTTGGCAAACTTCTTCAATTCCTCTTCCTTCATGTCCAAGGTGGGCATGATTTCCTCAAAAATGACCTTTTGTACAAAAGCGCCCATTATCGGATGCTCTACAGTTTCGCGAACAGTAGTTATGCCATACAAATAACCAACGGGCACCATAGCAGTATGCGCACCATTGAGGATACGAACTTTACTGGTACGATAGGGCGTCAGGTCGTCGGTATAAATGATATTCAGACCGATTTTATCAAGCGGCCATTCTTCACGGACAGCCATCGGCGCTTCAATGCCCCAGAAATGGTAAGGTTCTCCCTGGGTGATCATTTCGTCCTCAAAACCTGCTTGCGCTAAAGCTGCTGTCATTTCTTCTTTGCCAACGCCTGGGACAATGCGGTCAACCAGGGTATTGCAAAAAGTATTGGCTTCATTTAGCCAAGTGGTAAACCCTGCATCCAAGCTCCATGCATCGACGTATTGTAGGATAGCCTTTTTTAATTCCTCTCCGTTGTCTACCAACAATTCGGTAGGGATAAGCACGCAACCCATCGCCGGATCACCCGCAAAATGCTCATAGCGATGGTACAACCACCGGGTGAGCTTGGCAGGGAACTCAGCAGGAGGCGCATCGCTAAATTGATCCTCTGCTGAAAAGCGAATTCCCGTTTCGGTCGTATTAGAAAGAATAAACCGCAGGTTACTGTTTTCAGCACTACTGATGAATCCTTGCCAATTGTGGTAGGGGTGAATAATTTCTCCCACACATTTGACCAAATGCTTTTCATCCATCAGTTCGCCATCGCGGATGCCTTTGGTCAGTACGTGGTACAAACCGTCTTGTTCGCGCCAGGCCTGGTAGTCGCCCNGTTTGGTAGGCTTTACCACCAGAATCCCCATGGGGTCAGCTGATTTTTGGTTGTAAACATCAACGATCCAATCGGCGAAGCCACGCAGGAAATTCCCGCCTCCGAATTGGAGAATGCGGGCTGGGGGGGCAGCATCTATCTTAGCATTATTACGATTCAGTTTCATCATTTTTATCTATCATTACAAGGAAACGCCACGTTTCCAGGGAATAAAATCATCTTGTCCTAGCCGTTCAGCCTTCGTCAACACTTCTCCGCTGGCGACTTTGATCAATAGTTCCAACAGCTCTTCTCCTTTACTTTCAATGGTATCTTCGCCGGAGATAACAGTGCCAGCATTGATGTCAATCAAATCGGCCATTCGATTAGCCAGCGCTGTATTACTCGACATTTTCACCGTTGGGGCAATAGGATTGCCGGTGGGCGTTCCCAAGCCAGTGGTAAATACAATAAGGTTAGCACCAGAACCAGCCAAGCCCGTTGTGCTTTCTACATCATTTCCCGGTGTACACAGGAGGTACAAACCAGGATCACTGATTTGCTCGGTATAATCCAAAACACCGACTACAGGGGAAGTGCCGCCTTTTTTTGCGGCACCGGCAGATTTCATTGCGTCGGTGATAAGCCCGTCCTTGATGTTTCCGGGGGAAGGGTTCATGTCAAAACCAGAGCCCACTTCCTCGGCTCTTTGGGCGTAAGTAGCCATGATATGGGCAAACTTCTCGGCACTTTCCGCCGTCAGGCAGCGGTTGATCATTTCTTGCTCTACGCCGTTCAGTTCAGGGAATTCCGAAAGGATGGTTTTGGCCTTGAGGGCCACCAACAAATCGGAAGTATACCCCAGCGCAGGATTGGCAGAGATGCCGGAAAAACCATCAGACCCACCACATTCCAAGCCAAGGGAGAGGTGGTGTAAACCTGCTGGCTGACGGGTTATTTTATTTGCCTCCATAAGGCCAGCAAATGTCTTTTTAACGGCCTGCGCAATGAAATCTCGCTCCGACTTACTTGCCTGTTGTTCCAGTAGAAAAAGTGGTTTATCAAAAGTAGGCTTGATCTCGGCAATCGCTGATTCCAGTAAGCCTATCTGTGCATTTTGGCAACCCAAGCTCAGTACCGTAGCACCTGCTACATTGGGGTGCGTAATATAACCCGCCAACAAGCGACAAAGGGTTTCAGAATCTTGGCGAATACCACCACAGCCACCTTCGTGGGTCAAAAACTTAATACCATCCACGTTAGGAAAAAGTCGGTTTCGTTGAATGTCGCTCCCGGTTTTGATGACCTCCGTTGCGAGAATCGTATCGGCAGTTGCTCCGTTTTGGTATTGCTGGATGAGGCCCGCCATATCGACAGAAAAATCCCGATCAGTCGCGTAGCCCAAAGACTCAAGCATGGCTTCTCTGATCACTTTTATATTGCGGTTTTCGCAAAAAACCAGGGGAATCACCAGCCAATAGTTACGGGTTCCTACTGCACCATCGGCACGAAGGTATCCCTGAAAGGTTTGATCTTTAAATTTGCTAATATCGGGGGCATTCCAATCCGTCTGTCGCTTGCCTACTTCGTAAGCGTTGGAAGCATGGGCCAAATTAGTCGTCGTAATACGCGCACCCCGTGGGATAGGGAGCAAAGCTCTACCTACCGTAACTCCATACATCGTAATAATATCACCCTGTGCAAAATCACGTTCTGCAAATTTGTGCTTGGTAGGAATTGCTTCCGGTAATTGAAAATGATGATCCTGAAAGACCACCTCCTCCCCTACTGCAAAATCGCGTAACGCAACAATTACATTGTCGGAAGGATGAACTTTTAGTGCCGTATTTTTCATAAATTATTTTTCTATTCTTCTAAATTTCCCTAAAATCCCAGCAGTTCTCACTTTGACTTTTTTTGCCGTGGAGGTACGGAGACGCAGAGGTTTTATTGGATATCCCCTAATCCCGACTTATTGGTCGGAACCGTGTCTCCGTACCTCTGCCGCAAATTGTTCTGCAAAGTGCGAACCTAGAGGAACGTAGTAACGATCAACGAAGTTAATTGCTGCTAAAACCCAAACAAGCGCGGCAACCAAAGGCTAAGCTCTGGAATGTAGGTTACCAACATCAAGGAAATCAACATGGCAATAAACAAGGGCAACAAGGGTTTGATCACTTTCTGTATCGTTGTCCCAGCCACGCCTACACCGACGAAAAGCACCGACCCTACGGGTGGGGTACACAGACCAATACAAAGGTTCAATACCATTACGATACCAAAATGGGTAGGGTCCATGCCAAGGTTTGTTACTACAGGCAGGAAAATGGGCGTAAAAATCAGTACCGCCGGCGTCATGTCCATGAAAATCCCCACGAACAACAATAGCATGTTGATGATAAAGAGAATCACAAACTTGTTGTTACTAATAGAAAGCATGAACTCGGTAATATTCTGAGGAATATTTTCGTAGGCCATGATCCAGGACATACTCATCGAAGTACCAATAAGCAGTAAAACAATGGCCGTGGTGAGTACTGAGTTGAGGAAAATCTGAGGAAGGTTTTTAACCGTCACTTCCTTGTAGGCAAAACTGAGGATAAGACAATAAAGAACGGCCACTGCCGAAGCTTCTGTTGCCGTAAAGATGCCCACCACGATTCCTCCAATGACGACGACCAACAATAACAAGCTGGGGAAAGCATCTACAAATGTGCGAAACACTACAGAAAGCTTGGTCCGTTCCCCAGAGGGAAACTTGCGAAATTTGGACCAGATTGCGGCCGTAATCATTAACAGTAAGCCTGTTATAATCCCTGGCACATAACCCGCTAAAAACAAAGCGGCTATCGACACCCCACCACTAGCCAGAGAATAGACAATCAGGATATTACTGGGAGGGATCACCAACCCAGTGGTACTTGCGGTTACATTTACCGCTACCGAAAACTCCTTAGAGTAGCCTTCGGCTTCCATTTCTTTGCCCAACATACTTCCCAATGCTGATACAGCAGCTACTGCCGACCCCGCAATGGCACCAAACATCATAGCTGCTACGATGTTTACGTGCGCCAGGCCGCCGGGGAGTGAGCCTACCAAAGATTTTGCGAAAGCGACCAGCCTTCGGGCAATCCCCCCTCGGTTCATAATTTCCCCTGCGAGAACAAAAAACGGGATTGCTAAAAGTGAAAAACTATCTAGCCCTGTAGCCATCCGCTGTGCGACCGTCGTAAAGGCAGAGATGGTAGGGATACTGACCAACATGGTACAGATACTACTGATACCAATACTCCAGGCAATCGGAACGCCAATTGCGATGAGAATAATAAAGGATAGAACAAGAATTAGGACTTCCATGCTTCTGTGTGTTTTTTAGTTCCTAAGCGCTTTGTAAATCGCTTACTTTGAAATACATCACCAACAAACCACTCACCGGCAAAACGGCGTACACCAAAAACATAGGCACCCTTAGTGCAGCAGACAACTGCCCCAGTACCTGGGTAATGTACATCAAGCGGAAGCCCCCAATCACCAGCACGGCAAAGGCAAATACGGTGATCAGAAGATTAATAAAAACGAAGAGCCGGCGTTGGTTATCCGGATTCAACTTTGGGAAGAGCAAATCTATGGCCAAATGTTTATGTTGTCCGGAAGCGTAGGCTGCACCCAGCATACCAATCCAAATCAATAGAAAACGAGCCAGTTCTTCCGACCAATCGGCCTGGCTACCCATCGCATAGCGGGTAAATACCCCCCACAAAACGTCGAGGGTCATTAGGGCCATCAAAAAGACGAGGATGTACCCCAAATAGGTATTGATTATATTTCTCATGGTTAGGCTTGCTTCTTTTACTGTACGGCTTGAATTTCTTTAATCAGCTGGTATTTCTCCGGCTGATCTTTATAGGCATCAAACAAGGATTTTGTCATTTCAGAGAAGAGCGTTTTATCAGGCCTGATAACTTCAACCCCAGCGGCCGTTACTGCTTCCAGTGCTTCTCTTTCTGCTTCTTGCCATAGTTTACGTTGGTAGACCTTGGCTTCGTCGGCTGCTTCCTGGAGCCATTGCTGCTGCTGCTCGTCCAGGCTATTCCAGGCGACTGAACCGATCACCAGAATATCCGGCACGGCGGTATGTTCATTGAGGGTATAGTACTTACACACTTCGTAGTGGCGGGACGTGTAAAAACTGGGAGGGTTGTTTTCGGCACCATCCACTACGCCCTGTTGCAGGGCGGTATAGAGCTCTCCCCAGGAAATGGGTGTTGGTGCACCTCCCAACTCACGAATCAGGTTCATCGCTGTAACACTTTCCTGAACTCTGATCTTTTTGCTTTGCAAATCAGCAGGAGTACGAATAGGTTCTTTGCTGTAAAAAGACCGCTGCCCGGCATCGAAGTAAGTTAAACCACGCAACCAAAATTGCTCTCCCTGAATCAGTAATTTCCTACCCACTTCGCTATCCAGCACATGATAATTATGCTCGCGGCTGCGAAAGATATAAGGGAGGCTCAACACCTGGATATTGGGTGCAAAATTTTCCATTACCGCTGCCGAAACTTTGGTCATTCCCAAGCTACCGATCTGAAGTAACTCCAGGCACTGGCGCTCACTACCTAATTGGCCGCTAGGATAAATTTCCAGTTGAAAGGTGCCACCAGATTTCTCTGCCAGGCTTTCAGCCATAAACTCCATTGCGATGTGAACAGGGTGCTGTGTATCAAGGCCATGAGCCAACTTGAGCGTTTTGCTTTCGCTGAGTTCGGAACAAGCGGTCAAGGAAACCAACATTGCAAAAAAGAGTAACGATCTGTACTTCATAATACCAGGTTTTAACGACGTTTATTGCCGTAATTTCTTGATGAGTGCCAAGGTATCAGCTACTCGTTTTTCCAAGACCTCAAAAGTGCCGTCCTTGAGAATATCTGAGGAGATCATTTGCGACCCCATTCCCACACAGGTTACGCCTGCATTAAACCATCCCTTGAGGTTATCTTCCGTAGGAGAGACACCACCCGTAGGCATAACACTGGTCCACGGCTGAGGCCCTTTGATATTTTTGACAAATTCAGGACCGTAAGTGCCACCAGGGAAGAGCTTTACAATTTCACAGCCCAATTCCTCTGCACGACAAATTTCGGTCAGTGATCCACAGCCCGGAGACCATAGTACTTTGCGCCGGTTACAAGCAATAGCAATATCTTCGCGCAGTACCGGGGTTACTACAAAATTGGCCCCTAACTGTAGGTATAAACTAGTGGTGCCGGCATCTGTTACGGAGCCCACTCCCATGATCATCTCAGGAAGCGCTGCTTCACAATACTTGTTGAGTGCGGCAAAAGCTTCGTGCGCATAATCACCACGATTGGTAAACTCTAATAGCCGTGCACCTCCTGCATAACACGCCTTCAGTACCTTCTTACCAAGTTCAATATCCTGGTTATAAAACAAAGGCACCATGCCCTGCTCGGCCATTTTTTGTGCCACCTCTATTCTTGTAAATCTTGCCATTGCTGGTTTTTATTTTTTAAGAATTTTGATGCAATCGATTGATACTTCGATCCCAATCGATCGCAGTCCAAGTTCCATTTTCTACTCGGTAAAGCTTGGAGTACTTTTGGGGAAAAATGGGGGTGGTAATTTTCTATTACCAGTCCCCATCCACTCACTAATTACCAAAATGTATGAAAACTTTAATCTTATCGGGATACCCGGCCACTGGCATCGCCTCCCATGAGCGTTTCTACTTCTTTGATTGTCGCCAGGTTCGCATCCCCGTAGATAGTGTGCTTTAGGCAGGAAGCTGCCACCGCGAAGTTCAGCGCCCGCTGGTCATCGTCGGGGTAGGTCAGCAAGCCGTAGATCAAGCCGCCCATGAAGCTATCTCCTCCACCTACTCTATCCACAATATGAGTAATCTGGTAGGTGGGTGATTCAAAGAGGGTTTTGCCATCATAGAGCACCCCGGCCCAAGTATTGTGCGAAGCACTGATACTTCCCCGCAAGGTGGTAATCACCTTTTTAGCGCGGGGGAACATTTCCATTAGCTGCTTTAATACAGAAAGGTATGCTTTGGCATCTACGGAATCGCCCTGGGTTACATCTACGTGTTCAGGGTGGAGGCCAAAGTGCTTTTCGGCGTCCTCTTCGTTGCCGAGGATGATATCACAACCCTCCACGAGAGCTGGCATTACTTCGCCCGGCTTTTTGCCGTATTTCCAGAGGTTTTTGCGGTAATTAAGGTCGGTAGAAACGGTTACACCCATTTTATTAGCGGCCTGGATAGCCTCTAGGCAAGCGTCAGCCGCCCCTTGAGAAAGTGCAGGAGTAATGCCTGTCCAGTGGAACCAACCGGCATCTTTAAAGACTTCTTCCCAATCGATCATTCCTGCCTCGATGGTAGCCATGCCGCTGTGGGCACGGTCATACACCACCTTACTTCCTCGGCTCACTGCACCCATTTCCAGGAAATAAATCCCCAGACGCTCACCACCTTGAATCACATGACTGGTACCCACATTGCGCTTACGCATTTCCATGAGGGCACATTCACCAATTTCATTATCAGGTACGCGGGTAACAAACTCTGTAGGCAGGTTGTAGTTAGCCAAAGAAACAGCCACATTGCTTTCTCCACCACCATACACGACATCAAACTCACCGGCCTGACTGAAACGCTTGAATCCTGGAGGTGTAAGCCGCAGCATAATTTCACCGAAAGTAACTATCTTTTTCATCAATTTTTTGGATTGAATTTTTGTTGTTTTTAATAACCAAAGTAATTCTTGGCATTGCGGTAGCAGATATCCGATACAATTCCACCCAACCACTCGGTGTCATTGGGCAGTTCTCCGTTGTGTACATCACGACCGATGAGATTACAAAGCAAACGACGAAAGTACTCGTGCCGAGGGAAGGATAGAAAGCTTCTGCTATCCGTCAGCATCCCTATAAAGCAGCTCAACAAGCCCATATTCGACAAGGCATTAAGCTGTTTTTCCATCCCATCCTTTTGGTCTAAAAACCACCAAGCTGAGCCAAACTGCATCTTGCCTCGGATAGAACCATCATTGAAATTTCCAATCATGGTACTCATGACTTCATTGTCGCGAGGGTTAAGGTTATAAAGAATGGTCTTCGCTAATTTATCTTCCGTATCCAGACGATTCAGAAACTTAGCCAATGCACTGGCCTGCTCCCAATCACCAATACTATCAAAACCCGTATCAGGGCCTAGCTGGCGCAACATTCTGCTACTGTTATTGCGTAAAGCTCCCAAGTGGAATTGCTGTACCCAACCCAGCTCGGCATACAAGCAACCAAGGTGGTAAAGCGTAGCCGACATAAACTTGCGAGCCTCTTCGTCGGAAACACTTCCGCCATTTAGACGCTTGGTAAAGATGGTATTGACTTCACTTTCCGTAAAATCTTCCGCATAAATTTGCTCCAAACCATGGTCTGACAATCGGCAACCCTGCTCATGAAAAAACTGCATCCGGTCTTTCAGCGCCTGTAATAAATCTGTAAAGGATTTGATTTCCGCACCAGCAACACCACCTAGTTTTTCAATATAGGCAGGAAACTGTTCTTGCTGAATCAGGATAGCTTTGTCCGGGCGGAAGGCTGGCAACATTTTGATGTCCATTCCTTCTTTTCGTACCTGCTGGTGGTAGCGTAAATCATCCAGTGGATCATCCGTAGAGCAAACGACTTTCACGTTCATCTTGCGCAGTAGGTTGCGAGTGCTATACTCATCTGTTTGCAAAAGCCCGTTGCATTGCTCGTAAATACGCTGACTGCTCGCTGAATTGAGGAGTTCAGTGACGCCAAAATACCCTTTCAATTCAAGGTGCGTCCAGTGAAAGAGGGGGTTTCTGATCGTAAACGGTACCGTTTCAGCCCATTTCTGAAATTTCTCTTCATTAGTAGCATCACCAGTAATGAATTTTTCGGGTACGCCCATTGTGCGCATCGCCCGCCACTTGTAGTGGTCGCCTTTCAGCCAAACGTCAGTAAGGTTTGTGAATTTTTTATCGCCAGCAATCTCATCTGGTGGTAAATGATTGTGGTAATCGATAATCGGTTGCTTGGCCGCAAACTCGTGATAGAGGATTTCCGCAGTGGAATTTTCCAGCAAAAAATTATCGTCAAGAAAAGGCTTAATACCCTGGTCCGTAATTTGCATAGTTGTTGTTTACCATCAATAGTTGTCCACAATATTCTATTTTTCTCTGAAATTTCGGCATTCAATATCTACCATAATACTAGCTGTAATTCACTTTTTCTGAAAAAAAGCTATTTCAAATGAGGTTCCAGCGGCATTTTCATTGCTTTGATTGCCGAGACCACCAAACCTGCGTAAGCCGTTGCTCCTTTTAGGTTTAAGTGGGTGTCATCCTGTTTTCCTTCCGGGAATTTATCATACTCACCGGGGGCTACCCAGAGGTAAGTCCCCTTGGATTCATCCGGCCCTTGAGCGATAACATAGTCCTCGGTAAGCAACTGCATATCAATAAAAGGTACGCCCATTTCTTCTGCAACCGAGCGGGCTACAAACGGATAAGCACCGTGGGTATCTACAAGCGTACCTTGCTCATTGAATTTTCTGCGAACAATCGAAGATAAAATAACGGGATAGGCTCCTTTGGCCCTTGTTTCCGTTACATATTTTTGAAGATTCCTGCGGTATCCCGTCCAGGGGTTTGTATAACGGGACGAATCAGCAGTTTTCTGATCATTATGGCCAAATTGGATGAAAACGTAATCGCCGGATTGTAGCTTTTCCAATACTGCTTTCCAGCGTCCTTCGGTGATAAAACTTTTGCTACTCCGCCCATTGACGGCATGGTTTTCGATTTTCACCGATGGTTTGAAAAAAGCAGGCAACAACTGCCCCCAGCCTCTTTCTGGGTTCTCCTCTGGTGTACCGGGCTTATTGGCCATCGTAGAATCTCCTACCAGATAGATGGTAATTGAATCCTCCTGGGTATAAAAAGCGGTACTCATCAAAGCGCCTATTAGGGCGATGATCAGGATTAATTTATTGACTTTCATGGCGTCTTAATTTTACGGTTTCTTATTTCCTTAGGAACAGCACTAAAATACTTATGGAGAATCCCCCTTCCCAAAATAGGAAGAGGGATTCAAAATGGTTTATACGAGTGTTTTGTCAGCAACAAAACACCTTAAAAAGGGGGAATTAATGCGTAATTACCTTTACTGCTTTCTGCCCGTCAGGGGCATCAACTGCAACCACCCAAAAACCACCGGGCAAGGTAAAGCTTACGTCAGAAGCGGTTTCGAAAACCTTGTAAAGCACACCATTCAGGCCGTAGACCCGGATAAGCGTGCTGTCCGTTACTGCTGAAACATAAACGCGGTTGTCGTAAGCATGCACTTTCACTGCCGTAGTAGGCACCAGTGGGTTTACGCCAACCACATCTTCTTCAATAAGCATCGGTAATGGATCCCAACCGTCGTTACCTTTGGTAAAATTGAAGGTCGTAATATCCGTACCATCCAACAGCTGAGGCTGGGTCAACAGTGTTGACCAACTGGCTCTAAATGGGCTATTATCTGCTCCTGAGTTCTCGACAGTACCAATTTCGTACATACCTGCCGACTCTCCTCCAAGCGTATTCTGCCAGCCTAATGGAAAGATAAGGGACTGCCCTTCATAGCCAGGGTAATCAGAGGTTTCTATGATCGTATTGTAAAAAACAACTTCACTCGTTGTCGCTTGCCAAGGACGGCCAAAATAGCCCGGCTTAGAGCGTGTCATAGAAGCTGACTCTGTTCCAGGCAGGGCTGAATTGACGGTACATTCGTACATCAAATAACCCCGACCACTACCTTGCTGAGCAGCAGTAATGTATGCCTGATCACTACCCACATCGCTGGTATTCATCGTTAGTTCGGTCTTGTAGAATACGGCCGTCATACCACCAAAGAGGTAGTCTACGGCCCCCATCATTGAGCCTTTGTAAACGACAACACGTGAATTACTGCCTCCGAAGAAAGAGTCCTGACGGCCAACAACGCGGCATTTATTCAAGACCACCTTATCGGTATTATTGACCACAGCAATAGCTGCACCTCTTTCTACAAAGCTGCGGTCTTGTACATCGGTATTGCCGTAATCCGTAGGCCTTTCGCCGCGGCTGCCAGAAGTCCACATAACGACGATGTCCTGTGATTCCTTTTGGGAAATATACTGATTGAAAGAATTTTCAAAGATAATATGATCAGCGATGAAACCTTCCGCTCTCACCACCACTGTGGCATTCCAGTAAGAGCCATTGGTTGTGCCAGCACCGACATTCTCGTAAGAGAGATAGCCGTTCGCTTGGTTCACATTCAGCACATCAGCATTCCATTTTTGATCGTTGCCCATGCTGTAATAATCGTAACCATGACCGTAGTAGGCCGTTACTCTTACGGCACCTTCTGCTATATCCACGCCCTGGTTGAGTAGGTCAATATTGGGCAGTGCCGCAGCATTTTCCAGGGTGATGTTGGGCTCATCAATGACGAGCATTTCTTCATAATTACCTGGGTCTACCAAGATCGTTACGCGGTCTTCGTCATTGCGATCCATGCGGCGGATAGCGGCGAGCGCCTCATTGATAATTTGGTAATCCTTGTCCACACCAACCGTGATGACAGCGCTATAGGGCAAAGTCTGCTCTACTGAAATATTGGTAAAATAGGTCGTACCTGCACCACTTCCAACAGTAATGGTCACATAACCAGGTTCGACACCAGGGTAAACATAATCGGTTTGTTCAAAAATGCTGGTACTTTGGCTATTGGTTGTAATTGCAGCACCACCGTCCAACGTAAAATCTGCGGTATAGTAGTACTGAACAGTAACCGTTTCGCCCGGATTAGCAGGCACTTGAATGGTAGCACCAGGGTTGGCAGCAAGGTGCCCCTGGTTCGGTGAGTTGTAAACCGTACCCGTAAAGAGTAGCCCTTTGTAAGTAGGGTCTCCGTTGACAATCTCCCGGTCGTTAAACGGCCAGTTGGTTACGGGGCCAAAAGTGAGAACTTTGGTAACATCACTTTGATCCACCATCAAGTTCGAAGTTAAACCTAATTCCACAGGGTAAGCATCTACCCCTCCTGTCGTGATGGTGTAAGTTCCATCACGTAAGCTGATTCCACTAACTGAAGGGTAGTCATACACATATCCTTCCTCGTAAAGATTGCTGAAGCTAAGGCTCAAGTCAGCCAATTGCTCCGCCGTCAGGTTTTGGGCATCAATGGTCACATTATACACCGGTTTTGCGGCAAATTCCAGATCAGTATCGGTAACTGCTCCTTCAACAATTATCGTATCAACCATTAGTTCGTAATCGTTGACGCCTTCTGCTACAATCGTGTAGAGGATATTAGGCTCTAGTTCAACCGTATACGTGGCAGCACCAGCATCAATGACAGGTGCAGGAACAAAAATCGCACCGGCAGCAGGATCTGCTTCGTAACGCAAGTTAAGGTTAGCAATTTCTCCATTTAGCCCCATAATTGCACCAGAGACCGTATACAGTTCTACACCAACAATTGTGATATCGTGTACCGTCGTCGTCTCCGTCACTTCAAGGGAAGTGCCATTATCGATAATGTAGCCATTGGCCCCGGATAGACTCAACTCATAAGTATAAGTTGCTGGAAGCGTCATTTCGTAAGCGCCATCGGTAACGGAAGTTGTCCATACTTTTCCTGCTTCGTTGGTAAATACGATGGTATAATCATTAGGAATACCCGCAGCCTGGCTCACATCAACAGCTCCGGTGAATTCTACGTAAGTAGCATCTTTTCTGCTCACGCGGTAATAACTGGGTTTACCCTGGGTGTCGAAAATATGGTAAGCACCCGCTGCTTTGGCAACAAAATTCAACTCGGTCAGATCGCTCGGAATAGGCACAATATCAGTTTGCGCTTCCGGATCAGCAACGTATTCAAAATTGATCGTACCACCAGCATCGGTTTTCGCGATAATGGTAACTTCATCGTCTTCACTGAGGGTCAGGCTCAGGTAGCGCCCGGCATTACCACCAGAGTTTACGTATATCCGGCCTGTATAGCCATCAGCGTTACTGATATTTTCGTCGTAACGGGTAAGGTTGGTATTAACTGTTCGTAGACGATCATTTCCACCACCCAACCAGGATAATGCTCCTGCGCTGAAATTAGGCAGCGTATTGCCCGCACTCCCTACTATGATGGCAGGATCGTACCAATCATTGATCAGCGTTTCATCCAATTGATTGTTGTAAAGCATGGTATCGAGTTGCTCGGCACCAAAGTCCCAAATATCGGTCTTGCCGTTGGAGGTCACAACCTCAGCAGCGTTTTCAATATTAAGCCCATGAAGGTAAATTTCCGCTGTTGGAAAGCCCTCACTAAGCAATGTAGCTGTCACAACTCCGGCAGGGCCAGTATAGGCGTAACTTACGGGAAAACCGTCGTCACCACCAATGTTTTGGCCTGCAATAGCACCCAATACGCTACCTCCGGCATCCGTGATTTCGAGCTCAGCATCAACGGCAGAACCATAGGTATCTACAATGAACGTGATAATGGCATCTCCCGCCACGATCATGTCAAAACTATTGCCGGGAAAGAATACCCCACCGTGGCTGGAATCGTGGTAACCAAATTGTTGGGCCTCTTCGTCGGTATTACTATTAATGGTCAATAAACCATCATGTGAAATGTAGGTTTGATAACGAAGTGACTGATAGCCGACTTGAGGCAATTCTGAACCATCAGCAAAATTGTAGGTATAAGTTACACCTGGTTCCGCTACCGGGATGAGACTGCTATCACTTACTTTAATCAAGAACCCGACAGGGTCGGTATCTGTATCAGCAAAGGTTACCAAAAGAGAATCTCCCGTTGCGATTACGGTATCAATACTGGTGGAGAAAGTAGGTAGATAATAAGCGAGTTCCTCACCGCCCAGGTCAATAGAAATAGAAGCGTCCGTGGGTGTTGCACTGATGATTAGCCCCTCACTGACAGCAACGGTTGCATTGCTGGTTGCATCTTCGCCTGTTTGCAAATCGATGATAACATCATTCACTGTGATCGTACCTGACTTTTGTACAAAAGGAGTGAGTGTCACCTCAAAAGGCACCGGTACCATTTCAATATAAGGGACATAATTAGTACCCGTAAAATCCAAGGTCACCGTACCCGCTTCACCAACGTAAAGAAAGTCTACGGTAGAGCCATCATTACCAAAATTGCCCGCTGTTGCGGCAGCTTGACTCGTAATATCGAAATCTCCATTTGGACTGGAAACAGAGATCGTGCCGTTGGAATAAATACTACCACCAACGCGGATGGTGGTGTTGCCAGCTACTTGAAGTACAATTTGATTACCCTCCTTGAGGATGGAGCCATGCTGTGCACCATTGTACCCATAGGCATTGCTGGGGCCTACCAAAACATCGACCAGCCCAAGGTGGAGGTCCTCTGTTCCAGTAGTGGAGGTAGGAATAATACTGCCGTCTCGGAAATCGTAGTAGTAAATAATATTTTCTTCAGCTGTTGCGAATTCAATACCCAACTGTGCTGGAATTACTTCCAGTGTTGGTAAGTAAAGATCGTTGCCAGAACCCGCAGTCAGCAAGAAATTCAGGGCTGCGGCATCGCCAGCATATACAAAATCATAGATGTCACTCAAATCATTAGCAACCATGGTATTGTGGGTACCCAGATCGCCGCTTTCGGCAGCTGTTCCTACCATATTGAGGCCGGAATATTGCGATCCTAAAAAGCG
The DNA here is from genome assembly GCF_000379805.1 of Lewinella cohaerens DSM 23179. Taxonomy (GTDB): domain Bacteria; phylum Bacteroidota; class Bacteroidia; order Chitinophagales; family Saprospiraceae; genus Lewinella; species Lewinella cohaerens. The sequence continues at coordinate 207,184 of NZ_KB903533.1, read as the reverse complement.
GAGGGTGCTGCTGCCAGCTACACTGACACCAATCTCTCCGTCCACTTTCATATTCAAGCCATATTGCGTACCGTGGTGACTGTACACACCTGCTAGCGTAACTAGTCCATCTGGGCTTTCTGCCGCACCAATGATGGCTCCATCCCGAAAATCGTAAAGGGTAGCGTTTGTTATCTGGGCTTGCCCCAGGTGGCTAAAAAGCAGTAGCAAGCTACTGCATAAGAGTAATAGTTTCTGTTGCATAAAGGCATAGAAATTTAGGGCTTGGTTTGAGTGACTCAAAACAGGCAGTTAAGAAAAATGGAAAAGGAAATCTTACCTGTTTACATTCAATTTCTGGGTATAAGTAGCTGTTCCTGCCTGCATACTCACCAAGTAAGTACCAGCGGGCCATTGTTGGGTATCCAACAAGTATTGGGGTGAGCTTAGACGCAATTCGTTTTCAACAAGCATTAAGCGTCCAAGGCTGTCATAAACTTTAAGTGTAAAGGCTTGCTCTGGCAAAGCATCCCATTGTAAGGTGGTCTGATCCCGAGCGGGGTTCGGATAAATTCGCAAGGTTTGCCCCTCAATTCCCAAGTCATCTGCTGCGTTGACGGTTTCGTAATCAATAATGATCCGCCCTGTATCTACACCGCCTTGGGTGTCGACCAGTAAATAGAGGATAGTGTCTATTCCCGAAGCATTGGCCGGAGGGAAATAGTAGATATTGTTGAACCTGATCGTCGCTGATCCGGGAGGATCATTGGCTAATTGAGCGATACGCAGGTCACCATTGTCTTCGTCCAGGTCGTTGTCCGTAGCAGAAATGGTCAGCGCACCTGATAAGCCTCCGTAAAGAATAATGTCATCTACTGCTACCGGAGGTATATTGTTCTCAGGATTGAAAGGGCCAGCTTCGTTCATCACCAGTGCGGGCACATCCCAGGTGGGGGTAGGTTCGTAAGTATAAAAATCACCAGGAGTAAAGGCTTCTCCTTCAGCGATTTGATTGCCGGTACAATACTCATAAAGGTTATTGATAGCGACCAAATCAGCGTCCTCCAATCCCAGCCCCTGGTCTTCAATTTCGTGAGCATCTTTTGAGTTGCGGAAGTAAGTGCTTTCAACCACCACATCTGATTCGAAGCGAGCTGCCACACAATAGGAGTCAATCTCTTCGTAGTAATTATTAAAGATATGGACATCACCGAAACGCACTCGTGGGTTTCTCTGATTCAGGCCTTTGTCTACCGTTCCGTCATACCAGCAATGGTGGAAAGTCACCCGCAGGTGATCACGGCATTCAATATCATCATTGCTGCTACCGATCAGCGTCACTTTGTTGTGGTCGCTGAACTTGGTGTTAGAAATGGTGATGTAATCGGCGACTGAGCCATTGCCACTGCGTACATCCAACAGTCCATCAGCGCCAGCCCATAGCCAGCAGTGATCTACCCAAACATTGACGCCATAGATTGTCATACAATCGGTACTGTGCGTTGTGCCGCTCCAGTCACCATCGTAAAAATCGCCGATGGCAAGGTTTTGGATAATGACATTATCGCCTAGAATTTCCAGTCCTCCAAACCTGATCATGGCTTCAGGAGAGCTACCTAGCAGGGTCTTATTGTCGTATATTTTCACCCTTTCGTAAAGATTCAACTCGATGGTATCTACGATGATCAAAATCTTAGGGGTACTCCCCACGACATTGGCTAACAACTGGTCGCGGTTGGTAATCATTACCACTTCGCCCCCTTCACCGCCGGTAGTACCGCCGTTCAGGCTGGCCCAGCCGATGGGTGAAGTTTGTGCCGTAGCACAAATTCCAAACGCAAGTAAGACAGAAAACAATAATGTACGCATGATAACTAATTGAAAAAACGTTTTTTTAACAATAAACTACTTCACTAACTCGTCGTTGAGATAGAGGCTTTTCAAATCAAGGCCCTCGGCGAAGGTTATCTTGTTCCCCTCTTTTACCCCATTGAAACGGCAGTTAGTAACCTGGATATTCCGAACCGGATACTCCGCACTATATCCATCGATTAAAATGCCGTATTTACTTTTTTGGGAAGTAATATTCTCGAGATAAATGTTCTCTATCGTTGGGATATAGACCTGGTTGGTGTCCGAATAAATAGGGTATAACATATTGATACGCAGCACCGCTTCGCGTACCTCTCCTACCTTTATATTTCGAAAGAAAAGGTTTTCGATTTTCCCACCACGCACTTTATTGGTTTTCACTCGCAAGGCACGATCCAGGTTGGGGCTATCCATAATGCAGTTCTCTGCGTAGATGTTGCGGGCGCCACCGCTCACTTCACTGCCGATCACTACGCCACCATGACCGTCTTTCATTTGGCAATCCTGAATTACCACATTCTCGATGGGGCGGCCAACGCGGCGACCGTCTTGGTTTCTGCCAGACTTGAGGGCGATACAATCGTCGCCGGTATCGAAGTAGCAATTCTTGATAAGCACATTCTTGCAACTTTCCGGATCACAACCATCGCTGTTAGGGCCGTGGCTAATTACTCTTACGTTTTGGATGGTAACATTTTCGCACAAGACAGGGTGCATTACCCACATGGGAGAATTGAGGATGGTCACGCCATCGATCAACACGTTTTTACACTTATAAGGCTGCACAAAATTAGGCCGCAGGTAGCTTCCCTCCCCTAGTACGCGATCTTCTACAGGGACTTCGTCGGTATTCCAACCAAACAACTTGGGCCGACTATGGTCATCTGCCTGACTAGGCATACCTTCCTCCCAGCCAAAATCTTTACCATCGACCCAATTCCACCAGTTTTCATTGCTGGCTTGTCCGTCGAGGGTCCCCTTGCCGGTGATGGCAATATTTTCCTGTTCATAAGCATAAATCAGGGGAGAATAATTGTAACACTCTACCGCTTCCCAGCGCGTAAAAACAACAGGAAGGTAATCCTTGGCGTCGGTACTGAACAAGATGGTGGCACCTTCTGCAACATGAAGATTCACGTTGCTTTTCAAGTGAATAGGCCCCTTTACCAGGTAGGTTCCTGCGGGCACCAGTACTTTGCCGCCACCGGCCTCATTACAGGCCTTAATCGCAGCTTTGATAGCTGGCAGGCAATCGGTCTCGCCATCAGCAACAGCTCCGCTCTCCATAATGTTAAAGGTTTGATCCGGGAAAGTCGGTGCTTTAATATTTGCCAATATCTCATCAACGCCTGCCCAATGATCAACAGTATCCTCTTTGGGAACCTCTGACACTTCCGTTGGCTGACAGCCAAACAAGAGAAACAGTAGCAGACCTGGTAATATTTTAGACATGATCATCATTTTATGGTTGGTATTCTTTTGTAGTAGGAACTATTCCTACCATTCGTTTTCGTAACCCGGCTTATTGTAAATTTCTGCCCAATCACGATGGCCTTCTGTAAAACTGGCCAAGCACCAGGTGAACATAAAGTCAACCGCTGGCGGTGCTATGGTATCGTGGTAAGTAGGCGTAACATTAATAGCTACTTCATCAAAAATATGAGCGTAGACATTTACTTTTTCTTCAGGTAAGGCACAGTTTTGGAGAACGTACGGAACGTCGCCTTCAATCTCCGTTTCACAACGAAAATGGTAAATTTCTTCTTTGGCGTTAGCGCCTAATCCGTGAGGGCCATCAGGGCCGTNAAAGTGGGGAGGATAACTACCTACACCACCTCGATGAGCCATATAAGTATCGCCGAATAATAATCGATTAGCCTGGACATTCTTATCAACCAGCTTAAATACGGTCCGCTCTGACATGGGGCGCTGACTTCCTAAATCAGTAGCTAGCTCAGTGCCTTCAATATCTGTGTGCCGAACCAGTTTATCAGGGTACTTCGTGTGACAAGACACTGCTTTAAATTCGCTTACATCACAAAACTCCTTGCTGCTAAGGCTTACTTCAGAATCAACACTAACGTAGAGAACATCTCCTTTCCCCAAGGTGTACGTTTGGCCGTTGGTCGTTATAGATACTTCTCCACGATTGATATAGTAAACGGCTTCTGCTTTATCTAAGCTGCGACTTGCTGTTCCTTCCTGAAGAACGATTCTTGCAAGGCGAAGAAATTCGAAGCTCGAATTTTCTTCCGTAATAATCTCTTGCACCCCTGGAGCAGGAATTGCATTAAAGGCTTCTACCTTTCTGATTTCATTTTTTTGAGGAACCATTACCTGTAGATCGTGCCGACGTTCCTTTGGAGATTGAGGAGATATTGTCTTCGTCTTACCTATTGTTTTTGGCTGTACCATATTTGTTTTTAATATCGTTTCACCCAAAGGTAGCTTAACCCCTTGCGCAGCGATTATTCATTATTTATCAATTACCTAGCTGTTTATAACATTTGTTGCAAATCACAGGGAAGAGTAGTGAAATTAGCGCATTGCTCACCGTATTCTAAAACCAAATCTCCGTGAAATACCTCTTCTGCATGGTTTTTACCATAATAGTTTGCATTTGCAATGCTCAACAAAATTATCCATTACAAGCTGGAAGACATTGAGAACGAACGCCGTGTAGGCTACGGCTTTTATGGAAAATGGGCCAAGAGATTACTAGTTAAAGAGTTTCCTGCCTGGCAGGAAAAGTGGGTTGATTGAGGGGGTGTTCGTTCCGATGTATCGGAACTCACGAAGGGTGCTTGTTCCTCGCGGGGGTGTTCGCTGCGCTCACGGTAAGTGCTCGCTTTGCTCGCGGGGGGCTATGTTTACCGGGCCATCCATCCGCCATCGACGGGAATCATGGTGCCATTTACGTAATCACTGGCAGGCGAGGCTAAAAACACAACGGCACCTCCCAGGTCGGTTGCTTCTCCCCAACGGCCGGCAGGGATTCGCTTGGTGATTTCTGCATTTCGGGCAGGGTCACCCTGTAATTTTTGCGTATTGTCGGTTTTGAAGTAGCCCGGTGCAATAGCATTCACCTGAATATTGTACTGCGCCCATTCGTTGGCCAGTGCTTTGGTAACGCCGGCAATGCCGTGCTTACTTGCGGTGTAAGCTGGTACGGTAATACCACCTGAATAAGAAAGCATTGAAGCGGTATTGATAATTTTTCCACCGCCGTTTTTAATCATTTCTGCGCCCGCAAGCTGTGAAAGGTAGAAAGCCGAGGTAAGATTCACTTCCAGCACCCGATCCCAATCAGAAAGGGGAAAATCTACTGCGGGATGCCGCGCAATGGTACCGCCATTATTAACAAGAATATCAATCTGTCCACACGCTTCTTGTGCTGCTTCGAACAGTTTTTTCACTTCCTCCCGCTTACTTAAATCAGCAGCCAATCCTATTCCTTTCCCGCCAGCAGCTTTGATCAACTCCAGCGTTTTATCCGTTCCTCCAGGGCTAGAGCTACAACAAACGACAAACGCGCCAGCATGAGAAAGTGCAATGGCCATTCCCTGACCGAGCCCACGGCTGGCACCAGTAATTAAAACGTTTTTACCACTTAAAGAGAAAGGAGTATTCATATTTTGGAAGTTTTCACCATATCAACTAATACTCGTAAAGGTCGGTATTGAGCAATAAGAGAAACACCCGTTTTTTACCAAATAAGGTGCATAAATTAACTCAACACAACCGTTTTACTTTATACTAATGGTTATTTGACGTAAGAGAGTTCGCAAAAAACAATAGACTTTCCTACTTTAGTTTTTTTACACCAATCCTTACAACAGAATAAATTCCCGCAAAAACATCTCAATCCATACTTAATTTTGCAACCTTTGTTCAACTCAAATAAAACACCTATCTTCCTTTTCAAGCATTCTACAGGAAAGAGTTTTAGATTATGGGGAGGTTTATCCTAATACTGCATTTCATTCTTTGGGGAGGATTAATGGCTTGGGCTGCTCAACCATATAATCCGCAGATCGTCAATCCTTTGACAGAGCCATGGCGTTGGAAACATTTCCCCGAACTGGAAGGCAAGGGTATTCGTCACGTAGTAGAATCTGCCGACCAAAAGGTGTGGGTGAGTTACAATGACGGTGTTCTTGAATACGATGGTTACGATTGGAAAACGCATAATCAGGATAACGGCCTAACAGCCTCGCCGGTCGAGCAATTGCTTGTTGCAAAAGATGGTTCCATTTATGCGACCGCCTCCAATGGCATCTACCGCTATGATGGCCAGCAGTGGGTTCACTTCTTCGAAGGGCCTGCCAACCAAACCATAACCTATCATAGCATTAAGCAGCTACGTGATCAAAGTGTAATAGCTTGTGCCGACTGGGGGTTCATTCATTTATTAACAAATGGAGACACCCGCATTTACACTTCAGCAACAAAAGCGGAAGACCTTAAGAAACGCCTTCCCGGATCTGAATATATTCTTTTACCAAAAGATTTGCTAACCACTGAGGGGGATATGATCTATGCCTCCGACGTTCTTGAAACGAATGAGGGTGAGGTATGGTTTGCCGTCACCACTAAAATGGAAGTGGGAAAACTGCTGCGTTTTAAATGGAAGGACGTAAGGGATGGCAAGATTGATCATTTCGAGGTGATTGCCAGCCAGAAAGATTTTGAATTAGGAGAAGACCAAAGAATGCTCCTGGCCGCTGACGGAAAAATTTGGGTAATCAACTCCACTTCCAACAAGGGTATTCATATTTACGATGGTGAAAATTGGGAGACCATTTTTATCAATAAACTTTTTGGTAGCGATGAATACCTTGCAGACATCGTACAATCCGTCAATGGTACCATTTGGCTTAGCTCTATGGCCAAAATTTTTGCTTACCATCAAGGGCGGTGGGCGGTGTATAAAGCACCTGTTTATCCTGTACCTGCCAACCGCATCATTTTGCAAAATAGCCAAAGTGACCAAATATGGGTAGCTGGCTATAAATCTAAAGTCCTTCTTCTGGATTTCTCTACCGAGCAGTGGCTTACTTACGAAAACCTCAGTTTCCAATGTGAAATTGCTCCTGATGAAGAGCTCTTTCTGGAACGCAATAACCGGCTTATTCATCGCAAAGGAAGCATTTGGACCTCCTACGGCGTAGAAGATGGCCTGATGGACGCTCCAATACGAGTAATAAGAACATCAAAAGGACAAATATGGGCTGCCGGTTCTCACCAGGGTTACGCCGCTACTGCTTTGTATGTAGACGGACGGTGGGAGCGCCACATCCATAGAGAACTATCCTGGGGCATTGACTATCGGGCTGTATTCGAGGCGCGGGATGGCGCGCTTTGGTTTGGCGGAGCCGTAGATGGGGAGAAAGTTTATGGCTTCTACAGTGGGGTACTACAACTCACCAACCCTGAAGCCGAAGAGCTGACCTGGATACAGCACCCTTTTCAGGAAAACGGTCTCACACAAGCCAACTCTTACGGTATCGGGCAATCTAAAGATGGTAAGATTTGGCTGGGAGGTAGCCAATTGTTGTTTTATAATGGAAAGACCTGGAATACCTTACCAGATGAACGCCTCCAGCAATACGTTAACTACGTTTGTAGTACGGATGAATTACTGCTGGTAGGATCCAGGTATTACGGACTGTTCGTATACGATGGTAAGACGTGGAAAAACTACAATACCTCTTCTGGCCTTTCCGGCAATACAATCATTAGTATTGACGCACTTTCCGATAGTATGATTATCGTAGCCACAGAAAATGGCATCTCAAAATTTGATGGAACCTCTTGGACGCAGGATATTTTCCCGGAGCGCCTCAATATGGATTTTGAAGGAGGCACCATTTATCATACCGACAAATACATTTGGGTCAACCATGTACCGCGTAGTTGGAAACGCCGAGCTTACCAGCGTAATATAGCCGAGGAGGAGAATGGGCAATTCTTTACCACGCGCTATCGCCCCAGTAGCAAACCACCGGAAACCAGCTTTGATTTCTTTTTGGAAAGCGTTTCCTCCGACGGTAATACACTGATTTCGTGGAAAGGGAAAGACTACTTCGCTAAAACTGCCGCTACCCGACTAATGTATGCTTACCGGTTGAATGGAGGCAAATGGTCTCCTTTTACAAAAGATCAACAGTTCACTTTCACGAGCCTCCCTAGTGGAAATCACATCCTGGAAGTCATGGCCCGCGACCTGGATTTTAATGTAGACCCCACGCCTGCGCGTATTGAATTTGAGGTTATGCCTCCTATTTGGAAACAAGCCTGGTTTATTACGCTCATTCTTGCATTCCTTACTATTTTCCTGATTTACGAATACCGCGTTATTTCCAAAAAGAAAAAATTGGAAATACTGAACGAGTCGCTACGGCAAGCAAATGACAAACTGAAAGAGCGAGGACGGAAGATAGAAACTCAAAACCATGAAATCCTTGCTCAGCAAGGGCAAATCCTCGAGCAATCAAAAGTTTTAGAGCGCAATAACATCGACCTTGAATCTCGTAATGAGGAAATCCGTCAGCAACGGGATAAGCTCGAAGACATGGTGGAACAGGTTGAAAGTCTCTCAAAAGCAAAGCTTGGTTTCTTTACCAATATTTCCCACGAATTGCGTACCCCCATAACCCTTATCCTGGGGCCCATTTCTCAGTTGATCAAGGAAAGTGGAGTGCTGTCACTGGAAAAAAGGCAGCAGTATTACGGGACCATCGAACGTAATGCTTCTCGCTTACACAAGCTTATTAATCAGCTTTTGGAGATGCGCCGCATTGAGCACAGTACGCTGGAACTCAACCTCAGTGACATTTACCTGGCCAACTATATATCCAGCATGGTGAGGCTTTTTGATGGCCTTGCGCTCAACCGTGACATTCATTTAGAGTTTATTGACCACAGCCGCGACAACATCACGCTTCTCGATTCTGATAAGGTAGAGAAAATCATGGTCAATCTGCTCTCCAATGCCTTCAAGTTCACACCAGAAGGTAGCAGTATTACGGTAGAGCTTTCTACGGTAAAAGCATCTGAAAGAAACCTGAGTCCTTTTTACGAAAACTACTTTGAAATTATCGTTGAAGATACGGGTACAGGGATGAGCCAGGAAATCATTGATTTGATTTTTGACAAGTACTATACCACGGGTACCGGGATCACGGGTTCCCATAATTCTGGCATAGGTCTTTATTATGTCAAAGACCTCGTCTACCTTATGCAAGGTGATATTAAGGTAGACAGCCAACTTGGAAAGGGGACAAAATTCACTATTTACCTACCCCAGGTTTTGAAAAAAGAAGAGCTCACAAAGGATGCTGTACTGGAAAAACCTGCGCTAAAGATGGCGCGCCAGGAAGCCTCCTTGCTCATGGATACACTTACGGAAGAAGCCCCTCTGACCGCAAGTCATCTCCCTGACAACAGCAACAAATTGCCGCGAGTCCTGGTGGTGGAAGACAACCCAGATATGCAGCATTTCCTTGAAGACATTCTTAGTAAACAATACCAGATCACCACTGCAAACAATGGCCTGGAAGGGTTAAAAATGGCTCGCAACCAATCCTTTGACCTCATTCTCAGCGATGTGATGATGCCAGAAATGGATGGTATTACTTTCTGTAAAAAGATCAAGGAAGACTTTGCGACCAGCCACCTTCCTGTGATTCTCCTCACGGCCAAAGCCATGGAAGAAAGTAAGCTAGACGGCTATATAAAAGGTGCCGATGACTATATCACCAAACCCTTTAACCCTGAATTACTGCTGGTAAGGGTAAACAACCTCTTACAACAGCGTGCGCAGCTACGGGAAGTCTTCAATAAAAACTTTATGCTTACACCTAAAACGGAGACCATTGCGTCTCCTGATGAAGAATTCCTGGCACGCTTAGTTAATTTGATGAATGAAAACCTGTCTGAAGCCGAGTTCAATGTCAAGTCGATGTGCCAGTCGATGCACCTCAGTCACATGCATTTTATCAGAAAGGTGAAGCAATTAACTGGCAAAAAGCCGATAGATTTATTGAAATCTTTCCGAATGAAGAAGGCCAAGGATATTCTGGCACAACAAAAGCTGACCATCGCTGAGGTCGCATATATGGTTGGATTTGATCTTCCTAATTCCTTCAGTAGATCTTTCAAAAAAGAGTTTGACCTTACACCAACAGAATTTGTGAAAAACATTTCTGAAATCAGTGAATATCAAGACAGCTAGAGAACAGCACGAAAATACCAGATATTAGTATTCCTCAATTGTTTCTCCAAGGCACGCGTGACACCTTTGCTAAAACGAACCTTATTACGGAAGTATGCGAAGGATTGCCATTAGCCAAACTCGTCATTATTGAAGGCGGAGACCACTCCTTCAAAATGCTAAAGCGGTCGGGTGTTACGCAAGAAGAAGCGATTCAAAAGCTGGCGGAAGAGACGGCCGTTTTTGCGCAAGGTTTGTAAGCAGCTGCGTAGGAAATGCTATCTTTAAGAATAGCCCACCACCTTTCACCCCTAACAACATGACCTCAGGCACCCTCATTGCTTTTATTATTATCGCTCTCTTCGGCGCTGGCTGGAAGCTCTTCTTCCAATCAGATCAACTGCCGCCAACGCCGTTTCCTGAGTCTTGGCGAAAGATTCTCAACGATAGAGTGAGGTACTACAAAAAACTATCCGCCGAAGAACAGCCCCGCTTTGAACAGGCAGTTCTCCAATTTTTTGAAGATGTTGATATCACAGGGATAGAAACCGAGCTTTCGGATACCGACCGACTACTGGTGGCAGCTAGTGCGACCATTCCGCTATTTGGGTTTCCTGGTTGGCGTTATCATAACCTCAATGAGGTGTTGCTGTACGAAAACACCTTCAACCACGATTACCAAACGGAAGGTGATGAACGTAACATCCTCGGCATGGTGGGCACAGGGGCGATGCAGCGGATGATGATTTTATCAAAACGGGCACTCCACCAGGGTTTTGATGACCAACGCAGCAAGAGTAATGTGGGTATTCACGAATTTGTCCACTTACTCGACAAGGCTGACGGTGAAACCGATGGCATCCCCGAAATGCTAATGGAAAGCCCCTACATCATTCCATGGCTGAAGGAGATGCACGAAGAAATCAATGATATAAAAGATCGGGATTCAGACATCAACCCTTATGGTGCAACGAATCAGGCAGAGTTCTTGAGCGTCGCCGCTGAGTATTTCTTTAGCCAACCTCACCTTTTTGAGCGTAAGCATCCTGATCTTTTCGCCTTGATGGAGACGATTTTCCGGCAGGATTTGTCAGGGTAGATCAGGGTAGATTCATGAATTTATCTTATCGGCAGGATTTGTCTTGATTTAAACCACCAAAGGGCACCTAAGGTTTTTTTGAACCATTTAAGGGATTATAAGGGCATATAAGAAGGGGGATTGTGCAGCTTATACGGGTTCAGCCTACACAGGAATCAAATTAGATTGAGCTGTAACCGCCGCAAGACTTCTTCGCGATGGTTTTGGCCAATGGGTAGGGTCTTGTCTCCGATGGTGAGGTTGGTTTGGGTAAATCGATCCACTTTTGTGAGGGCGACCAAATAGCTGCGATGAATTCGGGTAAAATGCTGCGGAGGAAGTTTTTGCTCCATCTGGCTGATGCCCAGTAAGGTCGTATGATTACTTGTAGTCGTCACAATTTTCACATGGTTACGCAAGCTTTCGATGTAGAGCACTTCCGCTAGGAGGATTTTGATAAACTGCCGATCACTTTTGATATAAAAGAAGGTGGAACTTTCTTCCTTGGCTGGCTCGACATGGTTGACAATCGGGGCCGTTCTTTGCTGTAGTCGGTAAATTTTTCCTACAGATTTCAGAAACCTGTCCAGGGAAATAGGTTTTAGTAAATAATCTACAACATCTAGTTCAAAGCCTTCCAGCGCAAATTCTCGGTGGGCAGTCGTCAAAATTACGGGGGGCTTATTGGGCATTGATTTCAGCAGGCTCAATCCCGATATTTTTGGCATCTGAATATCCAGAAACACCAAGTCTATGTCTTGCTGTTGCAAGATCGTGAAAGCATCCATTGCATTGTAACATACAGCAGTAACCTCCATTCCATCAATCTGCTGGATATGGTTTTCGATCACTTTTACCGCAAGTTCTTCGTCATCAACGATGAGGCATTTCATGATCCAGGTTCAATTTGAGGGTGATTAAATAGGTATCGTTTTCGGTAATTTCCAATTCATAGCTCTCTGGATAAAGCAAAGCCAGGCGCTTTTGCACGTTGGCCAAGCCTACCCCACTCTGCGTTTTGGGCATCGTTTCTTCCGTAGTCATCGTGGGAATACTGTTTTCTACCAGATAGGTCAGGTCGCCATTTTCCACCCACAGATTGACACGAATCCAAGCCTTGGTTTCATCTGTTTCAGCACCATGCTTAAAAGCGTTTTCCAAAAAAGGCATCAGTAAGAGCGGAGCTATGGTTTTCCCTGCGACATCCCCTCCTAATTCAAAAGAAAAATCCAGCCGCTTTCCGTATCGGATTTTTTCAAGTTCAACGTAATTCTGTAAATTTTCAATCTCTTTTTCCAAATCAATTTGAGGCCGTTCACAGTCATACAACATATAACTCATCATGTTCGAAAGCCGCACAACTACCTCGGATGCTTGAGAATGCCGGGTCAGCACCATCCCATAAAGGTTGTTCAGGGTATTAAACAAGAAATGAGGATGCAGCTGATTCTTGAGAATCTTCAGTTCTGCCCCTAGTTTCTGTTCCACCAACTGCGTCGCACGTTTCTCTTGAAGGTGCTGCTGCTGATAAAGCTTAAACATCATCGGCAAGCTGGCGATATAGATCAAATCAATCACCTTGTAGATAATTTTTGTACTCCAAAAACGGGGCGCGTCGTAGATAAAATACACTGGGTTAAGATAGTAATGATAAAGGACCCAAATAGCAATCCCCCCAATGATAGAGGACAAAATAAACAAGGGAAAAAACGTAGCGTATCGCTTGGTAAGTAGGTAATTAGGCACCAAGTAATAGATTACAAAATAGGTAAACGGCAACTTGAACCCCATGATCATCAGCTCCACGCCTGTCCAGGTAAGAAAGCTCCCCTCTAGGTGGGTACTATTGGTAGCGGCGTACAATATCAGCCAAGCCATCCAGTACAAAACATGCCTGCTAACTCTCTCCCACGACCAGCCTTGATAGGTTTTCTCAATTTGAAACATGGTAGCAATGTATCAGAAAAACGGCAATTCTTTCCAAGATAAGTACTAAACCCGGCTTAAGCCCTACCAACAAGGCGCTGAGCAATACGAAAAGGCTTTACGCTACACAAAACCCTTCCGTCCTTATTCATTGAGGGTTAGGCATTTATCCCCCAAAAACACATTAAACACTGTTTTCTTGCAGACCATTCAATAACATCAATCCTACCCGACGATGAAACATCTTTCACTCACCCTTTTTTCTATCCTCGCCTTGTTTAGCCTCCAGGCTCAGCAATCGCTCACTGGAACCATCACCGATACAGAAGATCAGCCCTTGGCTTTTGCCAATGTATTGTTGCTTCAAGCCGAGGATACAACCTTTATCAAAGGGGCCATCACCGACCTAGATGGCCTGTTTGTGATTGCCAATATTCCTTCAGGTGCTTACTTTATACGAGCCAGCATGATGGGATATGAAGAACAGCAAACACCTCTAATTCAAGTTCGTGACAATCAGCAAGCAACACCCCTCAGTTTTTCCTTGCGGGAAGATATTACAGCCCTCGATGAGGTCACCGTTACCGCCAAGAAGCCGCTCTTCGAACAGCTGATCGACCGCACCGTCATCAATGTCCAAAACAGCATCACTGCCGCCGGTGCTACGGCGCTGGACATCCTGGAACGCTCGCCTGGCGTAAGGGTTGACCGTATCAATAACCAAATCACAATGCAAGCCAAACAAGGCGTCGTGATCATGCTCAATGGCAAACGCATTCGCATGGAAGTAGAGGGTCTGATCCAATATCTCCAGAGTATGCCGGCAGACAACATTGAGAAAATCGAACTCATTACAACGCCTCCTGCATCCTTTGACGCCGAAGGAAATGCAGGCATCATCAATATTGTAACCATCAATCAAACGGAAGATGGCCTCAGTGGCAGTGCTACGTTCAACACGGGTTATGGCTTGCGCCCAAAATATGGCACGAGCATCAACATGAATTTGAGAACGCGTAAAATCAACCTCTTCACCGACTTCTCAGCGAACTACGATTATACCCGGCACAAGATGGATATTTATCGTAAAAACACCTTTGGCCAGCAGGTCACTACCGCCAATATTCACAGCGACCGCCCTGCCTTGACTAAAATCTACAATGGCCGTATTGGCCTCGACCTTTATGCTAGCGACCAGACGATTGTAGGGGGCATGGTATCCGGCTTTTACCGCCATTGGTTTATGGAAGCCGAAACGAGAACCACCCTCACCAATGAACTCGAAGAAGTGCAATACAATGACCTACTGGTGGAAGAAACCAACGAATGGAATCACTGGTTGGCCAACCTAAACATCAGACACACCTTCACCGATAAGAGCAGCTTGGCCATAGACTTTGACTTCCTCGACTATTTCGATAACAATCCTGTTAATTATCAAGAAAGCAACCGTGATCAGCACCAGCTTCTGCTCAGTGAACGTGATTTTTCGTCGACCAAAGAAACGCCCATCGGCTTCACGGTACTAAAGGCCGACTACAGCAAAGAATGGAACGACCAGCTAAAATTCCAGACAGGGTTCAAAGCCACCAACTCCAGCTTCACCAATAATCTCAGCCTGTTTGATCTCGAAAATGGCGACCGAATCTATGATCAAAGATTCACCGACTCCGGCACGCTTAAAGAAATGATCGGTGCCCTATATTTCTCGGCAGATTATACCCTGAGCGAGGCCATCACAACCAAGATCGGCGGACGCTACGAATACTATGACAGCCAGCTGACCAGCAGTAAAGAGGGGCCAATAAGTGTGCAAAAATTCGGCCGTTTTTTTCCGTCTATCTTTTTGACGTACCAGCTCGACGACAACAATCAACTACAGTTTTCCTACGCCGAGCGTATCAATCGGCCCGCCTTTAGTGAGTTGGCGCCGTTCTTTCTCTTCTTTGGTTACAACACCGTTTTCACAGGTAACCCAAAGGTAAAACCCACTATTAGCCAGCAAATCAGTGCTTCTTTTCGCCACAAAAGCCTGCTGATCAACATGGAATTTTCTGACCAAGACAACCCCATCAGTTTCCAACCCCAAGTAAATGCAGAAGAAAATCTCCTCATTGCTAATGCCGAAAACATGGAAGATGCCAAATCGGCCATGATCTCTGTAAATACGCCTTTTCAAATAACGGATTGGTGGGAAACACGACTCAATGTTGCTGCTTACTGGATTCGGCTACAGCCGCGTTATGAAGGCGAACTCATCACGGTTACCAACACTTACCTGACCGCTAACCTGGCGCAAAACATCCAACTTCCTAAGCATTTTCAATTTGAAATAACCACGCAGTTGAATAGCGCTCGCCAATGGGGGCTAGGCCAGACCAAGCCTTATGCTGCCTTGAATATGGGCCTGCAAAAATCCATCGGAGAAAACACCAAAATGAGCTTCAACTGGAGCAATATGTTTCATCTCGGTTCTCAGTGGATCTACGAAATCGACCGCCCCGAGCTCAACCTCGAATACAGCTGGAAGTACAGAATGGAAGGAAATATCTTCCGGCTCAGTCTAACTCATCAATTTGGAAACCCAGCCGTAAAAAAGGCCAACCAACGCGCCACCGGCTCCGAAGAAGAGCAACGACGATTGAACTAAAACTTTTTAAGCTTTATACACTAACTTTGGGAGGCGCTGTTGAAGCGCCTCTTTTTTTAGTCCTTGTTAAAGCGCACTGACTTAGCTCTGAGGCTCGTTAAACCTTAATATGAGACCATCCATTTACGCTTTTCTTATTTTCTCCGTGCTATGTTCTTGTCATACTGTTGATACCGATGTCGCACCAGATCAGATAGAACCAACGCTGCAGGAAATACTACAACTGGCACTAGACGATTCGTTCGAACAAGTCCCTGGTGCAAGCTTGACCGTCATTGCTCCTGAGTTGGATTTACACTGGACGGGTTCTGCAGGATTCGATAGCGAAGAACGAGAACGGGAATTGAGTGCCGATCAACCTTTTCGGATTGCCAGCGTCACCAAAACTTTTGTTGCAGCAGCCATGCTACGTTTGCACGAAACGGGCCGCCTGAACCTTGAAGACCCTATTGATGGTTACCTGCTGGAAGANCATCGCCAACTGTTGCTCGATCACCACTACCCTACTGACAGTATCACTTGGCGGCAGTGCCTCAACCAAACCAGTGGCCTCTACGATTACGCGATGGGCGGACGCACTTTTGCTGAATTGATTATCAACAACCCTCAGCGGGTATGGACGCGCACAGAGCAGGTTGCCTTGGCTATGGAGAGCGGACAGGCTACCGGCAGCCCCGGCGAGCGGTACAGCTACGGCGATACGGGTTACATCCTTGCCGGGGCTACCCTGGAGGCCATTACCGACACCAATTTGGGCGTCGCCCTGCGGCAATTATTGCATTACGATCAACTGGGCATGAGCAGCACTTGGCTGGAACGCATCGAAGACGGTCCAACAAAGCACCCTCCTTTTGTTAACCGTTATTTCCAGCGCTACAACACCACCGAATGGGATCCCTCCATGGATCTCTACGGCGGTGGTGGACTGATTTCCACAACGGATGACCTTGCTACTTTCACCCACGCATTGTTCAACGAGCAGATTTTTAATCAAGCCACTACCCTCGATTTGATGCTTCAAGCACCGGAATACGCTCCTACTTACCTTCCCGAAGAAGATGAGCGTTTTAAAGATTACCGACTAGGACTCTGGCGAATCTCCATTTTTGGAGAAGATGCCTTTATGCACGGTGGACTGTGGGGCACAGGCATTCTTCATGTACCTGCTTACAATTGTACGGTTGCCGTCAACTATACCAAAGGGCGATGGGATCGTTTGCTAAAGCAGGTGGTTTTGGTAATCAAAAATGCGCATGAAAATAAATAAGTATTGAGCAGAAAATAAAAAGCCCTAGTAATATGTCGATCCTATCCGTCAGCAACCTGCATTTTTCTTACACCAAAGGGCAACCCATCCTCAAAGGACTAAACCTCAACGTCCCAGAAAATAGCATCTATGGATTTTTAGGAAGTAACGGCGCAGGCAAAAGCACGACTATCCGCAACTTGCTGGGGCTACTCACGCCTCAATCGGGTGAAATCACTTTGTTTGGCAAAACCAATCCACATAAAGATCGCTCGTGCTATCGCCAAGTAGGTTCCCTCATCGAGGCCCCCTCTCTTTATCCTAATTTATCGGCTCACGATCACCTGCGGCTGGCTTGTCGTTATCAGCAAGTTTCCAGTGATCAGATTATGCCGGTATTACAAAAAGTCGGCCTTTGGCAACATAGGCATAAAGCCAGCAAGAAATACTCTACAGGAATGAAGCAGCGCTTGGGGCTGGCCATTGCACTTTTGCACGAACCCAAGCTCCTCATACTGGACGAACCCACCAATGGCCTCGACCCACAAGGCATCAGCGATATCAGAGATTTGATTAAGCTACTCTGTGAAGAAGGCAAAACGATTTTACTATCCAGTCACCTTCTTACAGAAATTGAAAAAACCGTCACCCACCTCGGTATCCTCAAAGATGGCCAACTGGTTTTTGAAGGCAACCAAGCTGCCCTCGAAGAATGGAAAGCCAAACATCTGAAGTTAGCAATCCGCACCAATGACCAAGACCGAGCCAATGTGCTACTAACTTCCGCATACCAAGTGCAATCGACAAAAGATTACCTCTACCTACAGCTTTCGACAGAATCTGACATTCCTGTCATTGTCCGTCAGTTGGTAACCGAAGGCTTAGATATTTACGAAGCCAAGCTTGTGCGCAGTGATTTGGAAGGCTTATTTATGGAACTCAATAAAGACAACACCAATCATGGCCAATAGCAGCATCTCTCCTTTAGCCCTATTGCGTGCTGAACTCATCAAGCTCAAACATAGCCCCGTTTGGTACATCCTCTTACTGGGTATTTTACTCACAGCTTCGGGGGTATTTCTCGGGCACCTCATGGATGCTCACAACATGGTAAAGTTAAACATAGACCCCTGGCAACGCTACTTTAAAGTCTCTCTTGCTATTTTCAACTTGTTCATTGTCGTCCCTTATCTACTCTTACTCGTTAGCTCCACAGTATTTATCGAGCAGCGTGCTGATGCATGGAAGTACCTCTACGCACTGCCTTCTGGCCGTGGGGTGTTTTACATTACAAAATTGGTCCTCATCCTCTTGCTTTACCTCTTCAGCTTGGCAATGCTGATTGTAGGATTGGTGCTCTCTGGCTATTGCCTCAATATTTTCTTGCCGGAATATGAATTCACCTATTACCAGCCTGACCTCCTTAATCTCATCGAGTTCATGAGGCACTTCTTTATTGCCAGCTTAGGGTTGATCGCTTGGCAATACTGGCTTTCCTTACGCTTCAAAAACATCTTAGTACCACTGGGCATTGGCGTATTTGGCTTCGTCCTTGGCATTATCATGTCAGCTACCGGGCAAAAAATCGCCCTATATTTCCCCTACGCTTTACCAATGATTGTAAAAGACATGGACATGTTTAGAAACGAATACATTACCCCCTCTTTCATCAATGGTTTGAACAACGTAGAACTACACAGTATTGCTTTCTTTCTGGTGTTTGGTCTACTGGGCTACTGGTGGGAAAATAACCGAGAAGTCGTATAACTTCAGAAGGCTCTGCTGATCGCAAATAACTCTTTTGACTCTTCTTTGCCTCTCAGTTCGATTGCGCCAAGGAACTTGGAGGAGTAACAAGGTTTCAAATCAAGCTGATCGAGCATCTCCGCCGAAACGATGAGATCAGTCTCATAGCTGTTACACAATCCTTGAATTCTCGCAGCTGCATTCAAAACATCACCCGAGAATAGGATGTCCTTTTTTATGGTACCAATTTCTCCTGTGGTAACTTTTCCGTAATGTATCCCGGCCTTAAAAGTTGGGATCTGCCCAAATTTATCGTTAAAGAAGCCTTCTTTTCCCTCCAGGCTTCCCCTCATTGCAAAAAAGCAGTCGATACAGCGATGGTCTCGTTTATCTCCTTCAAATTTCCACGACAAGATGATCTCGTCACCTACATATCCGTAGACCTCTCCTTCATTTTCAATGATCGCATCCGTAAAGCAATGATAATAATCTCGCAACAACTTAAAATAGGCTAAGTGGCCAAGTTGTTCCGCAATCGTTGTTGATGATTTCATGTCTAAAAACATAAAAATCCTTTCTTCTTCAACAGGGTTATGATACTTCCCTGTAAAGAAATTCATCAATACACCTTGGCCGATAAACTCACTAATTTCTGTATAGAAAAGCGAAAGAATAAGCGCCGTTCCTAACTGTACAGCAGTACTTAAATGAGTAATACTCGTGATATAATTACCATACTTTTCCCAAACACGTGAATCAAAAATAGAAGCATCCAATTCTAAGCTGGCGGCTATTGGAAAAGTAACCAATACAATTAGGAAGAAGAACAGGGAATAGATAAAGAACTTGTAAAGAGACCTTATCGCAAAGTTCTTATGAAGAAAAGCTTCATGTAAATATTTAAGCTCAATAAACCCGGTGAGCAAGCCTACCACAGTGATTGCTACACTTGATAATAAGAATATCTGAATGTCCATACGGATGGCTGTGTCAGGGAGCTCCAATGAACTTCCTGATACTGCCAATTCAACGAGAATAAAGACCCAGCCCGACAATAACCAAATCAAACCGAAGGGGATAATCTGATGTAGGTCTCTCTTTGTTTTTGCACCTACCTTTAAAACATTCATTACGCTTCCTCTTCTAGGCGCATAAAAAATTCTTTCAAGGTGTGGTAGCCGTACTTATTGGTCGCCATATCTAAGGCCATTACGTTCAAGAAAAACTCCGTCGTTCCATAACTGGCCTTTCCCATAAATACAGCAGCTATACGAAGTAGCAGCCTCCTTACCCAATCAGGGACATAGGTGATTTTGGTTTCTCTACCGACAGCATCAAAAGCGATCTCGGCTATTTGCTGATGAGTCAATGTTTCTTTTCCGCCCACTTCAATGACTTGTTCATTCTGAAACACTGCATCTACACAAACTTTTGCAAGGTCAGCGCCGTGGATGGGGTTCGCTTTCGTGGTTCCATCACCAAAAAGATACACGCGGCCACGCTTGGCCATTTCGTAAAACTCCTTCATGTCGGAAAAGAACCCACTGGGGCGAATAATACAGTATGCTAAACCTGAACTTTTTAGCGCCTGAACAAAGCGCTCTTTTGCTGCGCAAATTTGTAGGTGAGTCAAGTCCTCTCCATGTAATACCGAAACGTAAACAAACTTCTTAACGCCGCTTTTAATGGCTTCATCAAGGAGGTTTTTGTTCGCCTGATAGTCTACATCCATATAGGTCAACCCGTCCTTTTGGCGGGTGATCCCTACCGTTGAAATGAGGACATCAGCACCCTCCAAACATCCTGCCAAAGAACTTGAATCTGTTACTTGCGCCTCAATTATTTGCGAAGAAGCTAATCCCAATGCATCCAATTTCCGTGGACTACGTGCTATGGCTTGAAAGTCCAATTGGCGTCTTTGCAAGTGTTGAACAATATGGCTTCCCAAATAACCTGTAGCGCCTGCGATTACTATTTTTTTCATCATTTTCGAATTAAACGTTTGTTTGCCAATAAAGAATCAAAAAAAGGAATCCTTTATTACAATTGATTGTACAAAGGTGAGGCAATCCTATCGCTGCATCGTCCCGAAATGAAATTGCGGACGTTTTTCTAATAAAAATAGTTCTTCCAATAAAAATCCCCTTCATCACGATGATATCGCAATGAAGGGGCACTAAAAAACTGGACCCAATTCTAGTAAACAGCCTCTATGATTGCTTTCGCTGCTGTATCCTGAATTTTCACGAAAGTGATTTTCAAACCAGCATCATAAAAGTAAGCGTTACTCGCACTGTTATCCAGGTCGTTCTTGCTTGCTACTCCGCTTAGGGGTTTCCCCTTCGCGGATACACTAACAGGAGGATTGGTACCAATAAGTGCTACAAAATAGTACTTCTCCTTCGGCGCATACTTATCGTAAGTGCGCTGAACCGTCACCTTTTGACCATTGGTAATGCCCTCGTGGCTAATTTCCGTCACCCGGTATGCGCCAGACTCTTCCGCAGCGGTCGTCGTCTCGTCATCCTGGTAAAGGGTATAGGTACTATCTTTCCCTGGGTAAATCTGGAAAGTGATCGGGTTGACCGATAATTCCCCCACATATTGCTCCAACTCCCGCAAAGGAATGATAGCCCCTTCCCGAACATAAACAGGAACAAGGTCCATTGGCACGTCCCAGTTTTGAGTAGTTCCTCCCGGTGTTGGGGCGCTCAGAACTTCCGTATTGTCATTGAAAACGTACCATTCGCTGCCCGCAGGTAGGTAGACATCACGATTATAGGTATTAGGCGTCACTACCGGTGCTACCAAAATATCCTTTCCTAAGAAAAACTGGTCATCACAATGCTGGTACACCTGTGGATCAATAGGATCGTTCACAAACAGGGCACGAGCGATAGGCAAACCATTTTGCGTATTTTCATACATCGCATCATAGAAAACCTGCAATAAGCGGTAACGAATTTCTACGTACTTGCGGCAATTACTCAATACGGGTTCTCCGTAGTTGTAGGGCTCCTGAAACGCTTTGGTATACTTATCGTAGTGATTGCGATACCAAGGCAAAAAGGCACCACTGGTCATCCAGCGGGTCAACAACTCAGGGTCTGTCACCCCATTGGTGCGGGAACTTCCCGTACCATTTGCAAAACCACCAATATCGCAACCAGAAATAGGCTGGCCCGTTAAGCCAATATTGAGCACCTCAGGCACATTGATTTTAAGAAAATCCCAGCTAGAAGCCGAATCTCCTGTCCAAATACCTGCATAACGGTGAACGCCAGCATAACCGCCCCTGGCTATGATAAAGTTACGCTTCTTGTAATTGTAGGTCCCTTTAAAAGAGTCACTGGATTTCAACTTGGTGATCCCCTCGTAGGTGGCCTTAATCAAGTTTATCGCAAATGAATTGTGAATCTTCGCATTGGGTTCATAACCACCAGTACGCGTATCGTACATCATGATATCCAGCGGAAGCGTTTTGTCAGGATAATTATCATCAAAGTTAGGAATCAGGGCAGGACAAGTCATGTCTTGCCAGATCATATCCAAACCTATCGACAATAGGTACTCGTACTGCTCTCCCCACCACTTTTGGATATCGGGGTTACCCATGTCGGAATAGAAGCCGTAGGTTCCCAGATCTGGGTTATTACCAGGATACCCCGGTGAAGGTGAGTACTTCTCAACAACAGTACTCGTACCATACCCTTCATTAGCAATAAAAATATTTGGGTCCTCGCCCTGATTCGCCCGTGTGTTGTAAATGAAAGCATGAACTGGTGCGTCGTCTTTGTAGGTAGATTTCGCAGCATTATCATGGTTAAGATTCAGAATATTGTCCCGAGTCGGGTAAGGCGTATCCGTATTCCCGTTTTCATCTAAAGGGTTAGCGGTAATGATGCCCGTGATGTTGGTACTGCACTTAAAACCAGCACTATGTAGGCCATCAAACATCCCTTTTGCATCGGGAAACTTGCGGTTACTACTTGTAAAAGTGCGATAGTTATCCTGGAAATCAACATCGATGTGCAAGCCATCAATCGGGAAGTTATTGTTGCGGTAATCTTGCGCTACCCCTTCCAGTATCTCGCGGGTATAATAGCCGTAACCTCCTTGTTGGTAACCAAAGGCATACTTTGGCGGCATTGCCGATCCACCTGTAAGTATAGCATACTGGCGCATTACATCATTGATGGGGTTTTCAGCATCACCAACCATAATGTAGTAATCCAACTCGCCATACAAAGCACCAAAATAGTACTTCCCACTCATGTCGGAGTAATCACTGGCCTCCATATTGAAGTAAGTCTGCGCTACATTGTCTAAAAACAGGCCATAACTGTAAAGTGAACCAGCCAGGTTATTCGGATCAGTGTAGCCAACCGCCAAAGCAAGTGGCATGGTATTATAGAGTGGCCCAGAAGGATTAAGCGGTCCACCTTCTTTTTGTGAATCGGGTATCATCCGCGAGCCATCAGAAGCGATATCGTTATAGGTGAAGTTATCGTAGTTGAAAAAGGTCATTGTAAAAGACCGCTTGTTCAACTGATCACCAGCTTTCTCACCAAATCCGTAATATTTTTCGTTAGTTGGCGCTTTTTTCAAGTTGGCAACAGCCTCGTTGCTGTAGATGAGGTTCTTTTCGTAAGTATCCTCATGAATCAATTGCCCGTTCTTATAAACAGCAATCCCGTAGGGGTACAAGCCCACCTTCACCTGCAGGATACCTGTATCAAGCAGCAAGGTGCCTCCATTATCTGGAAGTGTTTGCACCGAGAGGTTTACTGGCCCCAAGTTGCGATTGACGACCGCGTAAGAATTGTTATTATCATAATCACTGGCTTGTTTCGCAGCGGGGTTAAACCGGACTCTCAGCGCCGTAGCAGATAGAAAGGATAGCTGAACAACTCGGTTATCCTGGTTAGTCAATAAAATTGTATTGGCATCTGACTGGGTCCAATTGACTGGCCCCATTTGATTCCAACCATCAGCATTAGCTTGAAATTCGTCGACTTGGACGAAACGATAGGTTGACATAATATAGATTGTTTTCAAAGGCGAGCAGTGTCGCCAAATATGGGTTAAAAAACGTTCGAGGTTTACTTATTGCTTTGAAGGCGTTTTGGTGACGGGGCGAGTTTTAGGTGCTTGCTTGAAACTTGCTTTCAACTGCATCAACCAACTAAAATCACCAATAGCCTGACTTTCATAGAGATAGCGTTGTCCAAAGATGGCCGTTCGCTTACCGCTAATGATCGTATCTCTTACCGCAATGGAAGCCGAAGCGTGGCAACCCACGCAGCTTTCTGTACCAAAAATAAGTTCGGTGGTTTGCTGAGGGAAGCCTTCAATTTGCAACCAGGCTGGTTCATTGGCAATGAGATAATTGAAATCTGTTCCTTGAGTTGCTCCTTGAAAATAGGTCTCCATCACCATATTGGTAAGGTATACTGGCGTAGCGTCTCCTCCGGCCTTATTGATGACTGCTTCGGGAACAGCACGCTTAGTGGTATCCGAAGGAGGAGGAACAGGATAAGGAGCTTTGGTTGGATTAGTTGGCCACTGCGCACCAATCAATTGATAATACTGAAGAGGTGAATTTGCCGCGCCAAGTACCCCTTGCACCTGTGTATTCAACGCTTGTGTGGACATGGCAATGGGTAAAACCCGCTGAATTTGATTCTTGACCACATCCGCACTGGTATCCGGGAAAACATTGATCGGACAAGTTTGGCAATTGGGGTCATAAAAAGAAGGTTTGAGATTATGACCATTATGGGTAGCCAATACATTGACTTCCAGGTTGTCAACATGCTCAAAAGTGGCCCAAACCCATTGTGGAGAGGATACCGTCTTAGTGGAAATATGCATCCCCACCATCCCAACAGTAGCTTCCGTAAAAGTTTTATCAGGGTTTAATACACAAGCCGTACGGTGGTAATAGCGATCAAGGAAGGGATCATCCTCAGCCATGATTTTCCAAGCCAACTTGATTTCTATAGCCCCCTGCTTTTTCTTATTTCCAGAAGGAAAAGTAACCACCTTGGTACCATTCTCGGAAAACTTGATTTGGCCATCCAGGTTGTAAAGTTCATTTTTGACGATATAGTCAAACTCCACCTCGTTCATTCGAACTTCATAGCGCACTATGTTCCCATTCTGATCCCAGATGGGCGCAGAAAAAGCCTGATCGATTTCATCAGCATAATCGGTATCGTTTAAATGAGCAAACTTACTGGTACGGTAAAGAATGTTTTCACAGTCATCAACTTTGTTTTGCGAAAACAAGGGCAGCTCATCTGTACCCCAAGGAGTTGGCTTCGAGCCATCACTTTTGTACACTTCATAACTTTCTTTCCAAGTGTTCCAAAGTGGTTCTCCTGAGCCCGTGATCTTTGATGCTGGTTTCCCGTTTTCATACGGCCAGTTTAAAGCTACAAACAGCTGCCAGGAAAAAACCTCAAAAAGCCGTTGAACTTCGTTGAATTTTCCGGCATCTTCCAGTGCTTTTTTCTCAGCTAAATTGACATCATAAGGTGTCGTAGGTGTGAGCTTAGGGGGAAAATCAAGGCCTCCAGTACCTTTGCTGTAGGGAATACTAGATAGGCCAGCAATTCCAATACACAGGACAAGGGCATAGGCGCTCCTTTTCCAAATTTTGTTGAATTTTGAAGTAATCATTGAATATGGTGTTGGGGTGTTAAATGCAAGCTACTGGCTAGCACCAATAGTACATTCACACCTTAGGTGAAAAAGTCAAACCAACCAAAGCCTGGCTTTAGAGCTTGTTTGGCACGACCTCGATTGCCTCCAAGCGGCAATTTTTATTTCATACTGTGTTAAATTTTTCGTCGAATCGCCCGCATTCGACTGCAAAATTTACCTTGTCTGAAATAAAACTTGCTCACTTTCGGCTACCACGAAGTAGCCGCGAAGCGAATCATGCCGTACCAAACAAGCTCTTAGCCAAGCTTTGCACAAGGTAATCTACTCGTATTACCTATATGCAAATTCTTATTAAATCAACTTCAAGCTTTCAATCAATAATACGCTAAGCATTCACCACCAATTTCCCCTGGTCTCTGGCCTCCAACACACTCTCGCCTTCTTCCAGAAAGGCATCAACAGCCTTGGCGGCTTCCCGGCCTTCACTGATGGCCCAAACGACGAGGCTTTGTCCACGGCGCATATCGCCAGCGGCAAAGATTTTAGGAACAGTGGTTTGGTAATTATTGGCAAGCACATTTCCGCGCTCATCGAGTCCTATTCCTAGTTGTTCCAACAAGCCTTGCTTTTGAGGATGTAGAAAACCTGCCGCTAGCAGCAACAGTTCACAAGGCCAATCCTTTTCAGTACCTTCCTGAGGAAGCATATTGAAGCGACCAGTCTCCGGATCTTTATCCCAAAGTACGCGCACCGTACGGATAGCTTTTATGGCACCGTGCTCATCTTTGATGATTTCTTTGGTCATTAGTGCCCATTCCCGTTCACAGCCTTCTTCGTGGCTGGTGGAGGTACGTAAAATCATGGGCCAGTTGGGCCAGTTATTTTCGGCACGCTCGGTAGGAGGCTTGCTCATGATCTCAATTTGAGTCACCGAGGCTGCTCCTTGCCTATTGGAAGTCCCGACGCAATCGGCTCCAGTATCGCCACCACCGATGACGATCACGTTTTTGCCCGTCGCTAAAAGTGGCAGCTGGTTGCTGATATCCTTACCGGCTACCCGCTTGTTATTTTGCTTGAGGAATTCCATCGCAAAATGAACGCCTTTGCTATCCCGGCCAGGAATCGGCAGATCGCGAGGGATAGTAGAACCTCCACATAGCACCACTGCAGCATAATCAGCTAACAAGCGCCCAACAGGAATATTCTCTCCTACATTAGCATTCGTCTGAAAACGTACGCCGGCGGCTTCCATCACTGCCAGCCGTCGGTCAATCACACTTTTTTCAAGCTTAAAATCAGGAATTCCGTAGCGAAGTAATCCACCGATAGCATCATCTCTTTCAAAAACGGTAACAGTATGGCCAGCACGATTTAGCTGGTCTGCGGCGGCTAGCCCGGCGGGACCACTGCCTACTACTGCCACTTGCTTGCCAGTACGGCTGGTTGGTGGATTGGGGCGAACATAACCGCGCTCGTAAGCAACCTCCGCAATGCTTTTCTCGATATGCTCAATAGCTACCGGCGGCTGGTTGATCCCCAATACACAAGCTGATTCACAAGGGGCCGGACAAATCCTTCCGGTGAATTCAGGGAAGTTATTCGTGCTACTCAGAATATCATAAGCCGTACGCCAGTCTTCTTCATAAACAGCATCATTGAACTCTGGAATGATATNTCCCAACGGGCAGCCGTTATGGCAAAAAGGTACACCACAGTCCATGCAACGCGAGGCTTGGGCTATCGTTTTTTCAGGAGGAAACTCCTGGTACAATTCTTTGTAATCTTTCTTGCGCTCTT
Source organism: Lewinella cohaerens DSM 23179 (assembly GCF_000379805.1). Lineage (GTDB taxonomy): Bacteria > Bacteroidota > Bacteroidia > Chitinophagales > Saprospiraceae > Lewinella > Lewinella cohaerens. Next base: position 180,006 of record NZ_KB903533.1, on the reverse strand, counting down.
GCACAGGCCGTAGCTCGGGAAGGCTTCTATCGTGGGTCAAAAATCCTTTAGGATCGGCCATATTATTTAGGTTGATGGTTGTTGGTTGATTGTTGTTGGTTGGATGGTTTGGGGGTGTAAAGGTTTTGGGAAGTCGGAAATATTTGATATTGCTAGTGAGTAAACTTCACTCTTGTTCTTCGTGTATCTTCACTTACTTCCGAATTCCCAATTCCCAACTCCGACCTTTTAAGCGGTGGGTGCCATTTTCACGCCGATAGCTGGTTTTTCCTTCTTTCGCTCCAGCACAGCCTTGTAATCACGGGGCATCACTTTGGTAAACACCTTCAAGGTTGCCTCCCAGTCATTGAGCATATCCAACGCAGTTTTACTAGACGTGTAGGCAAAATGATTGCGAAGCATTTGCCGAAATAGCTCCTGGTCGTCCTCGTTTAGAGGCTCTAGCTCCACCATTTCAGCATTGAGCCTTTCGGCAAAATCCTTTTTAGGGTCGTAGACGTAAGCCATGCCACCACTCATTCCAGCGGCGAAATTCTTGCCAGTCTCTCCCAGGTTTACCACTAAACCACCGGTCATGTATTCACAACCGTGATCGCCGATACCTTCAACCACCGTTTTTACACCGGAATTGCGGACAGCAAAGCGCTCTCCTGCCAGTCCTTTGATGTAAGATTCTCCGTCTGTCGCGCCGTAAAAGGCGACATTTCCCACAATGATATTCTTAGCAGGATCAAAAGTCGCTTCTCGGTCAGGTACAACGATGAGGCGGCCGCCGGATAGCCCTTTGCCAAAGTAGTCATTGGCTTCTCCTTCGAGGACAAACTCAATTCCACGAGCACCAAAAGCACCAAAACTCTGGCCTGCTGAACCCCGGAAACGATATTCGATACTAGCGTCTGGCAGTCCATCTCCTTTCCAGATTTTACTAATTTCGTAAGATAGCATCGTGCCTACTGCTCTATCTGTGTTTTTAATCGGGAAAGTTGTTTTTACATGCTGAGCAGCTAGCAAAGCTGGTTGCGCATGAGCAACCAGCTGCCGGTCCAGAATTTGATCAATGCCATGGTCCTGAACCACTTTCTTGTACTGCCCCACTTCTTCTCCTACCGCTTCCTTGTATAGTAAGGGGGTAAGATCAAGATCGCGGTATTTCCAGTAGGTGACTTCTCGATTGACTTTCAGGCGTTCTACGTGCCCAACCATTTCGTTGATCGTACGGAAGCCCAATTCTGCCATAATCTCCCGGAGGTCTTCCGCCAAGAATCGGAAGAAATTGATCACATGTTCCGGTTTACCGGTAAAGCGCTTACGCAACTCTTTATCCTGGGTTGCAATGCCTACGGGGCAGGTATTTACATGGCATTTACGCATCATGATACAGCCTTCTACAACGAGGGCAGCCGTAGCAACGCCCCATTCTTCTGCGCCAAGCAAGGTGGCTATCGCCAAATCCCGCCCAGTACGCAGCTGCCCATCAGTTTGGAGAGTTACGCGGTCGCGGAGCTTGTTTTTCACGAGAGTCTGGTGGCTTTCCGCCAAACCAAGTTCCCACGGAAGTCCTGCATGACGAATAGAGGACAAGGGCGAAGCCCCCGTTCCACCATCATAACCAGAAATAAGAATAGCATCGGCATGTGCTTTCGCTACACCACTTGCGATAATACCCACACCAGCTTTGGACACCAACTTTACGTTGATACGTGCCTCTCGGTTAGCATTTTTTAAATCAAAAATCAGCTGTGCTAAATCTTCGATAGAATAAATATCGTGGTGCGGTGGTGGGGAAATCAAGCCTACACCTGGCGTAGAATGCCGTACGCGACCAATCCAGTCGTCGACTTTCCCTCCCGGCAATTGCCCTCCTTCTCCGGGTTTTGCACCTTGGGCCATCTTGATCTGCAATTCATTGGCCTGACTCAAGTAATGGCTCGTAACACCAAAGCGGCCAGAAGCAATCTGCTTGGTTGCCGAATTCATGCTATCGCCATTTTCATCAGGGGTGAAGCGTGCTTCATCTTCTCCACCTTCACCGGAATTACTGCGCCCTCCGATGCGGTTCATCGCAATGGCCAATGTCGTATGAGCTTCCCAGGAAATCGACCCAAAAGACATCGCTCCGGTAGCAAACCGCTTCATTATTGCCTCTGCTGGCTCTACTTGCTCAATCGGGATAGGATCCCCTTTACGGAAGGCTAGCAAGCCGCGAAGGGTAAGGGCCTTCTCCGTTTGGTGATTGATTTCAGTAGCATATTTTTTATAAGCATCGTAATCATTGGTACGAGCAGCCAACTGGAGATAATGGATACTCTTGGGGTTGAAGGTATGCTCCTCCCCTCTTCGTTTCCACTGGTACACGCCTCCTACTTCCAACTGAGGGTTAGGAAGTGCCTGCTTGGGGTAGGCCAAATCATGGCGCACCAAACTCTCGCGGGCGATACCGTCAAAGCCTACGCCTTGAATACGGCTAATGGTGCCCGTAAAACAGTGATCGACCACATCGCGATGAATCCCCAGCGCTTCGAAAATCTGTGCGCCCTGGTAAGACTGCAAAGTAGAAACGCCAATTTTAGACATGATTTTCAACAAGCCTTTCCCTATTGCTTTATTATAAACTTCGATATAGTAATCGCGGGATTTTTCTTTACCGAATGCTCCTTTCTGGTATAAATCGGAGATAGTAGCGTAAGTCAGATAAGGATTGACTGCACTGGCTCCGTAACCGATGAGGGTCGCAAAATGGTGAGTTTCCCGAGCGTCGCCGGCTTCTACGACCAACGAGGTTTGAGAGCGCAAACCAAGGCGTACCAAGTGGTGGTGAATAGCGCCTACAGATAGTAAGCTTGGAATTGGCGCATGAAAAGCATCGGCTTGCCGGTCACTGATCACCAAAATACCGTGACCATTACGAACCAAGTCTTCCGCCATCGCACAAATATGATCTACCGCTGCGCGCAAACGTCCTGATTGGCCACCAATCTTAAAAATAGCATTGATGGTACCCGCCTTGTAATGCGAATGATGCAGTTGTTTGATTCGTCCCAAGTCATCGTTACTCAACAACGGATGATCGAGATGAATGTAGCGCGCTCTTTCTGGTTTAACATCCAGAATATTGTCTTCGCCGCCCAGCATTGCGTAGAGCGACATGACCGACCGCTCGCGGATTGGATCAATAGGAGGATTGGTAACTTGAGCGAAAAGCTGCTTGAAATAATTGCTCAGATGCTGTGATTGCTGAGAGAGACAAGCCAGAGGAATATCGGCTCCCATCGAACCGATGGGGTCTTTACCCAAGGAAATCATTGGTTCGATAATAACCTTCAGGTCTTCCTTCGTAATGCCATGAAGTTGCTGCAACCGGAAGAGGGTATTCTTGTGTAGCGAAGTGCCCAGGCTTTCTTCGAGCGGTAAGTCTTTGAGGGTGATCTTGTTGGCATCCAACCATTCACGGTAAGGCAAGCGGCGACAGATAGTGTCCTTCAGCTCCTGATCTCCAATGATCCGGTGTTCTTTTAAATCGGCAATGAGAACGCGACCTGGCTGCAGGCGGCCTTTCATCACGACTTTGGACTGATCAATGACCAAGGCACCTGCTTCAGAGGCCACAATCAGGCGATCGTCATTGGTGAGGCAATAACGAGAAGGCCGCAGGCCGTTGCGATCAAGGGTAGCTCCTACCAAAATACCGTCGGTAAAACAGATACTGGCTGGCCCATCCCAAGGTTCCATCATTGTACGATGGAATTCATAAAAGGCCTTTTTATGATCTGGCATCAATTCATCATTCTGCCAGGCCTCCGGGATCATCATCATCAAAGCGTGCGGCAGGCTGAAACCGTTGAGCACCAAAAACTCAAGAACGTTGTCGAAATTACCCGAATCAGAAAGATGCTCTCCACAAACGGGCAACAACTTATCCATCTCCTCCTGCGAAAATTTATTGGACTTCAGCAGGCTTTCTTTACTTCGCCACCAGTTCAGGTTGCCACGTACGGTATTGATCTCTCCGTTGTGGGCGATCATACGAAAGGGCTGGGCCAGTTTCCACTTGGGTACGGTATTGGTAGAAAACCGAGAGTGGATAAGTGCAATCGCGGATTTGCAACGAATATCCTGTAAATCAGGAAAATAAGGACGCAATTGCCAGGTAGTCAACTGCCCTTTGTAAACGATGGTTTTATAAGAAAAAGAAGCCAGGTAAAACTGGTCTTTGGTTGCAGGATAGGTTTGATGAATATTGTGAGTGGCGTATTTCCGTAAGACAAACAGGCGGCGTTCCAGTGCGTCTGGTTCCATCTCTGTTTTGGGTTTTACAAAAACCTGCTCCATTCGCGGTTCTGTAGAGCGTGAAGTAGGGCCAACCTCTTCATGATCGGTAGTTACCTTGCGGTAACCCAATAGCTCTAAGCCCAGTTCATCAATATAATCATCGAATAAAAACCGGCACTGATCGCTCAAAATTTTATCAGCAGGAAAAAAGACCATCCCTACACCATATTCGCCAAAGGCAGGGAGCGTAAAACCATTCTCCTGGCATTTATCTACCAAAAAATCGTGTGGTAATTGAATAAGGATACCTGCACCATCGCCGGAATTGGGCTCACAGCCGCAAGCTCCCCGGTGCTCCATGTTTACGAGCATCGTCAGGGCGTCTTTAATCAGATCATGGGTTGGAACACCGCTGAGGTTCGCAATTAGGCCTGTGCCACAGGCATCGGATTCCAATTCCGGACAGTAAAGACTTTGTTGCTGAGATTGATCAGCTAGTTTTTGGTCAGTTTGTTGCTCTTGCATAGACAGCCTTTGATTATGGCGGTCTTATTTGGTGGTTAGGCTATACTCACCAACTCTAGGAAATTGATGAGCTTATAAAAATAGAGCTATTTCTTTGAATGGTTATCAATATTTTGGCACATTCCTTGATTGATCTACAAACGTAAGAGAGGTTCACCGCCCCAATACCTGCAAGAATAATAAAACGATTCACTTGAAGTATTCAATTTTTTCATTGGCAAAACCAATGCTATTTAGAAATAAAAATTGCCAAAATACTTATTCACTTCTAAAACCAGCCTCTTTGCAAAAGGTATATTGATGTAGTTCTACGCCTAAACACCGTCAAAACAGGTGGTGTTGTTCCGATTTCTAAAGCGTTTTTCCTCACCGCTTATCTTAGCATGCGATGGAACTTTAGGAGCCTCAAACCTATAAACATAATTTATTGTTAATCGACTATGACTCCATTTTTGTAGCGAAGCTTTTCAATTAAATTTCCAGTACTATCCCAGATTTTCCAAACTCCATTTTTTTCACCATGTCGGAAAGAGCCCGAGTATTTCTTTTTCCCGTCTTCATAGTAACCTTTCCATAAACCAGTCTTAAGATCGTCTTCAATCAATAGATTCCCTTCTTCGATTACTTCTCCATTGGTATAATAAGTTCTCAAATAACGCTTTTCATAATATTGCAACTCATACACTTCCGTAGAATGTAAAAGCTTATTTATAAAGACTTGCCTTCGCTCAATTTTCGAGAAACTATACTCATAATGAATTTCCTTCGCTAACTGATTCTTTTCAATAATATACTCTCTGCTTAATTTTTCCTCATGGTTCCAAAAGTCTATTTGGGCCTCGGCTTGGCCCGCATCTAGTAAAATGGAAACGATAAAATCTAGAATTTGCGTCCTTGTTTCATCTGGGCTTTGAGACAAAAAATACATTACATCATGCCCAATTTGTTCAATAACATATATTGCTTCAGCGGTGCTTGGTGCGACACCGCTCTCACTTTTAAGAAGAATCGATGGTTTCTGGGTATCATAAAAAGAAGCATATTCCAGCAATTTATTATCCTTCCAATTCTCCTTAGCGGACAGTTTCTGGCCCCAATAATTATTCGTGTAACGCAGCCAGGTCCCCTCCTTTAGTCCGTCTATATATTGACCATCATAAATCTTAAGCGTTTTATCCAAATCTTCATAATAAACCCAACGCCCATCAGGCTCACCTCCTTCATTTAATTCTCCTGTAAAGACCATTACAGAAACGGCATACCTCGGATCATCTTCCAAGTCCTTCACCATTTGCAACAATTGTTCCCTATTCTCAGCGAGAATAACAGTATCCGTCTGGGCAGCAATACTTTGAAAGAGTCCTAATAGAAAAAGGATGTAAAAATATTTCATGACAAAGATGTATTACGTTAAAACAGCCTTCTGATTAAGAATAAATAACTAAATTACGAATACCAGCGCTTCTTGATTTTGCGCTTCAATTTACTGTTCATCGCAAAATCAAGAAGAAAAGCAAGTAGTAACCAGGTTCCTATCATCATATAGCTTCCTCCAATAATTATGGTGGTATGCCAACCAGGGATTATTGATGTAGCAAAATCTGCCCTACCTAGTGTAAGTCCTGAAATTCCTATCAAGACGTAACTAAGCATTAATACTAGCTGCCATTTCCCCAACCAATGCTTTTCTCGAAATTTTGTAAAGAGGCAAAGTGAGCACAGTATTGCAACGATGACGCCTATTAATAGGAAAAAACCGACAAAATCACCGTAGGTCGTTCTTAGGATATAGAAGGTTTCCCATGCATACCCAAAGAATATTGGTAGTAGGATTTCGTAGGCCTGTACAATCAGCATGATAAGACCGAATACGCCTAACACCAACAGGTGTACTTTTTCTTTGTTATCCTTTCTTATGAAACGAATTGTCAAATAATAAAGCAACCAGGCTATTACAATATGTAGTGATTCTAATACTCCCATACCCACGGTTTTTATTTTGAACAATGTGACTTACCACTCCCACCGCTCTTTACGATGCGGATAAGCGTCTAAAATAGCTTTGGCCATTTGGCGGTCGAGTTGGAAATTATTGATCACCACTTGTACTTCTTTGCTCCCCTGGCCTCGTTCCTCGATATAGACTTTCTCGATGCTTAGGTATTGGTGGGTGGCTTCGGGGAGGTAATGGACATGCGCGGTTGAATACTTCCAGGCTTTGCCCGGTTCTAACTCTTGTAATGCTGTGAGGGCGTTCTCGCGCAAGCGGTCAACAAAGCGGTCGGGGCTGATGATGGCTTTAAAATCTGTATCCAGTTCATACTTCGGGTACCAGGTTTGGAGGTCTTCCGCGTAGGGAATGGGTTTGGCGGAATAGACGCCAATAACCGGGAAAGCTGCTATAATACCAAACTCTATCAACCAGATAATCGCCAGGATCACACCGTTGAAGGTGATCCCAAAGACTTCCCACATCCCGACCTTATTGATCTCGCTAATGACGCCGAAAAAGGTGGTGGGATCAGTAATCAAGCCCAGGTTGAGGTAGTAATCTCCGATACTGGGCATTCCCCCCATAACGGCATATACAACAAACCCTACCCACTGGCAATAGTTGGCGAATAGCCCTAAAACAATAGCCAGTAGCAACTGGTGTTTAAGGCTGCGATTTTGAGTCAATTTAGTAAGTAGTCGTACGAGAATACCTAAAGCAATTCCAAAAACTACCGTGACCAGAAAGTTGAGGTAAATCAAGGGTATAAACAGAACAATGAGGGTATAGAGATAGGCCAATAGACTGGTTACTAATAGTCCAGAAATATAAGCAGCCGTTAAGCCTATTGGATTAATACGGCCAGAAGGTTCGTAAAAGAGCGTGTTGGGGTTCATTGGTGGTGAATTTGATGCTAAAATAATGTTTTTGACCAACTATTTACAGCTAAGGCTAAACGCTGGCGGAGGTACTGCTACCACTAAACAGTGGTCGTGGTAGAAACTAATAGGATGTTATACTTCGCCAACCCTAGACTTGCCGAAGTATAAATTACAGGGAGCCGTTCTGGGCGGCATGAAACAGTTGAAAGATTAACATAGGAAGAAATTTACAAATGAGTAAAATAAAATAAAGGAAAACACATCATGTTGACGCGCAAGGCAGGGCCTGAAGCGCGCCGGACGGAGGAGGAGGACAAAGGATAAAAAGAAGCGATAGCGACTGGATAGCCTGGTGCCGAGGAACGATGGCATGGCCCATAATCAATCAGAAATCTACTACGCTATCCAAAATACCGCATCATCCAGGGACGTCCCGAACTTAAAATGGCCTTTTAGCTGGCAGGTTACTCCCGCTTCCACTACTACTGAACGCGACAATTTGAGCACGGTTGGCGGCATCAGGCTATCCGTTCCCGTAAAGTTGATACCGGGAGAAACCTCAACGAAAGAACGGAGGTACAAGGCATTGACTTCGCCAGAGAGCAATGCAGTGACAGGCTTATCAACAGTTGCATCATGGGCCACCTCGGTCATTAAATCAATTGTATTAACGACCACCTGTGTGGAAAGTAACGTGGGTAAATGCCTGGTAAAATTGACGGGGTAATGGTCGGGGGCTTCCGAAAAATCAACTTGTGCCAATTGGGCCAGATTGATAATACGCTGTGGAAAAAGTACCCCTTCCGGGCGAAGATAGCTGCGGAGATGCTGAAAAACCTGCACTTGGTATTCATTGGCACAAAAGATGCTCATCATTTCACCGACAAGAACATCTACAGGCTCGGGCAATGCCACAGCCCTCGCATCGGCGTACAGTACGGTAACTTTATGCTGCCAATTGTTTTGTGTAATCATCGCTTCAATGGTGGCTCGCAAATCGGGGTTATGCTCGATGAGGTAAGCGTGTTTTACGAAAGGTAAGTAAAACCGCGTGAGCGCCAAGCGCCCGACCCCTGCCTCACAAACCACTTTGTCATGAAAATCGTACTGCGCAAAAGCACGCTGAAAGGCCCCTACCCTTTCCCGATCACTTTCCATAATTTGGTAATACAAAGGCGGGAAACCAAAATGAACAGGATCGAAGGTTTGGGATTCAAGGAGGCTAAATTTGAACTCATCGTACCTGGCAACGAGGCGCGCGAAGGAGTTATCGTTATTCTTATCCAAAAGTTTTTTTTATCTGAGTAAAAAGGCCACCTCAAAACACTATTTGATGCTTCAAGGTGGCCTCTGTGCCATAAATCTAATAAATTAACAGCACGCGGTTACTGCAATGAACCTAGATAATGGTGGATAGCCCTCACTTCAGCGGTATCGAGCAAATTAAAGGGGTGCATAGGCTGCTTGTAGGCTGGCAAATCCGGGCGCTGACCAAATTTCACGGCATCGACAAACTGTTCTATGGTCCACTTTCCGACATTGTTATCGGCGGTGGGGATTAGCCCGGGCACGGGGATATCATAATCCAGGTGCAGAAATACAAAACCACCAGCCATGTAACCCGGTGTAGTCTTGGGTTCGAGGGCACTAGCGGCTTTTATATCCGCGGAATGGCAGTAATAGCAAAGGTTGACATTGTTGACCTGATAGGCACCATAGGCCACCGAGTCGCTGAGGCTGGGGTTGGTGGGATACTCCGTTTGATAAGGCGTAGGTGTGAGCACAAACCGATGAAGCGCCTTAGATAATAACGAGGGCTGATGGGGAGGGTGAACCTCGTTGGAGGGTGCTACCCAAGGGTGATCGGAACGCAGGAAGGCAATAATATCATGGATATCTTGCTCGGAGGCCAGCGGCCATGTAGGCATGACGGCGATGGCCCTTTCATTGTTTTTTTTGATGCCCGTGCGGAGGACTCTGTACAGTTCGCCATCGGTATAATCGCCAATACCTGCGGTGGGATGTTTGGTGATATTGGCCGTGTAAATGGTACCAAAGTCACTGTTGGCGCCCCGATCTTCAAATATGCGGCCAATCATTTGGGTACCATCCTCAGCGCGATGGCAATTTCGGCAGTTGCTATCCACTAGTTTTTGGCCCCGGGCAATGGCTTCGGGACTAAGGTCAACTGTAAGCGCGGGGGCTTGGACATCAGTATAAGTAGGTGGAGCACTGAACGCGATGAAAGCAACAAAGAGTAATAGCAGCAAAATAAGGCCGAGCAGTAGCCGGCCAATGATACGAAGTGGCTTTTTCATAGAATATGGGTGGATTGTTAGGTTGAATAACCGTTACTGAAACGGCTACAATAATTACACCGAATGTATTAAATGTCAACGAATTACACAACAAAAAAGCTATAAAAAATCTGCCAATGGAACTATTAAAATAATAAAACGGTTAAGTACTTGGCGGAAGGAAAAATAAATGTGTATTTTTGCCGCTGAAGTGAAAATGGTCCTATAGCTCAGCTGGATAGAGCACCTCACTTCTAATGAGGCGGTCGCAGGTTCGAATCCTGCTGGGATCACTGAAAAATTAAGCTCGCTCCAATCCTGGAGCGGGCTTTTTTTGTGCCCCTACCCTACTTTTATTCATAATCAACTGGTTTACTGACACTTAAGATAACACCCAAAGATCACTCATCGCCGTTCAAATGTGTTTGTTTTTGTTTTAACTTAAAAATTAACAATACCCAATTGTTTTTATTTGTGTATTTTTGACACGCTTTCGCTAAAATGCTTCTAAAGAAAATTGAGTGTCATGAATTTTAGAACTGTCCTGTGGACGTACTTTGTCAGGAAGAATGGAACCTGTGATGTGAAGGTCTATTGCAGCCATGAAAATAAGAAAAAATATTTCTCCACCGGCATCCAGCTCCTGCCTAAAGACTGGGACGAGCGCAAGGAGGCCGTCCGCAACACGCACCCGCTGGCCGCGCGCTACAACGCTAAAATCACCCGCCTGCGGCTCGACATCGAGCGCCACTTCCTGGAAGGCGGCGACTGGGACAACCTCTTTTCTAAAGGCAGCAAAAACGGCCTGGTGGAATTTTTAGAAAAAATCATCACCGAAGGCAAAAACGGGCTGCTCTCCCTCACCAGCGGAACGGTCAACAACTACCAGTCGCTACTCACCCGCCTGAAGGGCTACGAAAAGAAGACCGGCGAACACCTCACTTTGGAAGGTATCGATATGGCTTTCTACCAGAAGTTTACCGCTTACCTCTCTACGCACGGGAATTGCCAGCTGCCCGGCATCAACAAACACATCAAAGTCCTGAAGCGGGTGATGAACATTGGCCTGGAAAGAAAGATCCACCAAAACACCGTCCACCAGGAAAAAGGCTTCCGTCGCCCGCGACTGAGCAAGTCCGACAAAGTCTTCCTCAACGAGCAGGAAATCATCACCCTGGAGAACACCGACCTCAGCGCCCAGCCCCACCTCCAAAAGGAACTAGATCGCTGGCTGGTCGCCTACTACTTCCTCCTGCGCTTTTCCGACCTCCAGGAGATCTCCTCCGCCAACCTCATGCAGATCGACGGCACCACCTTCCTGCGGTACCGCGCCGGAAAGACCCAAAAAGAAGCCACCATCCCCGTCCGCCAACGCGCCATGGAGCTGATGGAAACCTACAACTTCGATTTCTCCTGGGGCACCAACCAGCAAGCCAATCGCCAGGTAAAGATGGCCATCGCTGCGGCAGGAATCAACGAGATGGTCACCCAAGGAGCCATCACCGCTCCGAAAAGCTCCATCATCACCATGCACACGGCCCGGCGTAGCGCCGCCACCAACCTCTACCTCAGCGGCCAGTTCAGCCTCAAAACGATTGCGGACCTGGGGGGCTGGGAGAATATGAAGACCTTGCAGCTGTATCTGAGGTGTAGCAATATGGATAGTGCTAAGTTGGCGGCGAAGAGTGATTATTTTCGGTAGTTACCAAGAAGATTTTGTTCAGGTTTACCCTTGTTTTCTAACTACCGATGAAACCTTATGTACATGATTCAGCACTATAAGAAGGAGAATGATTATATTTGGAAAGGTCAAAAGACAGAGTTCGGGATGACAAATAATTTAAAGGATAGAAAATATCGGATTATCTAGGAGCTGATTAAGACCGAGAATAAAGCCTTGATCACAGACCAGGAAGAGCGACTTGCGTAAGAGAGCGAGGAATCTACCGATGACTAAGTGTGGGATTTGGATGTAAAGCCTATGCGCGAAACCATTAGCGTAGCAGAATTGCCCACTGAACAAAGCTATACACCCTTAGATAAGGGTACACTTCTTCAGTCTTACCGATGAATTAGCTATGGAAGAAGGTATCGACGAACTACTAGCCCAGTTATAGCAACGTATGGAATACCTCCTGGATACCAACATCTTACTCATCTACACAAGAGGCAATACCCTTGCGAAAAAGGGTAGTGCACCAGATGTAAGGCTGGAGATGGTAAAAATATGAAAAAATCTGCGTGTTTAGGGTTACTTTCACATACTTCTACCCTCTATACATCTAAAAACCATGAGAAACCTTCTCCTTTTTATCCTCATAATTCTAGGGCTGTCATTCTTCGCACAAAAGGCTTCGATAGACTTAAGCAGGGAAGCGGAATCCTTAATAATGAAGGCTGATACTACATTAGCTAATGGTGACCTTTCCGGATTTAGCATGAATATGGATTCAGCTTGTACCATTTATCGTCAAAATGAGCAATGGACAGCTTATTTCTCATGTGAATTAAAAACTGCAGAAACACTTATTATTAATGGCCTAATTGAGGATGGAAGGAATAAAGCCAGAATTGTTGCAGAGGAAAGTCCTTTTCGATTGGAGGCCAATAATGAAGCAGAAGCAAAAGCCTACAACTTTATAGGTGTTTGTTTCTTTTCAGAGCAACAACATGAAGCGGCAATTACTTACTTTAAAAAAAGTCTTGAGATTCTGGAAGCTAAATATCCTGACAACAAGTTAATCGTTGATAATCTAATAAATATTGGTGCATATTGGTCAGACGGATCTAATACTGATCACAGTAAAGCAATGACCTATTACCAACGCGCACTCGAAGAGCATAAGCGAATTTCAAAGGGAAATGATCCGCTGCAAATGTTTCATATTCTAAATAACATTGGCACAGCATTTTCAAATCAACAGGAAATTGATTCTGCTGCGATATACTTTAGAAAAGCGATGGTTCTTGAAGATGAATTGAAAGAGTTAAAACTCCAGATTAATTTAGCTTCTCGCAATTATGGTGCGCATCTCGAAAAAAAACACCAATATGATTCCGCCCGGTACTATTATCAAAAAGTACTAAACAACATCATCGATTTTTCTCCTGAACCGAGCCATGAAATGTCAGTTATTTATTCCATGATTGGCGCAAATTATCATAGAACGGGAAAATATTTTAAAGCATTGGAAACTTACCTTAAAGGTTTGGAAGTACTTGAAGCCATTGATACTGAAGGTTTAAAATTCTTAGTAACAAGAGCAGATTTATACAATAATCTAGGCGCAACTTATTTATCCCTCGATCGACCAAGAGAAGCATTAATGTACCATAAGGAAGCAAGGCGGGTTTATTCGTTACAACATGGTAGTAAGCTACATCCCAATTTTGCTACGGCTTATAGTAATATAGCCAGTGACTATAAATTCTTAAAAGATTACGATACAACACTCGTATACTATCAGAAGGCTTTAGAGATAAATGAACAATTACTGGAAGCTAAAAAGACTCCCAGTACTGAGATTGCTCATAATTATATTAATATCGGCGAGACCTATTTTTTGAAGAACAACCTTGTTAATGCGGAATCATTTTATAGAAATGCTTTACATATACTGAACCCGGCCAATGATATAGATTATTGGTTAAGAGGGTCGTGCTACCATCGGCTTGGAAACCTCTATCGGAGGAGAGGAGAACATGCCAATGCCTTGACATTTTATCGAAAGGCGATGAACGATTTTAAAGGCATTTATGATCCTCAGCACCCCTCACGAATCAAAGTCAATAGCGATATAGGTTATAATTATCACCTGCAGGGTGATAACACCAAATCTTTGTCGTACTACCAAGAGGTATTCTATGATCTTGAAGGAAAAGATGAACTACTAACCGATATGTATGTCAACCCTTCCCCGTTTTTGCCTCTTCCAAAGAATATCCTACTCCCAATTTTTCACCGCAAAGCGATTGCACTGGGAAAACGTTATGAAACCAGTGGAAATACTGAGGATTTAATAGCAGCTGCACAAACGATAACCATATGCGATAAACTATTGGATTCCCTTAGGGTTTCACACATTCAAGACAGAGATGTGCTAGGAGAGAGTGCAAAGTCAATTTATGAGGATGCTATACATATCAATTACCAATTGTATCAACTGACAAAGGATAAAAAATATATCGATCAGGCTTTTTCATATTCAGAAAAAAGCAAAGGTATTGTCATGTTGTTGGTGTTATTGGAAAGTGGAGCGAAAGAATTTGCTAACATTCCGAAAGAATTACTTGACAGAGAACATGAATTACGTACATCTATTTCTAATTTAGAAAGCAGTATTGCAGAGCGAGGCAATGATTTGCAAGGAAAGTTATTGTTTAAAAAACATCAAGAATATCAAACCTTGATCGAGCAATTAGAAGTCAATTACAATCTCTATTACAAAGCCAAATATGATGTGAATATTCAAAACATTCAGGATGTTCAAACCAGCTTAATTGCCCAAGATAAGGCAGCTATTTCCTACTTCCTGGGTGAAGAAAATTTACACTCATTTATCATAACACAAGAGGATTATGACCTTATAGAAAACCCTGCAGATTCGATGCTTTATCAGTCCATCACTGATTTTAATACTGGAATCTACGGTTACTGGCAAACAGGGCAAATTGATTCGACTTACAATTATTATCAACAACTATATGTTTCGGGTGCTGTAAATCTATATGAGCGATTATTAACTCCTGCGCTGGAGAAGTATGCATTGCCATCTAACCTACTCATTATACCGGACGAAGAACTGAGTCTAGTATCCTTTTCAGCCTTATTGACAGAGATCCCGTCGGACATTCGAAGGTATTCTAAATACCCCTATTTATTGCGGGACCATCAAATAGAATATGCCTACTCTGCAACACTCCTGGCGCAAGTAAACAACCGGCAACGGAATGCCAGACAGGAGTATATTGGATTTGCGCCCGCTTTCCCTGCGAATCAGCCTGGTATTGCTAATTATGAACCTAGCAGAAATGAAAGTCTTTTCCTCGAATATAATAAGGATGAGGTTGTTGATATTCAGAAGATTACTGGTGGAGACACATGGGTAGATGAAAAAGCAACTCGTGAGAATTTTGTTTCCCGTTCCGGGGAATATAGAATGATTCACCTGGCTACCCATGGCATACTTGATGATAACTCTCCTAAAGAGACTCATATTCTGTTTAGTGACAGCTTGGGATCCCTTCAAAACAACAAGCTTACCATAGCGGAAATTTACAACCTGGACTTGAATGCAGATATGGTTACGCTTAGTGCTTGTAAAACAAGCCTGGGAGCAAGAGTCAAGGGAGAAGGTATGATTAGTTTAGCGAGAGCGTTCATGTTTGCCGGAGCTAAAAATGTCACTGCGACCTTATGGGACACCAAGGATCATGTGTCTTATAAAATGATGGTACGTTTTTATGAACTGTTAGCAGAAAATCTCCCTAAAGATCAGGCACTACGTCAATCTCAACTGGATTATCTGGATAATAAAACTCGGAGGCTTCCACAGGAAGAATTAATGGAAGAAAGGGATAGGCACCCATACTTTTGGGCTGGATACATTTCTATAGGCGATACTTCTTCAGTAGAAATACAAAATTCAAATAAAAATTATTTTTTATACGGAATTACTCTTTTGTTTTTAATACTTTTAGGCCTTTTCTTTAAAGGAGCTTTATTCAAAAAGTAAGATGTTTAATTTCTTTTATGGATGCTGAGAAACTAATTAAGGCTATTAGAAATGGCGGCCGTGAAGAAGAAAATGCAATACTCTTAATCCTCAAGGAGTGCCAGGTGAAATATTATCTTTATTACAAAGTTGCAGAAAAATTAACGCTTAATGATTTTATAGATTGTTATGCGGATGCTGTTCTCAAATTTCAATTTCAAATTTTAAACGATCGGGAAAAAATAATTAGCAATATCTGCGGCTACATTTCGAAGATATTCAATCGTGATATTAGAAATAAGAATAAGGAAAAAGGTCAAGTACAAGTGCAAGCTCTTACGGAAGAACTTGACGTAGGTGATGAATCATCTTCTTCAGACCATCTATTATTAAATGAAGAAGAAGTGAACGTACTTAAGGAATTAAGAGCACTCATCGGTGAGCGATGCTACGATATAATATACATGAAGGAAAGTGGATATACAATGTATGAAATTGCCGAGCAATTCGGTTATGATAGTATTGAATCAGCAAAGACAGCTAAATATAAATGCTTGAGAAAAGCCAAAAAAATTCTGAAGCAGAACCCCGAATTCCAGAAAAGGGTCATGGAAATTATGCGAAAATGAATTCATCGAAACGTAATATAGAAGAATACATTGAGCTCTATCTTGATGATAAGCTTAGTCCAGAAGAATTATCCATCTTTCTGGAGCGAATGGAATCCGATGCTGATTTTGCTGAGGAGGTAAGATTGCAAAAACTTATTACACAATCTACCCACTATTACAGACAGATATACTTTCGCGAATTACTACAAAAAGAAGTCAGATTACAAGAACAAAAGAAAAGTAGAAAGAGGGTATATATTTCACTATCCATTGCTGCAAGTATTATTCTTTTGTTATCCGCAGGCTACTGGGGAGGGCAATATTATTATCAAAATGATAGAATAGTAGCAGCCAATATTATTGGAGATAATGATGAAGAACTAAAACGCGGAACCAGTAATAATATAGAGCCAAGCGACAAATACAACTTAGGAATTAAAGCTTATCGTGAGCAGGAATATGAAAGAGCAATTGAACTACTTCTTGCTGCGCCCGATTCAACAAAAGAGCACGCCAGATTTAATCTCTTTCTAGCCAAAGCATTACTACAAAGTAAGCAATACCAGAAGGCCATTTATTACCTGACTCAGATAAATAAGA
Source organism: Lewinella cohaerens DSM 23179 (assembly GCF_000379805.1). Taxonomy (GTDB): domain Bacteria; phylum Bacteroidota; class Bacteroidia; order Chitinophagales; family Saprospiraceae; genus Lewinella; species Lewinella cohaerens. The sequence continues at coordinate 163,116 of NZ_KB903533.1, read as the reverse complement.
AAGGAGAGTTTTTTGAACAAAGACAGTGGCATCTTGCACTGGCTTATCTTGGTGCAGGGCGAGAAGATAAAGCGCGAACAGAACTTTCTCTCATTGTAGAGGAAAAATGGACTTATCATGAGAAAGCCACAAGGCTTCTAAAGCAATTAGATAGTCCATTACGCAAATTCTTCCACTAAATTTCTTTTTTTTTCTTTACTCCGGGTTACCTTTTGATCTATATCCCTTCTATACTTATAGACAATCTACTTATTCGGAAACCAACGGATTAATTACAGTTTCATAACACTTATTCTACTAGCTGTCAGCTGTTCTGGCCTTGCCTTTGGAGTGTCCATAGGCAAAAGATAATGCTATTCCCAAATACCGTTGTCTTTTGGGCTCTTAGAAATGGTGATGATTCCATGAGATGTCGAGTGTTGCTCGGCCCAGATATTCTATTACTTAAATCAAGACAATTATGAAGTTTCAAAAGAGCAAGCAGAAGCAATTGATCCTGGGTAAAGAAAGTTACTTGCAAAGAGAGATCATCGCTACAGCGGAGACTGCGCTGACACAGATTTGGGACAGCGTCAATCACAGCATTTTTTCAATTGTAGAATCCTACAAAGCAAAGGCCGAGGCTTTTGCTGAGGAAGGTGCTATTGACGGAGCACGTAAAATCCCCGTGAATAGCCAAGAGCAAAGTTCTGCGGAAGCACAAATTGACTTTTATGCAGAACGTTGCATGCAAGAACTGGATCATGCAGAGAGCATACAGGCAGAAGTATTGATTCAGCTACAAGAGCGTAGCAAACACTGGAAAGAATCTACCTTAAGTGAAGTCGCTTTAGAAAAAGAGTGGCAATCACACCGGTTAAAGTCGGAAACCAAAGCTGTGCAATGGGTACGCCTCCCATTATGGAAGCTTCGCTGGAACTGGAAACAAATGCAGTTAGGTAGTAGCAATGGTCTGTTAGATTGGCTAAATGACCAATTGAGAGATGCTGAACGCCACACAAATGATACTAGCAATATGAGCGCAAAGTTATTAGCGACTTATGGAAGAGTACCACCTTTAAAGCGATGGATTGATCGGCCCTTTGTTTTTTACTTACAGATTTTTTTATTGTTTGTCGTAGAATGCCTGGTGAATTTTGGAGCATTCCAACAAATGAACATGGGAGGCAATAACCTGGGAGCGCTCACAATTGGCATCTTTTTTGCCTTATTCCAGGCTGTCGGTGCCAAACTAGCTGGACAGGCTTTTTGGAACAGGCATTGGAGAAAGTTAGCATTATTTACAGCATTAACGCTCATTTTGTGCAGCTTGATTAGTTTGGTGCGTTGGCATGTTGCCGATAGCCTAGTGAATCAAGTAGTCGGTGTTTTTGTCAATTTTTTGATTGCCGGCTTTACGTTTTACGTTGCTTATCACCACGAGAAACACGCCACCTATTTTACCGTTAAGCGACTAGCTCGGAAGCTAGAAAAAAAGAAGCTTCATTTGATGATATGGATTCCAAAAATCCGTCAACAGATAAATCATCATCAGGTAATCCTGGAACAGAAACTACAGGACGGCTATGATGATGCGAAGCGCCACTTATATGATGCTCAATTCAACCTGACGCAGCAGTTAGAGAAAACAGAAGATCGGCTACCTTCTGCATTTGATCAAGCCAGATCACAGGTGGAACATATTCGAGATAATGCGCACAGAACCTACCGGAATTTAAACCAGTTAGCTAGGGAGAAGGCAGGCAGTCAATCCGTTGAAGATTGGTACAAACCTTCTGCTGTCCGGCCACCGAATGGAAGCCATATAATAAAGAATTCAACTGCCATTTGCTTGCTTTTGAGCCTCGTACTTTTAAGTTGTCAAAATGAGCTTCCTGATACAACGATAGAATTCTTATATGATCAGACGGACGCAACCTTCGATCCTGATACAACGGCTATGACGCATGCGGTAATTGAGCTCGTGGAGGGCCAACTTGCTGCTGGTCATTGGGGAAATGTTCGCGTTAATCTTTCACAAATCGGCGAAGTATCCAGTCAAAAGGTATGGACGGTGACTTTGGATGCCAGTCCACCATACTGGCTTCGCAACGAGAAGAAACTTGAACATGAGTTATGGCAATTCAAAAAAGAATTAGTGTATGCCATTAAAGAAGTGGCTGAAGCATCGGAAGCAATGAGAGAGTCGCATATTCATCAAAATTTCTATCACCGCTTGCACTGGCTCCAGCAACAGCAGGGTATGAAATGGATAGTAAGTTGGTCGGATTTGATTTTGAATGACGGTAAGACCAATTTCTATCAATATCAGCTGGCTCCAAGATTACTACTTGAGAATAAAGAAGAACTCTGGCAGGTGCTGGAGACAGACTACCCATTAGGTGATTTAACAGGCATTCGTCTGGTGAATTACTATCTGCCTACCACGCAAGATGACGATTTACATGAAGTGGCAAAACAGTTTTTTGGAGCATACTGGCGAGACCATGGTATGGAGGTCGAATTTCGTACCAACTCCCATTCGTATCAAGTTTTAACGTTCATCGAATAATAGGCATTTCTCAATAGCCTGCTTACCTCCCCCAAATTTACGGGGGAGGAGGACTGGCTTTGCCATGTCTTTTAAAACAGAAAATGCAAAAAAACTTCGAAAGGATCTTAGATGACTTGCACGAATTTGGAAACTCTGATAGCAGTTTGACATGTAATATCTGTCAAGCCTGAGAGTAACAAAACAGATGGGTAGCCTACTGCCTTATTGCAAATATTTATTGAATAAAAAATTAATCGCTGGCGATGATTACTTGGTCATAATTAGCTGAGCTGTCAATCCATTTGAAAGCACTACTATTTAGCTCAAGTAATCCGAGCCTAATTAAAATTGTGATGTGATGAAAAAAACTATAATATTCTTACTGATCTCAATAATTGCTATTTATCTAACTGGACAATCGAGCCTTTGGATGAATCATTTGGGAAATACTTCTAGTGACAATGCTCGATCAATAGATATTAACGGTAATAACCTCCATGTGGTCGGGAATTTCACCGGAATTCTGAATTATGGTAGCGGTTCACTATCTGGTGCAGGCGGCCAGGATATCTTTTATGCGCGCTATGATATATCAGGAAACCTCAATCTTATACGTGCTGTAGGAGGAAGCTCTTTTGATGAAGGGGAAGATATTCACGTTGATAATGCCCAAAATGTTCTAATAACAGGTTTACATAGTGATTTTGAAGGCTCTAATGTCTACATTGTAAAATACGATGCTAATGGAACGCTATTATGGACCGTTAAGGAACTAGTTTCAGGCATTGCCGGTGCAGGTACTGCAATAGCAACAGATGGCAGCGGAGCTATCTATATTACCGGATATTTTAATGGTACAGCTTATTTTAATGATGGCGCATCTTCGACAACCGTATTGGAATCTTCCGGCTTAGCAGATGTTTTTATTGCAAAATACTCTAGTGGAGGTAGTTTATTATGGGCCAGAAGCGAAGGAGGAGTAGGAGACGACTATGCTACTGAAATAAGTGTTCTGAATGACGGCACATTTTTTATTACTGGTTTTTTCAACAGCACGGCTGAATTCGGAAGCAGCACAATTATTTCTAATGGCGCTAACGATGTGTTTTTGGGTAAATACAATTCATCGGGATCATTACAATGGATTGCTAGCGAAGGTGGTTCTTCTAATGATGAAGGTACTGATATTGAAATAGCTTCGAATGGCGATATCGTAATGGTTGGAAATAAAAACATGGGAGGTTCCAATGGTTTTGTCTCGAGATATGGAACTTTTGGAAATCAAGTATTTTCAAGCATATTGAGCGGAATTGAGGAAGCTAATGGCTTAACGATCTCAGTTGGAGGAGAATACATCGTAACAGGTAAGGCTAATAATGCTGACGACATCGTTACGGCATGTTATGCTGGCTCGACAAGCCAGTGGAGTTTGGCTTTTACTGGAGGAGGAGATGATTGGGGAACGGATGTAGCAACCAATAATAATGGAACTGTATTCCTTGTTGGTTCCTTTTATAACACTGTGTCTTCAGGCTCTCAGAGTGTGAGTAGTTATGGAAGTTCAGATGGGATCATTGCAGCAATTGATCCGGAAAGTACTTCAGGTATCTGTCTCTCTGAGGCGCTATTTAATGACTTTGGAAAAATATCAATAGTATCTTTTCCTCCAGGTCAGTTTACAGTAAGTTCTGGGGCTACGTGCAGCACTTATACTGATTGGACTTCAACTGAAATAGACGTGTTTCGAGACGAAGTAGTCCCTTTTGAAGTAACAATGGGGTCTTGCAATAATAACAGTACAAACTTCACGAAAGCTTTCAAGGTTTTCGTCGATTGGAATGATGATGAAGACTTTGATGACTCGGGAGAGCAAGTGTTCGTGTCTCCTGAACAAGGAAATGGTATCGTCCAAGGCGGTTTTGTCGTTCCTTCCTCGGCAAGTCTAGGGCCGATTCGCCTACGCATTGTATGCATGAATATGATTGATGGCCTTCCAGATGAAGATAGTGCCGATGATATTTTGCCATGTGGTTCCTATACCTATGGTGAAACCGAGGATTATACGTTAGTTGTGAATTCATATGTTCCCCCTTCGATTACCAGTATTGACCCTGATCAAGGGCATGTCGGAGAAGAGATGTTGATCATTGGTAATAATTTCACGCTGGGCATAGTAAATGGAGTAAAGTTTGGAAACAGTCCTGCACTGTCTGCTAACCTGATCGATGAAAATACAATTAGTGCTATTCCTAATATTGGTACAATTAGTTCACCCGTTACTATTTCTACCATTTATGGGGAGAACATAACGAGTGCTGAAACTTATAACATTTTGTGTACCGCTCAGTATACCGACTTTGAAAACGTTCAAATACCTTCCGGATCGTTGAATTTTAATGGAGATAATAGCAATACGTTTCAGTTAGTAAACCTGAATGGCCCGAATGGCAGTAATTATTGCCTGTACATGGAGAACTATGGATATGATTCTCCCGGAGAATTTGATGGGTTGATCCTAGCTAATTTGTGTCCTGAAGGATCATTATTTGGCTATTTACAGTTTGATTACGCTTATACCTATTTCTCAGACGGGACCAACACGGCAATTGACAATTTGATTGTTTTTGACTACGATACAGGTAACATTATCTGGGCGGAAGGAGGAAACAGCTTAGCTACGGCACCTCCTCAAAGTACTGCCTTTATTCCTTCTGTGACAGAATGGGAAACAAAAATTATTGATATATCTAGCTTGACCCAGGATTTGAGTAGTCGGATCAATTTGGCTATTTGGAATCAAACGGGAAATGGTAATAACCTTTTCATAGATAATATTGATATTATTTTCACTTCTTCACCACTACCTATTGATAAATTAATATTTAATGGTAGTAGTGTTGATGATTTTATCAATTTGACTTGGCATACAGAAAATGAAATTGATGTTGAAAAGTTTCTCGTGGAAAAATCCGGGGATGGAGTTGATTACACGCAATTGACGGAAACCGATAGTAAAGGAAACGGAAATCACGATTATTTCTATAAAGATGAAGCCCCTTATATTGGCGAGAACTATTATCGATTAAGAAGTGTCGATTTCGATGGCGCATTGGGTGATTATAAAATAGTTTACATCAATCATTTGCCAACGAATATTGAAAGTGGAATTGAAATTTTTCCAAATCCGTCGTCAGGAAGGTTTATTGTAAAAAACCATCTTGGGAAACCGGGTACATTTGAATTATTTAACACTAAAAATCAGTTGATCAAAGTGTTAACGATCAATGAAGAAGATACTCCATTCTCTTTTCAACAGTTACTCCCTGGAGTCTACTATGGTAAATTTCACCTCGGAAGAAGTGTAATTGTAGAAAAAATTATCATACAATAGATTGAAGAGAAAGACAGCGCTGTAGGCTTCTCAATTAATATTCTTAATGTACGGGTGAGGAGATAGTAAATATACCACTCTATCTTGTTAATTGGAAATAGTTTTGGGAAGCTTACAGCAATTGCAACAGAACGGAGACCCGAGACCGTTGCTAAAAAGAACCAAGAAACTTAATAACTGACACTTGGATTTCAGCTACTTTCTTTTCTAAATCACTATTTGTCATTAAATTTTTATCATTTTTTTTATTGAACCTCCTTAGGTTTGTTAGCCACTGAACAACAAGTATTTTTTCGTCCCCTGAAAAGCTTCGACTTGACTCTAATTCTATATCTATCTCTTCTAAAACACTTATTAAGTCTTCACCATTTTTTATTCTTTTCGTCCACTTTGCTTTTAGTAAATCAACAGAGATCGATTTTTCTAGCTTATTTATTTGGTAGCCTTTGGGGGTTAGGTTAATGTGGTCGCAAAGAAGTTTTTTATTATCAACCATAAGGTTATGAATCAAATCTCCTTCATCATGTGAAAATCTTCGATGTACTTTAAAGTAGTAAATACTGCTATCCCTGGAAAGGAGAACCATACTTATCTTCAGGAAATCTATCTTATCAACAAGAGTTAAATCAGTAATAAATTCGTATGATGAATTATTTATCCTTCTTTCTAGCCAGTTAGCTAAATCATCACTAACAATATGATCAGTTTTTATTTCATTTCTGCGAATTTTATTTAAAACACTACCGTAAAGATCTTGATGACTTTGATCTATCACAATGCCTCTAGCCTCTGTTTTAAAATCATTACTATCCCTATCCCAATCAAGATAACTACACTGTGATAATTTCCTTAATTGAATCAAAATATTATTTCTTAGCACACCTAATTCTCCAAGCAAATCAGGGTTATTAAACTCATTTAGTTCTAAAACTTTAAGAAGATGAAAATCCTCAATGATATCAACTCCAAACTTATCTACACAATTGCAAATAATATTGATATATGGATCAGGTTTTGCTCCAATAGAAGTGAAAATGAAAATATTCTTCCTCATACCTTCTCATTAAGAACATAATGAACAATTTGATCTCCTCCTTTGGATTTTGCCAGCTTTAATCCAAGATATGTTTCTGCTAAGGTATACCCCATTCCAATTGATGCTGTTCTCCCTGTTCTTTCGCTAAAAAGCTCTCGAATATCATTAATGTACGTGAAATCAAAATCACCAAAAAACAAAATACTATCACCGCTACAAAAAAGAACCTTACCGTCCTTAAGAAGCACTTGGTCGCGAATGATATTTAGTACTTCAACGATCCTATTGCTAAATTCTTGAACTGCCTCCTCATTATTGGTTATCAGAAAAGATTCAATGACGCGGCCTATGCTATCGCCATCCAATCCTACGTATAGACTTTTGGTCATTATTTATGATTCTATAGTTAGCAAAGTAGTTTGTAAAAATAGGTTTTATCGATTACTTTAGGATTCTTTTCTAGTTTTATCCCACAGCAAAAATAAGATACTTTATAAACATTAATAATCTGTAGTGCTGGTATGAACATACAACTCCTTACCACAACTTTCGATTTACCACTTACCCTAGCAGAAATTTCCCGCTGGAGGGGAGCTTGGTGCGAAATGGCGGGCTGGGAAGTAGACCGATTTCATAATCATCGCAGTGGGGATGGAAAAGTTATTTACCGTTATCCTCTCCTGCAATATAGAACCTATCGTAGGCAGGCAGGTTTTGTAGCCATCCAAGAAGCGGTGAAAGATGTTCAGCAAACCTTGGCAGTCAACGAATGGCAAATCAGGTGGAAAAACACACTTACTTCCTTAGGAATAAGGAACTTTCAATTGGATAACTATGAACTTCATCTTGATCAAAAATGGCATTCCTATCGCATCCATAATTACCTGCCATTCAATAAGGACAACTTTGAACAATGGCAGAATTTGGATCTACTCCAAGACAAGATAGCACTACTTGCCCGCATAATCCCCGGCCACCTCATCAGCTTTGCCAAAAGTGTCCACTGGCGTATTCCAGGTCGTTTTGACATTGAGATTACCAACCTCACCAGCCAGCGCCCTATAGCCCTCCACCAAATATTGAGGCCAGCTTTTGATTTAGAATTCCGCACGCAGTTGATTTTACCATCAAATATTGGCCTTGGTAAGGGAGTTAGTCATGGATTTGGAGTTTTGGAAAAATTGATTAGTCCTAGAATAGGTTAACTTCAAGTACTGAATAAAAACCCTCACTCCTCCACCTCCACAATCACCCGAATTACCCGCTTCTTCTTAGCAGCCTTGGGCCGAGGCTTACGCCGCCACCATTCGTCATCGATGGGTGGTTGGTAATGCTTGGCTTTGGTTTTGGTTTTTAGGGGATGGGTAGTTCTGCCAGAGGAGGTAAATGCACCAGCAAGAACGGTAAAGAGGAGTTTTAAAGAACCAATTACCAGGTAATAGACAAGCATGAGGAGATCTTTCAACATTACCAGGCAATTACCCAGTAGCAATCCCCCACCCTTTACTAAGAAAGTGATGGTAATTCGTAGCCAATGACCGGTAATTGGCTTTAAGGCGTGCTTGCCCCAGCGGGTAATTGTGGGTGGGAGGCTTTCTAAGAAACTACCTACCGACTTCAGGTGGGTAATTACCGGCCCCTCCCCTGCTTTCTGGTAGCTGATGCTTTCAAAAGTGGAGGTATTTCGCTGGTAATTGGGCGGATTTTCTTTAGAAACTTTGATGGTAATTTTATCCTGGTTCATACCGGCTGCTTTTTGCGGGTGAATAGACGCCGCCAGAAAGATACCGGCTCGGGTTCTTCGGAAAAACGGATGCCTTGCTGACCGTGCATTTCTCTTAGGTAATAGTCACGACCTTGGGAGCGCTCGATCTCCTGGTGCCGCAGGATGCGGTCGTTGGCGATGGTGGCCGCTACCCTATCGGTGTACTCCTCCCAGGTTTCGCTGGGGTTATGGGCGTCTTGGTAAAAGAGGGTAATTACCCGAATACCCATCTTGTTACCCGATAGTTTTATCCACGCTTCGTGTTCTTGGGCGCGTACGACTACCCGCTTGTCGGTGGGTGATTGCTGCCACTCGTAGATGTTCTCCAGGCGCTTGCCGTAGTGGCGCAACTTCCGGCGATAGTCTAGCCGCAGGTAAAGTGCTACGCAAGCGATTACCCAGATGGTAGTGATGATTAAGGCAGCGACAGGACCCCAAATACGCATCACGACGAAGTAGAGGGCCATGGTTAATACGATGATATACTGCATGTTTATGGCTTTTTAAAAGCGGAATTACCCACCAATTACCTACCAATTACCTGGGTAAGTGGGTAATTCCATTTTGTTGTAATTCATTGAAAATCTGATAATTACATTTTACACTCCACGAATTACCCAGACTTACCCACCCTCCGGGGCGAAACCCCTCTCCTGTTCGGTAGGGGTGGCTTCGTAGCGGTTGAACAGGCGGAAGTACAGGCGGATGGTTTCGTAACCGTAGCCCCGTTCGGTAAACTGTTGCGCGGTTTCACGGGGCGTCAAACCAGTGGCCCAATAGACTTTGAGAACTTCACCCTTCTCGACCAGGTAATGCTTGGTGGTTTTCAGGAAATCGATCTCTTCCGGCAGTAAAGTGCTGCTGCGTTGTCCGAAATCGGTCTGTTGGTCTACCTGTTGCCAGGTGTGGGTGTCCTCGTCTTCGCGGATGTAGCGTTCGGTTTTCTTAGTAATCGGATTCGTCTTTACGTCTTCCGGCAGGTCCGTTGTCCGTTCTACGATCCGCTTTTTGTTGCTGTCCGCTTTCGCGCGTGGCTTGCGGGCCTCTTTGTCTGGATCGTAACCAGACAGGGCGAAGAAAATCCAGTTCATCGTATGTCCGTTTTTTCGTTGCGCCTTGCGGCAAATATTTCTACGTAGCTATAGATTGTAAAGGCGATCAAAGCGGACAAGAGCAGGCTACGTGTCCACTCTTCTGCTCCACCACAAACGGACACGCTTTCTACCCACTCACAGGCCCAGGGGCGGTAATGCAACAGGTTGATCGAGAACTCCGCCAGCGCAAATACCCGTAGGTACCAGAGGCTGCCCTTGTAAAGCGTCATCGCCAAGCCCGTAAATTGGATGCTTAGGGCGTAAGCCCAGGCTTGCAGCCATTCGCCACCCACCACCTGTGCCGTGTGGTTCATCTGGACATACATACTTACCATCGCGATCAAAGCCAACAGGACATCTTTCGACAATTCGGTGTAATCAATACCCAGGTAATTGTCCGTTTTTAAGGAAAGCGATCCGCTTACCCAGCTGTCCGTTTCTTTAGAAAAAGGATCTACTTGTCCGTTCGTGGGTATGTCCTGTTTAACAGACGTGATGTCCGTTGGGAAACTGGCCTGCTTGTCCGTTTCTTTAGAAAGGTGTCCGTTTAAAGAATTGTCCGTTTGGCGGGTTTCCAAGTGGACAGGTTTTAAAGCGTCCGTTTGTCCGCTTGGTGGGGTGTCCGTTTCTATAGAAGTGGACAAGTGTTGTGCCTGCTCTTCTTGTCCGTAAACCTCTAAGAGCACCTTGATGGTCCGTTTGTCCATTTTGGCGTAGCGATTGAAACGGCCTTCGACCAGGCCCATTCTTTTCATTTGCTTGCGCAATGCCTCCAGGCTGATTTCTAAGAACTCAGCGAGCATGACGGGTTGATTAGGAATTTCCATTTGTAACATCCTGCTTAGGTTTTGAAGTGGTGATATTTAAAACGGGTCCTAGTTCGCGATAAGCCCAAAACACTTTCTCCAGGACGGCCATTCGCGACAAATAGGAGGTGTAGTTTTCTAAGAAAAGCCCTTCGAGGATCAGCAACTCTTTTCGGATCTGCATCCTTGGGTAATTGGTATCGGTCTTTCTTAGAAGGGCGGCATGGGTAATTGGCCCGTTGGAAACGATGGTCGCTTTCAGGCCTTGAAAGGCTATTTCTATTTTCACCTCGCTGCGGGCAAGATCTCTGGGCAGCGGGCTACTGATGGCGGTCATCGCCAGCGAATGGCCGAAGATGCTCGTGCGTATTTTGTCAAAATTCTCCATTGTATTTTTAGTTTGTAATTGTCATTTTTCTAAGCCGCGGAGGCGCGGAGGTACGGAGGTTTTTATTTCTGGTCGAAACCGTTTCACGGTGTCTTTTGCCTTTATAGTTAAGTAGTGAGAACTGCTGGTTTTAATTGTCCTCGTTGAAGTAATCGGCCAGTCCATCCAAGGTCCTAAGCACGTTCTTTTCCCACCAAACCAGGTAGCGATAGGCCCAGCGGCCCAGTTGAGCAAAAGTCAGGTAGAGTAGTTTTCTGTGCATAGGCGTATTTGGATGGTTACGTTCCCAAAAGTTTATGTCGCGCAGAGGCGCAGATTAAAAAAACTCCGTGTCCCTGTGCCTCTGTGGCTAATTATTCTATGAAGTCATCACACTCTTGCTTTCTGGCGTTTCAAGTGGTCTATCTCTTCCCGGTTAAGCCAGCAGGTACTTCCGTTTGACCAGGTGTCGTACTCGTAGAGGTGGGTACTGGCGTCGGCTTTATTTCTGGCGGCTTCGGCGGGCAGAATCGCCGCCCATTTGATCGCTCCGCTGTACTGTTTGTAGGGGTAGGATTTCCAGATACTGAGCTGCTCCTCGGCATCCTTCGCCCTTTGGTACCAGGTGAAGGTCGTGTCGGGGTTGTTCCTGAATTTGATCCGCAAGGCGAACTCGGTGGTCGCTTTGTCTCGGTGCTTAGGCATCTTATTTCATATTTAGAATGGCCTGATCAATCCGGTCTTCAAAGATGGCCACGATCTTTGCGCCGTATTTCTTACGCAGGGTTTGCGTCAACTGGTGATGCAGCTCCTGTCGGTCGACTTCGCTATTGGGTTGCAAGGCTTTCAGGTAGGTATTCACGGCTTTGGTGATGGCCGTCCGGCGCGCCCGACGGAAGTTGCGCACCTGCTTTTTCTTCAGCCAGCGCTCCGTCGCGGAGAAGCCGCCGTTCTTTTGGTTGCGGAGGTCGAAGTAGTAGCGCGGCAGCAGCACAAAGCGCCCACGCTTGTCATTGACCCATTCGAAAACCATATCCAGCCGCTCCTGGATTTCTCCCCTGGCGGCATCGTAGCGTTTCGGGTGAACCGAACGAGCGATGTATTCCGCCAGGGCAATCATTCCGGCTTCCTTCTGGCGGTCGGTCAACCATTCGTCTTTGTAGATCGAGGCCAGGGCTTTGCTCCAGCACATTCCGGCAGCGTAGCGGACCTTTGTTTGGTTTTCCGGACTAAGAAAGCCGATGGCCTCATCCATAGTGGCGGGTAGCCGCTCGGGCAATCCCTGCGACACAGCTCCCTGGGTATTGGCAAATGGGGGGACCGCGCGCAACTTGGGGGGCTGGGTATCCTGATTTTCGCCCTTGCGGGATGAGGCGGAATCCGTTACGTTGGCATCGTATCCTGAACCAGTTTCCTGAATATTTGCCGAAGAAGGAACGGCCGCTACATCAGCCTGAGCTGAGTTTTCCACAATCGGAGCCGTTGCTTCGCCTTTCTTATTTCTTTCTTTCTTAGTATCCTGATCAGGATACTCAGGATACTGAGTACCTGACACTGTATGGTCAAAAGTTTTTGTTTGGGCACCAAAAAAAAGGTCGTTCAAATTAGCGTTGAGCTGGCCTTTGGGGTCGCGCAGAAACAAGCATTTGGCGTTCAGCTCCAGCTCGTAGGCCGCATTGCTTCCGTGCCACTTCTTGTAAGCGATGATATTGGCCGCTACCAGCCGTTTACGCAAGTTGATGATGGTAGCCTTGCAAGTGCCCAGTTGTTTCGCCAGCGCTCCGTTGCTGGTCTTTAGCACGGGGAGGATGCCCTCGGCCAGATTGCTACTACTACTCCGCTGCTGTCCTCGCAGCATCCCGCCGTAGAGTTGGAAGAGGTACTCCGCCAACTGGATATGCGCCGCCCGCAGTTTGAGCTTCAAAGCGCCTGGCCCCTGCTGCTGGGCGTTATAGTCATTGATGTGCTGCCGGAGCAGCTTCTTACTGTACTGAAAGTGCAGTTCAAAGAAGGAAACGGGAGCGGTCTTGGGAACGAGGATCACAGTATTACCCATAGGTAAGTAGTTGGTTAAATTCCGATTTATCGGAACAAATGAACAATGGTCTAGCCTACCTGGTGAGGTACTGACCGGGACCGAAGTCCCAGCCAGCAACCGTCACGTCAGGCATCATCTTGCCCAGCTCGCACGTGGCGTGCTGAGTTAAGAGCTTATTGGAAAATTTAATTTGATGAAAAACGAATGATTGAAGTATTCGAAAGAAATCGCTCGATGCTTCCTGATTCTCAAGGATTTTCGAACCTGGCGTCGAACTAAAAATCTCACTTAGCCCGCTAAGCTCGATTTTGACTTCTTAGCCAGAACCGCAAATCATTGAGAATCAGTTCGCAAATTTTCCAATAAGTTCTAAGTTCTTTACAGTGTTTTGAATTTGTGATCGAAAAGCCGTCGGCTATTTAGCCTCCACTACAGAAGGTTAGCCAAATTTCTTAGGGACAATTACGGTGCCCTCCACGATGCGTTGATTGACTTCCATGACTTCATTTCTAAGAAAAAGCATCGAGTTGCGGCCACCCGCCGTGGTGATCAACTCACCGTTATCATGTAGCCAGCCAATTGCTCGTCGGTGATGGCCGGTGGTAAAGAGCGTCAGGCCCAGTAGCCAAGCCGCTTCGTCTTTAGACACCCACTGCGGTCGCGTATCCGCCGGTAAGGATGCCCGCATGGAGAACTCCATTTTCATCATCTCAATGCGATAAGCTTCCCGCTCAATTTGCAGGTCCTTCTGCTGCTGGAGCAGGAGCATATTCTGCTGCATGAGTACAGACAGTAAGTCTTTGGAGATGGCAGTCGTGTCTTTGGTCATTGCTAGGAGATTTTGGGAGGAGGAATACTTGCTGCGCGGTCGATCAGGCACAAATCTTTCCCTTCTTCGCGGGCCAGACAAATGGCCTTTCCCAGGGTGATTTCATCCGTACCCACCTCGAAAGGCCGTACGATATCGTTGTACCAATGCTTATCGAACAGCAGGGCCATCTTGAAGATCTCCGCCGCCTTAAAGTCACTGGAACCGCTCAGGCGACGGGTGGTTCTCTCGGTAGAAATACCCAGGGCCGTCGCCAGGTCTTCCTTAGACACCTGGTTGGCCACCATCTGGTCTTCCACCCATCGCTGAATGGTCGACCTCACCGCTGGTAATTTTACGGGCGCACTCATGGATTTAATTTTTATCTTTAAGCTGTTTAAAACCCGTTACGAAGTACCGGGGATAACTCGATTTAATTCAACTTCAATGCACCCATCGTATTTACCCAGTGCAAGCCCTCTGGCTTGTTTACTCCCGGAGTATCTTACTTAAAGACATGGAGGGTTTCCTCCGGCAAATGCAAGTTTTGCCGGTCAAATCTTTGTTTGTGTCTTCTTATGGTGTAATTTAGCCGTTAAATCGTTGTTTCGATACAAATTTACTGCCTTTTATTCATAAAACCTTACAATTAAGACGTTTTTTCTTCTTATCTGTAAATATTTTTATTTCAATAATGTTTTTATCTAAGAATATCAAGTACTTGCGAAAAAGCCAGGGCTTAACCCAAAATGACCTTGGGGATAAAATTGGCGTGAATGGAAGTCAGGTAACCAAGTATGAAAAAGGCACAAGTGATCCACCCGTCGACAAGCTGGTCCAAATAGCAGATATTTTTGATATGAATTTGCAAGATCTTGTATTGACGGATCTTACTACCGAAGCACCCAAATTCCCCCGCCCTGAAAAGCCTTATACCAGCATGGATGAGCAAAAACAAGATGCTGTTTTCATTCAACTAAACAATGAACTCCAAAAGCGGATTAAGATATTAGAAGATTACATAGCAGAGAATAATCCGGACCAGGCGCGGCGGTGGGGGATTATTGAGTGAGAAGGTAGATTACGTTTTTCCCACCTGTTCACATCCCCTTTCGCTTTGATTCTATTACAAATCCTACAAAATCAACTCTTGAAAGAAGCGAGCGTAATTTTACTACCTCACTTGATGACGGGGGTGATTGACGTGGAGGAATTAGCTGAACAAGTAATGGCTAACATCTGAGATGATTTATCTGCTTGGATCAGGAAAATTCTGATTTCTATAAAGAAACACGTATGTCTCCAAAGCATGAAAAAGAGAAAAACACATGACTCAGCAAGAAATAGAAAAAACCATCCAGGGGCAGCATTTTCAGAATATTATTAGGGAAACAGACTTTTACTTCCTAAAAGGCCAATTAGCACTCAAGAACTGGTTGGAACTGAACGTATCTGATCAAATGAAGGAGGATTTGATTCGTCTTTCTTCGGATTATACACAGTTTCTGGAAATAACAGAAATCAATCCTGAATTTGAAAAAATTAAGGACAATCTTTTTGAGATCATCGCCTATTGTGACAACAGGGCTAAAGACAAAGCAAGGTATAATCGATATGATGGCTATCGAGTACTAGCGGATGCCAGCGTCCGCATGGGCAATTGGGTAGAAAGTTTGGTGAAATTCAAATTCAAGCACGCTGAAATAACGGGTAAGTCCATATTAAATGCTTTCAATTACCTTTTATCACCTCAGGATAATTGCACCATTTTAAGTGATAATCATAGGCAAATGGTGAGTGTCAATTTATTAAAGAAGGACTACTCTCCTCCGAAGTTTATCCATGATTTAAAAGAATATTTTGACGAGTATAAGCTAAAGCTCCAAAATCAAGACAATTACACGTATCTAATTTCCTCACTAGTCTATGCTTTCAGAACTGAATGGATCGAGGAAGTGATCGGCTTAATGGCATCTGATGGTACGGGGTGGCAGGAAGATGCAACAAACTTAGAAGCAGAATATTCGGGATTAATAACCTGGAATAGTAAAAAGCCCAGCGGTGGCCAAAAAACCTTGAATTTTCTAAGAGAAAAAGTAAAAGACGGGCAAAGCTTCCCTCTTTATTACAGTAGCAAAGGCCATGTACAGTACAGAGCGAACATCGTGGATTTCGCGATCAATGCAAAAGAACTATCCGAGAAAAAATGGGATGAAAAAAAGATCAAGTACTTTCATTCCAACTTCGGAGATTATAAGGATGATACGAAGAAGGCCTATATCCTATTCTTAGCTGAATCCATTGAGGAAATTTCACCCAAGCCTATATCAGATTTTAAATTCTATGGCAATTATTCAAAGCCTAGGCAAGATAACCTGTCTCCAATCAAAGAAATAGTAAACGATGACGAGATAATAAATCCTGGATTAGTAATGACTGACAACACTCCCCAAACGCCTTTAAATCAAATTCTTTTCGGCCCTCCAGGTACAGGTAAAACCTACCATACCATCAATGAGGCACTTACAATTGTTGGTGTAGATATTTCTGGCTTGACTCGGCCCCAAATAAAGGAGGAGTTTGACAAGAAATTGAAAGAGGGACAAATCGTCTTTACCACCTTTCACCAAAGCATGAGTTATGAAGAGTTTATTGAGGGAATCAAGCCAATTGAACCTGAAAAAGATGGCGACGAAGTTATTTACCGAGTAGAGCCGGGATTGTTTAAAAAACTTAGTATTGAAGCGTCCTTTGACATTGCCAAGTTCAGTAAATCAAAAGAAACCGCCGAAGCACTGGATTTTTCATACCTCTACGATTTGTTCATTGAGGAAGTTCAAGAAAAGCTAATCAACGAGGAAGAGGTTGAATTAAAGACAAAATCAGGTGGTACTGTTCTGATTGACAGTATCTCGCAGCAAGGGAATATCATTATCAAGCATCACAATGGGATAAGAACTTATACGGTTTCCAAGCCGAGATTAACAAAATTACAAGCAGCTATAGGTAGTTTAGATAGTGTTAGTAATATTAATAATGAATTTAGAGAAGTTATTGGTGGTATTAATTCCTCCGCTTACTGGTCTGCTTTAAACGCCATAAAACAGACTGGGAAGAGGGTAAATGGGAAGGTTGAAGAGAAATCCTACACTTATAATGATAAAGTTGAAGTGGTCCAAAAGATGACCAAAAAAGACTTTGACACTACGCAAGGAAAAAACTACGTCCTAATCATTGACGAAATCAACAGGGGAAATGTCTCCCAGATTTTTGGCGAACTGATTACGCTCATTGAAGCGGATAAACGACTGGGGAAAGAGGAAGCACTTAAAGTAATGCTTCCCTATAGCAAAGAAAAATTCGGCGTACCCGCCAATCTTTACATCATTGGTACGATGAACACTGCTGACCGAAGCGTAGAGGCACTCGATACTGCATTAAGAAGACGATTCAGTTTTACCGAAATGCCGCCCAAGCCAGAACTGCTTGAACCGAGTCTAATGCTTCAGAGGCTTTGGATGAAAAATAAAATATTGGCGTCGAATGACTCTCAATGGATTGAAGCCGAAAAAGGTTTTATTGATCTAGTTGGAGCGACTATCTTGAATACAAAAAAGTATGAGTATATGGGATCAGTAAATGATTTGAATATTCCATCAGAGAAATTTGAGGGAGTGATCAAATTTGAAGGACTTAACCTCAAAGACGTTTTAAAAACCATCAATCGAAGAATTGAAAAATTACTTGACCGGGACCATCTTATAGGTCATAGCTATTTTATTCGGGTGAATGATTGGATGGATTTGGAAGAATCTTTTTATCGCAATATCATTCCTTTATTGCAAGAATATTTCTTTGGCGATTACGCCAAAATAGGAGCAGTGTTAGGCAGTGGTTTTGTCTACTCCGAAAATGAACCCGATCAAGTAGACTTTGCTACGGGGTACGAAAATGAAGACTTTGCGGAGAAGGCAATTTACCAGATCATTGATTATCGTCCCAATCAATCGGGGAGTAGATACATTCAAAATGGGATGACCTTTCAAAAAGCCATCCGCTTATTGATGAACTAGGCACTAGGAGAAGAAATTGAAAGCTAGAAGAGAACATATATGCGTATTTGAACACCAGGCCATCGTACTCAATCAAAAGTTTGAGGACGGCGTGGTCTTTGACCAAAACAAACTGGATGCATTTTTACGCTTTTTTGGGAAGGGTGTTCCGTATTACAGCTTAATTCGCAACGGAATACAATTCAATGAATATGTTGGAGCTATTCAGGTGGGTAACACCTTAATCAGTGTGATTCCCAAAGCCGACAAACGACAAAAGGAGGATGAGAGTGAAAAGAAAAAATGGAACCAGGTCTTGATAGACATGCTGCGAAACGTCCATGGTTTTGATGTAAAAGCACCAAGCTCATCCCATTTGAAAATCCAAAACAATTCCGTGCTGGATTTGTACTTCGAACTATTTGTAATAGAAGTAGAATACCTGCTGCATCGGGGCTTGGTAAAAAAATATAGAAAGACCGAGGGGAATTTAAAAGCATTAAAAGGAAGCCTTCAATTCAGCAAACAGGTAAGTAAAAACCTGGTACACAAAGAGCGTTTTTACACCAAAAACACCACTTATGATGCCGTACATTTACTGCATATCATTCTCTATCAAACCATCCGGGTACTTAAAATAATCAATACTAATTCGGCATTAGTTGGCAGAATCAATGCGCTGCTACTCCATTTTCCCGAAATGCCCAATCAAAAAATTTCAGCATCGGTTTTTGATCAACTCGTGTTCAATCGTAAAACGATTGGTTACAGTAAAGCCATCGAAATTGCCCGCTTGATTCTACTGCATTATCATCCTGATTTAAGCAAAGGTCAAAACGATGTGCTGGCATTGATGTTTGACATGAATGCACTTTGGGAGCAATTTGTATTGGTGAGTTTGAGGAAAAACAAGCAACTTAAAGTTAAAGGTCAGAACTCAAGATTTTTTTGGAAACCAGAAGGTGGAAGAAAGAGAAGCATCAGACCGGACATTACCATTTCCACTGAAGACGGTAATTATGTATTGGATACAAAATGGAAGTTAGTAGCCAATAAGCCTTCTATTGAAGACATTAGGCAAATGTACGCCTATCACCATTACTTTAAGGCAGAGAAAGTCGCGCTTTTGTACCCCGGTGATAAGCCTTATGTTACAGGAAAATTTGTGGACATCAATAAGCAAAAGCAATTGTCGGAAATGGAATGTGGGCTGTTGTTTACAAAATTCGACGGTTCTGTAGTCAAGTGGCAGAAACAAATAGGGGAAGAAATTATGAATTGGATGAATCGGCTTACCAATGTAGTTTAACGTCTATAAGTTAGGGATAAAACTACCCCTCGAATCAGTTAAAAACACCAATCAAAGAGTGCGATATATTGCACTATTTACACAGAGAACAACCAATAATCACCGATATATACCAAAAAGTGCAATAACCCGCACTAATCATTGCTTTTTATCAAAATCAACGTATCTTACTAGTCAAAAGAGCCATATAATGCACTTTGAGAAGTTGATTAATAGCTTAAAAGCACGCCGCGACATGTTGAACGTCACCCAAAAAACGCTTTCGGAGCTTTCGGGAGTGGGTTTGCGTACGCTCAAGCAATTTGAAAGCGGGAAGGGAAATCCTACCCTGGCCACCGTCAGTAAGTTGGCCGATGCTTTGGGGCTGGAGCTCTGCTTTCAAGTAAAAACTAAGTCTGAATGAGACAAGCAAAAGTGATCTATAAAAACGAAGAAGCTGGCACCCTCACGCAGCTCGATGACGGAAGCTTTGTGTTTCGCTACGACGATGCCTGGTGGCGTACTTCCGACAAGCCCGCGATTAGTCTGACATTGCCCAAAAAACAGCAGGAGTATCGGGCAGATCACCTCTTTCCTTTTTTCTTTCACCTCCTGCCCGAAGGGGCCAACAAGGAAGCCGTGTGTTTCGCTTTGCGGATCGATAAAGAAGACCACTTTGGGTTATTGCTGCAAACAGCAACGCACGATACCATTGGCGCGGTACGCATTCAAAGAACGGCAGCATGAGTAAACCCGTGATCAACCACTGCCCCGGCACCCTGGCACCAGGGCATACGACCTATAGCGCTACCGCACTCAAGCGGGTGTTCAACGGACGGCGACTATCGCCCTTTCTTCCTTATGCGTCCCCCACCAGTACGGGTGTCCTTGGAGAGCCATTTGCCGACAACCAGCGTAGCATATCCATCTCTGGCGTGCAGGAGAAGTTTTCGGTTATTTTAGAGAAAAACCACCTGCGCCTCACCGAAGCCGACGAGCAAGGCACCCATATCCTCAAGCCCATCCCCAGGGCCGGTAAGTACGCCGAGCAAATGCCCGCCAATGAACACCTTACCATGCAAATTGCTCGCCAGGTGTTCGGCATAGAAACGGCGGAAAATGCTTTGATCTTTTTCAACGATGGTGCCCCCGCCTACCTCACCAAACGCTTTGACGTTGGTGCCGATGGCCACAAGATCGCCCAGGAAGATTTCGCCTCCCTAGCAGGTCGTACACCGCAAACCCACGGGGAAGATTACAAATACCAGGGCCATTACTATGAGTTGTTTGAGCTTTTAAAAAAGCACGTCCCCGCCTATAAAGTCGAGGCGTTGAAATTGTTTAAACTCATCCTGTTCAACTACCTCGTGTCTAATGGAGACGCCCACTTCAAAAACTTTTCCCTGAGCGAAACACCTCTGGGAGATTTCATCCTCAGCCCTGCCTACGACCTGCTCAACAGTCGAATCCATATTGATGATGCTGACTTTGCGTTGGCACAAGGCCTAATCCCTGATCGGTTAAAAAAAGGCGGTGTTCTCGGGCATTTCCACCTTCTGGGTGAGTTGGCTGGATTAACGAAACAACAGACCACTCGTATCCTAAAACAGCTGACTTCGCAAGAGGAAAAGGTCTTTGGTTTCATTCAGGCTTCCTTTCTGGATGAGCGCAGGAAGCGGAGTTATTGGCAGGGGTTTCAGGGGAGGGTGAAGAGGTTGATGTGAGTTACCTTTTTGTGTGTCTTAAAAGCAATGGAAGTCCAAGGTACCTCACAGTACTTGGTAGAATTTGGGATTGGAGGATTATCTTGGAACTTGGATCTTTTTATTTTTTATCGTTCAATATCCCCTCGAACCATTCCAAGTCCATTATGCAATAATCATAAATATTCTTGTCTTCGTAAGAATTGTGAGCTTTTTTTTCCAGCTTGGAACATTCTATTCTGAGGCTGTCAATTATGTCAAGTACCTCTTCTTTGCCTATAGTCGCACCCCAACTACGGAGTAGCTTAATTTCTTTTGCCGAAATGGCTTCATTCTCCAAAAATATCACATCATTAAAATCTGGAGTATCATCATGATCTGTTCCGAAATAAGTATCATCACAGCAAAAGCTTAATGACTCTGTTTTTCGAAAGACCACCCGATCAAGGTCTACCCCCTTCAATGTTATACTGTCCATGTTACAATTATAAAAATTACAATTACTAATTACAGAATGAGATAAATCAGAATTCTTGAAATTGCAATCTACAAAGGATGAGTGCTGGAAGTTCGAATTGTCTATATATATATTGCTCAGATCACCGGAAACTCTTGAATCACCATTTATTTGCATCCCAGAGAGTCTAACATTAGAAACGTATACTCCTAAGTTATCTAATGCATTCACGTGTTCAAAGAAGGATTCAACCAATTCTGTTGGAGGTCGGTTATTCCGAGTATACTGATTTTGAAGTGACTCCCTAATTTTATCAATTTTTCTTTCCAGCATTGCTATTTCCTCATTTTTTACTTGCGTGGCAATGAGAATATTTTGGTTCCTTAATAGAAGGGAACCAAAAATACTAAACAACAACGTAACCACCCCCAGAAGTACGCCTAAGAAAAACCGCCTAGCACGCCATTCTCCATATTTTGCAGCTACTTTTTTTAGTAGTACTTGAAGGTTTTCAGAAAGCTCTTCCTTGTTACCTTCTCGGTAATTCTCTACCGCCTGGAATGTATTTTCAACAAGTTCTGGATACTCCGGAACAACAACCCCCAATGCTTTTTGAGCAATTTTGTCAAAAAATGTATAAATAGCCCAGGCGAATAAGATCATAACTAATGCAATAATCAAGGCCATTTGCCAGCGGTCTAGAAAAAAATCAAGGATTTTTTCAGCAGAATCAAAAAACACTAGCGCACCGATAACAATACCAGTGAGCAGGGTAATCAGGTATTTATACATATCATGTTACAGTTAACGAGTATAGAAATGTAGAATCGGAATATCTACACTCAGGAAAATGCCCATTCGTCGGGTACGACTTTCCGGGATAGAAAAATCACCACTCACGCGCCTGAGTTGTGGCCCGCTCTGTAATCCAAAACCAATACTAACGGGTATATCATGCGGCAGTCCATATACCAAGTAGGCACCGGGGGCAAGAATATTTTCCCACTCGAAAGCGGGTAAGTCGGCTGCATTCGGATCATTGAAGCGATAGGCCGTTAGCGCACCGATATCAACAAAGGAAGCGTATAATGAAACACTACCACATTTCCGAAGACCAAGGTTGACACCGATACCGATGGGGGCAGATATTGCCAGTATCCCTCGTTCCAGGGAATCAACTTTAGTATCGTTTTCTTCCAAATCCACCAAGTATTCTTTGCCGTAGGTGAGCCCACTGTAAGCATTCAAGGAGATAGAAAAGCGGCTGTGCTTTTTTTGTATACTACTGCCGACTGGCAGGGCGAATGTTTCGATAGCCTGTGCGACTTCATCTGAATCATCAGCATCCGCTACGGCTGCTGCGAAATACCCATAGCGGAACACCTCTTTTACAACCTTTTTTGTTTTCGCATTTTCAATTTCTCCTACCTCGCTGAGCACGCTGAGTAAGTTGGTGATCCCGGCTCCGTAGCGTGCCTGAGAGATATGTAAATTTAATTCGTTAAGCTGTCTCAATAATCGGAAGAAAATTTCCGGTGTTATCGTTCCCTCTTTATTGTCGTTCCTTTTTACTTTATGATCACTCAGTTGACTAAGACTATAGCCCGCTTCAAACATATTGAACATAGATTCCAGCATCGGATATAACAATTCGTATGTGTTGGTATCTGTCTCCTGGTTCCTATCTTTTAATGCTTTGAATGCTTTGAACTCATCTGTAAATCGTTCTCCGTTTTCTACAAATCTGAGCAGTTCTGCTTTGAGTGATTGGAGCTGATTCAAGTCTTTACTCTTAGCGTGTAGTAGTTCACCAAAAGTGACTAAACTTCCTTGTTTGTCAAGCCCAATAGCGTAATCTTTGGTTTTAGGGTAAAGTAATCCCAAATAAATTTTCAAAGTCTGCTCATCGCTTAGCGCTCGAAAAACCTCGGCCGGGTCCTCCCAGATTTCCCTCTCCGCATTCCAAAAAGACTCGGCAATTGCTTTGCTTAATTGGAGGTGTCCATTCAGTATTTTAAGCCTATCATTAGCGGTATCAGACAGAGCTGCCTGATGAATAAAAGAATCATCAGCAAGGTAATTAAGGTAATCCCAGAATCCGCGTTCCTGCTCAGGCTTTCCCTGACGGTCTTCAAGCAAATATTGGGTTAACTGCAACACATCCAATAGTGCGTTATTTGCTACTGTATCTTTAGTTATGGGCATTCGCTGTAAATAATACTGTAGCTGGGTAGGTAGCAGCTGTAGGTCGTTGGTAAAACTATAACGCAGGCTTTCCAGATAGCGCTCGTAAGCGTAAATCTGTTTATCAGCCGTACGCAGCGTTTCGTAAGTAGCTGGAAATAGGATACGTAAATCCTGCTGTTGTTCTAATTTATGCTGAAACCGGCGAAAGAAGGAAATCGAGAGCTCCTCCTTGGTTCTGGTTACTAGGAATTTGGCAAAACCATCGGCTATTTGGGGAATGCCGAAAGTTTTAGAGGAAAGATCGCTTTGATCTATATTACCCAAATACTTATCGCTAAAATTTTGAATTGGACGCGTAAATTCCAATGCCCCCGGCTTGGTATTTCTGTTATTACTGGTAATAAAGGGGTTACCCTCAGCAAGCTTTTTGAAAATATCCTCAATTGTTAGATTGGCTATTCCCAGAGAATCCAACTGCAAACTAGCTGCTAAGAGTCTAACTAAACGCTGTTGACTAATCGAATCTTCAGCGATAGCTATATTTTTCCTTCCTTGCGTGAACTTAATATTCGATTCGATCCAAATTGCATCTCTGAATAAATTTTGTGCTGACAGATCCAGAGTTCCAATTAGCAGAAAAAGTAAATACCCATACTTCATGACAATTAGGTTTAAGGTATATATAAGTACATTTCTTGTAAAGAGAATACAACGTTGCTAACAGGTAAACATGCATGCTTCAGATTTCTCCGCAAATGATCGGAGTGAAACCTTAAGCCGAAATCGTTTGCACTTAGCCTGTCTCGACTCAATATGATGCAGGCAATACCCGCCATAACAGCAGTTGCGTAGCTCGCACTAAGTGGGCTCAACTTAAATAGGCTTTCTTTTTGATGACAAATTATTGTATCTATTGTTGGCAGCAAATAGTTTATTTCACTGCTATAATCATAGGGTGATTTCACTTGAAAATCATCATACAAGTATTTACTCATCGCTCCAATTTTCAAAGCGACTTTTTGATTCGCCGGAAAATTGAAATCCAAAATCGTGTCTACCAAATTCGCGTTTTTAAGACATTGGAAATACAGGATACCTCTTCGTTCTACTTCATCAAACACTTTACTATATTTATCATGGCCGAATCCTATCTTCTCGTATTCACTGTCAAAAGGATATACAGCAGAACAAATAATATCAACATCTAAGCCATAAACAGCATAAGCGAGTGCATGGTAATAAGCATCCGACCCGATATAATTATCGTAAGTGGACACCTTAAATATATATAGATCTATGCCCGGCGCAATTCCTAGATACTGATTATCTCCATCTCCTACGTACCAACCCGCTAGAATACCGGCGAGCTCGGAACCATGATAACTGAAGGAGGTACCGTTGTTGTCAAACACAGCATCATTACCGGTAACAAATTCATTGTCAATCTGTAAATGTTCTCCACTGGCATCGAAGCAATGCCCTGCTTTATTTAGATGTGCTAATGCAGGATGGGTGAAGTCTACTCCAGTATCTAGGAGTGCTACTTTGACTCCTCTGCCTTGATTTTGAATAGTATTGGAGTCCAAGAATGGCAGCATATCGCCCCAGGCATACCTTGGCATAAGTACAGTTTTAGGTGTATTGAATATATTAGTATGGGAGGGACGACTAATTACAAATCCAAATCTATGGAATTAAATATCAAATTCAAAATGAAAGTTTAATATTAATTAGATCGCGAAGCACTACGACCCTAACTCTATCACAGAATTTTCTTATTATTTGTTTGCGAATCCCTCCAGAAGAACCTATTTCGCGAATCGAAATTGAATCCACTTTCCCCAAAAAGGAAGTTTTTATTACTGACTATTTATTTTCAAAGACAGTTAAGTTCACCATCACCCCCACAAATAAGTAACCTCACAAGCCTTACACTGCCGCCGTTCCTGATCGTATTCTGCAATGTCGAACCAGCCGCCGGTTTTCTGGAAGATGTCCAGGCCGCGACCCATGAGGATCTTCCAGCCGTTGTCCAGGAGGATGGAGCGATCGTGAATGTCGTTGTCAAATTCGTAGGTGAAGCGGATGCCTAAGGGGTCCAGCGAGTCGGCCATTTGCTGAAAGGCTGATTTGGCGTTCTCCAGGTAGTCTTCGTTGTTGTTGGTGACCAGGTGCAGGGCTACTTCGTCTGAGGCATCCTTGCTTTGGGCTATCAAACGCGCAAACTCCATGAAGTTGCGCAACTGATACGGCAAGCGAACGTAAGGGTCGATCAGCTTGATACTTTCTGCGCCTTTGAGGTACGGACCAAAAAGTTGGTCGTAGGATACCCCCGTTTGGTTATCCATGATGATGGTCTGCCCTTCCTTCAGAACGACCGCTGGCAACTCCTTTGGTGCAGTGGCAACGGACTGGGCCAAGGCTTCTTCTTCACTAAGCTGGGGCTGCTGGTGTTCCAGGACTTCCAGCGTCTCTACCATGCGTTTTTTGCCGGAGCCTTTGTACTCGTAACTGAAGTCTACCTCCTCAAAGGTTTCATCCATTTTGATGAGTTGCTGCTTAACGCGCTTACGGCTTTCAATCGCGAATTCCAGTAATTCCCGCGCTTCTTCGGCGGTCAGTTCTCCGTGGGGGTAGATGACCTTAACGAGGCCCGAGAAGGTTTTGGCAATAGCGTCACGATCTCGCGTAGTGATACTACTAGAAAGGGAAAAATACGCCTTGTAGTCGTGCATGTGGTCTTCCTTGCGCAACTCCTTAAGCACTTCGGCCAGGTAGTCGACAATGAAGCCGTAGTCGTTGGTAAACATGTCTTGCCGCAGCTTCTGGATTTCCCAGCCTGGCAGATAGGCGTGAATACGATCCAGGAAAGCGGTATCGTAATATTGCTTAGGCAAGGCATCAAAAAGATTACTGTGCCTTAGCATGTAGGGCACCGAGTGGTCGGTATTCCCCACAAAGGCCATACTGGCTGCTGCGCCGTACACCTGGGTACCCCGCGAGAAGCTCTTATTGGCCATGTAATTCTTCATAATATCGACCAAGCCCTTGTCCACACTTTTGGATTTGCCCGCAAATTCATCGTAAGCCACCACATCCCAATAGCCGACCAAGCCGATATCGCCAGAACTGTTATTGACAAATAGCTTGGCTTTGGTTACTTCTCCTCCGGAAAGTAGAATACCATGGGGAGAAAGCTCCGAAAAGATGTGGGATTTCCCCGTTCCTTTAGGCCCCAACTCAATCAGATTGTAGTTATTTTCGGCAAAAGGGATCAGGCGGGCCAGCTGCAAAAGCTTGGAGCGAAAGCTGAACTCTTCCGGGTTCAAGCCAATGGTTTGTAGCAGCGTGTCTACCCATTCTTCTTTACTCAAAGCCCGCCGGGCGGTTTTGTACTCGTCCACATCAATGTGACTGATCTGGATGGGCTTCAGACTTTCTATGAGCCAGGGAGAGACATCGCGTTCATCAGAAGCAAGGTAACCGATCACGGTTATACACCAGACGCCCTCCGACAACAACTTTTGGTGCTGACGGATGAAATTGTCGTCAATCACTACGTTTTTGAGGCCAAGATTTGCGAAAGATGCTTCGTAACGATCTTTGTGCTCATTCAGCCGTACCGATACCTTATCGATAATGCGGTGAGTCCCTCTTTCCCGGATGGTAGATTTAATGATCTGAGCTTCGTCTCGGTGAACGAAGTGCTTGGCGATGATACTGCGAACGGTCTCCACACCAGCGTTAATGGTTTCCTCATCATCGGTGGCACAGTACTGCCCCAATAGGTACTCCAGTACGTAGGTGGGGACAATGGCATTGCCTTTTACCAGTTTGGTAAGATCCTTACGGACGACTTTACCCGCAAAATGATCGTTGAGCTTTTGGTCAAGCGCTTTCATAATTAATACTGTTTAACAAGCGTCTAGAGCTTGTTCGGAAATTTTATTTGGTGAAATGCAAATACTCTGAATCCTAGAGAAGAAAAGAGTTAATGCTGCCTGCTTTTCAAGGATTTACGAACCTGGCGTCGGTATGAAAATTTCATTTAGCCCGCTAAATTCAATTTTAATTCCTTAGCCAGAACCATAAATCGTTGAAAATCAGTTTGCAAAATTTCCGAACAAGCTCTAAAAGTCGTCAAAATCATTGGTGAAAGAAATGTTGAGGTAATAAAAATACGATTCGTACTCCTTCCAGCGCGAGCTTCCCGCTACGGGTTCTTCCAGCACCAGTGAAATGCGTTGATTCTTGTATTTGCCACTGGCCTGGGAACTTAGCTGGAACCGGTGTTTTACTTCACGTTGCCGTTCACTACCTTCCGTGGCATCAAAGGTGTAATTGAAGATATCCGACAACTTGGTGCCATCTTCTGCACGCAAATAGATGCGCAATTGACGCGGCAGGATCTTATCACTAACCAGCTCCTGTTGCAAAAAGGAAACACCCAGCAGATTGGTCGTAATTTTATCGGTAGACTTAATGATGTCGACCTCGACCTGTCGCGTAGTATCCTCTCGCTTACGGGCTACTTTTACCAGCGGCACCACAATTTCCTGTAAGGAAGCTCCGCCGTGCACGTAACGTGATCCGGCACCCCGTACCCGCAGCCGGTTAATTCCTTTTGTGATCAAGACCTCTACGCCGGGTTCCAGCCCCAGCTGCTCTGCCGTAAATAGCTTTAGCGCAGGAGGAACCGTCCCACTATTACCCTTACCGAGTACAAACCTGCGGTTGATTTTATAGTCTTCCCCTAGCAGGTCAACTTTCGTAAATTCACTCTCTTCCAGTTGCTCGTGTTGATACAAATAGCCGTGATCAGCAGTGATATAAATGTTATTGCCATTCATATTGCCAATCTTACGCAAAAGGTCCTGGAGGAAGCTGATTTCTTTTTCTACCGCTTCGAAGACTTTATCTTCCGAAGTGGTATCATCACCGGCCTTGTCGATCCGGTTGTGATAAATGTAGATCAGGTCGTATTGTTTGACAAACGCACGGCCCTCCGTACTGGCGTTCATCTTCATAAAGTCTTCTGCGTTAATGGCTACGGTTCGTACCCCGGCATTCGCTTCCAATACTTTGTTGCGGCCCTGGAGCCCCAGGGTCGACATCCCGTCGGCCAGCACCTGCCCATCTTCTGGTTTAATGGCCAATTTTCGGTGAGGGAGCAGTGCCGCCATCCCCAACTGGGTATACGAAGGCAAGCTGGTGATCAGGTAATCCATCTCTGCTTCGTAGCGTTTGGCACCTTGTAATTTCTGGCATAACTCCCAGCCATTTTCGTAACGCAAAGCATCGGAGATGATCACAAACAAACGAGACGGGCGACTAGTGACCGGCTCTACGTGATGGACGAAGAAATTGGACTGCGCTTGTGGGGAACGCTGGATCCAATGATCCATTTCATTGATCCTGTCCTGAAGCTGATGATTGATCTTCAACAACCAATCATTACTGTAGACTTTGCGGATGCGCTCTTCTAAAGGAGCCAGAATAGCATTCTGGTTTGTCTGCCGGTAGTGGTAGACAAATTTCCGGTAGTGATAGTCAATCAGGTGCAACTCCTGCGCGTACTGTCGGGCGGCATCTTCTACCGAAGAAAAGTTGACCTCCTCGGCCCGCTGGACTTTATCCAAGAGCAGGGCCCCTTGTTCCAGACAGGTGTAGAAGTCGGCATAGTCCGCATACCAAAACTTGTTCTCCCGTAACTTTAGATGTCCCAGAAAAGCGGGTAAATTTATCGCTCCACTAGCCAAACGAGTAGCCAATAGGTAAATGATCCGACGATCCACCAGCTCGAACAAATCGTCGGATAAGATGGGTTCTAATTCACAGTCCTCCAGGAGGTTCACGACCAGCAGATCACTGGCAATTTTCGCAGATACGCGCCGAAAAGTTTCCTGGTAAGAAATCGCATCCTTCCACAGTGAAAGCAAAATCCGGGTTTCCTTGATAGAACGGCCTGCATTAAGCGGACTAAAATTACGGGCGAACACATCCAGTAAAAAATCGTAGATCCCCGTCTTTTCGTCCGTAGGGTAGTTGAACTTACGGCTCACCTCCCGCCAAAACACCTCCCGTAATCGAAAGCGTTCCAGATCGCGCTCGATCCGGTTGTTTTCATCGACAAATGCGCCCGCGTAAACCTGGATGTAAGCCTCCAGGTTAGGATACTCCGTACCAAAAACGACTGCCATCATCTTGAAGCGCAGATCCGGCTCCTGGTCGCCTTCAGCGAGTAGTTCGCGTAGTTGAGCGCGTCGTTCTTTGCTTTCAAAAAACTCCAGGTGCTGCTGCACCAGTTCCTTGAATAAATAATCCAGCCCCAGGTCTTGCAGGTACAGCGCTTCCTGGTCGGTATGGAACACTTTGTGCGCCAACTGTAGGTCGAGCAGCCAGTTCTGCTCCATGGGAGGCTCCGATTGGGGAAAATAGAGCAACAAGCGATCATCCGGCTGCGTAGACTGTAATACGCGTGCTTTGACCGCAAATTCGTTGTTGCTCACCTCCAGTTTCTCGATACCCTCCAGGGAAATCTGCTCGTACTCCGGACGCATCTTTTCCTCCTTGTCGTACCAGAAGATGACGCGGTGGGTTTGAAACAAAATATTTAAAGACGCTTCTATTCTATTCATGCTGACTTATCCAATTGACTGACACAAGGGCTTTCACCCCCTGTAACGTTCTCGATTCTTTCTATTTGACAAGAACCACCAAAACTAGTAAAACCAAACCAATTATCAATGCGACCAGATTCCGATTGGAAGCAGCACTAATCTTTGATTCAAGCTCCTCCATTTTTTGTTGAAAAGCAGTATCAATTTCTTTTTTAGACTGTTCAATAACATCTAAGAAATCTTTCTTCAAATCCAGTTTACTAATTCGAGCCTCAGTAACATGAAGTTCCTTGCTCAAGCTTTCTATGTCAATTTTTAGCGTGTCTATCTTCTTGGAAAACAAGCCAAAAACATCATCTAGTTCACTGTTTAGTTCCTTCGATTTTGAGGATACCTCAGAAGTCACTTTAAGTAATTCATCATTCAGGCTGCTGAAGCTTTCATCAAGTCTTTCCTTAAAATCTCCACTATCGAGAGCTAGTCGCTCATCAATTTCCTTTAAGTTCTGAAGAACAGTGGTAAAAATACGAATAAGCGCTTCGCTTTTATCCGCGACGTTACTTACTTGAGTTCTTGCCGAGTTGATATCAATCAAACTTTGCTCTAAGTCAATTAAAGACTGGTTTAGTGTCTCCTTAAGCATAATTTTCCAGGTATTTGTCTTTGATTTTATTCAATTGACCAACATGCAAGAGTAGCGTAGTTTCTGTCACGAGTGCTTCAAAAGTAGCATCGTCCAAATAACTAGATAAAAACTCATTGAACCGGGTAAAAACTTCCCAAAAAAGATGGAGGTTAGTAAATCTTTCAGAAAAGTCGATCATCCCTTCCGTGTACCTTTGCTTTAGTGATTTTCTTAGGTTTTGATTATTCTCCACTCCTAAATAAGCTAAACAAAAGGCTTCC
Source organism: Lewinella cohaerens DSM 23179 (assembly GCF_000379805.1). Classification (GTDB taxonomy): domain Bacteria; phylum Bacteroidota; class Bacteroidia; order Chitinophagales; family Saprospiraceae; genus Lewinella; species Lewinella cohaerens. The sequence continues at coordinate 132,065 of NZ_KB903533.1, read as the reverse complement.
AGTAAGGATAAAGCAGGATTACTATCCGTAAGTGATCGAGAAATGAGCCTGATGGCACCGTGGAGGTGTTTGATATTATCCAATGGCGTGCCTATCCCAACTACATCATCATCAATGACGCGCAGGTATTTAAACAGAATGCCTTCACTCGATTTTTTCCCACCCTCCGTATCTTCTACCAAGGAAAAAGGTTCTCCATTCTCTGCTACGTAATCACTTTTAGCGAATTTAGAATTGAAATAGTAATAAAGGAAATCCTTCATTCGCTCATTATGGAGCAACCAGGATTCACCTGCTATGCTTCCTTCCATACAAAAGTCACGCATATCATTTATCGCCCTTTTCCTTTTCTCAGAAATCTTATCGTAGATGAATTCGATTAAGTAAGCAAGACATTTATAAATTTCTTCCTCAATGGAATGGAAATCATCTTGGTTTAAGGAATTGTTCTTGGCTTTTTCTAATTCTAATGCTGCTCTTTCTGAAGTGTAATACCTCTCTAGAAACCGCTGTAATCCTCCGTAGTAAGCTCCTTGCTGCTTTCTGCTGGCGACAATTCTGAATTGCTTGTTTCTATAATCTATAGTAAAATCTTCTATCAACTCGATGCAGCACATCCTGTAAATGGCCTTCGATAAATCCGTACTGTTATCTTTGGTGTAAGGAATAAAGGCAATAACCTCGGTGTCAATATCAGCACCGGTGAGTGCTGATAAAAAACCATTGCTTACCCCTTGCCTATTTTGGATGACAATCTCGTCTACCTTCATCAGGTTGTACATAAACCTCTTTTCGACCAAAGCCCCCTTAAAGGATAGGCCGTAGAAAAACATGATGGTTTGGTAATCCGCATTTAGGTACTGAAAAGCTTTCCGGGTGATGTTCAATCCTTGAACCTTCAATTCTTGAATAAGCTCTTCCTCTGGTCGCCAGCCCTTTGTTTCTCTAGAAACTTTACGCAAAGAGCAGCCTTTAAAAGCCGTACATTCTGCATTACATTTGCCTAAGGCAAACATTTTATTGTCATGCTTACAGTGCAGCTTTACAATATCATTGGCGGGTGAGGCATATTGAATAAATTCTTCCGGTATCTCTAAGTTATAGAACTGAAGAATTTGTTCCAAGTCTTCTTGTTTAAACCATTTGTTCTTTAGCGTAGAAACAGGAAATTGATTGGATTGATATTGCCTACTAACTTGGGCGAGGTTGTAATCAGATACCAGGATAGTAGCTAATGCCATTTTCTTATCCCTCCCAGCTCTTCCCGCTTCTTGCACAAAGGCTTCCAGTGAGCTGGAGTAGTTCATGTTCACCGTAAAACGAACATTGGGTTTATCTATCCCCATTCCAAACGCTTTGGTGGCAACCATTAAAGGGCTTTTATTATCCCGAAAACGGTCCAAGCTTTTCATGGCTAGATCATCATTGTCTTGGCCTGAATAGGAGGTGATATCCTCTACCCCTGCTCCGAGTAGATTTTTCTCATTGACCCGAACCGATAAACCTGTTTTATTAACGTGAGGACAAAAAACGATTCCTGCCTGATCATAATCGGACTTTGGGGCGTAATAATCGTGATCAACTCCAATGGAAAGGTCTTCTTCCATCCCCGAATTGTCATTTTGCCGCTCCGTAAACTGCTCTTTTATACGATTGGTATTTTCAGCAGTCTGCAATTCAGTTAAATAGCCCGGAGTCGCTTGGTAGTAATGACTAAGAAAATTGCTTTTTGAATCAAACGATGCCCACTTATTGGTAACATTCAAGGCACGTGGCAAAGACGGATCAATAATCCCGTTTTGATCATAAAATTGATCGTCACCAAACTCAACAGGCACTCTCTCCACTTTATACTGTAATTCCAGTCGGTTGGTGTTTTCATACCGCACAACAGTATCAGCATCCAAATCAAAAGCACCGTTACCAGAAAGCTCTCTCTCAACATCTGCTAAAACATCGAAAGAGGCGGTAGCGGTAAGCCCTAAAAGGGAAATTTCTTTGTTTTTACCACGGACATAGTTGTAAAGGTTTCTCCCCAGGTGCAAATAGGAAAACCTGAAATCATGCCCCCATTCCGAGACGCAGTGAACTTCATCAATCACGCCGTAGGAGAAGTACACATTGTAGTTGTGCATGTTCTTTAGCCGTTCTCGAAAACTCAATATAGAAAGGCGTTCAGGGGATAAGAAAGTCATGAGTAGCTCGGAGGATTCCAGCTTCTTCTCTACTTCAGCTCTTTCCTCTCTCGACAAGGATGAGTTGATATAAGCTGCACAGTCAATCCCATTGGCGATTAAGCCATCCAATTGATCTTTCATCAAGGATTTCAGAGGGTCGATGACCATGGTTACTCCCGGCTGAAGCAGCGCGGCAATTTGATAGGTCAAAGACTTTCCTCCTCCTGTTGGTAATAATCCAATCACCGGCAGGTTTTGTAACGCTCTATCTAGTATCGGAAGCTGGCCTGGCCTGAAGGTTGCCTTTCGGAACAAGAGTTGTAGGAAGTAATTAACATGAGGTCCGACGGTTTCTAATTCTTCATAAGCTCCTTGCTGTGTTTTTTGCACCAAATTCTTGTAACGAATAAGATCTGAGGTGTAAATAATCCGATTCGTCCTCACTTCGTTGATGGTTCTGATATTGAAATAACAGTCGTTGCCTACTTTAAATGTGCTGAAGGATTCAATATCACTGGCGACGCTCTTCAACATGGATTGGGTAACCACCATGTCAAAATCCATATTCTTTAGGGAATTAGGTATGGTGACAAAGACGTTTTCCTGAGCCTGTAGCGCTGACTGATAAAAGTCTTGATTACTGACAATGTACAACTCAATCTTTGGTAGAAATAGCGTATCATATTCCTCACTGAGCTGGGTGAGATGATGAAAGTGGTGTTGAAAATCCTTGACTCCTAAGCGACCGTAGGGAACATCTTTTTCCTCAATCAATATCCGCCAGGTATCTTGTTCCAGGGATAGTTGCTCGGTAATGATGGCTTCCAGCAAGACTTTCTGAAATCGTGCTATTGCAATGGGGGTCAGCAAAAGCTGGAGCGGAATTTTATGTTCTTCCGCAATAGCTTGTTGGCTATCCAGGTACTGCTGAAATAATTGAACGGACGATTCAAGTAGCGTTTCATTCCCCTCTATTGCAGTGAATTTCACCTCACCGTAATGTTCTTCTTTTCGGGTTAAACCAAAAACTCTCCTAAACTCCTCTTCGATGTAAATACTACTCTTGGTTGGCAGTCCACGACAGATCATATTGTTGAGTACCGCCAAGATCGGATGGACATCATCATACACGCTAGCGCCCAAATCGAAAGGAGCAGCTACTTCGAAATGGGTCAAAATAGGATCGTAGGCTAATTTCCCCTTTTTCCTCAACGTACCAATACCATCCAGTTCATAAGCCGCTTGAAATTGTACCGTAGGATAATACTCAATGGGGATAAGGTGGCCTTGCTGGTTATACGCCAGCTGGTAAATCCTGGCTTTATAGGTCCAGTTCCTATTATTGAGGGTACTTGTTTCGAATTCATAAATAGCTTTGATTAGGTCCGAATCAAAATACCTGAGAAAAGCATCAAGTCGATGATTGGTCGGATTAAGAGGACCTACACAGATCAAGTAATTATCTGAAACAACGGTGTCATCAACAGTATTCGCCAAATGCTTTAAATCTATCTGGGCGACATCAAGTATGTTAGAAAACAGGTGCAAAACGGTGCGACCTTCTCCTCCTTTAATATCAGTCGGGGATAAACGTTCAAAATATTCGTTGATCGCTACCAATGCTACCTCTTCGCCGACGTAAGGCTTTACGTGTAATTCACCTCTCTGTAGTGCCGCTAAGGAGGGCTCAATCAGCGTGACTTTTTTTACATTTTCCGCTAAGCCCAGCGTCTTCAAGTGATCAAACAAGTTGACCGTACCCATGGCCTGACCACAGCCCCAGTCCACTATTTCCAATGGACCTTGATAAACAATTTCGGGTATTTTTCGAAAGGCATCCCGCAACTTGGCCTGATGCATGTTTCCGAAGGCATACAAATACATGCACATCTGCTCGTGAGAAGCTAGCAAAGCGGTGCCTCTCTCTAATTCCCGATACAACTGGTTCTTTTTCCCATTGGGTAAATGAGCAATTTGCTGTTTCGCAATTGCTCGAATACCTTCAAAAGAAGGCTCTGATAAAGACAGTATTTTGTCCGCGTAGCTCATTTGTCTTTTATTACTCTAAAAGTAAGATTCACGCGGGCCTGTTTCTCCTTCTTGGTTTTAGGCACTTGGTGCTTCCAGAAATGCTGAAGCTCTCCTTTCATGATAAGAATACTGCCGTGAGACAAATCCATGCTTATTTTCTCGCTCGTTTCGATGTGCTTGAGCTGAAAGGTTCGGGTATCGCCAAAATTTACGGAGGCGATGACCGGGTTTTCGCCCAGCTCTTTCTCCGCATCCGTATGCCAGGAGATCGAGTCATTGCCGTCGCGGTACAAGTTGAGCAGCACACTGTTGAATTCAACGCCCGCCAGCGGCTCTATTTGTTCCTTAATGTAGAGCAGCTCCTTGGTCCAGGGCTTGGGCTGTAGGGTGATGCCAGAAAAGGAATAAGGCTTATCATCGTCTCCGTACCAGGCCGTAAGCCGGGGGAACTTCACTTCCTTCCCGTACATGTTCATGGATTCCTGCTTCCATTCGATATTCTTGATGAATCGCTCCAACAAGGCATCGGCATATTTCTTGGGGAAGAAATTTTCCTCAAAATAGTAAGCCCCATTTCTGATCGCAAACTCGTGCTGCGAGGGCTCAATTGAACTGAATAGGTCCATAAAATGTGGTTGAATGCTGAGTTTTACGTGTTGAGAGATTAGAAGATGCGTATTCTGTGAATTTAAAAAAAATCAGTTGTGGTTTATTCATTGACCTTTACCCTGTAATAATAGCCTACTATGAATTTCCCATTTAAATCTCTTGCGTTAAATTCTCTTTAAGAAATCCAGTATCTCAAGAGATTTCCGGGTATTAGTTAACTTGTCCTTCGTTAAAAAGTCAGTATCACCAATACAAACAACATTTGATTTACCAGAACATTGTAGCTGACCTGTAACACCAATAAGGGATTTAGAGGGATAAAATTTATATTTATCTCTTCCTCTCTCACTTCTTTCTTCAATTATTTCATCTTCATTAATTCTTATTTTTAAAGGAAATAACCGCATCTCATCGTAATGCGTATCAATAAAACTTTGTGCATCTTCAAAAATCACTTCGTTTTCTTGACGCATCAATGGAACAAGGATCGATTCAAGCGATCCAGTTTCATCATCTTCACCAGTGAAAACATAAGCCCCAAAATTCATTTGATTGACAGTATGAAATTCGCCATTATTAGCAAATGTTAATCTACTATTAGCAAGCTTAGCGTTGACCTCATTATTAATTGTTCTCAGTCTAGACTGTACACCAACCTCATCAGCATCGAAAAGATAAATGACCGACAAACTGGTGTCTTGCGGTAATCTTGGAATCTCTCCTTCTTCCGGTATAAAAGATAATAAGTCCGACAACATTGACTGTCGAATGGCTCGCTTACTGTCTCCTCCTAAGGAATACAGAAAAATACATTTCCCCTCCTTATGTAAGATACGCGCTGGCAAAAAACCTCTTCTAACTTCAATGATATTGAGATTCTCGATGTCATATTTTTTAACCTCATTTAAGATAAGTTGGTTAAAAGGAATAGGAAGATCCCCTATTTTGCAAGCATCGTAGGATTTATAACCAATTATTTTAAGCATTTTATAGATGAATGCTACATCATGTGGCCCTTCGCAAAAGAAGGATATGACTTGGGTAAATTCATTCATCGGATATCAAGATTTATGGAATCTACCAGCTGCTTAAGTTTGTTGCCTGGCAAATAGTTAGAAATGATCTTTCCATCGTTATTTTCACTTAACGCAAATGCCGTTAATTCATCATCTGGGTAAGAGTTTTCTACAAAGGCATCAATACATTCTTTGCTGTGCGTTGTTAAGAATACTTGGACGTTAAACTTGGCAGCAGCCTCTTGTATGAAGGATGTAAAATCTCTTAGCAGGCTTTTATGAATAGCACTATCAAGTTCATCAATACAGATAATTCCGTTCTGACTATAGCCCATCAATAATGCAATTTCTACAACTCTCTGAAGACCTTCTCCATACTTGGTAAGATCAATAGCATATTCGAGTTTAGACGAACTTACCATTAACCGACTTTCGTTTTCGATAGAAATCATTTCTATTTTTTCAATAGACTCATCCATTTTTGAATTGATGAATGCTACGACTTCGTCTAAATATCGATTTTCAACAGCCCTGGCATGTGCTTTAATCAACAGGTCATCATTGAATCGGTATGGGCTAGTAAAGGTAGCTTCACAAAGCACCTTGCTCTTTTGATAATACAGTTCAGGTTCCCTGTTGTTAAATAAATGGATAGTTCCGTCCAGTTCTTCGCCGTTGATGATAGCTTCAGATATAATAGAATTGAGATACTGGCTTTTATCAATCTGCTCTTCCGTTTCTTGCTTATTGACAGAAAGTCCGATCTCGGTATCATTAAAAACAGCGCTAAGTCCAATGCTGGAAATAAATAGCTTGTCAAACCACTTGGTATGAAATTCATCGTAAAACCTTCCTCTAAATCGTTCTAACTCGATTAGCGTAGGAATATTATTAAGGCGAGTCAGCAGATACAATGCTTCCAATAAAGAGGTCTTACCTGTATTGTTACCACCTGCAATAATATTCACTCTGGAAAACTGGCTTATATCTAAGTTTTTCAATTTACGATAACTCCCAACTTTCACAGAATGAAAATGTGATGATATATCAGAAAAGTAACGATTTGAAGACTTCTGTACCAATCCTGAAACACCATTGCTACTCGGAATAAGGCGATCTAATTTATCTCTAAGTATAGCAACTTTAGAGTAATCTTCATCTTCGAGATATTCACTAAATTGAAAAGCAGCTTGTACTTCTTTACCAATATTGTCCATTGCTTTTTGCAATCGTTGTACACCAACTGCGTCACTTAGTGCAAAGCCAGCCGTTATACTTCGGCGTTCTTCCATTTGTTCGACTGCCGCTGAGTCGTTGATGAATTTAGATAAATCTCTTATTTCGTGACTCTTTGTAATAATTGGATCTTTGGTGATCTTATTTTCTTCACCACTTTCCTCATCCCTCTCAATTACCTCTTCCTTTGAAATCCATGAAAATAGTTTTTCTTCATTTACTTTGTTTTCTGCCTGATAAGTATCATCGTTCCATTCCAACCACGACTTCATTTCCACTTTCTTCACGACCTCTTCAAAAATAGAATACTTATTCGCTTGAAACTGATCACCATAATCACTTTCCTTGTAGCGGTCTATCAAAGCCAAGACCCTTAAGTTTCTTCGGAGACTATGCTTGGTTATGGATAATGAATCACATATTTCCATTTCACTCATATCATGCTTAAACCGAAGGTCATAGATAAGTTGAGCTTGATTTACTGGACTCCATTTTCTTTTACCACTAATATGATGCAACCCCATGGTAATCAAATGCTGAATAGGGCTTTCATCTGATATAAGAACGACATCAACACTTTTGAAACTCTCCTGTGTTAACTTACCTACATCATTACCAATTTTCCATTGCTCATAGAGGAATTTTAAGGCGGCTGTGCGTCTATTCCCTTCAACGACTAAAAAATCTTTGCTATCTGGTATCTCTTTTACCTGGATAGGATCCAACTTTAATACGCCATTCGATTTAAAGCTAGTGATCAGATCGGCAATACCTTCTTCATTTCTACCTACTAAAAAGTTACGGGTACGTAATTGTATCCTTTCATTTGGAACTTCTTCAATGGAAATAGGGCGATAATCCTTGTTATCTATGAATCGATAGTTGTTAGGGTCTAACAACAACCGATCTATATGCCTTGAAATATACTTATCCATATACTGGTAGTTTTTCTTTTAAATTAGCGTCCTGGAAAATTATCCATAGCTCATCACACGTGTTTTTCATGTACTTGACTATACTTTTCCCCAAAAAAACAGATACGTATCACAGTCTATAAAACTTGATACGTCAAGTTAAGCATAACTGCCGTAATTGACCGTCTCAATTTGATCAATCCCTAATCCCCGCCACCTCAATCCAATCAAACCCTCTCACCTTCTTCTTCGCCTTCTTATCGTTCAGCCCCGGTACCGTGAGGACCGCACTGCCCAGCTTGTTGTAGTTCACCAGCACGCCGTCGTCCAGATCGAGGGCGATGCGGTCGGTGGCCAGGGGGTAGAGGATGTCGCGCTCGTAGGCTTCGCAGTCGAGGAGCATCTTTTCGAGCTGCTCGATGGCTTTGGTGGCCTGGTTTTGCTCGCTGGCGGTGCCGCTGATCTCCTGCTGCTCGTAGTGGCTGCGCTGCGACTTGAGCTTTTCGATAAACTCCCGCAGGTAGTTGTTCAGGATGTTGCTGATGGTATCGGGCGTGTAGCGGTGCAGGTACACCAGCACCCGAAAATGCCCCTGCGGCGAACTGAACAGCCAGTAGATCGGCCGCTTCTTGTAGCGCTGGATATGGTCTTTGTAAAAGTCCTTGACGAAGTAGCTGCGTACATCCCGCCCCAGCTGCTCTTCCAGAAAGGCCAGGTTGCGCGCAAAATCCTCCTCTCCAAAACTGGCCTTCAGAAATGCGTGAAATTGCCCCACGATATCGTCCTCAAACCACTCATCATCCAGCAGCGGAATAATCGCATCCTCATCTGGAATGAACAAGTTCATTCCATCCGCCGAAGCTTCAGCGTAGGAGGACTCTTCACCTCCGACTTCCCCCTCCCCACTTCCGACTTCCCACTTCCGACCTCCGACTTCCCCCTCCCCACTTCCGACTTCCCACTTCCGACCTCCGACTTCCCCCTCCCCACTTCCAACCTTCCGAAAATACTCGGCCAACCCTTCCCCCGCATTGGCCAGCACCAACCCTTCCTTCTCCAACGAATACCTCCCCATCATACACCCCACCGCGTAGCTCACCAACTGCGCCATCACTTCCTGCGCATCAAAAGGCAGCGCCGGATAAGGCCGCTGCTGCGGCAGCACCCACTGCCCTTCCACCAGCTGCCAGCCGCTTTGGTAGGCCGCACTGAGTTTTTTGAGCTGCTTCTGATCCAGCTCCTGCTGCAAAATGGTAATCTCCGCCAGCGGCACATCGGGGGTGAGCTCTTCGGCCAGGCCGTAGAGGTGGATGAATTCCTTGTTCAGCTCCTCTTCGTTGCGGTGCAGCTGCCGAAACTGCTGCGTCCAGTACTGGCAGTAGAGGTCGTAGCTTTCTTCTAAGTCTTGGCCGTGGATGCGGAGGAGTTCGTTTTGTTGGAAGTTCCAGGAAGTTTCTTGGGAATTCCAATCATTCTTTGAAACAGAACGAGCATTATTAACAATGTTTTCAATAAAGTTTTCATTTTTCAATAGGCTGGAATAGACTATTGGAATTTTACCGACCGGTCCTTCATGATAATCTAAAGTTGGAGAAAAAATCCCTAAAAACGTTTTTGAAACAACAGAATTCAAAACACCTAACAATAGGTTAATGCTGACTCCCTCATTTGGAAAGCAAATAGCTCCTTTGGTTTCAAAAATCGAACCTTTTGGTGAGTATCTAAAAGCTGGAGGAGCAGAAGAGATCGTAGACCATGTCATACCTTCATGTGAAAAATAAAACGAAATATTTTTTATTGTCCGTGTAGCATTTTTATATTTTGAAGCGGCATAATCTATAATTTCTCTTCCATCATTCAACCAATTAATAACAATACTCTGATTTCCATACCATTTTCTGAATGACCCTCCTTTTTGACATGGAAACCAAGTTTTCTTTGACTCTTTTGCACTCAAGGCTGAATAAGAATTATAACCAAACTTACCTAAAGTCACTTCAAACCATTGCCTCAAAAATCTATTATTATCAGAAGTCGCTAAACCTTGCCTAGGCTTTGCTATATCTTTTAAGAAAGAACTCTCTTTAAAAACAGAAATAACGTTCTCACTCAACCAATACCCAATCGGACTCCCCGGTATCTTTGCAAAGTCTTGTTGTTGGGCAGTGTAGTACCAGTCGCAATCGGGGTTTTGAGCGGCTTCCAAAGATTTGGTTCGTTTCAATTCAGAGCTACCATCGTCCACCAAGCGCAAGTAGGTGCCTTTGGCTTCGTGCTTATGGTGCCAAAAAGTAAAAGCCGCATTCTGTACCACCTCGCCGCCTATTTCCGGAAAGGTACGCGGCCCCAGGTGCAGCAGCGTGTCAAAGAAAACGTCTTCAATCAGTTTTTCGCGCAGCTTTTCGTAGCTACTCAAAAACATCCAGCTGTGCTGGTTGATCATGCCCAGATAGCCCTTGGGGTAGAGTATGGCCAGTCCGGCTTCCATAAAGGCGGCCATCAGGTCGGCTTTGCTATCGGGGTAGTGCTTTTTCACGTAGTCGCCCAGCGGCTTATTCATGTTACCGCTGCCCATATAGGGCGGGTTATCCACCACGCAATGGTAGGGCTGGGTTAGCAGTTGCATATCTCGCAGTACGCGCTTCACCTTGTTGTGCGTATTCAGCAGAAAGAGGTCGGGCGTCGGCAGTTCCCGCTCCAGGTAGGGCAAGTCCTGCGTACGGAAGCGCAGCAGCGAGCCCAGGTTGGTGGCCTGCTCAAACTGGCGGATGTCGGCCAGCAGGTCCTGGCTAAACATATCCAGTTGTAGGCTTTGGAGGTAGTCTTCCAGCTCGTTTTCCTTAAAGGTGATATTTTGGTAGCAGAGGATCTGGGGTTTCGGTACTTCCTTGCGGAAGAGGCGGCGGTAGTATTCGCGGGCTTTCATCAATAGCGTAAAGCTGGCCAGCTGGGCGGCGCGCTCGTCGATCTCAAAACCGTAGAGGTTATTGGCCAGGATCAGGCCGGGGATCTCACTGGGGGCGTAGCCTTCTTCTTCGTAGATTTTAGTGAGCAGATCAAAGCCATACACCAGGATGTGGCCACTGCCGCAGGCCTGGTCCAGTAGGCGAATCTCCTCGGGGCTGTCTACTCGCAGGTAATCAGCGGCTGCCACCGAGGGGCTTTCGATAAAGTAGGGCATGTGCTCGCGCAGGCGGCTGGCGGGGCGGTTTTGCAGCCACAGCTTGCCCAACGTATTTTGCACCATGTACTCCACGATCCAGCGGGGCGTAAACAGCTGGGTAGCGGCGGGAATGTCTTCGGCCTTTACCTTGCCTTTGGCGGCAAAAACAGCGTCCTTCTTCTCGGAAATATAAAACTGGTACAGCCAGCCAATCACCTCCACCTCCTGGCAGTCTTCGGCAGACATGCCCGTTACCACCTCGTGTACGATCGAGAATTCACTGGTCAGGTCATCGGGCAGCAGCAGCTCGGTATAGTCATTGATGCGCTCAAAGAGGAAAGGAAACTGCTGGTGCAGGGCATTGCAGGCTGCGATGAGCAGGTGGCGGTAGGCTTCGTTCTGGGGGTTATTGCTGGGCAGGCGGCCATCCAGCAGGTCCAGGACGGTTTGCTTTTCCTGGGCCAGCTCCGGCGGGAAGTTGCCTTGCTTGGCTTCTTCCAGCAGTTGGGGCAGCGAGTAACCCTCGCGGGGCGACACCACGCGCAGGCCACCGGGCTGGTAGTCGTTGGCATCCATAAAGCGCAGGGCCATCAGGCGGTTAAACCAGGTATAGGCCACTTTTTCTACCAGCTGCTCGCGGGTGCTGCTTTCCAGGGCTTTGCGCAGGGCTTGTACCTGGGCGGCGCGTTCGCGCAGCTCGGCCGTATCGCTGGTGAGTACGTAGTCCAGCTTGGCGGCTACCTGTTGTAGCAGCTGGCGGCGGGCATTTTGGGCAAATTTCTTGAGGGCGTTCGTATTCATAACTTATTATTGCGCAGAAAATAAAATACGATTTTCTATAAGGTTTTCAAATAGTTAACCCGCTTGAAGTGAACCGCTTGGCTAACTATTTGAAAACCAAAATCGCATTTTATTTTCGTGCTGTTCTTGGGGCTAAGGAACTTATAATTTAATGCGGCGATTGGCTTCCAAATGGCGCAGCAGCTCCGCTTGCAATTCGGATACGTAGTGGGCTACCTCTTCGGGGGTCGTCAGTTCCCGGTGGTGACTGTTTACTTTTACATTACTGATCGTGATGTATTTAATCGTCGGGGCATCGGGCCGCAGCAGTTTCTGGTAGGTCGTCAGACTATCGGCCACCAGCTGAGAAACCTGGTTGTCGTGCTGGCGGATAGAGGCAATGTAGCGCTGATCCTGTACCCGCTGAGCTAATCTCTCCAGCGGCTGGGTCACGCGTTGTTGCTGCTCGGCACTCAGCTCGCCAAAGTCGGGCTGGCTGACCAGTTGTGCTTTGGCCTGGGTGATCTGCTCCAGGGTCTTTTCTTTTTCCTCCCGAATGCGGTCGGCTACTTTTTGTTGCAGCTTTTCCATGGCTACCCTGGCATCGCGTAGAATGGAGCCTTGGTAGGGGCGCTCGTGCGCCTGTACCTCACGCAAGCGTTCCAGTTCACTGGCATCCACGTACTCAAAGTTGGAGCGATCGCCATTGAGAAAGGTATTCACCCGATCAAAAATCTTCTTCTGTTCCCCGTTCCAGAATTTACGGATGGGGTCCAGCAGTTGCTCTTTGGGATCCAGCAGCTGGTCTTCAAAATCATCGACCTGCTGAATGAGCAGGCTGTAATCCATATCGCCCAGGCGTTCCAATAGCTTGGCCAGCGGTTGCAGGGCACTCAGGAAGGGGTAGGCCGTGGCATTGCCCAGTAGCTTGTACAATTCGCGGGCTTCGTCGCGGGCTTTTTGCTTAAACTGCTGCGCCAGATCGCGGGCTTCACTGACGGGGGCCGTCTCGTCAAAAAGTTCTTGGTAAAGGTCTTTGAGCTGCTTGATCAAACGCTGGTCAAACTCCACCTGGGGTTCCAGCAGGGTATTGCTGAAAGTGCGATTGTTAAGCAGGTTGTTCAGGAAATCTTCCTCCGACAGGAGGTTGGCATCCTGGCGAGCTTCCACCTTGCCGCGCTTGTACAGGCGGGCACACATACACAGCAAGGCGTTGGTGTACCAACCGTAGGGCTTTTTACTGAAGTGATCCTTCAGATCGGTGATGGAAGTACGGTCGGCCTGTTTTCTACGGCGCAAGATGTAGTTGTACACTTCGCTTTCGGCTTCACTCACAGTGGCTTCATCGCTGCCAAAAAGATCATCCTGCTTGGAGCGCATGATGGTCTTCAGGGTACTCTCATCGTAGGAGAGCTTACCCAGCATGCGCAAGTTGGAATAGGCCAGCTTTACCAAATCCTGGAAGGCTTTGATGACTTTGGTCTTCCCGTCACTGCTGTGGCTTACTTCGTGCCTGGTACCATTGAGGTACACGGTAGCTTGTCCCAGTAATTGGTCCAGCAGGGTGATCAGCTGTTTCTTACGCAACACGTTGCTCGCCTGCTTTTCGTAGATGATCCGCGACAGCGTCTCATTGTTCGTACTAGACCTTTTTAATCTATGGTATTTTTCAGTCTTAAGGTAAAGGTGAATATCCTGGAGCAAGCGCGGTGCCTGCGGCAGCACGAAAAGCACTTTGGTGGTCACGCCCATGGTTTGGCCCTCGTAGTAGGTTTCCTGCCCGTAATAGGGAGAATTGGGGGTGATGATTTCCAGGGTCAGTTCCTTATCACGCCCCACCGTAGCGCCATCGATGCGCTTGGTGAATTCGTAATCCTGCTTGTTTTCAATAAAGCGGATGCGGTTATCGGCAATGACCCCATCAAAGAGCACTTCGTTAAAAAAATGGGTGATCTGCTGCTGGTCGATGTCCGTCGTTTTGATCTCGTTTTCTACGTCCTTTTCATCGTCGGTCAGGAATTCGTAGAGCTCTCCGTTGCGCTGGATGTAGGTTTGCCTTTCCAACAGGTTGAGCGCTTCCTGGACGTTGGCTTCGTGGATTTTGAGGTCAGCATCCGTCGCTTGCAACATCATGACGGAGATATTGCGCGTATTGGTTTTGAAGTTGGAATAGTACTTCACCAAAAACAAGGCTTTGAGGATGCGCAAGGCCAGCGGATTGCCCACAATGTTCTTCTCCGCCAGGGTAATCGCAATCTGAATTTCGCCCCGGATGGTAGAGCGTATCCCTTCAAACATCTGGTCGAAACTCACCAGAGTGGTCGTATCCACCTTACCGAGATTCTTGAGGACCTCCTGAAAAACCCCCAGCATCGAGCGTTCCCCAATGGAGGCGTGCCGCCCCTGGAAGGCATTGTGCTTGGAAAGCTCGCGGATACACTGCTGAAACAAATCAAACTGGTAGGGCACGAACGGGAACTTGCGCACGTAGTCGTGCTCATCCCGGAACTTGCGAAACTGTACCCCGGCTTCCGAAAAAGAGAGGATGGTACTGAGGTTGGCCTGTTCGGTGGCCCAGTTTTGGCCCAGTTGTTGTTCTGCGGGATCTGTTTTGGCCAGCAGGCGCTTTTCGATCACCTCGTCTACATTGGCCGAAGTGAGGGATATCCGCAGTTTAAAGCGCCCCTGAATTTTGGAAAAGTCATCGCTGTTGATCGAGGAGTTATCTCCTACGATGGCTTCCAGGTCTTCCTGTGCGGTTGCGAATACCCAGGCATGGCCCTGGCATTTGGTGGCCAGCGTTTCGGCGATGGTCTGCAGGTTGAGCATCAGCTTGGTATTGTCGCTGATGAACTGCCCCACTTCGTCTACGTAGAAGTTTAGGCGAAAGCCTTTGGGTTTGGTGGCAATGTAGGCGGCTACTTTTTCGCTGAAGTCTTCCACCGAGATGCGGTTGTCCTTCCGCAGAGTATCCAGAATATCCCGGTATTTGGCCGGATCATCCTGATGAATTTCGCCCAGGGCTTGGGCGATGGCATCTTTGGTTTTGGGAGCAAAATATTTGCGGCGGCCTACCGTCCAGTGCTCGCCCGCGAAGGTTTCAAAGCGCTCCATAAAATCACGGTAGTGGCCTTCCTGGTCGAGCCAGCGTTCAAACTCCGCTACGTGCCGCTGGGTACCAAAATACCCCTGGTGGTCATTGAAGACCTTGTAGAAGACATTGAGGATGGCATCCTCGTCGGATTTGGAAGTAATCTGCGCCTGCTGGTCGATATTGAAGAGGATCGACTCCGACGGGATGCGGGTTGCACGCAGCACATCGGCCTTGAGCAAGTCATCGCCCTCAATTTTAGCGGCGAAGACCTCTCCGAGCTGCACCTCTTCGTAGGCTTTGTTTTCCAGCACGTAGGAAAGGATCTTCAGCAGGTGCGACTTACCCGAGCCAAAGAAGCCGGAAATCCAGACCCCGTTGACATTTTGGTAATCGTTGTAGGCCGCAAAGAAGTTGGTGATCTTTTTGGCAATCTCCTGCGTGACGACGTACTCCTCCACTTCGGTGAGTACGTGGTCTTGGTCATCCGCTTTAATAACCGTCTCAATCGGGCGGTTAACGTCTTTCAGAAAAAGCGTATCCAGTTTCATAATTTGTAGTTATCCAGGTTAAAGGCACGGTAATAGTTGTCATCTTTGAGTAATCCGAAAAGCTCCAGCGACTGGCCCGTATAGCGGCCAGGGAAAAACATCACGGTGGGAGCATCTTTGGCTACGTTCTGGAGGTTGTTCAGAATGTTGTGTGAGCGCAGGAAAGGGTACACATTGCCCACCCCGGTCACGAAATACAATTGCGCCTGGTCTTGCTCGATCCGTTGGTGAATTTCCGGCATCAGCACTTCGTTGATATCAAGCACCGATTGGAGCGCCTGCTTGAATTCATCCTTGTCCATTTGTTCCTCCAACGAAAAGATTTCACTGGGGCCCAGCTCGCGTTCCAGTATGTCCATGACAATCTGCCACAAGTTTATTTCCAGCACTTTGATGCCCTTCGTTTCGAGTTTATTAACGAGCCCATGCACGGCTTTGACCAGCTCCAGTTCTTGTTGTGGAGCGTAGGTCGAAATAAAGAAAGGAATCTCCCCGCCGAGGGCTTCCATACGGAGAAACTTCTGCATTTGCAGTATGGCTAGCAGGTCCGAGAATTTACTGGCCAGGTTTACTTTTTCCATCATGCAGCCCAAGTGTTGATTTCCTGTTCAGGCAACAGGAAGATTTTCAGTAAATCGGGCTGATCTTCGCTTACTACCCGCAGAATTGGTGTTGCCACAAACTGGGGCAGAATGCGCCGATTCTTGGTACTCTCAATGAGCCCGGCTTGTTCCAGCATTCTCCAACTCACCTGTCGTGCTTTTTTGATGGTCGACGGCGCGAAATCCTCCAATTCCGGATGCAAGTCGAGCTTGCGATTAAAAAACGACTGCCAGTCGGCATCGGTCAGCTGGTAATCCAATGAGAGGTACTTCTCCCGTACCACTTCAATGATAAAGTCCCGCATAAAAGCATAAGCTTTACAAATACTGAGCAGGGCCAGTTGCTTTTGCCCCGCCGGATCCACCTGGGTGAGCAATGCTTGCTGGGCAGGTGTCAGGAGCTGAAAGCGTTTCAGGAGTTCCCGAAATTCGCGCTGGTTGGTGCGGGTATTGCTACGGCGCATAATTTTATCAGGATCCAGGTCCGTCCCCGGATCTTCCTCTTCCGCAAAACGCGCCAGCCGGACAAAGTCGTGAAACTTCATCGAAGCGGCCGTAAAAGAAAAGCTGTAGGTATTCTTACTACTTACCATAGGTCTGCTCCAGTTGAGCCAGCGGTACTTCGAGGAGCGCACTGAGTTTTTCAAGATGTTCGGTTTTAGGAGCGGTTTTTTCCTGTATCCAGTTGGAGACCGTCACTTCACTGACGCCTACCTTCGTGGCCAGCCATTTTTGTTTAATACCCTTGGTTCTTAGTATTTGTTTCAGCACTACTTTAATTTTTCTTAAAGAGGATCTGCAATATAAGCAGAGGAAATAGAAATTGGTATTTCCTGGACCTTCCTTTTTAGCCAGCAAACAACTTAAAAGCCTCTGCCCCAAAAGCGACAAGGGTTAACAAGGCCAACACCCCAATAATAAGATAAAAATTTCTCCGCGTTTGCCCTTCTAAATGAGTGATTTGTTGGCGAAGTTGCTTATTGTCTATCTGGATCCGTTGGAGGTCTTGTTCTTGTTTTACTTTGAGTTGAATAAGCTGCTGCCGGTTTTCAAAGGGGATCCCTTCGGTGATGAACTTGTACTCGATGCCTTTGATAATGGCGTTCAAGCGAGCTTCCAGCTTTTCCATCCAGTGGACACGTTCTTCCATGATATCTTCTTTAGCTTTGACCAGCTCTTGGAGAAAAAATTGTTCCAGCTTCTCGTTCAGTGCCTCCGTATCGATCAGCTGTTCCTGCGATGAGGAAGACTTTAGATAAGCTTCTTCCGCTGTTTTAAGCCGGCTTTCAAGACCTTTAAAATATTCTTGCGAAGACAGAGCCTTTTGGTAAGCTTCCTCCGCTGTTTTAAAGCGGCTGGCGAGGCCTTTCAATTGTTCCAGTTCGGTAAGTATGTTGTCTTCGATGGTTTTGTTTGACATTAGTTTAGGGATTTAGGATAGCGTTGATCTCTTGCAGGGATTTTAAAATTTGTTCGCGTTGATATTGCCGGTTGGAATGAACAGAAGGCTTCTTGGCACTTTCCTTCAATTCGTTCATCAAAACGTCTCTGGTTTCCAGATCTTCTTCTTCGATTTTTTTAGATTGCCGCCTTATTCGAACCGAAGGGGCCAAAGACCAATTTTCCAGGCTATCCAATTCTTCCTGTTCAGGCAGGCTGGGCGTTGGTACATAAAAATACGCTTCAAGTTTTTCTCGCCATTTGTCAAAGGCTTCATGATTGCCACGGGCTTTCAATATTTTGCCGACAAAGCCAAGATGGTGTCTTAAAATTTGCACGTGCCCGTCGTCTTTTCTACTCACTATGGCGGACCTTAAATGGGCTTGTGTCGTTATGTATTCCACCAGTTTATCCATTTGATCCAGATAATTTTCTGGTGTAGTTTTAAAAAGAAAAGTTGCTCTATCTTCAGAAAGATCCGTATTCTCCCAAACGATAAGATAGTCCTCTCCGGCATCCAGGGTGAATAGTTGGGTCGTTTCTAAAACGATATCTTCAGAAGGCGTATCTTCATTTAATCTTCGGTAAGGAGCTTTCGCCTCTTCCAAAATAATCGGAGATTCTCCTTTCAACTGCTGCGCTTGTAGATAAGCGATGCTTTGCTTTCGTGCGTGCCAGTCTTCGGGATAGGCAACGGCACTGGGAGTAGTTTTTTCTCCCTCCATATTTATGGCTTCATCTTTCAGCGCTTTGGCTATCTCATCACTATGTACTTTTTCAAAAAGCTTATTTAAGGCATCCTCATTGAGTACTTTATCCCCCTCAACTTGGATACGAAACTCCATCTCACCTAACGTACTGTTTACAGGTATACTATTAAAAGTAACGTCCGATTTGTCGTTTTCTACCGACGTAGTATATGTTCCATCCTCTATCCGCAATGCCCACTTATAAGAAGTGAAATGGATATTATTAACACGAACTTGGTAGGTCTTTATGTTCCTTTGCACATCCTTCATAAAATTGGCACAAGGAGTAACCGCCTCTCGTTCCGTCGTAATAACTTCCTCTTTTTTCCATCCTGTTACCCCGCCTTGATAAGACTTTTGCTCTTCTCTAGTGAGATGTTTAAATAGCTGGCGGAATTCTTGGTATTTCAGAAAACCTTTTGGAACATACGCATAGATCCACATCCGCACATGTTCAACCCGGTAGGCGGGTAAATGCTCGAAAAGAAAAACACCAATACTTTCGAGCTTGATATCTTCCCTGGCATTTTGCTGGAGGTATGCTTTAGTTTGTGCTAAAAAAGAGAAATCATCTCCTTTCGCTACAGGTTTAACAATCCTATTCCATTTAAACTTTTTAGCGCTTTCCAGGAGTTGATCTTCGGCAATAAGGTTTTCCATATTTTGCACTAGCTCTGGTGGTATAACGCGCTTTTCCGCTACGGCCACTAATAAATAGTTCATCACCCAGAATGGATCTATTTGCTGCCCATTTTCTGATAGATAGCTTTCAGGAACAAAATTGCTCTCAGGAAAGAAAAGCCAGAGAATTAATTTCTCACCAGCTTGCAGCTGGGTATTCACTGCATGTAACCACTTTTTAAAAAGTGGTTCATCAACACTTTTTAAAAATCTTAACGCGATGACAATTTGATCATACGCTTCCTCAAAATTGAGATGAAAGCGTAAGTTCGCAAAGTAATCTTCTACGATTTTTTGTAGGTGGGAAGTTAGTTTACCGTCCGGATCTTGCCAGCGGTTTAAGTCGTTTATACTCAGATTTTCCTGTAGAAAGGTTAGCGGGGGCGTATTTATGTACCCCTTCAGCCACAACTCAATAATATCAGTAGGAGCTAAATGTTGATACAAGCTTACCTCTGCCCGCTCAAGGAGCGCTAATTGTTCAGTTTCGGGATTCCGACAAATGAGATCAAGAAAGGTCTTCAAGTCATTATTTGTCCTCTCGAAACTACCTTTTCGCATTAGACGATCAAAAAAATATTCCAGAACAGCTTCCTGATCTTCTGTCGTGAATCTGGATATTATGGCGCGTTTTGTTGGTGCAGAAGCGCGATAAAAATAAGACTTGAGCTGCTCAAGGTTGTAAGTATCAATAACTTCGTCTTCCCACAGCTGAATTAAAATTTCTTCGGGTAAGAAAAGCTTTAAGCGTTCATATTCAGGTGTGAAATTTCTTTTGTAAGAGTCGATCAACGCTTTAATAGGTGTATAAGGATAATCTTCTCTAAGGTTTAACAGCAGCTCCAACTCTATCTCAAACCGTTGGGGAAAAGAAAGGAATTCCTCCTGCCTATTCTTGAGTATAATTACCTCTCCAACAGCAGATAAGCTACTATCTTTCCATAACGCTAACAAGAATTGATTGTCTAGTTCTGTATGAAATGGGTAAGCAAAAAAAGCAAATTGATCATCCGGATTCTTAGAAGACTTCACCGGAGAGAAGACCAAATAATCCCCATCATTCAATGCATGATTGCCTCTTGCTAGGCGGGTATGATAAAACAAAGTAGCTTTATCAAGCTGCTCCGAATAGATATACCCGAATCGTCCATTCCATCCTTTTAATTGCCCAACTACCCGGCGGTATTTGGCGTAGTCACCACGCTCAATAAACTTAATACGGTAAGCAACTGGTTCACCAAGGTGTCTGGGGTTCGTTGATTTACCTACTTTAAAAGAAACGTGATCTAGCAGCTGAACATCAGCATACTCGTCATTCACCTGGCTGGCATGAAAAAAGATACTTTTTTCCGTAAAATCGACTTCTATAAATCCATATTCTCCGTTCCAGAAAATTATTTCCCCCTGTTTTCTCGTAGTCATTGGGAGTGTGTAGTTGTTGTGTTTTCTCAATCTCTTATCCTATACGGTAGAAAAGAGAAATAAGTTACCTAAGATTTAAATTTAGTTGTAACTTTAGATAGCTATGGTCGTAGAAATAGGATGACTTCTATTCCATAATTTACAAATGCGCTCATGTCTACAAACCTATTCTCCTTCGCCAGTATCCATTCCCGATACTATAAGACAAAAGACTGAAGCGATAACTGAGTAGTTGAAAATGCTTGAATGTAAATTAAGTGTTTTTAAAGCCTGATTCTAGTGGACGGATGGTATTTTTAATCAAAAAATTATCAAGATGCAGTCGATTATTACTGTTACGCTAAAATAATTTCCTCTTTGAAAAAATAATAAAATAAAAAATGAAAACACCCCTATTCACAGTACTCTTTCTATTTGCTAATTTTTTACTTGGCCAGGCCGATCTAGCACTCTCAGCAGCAGCGTTTCAATCAGATCAAGTAGATCGAGGTGAGCTATTCTTGGTTCAGGCACAGGTAACCAATTTTGGCAATCAGACGGCACCCGCAAATTATCTATTCATTTATTTTAGTCAGGATTTAACAGTAACAGATGAAGAGATCATCGGCAGAGTTTCTATAAGAGAGTTAGCTCCGGGGGAGAGTCAGGATATTGACTTTCTGTGTCCCATTCCGAGTACTTTAGTTCCCGGTGATTATTATATCGCATATGAGATAGATCCTTTTGATGATGTAGTTGAATCTGATGAAAATAACCTCTTTTGTGCTTCGGATGACACAAGCTGTTTGACCTTCAATATTGGCAGCACTATTATCAGCACACAAAAAACCACCTATCCTATCATTTTTGTGCATGGATTGACTGGTCAAAGTACAACCTGGTTTGATTTTACGACCGAGGCAAAACAGTATTACGGATGGAGTTACGGTGGTAGACTGGATTATTGCCTGAACCCAGATGATAACCAGTTTACCTCTGATGGTTTTATCACCTCTTTTGTCAACGTTTCCAACCTGGGGGTAGGCGATTACTACTATGTCAATTTTGATGTCTCTACCGAGGGAGATCTGTACGTTGGTAATGATGGCATCCCATTCAATGATGACTATAGTAACCAATCAGCCATCGTAAAACAAGGCTGGGCGATTAGCGATGCGGTCGAAAAGGTCCTTGACGCGACAGGTGCGGAAAAGGTTATTCTAGTGGGCCATAGTATGGGAGGTCTGGCATCTAGAGAGTATCTGCAAAACCCGAATAATTGGCAGCCAGATGGAGATCATCACGTAGCCAAAGTGCTGACCATAGGAACACCCAATGGAGGGAGTAACGTCACCGGAGCATCTCTAGGGCTGTTTTTTGGTATTGATGAGTCTTCCGAGGCAGTGAGAGATTTGCGGTATCCTTCTTTTCCTTTTGTGGGACAATACCTTGAGGGAGGTTTTGAAAGTGCCTTTTCGGTCTATTACAACGATGACATCAACTGCAATGGGGCTATTGGTGATAACATTAACGGGTTGAATCAGAAGATAGCACCGGCTGATGTGAACTATGCTTGCATTGTCGGCGTAGGAAATCCTTTGGGAGGAGATGGTGTCGTGGCTGAAGTTAGGGCGGATTTAAACAATTACCTGCTGGCTCAGCCACCATTGGCCAATTTAAACGCAGATCGGTTTGACGTAACAACGGGCCACCTAAGTATCCATACGGAGAATCATTCGGTGCTCATCCAGGGTTTAGACGAACCGAGATTCTACGAACTGGCTTACCCAATTCCTTTAAATTCACTTTACTACGGCCATTCTACGATACAGCCGCTGAATAATCCGATCCCTGCTCCAGATAACGTAATTGACTGGGACAACTATGTATTAGAAATCCCAGAAAGCGGACTCCTGGAAGTGGATGTTTTTAATATACCGGTGCATGGTTTTGCGCTATTTTTACTTGACGACGGTTACAATATACTGGAAGAGGTGCAAGCCTTAGGGGAAAGCAATATTAGTTTTAACCGGCAGGTCGGCCCTGGTACCTTTTACCTGGAGTGTGGAAGTATACCTACTGATAATAGTTGGCGGTTTCCCTATGGTTATTCTGTTGTGTTCAATGCGGCCTTAGCAGCAAATTTCAGTTCAGATGTCCAAGGGGGATGCGGGCCACTAACGGTGAGCTTTGCTGATCAGTCCGCAGGTAGTCCAACATCGTACGCTTGGAACTTCCCTGGAGGCTCTCCGGGAATGTCTAGCGCAGCGAATCCGACCATCACCTATGAGGAGGCCGGTGTTTATCCAGTGTCACTTACTGTAAGTAATACAGCGGGGACTAATTCCATTACACAAGAGGGGTACATTACGGTACAATCTGCCCCTATGGCTGATTTTTCTTCAGTACTGCAAGGCGACATGGTAGCATTCACCAATCAGACGCAATATGAAACTGAAGAGCCTGAATACATGTGGACTTTTGGAGACGGACAGACCAGTACAGAAATTTCACCCACACACATCTATCAAACGAGTGGAACTTACACGGTAGAATTGACGGCAACAAGTACTTGTGGCACTACCAGCATTACTAAGTTAATTGAAGTGGTAATTGTTTCCACTAATGACATTGTTAAGGAATCCGTGATCTCTGTTTTTCCAAATCCGGCGACTAACCTTGTCCAATTAAGAATTGAGGGGGAGCATACGGGTGAGTATGAGTTGACCTTAACCAATAGCTTGGGACAATTAGTTAGATCAGCTAAAGGAACTAAGCTTNGGAACGTTGCTGAGTTCACTTTTGATGTATCCAATCTAGTGTCAGGTAATTACCTCCTGCAAGTTGCTTCGCAAGAAGAGAGTCAAATGGTCCAGGTATTGATTGAGTAAAGCCTTTGGGCAATTGATGAGAAGTCGTAGCGTCCTGCATATTCCGATCTATCTGACCGCCACTGTATGGAATGAGGTGGATAAGATCCTCCCCAACTACGACAAGCAGATGACGTGGTTGAAGTTGAATAGGATGGGGATGGATTTGTAGGGGGTAAGGCTCTTTCTCTTATAAAAGATAGTGGTTACCGCTCAATTTTATCCCAATTGTTTTTCTTTGGCCCTCCATCAATATAAATTTTAAACCACGCAATGATCTCCATTAGCTGAAAAAGTGTGCTTTGGAACAAATAAGGCGTTTTAACTTCATCAAAATGTTGATCAACTGGAGAACGGTGTGAGCCAGCTTGGGTGATGTCAAGTACACTCCATAAGCAGCGTGTAATTATTTGAGGTAGACGGGTGCTTTCATGGTGATTAAACCTGTACTTTCTACCACTATGTGGCAACGTATAACCTTTATCTGTTAAAAACTTCCCACTCGGATTTATTGTTATTTTAGGAATGACAAATTCGTCTGGGAGCAAACCGTGTCGATTAAACGCTCGGAATAAATCCTCTATGATTTTGCGAATAGCAGTAACATAATGTTTTGTGTCAGACGCATCTGCAGCTTTGATCAAAGCTAATAAGTCGCTAGCTGATTGTTGGCCAATATACTGCTCAGTACATACTTCAAATACTCTGTGATGAAGTTGTCTGAGCTGTGTGTCTGTGCTTTCTGCTGCTGCTTTTGTTATGTCCTGTATGAGCTCTTCTATATCATTGTCCTTTCCTTTTTCATAAACTTTCGGAAAGCTTTTATGAAAAGTATCATCCGCATAGGCTTCTGCTTGGCCAGTAAGTACGAATATTTCAAACTTCTTTGGTAGCTGAAGAAGTCGTTCTTTGGCACGAAAAACAACATCAGTGTCTTCAGTGCCCGGGGTATCATCGTCATATCTGAAGAACTTAGCATCAAGCAATACTCCGTCATAGTCGGAGTAATTTCGCTCCAATTCACTCATGCCGCTATTCAGTGACTTATAAGGGACAAGTTGAATGTTGTTACGCTTGAAACGGCCAATTGTGCCGCCAAGTTTCTCGTGTTCATCATCAATCCAAAGGATTTTAAAAAAAGTAGCTGCCATATTATTTTATTGGTTTAATAGGGAATTGAAAAATAAATTGAACGGGAAAAATAGGGTCTTCTAAGATAAGTTTCCAATCGGGGTTTTGAAAATAGACTGCAATTCGGTGAATATCATAACCGCCAAGCCCACTACCTATGGTGCTGTGTACCGTTGAGTACTTTTGGATGAAATTTTCTCTATTAAAATTAGAAGGAAATGGTTGTCCATTGTTTTTAATTTCTAAAGTGAGAACTTCATCCAATTCAGTCAATTCAATTAGAACTTCGTTTGAATCACTTTTTTCTTTGAATCCATGCTTGTTGGCATTAGTTAGGATATTATCTATGAGTGCTCTGAATAGTACCTCATTCATTTCGATACCACGTTCTTTAAGCTTTTCGCCTTCTATCAGACTCTTAAATATTTTGAACTTCCAGCCACTGGTGGATTGAGCCCTTACAATTGTGTTTAATTCATTAAGAGATACAAGGCCTAATGGATGTTCGTTCAAAACGAGGCCGTTCTCTCCTTTCTCGAGTACCTCACTGATGAAGTTTATGTCGCTTTTGATTTCTTTTAATGCTGCTGTGATACTGGTCTGATAGAAGTCTAGAAACGCTTGATTAAGTTCTTCTGTTTTTTGACCATTTTCTGTAAAAAAATGTATTAGGTTATCAGACCAGTCTAGTATATTCTGCCGTGGTCGACCAAGTGTATGTTTAAGAGAGGCAAATTCATTAAACTGACTAATTGCTTTACCATGGGCGAGTGCGTTTCGTTCCGCTTGTAGCGTCTTGATGCGATCCGATAATTCTCTGAGACCTTGAACTTTTGCAAGCTGCTCTCCAAATGAAGGGAGCTTGACCTTAATCCGAAAGAGGTCCCTTCTGTTTAGTCTTACAACAGCTGAGGTGCCACTTTGATATGCTGCTACTTGTTCTAGTACCTCGTCAGTGTGTAGTTCATTAACAAGGAAGGCCGGATTAACCGCAGATTCGTTAATTTTAAAAACTTCAATATCATTGGAGAAATAGATTGGAGTGCCATTAAAGCGAAAATAAGTGGGTTTGAGTTTATTCCAACGCATGGCGAGTAGTAAACACGACTCTGTGA
This sequence comes from Lewinella cohaerens DSM 23179, assembly GCF_000379805.1. GTDB lineage: Bacteria > Bacteroidota > Bacteroidia > Chitinophagales > Saprospiraceae > Lewinella > Lewinella cohaerens. The sequence goes on along the minus strand of NZ_KB903533.1, from coordinate 106,508 downwards.
TTGCTGCTGTATGTGGTTTTAGCTCACTGACCTCAATATTATCAACATTAAGCTGAAAAGATAATGGATCATCACTCAAGTCTCGGATGCGAACATACTTTCCTTTTTTCGGGAGGTTCTTGCGCTCTCCTTTGATTGAAGTAAGGATTTTTTCGAGTTCTACACCAGAATGTTCTTTAACAAAATACCTCGAAACATTCAGGTTATAGTCCTGATCTTGAATTTCGCCCTTCGATATTATCCGGATATTATCAGATTCTCGATCATTTTCGATAATAGTAAGGAGTGCTATATTATCAAGAACTTTGTCTTGAGGACCTGTTGAAACAACGTATTCATCTGCCTGCACAAAGCGAAATAAACCAGGAGCCTTCTTTGCTTTGTTTAATACCAGCACTGCTGTGCGAATCCCCGTATTATGTAATAGCCCTGCGGGTAACGAAATAATCATTTCAAGAAGGTCATCGTCTATGAGTTGGGCACGCAAATTTTTCCCGCGAGATCCTCCGGAATACAGAAACCCTTGTGGTAGTAATGCCAGTAGCTTCCCATGGCTATTTAAGGACGGCAGCGTTTTAGCGATTAAGAATTCTTCAATACGACGTATGTCACCAATTTGTTCTCCGTATTGATGCTTTAGCCTTACTCTAAATGGAGGGGCACTAAAAACGAAATCATATTTTTCTTGCGAGTCAGGCCATTCAAGTATGGAGTCTTCGCATTTGTATGAAGTCTTTTCAATTCGATTGTGCGCCATTAATCTCAATAGCCCCAATGCCCAAGTTTCGATATTTTTTTCTTGACCAAAATATTCCTGTTCCGCCTCCAAATAGACAGCGTAGGAGGCCTGACCGGCAAAGGGGTTGTATATTTTGGCTTTTTTTACCGGCTTAGCTAAAGCAACTAGCAAACGACTTAACTCCGAAGGATATAGCGACTCACCACCTATTCTACCTTGTGCTTTACTATACTGATGAAGGAGTTCTTCAAAGATGTATGGGAAGTGCTGACGGAGGCTCTCCTGATCAATAGATTTTACGGTAGCAAGTGCAGTTGATAGTTCCCCGTTACTCTTCTGTTTTACTTTTGCTACGAGGACCTCATAAATTTGCTGATAGTGTTGGGCATCAACGCTTGGTATACGCTCAATACAGTAACTTAGATATTCTCCCAAAGACATATTGGATAAAGAAGGAGAATAAGATAGGTGATCATCCTTGTGGAGCGAAACTAAAAGTAACACAAGCGGAAAACTATTCCGTGAGTATCCTCCATTTTCTAGGGATGCTAGGAGAGACCATACTTTGCTCAGGGTCTCGTCTGCAATTTCAGAACCTTCCAACTTGCTATTGTTCATAAATCCGTAATGATCTTGTTATGGGTACAAAGATAAATTTGTACTACGCAGCAGAATTGCGTACTTAAAAAATATCGAGTATGATTCCGCTGAAAGTTAATAAATGTCAGCTAATAATAGGTTCTAAATATCTAGGTACTAAATAAAACAATCATAATTACGAGGGAAAAGATGACTTGCCTCTTTTACTGAAGTAGATGAACTCGCTAAAGCTGAATGCGTTGGGGGTGGATTTGTAAGGGCTGCTGGATCTATTCGAAAGTGGTTTGTTCCGACTTCCCGGGCCTTGCCACTTTAAAAGCCAATTGTTTTCTCTTGATAAGACTAATATTGTCCTCTATACTCAAGAATTCCTTGATCATTTTCTCTATGAGAGTCCGATTGTTTTCAATAATTTCCTCCTTGGAGTAGAAAAGTAAGATTGGGAGTATGCTGTTCGGGAAAACGGTCGTTTTTGTGGACAATATTATCAAGGGAAATTATCTTTAGTTACATTTATCTAAATTGATTTTCAAATACCAGAACAATGGCGAGCAATACAAAGAATACAAAGAATACAAATGGTAGAATTACTATTCTAGTCGCTATTATTGGATTAATTGGTACTTGGGGAAGTATTGTTCTCAATCATTATCTGAATAGCTCTATTTCCAATGATGCAGCTGATTCTTCTCGATTTTCTGAATATGTGCAGGGGGAAGAATATAAAATAAGTACTAAGATTGAAGCACTAGCTCTCAGGAAAAGAATTTTGACAGATGCAGAAGTTTTCGAGAGAAACAAATGCGGTCGAACTAATCAATTGAGCAGCGAATGCCAACGAATTGATAATGAGACATTTGTTCTCACACTTCGTCCAAGTCGTAGAGTAGTCTTCTTGGAAAAAGAAGGTGATAAATGGGTAAGGATAAGAGATGTGGAAACAGGACAAACAGGCTTTATATCTCGGAATTATGGTGACATTGAAATACTGAATTAGTTTTTCTATTTTCTAAATTATCTATATAATGAATCCCCCCTATACAGGACGGAAGACATACCCACTTTCGATAAGGTAACCCTCAGCGTCAAGGTCGCGGGCAAATGCAGCGTAGTCAATATAAATGCGTAAGCTTTCCGGAATCAAGTGTGCGTAAATTTCATCAAATGTTTGGGTAGCATAATCTAGGAAAGAATCATACTCGCCTTGGCAGGCATCTTCAAAGTTAGTTTTAGCATATTCTAAATCATCAACAAGTTAAATGTTGCTCAATATTATTACTCAAAAGGCGTTTGCTCTGTTTTTCCAGGTCTAGCCACTTTAAAAGCTAATTGCTTCCTCTTGATAAGACTAATATTATCCTCTATACTCAAGAATTCCTTGATCCTTTCCTCGATGAGCATCCGATTTTTTTCAATGATTTCCTCCTTGGAGTACACAGAAGTGAGATGCTTTAATTCTTGTGAATACAGGCCGTCTAAGCCTAAATCCTTCAAGCTAATCCTGACAATCCAATAATTTTCAGGTTGTTCATTCTTCATATGATTCAATTGGGAGCGCTTGATATAGAAGGCTGCTGATTCATTGAGGTCTTGAATCGGCTTTATCGTGGTTTTGACATCAACTTGGAAGAGTTTCCCGTTAAAATCCAGCGTAATATCGTAGTAAGGAGTAGGATCTTGCCCAATGGCCGTCCATTGAATATTACGACCTCGCTGGATTTTATGTAGGTAATGGTAGATCAAGCATTCTCCAATATACCCGATGATTTGATTGGGAGTAGCCTGGTCATTTTCTTGATCAGCAATATCCTTCAACAAACTAGGATCTTTAGCCAAAGCCTCCAAGTCTTCTTTGGTGAGCTGGCTAAGGATTTTATTGACAGAGGTAAGGTTGTCTTGTATTTTTTCTACTTCCTGATCAGTTGCACCAGAAATGGTTGGGCCAGTTAGGGCCTCTCCCGTAGGGCCTTCAGGTAAAGCGTTGGAACTACCACCTGCTGGCAGCTGTGCCTGCCGGAGCGCAAACGCCTGTAATTGGGTTAAGTAATCTGCCTCTCCTGGTTGAAAAAGCTCTTCCCTGTTTTCGAATAAACGCTCCAGTACACTTTCCTCCCCATCTATGTGTACGTAAAGCTGAACGCTTGTTTCACTATCATTCGTTATTTCTCTGCGATAGCATTGTCTTTGATCAGAAGTTCCAATTGATTGCCAGACTCCATTGCCGACCTGATAACTATAAGCGAGCGATATTTTTTGTTCACTGGTGAAGATTTGAAAGTTTGTATCTACTTTTTCTTTCCAATTTTGGTAAAACAGAGCGATCCATTCTTCAGGATCATAGTCACTAGTTTCGTCATATTCACTGTTCAGTTTTATGATGGGGATATTATCCTTTCCAGAAATAGCTTGACGCTCCCACAGTAACTTTCTGGCAAGTAGTGTTCCAACTTCCATCCACACCAATTGCTCATCCAAACGAATACGACCTTCGTAAGCAGCAAAGACCTCCTCCGTGTTCAATCTTATCAGCTTCAATTTACTGAAATCAGATTGGTAAACCAGACAATAAGCGGCTTTAGAAATTCCTCCCAATGTTTCAATGATATACCTCAGCGTTCTTGCACGATCCGAATCAGGCGCTAGCAATACTTCTTTTTGAGCATACCATTGTAGAGTATTTCGTAAGAGTTCAGGAAAATAATGGTTTGCCTCTTCAATAGTATCTTTCGTGCAATACTCTTGTTTTTCCAGGCGCCATCTAGTTTCAGCGATGGCACTGTTTCTCCCAGGTAAGCCATTGCTTTCTAAAAATGCAAGACGTTTCTCTTTATCTTCTGGCTTTTCGTTCAAAAAGGCTAATATCCAATCAGGACATACTTCTTTTTCTAGCCTTAGGTATGACGGAAAGCCTATTGGTACAAGGGCTTTCAATACCACCTCTCCCAATACCTTGTACTTATCTAAGTTCTTTAAATCATATTGGTAAAATGCGTTTAGTCGTTCTTGCTCATTTATTGATGCTATAAGTTCAGGAGAAAAATGAGGACCGGATGCCCAATCTTTAGCATAAGCCTGAGCAACTGCGAAAGCAATTTGTTCGGGTGAATCAAGCGCAGTTAAGTATTGAACAAATTGATAAGCCTTTTCAGGTTTATATTGTTCAGTTTGAAATAAATTACCCAATACCCCTCTTAGCTTGGACTTAATTCGGTCCATAGCTTCTGTTTTATCCGCTAGGCTTGGGATGATTTTAGCAAGCGGAAATTCCCTAACAAATTCTCTTTCTTTATCCGAAACTGTGATGGTCGGACTGTAAGTATAATCTTTGATCCTGATTCCGTCCAGTTGGATTTTGCTTAATGCCACATCTCGTACCAGTCCGATGGTTGTCTCCTGAATTGCCCGATTAAGCAATTTTATCAATTCCCCTTCTACTTCTTGACTGAGACTTTCTCGCTCGTCTTTAGAGTTGAGTTCTATAGTAGGAATACCGTGCAGATATTTTTTGATTAACGTTGGATCATTGGACTGAGCTACTAAACGTACAAACTTGTGGTCTTTGCCATGTTTTTCTACCAGCCTATTCGGCAAGCCGTTTGTTTTTAGGACTAAGCTTGTATCTCCAGACAGAATAGGTAACAAGCTTGAAGGTAGTAAAAAGAAGGTATCTGAGTCTTGTAACGCTGTCTGTACCCACTCATCTTCTGTGTAATATTGGTACTCTTTTTTTTCTTTGAGTCTGATATGAATTCCGCGTGAATCTTGACTCAAAATAAAAAAATCAAAAAGTGCATCACTAAGCCCTTTTAATAGCCTAATTTCCTCTTCATTTATTTGATGGTTTTCACCGGACCAACTCTCACGAAGTAGAGGCCAGTTACCTATAGTCAAGGAAGAAAAAGGAGTATCATGTAATGCTGAGAGAATACTGTAGCCAGGTAACTGAAGATCACTAACTCGCTCAATTATATCGACTAAAGAAGAGTATTGTTCAGCGGAGAATCCCTTAGGCAAAGCAGGGAGGAAGCACTCCGCTGTGTTTATTAATTCCCCATGGCTGTTGACGATCCAATTAACGTCATCTTCCAGTTGTACCTTTTCTTTACTGTTGTTATAACAACTCCTGAGATCCCCTATAAATTGAGCGTAAGTATTAGGAGCAGCACTTATGGTCTGCTCTATTGCTGGCCAAGAATCAAGAACTAGCTGCCAATGTTCCTCCTTTTGATTTAGAAAAGGTTTTAACGACGCTTGATATTCCTGAGGAGAAAGTTTTCTGTGTTTAAGTAAGCCACTAGGGAAAGTATCTTCTGGTTCCTTGACAAGTTCCGCTAGTGCCCTTTGGGTTCCACCCTGATCAGAGAATAGTAGTAGTTGATTTCTTAAAAACTCATTGGATAAGCTTAGTTGATCCTTTAGAATACTCCAGATTGACCACTTGTCATAGCGAGAAAGGTCTTTACTGCCAAGAACAGGTTCAATCCGATCGTATAAAAATGCTGGTGTATTCCACTCCTTGAATTCACCGAGCATTCCTGGTGGAAAACACCTGTGCTCAGAACTGTAGGAGATAGTTTTATAGTGGTCCAGAACATTTGATAATTCAGTAACCCTATCGTCTAACCAGATTAAGTTAGGAGATGCTTCGATTTCTGACCAACTGTATACTTTATTGTTCGGGAAACGAAATAGGGGCATCTCTTTTAGCATTGCTTCTTCTAATGCCAATCCATCAACTTCCTTTAGAAATAGCGAGTAGCTTTTTGAGGTAAGATTTGATACCCACTGGTTTGTTTTTTCTCGATCTGCTGCCTTTAGTAAATCGTTAATTTTCCAGGTTTCGATTTCTAAGAAGGCCGTAATTAGTTCTCTGTAGTCAGAAAGTTCTTGATCCAGCCAGTGAATTCCATCTATCCCTAAGTCTTTGGGGCGCACCTCTAACTCCGAGTGTAGAAATTTCACCTTCTCTCGTGAGGCAAACATCCCGTTAGCAGTAGGAATTCGCTGCTGAAGCGCAATTCTAAAATGCTCGTAGTAATGCTCTTTGTAGAACGATTGTCGGTGTACTTCCCCATCCTTATTTGTGTGAATCAGAGCAACAAGGAAGTTCCTGAGTTCGGTAAGTTCAGCCTCCCTAATCCACTGGCAAATAACCTCACTAATAGTTTCTAACGTGCCTTTGTTTTTGGCAACATCAATATCCAACCGCTGCCGTCCACCATCAACTTCAAACTCCCGGCTATTGATTAGAAATTTAAGACCCAAGTTAGTCTGTGAGATAGGAAAGTTAATGTAGAAGTTAACGTAATTACTTGTCTTTTTATGAGGGAGAAGGAGTCTGAAATTTGCATATATGAAAAGAATAGAATGAACCTCCTTGTATTCCTTTCTAGTGCTTCTATTGTAAATATTTCCATTTATTTGTACTTGTTGTAAGGACTTAAGGAAGGGAAATGAATTTGGTATTTCTTTACCTACTGATTCCTCGACCTTAGAAGCCAATATATTTTCCTTTCCCTTACCAAGTGGCAGAAAAAGTAAGGCTCCTCTTTGAAAAGTCAGTAGTGATGTATCCGTAGGAAAGGCTTGCTTTAGAAATGCCCTTAGTCGATCTAGTTCTTCATCAGAAAATAGACATCTATTTTCACCAGCAACTGTATATTTCTCCTCATTTAAAAAAGCCGGATAGTAACTAAATAGAATTTTGGTTAATAAAGGAATAGAAGTATCCTGAAAGTTACCTGTAAATTCAGGGGGGGAAGTACCAGTCCTTAGTTTTTCTAATTGTGATAAATCGGACCAGCTGAATAGAAAAAGGCCTTCTTGCTTTTCAATCAGCTTTTCGTAAATACGTTCCTTGGTAGACCTATTGTCTTTAAATTCGCTATTGTACTCATCTAAGAACAGGTCGTATAAAAGCTTAGACCCTCTACTTTTCTCTCCTGTTTTACTGCTATCATCCGATTTACCACCCTGTCCTTTTGTAAGAAAAGAGCGTAGTTGCCGGTCTTTACCAAAGTTGGTTTCAAATGGGGCTCCATTATTGATAACAAGAAACCCTTGATTAGTGAAATAAATGTAGACATGAGTGGCATCTTCATCATCAGCATTTTGCAGCATTTCAAAAAATACCTGATACGTTGGTATGGTTGCAAAATCATACAAGTCTCTTAGATAATCCGAAAAAGTGCTCTTCGTAAAATCAGTTAGTAAAGGATCGCCTGCTTTATCTCCGAGGCAAGTAATTTCTTTCCCAGGGATTAGTGCGTCCCGATATTCCTTAATATTTCGTACTATCATTTTTCTAGATAATCTATGAGAACCCTGAATTCTACCCTACGAGATTTCTCAGGCGAATACCCCTCCTTTTGCATGTTGGTAATTGTTTCACCCTGCAAATTCAGTGGCCGGGTGTAGGCATAGCCAACTGGGATTGAATTTCTTAATGCAAACGCTTTAAAGTTGCTGTCTAACGAATCCTTAAAGAACGGATGACGAACAATGTATTTCTGGATTTCAAGTGCACGGGCACTAGAAATCACTAAGTTGTTAATGTATTCACCAACACTGTCAGTATGTCCCTCTATTCGAATTTCCTGAATAACAAATGAATCCCTCCCGTTTTCGTAGATGTCTTGAAGCTGTCGATAATAAGCCGGAATAAACTTGTCCAAAACTTCTCTAAAAGCCTCTGTAGGCTTGTGTTCGTTCTCATCAAAGGCTTTATCACCTATTGTAAATCTGATGCTGGCACTATCCGCAATGCTAATGGTGGGGTTATCTTCAAAGAGCACACTGAAGTCATCAACTAACTCCTCGTATTTACTGGCAATAACATCCTCGTCGGTTTTTAGCAAAGAAAGTGAGAGTGCCGTAATGATGAAGATAATAAGCAGGCCAGTCATCAAATCGGTATAGCTCATCCAGCTACTATCTTGTCCGTTGTCTTCCCATCCTCCAAACATGTTATAAGCCGTTTTGATTTACCTTCCTTAACTCTTGCTTCAGTCGATCCAATTGATCCACAACATTGCCAATATCGGTCAGCTGTTGTTGCATAGCTATAATTCCTTCCGACCGCTTGTTGATGGTTTCCAGTAGGCTTTCTACATTATTCACAAGCTCATCAAATCGCTGCTTTTTTTGATCTACTTCTCCAATTACCGATGTAGCTGTTTCTTGCAACGCTTGGTACTGCTCTACAGCGCCCCGAAAGCTTGATGATGATTCTTCTAACATTGTAGCAGCTCTCCCCTGCATCGACTCTAAGCTGGCGAAACTTTGCTCTAGTAACTTAGTCTTATTTTGGAGGTGAATTATTAACTCTTTGGAAGTGTCGTCTACCTTTTGACTGTAGCCAGCTAGCATTTCTTGGGTAGTGTTTTTCATTTCCTCAGAATACATGTCTTTCGCCTGATTGTTGAGTGCAATTAGCGTTTGTCCAATGTTTTTTTCTACCTTTTCGAATACCGTAGCGAGATCGCTTACTAAGTTACTGGTTAAGCTGTCTACTGATTTAGCAAGTGTAAGAATATGCTCTTGATTGCTAGATGTTTTCTCTATAAGATCTTTTAATAAAGCAGCAGGATGCTGGTCCCAGTTGTTCTGTTTTTCCAGCCAGTCTAGTTTTCCTTTTACCAAAAATGAGAATATAACACTACCAATAATTCCAATAATAGAAGTAGAGAATGCCGCAGCCAGATTCTGTACTAGAGCATTTACATCCTTTATCTTTTCTAGGTTTAAGTCTTCTGATGATAAATAGAAATACAAGACTAAGAAAGTGCCTAGTACCCCGATACTTGTACTAAACCCCGGTAAAGAATTGAGGATACGTCGGCTTTTACTGAATATCAAAACTAATATGCCTACCAAGAGAATTACCCCTAAGCATATTGGGTTGATATTAGCTAAAAAGAAGTTTTCTTGATCAGCCATTTGGGTCTTTCTAAGAAGTGTTTTTGAGAGATACTGTATATGACTAACAGAAACGAAAAAATGCGTACAGCATTGAATGCTTTCTGTTAGATGAAAAGCTGCTTTGCAAAATAAAGCTACTATATCATTATACGAGAGAAATACAAAAATGTTTGAGATGTGTTTTTTACACTCCTCAAAATGAAATCAACCCACATAAAATTTAATTGCTGACCAGTAGGTATAGTCACTAGCCTGCAATTTGATAAGCTTACTCTAGTATTGATTCTAAACCATCCCCTCCCCAACCGTCCACATCTCCTCGTCTGCGATAATCAGGAAGCCGATAGCTTCGTTCTTCACCTATTATATGGCGCAATTCAAGCCCTCTCTAAATATTTTGCAGCCCCCCCATCACCCACAGAAAAGTCCTTGTCTTTTGAGCCATTGGCTACCAATTCAACAGTAGTCAAGTCACTTCCTAAGCCTGCTAAAGCAATAAATTAAACTTTTTTGTGTTAAAAAATCAAAAATTCATCATATTAAAAAACTTATTGTTTTATATTGTCCTCCCGAATTTTATACTAAGAGAAAACCAGTTGTCCCTCATGAAGAACCTCTCCGACGCACAGGTGCGTAGGCTGCGTCAGCGTGCGTCTGATCAAAGTGAAAAGAATACATCCCGGTTGGTGGTGTTGCTACGTCTATTCAATAAGTACAAAAAGACGAGCGAAGGCAAAAAACAACGGAATGTTGGAGAGGAAGAGGAATAATTTTTTAAAACTTCTAAAATCCCCCTAAAGAAAAAATTAAAATCCTTATAATCGACTGATTATCAATACTATTAAAAACACAATTCACATCCTGCTGGGATCACTATCAAAGAAACGTTGACCTTGAAAATCAACAACTTACGCCCAATTATTTTGGAGAGTTGTCGTTTGCGTTGACGTTTTAAGCTTGGTAAAGTTAGGAAAATAGGTCAGACTCGGCAATGAGTCTGGCCTTTTTCTGTTATTGGAAGCCTAATATCTCTTCAAGAAAAATTTACTTAGACATCATATTTCTCTTCTAGTAAGGTTCTTAACTCTTTAGATTCTTGAGGCGAAAGCTCCGAGAGTGTTTTTGCAAGTGTTTGAAGTTTTTCCTTCTGAGTATTTATTTGCTTTCTAATATCTGCTACAAGGGCTAGGTTATTCTTTATTATCACATCCTCCCAGACTGAAGGAGGAATTATTTGTATGTTCTGCTCACCGGGCGATATATTGAACAATATCTGTCTATCAGCAGGTATTTGAGCTAGGTCATCATAAATAACAAAAGCAAACTTATCAGCAACAAATGAATACATAGGTGATGTACCAATGGCAATGATTAGATTCTTAGTATCATCTGAAAACTGATTCGTCGTGAACACCCCATACGGAAAAAAACTGGTGAGAAAATTATCTTGCAATTTTTCATTAAGCTCTTGCCTACTAGTTGCTCTAAATTTTTCTAACTCCACACGAAGTGCTTCTTCCAACTCTCCTGAAAAATTATAATTTTGAAAAACCGGCAGTCCTGAGATAGAGGCTCTCCAAAAAATTGAGTAGAAGAAAAGATGAGTTAAAACTGGAGGAATATTAATCAATGTTACTGCACCAACTTCGGGGACAGGAGCATTCTGATCATTAGGATGAATACTTTTAATAGAATCTGCTACTAATCCTTCTAATACACTGAAGTATTCTTCACACTCTGGACATAGAATATAATCTTCTTTAGGTGAATCCTGTATTGTTATCTTACCTTCTTTTGTAGAACTTATTATGAACCCCTTTTTGTTAGATTTACCTCCAAGAAAACTTGAAGACATAAACTTAGGGATGATATGAGAATTTGTCTTAGTAGCCTTGTTAGCTTTGCAGAGTAAGCATAAATCTTCTTGATTGCGAGACATAACTGTATTTTCAATAACATACATCTTGATCGAAGAAATAGTTCCTATGTATTATCTTTGGAATCATAACTCAGAATGTGCCAGAATTAAGTAACAACATCAACATCATCTGCCTAGAATCCGAGGCCCTCAAGTCGCTAGTCAAGCAATTGGCCATAGAGCTTAAGGACGATCCTGCCGATGACTGGATCAACGAAAAGGAAGCGATGGGTATTCTGGATATTGCGTCAAAGACCACTTTTCAGAAATACCGCGATACGGGTGAGATAATATTCAGTGTGGTAACTGGTAAGAAGTACTTGTACAAAAAATCCTCCATCGTTGCTTTTATTGAAAAGCGTTCAAATCAGTAAACATGGCTAATACTGACCCAATAGCAGAAGGCTTCAATGCCGGATACATTATCGAGAAACACCAACCCGAGTTGGCGCAGCAGTTGAATACCGCCGTGGAGAGTATCGAGGATGAATTCTTTCAAGGCTTTGTAGCGGGTAGTCAGCAATATGCTAAAGAGCGCACGCAAAGTAAGACGATCTCTAAACTGAGGGATGCTTCTCGCTCTATCCCCCGCCCTACTCGTGATCGAAGTAAGGATGATAAGGATAAAGGGTTTGAGATTGACCGCTAGTTATTGCGGTGAGTGAGCGACCTTCTTCTTCACAAAAGAAATAAAAGCCCCATTCACATTATTGGGCTTAAAGCCATCCAGGAGAGCTTTTGAGAATTGCGAGTGTAGATCATTAAAGTCCCAGCCCGTACTCGCCTGTTGGGTGATACTACGCGCTTTTCCGATGGTTTCAGGGCTGATCGTCGGTAGATCAAAAATATCAACTGTTTCTTTTCTGGCCTTGAAGTGCACCATATCATTCTCTATCAGGCGAATGAAGTAATCGGGTAAGTGGTTGTTTTTCTCTATCTGCCGGATGAAGAAACGGAATTTCTTGAGCGTTGAGGTTGATCCCGTTTTCTCTTTGAGTTTTTCCAAACTGATTTTCCAATCACTACTTCTGCCACAATGTTTACGGGCTATTTCGTAGAGCCTGCGTTCCAAGGCTTTGCCCAGCCGAAAATAGTCTCGATTGATGGTGAGCACTTCTTTACCCAAAATGGAATTATAGAACCAATCCGACAGCGTGACCTCCAATCTTACCATACGGTTTTTGACCTTACTGCTTTCTATAATCTCGTAGCTATCGATCAGTCCAAAGGCTTTGGTAATCTCTCGCTTATTGGTCTTGATGTTGGTTTTGATGCTAACGCCTTTCAAGCGATCTAAGGCATTCTTTAGTAGTTCGTAACCATTCCCGTTGGTTGGTCGATTAGTGGCTACCAGTAAATCGTGGCTGGAAATACGCAAGGTTTTAGGTGGTAGAACCCCTTTATTAATTTGCTCCATCAGTAAAGAGCCACAATACAGCAGAACGTCTTTATCAAATATCGTTGGCAGACCATCGGTATTGGGTTTGATGATTACACTGGCTGTGCCATTTTCGTACACCAGATTACGTAAGTCCTTCTTCTTTGAAAGACTAAAGATCGGATGACTCATAGAAGCCATATCGTCTTTGAAAGGCAGATTATCGAAGATGTCAGCGATGAAGAAATCCTTGGTCGGATGTCGATCCGGTAATAAGGGTAAGTTTTCTTTTGGGTCAAATAATACGCTTTGCATTCCCTCCTCTTCGCAATTTCAGGAACCAGAATAGCAGCATTTTCAGTGCTGACAAGCCTTTTTTTCGCAGTTTCAGGAACCGCTAAGCAAGAAGTGTTTTTCAGCCCTCCCCTTCCCTTTAGAATTCCACCAAAGACGTTCGCAGTTTCAGGAACTTTCGTACGCAATTTCAGGAACCTTCGTTCGGAACTTTAGGAACTTTCGTACGCAGTTTTAGGAACCGCTACTTTCGTCAAAGCTAAGGTTTACTAGGCTTGCAGCCCGTTTCTAAGCCCCGTAACACTACACTAACACTATTATAACGAAGTGATTAACACTAGAGGGCTTGGTGATTTTTTGTATTTCAAATAACCTATAAGTAATTCGCTAACGCGAATCGGTTTTTATGTTTGAGCTATTGAAAGATAAAAAAGAAAAAATTCCAGGGTCAGCTCATCGTTAACAGAACATTCCTAATTGTAGAACCTGGTTCCTTATAGCAAGAAAGCGTGCTTATTGGTTTTCTTGCTTTCTCTATTTCGTGCTAGAAATATTTACGTCTAGTTGATAAGCCAGAAACCTTCCTAGCCAGAAAGCACGAAAATATCCTATCGTGATTTTATTGCATCGTGCTAACACAAAAGCTTCTTTTTCACCCATCTTTCTATCGTTTTTTCTTTCCTCTTACTAGGGAGCCATGTAAGCTAATTGTACTTGAACCAATAGAAGGAGTGAGATGAAAATAGGCGTTTTATCGCAGAAGGGAGGAGTCGGAAAATCTACCCTCACCAGAGCATTAGCCGTTGAATATTCCCGTAATGATTGGGAAGTTAAAATTGCGGATATGGATTTGAAACAATCTACCTCAACGATTTGGAACCGTAAACGAATGGATAATGGTTTTACTCCCAAAATTGCCGTAGAACCATTTTCATCGGTAAAAGATGCTTTGAAAAATGACAGTCAGTATGACCTGATCATTTTTGATGGTGCAGGGCAGGCGGATGTACAAACCTTGGAAATCGCAAAGGTGTGCGACTTCATCATCTTACCTACTGGTGTCACCGCTGATGATTTGGAACCTCAGGTTAAATTGGCACATGAACTCAAGAAAAAAGGAATAGCCAGACAGAGAATAGGCATGTGCTTAAGTCGGGTAGGTGGTAGTAAAAATGAACTGGAAGCCGCAGAGGAATATATCAAAGCAACGGGTTATACCTTTTTGGGCTTGATTGCAGAAAAGACCTCCATTGGGCAATGTTCCGACAGTGGTTTGGCAGCAAATGAAACCAAATATGATTCGATCAATCGCATTGCTGATCAACTTATTCAAAATATTTACAATCACATTGAGCAACTAGCAAAAGAGGAGGTTCGTTATGGCTAATCTTAAAAAACCTAATAAGTCACTTGCCCGTAAGGGAACACCACCAGCGGAAGAAGAAGCCAGTAACAACCTCACTATTGTAGAGAAAAGCGAGGAAAACTCAAATATCCAAGCTCCTAAAGCACCCAAGGAAGAAATCAGACCGCTTAATTTTAAGGTACCGAATTCTTTCCGAAAACGGTTTAAAAATTATGCCGTGAATAACGACGTAACCATGTCAGAATTACTGGTTAACTGCTTTGAAGCGTATCTAGTAAAACAAGAAAACAAGTAATCTTCCTAACACGATAGCACGAAATCGTGCTATCTATTTAAGAGGTCTTCATGTCTCCAATTATCAGCTACAATGCCCAATGGGCGAAGGAAAATATTTCTTTACCCGATCTTTTAAGTGCCTTTGGTCACGATCCGGTAAGTGTCACAAAACATGGTTATGAATATTGGTATAATTCCCCTTTTCGCTACGAAAAAGAGCCAAGCTTTCATACGTCCTATTTAGGAGGAAAGTGGATATGGAATGACTTTGGTCGTGGAGACGTACAGGGTAACGGTAATGTCATTGGCTTTTTACAACTCCACGAGAATGTAACCGTCAGTGAAGCATTACAGATTCTACGCAATCTCTTTCCCCATAAAGGGCAGGGGGTGCTTTGGAGTAAAGTAAACAAGCTTCCATTATTCCAGGACATTTCCTTATCCCAAAAAGAATTAGGGGCAGCACCCGCAGAGAATAATCTTGAAGTCACTAAGGTGAGGGAGCAAGTTTGGGATAAATCCTTGATTGGTTATTTAGCAGGGGAGCGGAGTATTGATTATCAGTTGGCCCTAAAATACCTCAAGCATATTTCTTACACCAATAAGAAAACGGGTAAGACTTATCAAACGCTTGGTTTTGAGAATGAATCTGGAGATTACGAGTGTAGAGATAAATTTTTCAAAGGCATTCTTAAATCGCCTAATGCCGAGGACAGGAATACTGCAAAAGACATTTCCTACATTCCGGGATCAGAGAAGAATAGCGTTGCTGTATTTGAAGGCTTTATGGATTTCCTGACTGTGCTAACACTTAAAAAAGTGCCCGTACTTCCCGTGGATGTGATTGTTCTTAATATGGTGAATATGAGACGGAGAGCCATTGATTTTATCAAGCAATCTAATTACGAGCATATTTATACCTTCTTTGACAATGACCAGTCTGGTGAGAAAACGACCACGTTCTTCAAAGAGGAATTAGGGCAGGGGGTGAAACCACAAAATCACCTTTATCAAGAATTCAAAGACTATAATCAGTATCTACAAGCTAGAAAGGGCTAATTTTTTCTTTTCAATAGCATATCTAAATTGGGGCTTCCGCCGCTTAGAATAGCGTCGGGCAGGCTATCCACGACGGTGATCCGAGGGATGCCGTTTTCAACGGCTCGTTCCTATCCCTAAGCCGGAGTATCTTCCGTTTTATACCAGTTCTCTTCTGCGAAAATGGCCTCTACGTCAGCTTTGAAGGCTTTGTAGTCGAAGGGTGCTACAAATTTGCGCTCGTGCGCAGCAATCGTATCAATTCCTTCCAGGAGGGCTTTTTCCATTAGCCTGATAACCGTTGCTTCATCAGCAGCTACGATCTCCTCATAAGGCACTCGTATTCCAATGTCTACACTGGCTCTTTTGGGAAAATAGTCACTTCCTACCCAGCCGGAAAAATTACGGGTTAGTTTTTCTATAACTACGAAAGTGAAGTAGAATTTGACGATGCCATCACCGTATTTTTTCAGGTCAATTTTTTGTCCTAATACTTTCAAAAAAAGACCGGGATCTACTTTGGGGTATAGCTCATGCCAAATGCGGCCAGAGATAAATATCTGCTGGTCTTTAGCTTGTGCTTCCAATGTTAGTAAATGTTCTTCTTTAGCTATCATATTTATTCCCTGGTGGTCGTAATATTATTATGTCCCGCTCCTTTGCTTCTGGCAAAAACGGATAATTATAAATCATTATTTTCTCCTGCTTGAGGCATTCTCCGTACGTTCCCCAGAACAGTGGTAAGAATAACAAGTTCTCTGCTCCATAGTTTCCATTGGGATAACGCTCAGATTCTTCTTTTCTGGTAACACCATACTTCCAAACGTTTCCTTTGTATAAAAATATGACTTTCTGGGCAGAAGGACAAGCGTAGCAGGGGTAAACACCATCCTTTGTAGCTACTAGCGCATATTGGACAGCATTATCGATTTCTTCTAACTCTTTAGCAAGCTTTGCTTCTCGCTTAGAGGATAAAGCCATATCTCCTTCTGGATTCACCACTAATCCCGGGGGAAGGTCTTTTTGTGACATATAATACTTTCGCCCCACATGCAGGCTTCCCAAAGCTATAAGAATCAATAACAGGATCGGCAACCAGCCTGAAGGACGTGGTGAATTATCTTCAGAAATAATTCTCAAAGTAGAAGAGGAAGAATGATTGGAAGGCTCTAATTTCCTAGCAGAGCTTTTAAGGCTAAACATGAGCTATTTGGCTGGTAAACAGCATCCAAAGCTACGACAAAGTCTAGATAATCAGCAGTATAAGTAGTTAAAAATTAAGATTTCTTACTAAGGGTTTCACCCTCGCGCCTAGCAATAAAAATAGGCTACGACCGTGTGGTGAGCCGATGGCTCTCTGCCCGCACCACTCTCACCGATTTTTCTTTGCTGTTGCTACCCTACTGTTCGGCCACGAGGCAGAAGGGTATAGCGCAAATGCTATAACCCTTTAACAACAAGTAGGAGAAGTCCAAATGAGTAAAATATATACAAACGAATTGAAAGCAGCATTGGAGCAGTTTTCAGGAACAGAGAAATATTATTTCAACCCATTATTTCCCGAACATCGATATACGGATGGTATCAAATATCTGGCAACGGAGGCGGGAGCATATTGGTTAATAGATTTCATCTTTTCTTACTGTGAAGTTCCTGCGCTGGATGGAGAGGAATTTCAAGTCTGGAAACTTTTGGTCAATGCTGATGAGTCTGCATCAATCAAAGTCGAAGATGGAAATAGTAATCAGCTCAAGGAGTTCAGAATTCCATTCACGGATTTTCCACTGCCACAAATAGAACTTTGGCTAGTTGACCAAGTACTGATTTTACCAAGTGAATATTAATGGAGGAGAGAACATGGAACGAATCACCCTAATAGATACAATACAAAGGCAAATGGAAAACGATGATGAGAACCGTCACAGACAGGAGAAATACCTATTCCAAGCCTATAAGGATGGTAAAATTGATGACTTCTTAATCGCATTGTGCGGATGGAGTTTTAAAACAATAATAGAATTGAACGAGGAAGAAAATGCAGATTAAGGAATTTGAAAAATATCTAAAAAAGGAAGGTGGCTATTACTACCGCCCCAACATCACCGTACATTATTACGAAGATGAGGAAACAGGCAAGTGCGGTTTCTGGGGTAATTACAAAGGCGATGAGACAGAAGATTTCGACAGTCTGCAAGCGCTCATGGATGCTCACAGCTGGGTAGAGCTACCCGTTTAAAGTTTTTCTTGCTTGATGCCAAAAGCAAGATATTTTATCAATCCTAAACAAAGGAGAATAATCATGGCAAATAACAATACAGTAAAACTAATCGGCTTCTTAGGAGCGGAAACAAAAGTGATCGAGAGTGAAAGCAAAACCTTCGCAATTTTGCGTTTGGCAACAGCTGATTCCTACAAAGACAAGGAGACCGAAGAATGGAAAGACAAAGCTACGATCTGGCACGATGTCATCCTATTCAGTCCTGCGCTGATCGAAGAAGCTAAAGCGTATGAGAAGGGAGCTAGACTGGAAATAAACGGTTCCTTGAATTATCGGGACTTCAAAGTACTTGAGGATGGGAAAGAGTTTACCAAGAGAGAAGCTTCTATCATTGCTTATAAAGTAAAACAGGCACCGCCGAAAAAAGAACAGGCGAATGCTTAGTGCGCTTTTAAAGGGCGATTTTTCGCCCTTTTTACTGCATCATCTCAAAGTCAATGGAACTGACATAAACATCCTTTCCTTCGGAAGTACTAAATGAACTTTGGGGTTCTTTGATCCATAGCACTTGATGCTGAATAATGTGGTCAAAGAGTTTTTCCAGATGACCTCCTCGGATCGTTACCACCATGCGGGTGGTCATCAAAGTAATGGAATTCGTACCATTAAAATCCATCGGGGAAATAATGTCATGGTAATGAATCGCTTTTTGTTCCCCAATAGAAGTCACGAATTTCAGCGCGATGGCATTGCCTTCTCTAGCATCGGCAATACCATAGAATTCATTATTTCCCCGATATTTTAGGGCAGCACTGCTCTCTCGTTTAATCAGAGAGGGGATACTATTACTTTGCTCTGATCGGTGCATTCTTTACGGGTTTTATCGGTTTTGAAACAACGCTAATAATGGCAGCTTTTTTATCCTGCCACTTTTCGTTGATGTTTGCAACTTTTGATTTACCAGCTTGGTAAATTGAGCCGATAACTTTGAGCTTATCTTTCATTGATTTCTCTGTCTTAACCAGCTCCTGCCCTACTTCCGAGGCGGTCATCCGCTGTGCAGATCGTTGAATTGAGCTGAGTAAACCCTGCTTATCATCGGTATGGATGGATATGGCAAATTTGCCACGGGAGGCAGATACATAAAATTGCTCTTTGCTCGCCGCTTTCCCTGTCATGGAAGATTGCATGATAATAACCCGATTAACGGATTTTCCCTGTGAGGCGGGGGAAGTCGTATAATAGCCATGGGTCAGGTTACCAAAATTTCGTGCTAGCACGATTTCGTTCTTTCCCGTTGATGCTCGAATATTGCCCTGTTTATCAAATCCCGTCACCGTGAGGATGTTGCCATTATTGAGTCGGGTCCGCTCATTGGAAAATCCGTTCTGGGTAATCCTGATTTTATCCCCTTGTGATAAAGCTATTGTTTCGGAACGATACACTGAAAACTTAGACGCTTCAGCCATGGGTAAAACTACCCCTTTCTCTTTTTTCTTTTCACCAGCATCCTGGTTTCCTATTCTCACTAAACCGTTTTCATCTTTTCCCAAAACCTGGTACTTAGTGCCACGTTTTATGCCTCCCTTGATATTCTGGTGAAACTGGATGATTTGCCCTGCTTCATATTGGGTATGATCCTGCTTCTGAGCATCGGTCAGTGACAGGTTTTTCTGAACCTGAAAAACCTTCTCCTTACCGCTTAAAACGCCTTCCGTTTTAAGCTTGTCACGGATCGTTTCCGTAACCCCTTGTCCCTGAGCATGGGTAGTGGCTACGATGAGCACATTCTCCTTGTTCTTCAAGGAAGTAGCGTATTCATTAGCGATATTCTCCTTGGCTTCCTCAAAACTATCAGCCTCTTTGATCGCTCCCATCTGCTCAAGGGTTTCGTAGCCTTTTTCCAGATTTCCATTCGAGATGGATTTTACGGCACTGCGATAATCCGCATTTTTTTGCCGTTGTATTTTGGTGATGGTAGCGGGTTTTATACCACCAAACTGCTCGATAATGCGTAGCGCATCACCTCGCTCAACCGATCCGTGTTGTTTAATATCACCCGTTAAGAGGATGCGAGCATTTTGCTGTTGTGCCACTTCTATCACTCGGTTCATGGTTTTGTTGCCTACCATGCCTGCTTCATCGACCCAGATAAAACCATCTTTTACCGACTCCTGAAGCTTCTCGCTTTTGAGTAATTCGGCAATGGTCGTAGCATTTTCAAAACCATCTGCTCTTTGCACTTCACGGGAGGCCGCAGAGGAGGGTGCAAAGGCTCCAAAATTCACGCCTTTTTCTCTCATTCCTTCGGCGACTTCTTTGATCGACCAGGTTTTTCCCGTTCCTGCATCACCCGTAACAACGGTGATAAAATCTTTAGAGGTGAGGACGTGCTGAACGGCTCCGACTTGCTCCTCGGTCAATAACTTATTCTTGACTTGATAGTCATTATGTACTGGTTCGAAAATGGCTCTGCCCTGTTGTGATACTTGCTTGAGTTGTTGTTCTTCAGCGATCGCTTCTTTGGTGGTATAGATGGTTTCATTTCGTTGCTCGTCTCTCCTACTGAGTATATCTTCTCTACCATTCAATTCCTTACGCAAGGATTCGGGAGAAACTGTCCCTATGCCACGTTTTAAAGCAATGGTGAGTAGTTCTTTTTCGCTGGCTACGGATTTCCGCTCAAGCGTATGATCAAGGGCATAATTGATCGCCTCTTTAGCACTAAATCCGCCATTTTTATTTTCAATAGCATAACCCAAGCCAACGACTCGCTCCGTAATCTTAGACAGGGAAGCCATGCCGCCGCCACTCGGTGGCGGCTCACTTTTTGCGCTTCGGATCAATTCCCGCTCACTTTCTGAAAGACGTGACCTCCATTGCATCCGAATATCTTCCTTGTCATACCCAGTGCGTTTGCTCGCACGGGTTTTCGCGCCCAGCTCCGCTTTGTCTTCCGCATAGGACAGACCAAGGGCTTCCGATTTTTCATTAATCTGGCGAGTGCGATTAGAGAATTTCTCAATGGTGCTACGCCCAAAACCTTTGATCTCAAAATCGCGCTCATTGCGTTCAATTTGATAGCCGACTTGTTGCAGCTTATCGGCTAATCGGGCGTTAAAAGCCGCTTCAAAATAAGGGGCATTGGCTTTTATCTCGCCAAATTGTGCAGCTTTGAAACGCTTTTCTTTTTTATCATAAGTAGCATTGAAGACAAAAACATGCTGGTGTAAATGTGGATCTGGTATACCGCCAACTGGTCTGGCATCTTCGTGCGTAAATGCTCCCCAAACAAGATTTTCAGTAATGCGATTTTCATTTCTTCCTCTGCCTCTTACTCTGGTTGCTGCTTCTTTTTCGATCTCTAACATGGTTTCTTTAACCGCATCATCGAAGGTTGAAATAATCTCTTTATCTTGAGTTTGAGAATAGATAATGGAGACGGATTTTGGGACTGAAAAAGTAAAGTCATATCCTACCCGTCTTGCGTTAGAATTGCGGGCCGTAAGTTGGTCGCCGGTGAGCGGATTTTGGTTTTTTGCCAGCATGGCAAAATCGTCTTTTTTGATCTCACCCGTCAGTCCAATTTGCTCCGCAGTACGTCCTTGCCACCGTCCGACGACCTCTCCTTTTTCGGCGTAATAATCGGACTTCGACAAACCTTCGTCAAAGTATTTGGTGGCACCTTCAGCGGACTTACTTACCGTAATTCGAAGCATATTTGACGTGTATTTTAGTATTAAAAGTTAGTTACAGGCGTCTCCCCTTAGCACAGCTAGAGGTCTTGGAAGCAAGTTACCATGAGTTGTAAATCAGTGCAATAGGGAGGTTTGGGAAAAGACGGGAAAACTGAAAATATGAATGTTTTATAGTACTCTACTTAACTTTTTCAGAGGTAATTTTGCCAAATAACAGAGTGGAATCATAGATTTATTCATCACTCAAATTATATGTAAAATGCAAGAAGGTATAAATAACAGGATGAGTAACCAAGCAGCCTTAAGAAGCTTCTTGGGAATGAGCCCAAAGCACAATATGNTTATCAACGCGATGTTTCATGTGTACTTCTTCGCAGTATCATCATGCAGCATACCTGTTCGATTGCTCTTAAGAAAAAATATGGGGGAGAGAGCCTTTAGTTTATTCAGCTTTCTAACATGTATATTCTTCTTCTTGTTAAGTAATGTATTAATTCTTTCGATGAGATTCAATGATGGAGGTTACTTAGATAGTAGCTACTCTCTACTCTTGAAACTACCGACAGATGGAAGTTTTTTTCAAGGGCAAATTCAAAGTTTCACCTTAATTATCTTTCTTCTTCTCATTAACCCTACGTTTATTCTCACCGTAATCATTATAAAGTTCGGGGTCAGTCATTTCAGGGATTGCATAAAAGGCATTGAGGACAATCGGCTACACTACTCTCAATATCGAGGCGATAGTATTTACTATGACAAAAACAAGGGAGATACTTTTCTAGGATATCCAATTACCCCTTTACTTACAAGAATGGTTGTGGAACCACTTTCAGTAATTAAATTAATTGCACCTACTCTCTTCATATTTCTTATGCTCCTATTGACTGTCAATTATGAGACCCCATCTATTCCGGGCTTCTTTACAAAATATGCTCTAGAAGGGATGCTCTTGGCGTTGTTTATGATACTGTTTAGTAGCCTTTGTCTGTTTCTAGATGAGCTTGGAATTTGGATGAAGGTAAGGAGTTCTGTTTTAGACCTTATTGATGGTGAAGTAGACATGGAGACGATGATGAGACTTAAAACAGAGATTGTACAGAACAAAGAAGTCGGTAAACTGAGAAATAATAATCAGTTCGATGTCTCAGAAAGAAATAACATAAGACATGAAGTTCAATCCAAAAATATTGCCATAATCGAGTAACAAAAATAATTCAATGAAACTCATAAAAATATACGTTGTACTAACAGTACTTAGTGGAATTGCCTATTTAGTCTTTAGTGACTACTTTTTCTCTTTTTCAAAGAATGAGGAAGTACTTAATCAGTTAGAAGCTGCTCCTAAGGAAGAGAACAGTGTGATAAATGCAGACCTTTGGGAGCAGGCTTTAATTGGAAAATGGCATTTTAAACAAAATGATTTAGCAGAGAACATTGTAGGGGTTCTGGAAGGAGAAGTAGAATATTTCCCTACTGGTGAATTTATCAGAAAGTTTACCTATTCAAGATTTGAATGTTTTGATGTTCTGGGTCGTGTAAATCATAGCTCACTAATAAAAGATACTTTGAATATATCACCACAACCTGAATGCTTGCAGTATATAATTGGTATTGGCTATCAAGGTACCTACAAAATTATAAATGATGAAGGTTGGATTGAACAAGCTAATCAATGTGAAGAAGCAACTGCCTATTCTCAAAAAGGAATATCTCCTCCAATCCTTTGTAAACACATGACAGCAGGGGAGCAACACTATGGAAATAAAAACAATATGCTCTCTACTGGAAATATTATTCATTTCGATCAGAACAAAATAATAATAGAGACTTTCAACTATTCAAGTGGGGCAAAAGTCATTTATAAAGCTTATAAGGAAGGATAACTCCTAAATTCTCAACAAACTAATGTTATCATGGTAAACTTAGATAAAATCTTAGTTCGTTTTTCATCAAAACCCGAAGATGGATGGACAATTAGAGATGCTGTTCGGGGAATTCAGATATTTGGAGGAATTGGTTCTGGGAAATCCTCAGGCTCTGGTCAGACGTTGGCTAAAGCATTCCTAAAAAATGGGTTTGGGGGTTTGGTGCTTTGTGCCAAACCTGATGAGCGAACTAATTGGCAAGAGTATGCTCGTAAGGCAGGAAGGGAAAATGATCTAATCATTTTCAGCGAAGAAAGTGAGTACGAATTCAATCCTTTGGAATATGAAATGACAAGATCAGGTAAAGGTGCTGGAGAGGTTTTTAATTTGGCGAATCTCTTCATGGAAATCTATAAGATGGGTAATCGTTTTGGAGGTGGAGGTAATGCTGGAGAGAGCGAACGTTATTGGGATAATGCGTTAAGGAGGTGTATTAATAGAATGATTCAACTCCTTGGCCTCGCCGGAGAAGAAATAAGTATCCGAAATATGAGAAGACTTCTTTCTGCGGCTCCTTTGGAGCATGAGGTTGAGGGAATTTCGGAGATGAGTGATGAGGATATTTCAAAATGGGGAGAGAGTAATTATTGTATGGGGTGTATTATCAACGCGGGAAATTCAGTAAAAACAGAGGAACAAGAAGAAGAATATACCTTAATCAGTGATTATTTTTTGAGAGAGTTTGCAACCCTTCCAGAAAAGACTAGACCAACAATTGTAGAATCATTCTTAGGGCTTGCAGAGCCTTTTACTTCGGGGATACTGAAGAAGCATTTTGCACAAAAAACCAATCTTTATCCAGAGGTAACCCACGAAGGAAAAATCATCATTTTAGACTTCCCCGTGAAGGAATATCTTGCCGCAGGTGTGTACGCCCAGGGCATATTCAAACTACTATGGCAGCAGGCTACAGAAAGGCGAAATACTAAGGAAGATACCCTTCCCGTATTCTTATGGGTTGATGAAAGTCAACTGTTTTTGTCAGACTATGACCAAATATTTCAAACTACCGCAAGAAGCTCCAAAGCATGTACGGTATTTTTGAGTCAGAATATATCAAATTATTATGCGGCTATCGGAGGTCGTAACCCTCAGTCAAGAGTTGACAGTCTATTGGCTAACCTTTCGACTAAAATATTCCATGCAAATAATGATGCTGTTACTAATGAGTGGGCCGCTAAGACTATTGGAAAAGCTTTCCTCAATATCAGTAGTATAAACGTTGGCAAAGGGCAAACTTCGGGTGTAAGCCAACAGTTACACTATCAAGTAGAACCCCGAGAATTCACAACTCTCCTTTCGGGGGGTAAGGCTAATGAATTTGAAGTTCACGGAGTTCTAACCATTGCTGGTAGAAAATGGAGTAATGGCAGGAATTACTTAGAGGTAGTATTTTCACAGGAATAATTACGTATATGGAAAAAAAATATAATTCTAGTTTGCGCCGTGAATTTTATTCTATCGTTGTCGAGGGGAGTCTGCTGAGGCTCTATCGAATCTATTCTATTCCCCGTAGAATGTACCAAATCCATGTAAGCTAGTATGTTGGTATTGAATGTAGACTGAGCTCCTTCTAAGGTTCGCGTACCTGATTTAACGTCACCATCTATCCAGCCTTCTCCTTCTGGATAGGTGCCATCACTTTGAAGATACCTCTGTAATTGCTTTATCTTTTCTGGCTCAAGATCACCTAATTTGTCAGAATTGAAAACATACCTACTAGTTCCCAATTGATTATTCTCTTCTAATTCTATCAGCTCATTTTCGAACATAAAATCTATTGCTTGTATTTCTGTTTGATCTACGAAAGATCGATCAAAGAGTAGTGCATCACCAAGCATAGTTAATTCCTTACGACGTTTTGAAGACTCCCCCGATTTCAGGTTATAGGTACTTACTTGAAATACGCTCTGTAGTCTATTTTTCTTCCATTTTGTAAAATTCATTTTTAACTCCTATTAATTGGTTTTCCAAAATCATATCATAAAAAGGTTAATAAAACATTAACATTAAGATGATTGAGTTTTTTGGGCACTACCTCCCTTTTACAGGAGCTTTCTTGACTGGAGCCTTCTTAGGAGTTACGGCTTTCTTTGGAGTCGCCACCTTAAGCTTAGATATACCTTTAACCTGACTGACCTGTCCTTTCTGGGGTTGAACCTTTGGTTGTGGGGCAGTATTAGCTTTTGTTTTTAACCGACTTATGCCTTGGCTTTTTTGAGGTGGAGGAGATGGCGTATTTTTTTTGACTGGTGGTAAAACCTGCTTAGGAGTAGTACGATTTTTTACAACCTTTTTGTCTACCCATTTTTTCTTTTGTTCCTGTGCACCTTGCTTAACAATTTTCTTAGTATCAATGGCACCGCTTTCTTTTTTTGGAAGTGTGTTTTCTCCACCGCGTAGCTCATTGTTTTTCGATTGACCACCGCTGCCTTTCTTTTTAGCCATCATCATTAATTTTGTATGTAATAATGATGGAAAATTAAGGACTGTTGTGCTATAATTTATCTGTCTTCGCGAAGGGTTTTGAGGTTTTCCCGTATTTTCCAAATCGCTGCTACATAATCATAACAGACGAGGTTTTAAATGAGACTTAATGATCAGAATTATATTTTAGATGCAGAATTACTTCCCATGATTGCTAAGGCAGAAAATGGAGATTTGGAGGCACAGCTCATTCTTGCCGAAGCATTTGGTGAAGGAAAAAACGCATCAGAATCACCAAATATGGCTGCTTACTTCGAGCAAATGATATTTAACTCAACAGAAGATACTTTAGTGAAATTCAGTATACTTTGGAATCTTGCCATAAGAGCAAAACAACAACAAGACTATTCTTTGATGAAACTGCGTTTCCATGACGCTATTGACTTCATGCAGGAAAACATTCCTATGGAAGAATGGGACTTCTCCTTATTCGGGCTAATGGAAGATTTTCTACTACAGGAGTAATTTTATGGTAAGTAAGTCGTCTCTATCTAGGGAACTTTAGTTGCTATTGGCAAACAGATAGACCACCCCCAGCCCCCTCAAAATTCTCAATATTCCTCATAGCGATACAAGCTCTACAAACCAGAGCAATTCCGGCGATTTGACCATCTCGGATATCTCTATTTTCACCGTTCCGCTTCTGCTTGGCGTTTATCTCGTGGCAATACCCAATAATAGTAATCGGTAATAATTTTATTCCCCGCCGCTATGGTTCCCTTATTTGGACATTGGATCAACCTTCCCCTTTTCAGCTGCACTAAGCTACAGCTCGTCTCACCCTCTGCAAGTCACACTTCGTATTAGTTCAACAATTTTTTGGGTCAAGCCGCAATAAATGGTCGCTCTAGACTTGCATAGTGCTCACCTTCACTGAATCCAGGTTCCGCAAAAAGGGCAGATGCCCAATTAACCACTTAAAGGAAAGGAACCATGACTCATCAGGAAAATACATCAACAGACAATTACCAAATTTATGTAGCCTCTTTATTAGACTATAATGCAAGCATTCTTCACGGCAAATGGATCGACCTCGACGGCTTAAGCAAAGACGATNTTCTGGAAGAGATCAATCAAATCCTCCAAACCAGTCCCTATACCAAGCAATACGGCGAAGTATCTGAAGAATGGGCTATCCATGACTTTGAGCTTGGCGGCATCCGAATTTCGGAATATGAAAGTCTCGATACTATCGTCAGCATAATGGAAGCATTATCCGAACATGGTGAAGCCTTCGCGATCTATTACAACAACGTTGATGATCTAGCATCTGCAAAAGCAAACTTTGAAGATGCATACGCAGGCGAGTATGACTCTTTCCTGGATTATGCCACACAAACTTTTGATGAACTCTACGCTCACTCCATTCCAGAAAGTCTTCGTATTTATATTGATTATGCAGCCTTTGCCCGTGACCTGGATGCTGATGGGTACTTCATTGAAGATGGGCATGTATTTCGGCCTGTTTAGGGCGGTTCATCTTGCTCAATAGGAATTCTTTATCGAAAATCGTTCGCATTGTTATGACCAGAAAGCAAAAGGGCGGCCAATTGGCCACCCCTTAATTGTATTCTATGAGAAAATTGGCACGAGTCAGCCTCCTCATTTTTCTTCGGTAAAAGCTAAGAAAGCGGCTACTACATTGGCGTGGCTGAAGCCTAAAAAACTACTCGCATACGACCTCATCAACCTTAATCAGGTCAGCAAGTCTCACAGCTACTCGTTCCATTGAGTCTTCAGATGTGTCCAAACCATTGCGGGAGCCAAGTAGCGGACTTACATCCCGAAGAGCATCATAGGTCGTATCATGTACAATCGGAATGAGAAGGTTTCGGGCAAGTAATGCAGAGAGTTCTTTATCTGCAATGCCCGCATTTTGAACACGCTTGAGAAACGACGGAGTAACCAGAACGATCCCAACTCTTGATTTGGCCAAGCCTTTATCAATCTCACGAAGGAAGGGTGCGCCTAAGAGGATGTCCTTCTCACTGAACCAGACGGATACGCCGTTAGACTGTAAATGTTCGCACAAATCTTTGGCTGCACCTTTTCGGTCGTCCCACGCATGGCACAAGAAAACGTCTCTTACGTCAGGAATAGAAGACCGCTCAACAATATTTTCACGAATAGGCGTGAGCGTTTGTATTTCATTTGGTGTGTAGTAAACCGAAGAACCCGCAGGAGACCAACGTGCTCTCATCGTTCGCCCTGATCGTCCGTGACCTGAACTGCCGCTACTTCCTCCGCTGCTACGTGACGGAGAAGAGTAGGAGTATGATGAATACCCGTAGGAGCTATAACCTCTAGAGCTGCCACCACAAGCAGGACAGTTTGCTGTTCCGCTTGCTGTCCGATGGCCATTTACCGGTGCTGTACATCGTGCCATAATCTTATCCTTTACTGGTTTTAGTGATGTGATATTTCTTTAAGCTCATGTTGAAAATAGTTTTGGTATTAGATTTATTTCAAACAAAACAATGTTAAACTTTATAAGGTTGCCGTTATCAGACAAAATGATACCACTTTCTAGTGAACAGGCAAGAAATTTTCAATGAGTAGACTAATTGACTTCTCGTTCGCTTTCCAGTACCCAAAGTCCGAATCTAGAGCAAATAGATCGTCTTAGTTTCGTAAAGTATCGAAACAATTATCATCAAAATTAGAACAGTTTTTTCGACAGTGGTGCAGACCTCTGCTGTCCACAAAAACGACCGTTTTCCCGAACACCAATCAATCAACCTCCATTTTCCATTTTTTCTTTCACCAGCAGTACAAAAAACTGGTCTACTAAATCAAAGTACGATAAAGCTAGGTTAGCATCCTTTTGCGGTACAATATTACCTTGACTTATAGCATCTGATGCTATATCATCAGATGTGGTAATTAAGAGAGGTTTACTAAAAAATGAGAACTACCCTAAACATAGATGATGAAGTATACATCATAGCAAAGCATCTGGCGCAAACGAATAATAATTCGATAGGTGATACCATTTCAGAATTGGTAAGAAAAGGATTAGATAGAGAGCTGCCAAAGTTTGAGGCCGAAGATTTTCCAATAATACCCACAAGAAATACGGGCAAGAAGATCACCAATGAGCTTATTAATAAGATCAGGGAAGAAGAAGGCTTCTAATGAGTTGGTTACTTGATGTTAATGTATTGATTTCTATCCTTGATGAAGATCATATTCATCATTCTATTGCCAGTGATTGGTTAAGTAAGAATTGTGAAAATGGATGGTCGACTTGCCCAATAACGGAGAATGGCATAGTAAGGATTTTATCAAATCCTGCATATGGATTAGAAGGCTCAACTCCGAAGATAGTTAATGGGTATTTTGGCAGACTTAAAAAAATATACCCTCATCATAAATTTATCGCTGATAGTTACCCTTTAGATGATGGCACTATAAATTTTGATTATGTGTTAAACTCCAAGCAGCTAACTGATGCATATTTAACAGGTTTAGCTTATCGTGAGAGCTTAAAGTTTGTGACTTTTGATAAAGGTGTAAAATCATTATACCTTATGGAAAAGCCAGAAGATATAATAGTCTTGCTCTAGGAGGTTTTATTTTGAAAATCGGATATGCCAGAGTAAGTACCAAAGACCAAAACCTCGCTTTACAGAATGATGCTTTAGCCAAAGAAGGCTGCGAACTCTTCTTTGAAGAGAAAGCGAGTGGTGCTAAAACTGACCGACCAGAACTTCGCCGAATGATAGATCAGCTACGTAAAGGTGATATTGTCATTATCTGGAAATTGGATAGGCTAGGGCGGTCACTGCGCGACTTGGTAAATCTTGTCACCGAGATACAGGACAAGGGTGCGGGTCTGAAATCGCTCAATGATGCTATTGACACCACTACTCCACAAGGGAAACTAACTTTCCATCTGTTTGCCGCACTAGCAGAATTTGAGCGCGACATCATCAGTGAGCGCACCAAAGCGGGACTAGATTCTGCCCGCGCGCGTGGTCGAAAAGGTGGGCGACCCAAAGGTTTATCTCAACAAGCTAAGGACAAGGCCATCATCTCAGAGACTTTATACCGAGAGGGTAATCTATCAGTAAGCCAAATCTGCCAACATTTAGGTGTGGCTAGAAGTACATTCTACAAATTACTCAAGCATAGAGGCATCCAACTTGGACAAAAAGAGGAGCGGACTAACCCGCGTTGATAGTAGCTCCTCTTTAATGCATAGTTTCAAAATAATTGTATTTGCTACTTCGCTTCTGCTCTAAAACCAGCCTCTGCTACGGCAGCCTGTACTTCTTCTTCCGTTAAGTCACTTGTTTTTACCGTTAGGGTACGGTCATCATCCTGCAAATCAACCTGCCAGACAGCGATGCCTTCTTTGGCTTCCAGTATGGGAGTCACTTTGGATAAACAACCTGAACAATTAATATTGGTTTTGAATTTTAGCTCTTTCATGATTCGATCAAATTTTTATTTGTTTTAAACGTAAGCTGTTAGTGACTACTGACACGGAACTAAGTGCCATCGCTGCACCGGCAATCATGGGGTCAAGCTCAAACCCATTGATTGGATACAGTAGACCCGCCGCAATCGGAATTCCGATTAAATTATAAATGAAGGCCCAGAATAGATTTTGCCGTATCCCAATTACCGTTTTCTTGGATAGTTTCAGTGCTTGAGGAATAGCCATTAAGTCAGACGTAATTAGGGTCATCTTTGCCACATCAATAGCAATGTCCGATCCTTTGCCCATTGCGATGCTAACATCTGCCTGTGCCAAAGCTTGCGAGTCATTGATGCCATCACCGACCATGGCTACTGTATAGCCTTCCTGTTGAAGTTGCTTTACATAATTTGCTTTATCACTAGGCATTACTTCGGCCTGGAATTTCGTAATACCTACTAGCTTAGATACAGCTGCGGCTGTTCTAGCATTGTCCCCGGTTAGCATATGCACAGCTATGCCTCGCTTTTGTAGTAGGGCAATGGCCTTAGCAGAAGTAGGCTTTATCTTATCAGTTATACCCAGTATTCCGAGCACTGTCTTTTGGTTTGCAAAGAAAATGACGGTCATACCTTCTTCACTCCACTCTTGGTAAGTTTGCGTTACTTCGGCAGTGATCTCTAAATTGTGCTCTGCTATCAATTTGAAATTACCTACGAAGTAGGTTACTCCCTTCACTCCTGTCCCGCGTACACCTTTACCGGTAATACTATTGAAATTGGTCACTTCTTCCGTTGGGGTTCCTTCTTGCTCCAGATACTTGATTACCGCTTCGGCTAATGGGTGCTCAGACTGTTCTTCTATGCGGCGTAAGACTCCTTTGTCGTATGAAGTAGCGGTCTCAGTCCAGTGTGTACGCTGTACCTCTGGATGCCCTTCCGTAATAGTTCCAGTTTTGTCTAGGATGACGGCATTAACCTTGTATCCTAACTCCAGACTTTCTGCATCTTTAATGAGAATATTATGTTCTGCACCTTTCCCAATCCCTACCATAATAGCCGTAGGGGTAGCAAGACCAAGCGCGCACGGACAGGCGATAACCAACACCGCTATAGCATTTAGTAATGCATGAAAAAAGGCATCCTGCCCACCCAATATCATCCATGCCGTGAAGGTAATGATTGCAATCACAATTACTGTGGGGACAAAGACTCCAGCGATCTTATCGACCAACCCCTGAACGGGAGCTTTACTTCCTTGTGCTTCTTGCACCATTTGGATGATCTGAGCAAGTAATGTCTCTTGCCCTACCTTCTCCGCTTCAAATCGAAAGCTTCCTTTCTGGTTAATCGTACCTGCAAATAGCGTGTCACCAACGGTTTTGTGCACTGCTATCGGCTCACCAGTGATCATGCTTTCATCAACGAAACTGTCCCCTGTGATAATACTACCGTCAACCGGTATTTTTTCACCTGGCTTAATAACTATATGCTGTCCTCGCTTGACTTGTTCAATTGGAATAGTGATTTCCATACCGTCCTCTACAATTCGTACGGTCTTTGGTTGTAATCCAATTAATTTTTTGATGGCAGAAGAAGTATTCGATTTAGCTCGTTCTTCCAGTAATTTGCCCAGCGAAATGAAAGTGATTATAACGGTCGCCGCTTCGTAGTATACGTGGCTCTCAAAGCCTCGGGAAATAAAAAAGTCAGGAAAGAGGGTATTGAACAAGCTAAAGAAGAAAGCTATCCCTGTGCTCAAGGCTACCAGTGTGTCCATGTTAGCCTTACCGAATTTAGCTTGCCGATACGCACCAATAAAGAAATCACGCCCAAACCAGAATAGCACTATCGCACTGAGAGGCAGTGAAATCCATCTACCTGGAACCCAGTGCATATAAAACATACCAAGGATAAAAACCGGAAGTGTTAGTACAGCGGCCCAGATCGTTTTACGCAACGCTTTCTGATAGGATTGTGTAGCCCGATCCTCCTGCTCTTCTAATGCGTTGGAATCATTATCACCTAAGATCAGGTCATAACCTACCGCTTGTAGTGCCGCCTGTAGCTCTTGTTCACTGATAAGAGAATTGTCAAATTCTACTGTTGCTGTAGTATTGGCGAAATTGACCGAGGCTTCATGTACTCCCGGTAGTTGATTCAGGATAGACTCCACACTGGCTGAGCAAGATGCACAACTCATCCCCGTGACGGGAAAACGGTCTTTAGTAGACTGCTTTCTATCATTTTTATTTTCCATGATAACCTCTGCACTCATATTTCTATCTTTTATAGTGCAAAGATCAGGGTAATGGAAGATGAAGCTGTTATACTTTTTTGAGAGAAATTTGCAGCTTTTTGTTTAGGTACAGTAATTCCAAAAATAAAGCGCGGACCACTCAATAGTGATCCACGCTGCTAGCTAAAAGATACTGTAATGCCCTTCAAATATTACTTTGATGTGGATTAAAACAGGATTAATGGTTGGAGCACTCACCAAGTATCCTATTCACTTTATAAGTATTATGAAATTCGTCAAAGGAAAATATTGCTTGCCCGCCGCTAAAGTTTGCGTCTAGTAAATCATGAAATTGGTGGTTCTCCGGGTAGGCCTGTTTAAGATTATCCAGATTAAGAGGTAGTATTGGGCCACTTAGGTTAAGGCTGAAGTGAAATGTTGCAAAACTATTGAGTTCTTCTCCTAAGCTTGTATCGGAGTCTCCTAATTGATAAACAATAAGGTGGCCAACTTCACTAATCTGATATAGCTGGTTTTCGAAGAAACGGAATTGTTGGCCATTACAATCGAGATATCCATAGGTTTCTGACTTTTTATATCGGAATTTACCTTTGGGGGATTTTACCTTGATCCAATCCCTTTTTAGATTGCCAAGAGAGATTCTACTCCCTTTTTCATTACAAGAGAACTCATGAGAGATGAATTCATTGCTGAAATCTTCAAAAGTCAGATATATTCCTGTTGTTTGAGAAAATCCGGATAGAGATGAGATAACTAAAACAAAAACAGGAACTAAGAAATGAAGTAGTCTTTTCATTTTATCGAATTCAGAATAAACAATAGATAAGCAAGGGTAATTATGAGCGTACCACGCGAAAACGGGGCCCTGGATATTCAATAACACTGCTAGTATATTCTATCCCTTAGGCCCCCTGACAACTTCTACTAATTTGCTGTCTTGAGAAAGTCAGCGATTTTCGTTGCTTCCGTAGTTGTTAAATTTGCTCGTACTTGCATATGCATTACGGCAACATCCCATTCTGCGTCGCTGAATGTTTCGGGAGACGGGCTATTATGGCATCGCAGACAGTTTTCACCCCAAAGTTGCGCTCCTGACTTGGTATCAGCTAAGCTATTTGTGGTAGTACAGGCATTCGTTGCAATGGCGACTAATGCTAATAAGAAGAGTCCGGTTATCATTAATGATCTTTTCATGGTAGTACTTCTGTTGATGGAGTTATTAAAAACCTATTGCCCAGTGAATAAAAAATGAATCCTCGCTACCACCTTCCTCATTTTCACTATGTCCGCCTGCCTCGCCGCTAACCGTTCTATAGGAAACCTTTACTAGCGTTCTCCAGTCAAACCAATAGTTTAAGCCAACTTCCCATTGTTGTTGATTGGCTTCCCAAGGGGCTCCTTCCGGGGTTTCGATTGAAGAGTATCGTGTTGCCAGCTCTAAGTTTTGTACAAGCTTACTACTGACAAAGGCGGGCCGGATGGATAACTGGGCAAACCATGTAGAACTTGAGTTGTCAAATGAATGTAACTCGCTTGGATCGTCCTCTTCTGGAAATGCTGCCTCGTCCACGTTTGCGGCTGCATATTGAGCCTTGATGTCTACTACACTTCGCAGTGACGAAAGTCTTTGGACATAAGACATGTCAAATGCGTAGAGGAAGGCAGCAATATCTTCGTAATCACCTTCTTTGTTTCCAACTTTGCCATATAGGCCGGAAATCCCCACTTCTAAGGCAGAATTATTCATTGGGAAAAAACCTATTCGCCCTCCAAAAGACTTACCTTTATTATTGTCAGGTGCAATATCGTAATGGAGTACGCCACCTTCTTCGGCTTCTACGCTTCCATCATTGAGTTGTGGTCCATTAACAGCATAGATCGAATAGTTAGTTTTGATATTTCCTAAATAAGAAGCTCCACGAAGTTCAATTCCAATGTCAGCGGAAGGAAGTATTCCGTCATGACCTGCACCAAGGGGATTAGTAGGGAATTTGTTAATCCATGCCGGGTGAAGATTCGGCACATAGGTGCCAAATGGAAGTAAAAACTTTCCTGCTCTTACTGTGACGGCATCAGATAACAGATAGGACATGTTTGCGTACTCTAGGCCCAAATGAGTCTCGCCACCTTCTAATTCGATCTCCAATTCACCTTCAAAAAGCAATCGATCCGACTGCCTAAAAACAAAAAGAGGATTAAAGGCACCCCCTACGAAAGAGGTCTCCTCGCTGGTCATTTCTAGCCCTGAATGAGCATAACCCCTCAGTAAGAATCGACTTTTTCCTGGTTTAAGATAATCAATAGCTGCACTTTGCTGATCTGTAAGGCTATATCCTTGCTGCGTATTTTGATCGTCTTGGGCAAGGGCTACATTGCAAATGAATAAGGCGAGTGCCAACGTGAATATGTTTAATTGATATTTCATATATAAAGTGGTTGAACTTGAACAATTAGAGTTGTCGTATATAATTCACCAACTGCCAGCGTTGCCTTTCTGTAAGCGTTTCCTGGTATGCTGCCATTGGAGCCCTGCCCTTTGTAATTTTCCAATAAATTGCGCCATCACTTTGTTCTTGTACCGCAGTACTTTGCAGGTTTGATGGCCTTGGATTTAGATTCATTCCGGCCAGACCATCTCCTTTACCTCTATCTCCATGACAAATAGCACACATCTGTTTGAAAAGGCTTCGTCCTAAATTTGCAGCATTGGCATCTCCTGCTACAGGATTCTGAAAATTATCTGCTAAAGAAGGTGCTGTCCATTCTTCCTGCCCGTATACATTGGATGTAGTTAAACTCATACAAAGCAACAGAAAGGGGAAAAAGAGAAATTGCATTAAAAATTTCTTGTCGTTTTTCATAATTCAGCGATGGTTAGTTGATGGTTAATTTGCTGTTATGAAGTTAGACATCTTTTGACAGGAGTACTTGCGGTTTTTTGGGCAATGTTTATTAAATCTTGCTAAGCTATAAGTGGAGTTATATATATATATTTCCGGGTTGAATCAGACCGTTGCTTACTGAGAGCTTGTTTGGTAGGTAGAGTTGCTCTTGTCTACAATTAATTTTTTCCTCACCGAGCATTTATGTATTTCACTGCTTCCTGAATTGTTAAGGGCTTAGTGGAATTACCGGCTCGAATGTAAAAAGATGTTTTGTTTTTACCATGTACATAAGCTGGTGATGTTGCCACCTCTATTCGTAACACGCAAACATCTTTTTCATCTAAATCATAAAAATCAATTTCAATAAGGGAACAAAATTCAATGCCGATATCATTAGTGATCAGCTGATAGATTTGTAGTTCGAAACCATCCCGGTCTTTCTTTTTTAGTGATTGGTAATCCTGTTTAAGGCCAAGAATATTCCCGGAATCATCAAGTCCTATAAGTAGTGTCCCTCCGCTAGTATTCATAAATCCTGCAATAGTTTTTACAATCACCTCTTCCAGTGATTTGTTAATAGTGTTTTGATGATAATCAAATCTCAAAGAAGATTTAAACTCTATCCGGTCACTCTCCCCTTCTTCAATAATAGATAAAACACTTTCCTTTAGTTGCTTATCCTGTCTTCTCAACTTCGCTGATTGTCGCAATAAATTTCGATAATACAACCCTGACCCTAAGCCAACTAATGCACCAATCAGCACAAATGCGATAGCCATACCCGTCATCCGAAAAGAAAAAGAGTCCAATACCCTGTGAGGAGCGATTTCTAAAAAATTAGTTATGCTAAACGGAGTGTCGTTCATTTCAAACCAGTAAATCACCATAGTTACAGGGTGCAAAAAAAAATAAAATATGGTAATACCAAACAGTAAATGAACCAGAATAGTATATTTTCCTCCTAGGCTTTTCCTTGAATTAATCACTTCCATATACAGTCATGAACTTTTTGCTGATGAGAAGGTATCCGGCAACTAAGAGCACCATTATCCCTGTTAGTAAATAAGGTAAGAATGTATTCAAAGTCAGTAGCCAACTACCGATAATTGGGCCTATTACCTGACCAAGGCTATCTGTAGATTTTTGGATACCGAGTGCTTCGCCAGCCACCTTTTCCCCTTTCAGTGAAATCAACGATGTGACGTTCGGTGTAATAAAGGCTCCCCCGGCAGCCAATAGCCCGATGAAGAGAAAAACATATAACAGTTGGTCAGTTAGGAGTAATAATAAAACACCAACTCCAAATATTCCAAACCCAAGAGTGATCTGTTTCCTACCCGAGATTATTTTTTTGATCCTTGTGGAAACTACTAACGGTTGTAACAAGGCCATGACCAAGGCACAGACCATAAATCCATATCCAATGGTGACGGCATTGTATTGCAACTCATTTTTGGAAAAGATGGAAAATACCGCTTCAAATAAGGTGAGGGCTATCTGATAGATAAAGGATAAAAATAATAAAGGAAACAAATCCCTTACGATCTGATACCATGTTGCCCCTCTAGAACGCTTTGGCTTTTCAGCAAGGAGGAACACTCCATTCTGTAGTCCTTTATTTATCAAAGGGAATAGCAAAAGGCCGATTATAGCCAGAAAGAAAAAAGGAATAGAATAGCCATTAATCAAAAAATGGCCCCATTCCAGATTCCAGTGCCAGTCCCTTTGGCTGAGCAATCCACCGATGAATGGCCCTACTACTACTCCCAAGCTGTAGGAAGTGCCGCCTAATGCAATACCAAGACTACGCTTATCGGCAGAAGTGAGGTCGCTAATCAATGCATATCCTACAGGAATAATTGCTGAAGTAAAAATTCCACCGATAATGCGAGCAAGATAGAGCAGCCAAATTGAAGTAGCCACACCAATTAATAGTTGCATCGCTACGAAACCAGCAATTCCCATGAGCATAAGTGACTTTCGACCAACACGATCTGACCAACGCCCCCAAAGGGGAGCAAAAAGCATTTGAAAAAAGGGATAAACACTCGTTAAAAACCCAATATGAAAAGTAATTTGGTCAGAAGACACACCTTCTCCCAAAGCTAATCGCTCTGTGAAAAATGGTAGAACCGGTAAAATCACACCGAAGCCTAGAGCGACCACAAAAAGCGTGATAAAAACAGTTGCCAGGCTTTTATCAATAAAACTGAATTCATTCATAGGTATGGACTACTGTCCTATCTTTTTCTTCAACAATTGTGCATTAATGGCTACTATAATCGTGCTTAAACTCATAAAAACCGCTCCTATCGCAGGACTCAACACAAAGCCCCAAGGATACAATATACCTACGGCCAAGGGTATAGCAATGGCATTATAACCAGTAGCCCAGGCCAGATTCTGGATCATCTTGCTATACGTGGCTTTTCCAAACAGGATGAGATTGGCAATATCCTTGGGGTTACTATTGACGAGAATGATATCAGCGGTTTCCGCAGCTACATCGGTACCTGATCCTACGGCAATGCCCACATCGGCTTGGGCCAACGCAGGTGCATCATTGACACCGTCACCAGTCATGGCTACAAATTCCCCTTTAGCTTGCAATTCCTTGACAATTTCTACTTTTTGATGAGGCAATACCTCTGCATAGTAACCGTCTAATCCAAGTTCTTCACTCACGGCTTTACCGACTACATCATTATCACCAGTGGCCATAAAAACTTTGATGTTGTTAGCTTTAAAAGTCTTGATAGCTGCCGCTGATTCTGGTCGGATTTCATCAGCAAGAGCAATGTACCCTGCTAAGGCTCCATCTATGATCACAAAAACTACCGTTTCGGCAGCACTGCTATAGGCTCCTTCAGGAATCTCTATTTTTTCATCCCGTAAGTACCCGGGGCTAACCACCTTTACGGCTTTCCCTTCTACGCTTGCTTGTACACCTTTTCCGGTAATGGCTTCAAAGTTATCGGGAGCAGGAATAGTAATTTGCAATTCCTTTATCTTTTGAACAATCCCCACCGCAATTGGATGCTCTGAACTTCGCTCTAAAGCTCCAGCTAAACGAAGCATTTCATCTTGATCAAGATCATTTTGTAAGCTTTCGTAACGAGTTACTCCAAAATCACCTTTGGTGAGTGTACCAGTTTTATCAAAAACCAGAACTGATATCTTTCTGGCTTCTTCAAATGCGGTCCGATTGCGAATCAGTAAACCGTTTTGAGCCGAAATCGCCGTGGAAATCGCAACCACCAATGGAACGGCCAAACCTAAGGCATGCGGACAGGAGATAACCATAACCGTGACCATGCGCTCCAACGCAAAAACAAAGTCTTTCCCGAGGGCCAGCCATAAGACCAAGGTACCGAAACCTACTGCTAGGGCAATATAAGTCAACCACTTGGCCGCCCGATCCGAAAGATTCTGCATTTTAGATTTGGTCTTCTGGGCCTCCTGAACCATCGTAATCACTTTGTTCAGATAACTATCCTTACCCGTATGCTCTACCTTTACCTTTAGTGAACCATTGCCGTTGATAGAGCCACCGATCACCGAGTCGTGCAATCCTTTTTGTACCGGCTTGGATTCACCAGTCAACATAGACTCATTGAGGTAACTTTCGCCTTCTAGCACCGTCCCATCAGCGGGAACTTTTTCACCAGGCTTTACCAAAATAACATCTCCACTTAGCAGATCTTCCAGGCTGATATCAACGACCTGATCTCCTTCTATTTTATGGGCCTCCGAGGGCATCATGCTTACCAACAGTTCTAGAGCTTTAGAAGCCCCAAGTACCGACTTCATCTCAATCCAATGTCCGAGGAGCATAATGACAATTAGCGTAGCGAGCTCCCAGTAAAAACTCTCGCCCGGCAAACCGAAGGTGGTGGCTACAGAATAGAAATAGGCTACAGAAATGGCCATAGCAATTAGGGTCATCATACCGAGAGATTTATCCCGAACTTCTTTCAAAAACCCCTTCAGGAAAGGTAAGCCACCATAGAAATAAACAATACTCGATAAGGCAAAAAGCAAATATCTACTACCGATAAATTGCCAATCCAGTCCCAACCAGCGTTGGATCATAGGAGAAAGCAGCAGAATAGGAACAGTCAGTATCAAAGAAGCCCAAAATCTTTTTCTGAAATCGGCGATCATCATGCGGTGATGATCGTGCCCCATTTCCCCGTGGCCCGGATTGTGATCACCATGTTCGCCCTCCATTTGGTGTTGACCATGGCCGTCTTGCATTTTGGCGGACTGTTGAGCGCTTCCAGTTTGGTTCATTTGATGATGATGTTCAGAGTGTTCTTCCCCATTAGACAACTTTATGCGATAATCACCTGCTTTAGCCAAAGCCTCATTCATTAGCTTTTCAGCAACATGATGATGCATGGTAATCGTTGCATGCGGTGGTTCGAGGATTACTTCGGCCGACGCTATCCCGTCAATCTGTTCTAATGCTTTTTTTACCGCTCGTACGCAGTGCGCACTGGTCATCCCGGTGATTGAATAAGTATGTTTCATAATTGTTTATGATTAATATTCGTGTTCAATATTCATTAAAGCTTGTCACCTTGAAGCGAGGTCGAGTAATTCACCCATCTTTTTTAGCAGACTTGGAAGTACGAGTCGACAGGCTATTTAGTTCAATAATTATTCACTCTTTAATGTGAATTTTTTTAATATTAGCTAAGGCAAAGACTACTAGAAAAAAGCTCAAAAATATTTCGAGCATCACCACTAGCCGGGCTATCTCAGAAACGGGTACAATATCTCCATAACCTACAGTAGCAAATGTGATCACACTGAAATACACGAAGTGATATAAATGGTATATGTAAGTCTCAGATTGTGCCTGTACACTGTCAAAGGTGGTATGATCAAATTGATAAAGGCAAGTATAATCCGTTGCAAAAGAGAAAATACTGATAGCTATCAGCAGCCCAAAGACCCAAAGCAGACGCTCAGCGGAATGACAGATCCTGATTAATTTCGCTAGTTGCTTTAAGGTGGTAAAGGCAATAATACCTGTTTTCGCTAAAGCAAGTACCAATATCAAATAATCAAAAGGGAATGCCTGATGATCAATGAAAGACATCATCAGAATATAAAGTAGACCTACACCCAAAACACTTGCTATCGCAAATATTGTTTTTTGGTATAACTGCTTATAAAAAAAGGCACCGCGAAGGGTATTATTAACTGACATAGCAGTGGTTTTCTTAAAACTAATTACAACCTTATACTCAGCACTGGCAGCATCGAATGGTTGGCTATTTTCTCGGCTATACTCGGTGAAAACAACTGTTGTAAGCCACTCTTCCCATGTGTACAAATGGCAATTAAATCCATCGATCTTTCCTGATTAAAATCTCGTACTCCATCCTCCACAGTAGCAGCATTGATGATATTCCTGGTACAGCTGTCTTCCCGATTACAATGGGTCATAAGTCTATCCATGTTTTTGTTGGTCTCCGCAGATTCTGTAAACTGATTGGGGGTATTGACAAACAGCAGGTCAATATGAGCCTCGATTAGGTCGGCAAAATGGATCAATGTATGGAAGGAAGCGCTGGAAACATCCGTGAAATCAGAAACAAAAAGGATGTTTTTGATCGGCCTAGAAACAGGTTTTTTGATTACCAAAACGGGAACAGACGCCTTCCTAAGTATCTGTTGAGCATTGCTACCGATCAGGCTCTCCTCTAGACCTTGGACTCCATGTGAACCCATGACCAGAAAATCATGTTGATGGGCTTCCAAGTGGCGTCGTATTTCTTCTTCGCCCGAGTCAAATACCAGGAAACGCTCCGCTTGCAAGCCTGCTTCTTTCGTCTTTCGTACCCATCCAGACAATTCACTTTTAGCATGCCCAATAGCCCGAAGGGTTTCCGGGTAACGTTTTTCTTTTTCTTTTGACAGCTTCACCCAATTTACTGGTGTATGCTGTAAATGTAAAAAATGTACTCCTGCTCCAGCCTTTTGTGCTAAATGAATAGCGAAGGCTGATGCGGCATTGGCACAATCAGAAAAATCGGTAGGAACCAAGATGTTTTTTATTCGTGCATCTTGAATTGCTGCGGTACTTTTCATTTGATTATCTTATTATTTTAATGGTGAAATAATTTCCATTTTTTTCAGTAAATTTTTGATAGATAATACCTGCCTCCTGGTCAATATCTTCAAAATAACGGTACTCTATAGTTGAAATTCTTACCCCTATT
The DNA here is from genome assembly GCF_000379805.1 of Lewinella cohaerens DSM 23179. Classification (GTDB taxonomy): domain Bacteria; phylum Bacteroidota; class Bacteroidia; order Chitinophagales; family Saprospiraceae; genus Lewinella; species Lewinella cohaerens. The sequence continues at coordinate 64,851 of NZ_KB903533.1, read as the reverse complement.
ATATAGGCTACCAGAGTCATGTTACCTGATATCCGGTAAGTATTTTCACTAGATTTCTTTACACTTCTTTCCGTAAAAGAGACCTTGCTACTAGTACCAAAAAAACCAGCTGCACCACCTTTGAAATCGAGATTGAAGACGAAGTCTCTTAGCGTATTTTGCTCCCTCCAACCTTCGGGATATATTTGGCTATTATCTTCTGGCTCAATTTTCAATGATTTATTGGTGGCACCTCCGGCAAATGGAAAAATCCCCATCATGACCTCGCTCGTCGCCGGATCGCAAGTGATGACCGTTTGGGAAGCGTCTTTCATATTATCATTGGCATCGTAAGTAACCACGGTCAGTTTCGCTTCAACTTTTTCTGCACTGGCTTTAAGACTGCCAACCTCGATGGCCTGATAGCTTGTTAGCTTATTGTTCCCGTCGTAATTTTTTCGATAATAACGGTTGCCGTCAATTTGGAAAATCAACATACCTTCTTCGTTCTGGGCAAACCCATTGAGCGGAAGAAGAAATAGGAAACAACCCAATATGAATAAATAATTTTTTATATCTTTTGCAATAGTTGGTTTTTCGAAATTTTGAATAAAATCCACATACAACTCACTCAAATCAATGCTATTGCTTTTGTGTGGAATGGTGTTGCAGGTCACGACTTTAGCAGTTCCTGCGTCCAACAAATCCTGATAAGCATTATCAGCAAAAATAGCATGTATGCCAATACAAACAGGAGGCTTCATGCCCGCTTTTTTCAAATGCCCAACTGTTTCAATCATCGTCCTTGCCGTGGAGATAATATCATCCACCAATACAGGTGTGTGATTGCGGTAAGCTTCTAACTCCGGAACCGAGACTTCCACGTTTCGGTCTCCATGCCTTATTTTTTTCAAGACCATAAATGGTGCACCAGCATTTTTTGCCACCTCTGAGACCCACTGCTCACTTTCGCTGTCAGGGCCAACCAACACTGGGTTTTCGATGTGCTTTTTTATCCAATCAGAAATAGCGTCTGCCGCATGGAGTACCTCTGTGGGTATGTCGTAAATATCGCCCAGCCTGCTGATGCGGTGCAGGTGTGGATCAACAGTAATCAGGCTATCAGCAAAGCCAGTAACTAGCTGGGAAAAGTATTTTGAAGTTACTCCTTCACCAGGATGGAAAATTTTATCCTGTCTCATGTAAGCCAAATAGGGAGCTACCAAGCAGGTGCATCTTGCCCCCAACTCTTTTGCCACTTTAGACAAAAAATAGAGCGGCAACAGTTTCTCATCTGGCTGATGAAGTGAACAGAGAAGAACCACCTTTTTCTCTGCGATATTAGAGTGGATTCGGACATATGACTCGCCGTCGGGGAAGCGGCGGATGGTAACCTCACCCATTTCGGCATTTAGTTTAACTGCTAAGGTCTTCGCCAATTTTTCATTTCCCGGTAAAGCGAAAAGAATAGTTTCCATTCAGGATAATTTTATGATTTCATTAAATTCTTTTTCCAAATAATCTTTCGCGTAGTTCAATTCTCCGGAAGTCTCAGCGTAAAGGGTGAACATAGGTTCACCTGCTATCATGCGTTGTCCAATTTTACAGTGCATTAGAACCCCCGCTCCGGGGCGGGAGGGAGCTCCCGATAGCTTAGCCACCTTAGCCAAGCGTCGGTTGTCAATTTCGAATACTTGACCGCTGTTCCTAGCCAGTACTTCGTGCTGCAGGTTTCCCAGAACAGGTTCACGAAAACCACCTTGTGCTTCACAAATTGCTTGAAATTTCTTCCAAGCAATACCACTCTGCAACAGCCTCTTTGCCATTGCATGACCATTACCTGAAGTGACTTCATCTGCCATTTCCAGTAGTTCACCTGCTATCAAAATGGCTCTTTCTTCCAGGTCCAGAGGACGGTTATTGATTTGTCGGAAAACAGCCAGTACATCTAAGGCTTCAAGGGACGGCCCAATACCCCTTCCTACAGGTTGAGAGCCATCAGTAATCAGTACTTTGATGTTCAATCCAATTTCTTGAGCTACCCTATGAAAATAAAATTCTAAATGCTTTGCATCTGACTCAGAACGGACTTTAGCTGTCTTGCCCACAGGAATATCAATTATCACATGAGACGAACCTGCTGCTACTTTTTTAGATAGGACGGAAGCTATCATTTGACCTTCACTGTCTATATTAAGCGCCTTTTCTATTTTAATAAGTACGTCATCGGCAGGGCTAAGCTCTACGGCACCACCCCATACAATACAACCTCCTTCCTGTTTGACCACTTTCTTTATTTCCGCTAAAGAGAGATTGACAGGTGTCATAGTTTCCATCGTATCAGCGGTTCCCGCAGGTGAAGTAATAGCACGGGAAGAGGTCTTGGGAATAGTCAACCCAGCAGCAGCTATGATAGATACCACAATAGGCGTAGTCCTATTACCAGGCAAGCCACCGACGCAATGTTTGTCGACTACTATATCCTTACCCCAATCCATTTTTTTTCCTACTGCTACCATTGCCTTAGTTAAACCAGCAATCTCGATAGCGTCGAGGTTTTTGCCTGCACAGGCTGTAACAAATGCTGCAAGTTCAATATTGGAATATTTGCCTTCTGCAATATCTGAAATGATGGATTGGCAAGATTCGTCGTTTAACTTATTGCCATACATTTTTGACCGTACATAACTCATCGAATGAACTGGCTGTAAGTGAGCAAAGGCAATCGTATCTCCTTCTTTGGCTCCTGAGGCTCTCCACGCACTTTCCGACAAACTGGCTTCGCCGTGTTGGAGCAGCTCACTATGCAGTACATTCAAGGTCGCGATAATGGTTTTCCCTTTTACCGTCACTTCAACCCTCGTCAGTGCCTCGAATCCTTCAGAAATGCAGATATGGCAATCCGAACGCATGTATACGAAATACTCTCTTTGGGTATCAATACCGAGGCGTTTGAGTTTCAATATGTTTGAATCGTAGTTCATTTCTTTTTTTTGTAATCAGGCAATGGTAATTTCCTTTTCCAGATACACTTGTTGGACATGCTGGATGATTTCAACGCCTTCCTTCATCGGTCGCTGAAATGCTTTTCTACCAAGGATGAGGCCCATACCCCCTGCCCGTTTGTTAATAACGGCAGTCTTTACTGCTTCTGCTAAATCAGAACCGCCCTCTGAACCACCTCCGGAATTTATCAGCCCAATCTGCCCCATGTAGCAGTTGGCGACCTGAAGACGGCAGAGGTCAATCGGATGGTCAGTGGTAAGGGCTTCGTACATTTCCTTGCTATATTTTCCGAATTGAATATCTCGGAAACCGTAATTAGTAGAAGGCAATTTCTGCTTGATGATATCGGCTTGGATGGTGACGCCAAGATGATTGGCCTGACCAGTCAAATCAGCGGCGGAGTGATAATCCTGCTCCTCCGTTTTGAAAGCATCATTACGGGTATAACACCACAGAATAGTCGCCATACCCAATTCATGGGCTTGAGCAAATGCTTCTGCAATCTCCTGTAATTGACGGTTGCTTTCCTTTGAGCCAAAATAAATAGTTGCCCCTACAGCTATCGCACCTAGATTCCACGCTTCTCGCACCTTACCGAAGATTACTTGATCATGTTTATTAGGATAGGTGAGCAATTCGTTATGATTAATTTTAACAATGAAGGGTATTTTGTGGGCATATTTCCTAGCATTTAAAGCGAGCACACCAAAAGTAGAAGCCACGCCGTTGCAGCCCGCTTCGATGGCCAGACGAACAATATTTCCTGGCTTGAAGTATTCAGGGTTTTTATAAAAAGAAAAAGCGGCGCTGTGTTCAATCCCCTGGTCAACGGGCAGTATACTCAAATAGCCGGAGTCACCCAGATTTCCATGCCCAAAAAGTTGCGCCAAACTGCGCAGTACTTGAGGATTACGGTTACTGTTGATAAATACTTTTTCCAAATAATCAGGGGCAGGAAGCTCCAGTGATTCTTTTGAAATTAGGGTGCATTGATGCTCAAGCAGCCATAAGGCCTCAGAGCCAAGCAGGTCGGTTATTTTTCGAATGGTTGTCATATTTTAATGTACTTTTTCAAAATCATTAATCAAAGCCCAGACCTTCGCTGGGGACGCCAAATAAACATGGTGGTCAGCATTTGTTAGCCTTTCAAATTTTGAGTTGGTGAAAATAGGAAGCAATACCTCCACGTTTTCAATCGGTGCGGCAGCGTCGTTTTCACCATGTATGAGCAGGATTTTCTTGTCCTTGATTCGGGAAGCCAATTCCCGCAAATCAGTATCTATAATGACATTATCCAGTGTGCGGTAATAACTTACCCAAGTGTGTTTGCCGGCGTCTCTAAAAATATCCTTCGGGATATTATTTGGCCGAAACCACTCCGTCATGTACAGTGGATGGAAAAAGCAAACGAATTTATACCTGGAATCCACACTCACGCCATCGAAGAGGGAAGCCTTGCCCAATTTGGTTTTTATAGCTTCTTTTCCGCTATAACTAGGAAGCCCAATGATGGCCAGATGTTGAAACCAATCAGGGTGTTCCCCAACAAGTCCGATGGCCAAAATTGAGCCGAGTGAATGTCCTACGACCATGACATCGCCATCATCAAAGCCCTCTTGTTTTATCACTTTTTCTATAGCCCCCAAATGCTCTTTAAGGTCATATTTGCTATTAGGTTTTGGGGAATCCCCAAAACCTAATAAGTCAACAAGCAATAATGAATAAGAACTATAATCAGGTAATTCACCCAATCCAGCTTTCCAATATTTCAATGAACCTGTCAAACCATGCAGAAGAATCATCTTTTTCGGGCCATTGCCAATGCGCTCATAGTTCAGCATCATTTTTTCTGAGTCATAAGGTTGTGCCATGACTCCTTTGAGGTAGCCGTGTACTCCGACCCCTGCAAAGGCAATTATGATGGTTAAAAACATTAATAAAATCATCTTTTTCAATTCAGCTCATTTTGATTGGAAGAGCGCTTGTTGATTTTGTCAGAAAACCTGACCGCTTTCATCGGTTCGCTGACTCCATTTTAACTCTTCTCGTTTGTTTCCCATTGTAAAAACCACCTTTCTCCAACAAAAACTAAAACCATAAGTACTGTGGAAACTACTATTACCAAAGGATCACTGGAGGCTTTTATCCAAACAAATGCACCCAATACCACTAAGTCGAGTAAAATAGCAGTGGTAACAATTAAGATATTGGCTTTAACTTTTTTTCTAAGATTTTTTAATACCCCCCATTGGAGTATTACGTCCATCGTTAGGTAAAAAATAGCTCCAAGCGAAGCAATCCGGCTTAGATCGAAAAATGCGGTGAGTATAATAGCTATAACCACGGTATAAACGAGCATGTGCTTTTGTAATCGACCAGGCATTCCAAAATGTTTATGTGGGATAAGGTTTATTTCCGTAAGCATAGCTGTCATTCTGGAAACGGCAAACAGGCTAGCAATAACCCCCGAAATAGTGGCTACTATGGCAATACCCACCGTAAACCACAATCCATATTTACTAAATGCTGGTTTGGAAGCTTCTGCGAGCGAAAAATCTTTGGCTGCTATAATCTCGGGGATTGATAAATTGACTGAAACCGCCAAAGCCACCAATACATACACAAGTGTGCACAGAAGTAGCGAAATCATTATTGCTCGTCCCACATTTTTATTAGGATTCACAATCTCCCCCCACTGTTTGTGATGGTTGTAAAACCTTTATAAGCCAGGATGGTAAAAGCCAAGGCCCCTATATAACTGGATACCGTATGTTCACTGGAGATGGAAGAAGGCAAGGCTTCACCAAATGAAAAACCTGCTGCCCATAAACCACCAAGGGCGAAGATGGCAAGTCCCCCAATTTTGATAACTGCCAACACTTGAGAAGAGCGGCCAATCACCTTATTACCGGAAATATTGATTAAAAAGGCAACCACCAATAATAAAACACCCAAAACAGGTACCCAAATACTATTTTCTCCTACATCGAAAAGCTGTAGGGTATATGATCCAAATGTGCGGGCCACCAAGCTTTCACCAATAATCATTGAAAAAGCCATTAAAAGAGCTCCCGCTGCAGTAATCGTACCTTTTCCATAGGCCTCTTTGAGGTACATGGCAATGCCACCCGCTGATGGGTAAGTATTGGATAACTTTATATAGGAATAGGCACTAAAACCGGAGATGACTGCCCCGACTAAAAAGGCCAAAGGAAACAAAGTTCCTGCAAGCTCCGCCACCTGCCCCAACAACGCAAAGATGCCGGCCCCTATCATGACCCCGGTGCCAAGTGCCACTGCTCCAGTTAAACTTAAACTATTTTTTTTGTATTTATCCATTTTGTCCACTTAGCTACGATGCTTATATTTTCACCTTGGGGTTACTACCTTCTTTTCCCACTTTTTTTGAGATGGTCAGCCTTTGAAACCAATCTGGTTGTTTTTCAACGATTCCGATGGTCAAAAACCTCCAATACGCTCTATGTTTTGTTTTCTCTTTCATCTTCATCCACCTTCCATCTGAAATCGCAAACCTCGGCCCCACCTGCAATCGTATTGGTCAGCCTTAGGTTGCCGCCCCACAGTTCTGCAAGTTTGTAATCCAACTGGCACCAAGTGTTAAACCCCAGTGCAGCATTTTCCTTACTTTTGAAATAATTAGCTACTGGGCAGCGCTCACAATCAAAAGCAACCACACCTGGCTCTGCGGGTAAATCTTTCCACTGATATGACGGGCTGGAAAAAGGAAATGTCCGGAACAGTCGGGTGGCTTTTAGCAGGTGGTCGTACTTGTTTTTGGAAGTCAGCCCGGTGAGCCGATAGGTAGTTTTTTCCATTTTCGAGTAGATGTCCCAGGCTATTTCGTTGAAAATCCGGTAGGCTTCCTGTTCACTCATTTTTCCAGCAAGCTGCCGGAAAAACGTTTCCGAAATCACGGCCAATTCCACCATGATTCTCGCTCCGAAGTTTGGCTCAGGATGTACTTCTTTTTTTAAGATGCCATATTCCTCCCAAGCATTTTTGAGCAAAGTTTGAACTGTGCTTTTATCAAGAAGCCGCCCCAAAACCTTTCGCGCTGATGAATTGATGAAAGGCTTCACCAGTTTAATTATTAGATTGTGTATGAGCATGGTTTATTTTGATTGATTACTCGCTAAGCTTTTTTACTCTTGTAGTTCAATTGTTTCAATCGAATATAACTCCGGCACAATGCAATCCCAACCAAATTCATCTTTGATTTTCACTCGCAATACATCCGCAGCATGTGCTTCGCCATGTACGATGAAAACCTTTTCGGGTGTATTCTTTATTCCGCCCATCCAGTTCAATAACTCCCGCTGATCGGCATGTGCCGACAGCCCATTTATCCTCACAATTTTGGCACTGACAGAATAGTATTTTCCGTAAATCTTCACTTCGTGGGCCCCTTCCTGCAATTGTCTGCCACGGGTGCCTTCCGCCTGATAGCCTACCAGTAACAACCGGGTTTCCGGTCTCTCTAAATATTTGGTCAAGTAGGTGAGTACCCGACCTCCTGTTACCATGCCGCTGCCCGCGATCACGATTTTTGGAGATTTGTCATCAATGATTGCCCATGTTTCCCGAAAACTGGAGACCGTTTGGATATAATCGCACATTTTGTTACAATCTTCTTCCGGCAATTTGTGCCAAGCAGCGGAGCGGTGAAACACATCCAGTACTTTAGCCCCCATAGGGCTGTCCATGTACACGGGGATGTTAGGCATTAGCCCTTTTTCACGTAGTTTCCAAAGCAAATACATCAGCGTTTGGGTGCGTTCCACAGCGAAACTGGGGATGATGAGTGTCCCACCGTCCTGATAAGTTTCTTCGATGTGTTGGAGCAGTTCCTGTTCAATATCCCCCTCTGAGTGTAGGCGGTCGCCATAGGTGCTTTCGATAAACAGGAAGTCAGCCCGCTCGGGCCTTTTCGGCGAAAAAAGCAAATAGTCCTCTTCCCGTCCGATATCACCTGAAAAGACCAACCGCTTTCCAGCAGCATCCATTTCGATGAAAGTAGCACCGAGAATGTGGCCGTTGTATTGATACCTGACCTTGATGCCTTCAAAAAACGGTAACCATTGGTCGAGTTGCACTTCCTCAAACCGCGAGAGCGTCCTGTCCACATCTTTTAGGTTGTACAATGGCTTGGCTGGCTTATGTTTTGAGTATTCATACTTATTAGCGTGGGCCGCTTCTTCCTCTTGAATTTTAGCGCTGTCCCGCAGGATGATTTCTGCGATGTCGAGCGTAGGGGCTGTGCCGTATATTTTGCCTTTAAACCCTGATTTGACCAATCGTGGCAGGTAGCCCGTATGGTCGAGATGGGCGTGAGTAAGCAAAACAGCATCTATCTCCGACACGTTTACCGGGAAGGTATCCCAGTTCAAATTCCGTAGTTTTTTTAGCCCCTGGAAAAGGCCACAATCCACCATGATTTTTTTGCCCAAAACCTCAATTAGGTATTTGGAGCCAGTTACGGTCCCTGCAGCACCGAGAAAATGGATCTGAATATTATCATTCATTTTGAGTGGATTTTTGTTTCACAAATAAGCGCTGCTTCCTCCATTACTTTTTTTTGCCGTGCAGGCTGTATATCAATTTCTTTTAACAACTGCTCATTTTGGCAAAGCTCTCTACAGAGTACGATGCCTTTATCTAACAGCATCTGTTTTTCCTTTTTAGTTAAGGTAGTGAGACAAGTGATAGGATGTAGCCCTGAACCATCAATCCGCTCCCTCAAGCTGCCTTTTTTTGGAAAATCCCAAGAGACGAGGTTCAGCCCGACGCAAGTCCCGTATTGAATCGCATCCGTTGTAAAGCGGGTATTGGTCACCACCCATCCCTGGTGGAATCTATGGCCATGTCCAGGGCGTTGCTCCCATGCTTTTTCTACATCCAGAAACCGGGAGTGAATGTAAAGGGGGATTTTGACATCGCACTTCCGTACTTGGTCACTGTGGAATTTACATTCAACCATAACATGTTGATCCTCCTTGGTCGCGATGACATCCACCTCGTGCTGTACGCAATGCCCCTGCACAATTTGCCCAACTTTTGTTTTGTAACCATCATATTTTAAAATTTCGCTAACATATTTTTCAAAAGGAAAACCTGTAGGCCCCAACTCTTGAAGAGCTTTTTTCAACTTATATTTGGCAGCTAAGTGGGTAGAGGCCTTCCTGAGCGAGGAAAATGCCTGTCGGTAAATTTCCTTAGTCCTTATCCCTGGATAGAGCTTTAGTTCTATTTCTTTTTGAATGCGATCTATCACCTTCTTCTCTGCCCCTGCACGACGCAGCGATTGGCGGAGTTTTTCTGCCGAAAACGGCACCGTATCACCAGAGGCTTTGGTAATGAAAAGGTTATTACTCATGTGGATTCATTATTTGAGGAACTCGTGTTTAGGGCTTAAAATAGAGTTCCGGTCGCCTAATTGGCTATTGACTTTCTCTAGACTACATCACTGACGCACGTTAATTCCGTGTGGGGTAGAGCATGACAGCGTCCGCTACCCATTCACCAATGAGGTCGTATCCGTTTACTGCTACTTTTATCATTTCCATAATCTGATTTCATTAGTTTTCAAGTAATATCACTGCAACAGCTCATTGATTTATCGTTGCTGTTTTCCCTGGCTATTTTTTTCATAATAGCCAGGTATATGTTCCTAAAATCGGATTCAATCAGGTCGGCCACATCGACGGTCAGCTTCGGGTCAGAAACGACCAGTGTCAGCATCACTTCGAGGGCCTCTTTGAATAGTTGTTCGTCGTCCTCCAGCGCCTGGAAGAGTCTTTCCTTATCTTCTTTTGCCTGAAAGGGCCTGTTCTTTATTTCTGATGTTTCCATGACCAATTGTTTTTTGCTCTAACAAAACCTTTCTCTGCCTTTCCTACTCCGCGCCAGGGATAAGGATGATTAGTACATTAGTGAAAGTCATCAAACGGGCTACAGCGCACCATCTCTTTCCAAAATAGCCTTCCGCTCTTCATATTCTTCCTTAGAGATGGATCCACCAGCGTATCTTTTTTGTAAAATTTCAAAAGGTCCATCTTTCTGCTTTCGCTGCCCAGGTATGTCCCAAGGCGTAGCAAAAATCCAGACAAGGACTATGATCCAAATAAGCCACCAGACGAGGTGCATACCTCCCAAATGATATCCTTCGTAAAAATGCATAATGATTGATTTTGAATAAACAAATAATTATTTGTGCTTTGTCACTTTAATTTTTAATGATTATGATCATTCGTTTTTGTTAGCATAGTTCTGATAGTTGGTTTCATTTTTGAAATAACCAACAGAACCATCTTGATTGAGCACAGCAATGATTGCTTCCGCCTTGTCCACCTCCTCTCCAGTCAACGGATCTGAAGCCTGGCGGGAACTTTCCTGTTCATTAAGGGTAGTAACACACATCTGACAACAGCCATAGTAAGTTTTTCCATTCACAGGGACAGCGATCTGGTCTTTACCCATATAAGTATCATTGACCATACATACTTGCTGCGCTATCACTTGGCGACCTGCTAAATTGTCGTTAGTACTTCCTCCAACATCCATCGAATGTGGGGGAAGCATAGTTGTAGTTTTATGTTCACTTTCATTAGTGTCCATTTCATTATGCTGTTCGCTATCAGAACGGCCCTGATTGTCGTTATTACATGCACTCATTATCATTAAAACGGCAATTGCTGGGATAATTAGAATAGATTTCATTTTGCGATTTTCTTGTTTTGTTAAAAAAGAGAATGACCTATACCGAATTCGAAAAAGTATGGTATATGTCAGATTCCCAAACTTTGATTGGTTTTTAGAATAGAGTTCTGAGCGTTTGTTTCGATGCCAGTCAGTGCACGGATTGCATCAATAGTTTCCGGAATTACGATAGCCTGATTGTCGACGACATAGGCGTAAAACAATTCATCATTCACAACTTTAAGCATATCCTGCCATAAAGCCACTTCATACATATCTCCATAAGGTCTACCTTTGGCAAGCATCCATTCTTTGATGGCATTATTAGCCGAGAGGCCGTCATCGTAATTAATGAAGAGAGTTCTTGTCGACGACTTCATAGCAGTCAACACTTCCTCTTTGCTAGCATTTCTGGTCATTTGTACATTCCAATAGTGTAAATGACTTAGGGTTTGCGGTACTTTTACTGCTGCCGTGATGACATCTAGTTCTGGGTCTACTGTTTGCGCATCTGGTCCCTGGTGACTTGGAATTTCTTGCTCTGGAACCAGGGTATTCATAATTCCACCTAAATGACTTTCCCAGGGATCAGTAGCCCTACGTAACAAAGTACCTCTTGCTTTTTTGAGTAGGCCAGCTCTTTTCAAAGCAGTGAGCGTTCGTAGTATTGAGGTAGTATTACAGGACACTACGCGGGTGGAATCTCGGCCAATTGCGGTCTCATAGTTATTTTCGGCACTGAAAGAATGACCAGTGACTTCGTGTTTTTCCCCTCCGTGAACTATGAATTTAAGGTTAGCAGCTTTATACTTTTCGATGTTACCAGCCGCAACTTTCTTTGGCGTACAATCGACAATTATATCAGAGGCCTCAATCAATTCAGCTAAGGTTCCTGCCACTGGAATGCCTGCATCCTTCATTTGATTTTTATGCAAATCATCAAAAGCAAAAACAGGGTATTCTTTTTCTACTGCCATCTTTATTCGCCAGTCTGAAACCACATCACAAACACCAACTAGTTCCATGTCGTCTTGAGCAAGAACAGCATCTGCTACTCGCTTACCAATGACACCATACCCATTTACCGCCACTTTAATTTTGTTCATATTCCTGAACTTTTTGTTTTATATATTTTCGAATGATTAATAGGTGAAATAACTCCATGCCCAATTAAGCGCTATTATCAATCTGTCTATTTCTGAATCCACATACCTCATCGCCTATTCTACATGCTTTCATGAGTAAACTATTGACCATATGAACCAAGCGTATTGCATTAATCGACCTTTGTTACTGCATTATAGAATCCAGCTATGCAGGCTCCTATCAGCCAGCCGACCAAAAAGGTTTGTCCTATCCCTATTAATGCTTCTGATACAGGTATATTCATTCTGATGATAGAACTCGTATCCAAACCATGCAGCAGGTTATTGAAAAACTGTGCAGTGCCTTCTCTGCCCACAGTCCACATCACAAGAATGCAGCCTAGGTACAAAAGGACTCCAGTGGAGCCAACGGCGAAGCCAAATTTTCTAATGTTGATGTGATTCATGTCTATTTTTGTCTTGAGGTAAGTTATTGTCATGATTTTCACTATGACCATGTGGCATGAGCAAATGGCAGCCAAACATGATAATGATGAAGATGAACAGAGATGTATTTCCGCTCAACCCGAGTGCAGGAGCAATAAATATTAGCAAGAGTGGAAGCCCGCATCCAATGACCATCCAAATTATATGTCTATTCATAGTTTGTTGATTAATAATTTCGTTATCTACATACCTACACCTTTAATTTCTTGTATCACATCCATCATGTAGGAATTATTCATATTCGTTTTTAAGCACCGTTTGCACGATTTCCACATGAATTTCGTTTGACAACCCGGCGAGGCCAATATCGATCATCGTTTCCCTAAGATCAATATCAAAACTCATATTGAGAATGCAGGAATACACACCATCGAAAATATGTTCCAAATGCCCCCGCCCAACAATATAGTCGTAATGTGGAGCACATGTCAAATAACCTGCTACCTCAAAATCTTGTGGTGGGTGGCTTTGAGTCTGAACAAATTCGACCCCTAGCTTTCCTTGAAAAATCAGTAACTCGCCCCGAAGATCTTTCAGTTTCTCATCAAGTGAATCCACACCAGTTCGAAGGGTGGATTTGTCCAAGCGAATTTCAAAATGAGCCGATTCGTAGTTGATTGCTACAACCAAGAAGTTACTTTTAGCGATAAGTGATTCACCATTAAGTAGAGTAGCAATCTGGATAGTACCATTAGTGGTACTAAATGTCCCCTGAGCATTGACGTTAACTAGCAATGCTGATGATGCGAAAAGGGTAAAGAAAAAAAATAATTTTATTGTCATTTCACTTCTTGTTGTCACTAATGTTTTAGTGTTCTAAAGTTTGATAGAGGAGGAGAACATCAGGCTTGGGCCTTAGTAAAGAAATAGTACCCTTTCCTTAACACCCCACCCTCTTCTATAAAGTTATGCATATTAAAAGCACTGGGCTTATGCCTTTTGGGGTAATGTTTATAAAATTTTGTCTAACGGGAGTCTGCGTTTAAACTCCACCTTTTTATAATCACTCATGCTCATATTTGTAAGCTTTTTAAATTGATTAGACAAATGATTGAGGTTGGCATAACCTAATCCGAATGCGATTTCAGAAAAATTCATTTCTCCATATCCAATCAACTCTTTTGCTTTCTCAATCTTCAACATGATAAAGTACTTTTCAATCGTAGTTCCCTCGAACTTAGAGAATGTTTTACTCAGTGTCCAATAATCTTTATTAAGGGTCTTTCCAAGGAAATCCGATAGGTTCTTGTCGATAGTAAAAGGCACTGAATTCACTGTTTTGATTAATATTCGCTTGATGCTTTCTACAAGAATTTCTTCTTTGTTCTTCGCTAATTCAAAACCGTCTTTTTCTAGAATGTTTCGAATTTTATCAAAAGAAACCTTTTGACTTGCATATCGTATTCTCAACTTACCTAGTTGTAAATACAGCACCTCAACACCTAATTGTTCAAGCTCTTGTCGAATGACCTTTATGCATCTCGTACAGATCATGTTTTTTAGTACTAGCTCCCGAGTACTCAATGAATTGGTATTCATAATAGTGTTGTTTGAAATTTCTACAATGATAGCCTATGAAGTTGAAGCTTTATCCCGTTATACGTGGAGATGATTACTCCACAGTAGCTTTAGTTACTGCAATAAAGAAAGAAGGTATCGTGCGTGAAATTCACCTACAGCACGACACACCTCGCCCCAGATACAGGTAGCAACATGGATAAACCCTTCAACTGATCGAAGAAAAGGGAGGCTAACAAATAAAGACTTGAAACTGAGCTTGGTAATCCGTCAAGATAGGAGGAGGGACGTATATCCTTAGTGGAAGATCGTGTCCTCTAGGAATAGTAGAATTAACTATAGGCAGACAACTCGGAGGGACTGCAAATAATTCGTAAGAGGTGCTTAAATTCTGGCTTAAAACACTTGGTTTGAGGTCAGATTTATGAAAGCTAAAAGAGAGTTTACAACAATCTCCATGTTCACTATGGTCTGCTTCTTTTTGGGAATCGTGAGAACAGGATGATTGATCTTCATCATCACAACAACTACTGAAGAATGAAAACAGGCTTATCTTCTCATTTTGCTCTTGGCAATAATGCCCTTCTATCCAAAAGCCCGTCGAGCTTATGAAGATTAAAAACGCAAGAGTAATATTTGAGAAGGCCTTTAACAAGTGTGATGATTTATGATTAAGACTACATTAATTGTAAGATAGCTTAATTAACTCGATTTTTCGGTGATTTTTGTCATTCTTTTGGGGAGCTAACCTCAATATTATTTGAACAAACTTTATCTAATGACCTACGTCCTTCAACACCAAGTTTTCTAAATGAGGAGGGAGTTAGCCCTGTTACACTCTTGAATTGTCTGGATAGGTGAGATACACTACTATATTCCAGCTCAAAGGCGATTTCACTTAGGCTCTTTTGATTGTACACTAATAGTTCTTTCACCCGTTCGATTTTTTGCAGGATCAAGAATTTTTCAATCGTTAGGCCTTCAGTTGATGAGAACAACTTTGATATGGCGAAATAATTCATGCCTATTTCTTTTGCCAAGTAGTCCGAGAAGTTCATGCTACTTGGTTTTTGTTCTCGCCAGTGCAGGTGATCCAGAATCAGCTTCTTTACTTTTTCAACTGCGGCGGCATCCCTACCTTTGAGTAGTTCAAATCCATGATCTATCAAAGCAGTTTCAATCTCTGCGAGTTTGTAGGCTCCTACAGGTTTTACAAACTCAACTTCTCCCAATTTAATTCGAGCAATAGGATGTCCTAACGCTTCAACTTGTTGTCTAACCACTGTAATACAGCGGTCACAAACCATATTCTTAATCAATATTTTTTTCATCAAACCACCTTATTTTGTACTGTTTCATATTCTGTTTTTTTCGTAGTTACTAATTCAATTTATTGTAAATGAACGCAACTACATAACCAATAACAGCCCAGAAAACAAATGAGGCCGCAGTTCCTATCAAGGTTTCAAGGAATGAAATATCCGTCCGGATAATAGTTGAAAAGTCCATTCCGTGAAACAAGAGGTTCGAAAGTTTAACGAGGCTCTCTGTTCCCAATAATTGCATAACCAAAAAACAGCCTAGGTAAACAACTACGGAGGCTCCCCCTGATGCAATGGCGAATTTATTTTGCTGTAAATTTTTCATAGTTAAATTTTAAATAGTTTTGCTGTAATTGTAAAAACTCAGTTCTTCTTTTTTACAGAAGTTAGTATTTCAAAGCTTGATCTTTGGTAGCGAAGAAATCCTTCTTTTTGCAGATAAGCTAATGACGTTGACACACTTTGGCGGGATATCCCAATCACTTCAGCCAATTCCTGATGTGTATACCCTTGTACTTCTACTCCGTCCTCTGTCCTCTCTCCATAGGAAGAAGCAAGGTTTTTTAGTGTAACAGTGACCTTTTTGATGGTACGATTGAGGAGTAAATTTTGGTAGGTAAACCATAACTTATTACTCATTTGCAGAAACTCCTGGCATAGCCTCATTTGTAACTGTGGATCGTTGTCTAACACCACCTTGAAGTCAGAAAATAAAGTGAGGCTTAATATTACCTCATCGTCCATGCTCACTGCGTCGTACCGGCGAACATGTGAAGCATCAAAAAAATCAAGTATTCCAAATCTCTCATTAGGTTGAACAACTCTTAAAATGACATTACGAGTACTGCCTCTCTTCCCTCTCTTTAGTAGTTTTACTCTTCCTTTGAGTACCGTAAACAAGTACTTTGCCGGATCACCTTCACTGTAGATAAAAGCTCCTTTGGTCAATACCTGAGGCTTCAAAGAAGACTTCCGTGGAAGGTTGGTCATTTATAGAGAATCTTGTTCTTTGATAAACATCAACAATTGGTTCTAAAACTAGGGGAGGAATTATTTTATAAGACCTCCCTCTAAGTACCTTAATGGTCATGTCCTTCATGACCAGCAGCACCCTCAGAATTGTGAGATTCATTTTCCACATACTCCATCCCACAAACGGGGCATTTACCGGGTTCTTCGCTTCCACTTCCTTCGCAGTGCATTGGACATACATAAGCAGAGGTGTATTCTTTAGTTTGTTGTTTCATTTCATCGGCATGACTACTACCACCACAGGCACTAAAGGCAACACCTATTCCCAGCAGTGATAGTGTCAAAAACATAATTTTTAAAGTCTTCATCTTAATATTTTTAGATTAACAATTGATGTAAGAGACAATGATTGCAAGCAACAAAAGGACAAGAATCAGCTTTATAAGCTTGTTATATAGCACTCTAACCTTCGAAGGCTTATCATTGGTTTGACAACACTGTTTCATATTGTCCGTTTTTTAAAATCTTAAACTTAATCCACCACCAGCTCCAAATCGATTGTCATAACTGGCCAGTAGTGAAATATTTTTTCCCAATAAGTACTCTAGTCCTGCACTCCATACCGTTTCAGATTCATAATTGACCTGGTTCTCAAAATCGGTAATCACTCCAAAATCAGCCTGGTATTCATAATAGCCAAAAACAGAAAGGCGGGGAAAAATCATAACACTCCTTCCTATTCCTATTCGAGGACGTAATCGATCGTCTATTCTAACATCCAGATTAAAGAGATAGGGCGTTAAAAATCTTAGCCCGGCTACGGCAGTAATACTAAGCGAGTCCAAATTATCAGGAATTGTGTTTTCCACATTGACTCCCCCAAAAACTCGAACATAATCATAGAGGTACCGCTCGTAGGAGACCTCTGCCTCCATATTGTTATTATACCCAAATTCCGCACTTAGATTGAACTGATTACGAATATTGGCCGAGGTTACATTCAGAGCTGTCATCTGTGAAGCAAGGTCAACCATTCCCCAGGTATAGAACAAGTCGGTTTCCTTAGTGATTTCTTCCGTGGGAAACGGTTCCATGCGTTCATCACGAGGCGTATCATAGCTAAAAACCCTCGCCATCCCGCCCATCATATGGTACAAAATATGGCAATGAAAGAACCAATCGCCGTATTCATTCCCATAAAATTCAATTGTCACCTCTTGCATCGGAGGTACATTTACCGTATGCTTAAGTGGGGAATGACTACCATTTTTATTTATAACTCGGAAGAAATGACCGTGTAAATGCATAGGATGGTGCATCATCGTCAGATTATTGAGCCGGATTCTCGTTACCTCACCCTGGGCTATTTTTATTTCATCCGTTTCCGATATTGGCACACCGTTCATACTCCATACGTAGCGATTCATATTGCCCGTCAGATTAAGTAAGACCTCCTTTACTGGTAAATCTTCTGGAAATACTGTTTCAGCAGTGGATCGTAAATAATCGTAGTTGAACTCACTATACATGCTCATTCCTGTCATCGGCACCTCCCCTGCTTCCATCTCTCTCATGGGTGCGTCTCCCTTGGGCATATCCATCTGTCCCATCTGCATAGAATCCTTCTGTGGAGCTTCGGCAGCCTTTTTGTTGTCGTGATGTTTCATACCAGCCATGCCTTTCATTCCCTTCTCTGCATTCATCTGCATACCGTATGTCTCTTTCATTTCGAAACGTTCATCCATGCCAGGACGATATTTAAGAGCGGGAGCACCCATTTTCATATCCATTTGGGCCATCATTTTCATCATTCCAATTTTGTCTGGCCGTGGTACTACAGGGGCTGGAATTACCTCTCCTTTCCCCAAAAAGCTATTGGTGAATCCTGAGCCGTCTTGAGCCATCGCTCTGACTTCCAACTTTCCATTCTCTGGAATAGTGATGATAAAGTCATAGGTTTCCGCAATGGCAATCAACGTTTTATTCCTATTTACAGGAACTACATTTAAGCCGTCAGCTGCCACCAATAAGGGGTCCTCCCCCCCAAAGGTCAGCCAGAAATACGTAGAAGCAGCAGCATTGATAAATCGCAAACGAATTCTTTCTCCTGCTTCAAAATCCGGGTAATCTTGACTAGGCTGGCCATTGGTTAGAAAAGCAGGATAGTACACATCGGCAATGTCGGCACCCTCCATACGCTGTTTCCAGAAATTGAACTGAGCGCCCAGCGCACCTCTAGCAATGACCTGATTGAGTGGTGTAGCTGTACCTTTTTTGATGCCAAACCATTCATTCCTTCTTTTCAGGTTGCGTAATACTTGCATGGGCTTATCATTGGTCCAGTCCGAGAGTACAATTACCAAATCAGTATCGTATTCCAGTTTTTTTTCCTTAGGTTCGATGACGATAGAGCCGTAAACACCAGCTTGTTCCTGAAGCATCGTATGAGAATGATACCAATAAGTACCAGACTGTTTAATTGTATATTCGTAAGTAAAGGATTCTCCGGGCTTAATAGGAGGAGTATTCAGATAAGGGACGCCATCATAGAAATTGGGTAACAATAATCCGTGCCAGTGTACAGAGGTTTCAACCTCCATCAAATTGGTTACTTTTATCACGGCATATTCACCTTCTGTAAATCGTAATGTCGGCCCCGGAATAGAACCATTGACGGTCATCCCCATGACTTCCTTTCCAGTAATATTGACTCCCTTTTGCTCAATGGTGAGCTCGTATTGTCGAACAGGCAAATTGTCAATATTGCCCTCCTCCGAAGCTTTTGTTTGAGCAAGCAGGCCAGTTAAATGAAGAAGTATAATTAAAAAACTTATGACGTATTTCATGCTATTGGTTTAGTTCACTAACTGCAAAGGGCAGTTCTACCCGAATCTTCTCCCAGGCTAAACTTAAGAGCCCCGAATCTTCACTAACTTGAACAAGCTCATATATTAGATGTTCTTTCACCTCAGTCAGTAAAACAGGCTTTACATCTACCCTCAGTACATCCTCATTTTCCTGGTATTTATTGGCCCCGTGCTGGTCCCAGCGCTTGTTAATGACAATGGTCCACTTATCCGTATTGGGTACAACAAAAAAACCGTACTTCCCTGCTGGTAAAACTTGATTGTTGATTAATAAATCTCGGTTTGTTTCTATCCAAGTAGCGTCATTTGCACCTGCTCTCCACAATTCGCCATAAGGGATCAGCTCGCCAAAAATGGTTCGCCCCCGAACGCCAGGTGAAGAATAATCCAGATGGATATGAGCATCGCCAATCATAATCATGGCGGTTTCGTGCGGACTCAACGGCTTTTCAGCGGGAGCAGTATCAGTTGTATTGACTGCGCTGTTTTGGCAACTGAAAGAGGTCAATAGTAATAAGGAAGAAATAATAAGTAATCGCATAATTGGTCTTTAAATTAAGGAAGTAATTCAGCCACAAGTCTTAATGCTCATGGCTGTGTTGAGCATCATTTGATTCAATAAATTTGCCCTGTACACCCACTCCATGTATATGAGCAAGCGTAGCTCCATAATGCCCCGCTTTGGATACACTAAACGCAGCACCGGCAAGTAATAAAACAATTGTCAGTTCCAACCAAAGTTTGTCCTTCAGTAAGAAAAGACTAATCACTTTCAATAAGAGTCCTATGCCACTAAACCAAAGCGTGTAGTAAGCAAATTGGTCGTGTTTTTCGAGTACCATTGATGCTGCCTCAGAAAGTCCTGTGGTATGAGGGTGCACAAAAACCGAAGCTAAGTAAGCACTCAAAAGACCGCCGAACAAAAGCAATAAGGTAGCCCAGTCCAACTGCTTTTTCCAGATAAATAAACTAGCTATTTGGGTTAGTACAGCCAAGAGAAGTAAAACAATCGGAAAATGCACAACCAAAGGATGCAGATTAGAAAAATCACTCATCGATGCATCTACGATTTCACTTTCTGTAACCATCAGATGGTTATCTGTATGCGGATGAGCTACTACTGCAGTCGTAGTTTCTATCAGTGTATCTGTTGTAACAGAGTCCTGTTTTGCTTTGTGCCCTTCATCGCCGTGCGCAAAAGGTGAACCTGCTATTAATAATAGCAAGCCCACTAAAATGATGCGTAATTTTTTATGCGTTATTAGTTTTTTTGTAAATTTCATTTGGTACCGATTATATATTTTAATGTTCCAATATTGGTATTGATTACATCAACATGTTTAGTGTTAGAAAAACCGGACTCCTTCATTAAATCTATTAGTATTCCTTTTCTACTATCAGATGTGGTTGCAAAACCATCAAGTACTTGTACAGCATAAAACCCTAAGCTTGTAAGAAAGCCAGATGGCTTATCCCAATCACAAATGAGTACCATTCCATCTTTTTTAAGTACTCGAAAGATTTCTTTTAGCGCTTTAACTTTCTCTTCTCGTTGTAATTGATGAAATACTAAACAACTAAATACTTTATCAAAAAAATTATCTTCATACGGAAATGCACCGCCTTCGTAAAGTGAAAGCTCTGCCTTCACTAAAAACTTTAACCTACTAAGCTTTTCTTTAGCTAAAACCTTTACGTTTGGATCAATATCTAATCCCGAATAATTCACATTAGGTTCTGCTCTAATGATATAGATAAGGTTCTCTATAGTTCCAAAACCAAATTCTAAAATACGTTCAGAAGGATTTGGTGATAGTTGTTGAATTAATTTTGTTCTAAACTCTTCTTCTGGCATTGTCCATGCAATCACCTGATCATACCAATTGGTAAATTGATCATGACCTAATGCTGGAGTATATTTTTTCTTTTTCTTCATCAGACTAGTTGTTATTGTTTGATAATTTGACGGACTAGATTAAATGAAGCTGTTCTGATTCGGAATGAATAAGTCCCTTTCGGATAAGCTGAGATATCTATTTCGGTTTGATCACCTCTAATCGTCTGATTATCGATTAACTGTCCGGAGATATTGAATATTTCAAGTTCTCCACCACTGAGCCCACTTAGGATAACTGAATTTGTTGTTGGATTCGGGTAAAGTTTTACCCGTGAAGTACTTGAAGATGTAGTTATCCCTGTAATTACTTGCTCAGAGTTGATCTTGATAATTCTTGCTATAGAAGGAATATCATCAACCATAGCAAAAAGCATATAGTATCCTGATAGTGCTGCCATGCTATCCAATGGAACTTGGGCCGTTACCATATTCTCTACTTGAGAAAAATCGAGTTCTAAAAAACGGTTATTCCCCGTATTCATAAAATGGGTAACTGATTGCAGAGACACGAGGATTACAGAGGTAGGAAAGTTCGTTTTTTCAATATTGAAAACAATGTTTTCGCCGCGTAAAAAATCATCTTTATTCAGGTTGTGAATTTCAGGTCGAACGCCTTTAAATAGATAGGGAGGTTCAAAAGCCTCAATCGTACTCGTCGCGGGTTCGTTGCCCGGAGACCCTTCTCCACCTACTGCAATGATTCTTCCATCTGGCACCAGAATTGTAGTACAATGATACTCCCGAGGTATATTCAAGTCCTCCAATCTCCTCCAAGAATCCGCATAGGGATTGTAGAGGTCCGTTATTCCCATATAATTCCACTGGTTCGTATGGGTAGGATCAGTAGGGTCTTCCTTTTCACCACCTATAACCAATACTTTTTTATTGGGTAGCAAAACGGTCTTAGCTCTACTCCTAATCGGCAGGAAATTCTGGCCTAATGACCATTGATTTAATTCAGGGTCGTATACTTCAACAATACTTCCATAATTTGGAGGATTGAATGATTTGTAACCAATAGCTACGACTTTTCCTTCGGGAAGCAGTATTAATTCGTGATCGGAATGATCTCCGTTTGGCATGCGATTGTTTTGCACAAAATCGGCGGCCAAATCCCATTCTTCCGTTGGTGGTGAAAACAATTGAGGAGGCCGGTGTGTCATTAATGCTTCACCGTTATATAATAGTACTATTGGTGAAACCTCGTTACCTATTGCTATTTCACCTACTGGCGTTGAGGTGAAATCTACGGGATCATAAATCTCCGAAGTCGTTACTCTTATTGGATTATCGAGGCCCCCTCCTCCCGTGAGGAGCAACTTTCCATCTACTAATTGGACTAAAGTGGGATACCAACGAAAATCTGATAAATCTGGCCGGTTTTCCCATGTTTCACTTTCAGCATCGAAGGTCTTTACGATTTTGGTTCCTGGTCCGTAAATTTCCTGATCGGTTCCTCCTAGAAAAATTAAATCTCCGTTTGGAAGTAAGGCAGGAGCAACACATCCCAATACCTCATCATCACCGAAAATGAATGCGGTATCGTTTGTGACTGGATCGAATAAAAAGGGATCCTTTGAGTTATGGCAATAAAAAACCTTCCCATTAGGCAGTAAAATTCCAAGATCGGTGCCTCCCAAAGGTTCTGGGCTTTCCATGACAACCTCCCAACGACCAACGTGAGTTTCTGGTCCCAGCGAAAAGTTTATCGCTGCCTGGTTACTATCGATACTCAGCAAGGTCGTTTGATAATCCCTTTCTAAGGCCGTTACTCCTATTGTATAATTACCCTCAGGTATTTCATTGAACTCGTAGTTTCCTGTTTCATCAGTTCGTGTTTCAAAAAAGATCGATAAATCCTCATTAAATAGGGTCACCCGGGCATTTGATACAACCGTTGAACCTTCACTAACAACCCCTTCTACCCGAAACTGAGCTAAAACAGTGGTGAAGCAGAACAAGAGAATAACAAAAGGAATTATGCTTTTCATCTTTATTTTTTCTTTCATGGTTGTAGGAATGGTTCGTGGAATCGTACACTTCGAAAACTTGATTAGAGATGAAGAAGCGAAACAGAATTTCGCTCCCTCATCGATCACACTACTAAATTATCATAGCTTTACTCGTTCATACTGGCAGCAACCGTGTAAGTTGTTGTAAGCTTCGTCTGTGGCCCGAACTGTGCCAGCATCATAACCCACACTCGCAATCTTTTCTTGAATCGTTTGTACCGTGAGTGCCTTGGGGTTATAGCTTACAGTTAGCATTTTACTTTCTACATCCCAGTTCACGGCTTGGATACCCGTAAGACTGTTTACGGCGCCTTCAATAGTGCGTTTACACATGCCACATTCGCCACCTACGATAAATTGCCCTGCTTCAAAGTCAGTAGGCACATTTTCAAGGATACTGGCACTACTGGCCGCTTCCGTCTCACCTGCTTTAGCGTTGTTGCTATGGCAGCTTTGACTAAAGGCTGGTGTAGCAAAAAGTGCTACTACTAAAACAGCCAAAGAAATTTTCAAATACTTCATTTTGGTAATATTGATGGATTAAAAAATAGTTGACGGTCTATCCCGTCAAGAGATAATTAATGATTATGGCCTGTCATTCGAGGTGTTGAAGTTGCCTCGATAGCTGGGTTTTTAAAATTCTTGGTAATAGTTTCCTGCACCGTTCCACAAGTAAGCATTTTGTCCCCGAAGTAAGGATTCTGCACTTGCTCTTCCCTACTCAACCAATCAGCTCCCTCATTGTCATTGGCCATGGGGCAGTGTTGTACGTAATAAGTCGATGCTGGTACCCCAAACACTTTAAGGCTTTTAATCAGGGCTTGAGACAGAAAAGAAAATTGTGTCCGTTGTTGTTCTATCTCATTTGATGACTGAATCTGGGCAGTATGAGCTTCCATTGCAGAAAGCTGCTCCATCCAATAAAGGTGAGCATCACCATCAAGCAATGACATATCTACTTTTCCCAACAAAGCGACCAATTTAGCTGCTTGCTCGCCAGCTAACGCTACATTAGTTGCTACGAACGCATCTTTCAATAAAAGATAGCTACCTGCTACTTCGGCTAACTGTTGCTTAAAGGCTACAGGGCTTACACTTGTGTAATCTGGTAAATGCTCGGAATGATCAGCTCCCTTAAGCATTACATCTTTGTTCATCATACTTGCCTGATTATTGAGTTGAGCTGCGGCATCAATTGCGAAATTGCCGTAGGTGACTATTTCTTCTCCTGCTTCTACCCCAGAGATCAATTGATAATTCTCTCCGAGTGCATCTCCTATTTCGAC
This sequence comes from Lewinella cohaerens DSM 23179, assembly GCF_000379805.1. GTDB lineage: Bacteria > Bacteroidota > Bacteroidia > Chitinophagales > Saprospiraceae > Lewinella > Lewinella cohaerens. The sequence continues at coordinate 40,684 of NZ_KB903533.1, read as the reverse complement.
TTCGCGAAACTGAAAGGACGGAACGCTTCTATCGGGCACTTTTACATATACGACAGAGCGTGGTCCTGTCCATAGTACAGCAGACTTGGGAATAGTCAAATTAGTAGTCGCAAGAGTCTTGTTTTCCAGTGTTCCGTATACTAGCATTTCTGGTTTCAGCACACCCTTTGTATTTTGTACTTCTACCCGTACGGAAGCCACCCTGGTTTGAGGATTAATTACCGGATCAATAAAAGTGACGCGGGCTTGGAAGGTTCTGTTTGGAATCGCCGGAGTGCTGAATGAAACATTATTCCCTATTGAAATATGAGAAATGTCTTCTTCATAAGCATCAAATAACACCCATACACTACGCAGGTTCATCAGGCTAAACAATGGTTCCCCTTGCTTTAGATAATCGCCTACTGCCACTCTGCGATTCATCACAATTCCCGATTCGTCAGCGTAAACTGGAAAGATTTCTTGTATTTGCGCTTCCCTTTCAATCTTATCTATAGTTTCTTTGGAAATCTTCCAAAACCTAAGTTTATTACGAGCAGCTTCAATTAATCCCGGGTTTACTGCTTGGAGCTTTAATGCTTCTAATAACTCTCTTTGTGCCGTAATTAATTCAGGAGAGTAAAGATCGGCCAGCTTTTGTCCTTTTCTTATTTCTTCTCCGGTAAAGGACACATAAAGTTTCTCTATTCGACCAGGAACATGAGCTACCTGACTGGAAGCTAAGCGTTCATCTGCCTGTATTTTGCCAGACAACCGCAGTGTTTTAGCTGTCGAGCCTGTACTTTGTCCAACAACTGTTGTTTGAATACTGGCTAATTTGACAGCCTCGTTTGTCATTTCTAGTACTAACGGATCATTAGAAGAGTTTGCCGCTAAAGGAATCAAGTCCATACCACAAATGGGGCATTCTCCTGGTTCATTTTGACGAATTTGCGGATGCATAGAACAAGTCCAAATTTCTTCAGCTCCGGCAGCTTCCATTGCAGTATCGCTATGGAGTTGTTCATCAATCATCTTCGTGGAAGTATTATTGCCAAACAATAAATACCCCATCAACAAGCCGATACTTAAGGCTCCTGAAATTATTAAAATCGTTTTGATATATTTATTCATGGCTGTTAATTATTGGGTGATAAATCGGTTGATGTTACTCTTCGCCAAATGGCTTTGAACAATAGCTTTTAGCATTTTCATATCATAGCCGACGAGGTCGTTTTCCAAGCGTAAAAGCTCGTCGAAATTACTGCCTTGCGTACTGTAACTATCTTCGAGTATCCGGATAGCCGCATCGGTAATTTCAATTTGTCGCTGATAAAGCTCAACCTGCAAGCGGGCAGTTTCGTGACGGACGTACGCCTGCTCAATCATTGTCAGAAATTTACTAAGCACATCTTCCTGTTGGTATGCCAGTCCCTCAATACGAATATTTTCTTCCCTTTCCTTGGCGGCGTACTGTTCTCTAAAGAGAGGAATTTTGACACTCGCTCGAAGCTGAAGAATATCTCTACCATTATTTGCAGGAAAAGCATCCGTACGTTCGTCAACTAAGATGTAGTCAAATCCCACACCAAAAGAAGGCTTACTATTGAACTCGTTTAATGTGATGGCTTCTCTGGCTACTTCTTGTTGCTGTTTAAGCATTCTTATCAAAGGATGATTCCTTTGTATGTTAGCCATCAGACTGTCTTTGTTGTAAGGGAGATCAGTAAATGCAAGATTTTCAACAATGACAATCGCTCTGTTTAAAGGCTGGTTCCTTAATTGGTTGATCTTAGCAGTGGGGTCTAATTCAGAGGTTTCCAGGATGGCTAATTCCTGCTTTAATTCCTCAATTTTCAACTGTACTCTGAGTACATCGGCTGCCGAAGCTTTTCCACTTTCTACCTTGGTCAATGCCAGCCTTTCCAATGCTTCAAAAAGGACAATGTTTTCCTGAATAATAGCTCTGCTTCTTTGAATGCTATATACCTGAAAATAGCTTTGTTCCAACTGATACCTTAGATCGAGCAGCTTTGCTCCGACACGCTCGTAAACAGCTTTAGCTTTGGCTACTTCCAAATCTTCTTTTTGAGATAAAGTACCAAACCACGGAAACATCTGAGTTGCTCCTAGTCTCAATTGCTGACCTCCCAGTCTGGTTTCTACAGGAAGCGGAAAAGCACCTATGCCTATTTCAGGGTCAGGCAATTGACTTACCTGTGGTGCCCGTTCCAGTGCAGCGCGATACTCACTATTCAACATTTTCAACTCAGGGTTTTGCGTTTCTACCTCTTGAGTCAGTTGTGCCAAAGTCTGAGCAGATGCCGAGCTTACAGAAAAAGACAGGAGAATAACCAGTGATGCAATCCCTGCCTTCTTTCCACCAAACCAGTTTGTTGTATTATCATTAATTCTAAGGCTCCACTCTTGCCAAAGTGCATACAACACAGGAACCGTAAACATGGTAATCATCTGTAATGTCATTCCCCCAAAGGAAGGAATCGCCATCGGTAACATAATATCAGCACCTCTACCCGTTGAGGTCAATACGGGGAGTAATGCTAAAATAGTAGTAGCTGTAGTCATCATCGCCGGGCGCACCCGCCGTAATCCTCCTTCAACTACCGCATCTCTGACTTCTGCTATGGTATTGGGTTTGTTTCTCTTAAAGCTATCCTGAAGAAAAGTAGCAACCAATACACCGTCATCGGTGGCAATACCAAATAATGCCAAAAAGCCAACCCAAACCGCCACGCTTAAGTTGATCGTTCTAATCTGGAAGAGGTCTCGCATATTGGTTCCAAACAGGCTAAAATCAAGGAACCAACTGGTATCATACAAACCAATCATGATAAATCCCCCAGCAAAAGCAATAAAGACTCCGGTGAAAACCATGAGGGATATTGTTACAGAGGAAAATTGAAAATAAAGGATAAGAAAGATAATAGCCAAGGCAATGGGAACTACTATACTTAGTCGCTTACTTGCCCTGACTTGTTGTTCATAATTACCTGCAAAACGATAGCTAATTCCCGCAGGTACTTCTAAAGCACCGTTTGATATAAGGGTCGAAAAATGATTTTGTGCGTTTTCAACAACTTCTACTTCAGAAAATTCCTTTTCGCGGTCGAATAATACGTAGCCAATTAAAAAACCATCTTCACTTTTAATGGCTTGTGCCCCAGCTTCGTATCTAATGGTTACTAGCTCTCCAAGCGGAATTTGTTGTTTATTCGGTGTCGCTACATAGATACGTTCTAAAGCCTCCGGGTCATCACGTAATTCACGCGGATAACGAATCCGTATCGAATAGCGTTCGCGTCCTTCGACAGTAGTAGTCATATTCATACCCCCAACCGCCGCTTGGATATACTGTTGTACTTTTTCAATAGTTAATCCATAGCGACTAATTGCCTCCCGGTTGATATCCAGTAATAAGTAGGGCTTACCCACGATTCGATCGGCAAACACCGCAGCATCCTTAACTCCTTCTACATCTTTCAGGTGCTTTTCAAGCTGTAACCCGAAAGCTTCAATTGTTGCCAAATCAGCACCTTGAACCTTGATTCCCATTGGTGCCCGCATACCTGTTTGCAACATAACCAAACGGGTTTCAATAGGCTGTAGGCGTGGGGCCGAAGTAACACCAGGTATTCTCGTAGCTTTAACAATCTCATTCCAAATATCATCGGGGCTATTTATTTCGTCTCGCCATTGACGAAAGTACTGACCATCCTCATCAGGAATTAATTCACCATCTTTATCCTTTATGTAGTCCCCGTCCGTAAAACGAAAGCGAATACGATGACCGTTTTCATCCGTTTTGTATTCAGATTTATAGAGTATTACGTTCTCGTACATCGACATTGGAGCGGGGTCTAATGCACTATTCACTCTACCGGCCTTTCCAACCACTGATTCTACTTCTGGAATGGCCGTAACGGCCATGTCCAAAAGTCGGAGGTTCTTTATATTCTCCTGCATCCCTGAGTGAGGCATGGAAGTTGGCATCAAAAGAAAAGACCCTTCATCAAGCGAAGGCATGAACTCTTCGCCAGTCTGTTGAAAGACAACAAATCCTTGATAAACAATGAAGCTTACTAATAGCAAAAACAGTATTTTGAAACGCAATAAAAAGCGGAGGATAGATTCATAGAAATAGATAATTACGTAGAAAAAGCTTATTAATCCACCAGCAAAAAGTGTGACAAAAAGGAAATTGAGAAGGCTACTCTTTGTAACTCCCAGTGGCATCCAGATCGTAGCGAGTAACCAGGAGACAATTAGCGCATAAATTACATTTGTTAACCACGAGAGTACGGTTACATTTCGTGGCGTACTATTGGCCTGTACCCACGTACTCAGCAAACCACTGATACCGACAATTGCTAATATGGCTCCCAGAAAAGGCTGATAAAAGATAGCAATACCTAAACCCGTTAGTAATGCCAAGGCATTACCGATGTTGGCCACTAATTTACTCCGAGATTTTATTGAAAAAATACTGTGAGCAAGAGGTGGAATAATCGTTATAGCGACAATGATGGAGGCTACTAAAGCAAAGGTTTTGGTATAAGCCAAAGGCTTAAATAATTTCCCCTCTGAAGCTTCCATTGTAAAAACTGGTATAAAACTAATTACTGTAGTAGCAACCGCTGTGATAACAGCAGAAGCCACCTCCACCGTTGCATCGTAAATAGTAGTCAGTAAATCCTCATCAGGAGGAGCTTCCTCCATTCTCTTTACCATACTTTCAATTAGGACGATGCCCATATCTACCATCGTACCTATAGCGATGGCGATACCTGATAGGGCTACAATATTAGCATCAACACCAAAGTAACGCATAGCAATAAAGCACATGAGTACAGCTACGGGTAGGGTGCTTGATATGAGTAGAGACGATTTGAGGTTCAGGAGCATCAGTATCACCACCATGATGGTGATCAAAATTTCTAACGATAATGCTTCCTGAAGGGTTCCAATTGTCTCATTAATCAATTGGGTGCGATCATAAAACGGTACTATATTCACCTGAGAAACCGTACCATCAGCCAGCGTTTTGGTAGGTAAACCCGGCTCCAATTCCGCAATTTTTTTCTTCACATTTTGGATAACCTCTAATGGATTTGCGCCATAGCGAGCAACAACAACCCCACCTACTGCTTCTGCCCCTGATTTATCCAAAATCCCCCTACGAGTAGCAGGCCCGATACTAACTTTGGCTACATCACCAATTCGTAACGGAATATTATTATTTACCTTGACTACACCTTGTTCTATATCTGATATTTTCTTTACGTAGCCGAGTCCTCTAACAAAATACTCGGCAAGGTTTATCTCAATAGTTTGAGCACCTATATCAATATTACTGCCTTTTATGGCCTTCATTACTTCTTCTAAGGTAATGCCATTGGCCTTCATCGCTTCGGGGTCTACATCAACTTGGTACTCTTTTACAAAACCACCAATTGAGGCCACTTCTGACACTCCTTCTGCTGCTGATAAACCATATCGGATATAGAAGTCTTGGATGGTTCGTAGCTCATGTAAATCCCAACCTCCCGTTGGGTTTCCTTCTTTATCTTGCCCTTCCAGTGTATACCAATAAATCTGTCCCAAGGCCGTAGCATCAGGCCCTAAAGTGGGTTGAACACCTTCGGGTAAAGTATTGGCGGATAAGGAGTTTAGTTTTTCGAGGATTCGACTTCGGCTCCAATAAAATTCTATATCATCATTAAAAATTACGTAGATACTTGAGAAACCGAACATAGAGTTACTACGAATGCTCTTTACCCCAGGAATGCCAAGGAGTGCAGTAGTAAGCGGGTAGGAGATTTGGTCTTCAACATCTTGTGGGGAACGCCCCATCCATTGGGTAAAGACAATCTGCTGATTTTCACCAATATCTGGTATAGCATCAACTGCTACCGGATCACGAGGCAAGTCATTAATCCCGAAATCAAAAGGAGCAGTCACTAGTCCCCAACCGACAAATAGAAGCAATAAAAGATAAGCAACCAGCTTATTCTCTAAAAAAAACCGAATATATTTAGCTAACATAATTTCACCTTCAGTAATCATTATATTTAGCACTAGCAACAAAGCAAGTGCCTAAACAGGGATAGCCTCTGCATACCAAATACAGGTAACAGTGGCAAAACTGAAGAATAAAATCAAATGAGGAATGTCTGCAAGCTCACAGGGAGGTTGTAGACTAGGAGGGGCGGTTTGTAAGTGAGATAGTTAGTAGTCTTGATATCATTCTCTACAGGTACAAGACCAATAATAATAACAAGCGTAGCAAATAATGCTGGATAATCTTTAACATCTAATTCTAAAAAAACTTCTAACTGCTCATTCTCTACTTTGACAAAAGTAGTTTCTGTATCGCAACAATTCTTCCCAGACATGGAATCTTCCTCAGAAGCTGGTATAGCCTCATGCAGGGAACAATCCTTCATTACATTACTTTGACTACAAGGCACAGCCTCTGCAAAAAGAGCTGTACTTATAAGCTTTCCACCACAGAAATGCTTACTCATTACTAGCCCAGAAGTGCTAATAAGTATAAGTAGAGCTAAAGTAATATGCAGAGTTCGTATAATCAATTAGAGTGAAATATTTCCACAAATATACAGGAAATAGATTACAGTTGTATTGTATTATTTTGGCTATTACTTGCATTATTTTGATAAAACTTAAAGAGAAAGTAACATTTTGATTCTCTAATGTTTCTTCTAACTCAACCTATTTAACTTATAGGTAGCCCCTATAACCTCCCTCTTTCTAAGTCGCTATGCTAGACTGTTTCACCCCACCTCACACTCCCCCTAAACCGTCACGCTTTTTATCCAAAAACCGCCGCCAATTCAGGAACCAAGGGAGCGATCCGCGGACTGATGGTTTCGCTATGGGTTAATCCACTTGGTCTAGCCATTTTTCTCCCTTACCGATAATTGATGTCCCTTCCCTTTGTTTTGCTACAGCAAGATACTGGTCTGCTCCGATCCGTATCAAGGGACGGTCGTGCCCTTCCTTTCCAGACTGATTTTTTCTTTTCACCAGCTCAATAAATAATAAGTCCTCCACCCTTGCTTCGGTCTCCGCATCCTGCGTGAACTGGCTTTCGCAAAAGGGAAGCAACCTCAATTACGATATCCGGCAGTAAGAAAAACTGCCCCAGCGGAATACCCTCCGCTTACAGTAGAAGGGAAATTTCCTAATTATGAATCCAGTAAATCAGTTTAAAATGAGCTTACAAACGCCACTAAAGATCGCAGAAGTAAAAGTTACTTACAAAGCCAAAGTTTACGCCGAAGATCGGCCACAAATCAGAAGTTCTGAAAATGCCCATCGAATTTTTCGCCAACTCTGGGACGAAGAGACTATTGAATTTTTTGAAGAAGCCTATTTGCTAATCCTTGATCGTACAAATCGTGTAATGGGCTGGTACAAGGTTTCCCAAGGTGGCATGGCTGGAACGGTGGTAGATGCAAAAGTCATTTTTGTCACTGCCTTAAAAGCACGGGCTAATTCCATCATTATTGCCCACAATCACCCCAGCGGTCAATTACGCCCTAGTCAGGCAGATAAAGACCTCACCAACAAATTATTTGCAGCAGGAAAAGCACTCGACCTTCCTTTACTGGATCATTTGATTCTCGCCCCAGAAGGTGGCTGTTTTTCTTTTGCTGATGAAGGGCTAATTAATCATTAGTCCTATCAGCTAGGGGACACACTCCCCAGCAGGCCGCAAGGGCATCCCCATTTTCCGCATTCTCAAAAGTTCATTTGTGCAAACGGTGTCCGTCTCCGACGGGCTGCCCCTACCCGTTGCGCCTGCTCCCCCTTTTTTCTCGCCGAACGGCAGAACGGTTAAGCACCATTCATAAACAATTAATAAAAAGGATTTAAGATGACAAAGCAAAGCACTAAAAAAGACGTTTATCAGGAACTCACCGACCGCATTATTGCCAAATTAGAAGCAGGTGTAAAACCTTGGCAACCTACCTGGAGCCGTTACGGTTTAGCTCGTAATGCCAGCACAGGACATATTTATACAGGTATCAACGCCTTTATTCTCAATCTCTTTAGTGAGCATCCTATCCCCTACTATATGAGCTTTAAGCAAGCCAAAGCAATGGGCGGAAAGATCAGGAAAGGAGCCAAAGCCGAGCGGGTTTATTTTTATACTTCTTACCATAAAGACGCAGACGGCAAGCGCATCAACGAGCAACAAGCCGAAGCCCTACACGGTACGGGAGAAGAAACGCAGAAAATCCAGTTTCTCAAATTCTACTATGTTTTCAATATCGCAGATGTGGAAGAAGTGGAAATTGATTTACCACAAATCACCCTCACCCAGCACGAGCAAATAGAAGTTTGTGAGCAAATTATCGGCAATTACCCCAATGCCCCCGAATACATTTTTGAGGATGCCGATAGAGCCTTTTACGCCCCCGATATTGACAAACTCAATATGCCGAAGCTAGAGCAGTTCAAAACGCCCGAAGCGTATTATCTGACCTACTTTCACGAACTCACCCACAGCACGGGTCACGCCTCCCGCCTCAACCGTGAAGGCATCGTAAAACCTGCCAAATTCAAGAGCGAAAGATACAGCCGTGAAGAGCTAGTAGCCGAAATAGGAGCCGCTTTTTTAGCGGGTCACGCTGGAATATGCGGGGAAACTGAACTAGAAAATAGTGCTGCCTATTTACAGGGCTGGTTAAAGCTTTTACAGGATGATAAAAAGCTCATCTTTAAAGCCGCCGCCGATGCACAGAAAGCGGTGAACTACATTTTAGGTCAATAAAACAAACCTAGCAGGGAGCCTAAAACCTCCCTGCCCTATCTAATCTTTGATAAACTAAGTGTTATGAACTCAGAAAACAGTCAAGCAGATAATTTCTATTCGGTAGAAATGGATAAAGCAGGGGAAGAATTATTAATCTGCTATTGGTGCTTTGATACGCTGGAAGAAGCGCAGGATTTTTTAAACAAGCTTAAAAATGGATGTACAGTCCACAATGTTACGATTGCCATCTTCGACCAAAAACACACGTTTCTAAAGGGCTGGAAACTCGGCGACGAATACATCACCCCTGTTGAATTATTAAACAAAGCGCAGGTGTACGCAGATGAATGTAACTGATTTGCGAAATTTCGCGCGACCGCCTTGTGGGCGGCGAAGATCGCATATTCTTTGTGCTATAGCTTTTAATGCTTGCCGCAAAGGATAGCTTTAGCACAAAGAACAGACCATTAGCATTATAAATTCGTTACCTTTACACTGTGCAACTAAGAAAAAAAATACTAAGCTATTTTCTGTTAGCAATCTATCTCCTGGTAGTATTGCACCTCAGCGTCATGCATTCTCACGATGCAGCACTTGGCAAGACGCTAAATCCAGTTTCTCACCAGCACGAAGACTTCAAAGAAGTCCACCATGAGCATGGTTTTCATGTAGGAATATTTCATCTTTTGGGGCATTTGTTTGAAGGTGTAAATCATTCAAATGACCACGCAGATGAGCATTTAGTCATTGTACAAAAGGCCTCAAGCAAAAAAAATATTGACCTTAATAAAACGGTCAGCTTTTTAAATAGTGGGAAAAACAAGGTGGTTTTTAGCGTAGATGCTGAATCCTTACCAGACCCACCACCTTTTAACCTATTTCTATCGCATAGGTTAAAACAACCTAATACTCCTCTAAGAGCACCTCCTGCTCTCGTCTAATTCTACCTACAGAGGACAATCTCTTGTCCTTTAATCCATCCGTTTTAATTTTTTAGACGAAAGAATTTAACATAATGAAATATATATTTGTGTCTGCCATTGCGATGGCAGGGCTACTCCTATTTATGGTAGGTTGTGGTCACGAACATGGTGAGGGTACACATACCCACGGCGATGAAACGCACGCTGCTCACGAACCAGAACTAGCGCCTTTGTCCTTTACCATTTGGACCAAAAAATCTGAACTTTTTGTAGAATTCCCACCATTGGTTGTTGGGAGTACAAGTCGCTTTGCAGCTCACTTTTCAGAAATGAATAGCTTTAAAGCTACCGAAAAAGGGGAAGTGACTGTTCAGCTAAAAAAGGGTGAACAAGTTGTCGAAGAGAATACGGTAGCAGCACCAAGTTCTCCGGGTATTTTCCGTCCGGCATTAAGCCCTTCACAAGCTGGGAATTACCAATTGGTATTCATTCTGGCTACATCTTCATTTTTGGATACCATTACTATATCTGACATTATGGTATATCCAGATGCAGTAACTGCCATTGCTGCGAATACACCCGAACCAGCAGGAGATGAAATTTCCTTTTTAAAAGAACAGGCTTGGAGAATCGACTTCGCCATTGAGCAAGTCAAACGGCAGCCTATCCATGAAGTTATCCATACTTCGGGAGAGATTCAACCCGTGAAAGGAGAGGAAAGAACAGTTGCTGCTAAAAGTAGTGGAATAGTTTTCTTCAGGAGCAACAAGCTGCAAGCAGGCAGAGAGATTAGCGCAGGAGAAATGTTGTTTAGCATCAGTAGCAAAGGCTTGTTACAATCGAATTTAGACGAAAAGTATCAGGTTGCTAAAGCCCGTGTTGAAAGAACCAAAGCAGATTTTGAACGAGCAGAGGAGTTGATTGGGGAGCAAATCATCGGGCAAAAAGAATACGAGCGTCGGAAGATGGAGTATTCCATTGCGCAAGCGGAGTTTCAAACACTGGCCAATGGTTATCATACAGGTGGGATATCGGCAACGGCCTCCATGTCTGGTATAATAAAAAATGTGCTGGTGAATGATGGGCAATTCGTGGAAGAAGGTACCCCTTTGGTCGAGATCACCAGTAATCGCAGATTGCTTTTACAAGCCGAAGTATCACAAAGCTATTTGCCAAAATTACGTTTTGTCAAGTCGGCGAATTTTAAGACCCCTTATCAAGAAGAAGTACAATCTCTTGATGATTACAATGGAAGATTGGTTTCCTACGGCAAAGTAATGGATCAGGGAAGTAGTTTTATTCCAGTTTTATTCGAACTGGATAATTTGCACGAATTGATTCCCGGTTCTTTTGTAGAATTATTTTTATTGACCAATCCCATCGAAAATGCTCTGGTTGTTCCCCGGTCTGCGCTGATGCAAGATTATAGTTTGAATTACGTGTATGTCCAAACGAGTGGTGAAAGTTTTGAAAAACGAGAAGTAAAGTTAGGGGTGGATGATGGCGTTAATGTCCAGATTCTTTCGGGTATTTCCGAGGGAGAGTGGGTCGTAACCAAAGGTGCTTACCAAATAAAGATGGCATCTATGTCTTCCACTATTCCTGCTCACGGGCACGAACATTAATCACAAACTTAAATCTTTGAAAGATGATAAAACGACAGTTTAAAATAAAAACCTTGTTGTTACTAGGATTGGTTTGTGCAGTAACAAGCTCAAGCATTGGGCAAAGTAAATCTATTAATTTAGAAGGAGCACTAATCATTGCTCGTGAAAATTATGCAGGGCTGGAACGGGACAGATTATTTGTTGACCAGCAGAATAGATTGGCGGCAACCCGTCTTCCTTTTCAACCCACCCAACTGTATTTCTCAGGAGAGGAGTTTGGTGCTAACAACCAATCAGGTATCCATTCTTTTAACGTTCAGCAGAATTTCTACTTACCCAAGGCCTCCAGAGTGCAACAAGCATTTTATCAGCAAGGTGCTGTATTAGCAGAAAAGCAATTGGCTTTAACTGATCACGAGCTAAAACGGCAAGTAGAACTGGTTTACTATCAACTCCTCTACGCGAAACAAGAACAGGAATTGGTGGCTGAAAACGTAGCATTATACCGTGACTTTTTAGCGGTCACTACTAAGCAATTAGAAAGTGGGGAAACGGGAAGGATTCCCCTATTGTCTGCTCGCTCCCATTTAGGACAAGCACAGTTGGAACAAGAACACGCTTCTGAAAAGTATCAAATTGCGTTAACCATGTTTAACCAGTGGTTACAGTCGGATACGTTATATGAAGCTCAGGGAAAACTTCTGCCTCCTGCCTCCTCTAGTCTAACTGATACTTCCTTGCAAAACAATCCCCACCTGCAAATTATTCAGGCACAACGGGAATTGGCAAGTGCCGAAGTAGAAACAGTGAGTGCGCAACTGTTACCCCAAATCAATTCGGGTTTCAAACTACAAACTCAATCGGGTAATTTCCCTTTGTTTGGCTATCAAATCGGTGTAAATGTCCCACTTTTTCAAAAGGCATATCAAGGGCGAATTGAAGCCGCAGAAGTGGGTGTAAAAGTACAGGAGGCTGCTTTAAAGACGAAAGAACAGGAGTTAGTAAAAATGATTACCGAACTCAGATNTCGCCTGAAACACCAGCAACATATCCTGGAATACCTCACCGAGAATTTGACCCCGATAGTCAATGAACAGCGTGAGGTCAATTTGAGAGCTTACCAAGAAGGGGAAATCAGTTACCTGGAATACCTGGACGGTTTGGAACAGGTAGTCAAAGTGAAGCAACAATATTTGACAGCCTTGTATCAATTCTATGCTTTGCAGGTAGAATTAGATTATTTGTTAGGACAATAACTATTCAAAATTGTCTTCAAAATAAAAAGTAATGCTTAATAAAATCATACAGGTTTCTTTACGAAACCGACTCTTAGTCTTGGCATTATTCGCCTTGATTATGGTAACGGGTGGATATATCGCTTCTGAAATGGATGTGGATGTTTTCCCCGACCTGACTGCTCCAACAGTCACCGTTCTGACCGAAGCTCACGGCATGGCCACGGAAGAAGTGGAACGACTCGTTAGCTTTCCTATTGAATCCGCACTGAATGGAGCACCAAATATTCGCCGTATTCGTTCGTCTTCCGCAATGGGTATTTCCATTGTCTGGGCAGAGTTTGAATGGGGAACAGATATTTATAAAGCTCGACAAATTGTAGCTGAAAAGTTAGCGACAGTGGAGAGTAAGTTGCCAGAAGGCGTAGAAAACCCTACCCTTGCCCCTATTTCCTCCATCATGGGAGAGATTATGTTATTGAGTTTGAGTGCTGACAGTTTAGCTCCAATGGAATTGAGAACCATTGCCGATTGGAATATTCGACCTCAATTATTAGCAATCAATGGTGTAGCACAAGTCATCGTAATTGGTGGCGGATACAAACAATATGAAGTTGCCGCATCTCCCGAAAAGATGAAGTATTTCAATGTTTCATTGACAGAATTAGAGTACGCAGCGGCAGCATCTACCCGGAATGCTTCGGGTGGCTTTATCAATGAATATGGCAACCAATACATTATACAAGGGGAAGGCCGAACTAATTCAGTAGAAAAAATTGGGCAAGCCTTAATCAAAATGGAAGGTTCAACGCCCGTGAGAATTGAAGATGTAGCGGAAGTCCGCATTACTGCCGCACCGAAAATCGGGGATGCTGCGGTGGCGGGAAAGTCGTCGGTTATTATGACCTTAATGAAACAACCGAACGCAAACACTTTGAAGCTGACGGAACGCATTGACGAAACAATGGCAGGGGTACAAAAACAACTACCCAGCGGCGTAGAAATGAATACCCATATTTTCAGACAGTCTGATTTCATTCAAGCTTCTATTGATAATTTGCAAAAAACGCTACTCGAAGGCGCACTGTTTGTCAGTATTATCCTATTCCTTTTCTTGCTCAATTGGCGAACAACAGTAATTTCTCTGATCGCCATTCCCGTCTCCCTTTTGGTAACAATTATTGTCTTAAAACTCTTTGGGTACACCATTAATACCATGAGTTTAGGAGGGATGGCTATAGCGATTGGTGCATTAGTGGATGATGCAATTATTGATGTAGAAAATATTTTTAAACGGCTCCGAGAAAACATCAGTAAACCAATAAGTGAACGACAAGCTGCTTTGAAAATCATTTACGATGCATCGAGCGAAATCAGAAATTCAATTCTGATTGCAACACTCATTATTATCACAGCTTTTATTCCGCTCTTTTTCCTAAGCGGAATGGAAGGACGGCTACTACAGCCTTTAGGCGTTTCCTTTATTGTGGCCATTTTCACCTCTCTTTTTGTGGCGGTTACTTTGACGCCTGTTTTAAGTAGTTACTTATTAACGGATGAAAAACGCCTGCAACACCAAGCAAAAGGCAGTTGGGTCGAAAGAAAAGTAGCAACTGCTTATCGAAGTGTACTTCAATCGGTTTTAAAAGCTCCGCGTTTAGTCATTTTGTCGGCGGTCATGTTGTTTGCTATCTCTATTTTATTAATGACCGGTCTAGGGCGTAGTTTCTTACCAGAGTTTAATGAAGGATCATTAGTAATCAGCGTCGTGACACCCCCTGGAACATCATTGGAAGAATCCAATAAAACGGGAGCTTTGGTAGAAGAATTCATGCTAGAAATGCCCGAAGTCGCTATCACTTCCCGACGGACAGGTCGTGCGGAAATGGATGAACACGCACAGGGCGTAAACGCTTCTGAGATAGATGTGCCTTTTACTTTAGATGACCGAGACGAAGAAGCTTTTTTAGAAGAAGTCCGAACCAAATTGTCGGTTGTGCCGGGTGCAAATATTACGATTGGGCAGCCCATTGCCCACCGTATTGATCACATGCTATCGGGAACGCGTGCAAACATTGCCATCAAAATTTTTGGAACAGACTTAAATAAGTTGTTCTCTACAGGCAATCAAATAAAACGACAAATCGAAAGCATTCCTGGCTTGGTAGATTTGAATGTGGAACAACAAATTGAAGTTCCGCAAATTCGCATCCTCCCAAATCGGATTATGTTGGCTAAATATGGTATTCGCCTGGGCGATTTTATGGATCATATAGATGTGGCTTTTGCCGGAGAACGCGTAGGGCAAGTCTTTGAAGGCCAACGTAGTTTTGATCTGGTAGTGCGTTACAATGAACAAAACAGAAATACCGCTGAAGCCATTAAAAACAGTTTGATCGACGTCCATAATGGGGAGAAAATTCCGCTACACTATGTTGCCACGGTTGATGTAACCGGAAATCCAAATTCGGTCAATCGAGAAAATGTTCAACGTAAAATTGTTGTTTCGGCTAACGTTGCTGGGCGAGATTTACGGAGTGTCGTCAATGATATTCGAGCTAGCGTTGATGAAAACATTACGCTGCCAGAAGGCTACCGCGTAGAATATGGTGGTCAATTTGAAAGCGAAGAACGAGCCACCCGAATGTTACTCATCACCTCTATTGGTGCAATATTATTGATCTTCTTGCTACTTTATCTGGAATTTAATGACCTCAAACTGGCAGGAATTGTGCTAATGAATTTGCCATTAGCGTTGATTGGTGGGGTATTCATCGTTTACTTTACAACGGGAATTATCTCCATCGCTTCCACCATAGGGTTTATCAGCTTGTTTGGCATTGCTGCTCGTAATGGTATTTTGTTGGTTAGTCGCTATCAGGTACTTCAGGAGGAAGGGCTGAATCTTCGGGATACAATCATAGAAGGTTCGCTGGACCGCTTGAATCCAATTTTGATGACTGCTTTGACCACAGGCTTGGCACTTATTCCTCTGGCATTAGCCGGAGGACAGGCAGGGAATGAAATTCAAAGTCCGATGGCAATCGTCATTTTGGGGGGCTTGATAAGCTCTACCTTTCTGAATTTGGCGGTCATTCCTGCTATCTATACATGGAAAAGCTAAATTTCATTTTTTGTAAAACAAAAGTAATCAGACGTTGGGGAGTGAAAAATATCCTCAGCGTCTGTTCTAATAAATAGAACTATCATGGACAGTCTAACGCAAGCTGCCTTAGGGGCAGCAATTGGCGAAGCTTTTTTAGGTAAAAAAATCGGTAATAAGGGTGCGGTTATTGGAGCTGTAGTTGCGACAATTCCAGACCTTGATGTTGCCTTGTATCTATTTTACGATAAGTTCCAAATGCTCAGTATTCACCGAGGATACAGCCATTCTATTTTATTTAGTCTTTTAGGCGCATCCTTGATTGCTTACACACTACAACGTATAAAATGGACAAAACAAGTAAGCTACAATAGGCTTTGGATATTTAGTTGGTTAGCTCTATTTACCCACATGCTGTTGGATACTTTTACGGCTTATGGTACACAATTATTCTTACCCTTTTCTAATATCAGAGTAGGCTTTGATAGCATCAATATTGTTGATCCAGTCTATACCGTACCGCTGTTAGTTGGTCTGCTATGCAGCTTAATGGTTTTTAAAAACAAACCTTCCAGAGCTATTTATAATTATTTAGGAATTGCCATTAGCACCCTCTATTTGCTCGGTACGCTGGGGGTTAAGGAACACGTCAAAAATAATTTCCGAAGAGCATCAGCAGAGCAAGGTGTTATTTACAGCTCTTTACTCACCGTACCAGTGGGGGTGGCGAGTATCTCTTGGTATGGAGTAATGAAAACAGAGGAGGGTATATATCTAGGCAAATATTCATTACTGGAAGACAACAACTTCATTTTTGAATATTTTCCAATCAATGAGCATCTTCTGAACGAAATCCCATCAGCAGCTGCGGAAACTATGCGTTGGTTTGCCAAAGGTAATTATACGGTTACGAGAGATCAGGAAAAAATAAGAATTTACAACCTACAAGTTGATATGAGGGGTGTGGTAAAAGCAGAGGATGTAAAAGCACCAACTGTAGGATATTTTGAGATTACCCCACAAGCCGATGGTGGCTTCCTTTTTTCATCAGGAGCGCACCAGCAGTAAAAATGATAATGCATTCTCAACGCAAATTATAATTTCGGCAATCATAGACCCAAAACTTGCGCCGTATTTCGGCTTTGTTAGAAAAACAATTTGCTCTTTATAAAAGAAGCAAATGAACAAAGCGATTTAGAAGAAAATTGGAAGTATTATTAACCGATGGGACTACACTCGGAGATAACTTCTAAATGCCATTGTGTTGCATTAGAATTATACCTACATTTGCGGTTCAAATGAAAATAGCACTTCACATATTTACTTTCTATATTTTTGCCTTATCACTGTTTCCTTGCGGTGATGAGGGAGGTGGTATTGTAGAAATAACTTATCAATTTCTTGAAGTCGAGCACATCGACAGTTCTGATCACCAAGAACATTCTAAAGATTGTGGTGATGACACTTGTTCTCCTTTTTGTATTTGCAGTTGTTGTGCTTCTGCCTTAGATGCTCCCGCAAAGCTTCCATGTCTAACAAATAGCATTCCTCTTCTTGCTAAAACGATCCCTTCTTTCCTACGAAATGAAGTCTCGTTTGCTTTTATCCATTCTATCTGGCAACCGCCAACCTTTAGCTAAACCATTTTCGTGGGATTCCTATACCCACATCCTTTGCATTTATTGGTTTAACTAAATCTTAATTTCAACATGTTTGATAAAATTATCGCTTATTCTATCGAGAATAAGTTTGTGATAGGGCTATTGGTAGCAGCCCTAATTGTCTGGGGCTTGTTCTCCTTGCGACAGCTACCCATTGATGCTGTGCCGGACATTACCAACAATCAAGTTCAGGTGATTACCATTTCGCCAACCTTGGCTACTCAGGAAGTAGAACAATTCATTACTACCCCTATTGAATTAGCGTTACAGAATATTCAGCAATTAGTTGAAGTTCGCTCCATCTCCCGCTTTGGCTTATCAGTAATAACCGTCGTTTTTGAAGAGGATATGGATGTCTATTTATCCCGCCAACTCGTTAGCGAATATCTTAAAGAAGCAGAAAGTAATATTCCTGAAGGCTTAGGTACGCCAGTAATGGCTCCTATTTCGACGGGCTTGGGGGAAATATATCAGTATGTCGTTCGCCCTGCGGAAGGCTATGAAGATCAATATTCTCTGACGGAATTAAGGAGTATTCAAGACTGGATTGTCAGTCGCCAATTATCTGGAATTGAAGGTGTAGTAGAAGTGAATACGATGGGTGGTTTTTTAAAGCAGTATGAAGTAGCCGTCAGTCCCAATCTGCTAAAATCAATCGGGATCAGTATTACCGATGTCTTTACAGCACTTGAAAATAGCAACGAAAACACGGGAGGAGCTTACATTGAAAAAAATCCCAGCACCTATTATATTCGGACGAAAGGAGTTGCCCAATCGCTGGAAGACATAGGTAACATCGTAGTAGATGTACGCAATGGTAGACCCATTTTAATAAAAGATGTAGCAACCGTACAGTTTGGCAAAGCCCCCCGTTACGGAGCATTAGTCCGTGATGGAGAAGAAGCCGTTGGCGGGCGGGTAATGATGCTCAAAGGGGCAAATTCTGCTGCTGTCACCGAGCGGGTCAAAGAACGAGTAAAACAAATCGAAAAATCTTTGCCAGAAGGAGTCGTCATCGAAGCTTATTTGGACAGAGATAAATTAGTATCCACCGCTATAGGAACAGTTAAAACGAACCTATTGGAAGGAGGGCTAATTGTCATATTTATCCTTGTGTTGATGTTGGGGAATTGGCGAGCAGGATTGATAGTGGCATCAGTCATTCCTTTGGCAATGTTGTTTGCGGTTTCCATGATGAATTGGTTGGGTATCTCTGCCAATTTAATGAGCCTTGGAGCAATTGATTTCGGATTGATTGTAGATGGAGCAGTGATTATTGTTGAAGCAATTGTTCATCGTTTGCAAGTCGGTTTCGCTGGGCAAAAACTTACCCAAGTCCAGATGGATAAAGAGGTACAAACGGCATCTGTGAAAATCAGAAGCTCTGCCGCTTTCGGAGAAATCATCATTCTGATGGTTTATATCCCGATTCTAGCTTTAGTTGGTATTGAAGGAAAAATGTTCAAACCAATGGCAGAAACAGTTATGCTAGCCATTGGTGGAGCCTTGATACTTTCTCTAACTTATGTTCCTATGATGTCGGCTTTGTTTTTGAGTAGAAATATCTCTGATAAAAAACAATCGCCGACCGGATTATTGCCTTTTCCCAAAGTTTATATACACCGGTTCTAAACCTGGCATTACGATTTAAAGCCATTTTTGTGCTGGCTACCGCCGCGCTTTTCGCCATCAGCTTACTCGTTTTCAGTAGAATGGGTGGAGAGTTTATTCCCACCTTAGATGAAGGTGATTTAGCCATGCAGCAAATACTTCCTCCTGGTACTTCACTTTCGCAGAGCATCGAAATGTCTAAGTTGATTCAGAAAAAGTTACTTACTGATTTTCCCGAAATTGAAGATGTAATCGTTAATATCGGTGCCGCAGAAATACCTACTGATCCGATGCCTGTAGAGATTGGCGATTACACCCTGGTAATGAAACCAAAAGGGGAATGGACCAGCGCGAGTAATCGGCAGGATATGTTTGAAAAAATCGAAGCATCATTAAGTGTTTTCCCTGGGGTAGGTTATGAATTTTCGCAACCGATTCAGCTCCGATTCAATGAATTAATGACGGGTTCTAAAGCGGATATAGCCATAAAACTGTACGGAGAAGACCTGACCTTACTGTATAGTAAAGCCAAAGAGGCTGAAAGTTTGATTACTAAGTTGGATGGAGTGGGTACCGTAAATGTGGAGCAAACTATTGGTATGCCGCAGATTGTCATAAACTTCAAATATGATAAGATGGCACAATATGGATTGCAGGTCAAAGAAGTCAATCAAGTAGTCCGCTCTGCCTTTGCCGGTGAAAGTGCCGGTACGATTTACGAAGGAGAAAAACGCTTTGATTTGGTGGTAAGATTAGCCGAAGATTACCGGGAAAGCATCGAGGATGTCCAAGAATTATACATCACTTTAGACAATGGTACACAAGTACCGCTTACCTCGGTGGCCGATGTGGAGCTTATTGATGCCCCTATGCAGATTTCCCGTGAAAATACCAATCGTCGGATTGTTATTGGCGTAAATGTGGGGGATACGGACGTAGAAACCCTGGTGGGGAATATTCAGGAGGAGCTTGATGACAAAGTCGAATTACCCGCAGGTTACTATTTCACTTACGGTGGGCAGTTTGAAAACCTTAAAGCGGCCAACGCCCGTCTAGCCATTGCTGTTCCATTAGCTCTTGCCCTGATCTTTATTCTCTTGTTTTTCACGTTCGGTTCCGTCTCGCAAGCAGCCTTGATCTTTACGGCTATCCCTCTTTCTGCCATTGGTGGTATTTGGGCATTGACCTTGCGTGGTATGCCATTCAGTATTTCGGCCGGGATTGGTTTTATCGCCTTGTTCGGTGTCGCGGTACTAAACGGAATTGTCTTGATTGGCTATTTCAACGAGTTAAAGAAGGAAGGTATGGTTAATATCAGGGAACGCATTCTCAAAGGCACCAGTGTCCGTTTACGGCCTGTATTGATGACTGCTTCGGTGGCTTCTTTAGGGTTTTTACCAATGGCATTATCCAACTCAGGAGGAGCGGAAGTACAACGCCCGTTAGCGACCGTCGTTATCGGAGGGCTGATTACGGCTACCTTTTTGACATTGGTCGTTTTACCGATTCTGTACAGTTGGTTAGCACAATGGCAAGAAAATAGAAACAAACCTTCCTTACCAAAGGGTGGAATGTTGACCATTGTTCCTTTGCTGTTCGTCGCCTTGTCGGCTCAAGCTCAAACGCAGCCATTGACGATGAATGAAGCCGTTGAAATCGCTCTTGCCAACAATCCTTCGGTACGGGCCGCTGAGATGCAATCCCAACAGGCGCAAAGTTTACAGAACCTGCCGTATAGCCTGGGTGCCACTGAAATAAGCTATCAGGGCGACGGCTTGTTTCGAGAAAACGGTCAACAGGTGAATCAAATTGGCATAGTGCAAAACATTCCTCATCCAGCTAAAACGAAAGCTCAAAATCGCTTGCAAGATCAACGCTTTGCTCAAAGCAGCCTACGCAGGCAGTTTACGCAAAAGGAGTTGGAATTTGAAGTTCGACAGACTTACCTTGAACTGCAACAGCGCAAGGAGTTGGGGCAGCTTTACGAACAAATGGTACAGACTTACCAGCGGTATCTCGAAATGGCGCTGGTGAGGGTAGAGGTAGGAGCATCAAATCGAATTGAAAGTTTAACCCTACAATCCACCCTGGATGAGTATAACCTATTGCTGAATCAAACCCGATTACATATCAGCAATCTGGAAAAGCAATTGGCGACCTTACTAAACACCACCGATAGTATCACATCAACCGATAGTTTATCGCTGATAACGATCAATGTATCAGACAGCCCTATGACATTGCAGGTGCAACTGGCACAGCAAAACATTCAGGCTGAACAAGCAAATGTTGATGTACTCAAAGCGCAAATAAAACCTGATTTCAATATTGGGTACGCTACTCAGAATTACTTTGAGGATGGCTGGCTGCATGGCTTACAGGCTGGCGTACAAATCCCGCTTTTCAATCGACAAACCAGACAAAAAATATCCGCCCAGGAATTGCAGGTACGGGTAGCGGAAACTCAATTGGAAGCTGAACGCTTGCGCAGTGAACAGCAATTGCTGGCCGCTAAAAACACTATTCTATTTTACGCGGCGGGAGTAACTTATTACGAAGCGCAATTGAGCACCTTGAATCCTGAATTGGAGCGTATTTCCCAGCTCAACTATGAGGCTGGAGATATCTCCTACCTCGAATTGCTGAATACCCTGAAACTACTGGCAAACAATAACGAAAAGTATTGGGAGCAAGTATTGGCTCACAACCAAGCCGTAGTATTGTATCAGTTTTTGTCTAATCAATAAAATAATAACATCATGAAATATATAAATCAGTCTTTCTTATACGTATGCTCAGTACTAATGATACTGCTGCTTGTCGCTTGCAGTCATGACCACACCGAAGAAGATGGTCACAATCACGATTCCGAAACAGTAGCTCACTCCGAAGAGGACGGACATGGTCACGAAGGGGAAGGGGAAGAAGAACACGAAGAAGGGGAAATTCATCTCAGCAAAGAACAAGTGGAAACGATGAATATTCAGTTTGGAGATTTTTCCAAAATAAAAATCAATGATTACATAAAAGCGACGGGGACTTTAGGGCTTCCGCCAAATGCATTAACATCTGTAAGTGCTAAAGCCAATGGGTTTATTCAGAACAGCAAAAAATACGTAGAAGGAAGTTATGTAAAAAAGGGAGCATTGATGGCGTATCTGGAAAATCCTGATTTCATTCAGCAACAACAAGCCTATCTCGAAGTAGCCGCAGAATTAGTATATGATCGTCAGGAGTTATCTCGCCAACAAACCTTACTGGCAGCTGAGGCTGGTGTTGAAAGGAATGTGCAAAAACTAGCGGCGGAAGTAGCCATGAAGACGGCTACCTCCAAAGGGATTGCCAAGCAACTATCTTATTTGGGTATCAATGTGAACGACCTGACAACAGAAAATATAATACAACGTATTCCGATCTACGCTCCGATGTCTGGCTATATCACTTCCATCAAAATGCACAATGGGATGTACGTTACACCTGACTTGGAATTAATGGAAATCGTTGACGAAAACCATCTGCATTTAGAGCTGGATATATTCGAAAAAGATATTGCAAATATCAAGGAAGAACAACGGATCAGTTATACCGTCCCTGCGTTGGGCAATACGGTTTACGAAGGTGAAGTACATATTATTGGTAAAGAATTTAATACCGAAAACAAGACCGTCCGTATTCATGGGCATTTAGAAAAAGAACGTCCCAAATTTATCAAGGACTTGTTCCTGGAAGCAAAAATTTGGCTGACTGACCAAACCGTAAATGCGTTACCGGAAGGTGCCATCATTAAGGATGGAGCATCCTCCTATATCTACATAACCAACTCTCAGTCAACTGAAGAGGAACTTAAATTTGAGGCAGTCAGGGTAATTGTAGGAACAACCGATAATGGTTTTACCTCTGTGAAATTAATTGATGCTATCCCGGAGGGAATGAATATAGTAACGGAAGGTGCATACTATGTATATGCACAATCGAAGGCAGGAGAGTTGGAGTATGAGCACTAATTATTGTAGGGAGCGGAATGGCATTATTTCGCTCCCAATAAATAAAAAGGATGGAAAAATCTACTTTTAATATACCCAAAATGGATTGTGCTGCCGAAGAAAACCTCATTCGCCTCCAACTCGAAGAGGTGCCCGCAGTTGTCCAATTACAATTCGATTTGAATCAGCGGGAACTCGTTGTTTTGCACGAGGGAAGTATTAGTGTGATCGAACAATTACTTGATGAACTCCGATTAGGAAGTAAACGATTAAAGACCGAAGATGCTGGTGATGTCATTATCGAAGATACACGCCAACAACGATCAGTACTCTGGATTGTCCTGCTGATTAATGCGGCCTTTTTCTTTGTCGAAATGATCTTCGGACTACTCGCCAACTCTATGGGCTTAGTTGCTGATAGCCTGGATATGCTAGCAGATGCGCTTGTGTACGGCATTAGTTTACTGGCCGTAGGCGCAGCCGTTGCTAAGAAAAAGCAAATAGCAAGATTAGCCGGTTATTTTCAGATGACGCTAGCCATTGTGGGGTTCATTGAAGTACTACGCCGATTTTTTTGGTTTTACGGAGGTGCCAGTATTTCAGACGATGATTGTGGTTTCACTATTTGCGCTCCTGGCCAATGGTATCTGCTTGTATTTACTACAAAAATCTAAAAGCCAAGAGGCACATATGCAGGCCAGTATGATCTTTACCTCTAACGATATTATTATCAATACAGGTGTTATTGTTGCAGGCCTATTGGTACACTGGACTCATTCTAACTTGCCAGACTTGCTAATCGGCCTGATCGTATTCTTACTGGTCATGCGTGGTGCCCGTAGTATTCTACAACTTGGAAAATCTTAAGCCAATGAGTGAGTCTGAAAGAATACTAGATCAAAAAGGATTACGCATTACCCCCATGCGGCTTTTGGTTTTGGAGCAGTTATTGGTGCAGGAAACCCCCAGTGGACTAAATGCATTACAGACGGCTTTACCCCGTGCAGATCGTACTACCATTTACCGTACTTTAAAAACCTTCAGCGAAAATGGAATCGTGCATCCCATAGAAAATGGAAATACGGAGGTCAAATATGCTTTATGTAGAGCATTTTGTACAGCAAGTGAGCATTTAGATAAACACCCCCATTTTCATTGTCAAACATGCCAGCGGATTATTTGCTTGGAAGCGCTGGACGTACCAGCGTTGGACTATCCCAACGGTTATCTTGTCCAAGAAGTGAGCATGACGGTGAAAGGTATCTGTGCCCAATGCCAACCCTAACTTTGCAATGGCATTGCACTGGAAAGACTGGTATGTTTGTAGTGTAAAAAACAATAGACATGACTAGTCGCATCTACTTATTCGCATTTCTAGTGCTATACTTCCTGATCGTATTCGTACTGCGATCCTGGCTATTATGGAAAAGGACGGGTATTAACCCCTTCACTTTTGATGACACGGATGATGCGCATGGATATAACGGTCGACTATTCAAATTTATCGTTGCGCTAGAAGTTCTCGTTGTTGCCATTTATGCATTTGGGGGAGAGATGTACGAATATCTGCTACCCTTTTGGTACTTAGAATATTGGCAATTACAGATAGCTGGCTGGATACTACTTGTGATCTCTTTAATCTGGACATTTACCGCACAGTTGCAAATGGCTGATGCTTGGCGTATTGGTATTGATACTAAAAATGATACGGAGCTGGTTGCAACCGGCCTGTTTTCCAAGTCAAGAAATCCATTTTTTTCAGGGATCATCTTGGCTGATATAGGCTTGTTTTTGGTAGCACCCAATGCTTTTACGTTACTGATAAGTGTATTGTCCATTGTCGTCATTCAAACGCAGGTTCGACTCGAAGAAGCGTATTTGACGACCGCACACGGAGACTCCTACCTGAGTTACAAACAAAAGGTGGCCCGTTGGTTATAATTAACTAAAGCTTTTATGGATATTGAATATTACGATAGGTTTTCCAAGGTTTACGACATTTTATCACCTAAGTGCTACTACCACTCAGCGAGAGCATTTGCGGTAAAACAGCTCAGCCTTCAGGACGGACAAACCATCCTAAATTTACCTTGTGGAACGGGACAGAATTTTGAATACTTCCAAGAGTACTTGCACGGCTCCGGCCAGATTATCGGTATTGATCTTTCAACTGGAATGCTGCAAAAAGCTAAAAAGAAGGTGGCTAAAAACGGTTGGGAGAACATAAGCCTTTATCAAGCGGATGCAAGAAAGATTGACCAAAGTTGGTTAATGGCCTCCAACCACGGGCAAACTGATCTGAATGCTATATTATGTGACCTGGGCCTATCTGGGTTTCCGCAATGGCGTCAGATAATTGATAATATGTTGGAGCTGCTAAAACCAGGCGGAACTTTTGTAATAATGGACTGGTATATACCCCAGCCGACACTAAGGGCTAGTGTAGTCAAATGGATTGGAAAGGGGGAAGTAGACCGGCCACTTTACCAATATTTAGCAACTAGCGTTGCTGATTTTGAGGTAAACACTTCATTTAACCGAGGTGGTGTTTTTGTAGCTACTGGAATTAAGTAATTATAAATTTTCTCAATAATGATTAAAATACAACAGAACCCGAACTCTAACATTCTCTATACTATCGCTATTAAGAAATTGAACCAAGCGGACTATGAGAGGCTTCTGCCCAAAGTTGAAAATCTTATCCAACAATACGGCAAAGTTCGCTGGTACTTTGAAATGGAAGATTTTGATGGATGGACTTTGGAAGCGCTCTGGTCTGATATAAAATTCGATTTCAAACACCGTAATGATTTTGAGAAAATTGTGACGGTAGGCCGTAAAGATTGGATGGATTGGATGACCCAATTGATGAAACCGTTTACAAATGCTGAAATTCGATTCTTTGAACTGGAAGAACAAGCAGCAGCAAGGGAATGGATAAAAGAATAATTAACATGGGACACTCTCACAATGCAGGAAATACAAAAAACGTAGCCACTGCATTTTTCCTCAATCTTGGTTTCACCATCATTGAACTTATCGGAGGCATTCTAACTAATAGTATAGCAATACAATCGGATGCATTGCACGATGCTGGCGATACCATTTCGCTAGGATTTGCTTGGTATTTTCAACGTCTTTCCGATAAAGGCAGAGATAAGAAATTTACTTATGGCTATAAACGCTTCAATACCCTTGGTGCAATCATAACAGGTGTAGTATTGGCCGCAGGTTCGGTATATATTCTAACCGAAGCCGTACCTCGTTTATTTAATCCTGAAGAAACTAACGTTCAGGGCATGATTTGGTTAGCGGTACTCGGTGTACTAGTCAACGGATTCGCTGCTTTTCGTTTGAAAAAAGGCGGTGATAGTCTGAATGAACAAGTAATGACTTGGCACTTGCTAGAAGATGTTTTGGGTTGGGTAGCGGTGTTGGTTGGCAGTGTTGTCATGTACTTTTACGATGCACCTTGGATAGATCCTGCTTTGTCAATTGGAATTACCCTCTACGTTTTGATAAACGTGGTCAAAAAATTATGGATGGCAGGTAAAATTATTCTACAAGCTACCCCTGATGGTATAGACCCTCTTGCCATTAAAAACAAATTGGAAAGCATAGAGGAAGTCCAAAAAGCCCATCATATTCATCTATGGACGCTGGATGGGGAATATAACTTACTCTCCGCTCACATTCAAACTGATAAAAACCGGACTATATCAGAGTTAGAACCGATAAAAGAAATTATATACTCCGCGCTGCAAGAACAGTTCCATGTAGATCATATCACTTTGGAATTTGAACCGTTGGATAAAATTCAACTAAATGACAAAATTTAAAAAATGAACAAGCACATAACTCACCCCCATCCACCAGTATACGACGAAAGCGGCAATCTGATCTGTTGCACACAAGAGGAAAAAATAGATGCCCACACCCCGCCACAGATCGCACCTCGCGAGGAGACGCACCAGGAAGGAGATGGTCACGATCATTCTCATGGTCACAGTCACGAAGGCGGCTTAGGGTGGAAAGCGTATGCCCCGGCTTTGATCAGCTTAGTTTTACTGCTTTCGGGGCTGGCAATGGAACACTTATTATCCCTCGAATTTTTCACGGGATGGATAAAGATTGTTTGGTATACTTTTGCTTATATCCCAGTTGGTTTTCCCGTTATTAAAGAAGCCTGGGAAGCACTGCGGAAAGGCGAAGTATTTACCGAATTTTTCCTGATGTCTATTGCTACTATCGGAGCATTTGCGATTGGCGAATATCCGGAGGGTGTAGCGGTGATGCTATTCTATGCCGTCGGAGAATTATTTCAAACCGCTGCGGTCAAAAGAGCCAAAAATAATATCAAAGCTCTACTGGATGTGCGGCCCAACATCGCTAGCGTTCTTCGTAACGGAAATTACGAAACAGTTGATCCAGAAACCGTTCAAATTGGCGAGACAATACAAGTAAAAGTAGGTGAAAAAATCCCTTTAGATGGCGTATTGCTTTCTGAAAAAGCGGTCTTAAACACTGCTGCGCTAACCGGAGAAAGTAAACCGCAGAATGTATTGCGAAGCGAAAAACTAATGGCGGGTTCGATTAATTTGGATGGAGTGGTAGAATTGAAGGTGGAGAAACTCTTCAATGACAGTTCCATTGCTCGTATTCTCGATTTGGTACAGAACGCAACCGCGCGCAAGTCTAAAACGGAATTGCTGATCAGGCGTTTGGCAAAAATTTATACTCCAATCGTGGTTTATTTGGCAATTGCTATCTGTTTTCTGCCCTATTTCTTTGTTGCTGACTACGTGTTTACGGATTGGTTATACCGAGCCTTGATTTTCTTGGTGATCTCTTGCCCGTGCGCTTTGGTGATCTCTATACCGTTGGGTTATTTCGGTGGATTAGGAGCAGCCTCTAGAAACGGGTTGCTTTTCAAAGGTGCTACCTATCTAGACCAGTTGACTAAAGTCAACACGCTGGTGATGGACAAAACCGGAACGGTCACCAAGGGAGTTTTCAAAATCAAAGATATTGTGGTCGATGGTCAGTTTGATGAAGGCCAATTTATGAACCTTCTCATGGCGATAGAAGCCAAATCCACCCACCCTATTGCCAAGGCCATCATGGAATATAGCAGTGATAACTCTCTTGCGGAGGCTACTAACATTAGGGAGATTGCTGGGAAAGGTTTAACGGGAGAAGTAGCTGGGAAAGCCATGGCCGTGGGTAACAAAAAGCTGATGGAGCAATTTGATATTGCCATACCTGCTAAGGCCGACAATATTGTAGAAAGCATTGTGCTGGTCGGTATTGACGGATCGTTTGCGGGTTATGTAACCATTGCAGATGAGCTTAAAGAAGATGCCAAAACTACCATCCAAGAGCTACGCAAGACAGGTATTCAACACCTGATTATGCTCTCAGGCGATAAAGATTCTATCACCCAAAAAGTAGCTACAGAATTAGGCATTAAAAGTGCGAAAGGCGGTTTACTCCCCGAAGACAAACTGAATGAGGTCGAAAATATAAAACAAGACCCTAGTAGGGTCGTGGCTTTTGTCGGCGATGGAATCAACGATGCTCCAGTATTAGCGGCAAGCGATGTCGGCATTGCGATGGGTGGTTTGGGAAGCGATGTTGCCATTGAAACTGCCGATGTGATTATTCAAACGGATCAACCCTCAAAAATAGTTACTGGTATTAAAATCGGGAAGTCTACCCAGCGTATCATCTGGCAAAATATTATATTAGCTTTCGGAGTCAAAATTATCGTGCTTATTCTCGGAGCTGGTGGTTTGGCTACTATGTGGGAAGCAGTGTTTGCGGATGTAGGAGTAGCTTTACTAGCTATATTGAATGCAGTAAGATTGCAGCGGATGAAATGGAACCATTAATCTCATTTTACCTCATTATTATTTTCTAAAAGTTACTGAAATGAAATTCTACTGGAAAATGCCTGACGGGCTTCGGCCGCATTACGAAAAAGAACTCGTCAGTTATGGTAACGCTTTTGAGCAAAGCGATTTACAACTAGCATGGCGACACCTAGAAAGGGCACACATACTAGGACAGCCTTGGGCAGTGGAGCACTCAGAAGTACACTGGAAGATGCTAAGGTTTGGCTTTGCTATTAAAAGTTGGAAGGAGATTAGAGGACAGATACTTCGATTAGTATTCGGCGGGGTTAAATCTTTTGTAGGCAAAATTCCTACGGGTAATACCGGAGGAGCTGATGTACCGCCGTTGCAAGTGATGGAAATACCGCCCGATTTGCGCGAGATGTTAGTGCCTTTTTCACCGAACCTATAGCAATAAAAGTAAGACGATTATCTTCGGGATCGTTTGCTAATCCGCTGTTGATTGCGGAAAGCAAGTAACTCGGCTCTTATGTAGCGTTTTTCCTTCATGTGATGAAATACGGTGAAGTGTCCTTCACGTACTAAGTGAAGTAGTACTTTTGAGCAAACACCAAGAAGCCTACATGCAGTGCCAGTGCTTACTAAGTCATCTTCCCCGATGACGCGCTGAACCTCTTCGTTCATAGTATCAAATTCTTCCTTAATCATACCACGAAGAAGCTCTTTAAGCTCATGAGGTGTTACCGAGTGCAGGATAATATTATTGTTTTCCATCGCTATTTGTTTTAGTAAATCAAGTAATTGATCGCAATCTAATAGACTCAAACCACAATCACAAATCACTCAAAAACAGCGAATTAAACCTTGCTTGACACCAAATGACACCATCTGAAATCATTTAAATAAAAGCAGAAAACCAAGTGAAATCAAATGGAATAATCTGGGAAAATCCGTTGACTATCATTTTTCAGAAACTTTAACACTTTTTAACATTTTAGAAGCTCAACCTTCTGGAAATCTGCGATAAAATGCGAAAGCCCCTCCAAAACGGAGAGGCTTCCAATTACATATCCAAGTTCAATTCTTCTCCTAGTAAAAGATGTCTCAGTAGCCGCACCATCATAAATCGCTTATGATTCTCAGCTACTGATTTGAGGACAGTCTGATGAGGTTGTTTCCCGTCTGCTTCTCGTTTTCGATTCTTCTCAACGGAGGCATCATACCGTTCCCGAAACCGTTTCTCTAAACGGTCAAGATTATGACCGAGAAACGGGTCTTCACTATCTAATAAAACACCGTAAAAGGTGGCACTTTTCCGCCCTTCCCCATCTATGGAAAAGGGCGGTTCTCCTTTCCCCGCAAGTGCTCGTTTAATTCTTTGAGTAAATCTATAGCGGGATTATCATTAGGCTCAGGGTCCAGGTCAATCACTTCCTTTGGCTTTTCTTCAGCTGGTGGTAATGCTTGAGGCAATGTCCCTCCTTCTAACTCAGCGATGAAATGCTTTAGTTCTGCTTTGGCAACGTAGAAATCTTTAACCTCCTGCCATCGCTCTTTATTAGAGAATAACTCCATTTGAGTCGCCAGAATAGTTTCTCGTAAGATCATAATTTCAATCACCCAGCCGATAAGCATCAGCGTAGAAACCGAGACTATCCAGCTATAACCATAAGGAAGCAGTACCAGCACCGCTTCAATTAGGGAAAGCACCAGCAAAGCAGATGCCGCAATTATCCCAAAAGAGAGCTTGTTTTGTATCTGTGCCGGATTAAGCTGAAAGAAGAACACCAACGTTCCCCTACCCGCTTGTATCGCCAATGGCACCAAAAATGCCGCTATCATAAACCCAATATTGGGCGCATTCTGCGCGTGGAAGATGCCCATGATGATGGCCGAGATTAAGTAAGTGGCGATCAACAGACTGAAACTAAGCTTGGGAAGGATAGCGCGTAATCGCTTTATCGACTTCCCGAAATCGTTATTTATAAGTGTGTTTTGCATGATTTTTTCTTTTCAAGAGCAATGAATAATTAAGCACCTACTACCTTCAGCACAGAAGCCGATCCAGGATGCTTTCCCCGCTGTTCCATGATGTTTAATGCTATTTCTTCCGCATTCATCTCCGCATCAATACCGATGTATTCCCTGAGTTGAGTCTCCGTACTGTGACCAGTCATTGGCATGATCTGAGATAATCGGTAGCCTTCTCTATAAAGGTTGGTAGCGAAGCTTCTCCGACAGCAATGAGAAGATACCAGGAGGTACTTCTTTACATAAGATTTCTCCACTCGTGCTTTGCGTCCCATATACTGTTCCACTTTCAGTATCTCAGCATCAAAGCCAGCCCGTCGGCATAGCTCTTTCATACCTTCATTAAACTTCTGCATCGACATTTCGGGTGTGGTATATTCATTCCGCTCCAATACCGGGATTAACCACGGGAAGATATTCAGTGGAACCTTGGTAGGCGTATTGGTCTTATTAGAGATCAAGGAAAGAAGCGGAATACCCGATAACGTCCGATAGAAGTTATTGGGCGTAAAGCGCGAAAAATCACCAAACCGCTGACCAGTCCCCGCACCTATCAGGCACATATCACGAATCTTGGCTAAATGCCCCGTCAATTCCATATCCGCCAAAGTCTGTAGTTCCGTC
Source organism: Lewinella cohaerens DSM 23179 (assembly GCF_000379805.1). Taxonomy (GTDB): domain Bacteria; phylum Bacteroidota; class Bacteroidia; order Chitinophagales; family Saprospiraceae; genus Lewinella; species Lewinella cohaerens. Next base: position 9,272 of record NZ_KB903533.1, on the reverse strand, counting down.
GTGGTTAGGATAACCATTTCGCCTTTGGCTCTTTTGGGAGTAACCGTCCACCCTACCCCCTGGTAATTGATATTGGTATGGAGTCGCTTCCTTCGAGCACGTTCCATGAACTGCCGGAAGGTTTTCAGGGTCTTATTACCATAAGCCAACTGGACGCCTTTTTCCGTCAACCAGTCAATCATCTCTATTCGGAGGTTCCAGTCTACATCTTCATAAGAGAAGCCCTTTCCGCCATTATACTGCGCCGCAAAAGCTTTGATGTTATTGATGTTCTGGCGAAACATCTTGAGCGTGTTCTTTTTCATTCCGCCAGCCTTCATATCTTCTAGCTCCTCGTCGAGGAAGTCGATAAAAGAAGAGCTGGCATCACGCTCGGTCGGGTCGACCTTTCTAGTCTTGATGTCTAGCTGCTTTTTAAAATCAGCAACGGAGATAGCACCGTAATCATGTTCAATGAAAATGCTGGTGCAGTAACGAGCCAGATCATCAAGGAAACGTTGAATAGCAAACAAGTCCTTGCGTCGTTCCCGGTTAATCGGTCGCTGCGTTTTAGCGTCCCAATCTTTGGGGTGAACAGAAAAGCCCGTTGAGTACACCATGCGTTTCCCCCGATAGCGGTAAACCAGCGAAATAAGTGTCTCAGCATCTCCTTTTGGCAAGCGGAGATTAAACTTTGGAATAGGTAACTTTGCCATAGTTCTTAGTTGTGGTTACGAAAATAGTTTCCGCTTTCCACGTCTACAGCGTTGTCGGAATAGTTGTCGGGAGTGTTCCCGCATCTTCCGATTCAAGACAAAATTTCTTTTCGATAATATTTAAAAACCCTTGTTCTTACTGGGTTTTACCCGAATACGCAGGAAAACTGATACGTTTGGAGTTTCCTGCTGGGATCACTACAAAAGCCACAATCCACTATTAACCCGTGGCTTGTGGCTTTTTCGCTTAGCTAGTTAACGGTGGGGTTGAGGTATTTAGTTTCCCTCTTGCCTCTGATCTGTATGCTAATTTTCGTCTTCCTGGCCCCTTCAAGTATAAAACCAATAACCCACTATTCCTTATCTTCCCGCCTGAACCTACACTCCTACACCATGCATCCCTACAAATCTCTTTGCCAACAGCGGGCTATTCGCTTCAGGTGCTGCCATTCATTGCTGCTGTTAGGCCTCTTTGCCGTTCTGTACTTTCCTCTTCAGGCACAACAGGCAGACTACTTTGATGGGCCCTATATTTTTCAGCAAACAGATAGTTTACAGTTAAAATGGATTGAGCGTGGAGTCCCTTACGATACGACTATCGCGCACGCCGACGCTACCGTTTTCCAGCGAGACAGTCTTCCTCTCGTGAATTTGCAGCGGCTTTCCTTTCCTACGGCAAAGGCGAGTACTTATACGGGAATCGACCGTATTATTGCGATCAGTGATGTACATGGCCAGTACCAGCTAATGCGAGAACTACTACTGAGTAGCGGAGTTATCGACACGACCAATAATTGGGCCTTGGGTGATGGGCACCTTGTCGTCATTGGAGACAATTTTGACCGGGGCGACGAAGTATTACCCATTCTATGGTTACTTTTCGAGTTGGAGCAGCAGGCCCTCGCCAATGGTGGACATTTGCACCTCCTGCTAGGTAACCATGAGCTGATGGTTTTACACGGCGATATTCGTTATTTACACAAAAAATATAACTATACGGCCGGAGCGCTACAAACACCTTATCCCGAACTCTTTGCCCGTGGGAGTATTCTTGGCGACTGGATAGCACAACACCAGGTAGCCGTCTCCATCAATGAGCACCTCTTCGTGCACGCTGGTATTTCGCCTGAAGTATTGAAATTAGACCTATCCCTCGAAGCTCTCAACACCACTTTTCGCGAACGTATCCTGCGCCAGCCTTATGACGCTATCGCTGCCGACCCTACGTTGGATTTACTCTACGGAGGGGAAGGACCACTTTGGTACCGGGGCTATTTTGGTAATGAGGCCATCTCAAAAGGTAAATTTAAGAAGCAACTCAAAGCCTACGACCAAGAAAAAATAATCGTAGGGCATACCAGTCAGGAAGACATCCACCCTTTATACGGCGGCAAACTCATCGTTATAGACTGTAGTATAAAACTGGGCGTGCGAGGCCAAGTACTATTAATCGAAAATGATGCAGTTTACATCATTGATCAAGATGGTGAGCAACTACCTATTGTAATGAAAAAACATGCGCCTACGACCAGTATTCAGGAAGTACTAATGGCGAGTAGCTCACGGCCCCAACTCACTATTGAAACTGACTTCCAGCAACTGCTTAAAGGTAAGATGGAAGAAGAATACCAGCCTGCCGAAATTTCTCTTCGTACCGCCGACTTTGCCCATACACTCCACGGGCGCATACGTACGCGTGGGAATATGCGCAAACAAGCTTGCGAGCTCCCTCCTCTCCTGATTGATTTGCGTAAATCTGATCTTGATTCACTCGAATATATTCGCCACGACAAACTTAAGCTCGTCATTCCGTGCCAGGAAAACAGCTCCTATCAAACCAATCTGTACAAGGAATTTTTGATCTACGACCTTTATCAATTGATCAATGATCATGGGATACAAACGCAGTTGGTAGATATCGAAATTATCGACGCTAAGGGTCAACGCCAATTAACAGGCTTTCTTATTGAAACCGAACGCGACTATGAACACCGAACAGGCGCACAAGTTCTCCAGACGGGCCGGGTTACCTCCTCCGTACTCGATCGCGAATATTTTGTACGGATGCAGTTTTTCCAGTACATGATTGCCAATTGCGACTGGGCCCTTACGGGCAAACACAACCTTGAACTTGTCAAGTTTCCAGACAAGGAACGAGCGGAAGTCATTGCTTATGACTTCGACTATTCTGGCTTCGTGGGTAACGGTTATGCCGTTCCGGCCCCTTCACTGCCCATAAAAAGTGTACATGAACGCTATTTCTTCTCCTACCCCACTACCGATGAAGAAATAGATCAAACTATTTCCTATTTTCTGAAACAGGAAACCGAAATTTACGCCACCTGTGCTGCCGCCGATTACCTCAGCGTTAAGGACCGAGAGAAGTGTCAGGACTACCTGCGTTCTTTCTTTGATCTGCTCCGTAATCCTAAGAAGTTTAAACGGAGGATTGGGAGGTAAGGGGGTTAGACTAAATCTACTCAACATGAAAAAGACAATCATTGCTACCCTCTTGTCTTGCTTCACTGTATTAGGCATCACCCAGCAGGCTATCGAAATAACGGATCAGACCCTGAAAATCAATGGTGAAGAGTACCTCTACTTTGGGTTTACTGCCGGAGATGAGGTTATTTTTTCTATGGAGGAAGTCAATGGCAAGGAGCTGAAAGAGGTAGAAGTTCTTCGCTATCCCGACCAGGTAGTTTATGCCAATCTTCAGGTGGGTTCGCTGGAAAAGCGACTTCGCATTACGGAAGAAGGCGTCTACCAATTCCGGCTAAAACACAGCGGCTTAGGGAGCCGTATTTGTCGTGTTTCGATAGGTAGAATCCCAGCAGCGGGCAAGGCCAGTTTCAACACCGCTGTAGCGTGGGTCGAACAATCAGCTACCGAAGCGGCCATCATTGGCTACGAGACCAAACAGGTCGCATGTAGTCGCCGAGTTGTAGCTGCCATCGACACCACCATTGAGACCATCCTCAACAGAACGGAGCGGGTACATTCCTCTACCAACCTGAATGGCAATACAACCAGCATTGGCTTTTCGATTCCAGAAATGGTCTACGAGCCCAATATCCATGTACCCGACAAGATCACCGAAACCGTCTCCTGGGCCTACGCCATCTCTACGGGAACTTCTGGTGACGCCTGGTACAAAAGCGCCAACACCAAGGCTGCTGCCACTAATGTGACCAAAACCATGATTTCCACAGGGCTCCTATCCACGGGTTATGGTGCGCTTGCCATTTTGGCCATCGAGGGGGTCAGCATGTTTTCGTCTCCGCCAGCGGCGGGCGACAATGTACTCTTTGGGATCACCCATGCCGCCGACGGCAATGCGCCCACTATCGCCGAGGGGAATAGCGTAGCTGCCTTTGGCAAGGTGACTCAACACCGAGGTGGCAACTACACCTTACAACTCACCAACGACAATATCATCGAAGCCATCAACGTGGATGTGAAGGTCATCGCCGTTATCGTCACCACCACCTATCAGGATGAGGAATACGAGGAGACACAGTTTATTCCTATCAAGGAACAGCCGGCGGTGAAACCGGAGAAGGTTTTGGTGCCGGTGATTGGGGGGTGAGAAGGATCAGTAACCCACAATTATATCATTCATTTCTACTAGAAAATCGCCAACACCATCAGCAGTTATTGCTAACTGAAACTTATTAATAACATCGATTTGTTCGTTAGGCTGGAAAGTCACCACAACTTCAATAGGCGTATCAGGTTGTAGCTCCTTGGTAGCCCAATTTCCATTACTAATAATATCACCAAGATGAACAGTACTTGATGCGAATTCTGATCCACCATCCTGACTAACAATTTTACCGTAATTATACAAAGTCGTCACTTTAGTAACCTTACCATCACTATAAAGTCGCAGATGAATCTCCAGGTAACTACCACTCTTAACACATTTCATTAGCTCAAAATTGAGATGAAGGCGCTTGAAGACGTGTGTTGCATTTCCGCTCCCTCCCTGATTACCGGAGGAAAGCCCACCATTACCGCCAAGAGCTTTCGTCTGTGGGTTGGGCAGTACACTACCATCTAATGCCGCCAGCCCCGATGTATTCGTGACTCTACCATCTACCGCTGCTAATGAACGCTGTTTCTTCTTGCTGATAACGGTAATAGTTAATGTGTATCGATCTTGAAAAGCAACAATTTTTCCCTGCACGATAGCATCTACTCCTTTGTAACGCGGGTTGCGACTACGATTGAGAAAGCCTTCTAGCAAGTCTACCCCTACATCTACGCCTACATCTACTGCGTTGTCTTTAATGGTGGTATTATCGTCGTAGCTATTCGTGCGCGGAATTTGATCTGCGGCATCACCTAAATCTATATTTCGTCGACGAGGAGCCTCTAGTGACGTAGGTCTTTGGATCACCTCAAACACCGCTGGTGCATTGATCAATTCTGTCCTAACTTTATTGGATAGGTAAACGCCTAATTCAGTTGTAGTTCCATCATTATTGACAAAATTGTCCACAATTAGGGTGCCTTTAAACTGTTTACCATTAAGAATAGTTACAAGCCGATCTGTAAGAACTCTCACTTCGTCTTTAGTAATATCTAAAGACTGTGCTTGCAGTTGGCCCAGCATCAACAAAGTGAATAGAAAGGTTAAAGGGGTTTTCATACGTAAAATGTTTATTATTGAATGGATAATTGGTGTAATTCGATATTAAAAATACCTCGGTCTTGGGCGTGACAGTTAATCAACATCCTTGCTATTTGTGTATGTTTCACCGAAGTGCTAATTGCTAAAACCATCGAAACAGTTTCACCACTCCTAATAATAGCTGACACGCGCTGTCGACCGTTATTTTCATCTAAATCGATATTCTGAGGACCCTGTGCAGCTCCCATGCCCTGGAAAAAAACTTCAGTACGCTGACCGTAAATAGAAAGGCTGGTGGTTGCTCCCTCATTAGTTATCTCAAAATCACATAACACTTGATTTGTATTTGCATCAAAACGACAACCGTTACTTAGGATCTTAAACTGCTGGATATTTAAAGCTGATGGTCTTCCCTGTGGCGTTTTTACCGCTGAGTCAGCGCTGGCATCCCCGCTCGGCACTATGCCTTCTGCCCCATCTACCAAGTCCCTTAGTGAAGGAATAAAGGTCACACTTTGTCGGCCAGCTACAAGAGCATTAGTGGTTGCGACCTCTATGCCTTGCACCGTTACGGAAAGGTAATCGGTTGCTGTACGTACGAGCGCACCAATCACCATTTCTGTTCCATTCAATCGGCCTAAGCGTGGCAAGTTGGTGGGGTCCATCAGACCGTCTGCATCCAGTTTGGCTTCGGCTAGAAGGACGTCAAGTCTACTGCGATTAATGACAATAAATTTACGGTTGGGGTTCATGACCAAGGCGGTAGCAAGCTCATCACTTAGGTAACGATGCAGGCTGTTGCTTTTGTACTGATGGTCAGTAAACGCCGCAACAGCCACTGTATTCACTTCCGGGTGCCTGTTAATTTGCTCTACCAAACTAGCTGCTAAGGCATCTATCTGCATTTGTACCTGTTCCTGAGCAGCCAGGCTCCCTCCGGAAATCCACAATAAAAAAACTATTATCCTTATCGACATGAACTGAAGTTTAATTCCAAATTAGGGTATTCGTCTCGAACCTTGCGGTCTAAATCTTCCATTACCCGGCTAATCGTCAGCCCTGCTCCTCGCTTTTCAAAAGCCGCCTGACCTACCTCACCAGTTTTAAGATTGAAAAGCCACACTTTAATATCTCCGATAACAGTAATAGTCTTTTCTCCAGCCAAACTTCCTTCTCGTACCCTTACTGCCTGGTCGAGTATACATACACAATTGGTATATTTGGCAGCAGCCACTTCCTGAAACAATTCCGTATCCAAAGCGCGGATTCTGTTCTTAAACTGACTCCAAAAGGTGGGTTTTAGCATTCCATTACTTGCACCAATACCTTGTTCTGTACTGTACCGCTTTAAGCCTTGCGACAAATCCAGGTAGCTTTTATCACCAACCGAGAGTACTGCCAAAGGAACAAAGGAACTGCTTGTGAAGTAAACGGGCTGAGCTGTAGCAGGTTGAGCAGGCACACTAGTATTTCTCTGCCTGGTCTTTTGAGGCGCAGTAATAGGAGAAGAGGTAGGCTTCACCACTGCTTCACCTATCGATAACAACTGATCGACTTTCGCTCGAAACTCCGTGATAAGAGTACGTTTTTCCTGGCTTTTCTCCCGCTCCGTTATCGTCGGGTCTTCGCAAACAATTTGCAAGAGCGCACAAGTAATGTTACGATAAAGATTCGTATTCTGAACGATTTCGGGATTACTATTAATGAGTTTCCAATAAACATTTTCTGAACTGATTTGGCCTTGTTTATAGCCACCATCAAGGTTGATTTCACCGGCTACTAGTTTCTTTATTATACTAGCATCAATCGTAATACCTCCGTTGACCTGCCCTTCCGATGACAAGGTCGTCGAACTATTAGAGCCTTGCTCAGAAGCACTCAAGGGCAAAGGACAAGCAGCGCATGGATTACTAGTGGTATCCGCTTGTGTATTATCACCTTGGCAGGTCGTAAACAACATTAATACAGCAAATAGCCAGCTGAGTACAAAGGAAGAGAGACGGATAGACATTCAGGGTGTTTTTTTGAAGTTGAAATGAGATGGAACGAAACAAGCCCTAAATCTAAATCATGATTTTCCAGCTTGCTTACATTTTAATTTCGCATTTAACTAAAGATACAAACAAGATTGTAATTATAGGTATTCCACTTAACAGAAATACTCCCACAACCTCACATCCGCCGGCGACAACTTCCATTCCAGCAACTCCCCCAGTGGCACCCACTCGTAAGCATCATGATCCGTGAGGGTAAAGTTGCTGCTTTTCAGCGTACAGACATAGGCGATCAATTCAATAGAAAAGTCAGGGTAATCATAGCGCGAGGTGCCAAAGTAACGATCTATCTGCACCTCCATCGCTAATTCTTCGTAGAGCTCTCGCTGCAGCGCAGCTTCCGGATGCTCATCAACCTCCACTTTGCCGCCAGGGAATTCCCAGTAACCACCCAGCGATTTTTCCGGCTTTCTCCGACAAAGGAAAATCTTGTCATCTTTGTATATAATTCCGCAAACTACTTTGATCATCGTCTTGATAATTGATCCGCTAACATTATTTTGCCCTATACTCAGCAATAAGTGATATATCACTTGCCTCTAAAGCCCTTGACCATGCCTAAGTTAATAATGCTTCCCCTTATTTTCACCCTTTCTTCGGTGTTCCTCTCTGCCCAGCTTCCTATTCCGCCTGATACGCTCGTTTCCGTTTTCCATCACAACTACCTCGTTGAGCGACACGCAGAATTACAGCAATTCGCCGATGAACTCATGCTTTATTCACTTAAAGAAGGTATTTCCGAGGAAACCCGCAGAGCGGTAGCCATGTATCGAACCGACGTATACGCATTAGAGGTGTGGAAATCAGAAGATGTGGTAAGCACAAAAAACACCCTGGATTACCTTTTAAACCAAGGTACGCTGCTACGAAATAAGCTCGTGAAAAACAAAATATCCAACCTAGACTGGCCCTTAATAACAGGAGCCGTTGTACTACTTATGATCGGATTCTTATTGGGAAGATACAGCAGATAGGTCAAAGCAAAAAGTTCAACATCCTTGTCTAGCGAGGAACAAACAGAGGTAGGCCCAAGGCTCAACTACCCTTCCAATTTCTCCAACCCAATCTCCGCTATCCTTAAATTCACATAAGTAGTAATGTCCTCGGTTTCCTCTTTTAGCTTTCGCTTAATCTTGAGCGAGATCAATCCGTCTTGAGCAGCAGGAAACCTCGACAACACCCGTAGGCTCTTGACCTTGATCTCTAGTCGAGATTTAAAAAGCGTACGTACATAGGTCAGCTTAGATAAGTCGGAGTAGGCAATTTCCAGTTGTTTAGGCCCCGATTTCAGCGCGCCAAATAAACTATCCTTGATCTCAAACTCCAATTCCAGATGGTCACGCTCAATGTGTAGCATACCGCTCACTTCGGCGAAACCATGGTAGGCGCCATCTGTTTTGAAAGGTAATGTCTTCTCGAAAGGTTGCATCATAATTGGATCGGCTCTGTATTCATCCCTGGAACGTATCCCAAAGATAGGAAAACTCCAACAGCTATTGCCGCCTGCCGTGAAACGTTTTGTCAGGTCAGCGCGCAGGCCAACAGGCCGAAGCTCGGGGCGCGGAGCGACCAAGGACGAAGGTGCTATGTTAAAAACCAAGCTCGAAGCGAAGTTTTTCGTAAGTTTATGTGTAAGAAAGCCGTTTAGCTTGCTAAACGAGCTACTGTAGGCGAGCCATTGTGTTCGCCTACCTCATTTTGGGTACTTTGATGATGCACATTGACATCATACATCTGCCCCGATTGATGAATAGCGAAAACTACCAAGAGTAGTTTGCGCTGTACAGCCATTAGGGCTTTATTTGCATTCTTATGCTTAGCGAAATGACGTTGATAAGCTTCACGGAAAACACCTGCCTGTCTAATCGCACCTAGTGCAGGCATGTA
>NZ_KB903532.1 GCF_000379805.1 Lewinella cohaerens DSM 23179 | reverse complement strand
TAGAGGTTAACTGGTTCGTTACCAGCTTATGTTCCTTGAGAACTGTTTTATCCGCTGTTGTGGATTTCATTGTTAGGCAATGAGAGTGGGTTCTAGCCGACCTGAAGCAATAAGAAAGAACGTTAGGTTTTCAAAAAGTTCATTGACAAGGAGGGATAAAGTAACATCAAATATTATTTATAGTATTTGATTGTAGTAGACTAAGCATATGTTGTTGATTTTGTTCTTCGGAATAGAATTGATGTACATAAGCTCCGTTTAAAGCGTTTGAGATAAAGAATTGACTAATTGTTTTAACAATTTGTCTTACATATAATAACTCATTTGCATTCCATCTTTAAGTTGGAATTACCTGATTATTAATCAGGGTGCACTATTTGAGTTCTAAGATTAATTTTCCTTGTGGAAATTAAGACTAGGAAGCGAATAAGGGCGCACGGGGGATGCCTAGGCTCTCAGAGACGACGAAGGACGTGGTAAGCTGCGAAAAGCTACGGGGAGGTGCAAACGACCTATAATCCGTAGATGTCCGAATGGGGAAACCCGGCAGGTTGAAGACCTGTCGTCGAAAGACGGAAACCCGATGAACTGAAACATCTAAGTAGTCGGAGGAATAGAAAACAATAGTGATTCCGCAAGTAGTGGCGAGCGAACGCGGATTAGCCCAAACCATCATGATACGTCGTGGTGGGGTTGTAGGACTTGCATAAAGCTTGTTCACAGAAGTGGAAATGCTCTGGAAAGGCATACCATAGAAAGTGAAAGTCTTGTACACGTAAAGTGAACAAGTGGGCGAGTATCCTGAGTAAGGCGGGACCGGAGAAATCCTGTCTGAATCTAGCGGCACCATCCGCTAAGGCTAAATACTCCTGAGAGACCGATAGTGAACCAGTACCGTGAGGGAAAGGTGAAAAGAACCCCCAGAAGGGGAGTGAAAAGACCCTGAAACCGTGCGCTTACAAGCGGTCGGAGTCCCGATTTATCGGGATGACGGCGTGCCTTTTGCATAATGAGCCTACGAGTTACACCTTACTAGCGAGTTTAAGGCCTTCAGGGCTGTAGGCGAAGCGAAAGCGAGTCTGAATAGGGCGTAAGCTAGTAGGGGTAGACGCGAAACCTGGTGATCTACCCATGGGCAGGTTGAAGGTTGGATAGTCTCCAACTGGAGGACCGAACCGGTACATGTTGAAAAATGTTCGGATGACCTGTGGGTAGGGGTGAAAGGCCAATCAAACCAGGAGATAGCTCGTACTCCCCGAAATGCATTTAGGTGCAGCGTCAGATAGAGTGTCATGGAGGTAGAGCTACCGATAGGGCTAGGGGGCTTCACCGCCTACCAACCCCTGACGAACTCCGAATGCCATGACATTGCACTGGCAGTGAGGCAGTGGGTGCTAAGGTCCATTGCCAAGAGGGAAACAACCCAGACCATCAGCTAAGGTCCCCAAGTGTTTACTAAGTTGCATGAACGATGTGAGGATGCTAAGACAGCTAGGATGTTGGCTTGGAAGCAGCCATTCATTTAAAGAGTGCGTAACAGCTCACTAGTCGAGCGTTCTTGCGCGGAAAATACTCGGGCATTAAGTAAACCACCGAAGCTATGGAATCCGTAAGGATTGGTAGGGGAGCATTGTAGTTGGGCAGAAGCTGTGCTGTGAGGCATGGTGGACTGGCTACAAAAGCAAATGTAGGCATGAGTAACGATAAACAAGGTGAGAAACCTTGTCGCCGTAAGACTAAGGGTTCCTCGTTCGATGCTAATCAGAACAGGGTTAGTCGGGACCTAAGGTGTAGCCGCAAGGCGAAGCCGATGGCAAACGGGTTAATATTCCCGTACCTGCTCACAATGAAAGTGACGGAGGCGTGTAGATGGTGCGTACTGACGGAATAGTACGTTGAACCACATGAAAGTGTGGGATAGTACAGGGAGGGCTCCGGTCCGAACTGATAATCCATTGAAGCGACTTCCAAGAAACAGCGAGTGAAGCAGCCCGTACCGTAAACCGACACAGGTAGTCGAGGAGAGTATCCTCAGGCGCTCGAGTGATTCATGGCTAAGGAACTAGGCAAATTAGACGCGTAACTTCGGGAGAAGCGTCCCCACTCTAGTAGTGGGCGCAGTGAAAAGGCCCAGGCGACTGTTTAGCAAAAACACAGGACTCTGCGAAATCGAAAGATGAAGTATAGGGTCTGACACCTGCCCGGTGCTGGAAGGTTAAGGAAGGTAGTTAGGGGTAACCCAAAGCTATTGACTGAAGCCCCAGTAAACGGCGGCCGTAACTATAACGGTCCTAAGGTAGCGAAATTCCTTGTCGGGTAAGTTCCGACCTGCACGAATGGTGTAACGATCTGGGCACTGTCTCAGCCATGAGCTCGGTGAAATTGAAGTATCGGTGAAGATGCCGATTACCCGCAACGGGACGAAAAGACCCCGTGAACCTTTACTACAGCTTCACATTGTGTTAGGCTATAAGATGTGTAGGATAGGTGGGAGACTACGAAGCGGCAGCGCCAGTTGTTGTGGAGTCGTCCTTGAAATACCACCCTTCTTATAGTTTGATACTAACTCCAGCAACAACTGGAGGACATTGTGTGGTGGGTAGTTTGACTGGGGTGGTCGCCTCCTAAAGAGTAACGGAGGCTCGCAAAGGTACCCTCAGCATGGTTGGTAATCATGCGAAGAGCGTATGAGTATAAGGGTGCTTGACTGGGAGAGAGACATCTCGATCAGGTGCGAAAGCAGGCTTAAGTGATCCGGTAGTTCCGCATGGAAGGGCTATCGCTCAAAGGATAAAAGGTACTCCGGGGATAACAGGCTGATCTCCCCCAAGAGCTCACATCGACGGGGAGGTTTGGCACCTCGATGTCGGCTCGTCACATCCTGGGGCTGGAGAAGGTCCCAAGGGTTGGGCTGTTCGCCCATTAAAGTGGCACGCGAGCTGGGTTCAGAACGTCGCAAGACAGTTCGGTCTCTATCTGTTGTGGGCGTAGGAATATTGAAGAGATCTGTCTCCAGTACGAGAGGACCGGGATGGACGAACCTCTAGTGTACCTGTTGTGGCGCCAGCTGCATTGCAGGGTAGCTATGTTCGGAATGGATAAGCGCTGAAAGCATCTAAGCACGAAGCCAACTCTAAGATGAGTATTCCATGAGGGTCGTAGAAGATGACTACGTTGATAGGCTATAGGTGGAAGTGCAGTAATGTATGGAGCCAAGTAGTACTAATTACCCGAAAGCTTCCTTTTTAAAATATAACTTTACTTAACGCTTTGCGGTAGTAAGCGAAGTGTACTACAACTTTATCCCTTTTCTTGTCTGTGTTTATCATTGATAAACCAATAGAAATAACGCAGTTTACGAACTGTAAAGATTAATTGGTGGCTATAGCAAGGAGGTTCACCTCTTCCCATTCCGAACAGAGAAGTTAAGCTCTTTAGCGCCGATGGTACTGCCTTTAGGTGGGAGAGTAGGTCGCTGCCAATTTTTATGAAGGGTCATTCGCATATCGCGAGTGGCCCTTCTCCTGTTTTACTTACCTCCATTACATTACACATTACACAAGCTTGCCTCAGCACTGAAATGTTGGGCTTCTGTCGTTTACCTCCCTCCTCTGTTGAGCCTCTGTCAATCAATAGCCTAACCATCTATTACTTCCTCTTCTAAACAATCCTACTTAACTTTACAGCAAAAGTCGAATCCGATGGAAATACTGATTGAAACCTTTGGCTGGCTGGGGTCGGCCTTATTGATTTTAGCTTATCTCCTCAATAGCTTTAATTACTTGGCGGCACAATCATTATGGTATCAAGCCATGAACTTTGCTGGTGGTGGATTATTGATCATTAATACGATATTCCTGGGAGCATATCCTTCTAGTGCCCTAAATATTGTTTGGGTAATCATTGCAGGTGTCAATATGTTACAAGCCAGCCGTAAGGAGAAAGGAGTTAGTGCATTGGAAGTTGTGGGAAGTTGAGGTGATATGACGATTGTGAACTATCCTTTCATTTAGTTAAGGCATCTATCGCGAGAGGGTGTTGAGTTTTTATTATCAGGTGTCACCGCCTAAAACTATACTTAAGTTCATTAACCAGTTCAGAACTGATTTGCTGGATCAAATCGTTCATGAGTGAGTTGCACTCTGTCATATGGGCTTGAATAATTTCGTTACGACTCCCCTTGACCTTTTTCCCAATCTGACTTGCTGCGACAATTTGGCGAACCGATTTTGATCTTCTAAGAACTTTCCCGAAAGCATAGCAGGTGTATTCAATTTCTAGGTTAACTCTTGATGGGCCAATAACTTGAAAACGCCTATTCACACCGCTGCGTAGCCGCTGGTCATTGATTGGAACCATCTCATTTCCGTCAAAATAGGGAATAATCGCCTCGGTTGTTACTAGTTGTATTTGTAACGAATCCATTTGCTGATGAAAGGTTTGAGTGGCTAATAATCGGAGTAATTTTTGACGAAAATTTTCAATTAAAACGTCTTGATCGTCCTTGAAATGGATGACCTGGTAATAATCATATCTATTTTTACTGGCTAATAGGACAGGAGACCTTCTATCTCTTTTAGCAAAAGAGGTATCAGAAAGGGCAATACTATCGGTGTAGAAAATGTGTAGTTTTTTATTGAGGTCTTGATCCAAAATTCGTGGACCGGTATCTGGTGGTAGGGAAGTAAGGGTGATTGCACTCTGAATATTGGGGCCTTTAATACAACTACTCAATACAAAAAATAGACTTGCGAACAGGAGGATTTGATTCCTGTTTTTTACTTTAGTAAGAGTTGAGGATAGTATCCTTATAACCCAATAGAGGCCAAAACTTACAGTAATTATGGCTAAAAAGAGGAATAGGTGTTCCATTCGAGAAGCGTTTTGAACGATAATTATATAGGCAATATACTATTTTTAAAAAAACAAGGCCGATACTTACAGTTAAGTATCGGCCTCTTGGTATCCTATTATGTGGGAGGAAAAATGATAAGTTCTTCTCCAATAATTATAAAGTTATGCTTCTCCTGTAGAAGTTAATGCACTACTCAAATACTCTCGGTTCAAACGGGCGATATTGGTTACTGAGATTCCTTTGGGGCATTCCGCTTCACAAGCAGTGACGTTGGAACACATTCCAAACCCTTCTTCATCCATAACTGCTACCATACGCTGGGCACGACGAGCAGCTTCGACCTTACCTTGAGGCAATTGTGCCAAGTGGCTTACTTTCGCACTTACGAAAAGCATCGCTGAGGCATTAGGACAAGCAGCAACACAAGCGCCACAGCCAATACATTCGGCAGCATCCATAGCAAGTGAAGCCTGTCCTTTTTCAATAGCAATCGAGTTGGCATCCTGTGCCTGACCAGTATTGATAGAAACATAGCCCCCTGCCTGGATAATTTTGTCCAAGGAAGAACGATCAACTGCAAGGTCCTTAAGTATAGGAAAAGCAGATGCGCGGTAAGGCTCAATCACAACGGTCTCTCCATCTTTGAAGTGACGCATGTGTAGTTGACAGGTTGTGGTTCTGTGATTTTTTCCGTGAGGGTGGCCATTGATGACCAAGTTACACGTGCCACAAATACCTTCTCTACAGTCATGTTCAAAAACGACAGGCTCTTCTCTCTTTTGGACAAGATCTTCGTTTAAAACATCCAGCATTTCTAAAAAAGACATATGCTCCGTCACATTGTCCATTTGGTAAGTGACAAACTTACCTTTAGTGTTGACGTTGGGTTGACGCCATATTTTTAATGTTAGTTTCATTCTCTTTGATTTAGATGCAATTATTAGAAATTCGTAAGGAACTAAAAGTTAGCATACATTTACGCCCTTACATTTTCCAACCTTTACACTTAATTACTTATAAGATCTGGTTTTCAACTCTACGTTTTCAAAAACCAGCTCTTCCTTATGGAGAATTGGATCTTTACCACGCTCAGTAAATTCCCACGCAGATACGTAGGTGTACTCCTCGTCGCGACGAAGCGCCTCCCCTTCAGGGGTTTGGTACTCTTCACGGAAGTGGCCACCACAGCTTTCATTGCGGTCAAGTGCATCAAACATCATGGTTTCGCCTAGTTCCAAGAAATCAGCTACTCGTAGTGCTTTTTCCAATTCCGGATTGTACTCATCATTAGTACCCGGTACAAAAACATCTTTATAGAATTCTTCCTGAAGCTCACGAATCAGTTTGATCCCTTTATTGAGTCCTTCTGCACTACGAGACATACCACAGTGATCCCACATGATTTGTCCCAAACGACGGTGGAAGCTTTCCACAGACTGAGAACCTTGGATATTCAATAAGGTATTGATCCGTTCTCGAACTTCACTTTCTGCCTTTTGGAATTCTTCAGTGTTGGCATCAAAGTGAGGGGTGCGAATCTCTTTACTAAGAAAATCGCCAATAGTATAAGGAATGACAAAGTAGCCATCGGCAAGTCCTTGCATCAATGCGGATGCTCCCAGGCGGTTGGCACCGTGATCAGAGAAGTTAGCTTCACCGGCAGCAAAGAGGCCAGGGACGTTAGTCTCCAGGTTGTAATCTACCCACAGGCCACCCATGGTGTAATGCACTGCTGGGTAAATCTTCATTGGCGTTTGGTAAGGATTCTCGCCGGTGATCTTTTCGTACATCTCAAACAAGTTGCCGTACTTTTCTTCGATCACTTCTACGCCGAGCTCCCGTACACGGGCAGCACTGGCATTCTCCTCGCCACTACTCTTGGCTTTTGAGTGGCCGTAGCGATTAATCGCATCCTCAAAATCGAGGTATACCGCAAGACCGGTTGGTGCAACACCAAGGCCTTCATCACATGCTACTTTGGCTGCTCGGCTCGCTACATCACGAGGTACAAGGTTACCAAAAGCAGGATAGCGACGCTCGAGGTAGTAATCACGATCATCTTCTGGAATATCATCACCGCGCTTTTTACCCTCACGGATAGCTTGCGCATCTTCCTTCTTTTTAGGTACCCATACGCGGCCATCGTTCCGCAGTGATTCAGACATCAGCGTCAGTTTAGACTGATATTCGCCAGAAACAGGGATACAGGTTGGGTGAATTTGTGTAAAGCAAGGGTTGGCCATCAAGGCTCCTCGCCGAACGGAACGCCAAGCAGCAGATGTATTACACATCATGGCATTGGTACTCAAGTAAAAGACGTTGCCATAACCACCGGTACATAAAACGACAGCGTGTGCCGCATGACGTTCCAACTCACCAGTGAGGAGGTTACGCGCAATAATACCACGGGCTTTGCCATCTACTTTTACCAAGTCTACCATTTCATGGCGATTGAAAAGCTCCACGTTACCTAGTGATACCTGGCGGCTCAAGGATTGGTAGGCTCCCAAAAGCAATTGCTGGCCCGTTTGGCCACGTGCATAAAAAGTACGGCTTACCTGCACACCGCCAAAAGAACGATTAGCTAATAAACCACCATATTCACGAGCGAAAGGCACGCCTTGGGCTACAGCCTGGTCGATGATGTTACGACTCACTTCGGCTAAACGGTGTACGTTGGCCTCCCGAGAGCGGTAATCTCCTCCTTTGATCGTATCATAGAACAAACGGTAAACACTGTCACCGTCATTCTGGTAATTCTTAGCGGCATTGATTCCCCCCTGGGCAGCAATAGAGTGAGCCCGACGAGGACTGTCGTGGAAGGTGAAGGCCTTAACGTTGTAGCCTAATTCGCCGAAGGTGGCAGCAGCAGCGCTACCAGCCAATCCGGTACCTACAACAATGATATCAAGACGACGCTTATTATTTGGAGCAACCAAAGGCATGGTAGAGCGGTACTTCGTCCATTTTTCGCTCAACTCGCCTGGTGGCACTTTATTTTCGAGTTTCATATTGTTGATTTTATTATTTGCTAGTGCAGGGTTATTGATTAAGGTACATCAGGATAGGAATCATTGCAAAACCTAATGGAATGAGAATAGAATAAACCTTGCCTACCAGTTGAATAAACGGCGTGTACTTTTTGTGGTTGATGCCTAAAGTCTGGAAGGCACTTTGGAAACCATGCCACAGGTGGAACGCAATAACAATCATACTAGCCACATAGATAACTACATAGAGAGGGTCTGCAAAAGCAGCCATAACCAAAGTGTAGAGATCCTTTACTTGCTCACCGTCGCCATAACTGACCATATCCACTGCACCCATTTTCATTTGCAGCCAAAATTGGTACATGTGTAAAAGCAGAAAAATGAGGATAATTGTCCCCAACCAGCCCATGCTTTTAGCGATAGGGCCATTAGTGTTTACAGCTCTGGTAACTTTTACAGCATACCCTTGGCTACCACGGGCTGTCCGGTTTTTACTCCAGATAGCAAGTCCTTGAACAGCATGTAGTACGATGAAGAAGTACAATCCATAAGAGGTAAACTTGATCAATGGATTGGTGGTCATAAACTTGGCGTAAACATTGAAGCTTTCGCCCCCATCACTGGCCAGTAATTGGAGATTGCCAAGTAAATGGACCAACAAAAACACAATCAAGAAAAGCCCAGTGAGGCTCATCAGGAGTTTGCGTCCGATGGAAGAGGTTAGAAATTGCGTAAACCAACTCATGTTTTTCGTTTTTCGTTTGCCTAAGAACAGCACAAAAATAAATGGAGTCGACGTTTTTCAAAAAGCTGGCTAAGCGGTTCATTTAAAAGCGTGTCAGCTATTTGGAAAACCTAAAAGGAGGCTTGATTTATTTTTTGCGCAACACTAAGGCAACTATAGTTTAAAGAAGAATGGATATTTAATACCAATAATACAAATCTACATTTTATAAGCGTTTTTCCATAAGTGTAGTTAGCTAGGATGGCAAGTGTTTGTCTTATTTAGAATTATTCTAACTAGTGGGTGTTGGTATTGAATTATTCTGTCTTAAATGCGGTGAAAAATCGTACTTTTGCGCCGCAAAAACAGACACATGATTAGTGTTCCTGGTGCATCTCAATAATAATCAATGGCGAAGGAAGTAACAAATAAGCCGAGTTTTGAAGAATTTTTGAATTGTTTTCCGCCGGTAGAACTGCCGTTTACGCTGGGAGAGGATACGCATATGCTTTTCAGTAAAGAGAATGATCCCATTCCCGGTGCGATTATTGCGGAATATATTCTTCCATTAGAGGGCGAAGAGGAGACGGATGAGGTAACTGAATATATCGCTTGTTTTGCTTTGCCAGCATCGAAAAATTATCATGCGATCGTTTACTGGAAGGCAGGCTTGTTGAATTACGAGTACAAGCTGTTTACGTTTGATACAAGAGGTAACCTAATTGCGGAAAAGGTGATCGCCGGAACAACCTACGATGGAATGGAGTTGACCCAGACGATGGCCGCTATTCAGGAAGATTTATTGCTGTACTTGGTCTCTGGACAAAGCCAGTTGGTAAAAGAAGAGTACACGGCTGCCAATAGTACGGCCAACCGTTTTCAGATTACAGAAGAAGGTAAGATTGTGGAGTTGTAGGTTTAATTTATTCGTGAAGTGGAACTATTCTTGCCCATGAATCGTTTACTTGGTGTAAACATATGAACCCTATTAAATATTAATCCCCCAAATCGGCCACTTCTTAGAACATTCCCCTCTTCTGGTCGGTTCCAATTACAGTTGCTTACGAGCGAATATTTCCTTAGCTTACCGTTGTGCGAACTTATAGCAAAGTACCAGGTGCCAGCCTAAGGTATGCCGGAAGTTAGAATAAATAATCATGCTACCTGTCGCAACTGATTTAGACGAAAAAACAACATGAGTAAAAATAAAAAGAAGCCTAAAATTAAAGGCAGAAAATTAAGTGCCAAAGACTTACAACGCGCAGTATTAAGACTTTTTCAACGCCATCCCGGCAAACAGTACAATCCTCGCCAGGTTATTGCTAAACTTAAGATTACGAACAACAAGGATGCAGTTCAGTATGCTATCGAACAACTGGTAGCTGATAATGCATTGTATGCAAAGGATAAATTCAAATACCAGATAAACCGTGAATACGTGGCCGAAAGTGATCAGAAAACCGCTGAAGGTAAGGTCGATATGACCCGTTCTGGGGCAGCCTATATCGTGATCGAAGGTAGAGAGGAGGATGTATACGTCTCTCCTAAAAATGTAAAGAACGCCCTCAATGGAGATAAAGTAAAGATCCGTTACTGGAAACCCCGAGGGCGGCATAAAGCAGAAGGCGAAGTGCTGGAAGTATTGCAAAGAGCTACCGAGCACTTTGTCGGTATCTTGCAGTTATTCCCTCGTTTTGGTATTGTAGCCATTGAAGGCAATCAAACCATGGAGATAGCTGTAGAGCTCGAAGATATTCAGACTGCTGAAAATGGCGACATGGTTGTCGTAAAGCTGAACGAAGATGCGGAAGTAAACAGTCGTATCTCGCGCCCCAAAGGTATCATTACCTCTGTATTGGGTGCCCCGGGCAGTAGTAGCCTGGATATGCAAGCTATCTTGATTAACAACGGCTTTAATATTGATTTCCCACCGGAGGTAGTCAAGGAATCAGAAGAGCTGAGTACAGAAATTACGGAAGAAGAAATAGCAAAGCGCCGTGACTTCCGTGAAACTCTCACCTTCACGATTGATCCTTTGACGGCTAAGGATTTCGATGATGCTTTATCTTACAAAAAATTAGAGGATGGGCAGTTTGAAATTGGCGTACACATTGCGGATGTGAGCCACTATGTTCAGCCTAAAACAGCATTAGATAATGAGGCTTATAAGCGTTCTACTTCGGTTTATTTGGTAGACCGGGTTTGCCCAATGCTACCCGAAAAAATCTCGAATGAGCTATGTTCTCTTCGCCCTCATGAGGATAAGTTAACTTTTTCGGCGGCTTTCGTTTTTGATAAAGAAATGAAAGTGGTACGGCGTTGGTTTGGTAAAGCGATTATCCATTCAGATCGTCGTTTTACCTACGAAGAAGCCCAAGAGGTGCTAGAATCCGGTGAAGGCGACCATCCAGAAGAATTGCAGCTCTTGAATAATGTTGCCAAAAAGCTGCGCGAGCGCCGCTTCAAGCATGGTTCCATAGATTTTTCCTCAGAGGAAGTACGCTTCCGCTTAGATGAAGATGGTACGCCATTAGAGGTGTACGTCAAAGAGCGTAAAGATGCCCACATGTTGGTCGAAGACTTTATGTTGTTGGCCAACCGTGAGGTAGCAGGTTTTATTGGTAAAAAAGAGAAAGCTAGGAACAAGACCATCCCGTTTGTCTATCGAGTACACGATGAGCCAGATCCAGACAAAGCATTGGAACTATCATTGTTTGCCAAGGCCCTTGGCTTCGAAATGGACGTGAGTACTTCAGAGGCTATAGCCAAGTCTTACAATATGCTGATCACCCGGGCGGAGACGGACCCCGCATTGAAAATGCTGGCACCATTAGCGATCCGGACCATGGCAAAAGCCGTTTATACTACCAATAATATTGGTCATTATGGCTTAGGTTTTGAATACTATAGCCATTTTACGTCTCCTATTCGCCGTTATAGCGATGTGCTTACTCACCGTATTTTAGAGCTGAACCTGCCCAAGGGAAGTATGCACATTGTTAATGGCAATGAGTTGGAAGAGAAATGTAAGCATATTTCCAACCAAGAACGCCGAGCCACTGATGCCGAGCGAGAAAGCATTAAGTACAAACAGGTAGAGTTTATGGAAAAACACGTTGGCGAAGAGTTTGCTGGCGTTGTGAATGGCATTGCCGATTTTGGCGTGTTTGTTGAATTGACGGAAAGTCATTGTGAAGGAATGATCTCCTACGACAACATGGATCAGCCTTATGATATGGGCGATGGTCGCCTCAGTATCCACGGCCGTCATGATGGGCAACAGATCAAAATGGGTGATGAGATACGCGTGAAAATTCTGGAAACGGATATTAAGCGCCGTCGAATCGAAATGGCCCTGGTAGAAGGCCCTAAGCGTGATCCGCAAGAAGCGAGCACCTTTGTGAGGCCTAAAAACAAGCCATCGTTCCCTCGGAAGTCGGATAGGAGCAATGATAAAGGCCGCCGGCGTACGGGAAATAGAAGAAAATAGAAAGAGCATAAAAATGCAAACGCCCGCTGTGGATATGATCCGACAGCGGGCGTTGTTGTTTGAGAGTAGTTTGCTTTATCAGCAGCAAATATTCTTATAATCTATAGAAGACTATGATCCTATTTGTAGATAAGACTCCATTAGTAGCAAATACGCTGCCCGGGGTGTTGTTTTTTTATACTTTTTCTACAATGAAGCATCCAAAGTCAAAGGCCAGCAAGAGACTTTCTTCCTGATAGTGCTCAGGCCGTAGCCGTGCTTGGTGGCGCTCTAGTAGTGTTTGCTCCTTGTTGATGAAGTTTTGCAAGGTTCGCATCAATTTAATATGACGAGGAAAGTCACCCGCTAGCGGAACATTGGCCGCACCTAGTTTTTGGAGGAGCGTTATTTGGCGCTCGGCGGCGTAAGGAGCATATAGGGTAGGGTAGCGAAAGCTCAGATAAAGAGAGATTATTCCATAACCATCGTCATGGTAATGGCTGTTGTCAGTTTTTGCAGGATATTGCTGCCTATATTGCTGAAGTAATTGATCACAATAAAAAACAAAGCGGTCAACACGAGCGTGGGTCTCTTTGTCTTCATTGAAAAGATCAGAAAACATGCTGTGGACGAAGTGAGGTTCTATCGCTATGAATGCAAGGAGCATTCGTTTGGGGTC
The DNA here is from genome assembly GCF_000379805.1 of Lewinella cohaerens DSM 23179. GTDB lineage: Bacteria > Bacteroidota > Bacteroidia > Chitinophagales > Saprospiraceae > Lewinella > Lewinella cohaerens. The sequence continues at coordinate 390,599 of NZ_KB903532.1, read as the reverse complement.
ATAAGCTTCTCTTTTCCAGAGTCGGCGAGTGGTACTGTTTTGTAGAGATTGGTCGTACATCTGGCCAAAATCAGTAACATCGCTATCCCAGTTTTTTTGCCAAATTGCTTGGCTTTCCCAGTAGTGAAGGCGTTTTTCCGCTGCACGGCTATTTAGCCATTCGGTGTATTGCCCGAGATAATCTTTCAGTTTGTGGAGTTGCATACGGGCAAAGGTAATAGCTGGATGCTGAATGGAGTAAGAGGCCGCAAAAAAAATAAATTGAACCTTCTTTTATCCGAATGGATAGGTTTCTTTGCTAAACCAGCCTTAAGGCAAAAGTCCGAAAGTCAAGCTTACCCAACCCTGATAACGGCCCTTTACGTCTAACACAAAAAGGTCTTTGACAATAAAAAAATACCAATGAAGTACTTTATCCTTTGCTGTTTCCCTCTTTTCTTTCTTAGTGCTTGTGATGACGACGAACAAGTCACCACCAATAGCGTGGAAGACTATTTGATTTTTGGCCGCTATGGTTTTGAATGTTTCGGTAATTGTATCACGGTCTATAAATTGCAAGGAGGAGAGCTGTTTGCAGATGACTTGGAATACGGTTTTCCAGAAACGGACGATTTCCAGACGACACCTTTAAGTAACGCACAGTTTCAAATAGCAGAAGTGCTTTCTGATGAGTTTCCCGAAGAACTCTTGGAAACAGAGCAAAGAATTTTTGGTTGCCCGGACTGTGTAGACCAGGGCGGCTTCTATTTATCCTTAAAAAGAAATGGCACGGTCACCACTTGGCAAATTGATACAGATGATGTCGACCAAACCCAAGGTATTTTGGATTATAAGTCTCGTATTATTGAAGTAATGGAGGCACTTTAGGAAAATGGAGAACTGATTGTATGATCGCATTGGTACGATTGGGGGGACTCACGCTAGCGCGTTCTCCTGTTCAAGCATTTGTAAAACCACTGAAACTTTAGTCGCATATTCAGCATCAATAGCCTCCTGCTCGAAATAGTGGTGCTCTAATTTATCAATGCTTACACTGTTTTTGAAAAAAGAAGTAAGTAATGCTTGATCACCCTTTGTGATCGATTTTAAAGAGCTGCTAAAGATTTGAGTACCCGTTTCATAAAAGAAATAAACGTAATTTTTTAAAGCTGTTTCGCTTGTGCTAGGGCTCCACAAGTTGATCAGTTCTTGTGCTGATAGGAATTGTCGGTAAGTTTCAAAAAGGTATAAATTGATCTCTTTCTGATGATGAAGTAAATCTAGCCAATCTGCTTGGAGGTAATTTTGGATGGCCTCAATTTCGGCAGCATCCCATTTTAGCCAATCCGCATATTTTAGCTTCGCGTAAATATCATAGAGGTCAATCAAAGCACCTCGCCTATTGGAGGAATATAAGACGAGTATTCTTGGAAGGTAGTGTTTGTAATGAGTGATGTCACCCCAGGTGTACAATGCCGATCCATGGTATGGTCCGAGTGCTTCCCAATCTAATGAATGTAGTGGTTGTGTAGCAAGGCGTTTGACGTCTTCTTCGTCGATGCAGCCACAATCACAATGATGGATTCCTTGTGGGCTATATTTACTAAATACCTGGAATAACTCCTCATTTACGCTTTGAGCACTCATTTTTCAATGTTTTGACGGGCGAGATTAGCGGAAAGATAAGTGTGCTGACTTTTTGTCGTGCCTTTTTCGGCAAAACTGACTTTTTGTCATTTTGTTTTGAATTTTTGTCACCATTTTCTCTTTTTTGGCCCACTGGCATATCCTTTGCATAAAGATAAATGTAATTGAGATGATCCACTGGATCAACTCCAAAACAACTTAAAAAAACCAAAACATAATTAATCATGGGACTTGTAAGATTCAATCCAAACTTGGCAAACCGCGTTTTTGACGAATTTTTTAATAACGTACCTGCCCGTACCAATTTTAGCGGCACCTTGCCCGCAGTGAATGTAAAGGAAACAGAAGACGACTACGCTATAGAGTTGGCTGTTCCTGGTCTGAAAAAAGAAGACTTCAAGGTAGAGATCAATGAAGGTGTTCTGACGATTGCTGCCGAACGTAAGACAGAAAACGAAGAGAAGAAGGAGGGCTACACGCGCCGCGAATTTAGCTTTACCAACTTCACCCGCCGGTTTACCTTGCCAGAAACGGCTGATGAAAAAGGTATCAGTGCAAGCTATACTGATGGCATTCTGGTACTCAATTTGCCAAAGAAAGAAGAAGCTAAACCTCAGCCAGCGCGTCTGATTGAGGTTGGCTAAGAATAATGGGTGTTCCGTCCTTCTGACGGAATGGAGATCATAGGGTTTTGCACCCTGGGTTGGTTAACTACCAGCTCAGGGTGCTTTCATTTAGAACAACATAACTGTTTAACGAATAACGGTTACCGTACCCGTCTCATTGATTTCTTCACCATCACAGCGATAAGCCACTCGCCATAAGAAGACTCCAGGATTGACCGCTTCGTTCTTGTAGGTTGCATCCCATTTAGCAAACGGGTCATTGGTGCGGAATACAATTCCGCCCCAGCGGTCAAATATTTCAAAGGAAATAAGATCATTAATAGCAAAGGGGTTGCTCAGGCCATAAGTGTCATTAAGGTTATCTCGGTTCGGGGTAAAGGCTTTAGCCATCGCTACTTTACACGGCAAAGTATTGGGGTCTACGACGGTGAGCTTAAAGGAATCTACAGCGACACAAGTCGAAACCTGATCACTGATGGCCACGGTATAAACAAAATTACCGGGGGTGGCAGCATCAATTAATGGCTCGGCATCGCTTGGGCTTATTACATTGTCAATGGGTGTCCAGCTAAAGTCGGTGCCGCAGGTACTGTTGAGTGCTACCTGTAGCGAATTACCTTGGAAGACAATGGTGTCATTGGTAAGGATTTTATCAGGTGCTCCGTACAAGCCAGTCACTTCGTCATCATCAAGAGCACGATTGTAAATTCTTACTTCGTCAATCAGCCCGGAAAAAGGTGTTTCTATTCCTCCGATACAATCGGCTCCGCCAATATAGAGGGCTCCTTCTGTTTCCAGGTTGATCCGGCTGGCAGTACCCAGGCTAGACAGAAATTCTCCGTTGATAAACACCTTTACCCTCAGGTTTTCACGAACAACCGTGAGTTGTTGCCAACAAGCGCCGTTATTGATCAAGTTAATGATATTGACGTCTTTGTCTTCGTCCTGCGCCAAAAAGGTGTTGAGCGTCCGAGAACCTGGGACGTACCTGATACTCATCTCACGCGGATTGTTATCACAAGCGGTGTCTCTCTTAGAAAAGAGATACTGAGTACCATTGATACCTATAGGCTTGAAATAAAAGCTAACGGTGAAATCTTCCCGATCAAATTCCCCAGCAACACTGGCGGTATTAGGAATACGTACCTGGTCATTGGCACCATCCAGAAGGAGTGCCTGGCCGTCTATGCCACAAGAGTAGGTGGGGGTTCCCACAGCTATGCCTGTATTGGAGGTATTACCTGTACGATCAATTAAGTCGCCATCAAAGGTATAATACCCTACCAGGCCCACAGTTGTTTGGGCTTGAAGAGAAACCGTAAAAAGAAATAGTAAACTCAGAATCCGCAACGTCGTCATAAGGAAGTATTCTAAATGTAGGGGCGAAATTAACAATTCCTGAACGACCGCAGAAGAAGTTTAAGTATGATCTAAGCTTTATTTAGCCAAACATCCCGCCTAAGCCTCCGGGAAGCATGTTTTGTAATAGCGATTGACTCTCTGCGGCTTCTTGCTCTGCGGCTAATTCCAGTGCGCGATTAGTGGCCACCATCAGTAAATCTTCTAGTGCTTCAGCATCGTCCAATACACTGGGGTCTACCGCGATATTGGTGATTTCGCGGGTGCCGTTGGCGGTTACTTTTACCAATCCATCACCTGCTTCACCGGTTACATATATGGTGCGTAGTTTTTCTTTTATTTTGGCCTGCATCTCTTCCATCTGGCCCATCATATCTCCAAACATAATCTCTTTTTTTGCAAAAGTAACATTTAGGAATGGTTCATTAATAAATTTACATTCCTCTGCCTGTTGTTTTTTCCCTCTGCTGCGTTGAAAAGCCTCGCTGATGCTCTGCATCGCCTACGTTTTTCGCCTTGCAGAAGGAAAAAATAACTTACGCATAGAAACGCAATTTATTAATGCACCATTCCTTATACATAAAGACGTGTTCGCAGATTTAACTGTAAGTATTGGTCAAAAATTAAGTTCCCTCTTTCAATTTCGGTTTTTAGCTTGAATAAACTCATCCCGACTTTTAGTACGGGATCGTTTATATCTTCACTAAAAACCGAAAGTCGGGAATTAATTATTCGACCGTTACTAATCAACTCACACAATCCATCTGCGCATTTTCTACGGGCGTTTCTTCGTAAAGCCACTGCACTTCGTCATCAGTAAGCGCCCGGTCATAAACGCGCAATTCATCAATAACACCTCTGAAGCGCCGCATTCGGCCCGTTTGTACACAAGGGCTGTTACCAATTGAGAACGGAGCATCATTGCTCAGGTCAATGCCACTACAGCGTCGGCCCGTTTTTATCAATCTGCCATTGATGTAGGTCCGTGCGTAAACGCCTTCTCTTACCAAAGTGTAATGAAGCCAACTCCCCGAAGGAAGCGCCGGCCCTAGTTCTTTGAAAAGCTTGTTTTCAGTTTCTTTAAAGTCAGTTGTAAGCTCTTGCAAGCGGGTGTCCAGGGCAATATCCAGCAGGTGGAAATCATCGCAAGCCTCGCGTTTAGAGATCACACTTTGTGGAAACACGAGTGCTGCCTCAGGTTTGATGTAAAAGCTAAGCGTAAAATCCGAGGTGGTGAAATAGTCATTGATCGTACCACTAAAAACAACGTGTGCTTGCTGCCCATCTAGTAGTAGTCCATCGTCTTCTACACCACACCAACAACGTACATTGCCAATCAGCTGACCCGCAGATCCTTGCCCGCTATCGTCGCGCGCATCACATTCGTTGAAAGTAAAATAAGCAACCAGTCCTTTAGAAAGGTCAGGTGATGGCGTGATACTGAACAGTAAGAGTAAAGCCAAGCCAAGGAGTAGAGTGGTAGTACGCATCCGGGTTTTAATTGAAAAATACGGTATTTTTCCGAGGGAGACAAGTAGCGCTGTGATGGACCGCGGCCTTACGCTGGCGCTAGACTTTCCCTAACGTATTAACCAGTTAACCAATCTTTTGGTGCAAGCTCCTTCATGCGTATTAACCAGTTAACCAGTTTTTTGGTGCAAGCCCGTTCATGTGTATTGACCAGTTAACCAATCTTTTGGTGCAAGCTCCCCGCATTTGGCCAAGAATTGAGAAAATACCCCCCAAAAAAAAACATCTAACAATCAACCTACAACCACGAACCAAGCAAAATCAACCATCTTATCAAACCTTCAAAAACCACTTTCGCCCACTCCGCTTACCGTTGCACCACTGTAGGAGGTAGCTGCCCGCTGGTAATCCCTGTAGATCAAAAGAGATATCTACGCCTTGCTGGTTCCCGCTTTGCTGCAATAATCGAAGGCCACTTTGATCGAAGATTTCCAACCTCCAGTTGCCGTTAGCGGTAGGCAACGCGACCTCTAGGTACGCTTGGGCCGGTACTGGCCATAGCGTAACCTCCACCTTTGTCTCACCGCCAAAATTAGCAGTCATCGGTCCGAAAAACGCGTTGGAGCCATCAAAATCAAATTGCTGTAGGCGGTAATAGCTTTGTCCGGCATGGGGTTGCTTATCAATAAACTCATAGTCTACGGGACGGTTACTGTCTCCTTGCCCGACAATTCGCCCGATGGTTTGAAAGGTCTTCCCTCCATCACCGCTGCGTTGCACTAAAAAATAGGCGTTGTTTTGTTCCGTGACAGTCGTAAAAGTCAAGCTAATGAATTTTGGAAAAGCAGTAGCCTTCATGTCTATGAGTTCCACCGGCAATACCGAGTAGTGAGTTCCGAGGTAACTGGATTCCTCCGGCCCGGCAGTATTCACCGCACTGAGCAAAACGGCATTCCATTCCGACAAAGAGAAATTAACATTCGGCTCCAGTATCGTGTTTTTCCGCACATAAGCAACGTCGATTCCCCACGAGGTACCATTGCCTACTACGTCAATGCGATTGTCCCAAGCGCTACCGATGACCGAAAGACCGTCAGCGGCGGTAGATAAAACGAGGAGGTCGTCACCGTTAAAACCACAAAAATTGACACCAACGGCCTCGCCCACCGTATAACCCGGCTGCACGGCCAGCCCATTGCAAAAGACCAAACTTTCAAAAGGCAAAACCGTACCACTGAGTGCTTGCCCAATAGAGGCGATATTGTTGGCGGGGTCATCCGCTCGATCATTGGCAAAAAGGTAGGCCCTGATCCCCTCGGCGGCGAGGTCAATCGTCGTATTCCCAAGGTTTGTCACCTCCAGGTACTTATCGTTGCTGTCGCCTTCATAATATTGGCTGATAATAAGCTGAGCAGAGAGCGGCATGATCGTCAATAACGGCAGCATAAAAGAGAGAAATGCGTGTTTCATAACATTGCTTTTTAGTAATGCCGATAAATTAAGGGGAGAAAGTCCCAAAATCTGGGACTTTGAAAATTTCCTGGTTTTTTTCTAATAATTTGGGGCCATGCCATCGTTCCTCGGCACCGCGCTCTCCGCTGCCCTGCGGAGCAGCTACTATCGCTTGTCCTTGCCGCCTCCGGCCCCCGTCTCCACCTGTTCGGTTCCGACGGTGCTTAACATCACAAAAAAGCCCTGCCTCCGTCACCGGAAGCAGGGCTTTCTCTTAAAGCTTGTTTTATGGCATCGCCATTAAGCATTCACAAATACCTAGTACAAAGTACATCGTACCAAGTACCATAAGGTTTGTTGTGATTCATCCCTGTACAGGGAACTAAATCACAAACCTCATACTTTCAAAAACCGCTCTTGTCCGCTCTGGCTGCCATTGCTCCAACGCAAGAAGTAGCTACCCGCAGGCAAAGAGTTCAAGTCAAAGAAAGTGTTGATCCCTTTCTCTTCCGTAGTCTTTTGCAGTAAGCGACGACCATTCAAGTCAAACACCTCCAGCTGCCAATCGCTATCAGATGCTGGCAATTGAATCTGCAAGCGATCACGCGCTGGCACTGGCCAGATCACAGGAGCATCAGCCACCTCGCCGCTAAAGCGTACTGCCACTGGCCCAAAGAATTCGTTGGTTCCATCATAATCAAACTGCTGCAAACGGTAGTAGTTCATCCCCGCCGCTGGCTTGGTATCCACAAATTTGTAGTCCACAGCACTATTGCTAGTCCCTTTACCATCTACCTGACCAATCGTCTCAAACGTCTTCCCCTCATCCGTACTCCGCTGAATCAGGAAGTGAGAGTTGTTCTCTTCCGTAGCGGTAGTGAAAGAGAGCTGGGTTTGGTTGTTGATGGCTTTGGCGGTGAAGGAGAGGAGATTGACGGGCATTGCTCCTGTTATTGTGAAATTAGAACTATTAAAAGGTGTTACTCCACTTCCACTAGTTGTCCAATTTGATGAATCATTAATTAGCGCTAAAAGGTCAGCAGCTGTTCCCATTCGAGTGCCATTGTATTCTCCATCGTCAGCACCCATTAAAACATAACTTGTGAAGCCGATAGGAGGAGTCCCAAGTGTCCCTGTATTTTCTGCGACAGCATGTAATAAACTAGTAGGAGAGCCTAATGTTCCTTGGTATGCAATTAACCCATCCCCGCCATTCGCTAGGGCGATATTACCGTCAGTGGTAGACGAAAATCCTCCTGAAAGGCCAGTGAAGGTTATTACAGTACCTGCTGTGATTGCATTAGGTGCAGTATACAATATAGTTCCTTCACCAGATGAAGCACTTATTAAACCAAACTCTTCATCTGTAAAATATATTTCAGTATTAGCATCAAGATCAATGAATGAGATGAACATGAAAGATTCGTCTCCTGTGTCCATTCCAATTATGGCAATGTCTCCCTGCGATAATGATGTCTGAGCAATTACAGAGATACAGAAGAAAAAAAAGATAGTAGTGTGAAAAATCTTCATATTTCGCTTCGTTTTACGGAGTTATAAAAACTGTTTTTTTAGAAAAAGATAAAGCCCGAGTGTTGTTACACTCAGGTTGTTTTTTGTGTCTAGTTCCGGTTAGTTGAATATCAGTTGAAGGGGTTTGAAACTACAGGTAGTACAGAAGTCATAAAGATAAATGAAAGCTTTTAAAACTGAAATACGTAGGGTTTAAGTTATTGTAAATTAACGATTGAGGTATACTGCTTTTTATAGCCGCGGAGGCTCGGAGGTGCGGAGTTTTTTTTAGCTAGGGAGGGTTTTAGCCACGAAAGCACAAAAACACGGAATTGTACGGAAGGTTTTTATTTGCCGCGGAGGCTCGGAGACACGGAGGTTTTTTTAGCTAGGGAGGTTTTAGCCACGAAAGCACAAAAACACGGAATTGCACGGAAGGTTTTTTGTGCTTTAGTGGCTATTCCTGCTTCCTTCCGCAAATATATGGGGTACTAAAGCACTAAATTACACGGAGGTTTTTTTGTGATTTTTAGTGTGTTGGTGGTTTAGTGGCTACTGAACCTTGTCAAAAAAAATCCCCCACCAGCAAAGCCAGCGGGGGAAAGGGGAGCAAAATCTTAAGTGATAATGCCAGTTTTCGGGATGTTTGTTTTTTGAAGCACGAAGGCACTTAAGGAAAAAAACTTTGGTGCCTTTGGTGGTTTAATATTTCCTACCGCTTCACCACCTTGCGTATTTCACTGTCGTGTGCACCTTCCAATCGTATGAAATAGATGCCGGCGGGGTAGTTGCTCATGTCTAGTGAACGGGCGCCGCCGTCACCCGCAGCGTCTAGCGGGATGGTTTGCAAAAGTCGCCCTTGTGCATCGCTGATTTGTAGTGCCTCGGCGGCGTGCGACCAGCTTACGGTTGTGCGATCTATCACCGGGTTGGGGAATACGCTCAGCGGGCGAGGAGGCCCGTCTTCAAAGCGAACGGTCACAATGCCTTCGTCATGCACTGTGCCGTCGTAATCAACCTGCCTCAGGCGGTAATAGTTGAGGCCATTGGCGGGGTGGAGGTCATAGAGTTCATAATCGCGTGCTTCCATACTGAAGCCAGCAGCGGCAGTCGTGCCGATTTTTGCAAAATTACGACCATCCGTACTTTTCTCTACTTCGAAGTAATCGCTGCCTGATTCGGCGCCTGTTTGCCAATAAATCCTGGCCGTCTTCCCTGCTGCTTCAGCGGCCAGGAAGTTGAGGGTCACAGGCAAAATCGCCTGCCCAGGGTTCAGAATGCCGCGCGAGTGGGGGAGCCTGGCCCAAATGAAATCAGAAGGGCAGCTGCCTTCGCCTACCCGCTGTACGGAAAAGCCGGGCGCATCTGTTGGTAATTCCAGGTAATTATTGGAGCCAACAAGATCAAAACCTGGTGGAGAGTTGATATCCTGCCAACCAAACGCTGGATCGTAAATCACAAAGTCTACGACTTCCCCTGTGATGGTATTCACCAGACTTAGATGCCCCCGATAAAGCGGCATGGCAGCTATTGGAAACCAGATAGCACCAAATTCGTCACCTTCGTCATCAATGATGCCGCTGAGTTGACTGCGGTAGACTTCTACAAGGAAGACATTGATATTGCTACCGACTCGTTGCTGAACAATCAACTCGTAATTGCTCAGGTCAACACCTGCCGGCCCGGCAATCTCTATACCCTGGTCCTGGCTCACGGGGCCGTTGGAATAGTGGAACTCATTGATGAAAATACGCTCGGGATAAAGGCGTGGGCAGCTTTCTTCCGGGATGGCCTCAAAAGTATAGGCTGCCGACCATTGCCCGTTGAGTAGTACGTACACCGCAAAATAGTAGGTTGTACCATTTGTCAATCCAGTAACTACCAGCGGATCGTCACTGGCACCGAAATAAAGAGGGTAGGTGGTATTGGCAAAGCCTGCTGCCGGAGAACCGTCGCCAAAGTTTTCGTCGGGCGTAAAGTTGACATCTACGGGGCCACCAACAATAACTTGTTCTGCTGCAACAACAAGGTAGCGATCTACACAGGTAGGGCCTGACCAGCGCATGGCAGTACTTGCGTCGAGTGAGGTAAAGGCCACTTGTTCTACCGTTCGAGGGGCAGGTGAACAGAGCGTGGTGAAGTTGAGGATCATTGATTGTTGGGCGTAACACATTTGTCCCGTGTTGTACTCAATAATCGCCAGCTGGTATGCGGTACCAGGCTCCAGGCCATCAATCGTAAACGTTGTATTGGTAGAGGTAGTCGTGGCTATTACATAAGTATTGGTACCCAGCAGTTGGCCATTGCCAAAAGTGAGGTTTCCGCTGTATAAATCACCTTGGTAAGGGGTGCTCAATGCTTGTGCTGCAGTAGACATGACAAGTATGCGTGCCTGCCCGTTTCCTGCGCTTAGGTTTACTTCAGCTGAGGTTTCATCGGTAGTGATAAGGCTTAGTGTGGCACTAGAAGTAGGGGGGGCTACAGGCCTCCATGGCTGTACCTGCGATGCTTAAAGTGTTGGCTCGGATCGTCCATGAACCGCTGTTGCTCTGGGCGGCAGAGGCATAAAAACGGAAAAGGAGACTTTCGCCGTCTTTTATTTTTTCATGGAAGTTGAAACTGTGACTACGGGAATTAATGTTATCAGGTAAATTCACTTGTGCCAGTTCCGTTTCGGTAGCGAAACCATCACGGGAATAAACGATACGGAAGGCCAAGGGCCCTGAAGAAGACCTACGCTCCATAAAGCTGAGCTGGGTGAGTTCAAGGGTGGCACCGGAGATTGATTTTAGGCCAAATTCGTAATAGTCTACCTGGTTGTCGTCACCAGCATCAAGCGGCCAATTTTGAGCGCTGACCCCGGAACCGGAGTAGCTGAGGACACTTAATCCATTGCCTCTGACAAATGGGAAGCCAATGGCTTCGTCAACGAAGGTTTTGGCTTCGGCCAGATGATCAGGGGAAAGCGCCCAATGTGCAATTGTTTGAGAGGATAGGGGAATACCCAAACCCAGGCTGATGAACAGCCATGTGTAGAAAAATTTCATAGTACTTTGTTTTTGTGCCGTTTCTTTCTCATTTCCGGAGAATAAGTATTGCGCAGAAAATGAATGACGATTTTTTTTTGGTTTCCCAAATAGTTAACACACTTTAAGTGAATCGTTTAGTTAACTATTATGGAAAACAAAATCGCCCTTTATTTTCGTGCTGTTCCTAAGTTATTCGCGTTCCTTTTGAAGTCCGGATTTGGGCAAAATCAACAAAAGCACTCGTCCATGAGACCAGTCTTTGATTTGTTGTTCGGGTAGAAGTTACTATGCTAAACAAAAGCATGAGGTGTTCAACAATGGCCTAGGCTACTGTTGAATAAATTCGCAAACTCTTTGCGAAATCCTTTTGAGAAATTGGAAGTGGATAGTTGAAAAAAAGCAAAATATACGGTACAGAATGACCGTAATGTGTAGTTGCTATGGATAGTCAAGTAAGACTATTTTCCTTTTGATATAGCTAATTTAACAATTTATCAAGAGTTTAGCAAATATTCATGTCAAATAAAATCAGCATGGTTCGTGCTAAAAATATTTGAGTATGATAGTTTAGAAATAGTGGTGGGGCTTTTTCTCGATTCGTGTAAATGCATTTATACGAATAGGGTTGGAGGAATTTCTAGTTCGGCAGCCTTAATATTGGTAAAGACAAGAAGATGGAATTGATATAATACCCGTTACTTAGCGTCGGGTATAGGTGTGTAAGGCGGAGCCTGGAACACGGCGGACGGAGGAGCGGGCCAAAGGATAGTAGGAAGCGATAGCGACCGAATAGCCTGGTGCCGTAGTGGTGTTTGCGAAGCAACGCCGCTACCGGCATGGCCCCAAAATAACCAGCACCTTAAGCATTTTTTTTGGTTACTACGACTGAACAATTTGGCCCATAAATAGGAGGTAGAAAAGGAGTAAGATCCAGCCTTCCCAGCGGGTAATCAGGCGATCGAAGGCCATGACGCCAAAGAGAATAGTCATGACTATCATGAGGGGAAGGTAGAATGAAATGATGTCGGCAGGGATTTCCAGGTTGCCGATTAAACCAGGAATGGCCATCACGATGAAAGTGTTGAAAATATTGGAGCCTAAGACATTACCGATGGCAATGGATGCTTTTCCGCGTCTGGCGGCAGTAAGGCTCACTACCACTTCGGGTAGACTAGTGCCAATGGCTACGGCAGAAAGCGCAATCAATTTAGGCGGAATGGTAAGGATGGTGCTAATTTCGGTGATGGCATAAATCGTGTATTCGGCACCGAAATAGACCAATACGCCACCCAAAACGAGTAATAGGTAATGTTTGGGTAAGGCTTTGGGGCGGTCAGCACTGTCTGCTCGTTCGTTGCCTTTAAAGGAATAGGTAAGGAACAGGATCAAGCCAAGGATTAAAAGTATGCATTCAAAAGTACCCAGGTGCGAATCGGCGAGTACAAACCACAACATGAAAGCTGATGCCCAGAGAAAAGACATGTCTATTAGCCATAGGTCATTGTCGAGGTGAATATTTTTCACAACAATGGCGGTAAGGCCTAAGACTAAAGCAATATTGGTAATGTTAGAGCCAATGACATTGCCCACTACTATTTCGGATTGTCCTGCAAAAACAGAGGCAAGAGAAGTGGCCAATTCCGGCAAGGAGGTGCCAAAAGCAACAATGGTCACACCAATAATAAAGGGAGAAATACCCATTGAAAGTCCAATGGATTCAGCAGAATCTACAAACCAGTTGGATGCTTTGAGCAGGGTAGCCAGTGCTGCAATAAAAATACCAATATAGAGGAGTAAATCCATGTCTTATTATTGCTCAATGTGTTTTTGTGCTGTCTTGTTATTGCGCAAAAAACAAATTGCGCCTTCTTTGAGGTTTTCCGAACAGCTAACACGCTTATGCGATGGGGCATCCCTTTTGGGAAGTGAACCGCTTTGTTATCTATTAGGAAAACGAATGCTCAATGTGTTTTTGTGCTGTTCTAAAAGAATTGGCAGGCCGTAACGGTCCTGCCAATTCTAATGATGTTAGTAAAACAATTTTTCTCCGACTTGAGTCGAAGGAAAAGTGGTCTTAGTAACGGTAGTATTCTGGCTTGAATGGGCCTTCTTTCTTTACCCCGATGTAGTCGGCTTGGTCGGTAGAAAGTTCTTCCAATTCTACGCCGATCTTAGCAAGGTGAAGACGTGCCACCTGCTCGTCGAGATGCTTAGGCAGGGTGTATACCTTGTTTTCGTAGTTGTCTTTNTTGGTCCAAAGTTCGATTTGTGCCAATACTTGATTGGTGAAACTGTTAGACATTACAAAACTTGGGTGGCCAGTAGCACAACCCAGGTTTACCAAGCGGCCTTCGGCCAACACGATAACGTCTTTGCCGTCGATGGTGTATTTGTCTACCTGCGGCTTGATTTCTACTTTCGTAGAACCGTAAGTATCGTTTATCCAAGCCATGTCGATTTCGTTATCAAAGTGGCCGATGTTACAAACGATCGCTTTGTCGCGAAGTAAACGGAAGTGCTTCTCGGTGATGATATCCTTGTTACCAGTAGCGGTGATTACGATATCAGCGCGAGGGATAGCCGTTTCAGAACGCAATACTTCGAAGCCGTCCATCGCTGCCTGTAGTGCACAGATGGGGTCTACCTCAGAAACGATTACACGACAACCAGCACCACGTAGGCTCGCTGCGGTACCTTTACCCACGTCACCATAACCAGCAACGAAAGCAACTTTACCAGCCATCATTACGTCTGTCGCACGGCGGATAGCATCTACTGCAGATTCCTTACAACCGTACTTGTTGTCAAACTTAGACTTGGTTACAGAGTCGTTTACGTTGATCGCTGGCATCGGAAGGGTGCCTTTGTTCATGCGCTCGTACAAGCGGTGTACACCAGTAGTGGTTTCTTCGCTCAGGCCGTTGATGCCTTTTACCAATTCGGGGTAATCATCGAGTACCATGTTGGTCAAATCACCACCATCGTCGAGGATCATATTGAGGGCCTCTCCACCAGGGAAGGCACGTAGTGTCTGTTCGATTGCCCAGCTGAATTCTTCCTCGTTCATGCCTTTCCAGGCGTATACAGGAATTCCTGCTGCTGCGATAGCTGCTGCAGCGTGGTCTTGGGTAGAGAAGATGTTACAACTAGACCAGGTAACTTCAGCACCTAATTCTACCAGTGTTTCGATCAACACAGCGGTTTGAATAGTCATGTGTAGACAACCTGCAATGCGCGCACCTTTCAGTGGCTTACTGGCTCCATACTCTTCCCGGAGTGCCATTAAACCTGGCATTTCCGCTTCCGCTAATCCAATTTCTTTACGGCCCCAATCGGCCAGGTTAATATCTTTAACCTTGTACTTCAATGTTTCTGTTGCAGACATGCAATTAAATTTTCAATTTGGCAATGGTCAAATATTAGCTACCGACCAGAATTCGACCGCAAAAGTACGCAATTATTCGCGGTTTTGAGGTCTTTGTTTCAATGCTTTATGGAGGATTAACAATAGAGAAGGGCGAAGTGTTTTCACTCTTCGGCGCTGTCTTCGTATTTCCATTTGGCACCGAAGCGCTCTACCAGGATATTGTCATAATAATCGGCGCGTTCAAAGAGGTGCTGAAAACGCTTCTTGCCACTCTCTACTTCGAGATAGCGGTCATAAATCAGGATAGAAAGAATAACATCACGCCCTTTGACGCTAAAAGTGAGACCGTCGTCTTCGTAATTTTCCCGTAGTAAGTATTCGTACAATTCGCCCAATTGATCCTGTGGTAATCGGCAAAGGTGAGCATCACCCGTAATTAAGCCTGAATCTTCGTGGTAAGATACGAGTATACGGGCGCTTCCTTCCTGGATTTCCCATGTGTTCAGGCCCCGGCGAGCGAGGCGCACATCATGGTCGAGTGCTGCCAGTAGCAGTTCTATGGTGTAGGGAGTGCCTACGGGTTCAAATGCTTCGGCCTCGGAGGCCAGGCGCAGGTAGGCTCCGCAATTAGGGCAGTAAGAGGTTTCTTTTTGATCGGAAAAGACCACATTTCTACAGGAATTGCAGCGAGCTGCAGTCTCATTCCGCTCTGCAGCTAAATAGAGATTAATGGTTTCCAGCACAAAAACGGCTGGCAGTGAAAATCCAAGCCCTTGGGCTTCTTCCAGGTCTAGTACGTTAAGCCCGATGATTTGGCCTTGCTTATCGACCAGTGGGCCTCCGCTGTTGCCGGGGTTGAGTGCGGCGTCGTGTTGGTAATAATAAAAGTCTTCGTGTTTGCGACGGTTATTGGACAGATTACCGATGGTGCTGGAAAACCGCAAACCAAAAGGATGCCCCATTGCCAATACCTGATCACCGGCTGCGGGTTCATGGTCTTCGCAGAATTTTACGTTGGGCAATTCATAAGTAGTACTCAGTTTGAGGAGAGCGACATCGTAATAAGCATCCCAATAGACGATTTTGGCCATCTGCCGGGGGAGGTCTTCTGCTTCGATGATCACTTCCCGATTATCGCGCACAAGGTGTTCGTTGGTAACGATCAACTGTAGATCCTGAAGGAAAAAACCAGTTCCACCCATGTTGTAAGGAGTGGCAATCTGGACGAGAACGGGGCGAAACTGTTGGATGATATCCTGCATGCGGGCAAAAGCGGTGATTTGAGCGTTAAGTTAAGGAAAAAGCAGTAGATTTTGTCAAAAGCAAGGTCTATCGGATGAAAGTACACTTGGGGTAAAACCCTGCTTAGTTTTTGTCGATGGATTGAACGAATGGTAACAAAATTTCCTCCCTGACCGGTTTAAATGCCTCAATGTGTCCTTTTTCGCTTAGATGATCATCGTTTTCGAAGTAAAGATCAGCAGTGTTTTTGTGAGCTTTAAACGTTGGTAAGAGGTCTATATATTGAATGCCGGATTTTGCTGCCCACTTGGCCAGGTTGTCCTGTGGTGTATGCGCATTGGTTAGTTTTTTTTCTACATTGAAAGTGATTTTTCTATAAAAATCATGATGACTTTCGTCGACTTGGACAGTAGAAGGAATACAAACTAATTTTAGTTCTGCGTCGATTGAATGAACCAATTGAAGTATTTCGTCCAGTTTTTGTTCGATGCTTTTCCAAGCAATCTTACTTTCTGACGATTGGATGGTAAGGTTGTCAAAAAGATAATTGGGCTTCCAAGACCCCATGACCAAGATGTGTGGATTTACATACTCACGCCCTATTTTCCCAGGATGGTATAACCGGTTTTGGGCATAAGCAATAATATTGGAATCTATTCCAGCTTGCTTAAAAGCGGGCCAGTCAAAATTATAGTTTTGTAATATTTCCTTTTTTTCTTTGGGCTGCAATACGATAGGCTCTTTTGAAAACGGATTTTTCTTGCGTGCCTCAGTAAACGTATCGTCGGTAAAAGTTAGTTGTTTCCACCAAGGGAAATCTGGTCGCTTAGGTTTTTGGTCGCGTCGGTACAAGACGTCAGTGAGGTCATTACCTGAATAATAGAAAAGAATGACCAGGTTGGGCTTGTAACCTGGGCTTATCGCTTTCATTCTATCTAGGTACTCAATTGGCCCAAACCCACCCATGGAAGCGTTGACATAGCCGATATCATGATCATTAGAAAAGTGTCTGATATCTTCATATAGACAATGATCAAGATTCCACCAAGTGAGCTGAGAGTCGCCTAGGACTAGTATACGATTGGCTTTTGTTTTGCTTTGGTCATAATTCCACTTGGCAAGAATTTGATTGCTCCATTCAAATCGAATTGTTTCCGTATAAATAAGTATTGAAGCAGTTAGGAAAAATATTAATGCGCTAAATAATACAATGATCAACTTAAAAGCGGTTTCTCTTGAGATAGAAATAGACATGCTTTTAATAGAATTCGTTACACATAAATAAGTGTTTATTGTTTTTGGGGAGAATAGATGTTTTGTAGACGCCCTTGCCTTTTACCACTCTGCCCCCGGATAGGCCCGTTGCATCCACTGCAATTCAGTGAGGATATAGCCTAGTGCTTCTGTGTGCATGCCTTGTTTTCCGCCCTGCTGAGGATATTCGTTTTCAGGAATGGTAAGCGTGGCTTCTGTGATAATGGCCTTTCGCTTAGCTTCCACCAGCGGGCGCAATACTGCCAGGTCAGGGCCAATACCTGCCGCGTGAGCAGCTTGGTCGATCTCGTCGGGTAGGAGCGCTTCTTCAGCATACATCCAGAGGTCATCCAGTGCTTGTTGCATCTTTTGATGACTTTCTGCGGTACCATCTCCCAGGCGAATCATCCATTCAGAAGAGTACCGCAGGTGGTAGGTTACTTCTTTAAGCGACTTCTGCGCGATGGCTTTTATCTGATCGTTGTTACTATTTACGAGTGCTTCGTGCAAGTAATAGTTAAAACTATCAAAGAGAAATTGACGAACAATCGTGTAGGCAAAATCTTCATTAGGGTGCTCTACGAGTAGGAGGTTTCTGAACTCCCGGTTGTCACGCAAAAAAGCGATCGCATCTTCGTCACGCCCTTTACCTTCTACTTCGCCAGCTAGTGCTAGCCAGCTACGCGCTTGTCCCATAAGGTCGAGCGCAATGTTGGTAATGGCAATGTCTTGCTCCAGGATGGGACCGTGCCCACACCATTCGCCGAGGCGCTGGCCAAGAATCAGGGTATTGTCACCGAGGCGGAGGAGGTAGTCGAAGTGTTGCTGGTTCGTCATAAGGAGGGTGTAAGGGTGTAAGGGTGTAAGGGTGTAAAGGTTGGGTGTAGAAAACGCTTACACCTTTACACTATTCTACTTTTACACCTAACTACATGTGTTTAATATTATCCGGGACATCATAAAAAGTGGGGTGGCGGTAGACCTTGTCGTTGGCTGGTTCAAATAACTCCTCGCTTTGGTTAGGGCTGGAGGCAGTAATGTGTCGGCTTTCCACCACCCATAAGCTTACGCCTTCGTTACGGCGAGTATATACGTCACGGGCATTTTCCATCGCCATTTCGGCATCAGCAGCGTGTAGGCTACCAGCGTGTTTATGGCTTAAACCATTCTTGCTACGGATAAAAACTTCCCAAAGTGGCCAGGAATTCA
Organism: Lewinella cohaerens DSM 23179; assembly: GCF_000379805.1. Classification (GTDB taxonomy): domain Bacteria; phylum Bacteroidota; class Bacteroidia; order Chitinophagales; family Saprospiraceae; genus Lewinella; species Lewinella cohaerens. The sequence continues at coordinate 372,453 of NZ_KB903532.1, read as the reverse complement.
TAAGGTTTATTTTTTTGCAGAGGGTTATTCTTCTCTACACTTTATTGTTATCATGTCGAATATCACTGCACATGGTCGTATAGCAGGTGGTGTTGGGAGAGAATCAATTTGGGACAATCAAAGTCCCTCTTCCTTATACCAAGTACCTTGTACCATAAAACTAAGCTACCTCTTCGCGTGCTGCTTCGGTACGTTGACGGCGTTTTTCGGCGTAAGCCATAGCTGCATCACGCACCCAGGCGCCTTCTTCGTGGGCCTTGCGGCGGGCACGTAGACGCTCACGGTTACAAGGGCCGTTACCTTTGACGACGTTCCAGAATTCATCCCAATCAATAGCACCGAAATCATATTGACCCGTTTCTTCATTCCATTTAAGGTCAGGATCAGGAATGGTAAGCCCCAGGAATTCTGCTTGAGGGACGGTAGCGTCGACAAAACGCTGGCGCAGTTCGTCGTTGGTGAAACGCTTGATACGCCAAGCCATGCTCTGAGCAGTATTCGGCGATTCATCATCGGCAGGGCCAAACATCATCAAGGAAGGCCACCACCAGCGATTGAGGGCATCTTGGGCCATGGCTTTTTGAGCTTCATTCCCTCTGCTGAGGGTGAGCATGATCTCATATCCTTGGCGTTGGTGAAAGCTCTCTTCTTTACATACGCGTACCATAGCACGAGCATAAGGGCCGTAAGAAGTACGGCAAAGTGGCACTTGATTCATGATCGCTGCACCGTCGACGAGCCAGCCGATAGCACCCATATCTGCCCAAGAGAGGGTAGGGTAGTTGAAGATACTACTGTATTTAGCTTTGCCGCTGTGCAGTTGATCAAGGAGTTCTTCCCGATCAATCCCCAGCGTTTCACAAGCACTATAAAGGTAGAGGCCATGGCCGGCTTCATCTTGTACTTTCGCCAATAAGGCCACCTTGCGGCGAAGGTTGGGGGCACGCGTGACCCAATTGCCTTCGGGCAACATTCCTACAATTTCACTGTGGGCGTGCTGGGAAATCTGGCGAATAAGCGTCTTACGGTATCTTTCCGGCATCCAATCCTTAGGCTCGATGCGTTCATCGGCATCAATACGGGCTTGGAATTGTTCTTCTAATACGGTTACTTTCTCCATGATCGCTAGTTTAAAATACACTCAAAGATAATGTATTTCTAGAACACGAACAAATGTTCGTTTGTTGCGAATTGCTGATTTTTTCAATGAAAGCTTGTTACTTTTTAGAGGTCTTCCATTATACTATTAGACACTCTCGTAAAAACGCGCTCCAATTGTATTGTTTTTTGACTTTAAGAGGCGCCAAAAGAATGCTTGTACAAGCGCTTGACTTTCTGATTCAACTTACTCCGTTTTAAACTTTATTGTAAATATTTAATTCAGAACATCATGTTGAAAAGATGGATCTGCTGCCTATGTATTGTAGGTAGCTTAGCTACGCTAGTGGCCCAAACGGAGAGCACCCCTAACACTATGGCCGGAAAAACCTGGCTGGAGGGAGGCGCAGAAAATGCCTACGAATCCTCTGCACCCTTGCCTTACGCAGGTGTGCGCGAGGCTGATATCATGTGGGAAAAACGGGTATGGAGAGTGATTGATACGAGAGAGAAGATTAACCTTACTTTCCGCCATCCGGAATTTGCATTATTCAGTGTTCTTGCAGAAGGCTTGGCTGCTGGAGCGTTATCTGCTTACAGCCCCGAAGATGATCGCTTCAATGAACGTGTTTCCAGTGAAGAAATATTAAGTCAACTTAATAAATCGGATACGGTAACGGTTATTGATCCTGTTACTGGAGACTTTACTGTTCAAGTGGTAACCAATAATTTTGACCCGGAGCGTATCAAACGCTGGCGCGTACAGGAGGTATGGTATTTTGATACCCGTTACAGCGAGATGAAAGTGCGGATTATTGGTATAGCTCCTTTGGTGGAAACAACCATCTCTGATGGCGATGGTGAACTAGCTTTTGAATCCCCTATTTTTTGGATCAATTATGCAGAGGCAAGGCCGTGGTTGGCTCAGCATACTGCCATTATTCCCGGGAATGACCATAGCCGTACTTCCTGGGAAGACCTTTTCGCTATGCGCCGCTTTGATTCCTATGTTTATAAGGAAAACGATATGCGGGGTCGGCGCTTGGAGGATTATCTTTCCGGAACGGATTTGTTGCTAGAAAGTGAAAAGATAGACCGAACTATTCAGAATAAGGAGATGGATATGTGGAGTTATTGATAGTGGGTTACTATCACATAGCCACATAGAATTAGCGTGAGATGCGATATTAGCATCTCACGTTAGTTTATTGTGTATTTTGATTCGAAATTTGCTTTCCAACTTTATATTAAAGTTAGGTGGGCATGTGGTAAGAAAAGGATCAAACCATCTCCCCAACCTTTGCCACTGCGCGATCCAGTCCTTCGGCGTCTTTACCACCAGCGGTAGCAAAATGCGCCTGACCACCACCGCCACCTTTGATCTCGCGAGCGAGTTCACGGATAATTTTGCCCGCATTGAGGTCTTTGGCTGTAGCCAATTCCTGGTTGATAATGAGGGTCAATAGTGGCTTGCCTTCGTTTTCAGAAGCCAGAAGTACAAAAGCATTTTCTACTTCTTTTTCCAGCTGGAAAGCCAAGGTTTTCACCGCGCCAGCATCACTCAATGGAATACGTGCCGCGAGGAAGTTGACTCCGCCGCGGTCTTCAAATTTCTGTTTGAGGTCGCCTTTGAGGTTGGACGCCTGAGCGGTAACCAGTTTTTCTACTTCCCGCTTCAGCGTCTTGTTTTCTTCTTGCAGGCTGGTGATGCCTTTAACGAGGTCGTTGCTTTTGAGCAGGTTGCTGACTTCACTCAGTAGCTGCAGTTGCTCGTTGATGTAAGCCTCTGCACCGGCACCAGTCACCGCTTCGATTCTACGGATACCTGCTGCAACTGAATCTTCCTTCACTATTTTAAATAGGCCAATTTCACCAGTAGCGGGTACGTGCGTACCACCACAGAGTTCCTGCGAGAAGCCTTCCTCAAAGGTGATTACCCGCACAGCATCGCCGTATTTTTCACCAAACAGCATCATCGCGCCCAGCTCTTTGGCTTCGGCAATGGGTACGTCGCGGCGCTCGTCCAGTGCAATGTTTTGGCGAATTTTTTCATTCACCATCTTCTCAATGGAAGCTAACTCCTCGTCGGTGACCTTCTGGTAGTGCGAGAAGTCAAAGCGGAGACGATTGTTGTCAACGTTTTGTCCTTTTTGCAGCGCGTGTTCACCTACTATTTGGTGTAGTGCAGCGTGCATAAGGTGTGTAGCCGTGTGGTTCTGCGAAGTAGCTGCCCGGCGTTCGGGGTTAACGCGTGCCAGTACTTTGCTCTCCAGGTTGTCGGGTAAGCGATTTACAATGTGAATGATCAGGTCATTCTCTTTTTGGGTGTCTATAACCTTCAAGCTTTGGCCATCGACGATAAGCTCGCCGCGGTCACCCGCTTGTCCACCGCTTTCTGCGTAGAACGGAGTGGTAGCCAGTACCACCTGGAATTGATTCTTCTTTTTGACCACAACGGTGCGGTACTTCAGTACTTCGGTGTTCTCCACTTCGAGTTGGTCGTAGCCTACAAAGCTCACTTCGCCATCGTTGACGGTCTGCCAGTCGCCTACTTCCTTCTCTGCGTCTTTGCGCGAGCGTTTTTTCTGTACTTGCAGCGCGCTTTCGAAGCCCGCTTCGTCGATGGTTAAGCCCTGCTCGCGCGCCATCAGGCGAGTAAGGTCAATCGGAAAACCAAAGGTATCATAAAGCTCAAAAGCATCCTGCCCACTGATTTGTCCACCAGTGGTTTCCAGCGAAGCGAAGCGCTTGAGGCCATTCTCCAATGTATTCAAAAAGGTCTTCTCCTCGCTTTCAATAATTTTTGCAATCTGCTCCTCTTGGGCTTGTAATTCAGGGAAGCTTGCCCCCATTTCTTTAACCAAAATAGGCACTAATTTGTGGAGCAACGGTTGCTTTACATCCAGGAAAGAGTAGTAATAACGTACTGCTCTGCGTAGAATACGACGGATTACGTAGCCCGCTCCACCATTATCGGGAAGCTGCCCGTCGGCAATAGTGAAGGATACGGCGCGGATGTGGTCGGAAATCACCCGCATCGCCATATCAGCTTTCGCCTTGGGGCCGTAGTTGTAGCCGTATTTATGGCCAGTTTCTTTTTCGAGGAAAGAAATCAGGGGGGTGAAAATATCGGTGTCGTAGGTAGCGGTCTTATTTTGCAATACCATACACAGGCGTTCGAAGCCCATGCCGGTATCCACGTGCTTAGCGGGCAGGCTTTCTAGGCTGCTGTCGGCTTTGCGGTTGAATTGGATAAATACGTTGTTCCAAATTTCTACGACACCGCTATCGTCTACATTGACGAGTGTAGCACCGTCGACTTTGGCGCGTTCTTCGTCGCTGCGGGTATCTACGTGAATTTCGGTACACGGGCCGCAGGGGCCAGTGTCACCCATCTCCCAGAAGTTATCTTTTTTGTCACCATCCAGGATGCGGTCGGTAGGGAGGTGGCGTTTCCAAAATTCGCGGGCTTCTTCGTCGGAAGCTAACTTTTCATTAGTATCACCGCCAAAAACGGTTGCGTAAAGGCGGTCTGCCGGGATGCCCATACGGTCGGTAAGGAATTCCCAGGACCAAGCAATAGCTTCGTCTTTGAAGTAATCGCCAAACGACCAGTTGCCCAACATCTCGAACATGGTGTGGTGGGTGCCGTCGAGGCCAACATCCTCCAGGTCATTGTGCTTGCCAGATACACGCATACACTTTTGGGTATCTGCAATCCGCGAGGCGGCAGGCGTCTGATTACCAAGGAAGTAGTCCTTAAACTGATTCATACCCGCGTTGGTGAACATCAGGGTAGGGTCGTTGCGTAACACAATCGGTGCAGAAGGCACTATTTTATGTTGTTTCTCAGCAAAAAAGTCTAAAAAAGCCTGGCGTATTTCGTTCGCTTTCATCGCGGTCGTTGGTTTGCGGTCTGGTAATTTTGGGCTGTCTGTTGAGTAGTATAAAGTGCTACTGAAAGATCAAAGTTCCCAACACTACAAAGTAGATCTAAAATTTGAGCGACAAAGATACAGAATTGTAGAAAGGGTGTAGAAGAAGTAGTACATAAAGTTATGAGCGGTTCTGCTTTGGTCGGGTTTAAAACCCGACCTTAGGGAGCAGAGCGGCTGCCCATGCCTCGTCCTGCCCTCCCGATGGATCGGAATGCGCCGTGCTTCAGGCCCGGCCTTGCGGAGTGCTGATCGTACCAGTGCGATAAACTATATAGGCTTCCCGACCTTCTTGGTCGGGATAGCCCCCAGACTACGATGCCTTGTCTTGCTGGTCCCCCGACCAGCGTAAAAATGCGTTAATGCTGATTGCTGGTCAGGGGACCAGTGGGATATGACATGTTAGTTAGGGAACTAACATGAGCAATAATGTTGGAGATTAAGATTTTTCAATCTTCCACCTTTCCGAGGTGTTTTTTCTTGATTCTGCTATTGTTTTTCTAAGATGTGTCCCAACCGTAGAGTGCGATCATACGATTAGGTGCAAAATCCACCGCAGCGAATGCCCTGCGCTAGGGGTGGGAGCCAGCACCGGGCACCGGGGCGCCCGCAGGGCCAAGCGAACAGCGCGTGGCGGACGACCCGACCCCGACCCTCAGGGAGGGGAAGCGCCCAAAAGAGGATTCCTTATCAAAATTTCCGGCAAACAGGTTATCTTGGTTTCTCAAACTACATTTGTATGAAAAATAGCGCTGCTTTATTGCTTATCCTCCTCGTCGCTGGCGGCCTTTGGGGGCAATCTGTTGGTATTGATGATTATTTATCGCCCGCTAAATGGCGGAATATTGGACCTTTTCGAGGAGGGCGTTCTGTAGCATCCTGCGGAGTAGTCGGTGATCCGCTGACTTACTATATGGGTACGACTGGTGGAGGCCTTTGGAAGACGACAGACGCGGGACAATACTGGCAGAACATCTCTGATGGTTACTTTGAAACAGGTTCGGTAGGAGCAGTAGCCGTAGCCCAAAGCGACGCCAATGTGGTGTACGTGGGGATGGGCGAACACGCACCCCGAGGCGTGATGACGACCTATGGCGACGGCGTGTACAAGTCGACAGATGCCGGTAAAAGCTGGCAGCACCTAGGACTGGAAATGACACGCCACATTGCGGGCGTAAGCATTCACCCAAAGAATCCGGAAGTAGTATATGTAGCGGCGCAGGGAGCACTGCATGGGCCCTCGACCGAACGTGGTGTCTACAAAAGTAGCGACGGTGGTAAAACCTGGCGCAAGACGCTGTACGTGAACGAAGATACGGGCTGCGCCCACTTGGTGATGGACCCAAGCAATCCGCGTATTCTCTACGCGGCCATGTGGGAGCACCGCCGACTACCTTGGCAGGTGATCAGTGGTGGTGCAGGCAGCGGCTTGTATAAATCGACAGACAGTGGCGAGACTTGGAATAAAATAGAAGAAGGTCTGCCAAAAGAACTGGGCAAGATGAGCATTGCCGTGAGTGGTGCCAATCCGGAGAAGCTATACGCCCTGGTGGAGAGCGATACCGAAAAAGAGCAAGGCGGCTTATTTGTTTCCCAAAATGGTGGTAAATCTTGGTCGCGGATCAGCAAAGAGCACCGCTTGGTGCAGCGGGCCTGGTACTATATTGAGGTCTTTGCTGACCCGCTGGACGAAAACACGGTCTATGTGCTCAATGCCTCCGCCATGAAATCTACCGATGGTGGTAAAAGCTGGTCGGGCGTGGGCTATACGCACGGCGATCATCACGATCTGTGGATCAATCCAGACAACAGCGACAACATGGTCCTGTCTAACGACGGCGGCGCGGCCATAAGCTTCAATGGTGGCGATAGCTGGTCGACGCAGAGTAATATGCCTACGGCTCAGTTTTATCGTATCAATGTTGACAATCATTTTCCGTACCGCATCTATGGAGGGCAGCAAGATAACAGCTCGGTAAGAATTGCCAGTCGCAATATCAGCGGCCGGAGCATCACTGAAAGCAATTGGACTTACTCGGCTGGTGGCGAGAGTGCCTTTTTGGCCTTTGACCCAGACAACCCGCGCTATGTGATGGGAGGCAGCTATCAGGGTACCATTGAACTACTGGACAGCGAAACGGGTGATGGCCGCGACATCATGGCTGCGCCCTACCAATATCTGGCCCTGGAAGCCAAGGATATGCGCTATCGCTTTAACTGGAACGCACCGATTATCTGGTCGCAGCACGAGCCAAATACCTTCTACCACGGTGCCCAAATGCTGCTAAAAACCCAGGATATGGGCATCAGCTGGACAGAAGCGTCGCCAGATTTGACGCGTAATGACAAAGCCAAGCAAGGCAAGGGCGGTGCTCCTTATACCAACGAAGGCGCTGGTGGCGAAAACTACGGCACGCTGAGCTACGTGATAGAGTCGCCCCACACTGCGGGCACTATTTGGACAGGCAGTGATGATGGACTGGTACACCTTACACGAGATGGTGGCAAAACCTGGAACAACGTCACTCCGAGTGGGCTGGCGGAGTGTCTGATCAATGCTATTGAGGTTTCTCCGCATGACCCTGCAACGGCCTACCTGGCAACGACGCGTTACAAATTCAACGACTTTGTGCCAGGCTACTACAAAACCACCGACTACGGCAAAAGCTGGACCAAGATCAATCAGGGCATCCCCGACGGCGCTTACTCGCGGGTGATCCGGGAAGACTCTGAACGCGAGGGGCTGCTCTTCGCTGGTACGGAATTGGGGCTGTACCTTTCGCTAGACGGGGGAAGCAACTGGGTGGCCTTCCAGGGCAACCTGCCAGCGGTGCCAATCACCGATTTGAGGATTCACCAAGGAGACGTGATTGCCGCAACGCAGGGGCGTTCCTTTTGGGTGTTGGATGACCTGGAGTTGATTCGGCAGTATGAAGGTGCTAAAAAAGGATTATTTCTTTACCAGCCCGCTGATGCTATCCGCTTGAATGCCGGTAGCCCGCTGGATGGCAATACCGATAATTTTGACGGAATGGATGCTACTACAGGTATAAACCCCGCTACGGGCATGGTGCTCTACTATGAGCTAACCGAAGCAATGGCAGGGGAAGACCTGGAATTACAGATCATTGGCTCTACCGGAAATTTACACCGCACTTACTCCTCTGAGGCTGAAGCTGATTTCAAATCCTACGCCGGTGGCCCCTCTGCGGAGGCTACGCTCCCTAAAAAAGTGGGCCTAAATCGTTTTGTGTGGGATTTGAGAAACGAGCCCTTGCTGGGCGCACCTGAAGCTTATATTGAAGGCAGTTTTCGTGGGCACCGGGTAGCACCGGGTACCTACACTTTGCAATTGAGTGCAGGCGAAGTTACCCAAAAGGTGGAAGCTAAGGTCTTGCCTCACCCTGGCTACGAGATCGACGACAAAGTCTACGGTGAGCAAGATGGGTTCCTACAAGCGGTAAGTGTGCAAATCAATACCATACACAAGGCCGTCAACGAGCTAGAACAGGTAAAAGAAAGACTGGTAGATGTGATCCCGCGGATTGATGCAACATCAACAGAATTGCGGGCCAACTGCCAGCAGCTCCTTAAGACGATCGACGCCTGGGATGGTAAGCTGGTACAGCGAAAATCGCAGAGTTACGATGATGTGATCAATTTTGAGAATGGCCTTACGGCGGATTATTTTTTCCTGAAAGGGCAGGCAGATTCCAACATTCCCAATGTGACCCAAGCCATGGGAGCGCGCCTCAATGAACTGAACAAGATGTGGCAGCCGCTGGAGCAAGAGTACCAGAGGATGATCAATACGATTATTCCTGGATTGGAGAAGCAGTTGTTGGCTGCGGGGGTGGGGGTGTTGCGGTAATTTTCTGCTTCTCTGATGTGGTTTCTCTGACGTGTTGATATTGGAATTATTTGAGTTTTATTGATGATTAAATGCGTGCTCTTATGCGATTACAACTGTTGTGTGGCCTAGTGTTGCTGGGGACGATTTTGTTTGGCCAAAGGTCTTTGCTCGTAACATGGCAAAGCACCAGCGGAGTCGTGGACAGCGGAAGATTAAAAAAGATCCCTTCCCGATTTATGGATGACAGCGAGTTGGTTTTTTATAAAGAAAACCAGGACGAGATAGCTATTTCGCCAGAAAGAGTAGACTGGGTCATTTACAACAGCGACACCATCCTCCAGCGACGGCATCACAATAGTCGTTACCTATTCATGCAACTGCTTTACAAAGGTGAAGTGAGGCTTTACAAGGTTATACAGTCGTGGGCTTATCCGCAATATTACCTTGTGAGAGGTGAACAATGGGAGCAATTAAACCACTTGGTTCCCAAGGAGGCTGGTTACCGTATATTGCGACAAAACTGCCGCGGGTTCAAGCCTGCCAAACGAATCCGCAATGATTATCAGGCAGTAGCTGTAGCTCAACAAATAAATGATTGCCTTGGTGTGGAAAAACATGCTCCAATTGAGACGCTGACAAACTTTAGAAATCAGATGGGCATCTCTTACAATTTGCCGGCCAAACCTTATTCAAGATTTGATGATCGCAACCGAGGCTATCCTGGAAACCCCAGTAAATATTGGCCTATCTATCCCCCCTCTTTGTCTTTATTTTATGAGCGCCAGGTCTTTCCTTATCGAACGTGGCTCAAAGCCCAACTAAATGTCGTTTTCATTCACCGTGACAACCAAGAGTATAGTAAATTAGTCTACCCTGGAAATACGTATCAAGTAAAGGAAGCTTTTGAATATACCGCCTTCCAATTCTATCCCGGACTGAATTTTGCAACAACACCCAAGAAACGACTACAGTTTCGCCTTGGTCTAGGAGCGGTTTTTACTGCACCACTGGCTTCGCGCAGGGTTGTCACTTTACAAAAGCCTATCTCCATCCCGAACATCCCGGTAAAGCAGGAATTCATCAACATTGTAGCTACGGACTCTGGATATTATGCTCAAACTGGCGCCCAATTCCGCGTTCATCGTACGTTTCAACTGGGCCTTAATTTCCGGATTGAATCCTCCCATCAATATTTACGTCATGAGAATATAGGCAGTGATTATATACTGTATTCTCGTTCTTTTTCGGAAAGAGCACATATCGCTCGAAACACTGTCTATCGACTGCAAATGCAAGTGGCCTATAGCTGGTAATGGCAACTGGTACACCTGGTGAAGACATCAAACAGGCGATGTAGGAATAATAGCATGACACCTTATGCTTGTGAGCCTCTGATTTCCCCTGACACATAAAAACGCCTTGATGATTTCCTAAGGAAACCATCAAGGCGGATAAAATATGGGTTGTTGTGCTACCAAGTCTTCCTCCTAGATATATTCGAAACCTTTGGTTGAAGGTCCGATCACGAAGGTTACAATATCGTGGCGCTTCTTTTCTTCTTTCCGGCCTCCCACTCTAGTAATAGAAGGATGTTGTACTTCTGGCTCCGGCGAAAAGACGAAACTGTTTCCATTGACACTGGTGGGCAAACTGGTACTGTAAACTGCTTGACGCGCTGGCCCATCAGGACCAAGAGGGTTGTCCCAGTTAACATGAAAATGTTGCTTCTTACCACTTTTGTTAAAGGTAAGCTCTACTTCAAAGTGTCCTTTCGAACGGCCCGCACTTCGGTAGGGTTCAGAACGGAAGATCAAGGCTGCTGCCTCCGCTTCATTGGTCAGGGCTTTGTCGCGGAGAATAGCGGCTTCATCTGTATCAATCCATTTGCCGCCATCTTGTACGACTTTGGTGATTCTCATGGTTGAATTGGGTACTGTATTGAGTAATACCATCGAGGTGGTATTGGCTTCGCGGATAATATTGACCAAAGCTGGCACAAAGATCCCCAGTGCAACTACTGCTCCGACAATACCTACTGCCGAGCCAATGATTCCGGCAGTGATCGTCACCGCACCAACGGTAGCCACGGCTGCTCCTCCAGCACCCCCGACCGTAGCGAGGGTCGTCATTACTGCCAGGATAGACCCACCCGTAAGAAAACTGGCATCGAGATTGATCTTCGTCAGGTCTTTATCCGAAACCGTTACAGGGACATCTACATTATAGGTGCGTCCTTTCATTGGACCATTTTGAATACGAATAGGCAAAGAAAATAGCTTTTTCATGACAAGGTATTTTTAAAGTGAAATATTAATACTGTTCTTTATGTATTGCGCAGAAAACAAAGTGTGTGTTCAAGTCCTCCAAATAGTTAAAGGGCTTATTCAACTATTATGAAAAATAAAACCACACTTTCATACTGTCCCTTAGCTTAGCTGAAGTTGCTGAGCGTAGCTAAAGAATTTCGCCGTTGGCAATAGCATTACTGTTACGATATCGTGGCGTGATTTTTCCACACCCCGCTTTCCTTTAGCGTGAGAGGAGGTGACGGTCGCAAAGGCATATTGATTTGCGGCCATCTCTTTGTTAGGACTGGCATTGTAAGTTGCTTGCCGGATAGGGCCATCTGGTCCTAAAGGATTATCCCAATTGAAGGTTAACTTTTGGAGTTTATCGCCCGGCAAATCCAGCCCCAGAAGAATACGCCCTTTTTGCAATCCTGCGCTGCGATAGGGCTGAGAGTTGTAGACCAGTGCTGCAGCCTCTTTATCTGTTCCTACCACTGCTTTATCTTGTCTCATGGTCGTCTCAGAAACATCTACCCATTCCCCATCTTCTTGATCAATATTGATTAGTCTTAAGGTAGAATCAGGAACCGCGTTGACAAAAACGAAAGTGGTTGTATTGGCAGAGCGAACGACGTCTACGATATCAGTTACCAGAAAAGCTATGTCAGAAATTACTTCCGCAGCAGTAAGTATATTCCCTCCTACTTCTGCCACTTCTGATAGTTTGCCAGCGTTACCCGCAGCCTTAGTGGAAGGTTTCTTGGCAGCAATAATCTCATTGAATGTCTCCATCAAATAAGTACTGATTTTTACACCCAATTCTTCGCCCAGCTCTTTACCGGGGCCTGATACTTCAATATCAACTTTCTTGTTCTTGATTTGATACCCGCCATTCTTAAAACGAATCGATAATATAGCCTTAGTCATCACCCCTAATTTTGGTTAAGTATTTTGATTACACTTCCAAAACTAGGCGATGATTAGCCCCTAAGACAGCAGTTTTACCCCAACGGTGGCTATTGGCTTCCGAGTGGTGAAGATTAAATTCCGAATGGAAAACGGTAAGAAATCGTTATTAGATCAACTTTAAGCGATTGAGTACTGCTTCTTTAAAGCGACGACTGATAGGCACATTCTTATTCCCCAGTACCAAGAATTCCTGGTTATCAGTTAGCGCATCAATTTTACTAAGATTAACGACGTAGGAACGGTGTACTCGCATAAACTGCTCGGGAGGTAAATTTTCTTCCAGCACCCGAAGGGGAACGCTCAGTAGATACTCTTTTTCAGCAGTATGAATCAGGCAGTAGTTACGGTCAGCTTCCGCAAAAAGAATATCACCAATGTAGACCTTGATCATGCGATCTTTGTGCCGCACGAATATTCTGTCACTGAGAATGAAAGAATTATCCTGGTCGCCACTTAACTTGCTGTTTTGATCGAGGCCTCCTTCCTCTCTAATGCGTTGCACAACCAGTTCCAGCGTCCGTTTTAGACCCCTGTGTTGAAAAGGTTTAGAAAGAAAAGCGTAAGGATGAGCCGTTTTGGCTTGTTCAAAGTGCTGGTCATCTGCATTGGCTGTAAGGAAAACAACAGGAATACTGAATTGCGTACGAATGGCTTGAGCTGCTTCTATCCCGTTCCATTCTCCTTTTAAGGCAATATCCATCAAAACGATATCAGGTCGGGTAGCCTCAATATTTTTCATAGCGTCTTCTCCTCTTGGCGTAATGCCACTGACTTCGTAGCCCATTTTCTCCAAGGCTAAAGAAATATCGGCAGCGATGATCATCTCATCTTCCACAATCAAAATTTTCAAAGGACTTGTTTCCATTTTAACTAGGATAAGTAATTGTGATCGCTGTCCCATTCGAATAATCGCGTGAAAGCTTCCCATTGAGTTGCAGGGTCAGTAGCTCGATTAAACGTGTACCGAAACCCGTTCCCTTGTGATTTTCAGTGGCTAAACCTTGTTCTCCGATACCATTATCTGCAACGCTTAGCTGGTAGTGCCCACTAGGGGTTTGCTTCAAACTGAGGGATATTTCGCCTTCTTGGTCATCAGGGAAGGCATATTTACAGGCATTGATAGCCAACTCATTAACAATCAAGCCCAAAGGCACCGCCGTGTCGACATCTATCTCTAAAGGTTCCATCGGCACCCTGATTACAACATTGGCCGCCGAACTGCCAAAGGTATCCAGGATCGTCTGTCCCATGGTTTCCAAATAATCCTTCATTTCTACTGCCGCAAGGTTTTTGCCCTGGTAGAGCTTCTGATGAATCAACGCCATGGAGCGCACTCGGTTTTGGCTTTCCTGAACCGCCTGCAACGCATTTGGATCATTAATACTAGCCGACTGCAAATTCAATAAGCTAGAAATAACTTGTAGGTTGTTTTTTACCCGATGGTGAATTTCCTGTAACAGTAATTCATTTTCTTCCATCTTTTGCTCCAATTCCTCATTTGTTTTTGCCAGCAATTGGTTGGCAGATTGCTTCTGGCCATAACTCCGGTAGAGGAGAAAAAGGATTAAGCCCAATAAACTCGCAATTCCAATAACGAAAACCTGGACCGTTCGCTGTTGATTCAGTCGCTCTTCCTGGGTAGAAATCAGTGCTTCTTTTTTTTCGGTTTCGTACCTGGTGCGCAATTCGCTCGTAGCCTGATCTTTCTCTAGTGAAAGGGCCTCGGCACTGAGATCAGCTTGCTTCTCACGATACAACAAGGCATTTTCAAAATCCCCCAAGGCCTTATAGGTTTCACTTAAGTGGTCATAGTTTTCGGGCAGATTAGAAGAGTACCCATATTCTTCTTGTAAGGCCACCCCTTCCAGTAAAAAGGGTAAAGCTTGAGCATATTTTTTTTGTCTAAGGTAAACGTCACCAATGTTAGCAGCAGTAGCGCTGATTCCTCTTGGAAAATTCAGGTTCCGCGCTACTTTAATGGCCTTAAAGTACCCCACTAAAGCTTCATCGTAACGTTCCAATTGTTTTAGCACGTTCGCTTGTGTATTCACGAGGCTGGCCATCTCAATTTCGGGAGCGTCTAGTTTTTTCTTTATCGTCACAGCTTCGGTGACCATTTGTAGTGCACTTTCGTAATCCCCTGGTAAAATATAGGTATTAGCAGCGTACTGATAAGCATCAGCTAAGCCTTCCAAATCGCCTTGTTGCTCTAACATTTCTATTGCTTGTAAACAATAGTCAATTGCCTCGTCTGTTTGTTCTAAATAACCAAGTATATCCGCTAGTCCGAGGTACATTTTTGCGATTCCTTCTTCATCTCCAAGTTCTTCGTAATATTCAAGCCCATTCAAGCTGTGCTCGAAAGCCAATTGATACTGCCCTTGATTTTGGTAAGTAAAACCCATCTGTCGCAAACACCAGGCAGCCTTGCTCTTTTCTTGCTCTTGCTCATAGAATTCAAAAGCAGAAGAAAAATACCATTGCGCAGAGTCATACGCTCCCATCATTTGTAAAACATCGCCTTTCTGAAACTGGAAATCTGCTACCTCTGCAGCTAGCTGAGATTGTTCAGCGATTTGCAAACCTTGCTCGGCATAAAGAAGAGATTTTTCTAAGTCCAGATCGCTCGCTACAACACTCAATTGAGTCAACAGCGCCAACTGGCCTCTTGGGCCTACAGCTATCTCCAGCGCCTGCTCCAGGCTATCGAGAACTTCTGATTGACAATAAACACTACCCGAAGTGAGTAGCACAAACATTATGGTGTATATGGGTTTCATACCGTTAGTTACAGCAATGTTGATGTTGTTGCCACTAACGGAAAGATAACATTTAAGTAGTGTCTAAAAAACTAAATCCTCTTTTTGATTTGCCCAACAGGCTCAAAGTCAGGCTTTGCTAATTGGACTTCATGGATAACTGTATCCGCTTGCGTTCCCGATCAATGGACACTACCCGGACCTGTACCTGCTGGTTCAGACTAACCACATCCGCTGGGTTTTTCACAAACTTATCGGCCAACTGGCTGATGTGTACCAGGCCATTTTCCTTAATGCCAATGTCTACAAAGGCACCAAAATTGGTCACGTTGGTCACAATGCCTGGCAATTGCATGCCCTCATGAAGGTCATCGATGGTACTGACGTTGGCAAACTGGAAGGACTTGGCTTCGCCGCGTGGGTCCAGACCGGGTTTGGCCAATTCCTGGAGGATGTCTTTCAGCGTAGGCAGCCCTACCTCTTCGGTGATGTACTGGCGGAGGTTGATCTGTTTGCGCAGTTCTCCGCGCTGAATCAAGTCAGTGACGCTTACGCCTAAATCGGTGGCCATCTGTTCTACCAGCGCATAGCGTTCTGGATGGACGGCCGTATTATCCAGCGGGTTCT
This sequence comes from Lewinella cohaerens DSM 23179, assembly GCF_000379805.1. Taxonomy (GTDB): domain Bacteria; phylum Bacteroidota; class Bacteroidia; order Chitinophagales; family Saprospiraceae; genus Lewinella; species Lewinella cohaerens. The sequence continues at coordinate 356,924 of NZ_KB903532.1, read as the reverse complement.
TGCCGTCGCGGATGCGTAAGAATCCGGCTGCTTGCTCGTAAGCTTTATCGCCCAGGCGAGTTACCTTTTTCAAGGTTTTACGTGATTTGAAGGGGCCATTTTCCCGACGGTAATCGACGATATTCTGGGCCAGCGTGGGACCAAGACCAGAGACATAAGTCAGCAGATGTTTGCTGGCGGTGTTGAGGTTGATGCCTACTGCGTTGACGCTGCTTTCTACCGTACGATCTAGGCTATCTTTCAGCATCGTCTGGTTTACATCGTGCTGGTATTGACCAACGCCGATGCTCTTGGGGTCAATCTTTACCAGCTCGGCCAATGGGTCCATCAAGCGGCGACCGATAGAGACCGCACCGCGCACGGTAAGGTCCAGCTCTGCAAATTCTTCCCTTGCGGCTTCAGAGGCCGAATAGATGGATGCTCCCGCTTCGTTGACCGAGAATACCTCTACGCGGCGGTCAAAATTGATGCTGCTACACAAGCTGAGCGTTTCCCTCCCAGCGGTACCGTTGCCTACCGCTATCGCCTCGATATTGTAGCGATCGACCATGTCCTCCAGCATGTAGCGGGTTTCAGCATCTTTATTCTGAGGTGGGTGTGGGTAGATGGTGGTGTGGTATAGCAAGTTGCCATTGGCATCGAGGCATACGACTTTGCAGCCCGTCCGAAAACCAGGGTCAATGCCCAGTGTTGCTCGTTGCCCAAGAGGGGGAGCTAGTAGCAATTGCCGTAGGTTGGTGGTAAATACTTCGATGGCCTCCTTGTCGGCTTTGTCTTTGGCTAGCTTCCGGAATTCAGTTTCTATGCTAGGGCCAAGTAACCGCTGGTAGCCATCTTGCAGCGCCATTTTCACCTGCTGGCTGGCTTCGCCGTAACCATCCAGGTAGCCACGTTCCAAATCGGAGAGCACCAATTCGTCTTCGGGAGCAATGATCACGCGTAAAAGGCCTTCTTCTTCACCACGGCGTATCGCCAAAAGGCGGTGGCTTGGGCATTTGCTCAGCGGTTCGCTGTAGTCGAAATAGTCCTGGTATTTAGCCGCCTCTTTGTTTTTACCACGTGCAACCTTGCTGGTAATGATTGCGCTGCGGCGAAAGTGTTTACGTGCGGTATTCCGTGCTTTCTCGTCTTCATTGGCTATTTCAGCGATGATGTCGCGGGCGCCTTGGAGGGCGTCTTCTACCGTGGGCACATCGTCGTTTAAATAACTTGCGGCCATCGTTTCAATGCCCTGCTGCTGGCGTTGGTCCAGTATCTTCAGTGCAAGGGGCTCCAAGCCTCGTTCGCGAGCCACACTAGCTCGGGTTTTGCGCTTGCGTTTATAAGGCAGATACAAATCTTCCAGCTCATTGGTATCGTAAGTATTACGGATACGTTGTTCCAATTCGGGCGTAAGCTTGCCCTGCTCCGCAATGGCAGACAAGATGGTTTCGCGGCGCTTTTCCAAATCGGTCAGGCGCTTGTGCTCTTGTTGAATTTCAGCCAACTCTACTTCGTCCAACTCTCCGGTAGCTTCTTTCCGGTAACGGGCAACAAAAGGAATGGTTGCGCCATCGTCAAACAGCCGTAAAGCTGCTGCTACCTGCTTCTCCGAAATATTAACCGCCTTTGCAATTCGCTTAATCAACGCTGATGACATGAGCTTCTTTTTTGGGGAACGCAAAGATGGGAAATTGGAAGCAGAATATGACTGGTTACAAGGATTCTTTATAGCAATTGAATTGAACCATATAAGAGCATATAAGAAAATATAAGCCTCTCTTTTTGATTCTCTTCTAGCAACATAACTGTCCATTTTCGTACAATTATGTTCATGAATGCACACTGAATTGGCCATTAGTAACTGTGTAAATTACTGATTATCAATTAAATATCCGAATGGCACAACACTTGCAATATAATTATCGAATTGAAATCACCCGACATTATGTTTAAGAACTATATCAAGACCGCTTTAAGAAACCTTTGGAAGAACAGGTTCTATAGCGGCATCAACTTACTGGGGTTGAGCAGTGGGATGCTGTGTTTCCTTTTCATTGCGGCTTTCGTTCAGGACGAACTGAGTTTTAATCGTTTTCACGAAAAAGGAGAACGGATTGTTCGCATGAATTTCCTTGGAGAGATGGGCGAAAACGATCTTACCGTGCCACAGCTTGGCGCACCCGTAGGGGCTGTAATGAAGGAAGAATTTCCGGAAGTAGAAAGCTTCGTTCGCTTTCGGGAAACAGGGGAGTACCTCGTACGCTACGAAAACCAAAGCTTTCAGGAAAGGAAAGTTGTCCATGCAGACAGTACACTATTGGATATTTTTGACTTTGTGCTAATCGATGGCGACCCCAATAGCATTTTGCGACAAGCAGGAACGGCTATCGTCACCCAATCCATTGCTAAAAAGTATTTCGGCAATCAAAACCCCATCGGTAAAACGATCCAATTAGACAATGAGTCAGACTACGTTGTTAATGGTGTTTTGGCCGACTTGCCTGAAAATTCCACCATCCAGCAAGACATCTTTTTGGCCATGGCTGACCTTCCGGAAAGTCGCGAGACCTTGTGGACCAATATGAATTTCGAGACTTACTTTCTGCTTCGTGAAGGGGCCAAGATTGCCAAAATAGAAGCCAAACTCCCTGAGTTTCTTCGTCGGCACCTGGGCAGTGAAATGGAACAGTTTTTGAAAATTTCTTTCGATGACTTCCTCGCAGCCGGTAATTCAGGAGCCTTTACCATTTTGCCCCTGCACGATATCTATCTCCATTCTGAATTCCAGGAGAACCTCGGACCTAGTAGCGACATCAAATACCTCTACATTTTTGGTGCCGTGGGCTTATTTATATTATTGTTGGCGGCCATCAACTTTGTTAACCTGGCGACAGCAAGAGCCTCTACTCGTTCCCGAGAAGTAGGCGTCCGCAAAGTCGTAGGTGCTGGTCGGCGCCAGCTTATGGGGCAGTTTCTGTCAGAGAGTACCCTGCTCGCTTTTATGGCATTGGGGGTAGCGCTGATTGGAATGGCGATTACCTTACCTTATTTCAATGAACTGGCAGGCAAATCCATCAGCATGGGTTTCTTTACCGAGCAACCGCTGATGGTTTTTATCGGCTTTTCGCTGGTAGCTCTTATTGGCTTGCTTGCAGGGGTTTATCCTTCCTTTGTTTTGGCGGGTTTCAAACCGCTCGAAGCCATTCAGCAACGCGTACAAGGCAATGGCAGGAGCCACCAATCGGGATTGCGGGGCGCGCTGGTGGTCTTTCAGTTTGCTATTACGACCTTACTATTGGTAGGAACGCTGACCGTATACCAACAGATGCAATTTGTACAAGAGAAAAAACTCGGCTATAACAAAGAGCAGCTGTTGCTCATTGACGGTGCTTATGGTTTGGGTGATCAACTATCGGCCTTTACCTCTCAGTTGGAGATGGACGCCAGGGTAAAACACCTTGCGACGACCAGCTATCTGCCGACCCCTTCCAGCCGCAATAAAAGTGGCTACTTTCTGGGCAATAGCCCTGATAAAAGTGCGCTGTACATGATGCAAGTATGGTATGTAGATGAAAACTACCTGCCTACCATAGACATTGAATTGGTAGAAGGCCGCAACTTTGAGCCTACTACTGAAACAGGAACTACGACCAATGTTATCGTTAACGAAGCCGCCATCCGCGAGTTTCGCCTCACCGGCGACGTCATTGGTCAACAGATCAGCCGCAACTTCGGCGAGGATGCAGGCGATCAGTCTGAACTTCATGTCTACAATATTGTGGGTGTCGTAAAAGACTTCCACTTTGAATCACTTCATCATAAAATCGACCCACTGGTATTGCATCAAAGCCAAAGTACTCGCTTTGTAGCTGCCCGTGTGACACCAACGGACCTGCCTGGGTTACTTACCGATATTGAGCAAAAATGGAAGGCATTAGCTCCTCATCAACCTTTTCAGTACACCTTCCTGGATGAAGGGTTTTCACAAATGTATGAGGCTGAAATTCGGATGAGCAAGGTGGCACGACTCTTTGCCTTCTTGTCGATCCTGATTGCGAGTATTGGGCTATTGGGTTTAGCGACCTTCACGGCACTCCAACGCCAGAAAGAGGTAAGTATCCGCAAAGTGTTGGGTGCTTCGGTCAGTGGTTTGTTCCTACTGCTTACCCGTGACTTCGGCAAACTGATTCTTATTGCATTGGTGATTAGCTTGCCGCTGTCGTGGTACCTGATGCAGCAGTGGTTGCAGGGATTTGTGTACGCCACGGCGATCAGTATCGGTACTTTCTTCCTTACGGGTGGGGTGTTGTTATTGGTGGCGCTACTGGCGGTAGGGTTCCAGTCGTTGCGGACGGCGCTGGGGAACCCAGTGGATGCTTTGCGGGGGACGTAGGGTATAGAAATTCGCTTAATAGACTGCCTCGTACAAAGATGTGGTTCCCCATCATTTATGGCGGGTACAACCACTCCCCCCTAAAGGATGAAGAACCTTTATTGAATGGCACTTACTCAAAATATATCCTGTTGGAGTAGCATACAAGCCTATCGGTGAGGGCAGTCCTCCTCCGTCCTTCGGACACCTCCTCCAAAAGGAGGACAATTACCCCCCTGCCTCCAGCTGGGAATTACGCATTGCTCCATCCTAGCGCGCAGGCCAGCGGCCGGAGCGCGGTGGCCGGAGGCCGCAAGGACCAGCGGTGGTAGCACTGTGGCGCCAGCGCAGTGCGGACGACGCGGCACCGAGCCCGCAGGGCGCAGGTGGGGCCCAAAAAAAAAGAAGAACCTCCCCAAAAAAGTAGCTTGTGCAGTGGCGCAGAGATTTTTTCTTTTGAATGCCCAAAATATTGTAGTTCCAGTGCCTGTGGCAAAACAAATAATTAAAACAATTCGACAAAATCAACAAATAGAAACAAATCCTCTAATTATCCTTCGGTGGACAACTCAAAGCGTGTATCTTTGTTGCTTACTTTAGACCAAAAAGAACGCATGAGTTCCGTAGATACGACCCGAGAAATCACCAAGGCTGACTTGCGCAATACGATCTTTATCAAAGGTGCACGCAGCAACAACCTGAAGAACATAAGTCTGGATATTCCGAAGAACAAACTGGTAGTGGTTACCGGTGTTTCGGGGTCGGGGAAATCGTCGATAACGATGGATACGCTGTTTGCGGAAGGGCAACGGCGCTATGTGGAGAGCCTGTCGAGTTACGCGCGGCAGTTCTTGATGCGGATGAAGAAACCGGATGTGGACTACATCAAAGGCATCTGCCCTGCCATTGCGATTGAGCAAAAGGTGAGTACGGCCAATGCGCGTTCGACGGTGGGTACACTGACCGAAGTTTACGATTATTTGCGCTTGCTGTATGCTCGGATTGGTAGAACAGTGAGCCCTGTGTCGGGGATGGAGGTAAAGAAACACGAGGTGTCGGATGTTGTCGACTATATACTGCAACTGCCTGAGGGTAGCAAGGTGCAACTATTGGCACCAGCCCCTGCAAAATACCGCGACCGAACGCTGGGTGCCGAGCTGCAACTGTTGCTACAAAAGGGATATACCCGCGTATTTTGGGACGGCGAACTCCAGGATATTCAAGAGTTGATGGAGTCGAAAGATAAAAACCTGCCTAAAAAGCTGGAAAAGCTGAAAGAAGAGTTGCTGATTTTGGTAGACCGGATAGTGATAAAAGCGGACGACGAAGAGAACAATAAGCGTATTGCGGATTCGGTGCAAACGGCCTTCTACGAGAGTGAAGGCGACTGCCAGGTGATGACGATTGGTGGTGAAACCAAGAACTTCAACAACCGCTTTGAGCTGGACGGGATGACCTTTTTGGAACCTTCTCCACAGCTTTTCAATTTTAACAATCCCTACGGCGCCTGCCCTAAATGTGAAGGCTTCAGTTTGGTGATGGGCATTGATGAAAACAAGGTGATTCCCAATCCGGCGCTGAGTGTGTACGAAGGCGTGGTCGCTTGCTGGAAAGGAGAGCGCTATGGGCGTTGGTTGGATGAATTCTTGAATGTAGCGCACAAATTTGACTTCCCTGTGCATACGCCTTACCAGGATTTGAGCAGGGCTGAACAGCGCTTATTGTGGCGCGGAAACAGCTTCTTTAATGGCATAGATGCCTTCTTTGGCGAGCTGCAGGAGAAGATGTACAAAATACAAAACCGCGTAATGTTGGCCCGCTACCGTGGGCGTACGCGCTGCCCAGAATGTGATGGTAGCCGCCTGCGGCAGGAGGCCAGTTATGTGCTGGTGAGCGGGCACCCGATCACCCATTTGACGGATATGCCGATCAAGAATTTACTGACCTTTTTTACGGAGCTTAAACTCAATGAAAACGACCAGCAGATTGGTCGTCGCTTGCTGCTGGAGGTCAATAATCGACTGAAGTTTATGTTTGATCTCGGGCTGGGATATCTAACCTTGAGCCGCTTGTCGAATACCCTTAGTGGTGGGGAAACCCAGCGAATCAACCTTACTCGGACACTGGGCAGCAATCTTACCGCATCGATGTACTTGCTGGATGAACCTAGTATTGGTTTGCACCCACGCGATACCGGGCGACTGGTAACGGTGCTGGAGCGCTTGCGCGACCTGGGCAATACGGTCGTGGTGGTAGAGCACGAGGAAGATGTGATTAAAAGCGCTGACTACCTGATCGACATCGGCCCGGCGGCCGGTATCCACGGTGGAGAGGTCGTCTTCGCCGGGCCTTACGAAGACATCTACGACGAAGCAACAGAAAGCCTGACCACCAAATACATGAGCGGTCGGATGGCCATACCCGTCCCCGAGAGCCGCCGCCCGGTGAGCAACTACCTGCGGATACGTGGAGCACGACAAAACAACCTGAAAAACGTAGACGCCGACATTCCGCTGAATGCGCTGACGGTAGTAACAGGCGTATCGGGTAGCGGCAAGACCAGCTTGGTAAAAGACATCATTTACCGGGCGCTAAAGAAAGAACTAGAAGAAACGTATAGCAAAACGCCCGGTGTTTTCAAGGAATTGGAGGGCGAAGTAGGGATGCTGACACAGGTCGAGCTGGTGAATCAGAAACCTATTGGAAAATCATCGCGCTCGAACCCAATTACTTACGTGAAAGCTTATGACGCTATCCGCAAATTGATGTCGGACCAACAATTGTCGAAAATCCGGGGCTATAAGCCGGGACACTTCTCGTTTAACGTGGATGGTGGCCGCTGCGACGAATGCAAAGGCGATGGTGAAATTGTGGTAGAGATGCAGTTTTTGGCGGACATTCGTCTGGAGTGCGAAGCTTGTGGCGGCAAGCGCTTCAAGTCGGACGTACTGGATGTTACTTACAACAATAAAAACATCCACCAGATCCTACAGATGAGTATTGAAGAAGCGCTGGATTTCTTCAAGGAGCACAATGATATTCTTAGTAAAATACAGCCGTTATTTGATGTAGGGCTGGGTTATGTGCAATTGGGGCAAGCCTCCTCTACCTTATCGGGCGGTGAGGCGCAGCGGGTGAAGCTGGCTTCGTTTTTGAGCAAAGAAAGTGCCCGCGATCACGTCTTCTTCATTTTTGACGAACCTACGACAGGCCTTCATTTTCACGATATCCGCAAATTGCTGGATGCGCTGAATGCATTGGTAGAAAAAGGCCATACCGTACTGGTGGTAGAGCATAACCTAGAGGTGGTGAAATGCGCCGACTGGGTGGTAGACCTCGGCCCTGAGGGCGGTGTAGAAGGTGGCCACTTGGTGTTCCAGGGCCGCCCGGAAGATTTGGTCAAAGTCAAGGAATCCTATACGGGGCAGTATTTGGGGGAGAAGTTGGTTTGATCGTTTGTTGGTTTGATGGTTCTATTGGATGGTGTAAGGGTTAGAAAGGTGTAAGAGTTGGAAATCAGAAACATTCAACCAGAGTAGAAGTAGCCGAGAGCGACCACGCTCAACAAGCCTCCCTTCCCCTGCGATAAAGATCCCGAAAACAAGACCATGCTTGCCAATAGAAAGGGCCGAAAATGGGGCTGTTGTTGGTGTAGAAGTTGGACAGGTTTATGGGTGTAAGGGTTGGAAAAGTCGGAAAGCGGAAATATTGGGGTCCATAATTATAGGTTGGATACATGGATTCAACCATGGTAAAAGCAGCCTGAAAAAATATAAAAAGGCGGAGACTAAGCCTTTTGCGCCAGTGCCTTTGCTGCATTATCCACGATCTGCTACAACCATGGTTCTCAGCTTGTCCACCAACCGAGCTGGTACACTGACAGCGCCGCCTTTTTTGGAGAGTGGCGTGTCTCTCGTCGTATGGGGCATTCTCGACTGCTGTTTTTCCCTCTGCTCTTGCGGAGCATTCGGTTACGCTTGGTATTGCGCAGAAAATAAATTGCGATTTTTTTGAGTTTCTCAAATAGTTAACACACTTGAAATGAATCGTTTAGTCAACTATTTGAGAAACAAAATCGTATTTTATTTTCGTGCTGTTCCTTACCTAAAGTGCAAACATTCATCAAATACCGTAGCCTTGCGAGCTTTGGTTACTCCTGGTTAAGCCGAAGCTTCCAGGGAAACCCTTATTTCTTCAATACACTTTCTATTATGGCTCCTACTTCTTCCTTAGGGTTAGAGTAATCCAGTCCTAAGCAAGCGGCCGCTGTCTTGGCAACTTGGTTTTGCCACCATTGACCCTCCGTTTTCACTTCGCCCAAGGCTGGGATATCAGGTCCCAGCGCTGCAAACCAAATAGCATTTGACCCATCGTAAGTTTTGCCGTGACTCTTCCATTCCGTCATCGGGCTATTGCCGCGACCGTGATCGGTGGTGATCAGAAGGGTGGTTTTTCCTGCGTAGACCGGATCACTTTGTATATATTCCCACAATTCGCCAATCATTTGATCGGTTTGGTGGGCGCTGTAGAGGTAACGATTGTAAGAACCATCGTGCGCAAAATCGTCGGTTTCACCGTAACTGATGTATACAACCCGGGGGTGCTGTCGCTTAACATATTCCATCATATAGTTATGGGTCAGAAAATCTGGACGAACGCTGTTCCAAAGCAGGGGTGCCTGCTGGCTCAATTCATTGAGGAAGACTTCCTTGGCGGATAAATTGTCTCCCTCTGCAAGGTCGTAGCCGCAATTAACGGGAATACCGCTGCGCTCTTCATTCACGATATAGTCAAATACATCCCAGGAACCAAAGGCAGCGACCCGACCATGGAAGGCAGGCTTTTTGTTGAGCCACTCCAACAAGGTGGTATTCGGGTTATTGACCTTATTATTGCTATTTATACGAGGATCGCTAAAACCACTGAGGATTTCATTGTAACCAGGATAGGAAAACCAGAAGAAATTGGTCAGGTTTCCTTTATTTCCTTCCCAACGGTTACCATACAACTGGCCCTGCTTAGCGATGGTATTCCAAAAGAAAGGCATCAATTTCACCCGGCGCTCTTCTAATGTTTCACCACCAAAATCCTTCTTGACTTCGTCTTGGTAGCTTGTCAGGTCCCTGTTGTCGACCATAGAATCGACGATACCTCCGTAAAGTTCCTCCCAGCGTAGGCCATCGAGCGTGATGATAAAAACGTTTTCCGTAAGGGGTTCACTGTTTTGCCCGGTAAGGGAAAAGCAGATGAAAGCAATAAAAAAAACAGCCATTAAATTTTTCATGACATTGGTTTTAAGCAGCCCCTAAAACAGGTACTTGCTTTATTTTTCGATAGAAATAGACAATAGCAATCATCGTAGCTGCACAGCACACGAGTGAAACTGCATAGCTCATTTTGATAAAAAAGTTCAACCAGCTGAGTTTACCTTGACCAAAATTTCGATAAAGCAAGGTCAAGACGCTACCCGCATACCCCCATGCATCTGCCAGGTACATCAAAAAGCCTACATTGGCTACACTACCCAAGGCAGCGATGAGTCGTTCGAAAAGGATAGCATTGTAGGGGATGTAGATGATATAAAGCCCGGCACCAATCAATATCATCCACCACGCACCGGGCAAAACGCCCGCCTGAAAAGCAATGGTACTCCCACCCACGATAAGGCTACCGGCAAGGATAAGCCAGAGATAAAGTAAAAAAGCCGTTCTGTTTTTGCGAACAAACATGGTAAGCGCCAGCATCACCAAAGTGAGTACCGCAATGGGTAGTTCTGCCAAAGTAAAAACAGAAGGAGCATCTCCATAACCGAGATTTGTCCATAGCTCAAGGGCAAAATTATCGCGAAAATCACGATAGATAGTGATGCCTACATAGCAGAAAATGAGCGCCAGCAGGCCCGGTGCATATTTTTGAAAAAAAGCACGTCGCTCTGCTTTGGTCATAGGTGCTCGTTGTGTACGCATCGCAATGTCTTCTTTGCTTGGTGGTGGAATTTTTTCCATCAGCCATCCCCCCAGGATTAAGCCTGGTAAGAAGACTGCCCCCGTAGCAAAAGGCATCCAATATTCGCTAAGGCCTTGATCCTGAATCAGCCAAGCTCCTACTGATTTCACTACGCCGGAAGCGACTATAAAGCTCGTACAAAGCGCTGCCCCTAGTAATTCCGTCGTTTTCCGGCCTTCGAGATAGCTGAAGACAAGGCCCCAAACCATGCCCAATGGCAATCCATTGAGGAACAAAAAAAGTAAACTCCAACTAGCATCTTTACAGAGTGCAAATCCCAGCAAGGCCAACCAAGCGAGCCCCACCAAGCCTACTAACATTCGGAAACGCACGCCGGGGCGCAACTCCGAAATGACTTTGATACCAATAAATTTGGACGTTGCATACCCCAAGACCTGTGCGATGACAATCGCGATTTTAAAATCAACGACCGCTCCGATGGCAGTAGCCGATTCGTAGGCCGCCACTGTAAATGGTTTACGAAATGCGTACATGCCGAAGTAAGTCGCAAAGGACGTACACATAGCAAAGACCGTGATGGCCAAAGGCGACCATTTCGCAACAGGACGAAGCATAATTAGGTTATTTAGCGGCGCTTGCTGGTGAATGCTTGGTGATCGTTTCAGGCAGCAGTGTCATGGAAGACAACAGTATATCGTGGGGATAAGCCTTTAGTGCTTCCTCGGTATGTGTACCATTGGTAACCGCCAGGTTGAGGCCCACGCCAGCAGCAGCACCCGCTTGTAAGTCTGCCGGCGTATCGCCGATTTTCACCACCCGTTTGGGATCAGTAATGCCAAAGGTTTCCATGGCGTACAAAATCATTGCAGGATGCGGACGACCAGTGCCGGTCTCATCAGGTGTCAGCGAGAAATCGATGATCGCATCGGTGCTTATAGCCCTAAAATTTTCGTCTAGTTCCGTATTCCAGCCTAGGCGATCAAGGATGATATTAGCCACCTTGCGGTAAAACCCGGTGGTAAGGACAATCTTAATGTTTCGCTCCCTTAGCCAAGCAAAGGTTGCGAGTGCCCCCTCTGTGGGTACGACTTCCGCCGTTTGGTAATGCGTCTCTAAAACGTGCCGAAAGTGATCGTAGGTGGTGGTTACTTTTTCCTGGTAAGCGGTGGTGGTCGCATCCATTTTTTCGGCCCACAAGGTTTGGACAACTTCCAACTTAGGGAGGCCCTGCATGGCTTTGATCTGGTCTTTATCAGCATCTAGGCCAGTCTCTACAGCTGCTTGGTAAAAACAATGTTCTACTTCAGATTGGTCGCGTACGGTCGTTCCCGCCATATCGAAAACGACCATCTCAATTTCATTTGTCAACATGTGATTAAAAGATTATTTATTATTGGATAGGTTATTTATTAATCCGTTGTTTTATCATACAAATAGAGCACCAGCATTTTTGCAGTTTCCTTTCCTTCGTTGCGGGGCACGTGAAGTCGACGGCCATCATAGAGCAGGGCATCTCCTTTTTTCAAAGGAATAATTTCCTCTTCGATCTGGTACTGTAATTCTCCTTGGAGCACAAATTTGAATTCCCAGGCGTCCGTACTTACCATGGCGCGTTTGGCACCAGGCTCAATATCTAACATCACCGCCTCTAGGGTGAAATCACTGAAACTTCGTTCCACCATTCGCTCATAGCGAAACCCCACAGCCTCTTCTTCTTTCTCTATTTTTTGGCGCTCTGCTGCCGTACGGTGAATGTATTTCTGTGGAGCTTCGAACGACAGGCCTTGAAAAAAAACTTCCGGCAACAAATTCAGCGCCTTGATGAGATTCAAGAGCACCGGTAAAGAAGGTACCGTACGGCCATTTTCAATCTTAGACAGGAGGCTTTTACTTACTCCTGCTTGCTCCGCTAACCCAGCAACAGTCATTTCCTGTTCCTTGCGTAATTGGCGAATTCGGTGGCCTATATCTGACAGTAAATGTTCACTCATTGTTATAATATCTTGGTTACAAATGTAAAAGCATAGTTGATAAATAATCAACAATAGATAAGCAAATAATTCCTTTTACAAAAACTTAAACATCAATTAACGCAACAAAAACAGCACCTCTTTTACATTGTCATTAATTTCACCGCCGGAAAGAAAAGTTTCTTATTTGTAAACACATTTCTTCTAAATGTCAACATCACATTACGACCTCGCCGTTATTGGAGGCGGTATAATAGGTACTGCTCATGCCTATCACGCTGCTAAAGCCAATCAGAAAGTAGCCCTCTTCGAGCGCAACGATCGTCCTGTAGGAGCAACCATTCGCAACTTTGGAATGGTATGGCCCATCGGGCAAGCTCCCAACCGTCTGGAACGGGCCTTGCGCAGCCGCCGACATTGGCTAGACCTCGCTGAAAAGAGTAAATTTTGGGCACCAGCAGCAGGGTCTTTACATCTCGCTTACCAGCAAGACGAGATGGAGGTACTCACGGAATTTACAGACTTGGCTGGTGCACAAGGCTACCAAATTGAAATACTTTCGCCAGAAAAAACAACCGCCTACAGTCCTGGAGTAAAAACGGAAGGCCTACTAGGCGCAATGTACAGTGATACAGAAGTCAACGTCGACCCTCGACAGGCCATCACCCAAATCCACGCTTACCTAGCCGAACAACTTGGCGTAGACCTCTACTACCGGCACACCATAAAGGAAATCAACTACCCGAAACTACAAACTGCCAAAAAATCATGGACGGCTGATCGCATCATCGTTGCCGGAGGAGATGACCTTTCTACTCTCTATCCAGAACTTCTGGCTCAAGCACCATTGCAACGTTGCAAACTTCAGATGATGCGAACAGCTCCACAGCCCAACAATTGGCAACTAGGCGCAAATTTAGCTGCCGGACTAACGCTCCAACACTATGCTGCTTTTGCTCAATGCAAACACCTACCGGCACTTAAAGCACGGATTGCCAACGAACTGCCTGCTTACAATCAGTATGGTATTCATGTAATGGTATCACAAACAGCCTTGGGGGAGCTCACCATTGGTGATAGCCATGAATACGATTACACCCCTAACCCTTTCGACAAACAAGAGATCAATCAACTCATCCTCGATTACCTCCACCGTTTTGCCAAAGCACCCGATCTACATATTGCCGAATACTGGCACGGTGTTTATGCCAAAATGATGAATGGCGCAACCGAGCTGATCCTCCACCCCGAACCAGGTGTCACCATTGTAACGGGCCTTGGTGGAGCGGGCATGACCCTTTCCTTCGGGCTTGCTGAAGAAGTTATTCTTGAAGAAAAACGCCTAACAGGCGCTTAACTTACCTTTCTACGTTTTGCCGAAAGGCAGCTTAAAACCAGTATTCATGAAATCTTCCACTCTACTCCTTCTTTACCTTTGCTACCTCAGTACCAGCTTTGCGCAATCTACCGCCGACCATGCCCATCAGCGGGCCATTCATTTTCCGGATGTACCAGGCTATCTGACCATCGTTTCCGACTTCCACCAGCACACCGTATTTTCAGATGGTAGCGTATGGCCTGACATCCGCATCCAGGAAGCACTCCGCGATAGTGTCGACGTTATTTCTTTAACAGAACACCTTGAATACCAACCTCACAGCGAAGACCTCCCTCACCCTGATCGCAATCGGGCTTACGAACTAGCAGAGCAATATGCGCGACCTTATAATTTACTGGTTATTCCCGGTGCCGAGATCACTCGCAAGATGCCGCCGGGGCATACCAACGCCATTTTTATCGAAGATGCCAATAAACTCTTGATCGAAGATTCCCTTGAGGTCTTTATCGAAGCCAACCGCCAGGGGGCATTTGTCTTTTCCAACCACCCCAATTGGATTGCTCAACGAAGAGACGGCGTAGCTTTTCTCAATGATTTTCACCGCTATTTGATTGACCAAAAACTACTCCATGGAATAGAAGTCGTAAACGATCTCACCTTTAGCGACGAAGCATTGCAGATCGCTATCGATCATGGCCTGACCATCATGGGCACTTCAGACATTCACGGACTAGTAGACTGGCAATACGAAATTCCCCACGGAGGCCACCGCCCTGTCACTTTGATCTTTGCCCCGGAACGCACCCCGGAAGCACTGAAAGAGGCCTTGTTTGCCGGTCGAACTGTGGTTTGGTTCAGGAATACTCTCATTGGTTATCGTGAACATCTTCTACCCTTAATCAATAGTAGCCTTCGTGTTTCTAAAGCCGCTTATCAGGGAATCTCCTCGGTGCTGGATGTCACTATTTACAACGACAGTGATGTGGAATACCTGCTGGCTACCCAGGACTTCTACAACTTTCACGACAATGCCGGCCTCATCACCCTGCACCCCAATACTACTACGACCTTTTCTGTAAAAACCCTGGAGCAACTCAAACAACTAGAGCTCCATTTTGAAGTGATGAATGCCATAACTGCTCCCAGAGTACATCCGTCTATAACCATTCCGGTAACGGTAGACTAACTTCCCCTCATTTAATCAGCATCCGGTCATGACTATCGAAGAAAAAAGAGACCTTATTCTAGAGCTGTTTCAACAACATGGTGAAGCTGCTTATGGTGAACAAATCACGCAAAATTCACACGCTATCCAAGCTGGATTAATCGCACAAGCGCAAGGATTGGATGAGGAACTTATTTTGGCGGCATTTTTGCACGACATCGGACACCTGCTAACGGCTACCGAGGAGCAAAAAAATCGGAGCATGGGTGACTTTGGTGCCGAAGCCCACGACCGAATCGGGGAGGAATTCCTTCGTCAACTAGGCTTCCGTGAGCGGCTGCTGACGACTATCCGAAATCACGTAGATGCCAAACGCTACCTCTGCTTCGCGGATACTGCTTATTACGATACCCTTTCCGAAGCCAGCAAAGAAACCCTTCGCTATCAGGGTGGCCCGATGCAAATACGGGAAGCAAAAGACTTTGAAGCCTCTCCTTTTTTTGCGGATTCAATTGTTCTTCGGAAAATTGATGAACAAGCCAAGGACACCACTTTTACGATCAAGCCAGCAGACTGGGACTATCTGGCGACACTCTTGCTTGACGCTAAACGCTATCAATAAAGGCCAAGCTACAGGTACCACTAATTGGTAACACATACCAATAAAAAAGTTTCTTATTTGTCAACATAAGAAGCCTCTATAGGTCATGCAACTATTTGAAAATCAGAAGTTAACTGTTTTTACACTGACCTAAGGATTTCTTAACTCATACTTAATTGTAAACTTTTGCAGGAGCCTTAGTTTGTTAGCAACTTTGCTAAATCTTAATCGAAAGACTAGGAAACAAAAAAGAGCCTGGGTGACGGCCATCACCCAAAGCTCTCCACATTTTTACATGCTTAAACCACTAAATTATGAAACTTGCTCTACATGTGCAAGCGTGTCACTTCTATTCCCGGAAGTGGCAGCCACTCGCCTTTTTTGTTTTTTTTAGCCTATTTTCAGTTGCCCTTATCGGGCAGACTACCGTTAGCGGAACGGTACTGGAAGAAGGCACTGAAACTCCTTTAATCGGTGTCAACATCATCGTCAAAGGAGCTCCTACAGGAACCATTACAGACTTTGACGGAAAGTATGAAATAGAAGTACCAGCAGAAGACGCAGTACTTCTTTTTTCTTTCGTGGGTTATGCTACTCAGGAAATTGCCGTTAATGGTCAGAAAGAAATCAATCTAAGCCTTAGTGAAGGTATTGGCTTGGACGAGGTGACCGTTACTGCACTGGGTATTGCCCGAGAAGAAAAGTCACTCGGTTACGCCGTACAAGAAGTTAATGGAGAAGACATTAGCGCAGCCAATGGGGCCAACCTCGTGAGCACCTTGTCAGGTCGTGCAGCAGGAGTACAAGTTGTGACCAACGGAACCGGTGCCGGACAATCGGCCAGTGTAGTAATCCGTGGTTATTCCTCTTTGGGTGGAGACAACCAACCGCTTTTTGTGGTAGACGGTACCCCGATTAACAATACAACTGACACCAGAACCAACACCAGTGGTATTGCCTCCAATATGAACATTGACTATGGTAATGGTGCAGGTGAAATCAACCCTGATGATATTGAGTCAATTTCTGTATTAAAGGGAGCAAACGCCACTGCACTTTATGGCTCACGTGCAGCTAACGGAGCTATTATTATCACCACTAAATCTGGTAAAAATCGTAAAGGAATAGGTGTTTCTGTTAATTCAAAAACCACCTTCGAAACCATGCTTGCCGGCCCGGAATACCAACGTGTATACGGCCAGGGTAAAAACTTCGACTTCGCATTTGTTGACGGTTACGGCAACGGTACTTTTGATGGTGTAGACGAAAGCTGGGGCCCACGCCTAGATGGAACCCTTCGTCCACAGCACGACTCGCCTACGGCAAATGGCCTACGCGGTGGAGACGTTCATGGACTCGACTTCGTATTGGGTGCCAGTGGCCTTGACCTTGACCGTCGCGGTGCAATCACCCCTACACCTTTCACCGATCCAGGTGACCCAGTAGAGAATTTCTTGGAAACAGGCCATACAACGATCAACAATTTCTCGTTTTTCGGCTCTAATGATCGCGGCAACTTCCGTGTATCTTACACCAACCTGGATAACAAAGGAATGCTTCCTAATACGGACTTGCGCCGTAATACTGTATCCTTCTCGGCGGATTACAACTTGTCGGATCGCTTGACGGTTTCCGCCAATACTAACTACATCCGTACAGACAGTGACAACCGTGCAGTAAACGGTTATGGTACTGAATCCGTAATGTACCTCTTCATTTGGTGGGGACAGCAAGTAGACGTAAACGGCCTACGCGATTACTGGCAGGACGGCCTTGAAGGCTTTCAGCAGTATAACTACAACTACAATTACCACGACANCCCTTACTTCACCATGTATGAAAATACCAATGGTGTAGCCAAGGATCGACTAATTGGTAACATTTCTGCGAAGTACAAAATCACTGACGATCTGAATTTTATGGTTCGTGGCGGTCGTGACTTTTTCTCTGAGTACCGCTTTATCAAGCGTGCTTATTCTACGCAGCGTTTCCCGAACGGGCAATACCGTGAAGACAAGATCAACTTCAACGAGACCAACATCGACTTCTTGCTGAACTACAGCAAAAGCTTAAACGAAGATTGGGACATCAGCCTCAATGCTGGTGGCAACCGGATGGTCCAGCGCAATCATTTTAGCGCAATTGCCGCTAACGCGCTTTTGATCCCTGGTGTATACTCGCTATCTAACGCAGACGGCCCACTCATCCAGGCGATTGATCGCCCTGAGCGTCAGATCAACTCGCTTTACGCTTTCGGCCAAGTGGGTTGGAGAAACCGTCTTTACCTTGATGTTACTGGTCGTAATGACTGGTCGTCTACGCTCCCACAAAGCAACAACTCTTACTTCTACCCATCTGTATCGCTGAGCGCAGTGATCAGTGAGATGTTGGACCTGCCTTCAGCAAGTGCTTTGTCTTTTGCCAAGCTGCGTCTTGGTTGGGCGCAAGTAGGTAGCGACACCGATCCTTACCGCCTGAATGACTTTTTTGTATTCAGTGACACCCCTTGGGGCAGCAATGCTATTGCTTCGCCAACGAACGTATTGCCTCCTACTGACCTGAAGCCAGAGCAGCAGACCTCTTACGAAGTCGGTGCTGACGTCCGCTTCTTCCGTAGCCGCTTGGGTGTTGATGTTACTTACTACAACAGTATTTCTGAAAACCAGATTTTGGCTATCGAATTGCCTGCTTCTTCGGGTAAAACTTCTCGCGTCATTAACGCTGGTAAGATCGAAAACCGAGGAATTGAAGTATTGATCAGCGCTACTCCAGTAAAGTCTAAAAACGGCCTTAACTGGAACACCTTCTTTAACTTTTCACGTAACACCAACGAAGTATTGGAACTCCCTAACGGCGTTGACCAGTACGTATACGGCGGTAACGGCATTACACTTATTGCTGAAAAAGGAGGCTCTTTAGGCGACATGTGGGGCACCGGCCTCAAGACGGTAGATGACCCTAATAGCCCATTCTTCGGCGAAGTGATCTTCAACAACGGCTTGGTACAACAAGACAATACGCTACGCAAAGTAGGCAATTTCAACCCAGATTTCAACCTAGGGTGGTCGAATGAATTTTCTTACAAAGGATTTTCACTCAACTTCCTCTTTGACTGGCGCCAGGGTGGCGAGCTACTTTCTCGTACACGCCTGATCGCTGCAACTTCTGGTAATGTTGTTGAGACCCTATGGGGACGTGATGCTGAGTTTGGTGGTGCTCATGATGGCATTTATGATTCAGGCCTTACCTACATCGACGAGTCTACTGGTGAAACCCGTACAGATGGTATCATTGGACAAGGCGTAAGAGCAGTTACTGATGACAACGGCAACGTAAGCTACGTAGCTAATGACGTAATCGTTCCTGCTAACGCTTACCACAACAACCGCTACCGTCGTGACAATGATACGGAAGGTATCTACGATGCTACCTTCATCAAGTTACGCCAGGCCAGCCTAAGCTATAGCCTACCCACCAGCTTGCTGGACAACACCTTCATTCGCAAAGCAAAGATTTCTTTGATTGGCAATAACATTTGGCTGTGGGCTAAAGATTACAATCATGGTGACCCTGAGCTATTGTCTTTTGGAGGTGGTAGTTATGTGCCTGGTGTTGAAAATGCTACAGTGCCTTCTACTCGTAGTCTTGGCTTCTCTTTAGACATCGAATTCTAAACTTCTTTCGCTTTTCACATCCTGCTGGTCAGTCAGTATTAACGCTATTGCCCAGCAGGATGTACAAAATACAACATCATGAAAAATACGTTTTTCATTCTATTTGCTGCCTTGCTGTTTTTATTTACAGCCTGTGACAGCTTTGAAGTAAGCAACGTTAATCCAGACGTAGCCTCTTCTATCAACAACAACCCGGAACTATTATTAACAGGCGTACAACGTGACGCTGTTAATAGAATGGTAGGTGCTGCCTGGAGTGAAGGTAACCTAATGGCCCAGTACGGTGCCCGTATCGTTTTCACTTCTTTTGATCTTTTCGACTGGGGTGACCAGTCTGGTGAATGGGATCGCCTTTACCTTTCTGTACGTGACGCTAAAGCTTTGGAACAGATTGCTATAGAAAGCAACCTTCCTAGTTATGAAGCAGTATCATTGATTATGCAATCGTGGATGTGTCACATCCTTACTGATATGTGGGGAGATATTCCTTACACTGAAGCTACCCGTGCTTTCGACGAGGAGGCGATTTACACGCCAGCTTACGACAGCCAGGAAGAAGTTTACAATGGCCTACTAGCAACTTTGGAGGAAGCCAATACACTTCTTAGTGCAGACAACCTTCCTGCTATCAAAGGTGACATCGTTTTTGATGGAGACCTTGAGAAGTGGCGAAAATTTGCGAATGCATTACACCTGCGTGTAGCTCTTCGCTTGAGCAATGTAGACGAAAACCAGAGCCGCACAGAGATCAGCAAGATCTATACGGATTCTGAAAAGTACCCCGTTATGACTTCTAACGAGGATAATGCTGTACTCGAGTACTTAGGAGCCTACCCTAACGCCCACCCTATCTCTGAGGAAGCGCGTTACCGAGTAGGTTCTTTTAACGAATACCGGATTTCTGAGACCTTGGAAGGTGTATTGAGAGATTACGATGACCCTCGCTTGGAGTTCTTTGCCGACCCTACAGCCAACTCTGTAACCCTTGGCACACCAGAAATTTCCGGGATGCAGAACGGTATCGTTGACGGTCCTGCTTACGAATATAAAGGAGGCGATGCATTTTTATCAAAATTCAGTATCGACTTCTTTCACTTCCAAGCCAATGCTAACCAAGGCCGCTTGATGACCTTCTCTGAAGTAGCGTTCATCTTTGCTGAGGCTGCTCAACGCGGCTGGATCAGTGCTGATGCACAAGGCTTTTACGACCAGGGTGTAAGTAGTAATTTCGAATACTGGAACGTAACGATGCCAAGCGACTACCTAACCAACTTAGGTGCTTACGATGACCAACTAGAGACCATTGCTAAGCAAAAATATGTTGCTCTATTTTATATCGACTACCAAGGATTTATCGAATTTAAGCGTACTGGCTTCCCTACGACCATCCAGCCGGGGCCAGATGCTTTCTACAATGAATACCCTAGTCGTTTTGAATATCCTTCTAAGGAGCAAGCACTGAATGCTGCTAGCTACCAAGCGGCTATTAGTAACCAGGGAGCTGACGAAATCACTACCCCGGTTTGGTGGGAGAACAACTAAGAGCAAGTATGTAGTTTGAAATAATCAAAACAAAACAATTACCATGTGGTCGGAGACAATGTCTTCGGCCACTTTTTTATCGTATCAAAGTAATATCTCCACTCAAAAAGAAGCGCTCGCCGTCCTGTCCTTCCAGTTCGGCCTGCCAGACGAAAACTCCTGCCCCTAAAGAGCGTCCATTTGCTGTTCCATCCCAGCCTATTAAAGCTTGATTACTAAGAATACCCACTTGTTCGTACTGCATCCCTCCCCAGCGATCAAAGATTTGTAGGCGGCGAATTTTATAATCCTGCGGGCTTTGTAAGTAAAAATAATCATTGATTCCGTCCCTGTTAGGGCTGAAAATATTCGGTGCATAAACCTGCGGCCCAAGAATCTTCACCTGAGCATCGGCCATTGCTATACAGCCATTGGCATTTTCTACCAACAATTTATAGTGGCTATCAACCAACGGCCTACTTAAAGGCATTTCACAGGTGATACAACTCAACGTAGAAACAGGAGCTTCATGCCAAAGGTAAAGCTGAATAGGAACCAAGCTATTTATCGTTGGTGTCCAGGTAATTTCTTCGCCGCGCTCGATCGTACGATCATTTCCAATCGTTACACTTAGGTCATCTTGAACGATCACAATGGCAGCATTGACTTCAGCACAAGGCGTCTGCACCGTCACAGCGTAAGTACCTGGTTGGGTTACAATAATATCAGGGCCGGTTACTCCTGTACTCCATTGATAAAAAGAGGCATTGTCAATACCGGTGCTGAGTAAGAGCGTATCTTCAAAACACAAGTAAGGGTTGATTTTGGCAAAATCAATAGCTAGCTCTTTGATTTCAAAAGCCGTCGGATCATCATTAGCTGGTGTTTCCGGATCATCAGAAAAAACAAGGGTCGTACTTATCGCATTATCAATAATCACATTATCCAGGTAAGCATAATTGAAGACAAGTTGGGGAGCAGCTGTTTCCAGAATGGCGAGATCTAACATAAAAGAATAGGCCCCCAATGGCAAACGTATATTCTCAATAGCGAGGATATTACTACCTACCCCGCTGACAACATTCCCCGCAAAGGGTAAAGCACCTATAGATTGAATTAACGTCCCTTCCGGAAAGGTATCTCGAAAACTCAAGCCCTCTTGCTCGCGATCCGTTCGATTGAGCAGGGTGAATTCAAATTCCAAGCGCGTACAGGGATAAGCTTGCCGGTTGGATACTCGATTGAGCACCTCTACTTTAAAAGGACAGGAACAGGCATCCTGGTTGCGTTCAAACCCTAATTCATCAAAAAGAACGGCACTGCCATCAACCGTATTAAAGTGATAAAGGTTTCGGTTGGTAAAAACGTCCAGCGCAGCACCTATACCAAATAGTTCTCCGTAGGCATTAAAAAACAACGAGGGCATATTGCCTTGGATTTCCGGGACAACAGGATAACTAGTATTATCAACCAGGCCGTTGGCCAAATCAATGGTAATAAGCCGGCCTTCACTGTGCTCGAAGCCAAAAAGAAGATCCAATGTTGGATGAAAAGCTATATCGGCACAATACAAGGCCGCTGTCGGGTTGTTTTTAGCCAAAGGAATAATGGTCATCGGATAATCAGGCCGTGAAAGATCAATCAGCGCCAGAAGATTATCATTGTTTTCGGGCCTGAACCCAAGGAGCACTAAGTAGCGCTCATCGGGAGAAACATCGCCGGAAACAAAGAGCATATCAGCAGGCAAATCCAATGCTCGCAAACTCTCCAACTGAAAATCAGCATCAATACGGCAAAGCACATAAGGATCGCCCAGCAACACCCCGTAAATAAGGTTGTCGGCAGGTCGATAGGCGATACCGTTAATTCGGGAGCCACCAAAAAAATGGCGATCCGTAAAAGTGCTTGTTCCCGCCACTAGATCAATCGTGATCTCTTGAAACGTAGAACCACCCTGCTCCTCAACGACCCGATACATCCGTCCGTCGCAGGTAAAGGGCGTCTGTGCAGGTAGTGAAGCAGCAAACAATAATAAAAAGTAAAAAAATGGTCGTAATAGCATTGTGATCAGGCCTAAGTTCTATTTGGGGGTTTATCCAAATATAACCTGAATCCAACACTATTACTGTTCTTTACCCGACTTATACCTTCAATACAATTTAGTGACTCAATTGCCCAGGATGGAAAGGTACTTTTCCTAAAACGGGATCGACTAAACCAGCCCGTAGCATTTGCGAACCGCTTCCTTCGAAATATTCAATTCTCAGCTTGTGCTTCCCTGCGGCTAAAATCGTGGTTCCATAGCGATAAAAGGCGCCGTGATTACCGTCATTGTTTACGACCAATTGATCATCAATGTACAATTTCGAGCCGTCATCTGAACGAGTAAAAAAGGTATAGGTTGTCCCTTCTGGCAAATCAACATAACCATTGAGTACCAAGGCGAAGTGATCTTTACGAGGAGAAGCATTCTCTTCATTCACCGAAGACATAACACCAGAACGAATAGGCGACAGTTCAGAAAAATCTGGTAAATAATCCCAGGCTCCTTCGTAGTAATCGTAGTTCAGCCCTGGTGCTATTTTTCTAACCTTTACTGCCGGCCAAGGTGTCATCTGCTGAAACGTCCGTTCTACAACCCGGCTAGCGTGGCCACCCATAGTATAAGCACGAACCTTTAGCGTAAGACTATTTTCTATTTTCAACGGGCTTGTGTAAACTGTTGATTGTAGGCTTGGTTCACTGCCATCTGTCGTGTAAACAATTTTGTGATCCGGCTGCAAAGCTTCCAGCCCCACGGTGGTATTTTCCTCAAAAATGAGACGATCTATCGTAAAATGAGGAGCAGGCGGTTGTTGCATCATTCCTACGCCTTGGCCTTCCTCCTTTTTTGTCATCTGAAAAGTATCAAAAAGACGACCTTTTTCGTCGATTGCTTTAAAAATCAACGTTCCCTCATGGATAGCAAAAGTGCAGTAATGGTGCTGTACCTGTAGCTCTTGGGTAAACCAGGAACGCACAGGATCAAAATCTTCGAGCCCTCCACCAGCTCCTCCGGAATTGATATAAACCACGCCATTTTCCTGATTGACCGCATTCTTGAGGATCGGCCAGGTACGCTCATAGAGGTGGGTGTGCCCAAAAAGACAAAAATCTACCCCATAAGCTTCGTAAAGAGGCACCAAATTTCGAGACTGTGTTTGGAAAGTAGACGCACCGATAGAAGTATCTCCATGATCATTCTCTTCAGAAGAATAGGGCGGGTGGTGATGTACTACAAATTTCCACTTTGCATCAGATTGTGCCAATTCCCATTCCAACCAATCATACTGTTCTGATCCTTCAAAAACATCCCGGTTGGTATCAATCATAAAAAACTGTGCATTGCCATAGCGGAAAGTGTAATAGTATTCCGGCGCAGGATTGACCATATAGTCGTAATACAATTGAGCATCTTGTTCGTGGTTACCCAAAACAGTATACATTGGAAAACGACTCATGATAATATGCCCGTTTGGAAAGAAATGCTCTGTCCAGTCCGTTTTTTTGGTACCAATATCCACCAAATCACCAGCATGAAGGATAAAATGGGGGCGATCTTCCCATACGCGTTGAGCAACTTCACCCCAAGCTTGGGGCGTCTTGGTATTAAACTGTGAATCACCAATCAAGGCAAAAAAGAAGGCAGCATCCTCATCAACCGCCGTATTAAAGGTATATACCGGACTAACAATTTCTTGTCCCGCCAGCGTGATTGTTCTGACCCGATACAAGTACTTCGTTCCTAACGCTAAACCTTGCAAAGCGACCTCATGTAAAAAGCGCGTTCCTTCCAAACTTACTTTTTGTGACAGGTTCGGTTCTTTTGCATTTTCTAATGCCTTTCCATATTCCACTACCGAGGTAGCTTCTGCCGTTGTTTCCCATAAAACATTGATGCTTGTTTGAGTAGCAAACTGCAAATAGGGCTTTACCAAAAAGGAATCTTGTTGGGCTTGCAAAGTGCAACAAAAAATTACGGAAAGTGCAAGAAAGACAAATAGGCAACGCATAAGTAAGATGGTTTGGTTTTTCGCTAAATTTCCCAAAAGTACCACACCGCCCTAAAGACAAAGTAAACAAAAAATGAAGCTTGTGTAAAGCATCGATAAGTTTGTATTAAATCTCTTCACGTATTCATTTGTCAAAGTTTTAACTTTTATTTTCAGCCAATGAACTACCTCCTAAAATCATGCGATTAGTTGTTTTCCTTACCCTATTTATCATTGGCGCGAGTTGCGAAAAGGAACGCCAACCTTTTGAGGTCTATACACCAGCCGTTTTTCTTTCAGAAAGCCAAAAAGCAGTACTCCAAAAATGGCAAGGAGAACAGCCACCTATAGCCGAACCGTTAATAACATGGCAGTTTTCACTTGGTCAGCTACCAGAATATTTTCTTGCTACAGCTAAGGATTTTCCTAGCCAGGATAGCCTTGTAAACCTCCCCCATCGCATCAGCTACCCCAATCGCTCAATGTGGTATAAAACCCGCATCTTGCTTGACTCTGCAATACTCCTCGTTGTGAATGCCGATGATGGTGCTCAGGTATTTTACCAAGGCGTACAAGTCCCACAATCTCTTCCCAATGCCTTTACCCTCTCAGCAACTAGCGACTCTACTGACCTCATCATCCGGGTACTCAATAATGCACTCGAAGGTGGATTACGAAAAGCGGAATTATTCCCATTAAACGAAGGGCTTACTTATTTTGGACACAAAGATTATGCTGCGCCAGATGCCAGCTATCCGCTATTCAACAACGCGGCAAAACCAATGCTCTTGGCGAAGCCCTATCTTCAAGAACAAGTCCCCGGAGAATATCTTCTAAAGGTTGTTTCCACCTCTTCTGCCCCTCCCTCACTTGTTTTTGGGCTCCATAGGGAAGCTCTAGACAACCGTCTCACGGTAGATACACAAACAGGCCGGATATTCAACTTTCAACTTAAGAGCCTTCTTCCTGCAACGACTTACTATTATCAATTCCGACAAGGAAATTTCCAGAGTGTGATATACCAGTTACAAACAGCTCCACAAAAAGAAACTTTCTCCTTTACCGCTTGGGGGGATAGCCAAGGCGGGTGGCCAATTTTTAAACAACTAACCCAAAGCATGCAAACCACAGCTGCTGATTTCAGTATTGGCCTGGGAGACCTCGTTGCCGATGGTTCACAACATATACAATGGCTGAATTTCCTCCATGCCCTACACCCTGTTGCTGAGCAACACCCCGTATTCCCCGTCATTGGCAACCACGATTATGACGGGCAATACGACGACTTACGCCCCGTGCTGTATCAACAGTATATCCGAGAGGATACTTACTTTTCCTGGGCTTATAAAAACTGTTATTTCATAGCACTTGATCCCAACGAGAGCTTCCCACTGGGAATCAATGGCAAACAGCTGCGTTGGCTGGAAGAGCAACTTACATCTCCTGCATGGCAAGCTGCCGATTGGCGATTCTTACTACTTCATCAACCGCCTTACTCACAAGGGTGGCCAGGCTATCACGGTGATGAATTCATAAGGGACTTGATCGAAGAAAAGGCTGCTACTGCTAAAATCGACTTTGTACTTTCCGGCCATAGCCATTGTTATGAGCGTTTATCGAAAAATTTCGATAAACAAACTACCCACTTCCTCATCATGGGTGGTGCAGGAGGAGGGCTAGAACCTCCTCAATCTTCCGATTACCCGCAGATGGACACCATCATCAAAGCACATCACTACGGCCTTTTCGAGATAGATGGACAAAAGATAAACTTCCAGGCAATCGGCCTGAATAACAACATCTTAGACGAACACATTTTTATAAAAAACTAATTCGCCTGAATCAGCCACACCCCACCTACAATTAGGCTGATACCGAGGATACGCCACCAATTGATTTCCTGAACAGGAACCCCCAACCAACCGTAGTGGTCCATCACCAGCGAGAAAGCCATCTGTCCTGCGACGGTGAGCCCAAGGGTTACAGCCACACCTAAACGCGGCGTTAAAATAATCAGTGATGCAACGTAGAAAGCACCTAGTAGCCCCCCGACCCAAATCGACCAGTGCTCGGATTGGGTATTTTGAATCTGGGCAAAATCTACCCGCCCAACAATAAGATATAGGAATAATCCAGCCATACCCACAATGAAGGAGAGGAAAGTACCATAAAGGGGGTCTCCAACGGATTTGCCCAGCTTGGTATTAATGGCGGCTTGTATGGGTAAAACTACACCGGCAAGTACAGCCAGAACAATAAACAGTGCTGCTTTCATGAAGGCAAAGATAGCAAACACCTAATAGGAAGAGCCTCTAGGATTAGTCTTCTTCATTTTATAACTTCGTTGCTTTTTCAGCCCATGTAGTTTGCAAATAACTTCCCCATGATGACCATTCATTTCCGCATACAGCTATCCCTATTTGCCCTTGTATTTAGCTCGCTCCTCTTTGGTCAAAACTTCTCGAATGGCTTTCCTTTTGCATTGCCTGTCGATGACAATACCTCTTCTGTATTTCTACCGGCATTCCCTGCCAGCCCTATAACAGAAGCGAAAAGAGTAGTACCTGAGGGTAGGCAATTCGTGCGCCAAGGTGAAGCCATCCGTTTTTGGGGTGTCAATATCACGTCTTCAGCTTGTTTCCCTACCCATACCGAGGCAGAAACCATCGCTCGACGCCTTAGAAAGATGGGGATCAACCTTGTCCGTTTTCATCACCTTGACAACCCCGCATGGGCAGGTAATGAGGGTACAATCTTCCTCAATAGCCAAGACAATACCCTCCAAATTGACCCTGTAAGCATGGATCGCCTCAACTATTTCATTTCTCGCCTCAAACAAGAAGGCGTCTATGTCAATTTAAACCTCCATGTTACGCGTACTTTTCGGTTAAACGACGGTGTCCCCCTCGCTGATTCAATCGCTGACTTTGGTAAAGTAGTCACGCTATACGACCCTCAGCTACAAGCTCTACAAAAAGAATATGCTAATGAATTACTGGCCCAAGTCAACCCCTACACTGGAATAACACTTGCACTAGATCCTGTCGTAGTAATGGTAGAGATGAACAACGAAAATAGCATCTACGGCTGGTGGAAAAGCAACGCCTTGCGCCCTTTTAACCAAGGAGGCCGACTGACGGTCTATCATCATGAAATGCTCAATGACCGTTGGCATACCTTCTTAGGACAAGAATATGCCGATGATGAAAGCCTAGCAGCCAGTTGGAACAACGGAACCATCCCCGCTGGCACCGAGGAAAACCTCACCAACCCCGACCTCGAAGAGGGACTATTACAAGCCCCTTGGTTATTGGAAACCCATGACATTGCACAAGCTAATATTACTCTCGACAATACCAATCCTCAATCAGGTAATCAATGTGTTGCTTTACAGGTTACACAGGCGACGGGAACAGAATGGCATATACAGTTCAAGCAAAACGACCTCAACTTCCAACGCGACTCTACCTATGAATTGCGGTTTTGGGCACGGACTGACACCGAACGGGATTTTTCCATTTCCTTCCTTCGTGATGATGCCCCCTATACCTGGTACAGTGGTCGAACATTTACGGCCAACACTCAGTGGCAGGAATTCCGCTTACTGTTTACAGCTTCTGAAAGTACTACCGCTGGCCGACTCAGTATCAGCCCACTTGGTGGCAATGGCACCTATTGGTTTGATAACTTCTCATTATCTAATCCAGCGGTGGATGGCCTGCTACCAGGCGAAAGCCTCAATACCGCCAGCATCAAACGTATCCCTTGGAGCCAACGCCTAAGTTACACCCCTGCCAGGGTAGCTGACCTAAGCCGCTTTTACGTAGCTCTTCAAGCGGAGCACTTCCGTGAAATGAAAGAATACCTCACGGATCAGTTGCTTGTGAGTGCTGCTATTACCGGCACCAATGCGCTAGTTGGTCCTGCCGATGTGGTACATCAATTGGATCTCGACTATTTGGATGATCATAGCTACTGGGATCATCCTCACTTTCCTAATACTGCCTGGGATAGCTACGACTGGCTCATTAACAACCAACCGCAGGTGCTAGACCCTAACTTTGAAGCCATCACCCATGCTTTTTCTGGACTGGCACGCACCGATCAACCTTTCACACTTTCCGAATACAACCACGGTGCTCCTAATCGCTACCGCGTTGAGATGCCCCATAGCATATTGGCCTATGCTGCCTTTCAGGGGGCAGATGGCATCATGTTTTATACTTACGCCGGAGAGCGCAATCAAGACAACGATCTTGTTAATAATTTCTTTGACTTGCACCGTGACCATTCCATAATGGCCCAATTTCCAGGGGTCGCGATGGCTTACCGACGAGGGTACCTTCAGGAAGCACAACAACCCTTAATGGCCAATTACAAAGAAGAAGATATCCATAGGTTTCCTATCGTAGACAATCAAGGCCGCTGGGGGCGTTATACACCTTATGACAAAAGGTTAATTTTGACAACAGGCGTACAGACGGGTAGTTACGACGCTCCACAAACCAGTAATTTTACGGAGTGGCCTTCTCCTCCAGAAGAGGTATTTACAACATTCAATGGAGAAACAACGCTGAACACTACTGAAGGGCTATTAACCACCAATACCGATAAATTTTGTAGTNTTACAGGTTTCTTTTCTACCGCCACAGATATGACATTGGATGCCTTGACCATAAATTCTGGCAATGACTTTGGGACTTTGCAATGGATCAGTCTTGATGATCAACCACTACCTGAAGCTAAAAAATCTTTAATCACCTTAACTGCTGCCCAGCAAAACACAAACATGACTTGGAATGGCACCAATACCATTCACAACAATTGGGGTAACGCACCGACGGAACAAAAACCACTACAGGTGGCAATAGAGATGGCATTAAATGCCGATTATATAAAACTTTACCCTTTAGATGTTTATGCCACACCTACGGACTCTATCCTAGTATTACCAAATAGTCAAGGCCATTTTCCTATTCTCTTAGATCAATACCAATACGAAACCCTATGGTTTGGCATTAATACTTTTATTGGCCCAGTCAGCACTCTTGAAAGCGACCAGCCAACTCCATTTCACTTCTACCCTAATCCGGTATTAAGTGGACAACCTGTGCAAATTACAGGACCAGAAAAAAGCACTATACTGCTTTTCAACATCTTAGGGCAGTTGGTTAATCAACAAGAAATCAATACCCCTTTTTATCGCTTAGATACCACTGGCTTAACAGCTGGCACTTACCAATTAGTGTTCCTAAACGAAAATAGGCAACGACTAAATAATACCCTATTGATCATCAAATAACTTCGGGAATTTAAAACGATATTACAAAGGCTTGTCAAATAGCTAAGCCTACCGATATTGTGTTCCGAGCATAAATCCACGACGGCCACAAGCTCCTTTGGCAACGCCGCCCACACCAAAAGAGAGCTCCAAGCCAAAGCTGATGCGATAAGGAACAGTATTCCCTTGGTCGGCAAGGTTGCTATCAATCGAAGGGTAACCATTTGTCATGCCTTGTGGCGTTACAAAATCAGTCAGGCCATACTCTACACGTAGACCAGCTTTGAATACCATTGCCTCTGATCCAGAAAGGAAAGCCCCAAGGCCCAAGACACCTGAGATGTAACTGTCTTCATATTTCCCTTCTACGGACACAGGTTTGATGCCCGAAGTTTGGGTGAGTTCTGTTATAGAAGTATACTTGGCACCACCTTCTATATACACACCTGATTGGGGGTAAAAGCGATAAAGGCCATAGTAATCGTACACTTCCCACTCTAGATTGTTACGAAAAGATTCGTCTGTACTCGGGCGATAAGTAATATTTTGAAAAAATGTTGCTCTCATTATTTCAAAATTTAACCCGTGATGATCTCCAATGTTTAGCCCGACAGTACCTCCGTAGCTATAGGCTAAATTAAGACTATAGTCATGTTGATTATCACTGGCTAAAGTAGAGTTGTAGTAGCCAGCTGGGCCAAAACTCGCCTTAGGGCCCAGTTCCAACCATATTTGTGCAGAAGCGATGGTCGTAAAAAACAGAAAAAGGAAAGTGGGAAGAATAGCTTTTCTCATAATGCTGATTAATCGTTACAATTAAGGTGTGTAATTATAGCAGTAAGATACGGTAAAGCCGCAAAATGTTACCCTCATTAACGTTTTTAGAAAAAAAAGGTCAAAAGTCTTTCATCTTCTGATGAATAATATTACCTTTGCCAACCGAAAAAATAAAAGCATAGACTAAAATTCGCAATTAAGCGTATGGCACATCATAAATCAGCTAAGAAACGTATCCGTCAAGACGCAAAGAAGCGTTTGGAAAATCGTTACTACAAAAAATCTGCACGTTCAGCAATTTCCAAGCTACGTGAGATGGAAGATTCAACCGAAGCAAGCACCTTCCTCCCCAAGGTTGTGAGCATGATCGACCGTCTGGCAAAACGTAACACTTGGCATGCGAACAAAGCATCCAACCTGAAAAGCAGCTTAACAAAGCATGTTAATAGCCTGGGCTAAGCCTTAGGCATTCAGTGCTTTTCTTTTTAGGCATGCCTTGCATCTTTTTTAAAAGGTGCAAGGCATTTTTTTATTACCTTTACGAACGAACGTTCATTCGTAAAGACAGCACTCGATTTATTTTTTGCGCAATACAATTGTATGACTAGATTCTATCCGCTTACCGTCAAAGACATTCGCCGCGAAACCGTTGATTGTGTTTCTGTAGCATTTACTGTCCCTGAGTCTTTAGCAGAGACCTTTGCTTTTAAGCAAGGGCAGTACATCACGCTCCGTGCGCAATTGGCGGGAGAAGAAGTACGTCGCTCTTACTCTATTTGTGTAAGTCCTTTAGACAACGAGTTGCGAGTAGCGGTTAAGGAAGTCCCTGGTGGTCGATTTTCTACTTTTGCTAACCAGCAACTACAAGTTGGAGATGTTTTAGAAGTAATGCCTCCCGAAGGGCGCTTTTTTACGCCCCTGCACTCCGAGCAAACTAAACACTACGCTGCCTTCGCCGCTGGTAGTGGTATCACACCGGTTTTTTCCATCATGAAAACCATTCTGGAAACAGAGCCCAATAGTCGCTTCACCCTTTTTTACGGCAACCAACGCACGGAGACCATCATTTTCCGCGAAGCCATCGAAGCACTTAAAAACATATACCTCCAGCGCCTTAGCGTTTATTACCTACTAAGCAAAGAACATACGGGCAGCGACCTCTTCAGTGGACGTATTGATCGTGATCGTTGCCGGACCTTCACCGAGAAGCTTATTCCTGTTGGTGATGTCGACGAGTTTTTCTTGTGTGGGCCTGAAGAAATGACGCTTGGTGTTCGAGATGAATTGCGTGAGCAAGGCGTCGCCCGAGAAAACATCCACTTGGAGTTATTCGGCACCAACACCGGCAAGCGTAAGAAAAAAGAACGAACTGCTGTCAGCGGTGAATACGCTGTCGAAGTAAGTATCCAGCTGGATGGCAATGCCTTTACTTTTGTTATGAATGATCAGAATGAGAGTGTCCTGGATGCAGCACTCCGCAATGGCGCCGACCTGCCCTTTGCCTGCAAAGGCGGAGTATGTTGTACCTGTCGAGCCAAAGTAGAAGAAGGAAAAGTAGAGATGGATGTCAATTACGCCCTTGAACCCGACGAAGTCGCCGCTGGATTTATCCTCACCTGTCAGTCACACCCTACCACTGATAAAGTCGTCGTTAATTTTGACGCCTGATAAAATTCCTTACCTTTCCTATCTAATCTTCACTTCTGCGACCCTATGGCGACCATTGAGACATCAAAGAAACAACGTATCATGGAAGCAGCCGCTAAGCTGTTTCGCGATAGAGGCTACTCCGCTACATCAATGCGCGACTTGGCCAAGGCTGTCCATTTACAAGCTTCCAGCCTCTATAGCCATATCAACAGCAAGCAAGAAATCCTAAAAGATATTTGCTTCCAAAATGCACATCGCTTCCTGGCAGGCATTGAACAAATAGAGCAAACAGGGCAACCACCACGTGAACAAATCCGCCAGTTAATCTTTCTTCACCTCAACGTAGCTACCAGCGACGCCACCTCTATTACTGCCTTCAACGACGAGTGGCGCCACCTTGAAGAGCCCGACCTCGGGCAGTTTATCAAATTACGTAAACGTTACGAAAATCGCTTTCTGGCCATCATTCAACAAGGTATTACCGAAGGTACTTTCAAAGAAATAGATCCAACGATTAGCATGTACACCATTCTATCTTCTTTGCGCTGGGTCTATGATTGGTACCAAGCCGGAAAAACTACCTCCATCCAAGATGTCGGTGATCAGATTACACTGATTGTTCTTGCGGGGATAGAGAAGTAGGGGTGTTCGTTTCATTCACGGAAGTGTTCTTCCGCTGCGCGGCTTCACGGAGGTGCTCGCGGTTTTTGTTTCCGCTATAGAGGTTAGTTCACCTTTTTACTGTTCCAGAAAACCACGAACGAAGTGAGTACAACCGCAATCCCGATTTATCGGGTGAGCACAACCACTCATCCCGAAACTTCGGGATGAGTCCCAACGCGAGCGCAGCGACCACCTCATCACAAAGATATTTCCACTGTAGCGCGCGATAATCCATTTATGTAAAGCGATTTTGTTAATTTTGCAGCCGGTAAATAACTATTCAACAACCAACGTATGGCTCTGGACCAGGTAGACATTGAAGAATACGAATGGCACGACGGTGAGCTTCAACCACGAGAAGACAAGGAGATGTCTTTTATGGATCATCTCGAAGAGCTACGCTGGCACATTATTCGGTCTTTAATAGCCATCTTAGCAGGTGGCATTGTGCTTTTTATTTTCCACGATTGGTACTTCAATAAAGTTATTCTTGGCCCTGCTTCCAATGATTTTGCTTCTTACAAATGGTTTTGCGACCTCTCTCACAAGATTGGTGCGGGAGAGGCCCTTTGTATGACGCTACCTGATTTCAAAATCCAGGCGGTTGCATTTGCCGAACAGTTTATTACTACCATCAAACTGTGTTTTATTGGCGGTTTTGTCATTTCCTTCCCTTTTGTTTTTTACGAAATTTGGAAGTTTGTTGCGCCTGGTTTGTACCCCACGGAGAGATCAGCAACCAAAGGAGTGGTCTTCATTTGTTCCCTGCTTTTCCTGATGGGCGTACTATTTGGCTTCTTCATTGTTGCTCCCTTTGCGGTCAACTTTCTTATGGGCTTTACCGCCTCTGATGCCGTGGCCAATAACCCTACGCTTAGCTCTTTTGTACTTTATATGGTCATGTTTACACTGCCGGCTGGTCTCATTTTCGAGTTACCCATCGTCGTGTATTTTCTGGCCAAAATGGGCATCGTGACTCCAGCGGGCATGCGCAAATACCGCCGTCATTCTGTGATTGGAATACTGTTATTGTCAGCGATCCTTACGCCACCCGATGTAATTACGCAGTTTCTCATTGGCATTCCGCTTTACATCCTTTATGAAATCAGTATTTTAGTTGCCACACGTATGGCCAAAAAGTACGAACAAGAACTCCAGTAGTTAACACCAGATATGCAAAGAATTAGCACCAACGCGACCATCTTCTTCAAGTTTTTTATCCCCGTTTTCTGGCTCGTATTTTTCGGGGCATTTCTTGCTGCCGTATTTGCCTACGGTGCCGAAATGGCGAGTGGTTTTGCTAGTACGGGCTTCCGTATTGGGGCCGTATTGTTCTACTTCAGTGGCTTGGCACTGTTTTACTTCACCCTTTTCCCGCTCAAGCGCGTCGAAGCCGATAATGACTTCCTCTACGTCACCAATTATTTCAAGACCTTTCGCTACCCCTGGCACAATATTGAAAGTATCTCTGATAGCACTTTTCTCTTCTTTACCATTGCCCGTGTCGAACTAAAAGAGAAAGGGAACTTTGGAAAAAAAATGTCTTTCATGGCCAGTCGGCGCCTTTACCAGGATTTCTGGAAAGAACACTCCGAACTAGCTGGTTTGCGCAAAGTATAATTAGGAGAAAAATACAAGAGCGCGAGGTGCTTTTTAAAAAAAGCATCATGAAAAACGTTCGTAAGGAGGGCGGGGTTTTCGTCAAATGACTGACTAAGAGATTGTTTGGGCGAACCCCAATGAGGTGTTTTTACTATAAAAACCTGAACAAGCTCTTAAACCTGAAACTATTGACTGTCCTTGTACAATTTTGGAATTATCCAGTTGTAACGAACTGCTAATACCCTTAGCACAACGACCATTGTACTGGTTAGCACATAGGCCCAGTTGGAAGGTAAGGCGGTTTTCTGTAAAAGAAGATAGGTTATGCCGCCAAGGATACTTAGCGATGCGTAAACCTCTTTGTGGAAAATGAGCGGGACCTCATTGGAAAGAATATCCCGAATAACGCCACCAAAGGACGCACTCAGGGTGCCTAAGAGGATGCATATGACGGGATGTAAACCTGCTGCTACACCTATTTCTACGCCAATAATGGTGAATAAACCCAGTCCGATAGCATCAAAAAGGAACATGGTTCGGCGAACGTAGATCAGGTATTTTCTGAAGAGGATCGCAATAAGTGCTCCGGTGATAATAAGATAAGCATAATTGATATCCTGCATCCAGCCCACTGGGGTACGGCCAATAAGGACATCCCTAAGGCTACCGCCACCTACAGCAGTGACTGCTGCTAAGATGAGTACTCCGAAGGGATCGAAGCGATGGCGCATCCCTGCCAGTGCTCCAGAGATAGCAAAAACACAGGTGCCGATATAGTCAAGTAGAAGGATGATCGTCATTCTGTCTATCTCATCTTCGGCCTTCTGCGCTTACCTTTGCCGCCTGACATGCCGTGGCCAGCGCGTCCTTGGCGCATAGCTGCTTTCATTTGGCCACTCTGGTTGATCGCCTGCTCTAATTGACGGAATTGATCCTTGAGTGGGCCTTCAGAAATTTTCAGTCCTTTTGCTTTCTTGTAGTGTATTTTAGCTTCCTGGAATCGTTGCTTGCTTAGCGCTATTTGTGCCAACTGGATTTGCAACATGGCCCGCTCGTTGTCCGAAGGAACTTCAACAGCTTCAGCCATTTTGAGGTAACGCTCTCCCTCGTTTACATCTTTCCGTGCAATGGCGATAGAACCTTTGAGCATATAGAAATAGGCCTTGTTGGTAGAATAGAGCCACTTGGGGTTAGGGGTAAGGTTGAGCATTTTTTCGGCCTTGTCAAAATCAGAGTCTTGCAATGCCTGAGCAGCTGGCCCTACAGTACCCAAAAAGATAAGTCCTAATAATAGGATGACCCCCGTAAGTACGAAGAAGAAGCCGTACCAGAAACCAAAGGCAGCCCAGAGGGCAATACCACCAACAATACCCAATACAATAAGGGCAATGCGGATATAAGGAGGAATGATGAACATAGCGTACTATTTAATTTGCCGCAAAAATAACTAAAAAACTATGAGATTTACCCTTGCTGAACATATTCGTGTTGGGTATAGTTTTTCAAATACCAAAAAAACGAGGCGAGCAGTTGGATAACTACTCGCCTCGGGCTCAAATGGTAATTTGGGGTATTAATATCGTTTCGTCAGTTTTCTATTGGAGGACAATGTCCTTTTCCTCAACCATCTTGCGGATGTTGATCAAGGCGTAGCGCATCCGCCCAAGGGCTGTATTGATGCTAACGCGGGTGAGCTGTGCAATTTCTTTGAAGCTCATATCTGCATAATGACGGAGGATAACCACTTCGCGTTGCTCTGGTGGCAACTGATCTACCAGGTGGCGAACCTTCTGGTGTGTTTGGCTGCGGATGATATCCTGCTCAGCATTCAAATCGTTGGACTTGAGCACATCAAAGATGTCAAATGTTTCCGTTGGAGATAGTTGTGGACGACGCTTATTGCGGCGGAAGTGATCTACACACATATTGTAAGCAATGCGCATGGCCCACTGCAAGAACTTGCCTTCGTGGTTGTATTTACCCTTGCGCAGCGTATCAATGATCTTTATGAAGACCTCCTGAAAAATATCCTCAGCTAAAGATTGCTCTTTGACGAAGAGATAGATCGAGGTATAAATCTTTTGTTGGTGACGATTGAGCAGTTCTTCGAAGGCTCTTTCATTTCCATCTAGGTAACAAGCAATGAGTTGCTGGTCGTTTAATGCTGTAACTTGCATGACGTAACGATTTAGCTTTAAAAAAGGGATTACAACAATTTTACATTGTTGCTAAACGTTAAGTGTAGAAGTTACGAGCTATAGAAGATAGATTAAGTGAAAGATTGAAACTGCTCCGTTAGTGAAGCTGGGTCAAATATAAGCGCATCTTATGTAAAGAACCAAGGATCGCGTGTTTTTTTTTATGGCCTTAACGCTTTTTTAACGTCTCTCTACCTAATATTAAGCGGCTATTTTGTTGTTTTTGTAGTCGTTTCTTTTCCCTTCCAGGTCCCATACTTATTGATAATTTGGTTGATTTTTGATACGCTGCGAGATGAGAATAAATTTCAGTATTTTTTTCCTGATCTCTCCGGTGATTATTCAGTAATCTACGTGTCAATGCGATAATCCTTTGAACGCTGAGGGGTTCAGAGGACAGCAGTGACGATCATTGTAGGTCATTCGGAAAGCATAAAGAAGGAAGGATTAAATGCTATTTACCCTTTAATCATGGTATGGTTAGTTTTCCGTAAATGAAATTTCCCAAGAGGCTCTACTATTATTCTTTGCCTGTATGCGCATTTTGTCTACCTTTGCAACGTCAAAAAACAACCTGCCTCAAATATGAATTTGCACGAATACCAAGGGAAAGAAATTCTAACCAAATATAATGTACCTATTCAGCGCGGCAAAGTAGCGGAAACTGTAGAAAAAGCAGTAGAAGCTTTCCATGAGCTACGTGAAGAAACGGGTAGTGATATCTCTATCATTAAAGCCCAAATCCACGCTGGTGGCCGGGGTAAAGGTGGTGGTGTGAAACTCGCTAAGAACCTGGAGGGTGTGAAAGAACATGCCGGCAATATTCTGGGCATGATGTTGAAAACGCCACAGACTCCTGGAGGATTGAATGGTCCAGGTAAGCTGGTTCGCAAAGTATTGGTAGCAGAAGATGCTTATGCACCTGATTTCGATGCCTGTCGTGAATTCTATGTTTCCATATTGATGGATCGTGGCCGCAAGTGCAACGTTATTGTCTACAGTACCGAAGGCGGTATGGATATCGAAGAAGTTGCAGAGAACACCCCTGATAAGGTGTTGAAAGAATATATTGATCCCGAGCTGGGACTGCAAGGTTTTCAGGCCCGCAAAGTGGCTTTCAACCTAGGCATGAGCGGACAGGGTTTCAAAAACATGGTGAAATTTATCAGCAACCTGTACAAAGCTTTTGTAGGGTCTGATGCAAGCATGATCGAAATCAATCCTTGTATGTACAATCCTGGTGATGAGCGAGTGATTGCGGTAGATTGTAAGTTCACCTTGGACGAAAACGCTTTGTATCGCCACAAAGACTTGGCCGAATACCGCGACGTACACGAAGAAGATCCTACCGAAGTAGAAGCGAAAGCTTTTGGTCTAAACTATGTACAGTTGGATGGCAACGTAGGTTGTATGGTCAACGGTGCCGGACTAGCTATGGCTACCATGGATATTATCAAGTTGAGTGGTGGCGAACCTGCTAACTTCCTTGACGTTGGTGGTACTGCTGATGCCAAGCGCGTAGAGAATGCCTTCCGTATCATCTTACGTGATGATCGCGTAAAAGCAATCCTGATCAATATCTTCGGTGGTATTGTTCGTTGCGATCGTGTGGCGCAAGGAGTCGTTGATGCCTATAAGAACATCGGAGACATCAAAGTGCCGATCATCGTTCGCTTACAGGGTACCAATGCTGAAATTGCTAAAGAAATTATCGATAAGAGTGGACTTAATGTGCGCTCGGCTATTGCTTTGCAGGACGCTGCCGATGCAGTGAAAGCTGTAATGGGGTAAGTCTGAAGCAGATAAAAAGCTTATAAAAGGTCAAGACGGTTAACGTCTTGGCCTTTTGTTTTTTTACTGCCTTTCGCAACTTAAGTCTTATCTTGGTTTAAATTTTTAAACCTGAATATGCGTAGCTCACTCTACTATACGTTCCTCCTCGTTTTGTTGATCGCTTTTAGCTGTGAAAAGGAAAATGTCCTTGACTGCCCTGGTCAGGGGGACCGGGCAATAGATGTGATAACTGGCCCTAATTTAGGGATTCAGACAGTTGCTTATTTGACGAATGAATATGGTGGCTTACGCGATGTACAAGATGTGAGTACTTATCCTTTGTTTTTAAATTGGCTAGGTGGTTGTCAAGAGGAGTATACTGTTAATTTATTGAAAAGGAGTTATTTCCTCTTCCCAGGAGGCCCTGCTTACGAGCGTTTTTCCTTGTTCTCTTACTTTGGAGTCAGTTATGGGGAGGCCGTAAACCTGGATATAGAAATGCCCAATGAAAGTAATCCTACTATTGCAACTGAGTCTTTTATACTTACTATTTCAGAGGTTCCTTCTGTTGAGGAGGTTGTCATTTTACCTTCGATGTCTTTTTCATCGTCATCTGACCTTGGCGAGCAGACGTTAAGTATCAATTTCTCGGAGTCTGGGATCAACGAAAATCAACCTTGGCGTTATGTAGGGTTGCGACTTGCTGGATCTTCCGAGCTGGTCGCTGTTTGTATAAATATGCTGGAAGGTCAAAACAGAACCATCAATTTTAGTGAGTTTGATCAAGTGCTTACAGCGCAAGAAGTTTCATTTTCTGGAGAAGAAGTAAGATTTGCCGAAGTTAAAATTGTACTAGATATTGCCGAAGAAAAAATGGTAAAGCTAGGAGTACAGACCCTTGACGAACAAAAAATAAGCACGTGGATGCCCACCGATTCTGAAGGAGTAATGTTGGAGTTTTATGGTCCATATTCAAACTCGAAATCATGGAGAAAACAGGCGTATTATGAGGAGTTACCTACGGAGGTCTCACTTCAGCCTGATATGATAGCATCCATTGAAATAGACTATGGTTTTGTTAATGTTCAGTTGAATAAATCTGGTTATGTACATTTTTCAAAACCAACCTTCCCTATTGGCGTAACAGATATTGAACGTTCTCTGAAAGGGCTTGTACCTGCGGGGAAGTCCCGTGTACGCATACCAAAAGTTGCTGATGAGTTTGTAGAGGAATTTCCAGAAGCAGCATCTTTAGATAGTATCTGGGAGGTAAGAGGTTTTGAAGCGACACTTTACCATTACCCTGCAGTCCAGTCGCTAGATCAATACAAAAGGTTAACGGAACTTTCTTGGCTGGATCGCCAGCAGTACCAATGGTATAGAATGGAGGTTGAATGAATTTCTATATCGGTAGAAACGTGACTTGGATCTGATCAAAATTACCTTTTTTTGAGGTAAAGTCATTAAAGCTTATTTGCAATGCGTATTTTCTTTCTCTCAATGATTTTTTGCGTGATATTCTTTACTTGTGAAGAAGAAGAACAGGTAGTAATAGAGGATTGTAATGCTATTTACGGTATTGATATAACTTTCGCCGTTATTTTAGACCCAGTGATCTGGCTCAATGATGCAGCAGATAACGTTATCTTTCAGGATGGAGAAACAGGTGTAAGAGGAACAACTTATTTCCTTAATACGATAGCCTGTGAGGAAGAATATACCCTGAGTATTGCTGGTAGAGATCGGGTTGAACTTCTTGAAGAAGGCGAAACAAATCGGATTGTAACACGGCAAATAGCACAAGTCGGACAAGGCAGTGGGATACGATTAGCTGCTATTCAGGAGGTTTTTCTGACTTCAGTGGTCCCCATTTCTCCTTCAGACTTGGTTGTGTTTAGGAATTCGCCGGAGGTTGATTCTGTTATCTTTATGGGGCTGGCGGGCGAACGAGATGTAACAGGCCCACGGCCACCTGTGAGTTATTCTTATGAAGAGGAGGAGCAGGAGTTAAGGGTTTATTTCAATGGGTTTGCATCAGATAATACCAAGGGGTTGTTAGCGGTTAGGTTAGCGGCTAGCGGAGCTTGGGTAGGCCAGGAGGTTGACTTCTTATCTAGAGCAACTTTTGGGCCATTTGTTGGCTTTGAACCTCTGGAATATAAAACCTTGACTTTGAATATACCGGCAGGTGTTGAGGCACATCAGTTCCGTGTAAGCTGGTTGAACGATAATATATCGATCTCTGCTGCAGTATTAGGGGATTTCGAAAATACTTCTTCGGTGAGCTTGCTTGTACCTAGCGATGGAAATGGTTTTTTGATACGTACTATCGTTCCCGGCGAAGCGACCTACTTGAACCAACAGTATTTTGAGCAATGGCCTACTGAAGTGAATGTGACGCCTCGTTATTTTCTTGAAGAAGCCCGATTAAGTTACCCCAAGGTATCGATCTACTCGAATGATGGTGATGTCGTTTTTTTAGAGAATGATTATGTTTCTCCAGGAAATAATGGAAGGTATTGGAAAAGACAATATGTTGCTCCACTTGATCCTAATTTTACAGCAGTTCAAATGCCAATGGCTGGAAGCTCTTTGTTTTTAGGTAGTTATAGCTTGGGGTGGAGTTACATTGATTATGAAAATAGCTTTGAAGAACAAGTGAATGTTAGTATTTATGATTACCCACTGCTGTCAGGTGGCTACCAGGGGTTTCTGCGTGATGCTTTTCGTATTTCCAATAGCCAGGAAGGATGGTTGAGGACGCAGGTGTATGAGGCGGTTAGCCAGCAGATAATAGATTAAGCTTTTGTTCGCAAAATTTCGAGACAAGTTCTTAATCGTCATAGAGGGATTTAATTTTATCTTTGGTAGCTAACCAACTACAAAACAAACGACCATGACTTTCTCCGAATACCGCCAATACGATGCGCTGGGCCTTGCGGAACTTGTGCGAAGCGGGCAAATTACGGCTACTGAATTATTGAATATAGCGATCACTCGCGCGGAGGAGGTAAACCCGCAACTCAACGCGATCAATCACCCCCTTTTCGACCATGCGCGGGAACAACTCGCTAACCACCCACCTACGGCAACACAACTGTTTGGTGGTGTACCTTTTCTCATCAAGGATTTGGGTTTGGCGCTAAAGGGGACTCCCTTGCGGATAGGCTCTCGTTCGACAGAAGGGATGGTGTCGGAGGTGGATAGTCATTTGGTACAGTTGTTTCAAAAAGCAGGCTTGTTGA
Organism: Lewinella cohaerens DSM 23179; assembly: GCF_000379805.1. Classification (GTDB taxonomy): domain Bacteria; phylum Bacteroidota; class Bacteroidia; order Chitinophagales; family Saprospiraceae; genus Lewinella; species Lewinella cohaerens. The sequence continues at coordinate 315,113 of NZ_KB903532.1, read as the reverse complement.
TTTTGGGTAAAACCAATACCCCGGAATTTGGCTTGACACCCTTCACGGAGCCCGAAGCCTTTGGGGCTACACGAAATCCCTGGCATACCGATTACACCTCTGGAGGTAGTTCAGGGGGGAGTGCAGCAGCAATAGCAGCAGGTATAGTGCCGATAGCTACGGCAAGTGATGGCGGTGGGTCTATCCGGATGCCAGCTTCGTGCTGTGGATTGTTTGGCATTAAACCCTCAAGAGGTAGATTGAGCCTGGGGCCTGGCGCTGGCGAGAGCTGGAATGGCGCTGTGGTAGAAGGTTGTAACAGCCGGAGTGTGAGAGACAGTGCTGCCTTCTTGGATGCCTTCTCCCAGCCAGGGGTTGGAGAGCTACATTATGCACCCAAACCGGCAGTGTCCTATACCGATTTATTGGCCACTAAGTCCGATAAGTTGCGAATTGGCTTTTCTACGGAGCACCCTCTGGGATTACCAGTAGACAAAGATTGCAAGCAAGCTGTAGAGGAAACGGCCCATTTGTTGGCCGATATGGGCCACGAAGTGGAAGCTATCCCCTTGCCTTATCAACGGGAAGACCTGACCAAGACCTTCCTGCACCTGATAATGGGGGAAGTAAGTGCAGAACTTAAGAGAATAAGCAAGACACGAGGTAGCAAGGTCGGCAGAAGCGAGGTGGAAGCCAATACTTATGCTTTGAGTTTGTTGGGGGACGCTATTTCTGCTGGCGATTACGCTTATTATCGGAGTCTTTGGAATGGCTTGGCTCGCAGGCAGGGGAATTTTCATCAAACCTACCATTGTTTATTGACACCAACTGTAGCTACAGCCCCCTTTCCAGTAGGTAGTTTACAGTCGAGCCCGGCAGAGAAACTATTGGTAAATGTCCTTACACGTTTGCGTCTCGGAAGCTTGATGAAGGCCAATATTGAACCATTGGCGGAAAAAATATTTGCTTTTATGCCTTATACGCCTATTGCGAATATGACAGGGCAGCCCGCTATGTCGATGCCGCTGCACTGGAATGCGAAGGGGCTGCCTGTTGGGGTAATGTTTACGGCAGGTATTTATCGAGAGGATATCCTCTTCAAACTGGCTGCTCAACTGGAGAAAGCCAAGCCGTGGATGGAGCGGGTGGCAGAGGTGTAGGATCGAATTTTAGACAGCTTTGGATAACAAAAAAACTACATCTCCTTTCTATATTGATCCAGCAACTCTCTTTCTTTAGCCGTAAGGCTATCAATGCCCTGATGTTTAATTTTATCAAGCAGGTAATCTAGGCTTACTTTATTATTAGAGCGAGGGAATTTTGGCTTACGAGAAACGTTAAGCCCTTCTCCCCAGTAGTTGTCAATCAACAATATGGCGGGATTACGGACAATGAGTACAAGGAAAATCGTGGCAGGTACAAGGATGAGTAAGATCAACCACCAGCTGGTTTGTAAAATAGAAGGCTTCATGATGATGGTGAGCAAGACGCCAACAATAGCGCCTCCAAGGTGAGCATCGTGACCGATGTTGTCAGATTGAGATTTTATGCCAAAAATGGAGATTACGACGAAACAAAGTCCAAACACCCAGGTGCTGATTTCAAAAGGGAGTAAAATAAGAGAGATTTTGACCTCAGGAAAGAGGACGACGGATGCGAAAATGACACCGCTGATAGCCCCTGAAGCGCCTACGGCCTTATAATCGGGATGATTACGGTGGAGGTAGAGTGCCAAGAGATTCCCGCCTAGTAGTGCACCCACATATATCAAAAGGTATTTCGGGACTCCCAGTACAAACTCCAATGACCAACTAAAAGAAAGCAAGGCTACCATATTGAAGCCAAAGTGCATCCAGTTGGCATGTAGGAATCCTGATGAAAAAAGCCGGTCGTACTGCCTATCGATCAAAATAGGATCGGTATGGAACAGATGGCGTTCGAAATACTGCCGATCAAGGAAGCCTTTGTAGGTCGCCAAGCCAGTAAATAGTAAGATGATGGTGCCAATTACACTGGACATAGGCGTGGATTAATTAATGATTATTTCCCCAACGTAAGTCTGTTCTCCACTCCGTAAACGGTAAGCATAGACGCCAGCGGGAAGTTGATTGATCAGTATTTCTCGTTGCCATTCTTCTCCCGACGTAGCGGGGAAGGTGATTTGTCGAAGGCGTTGCCCCAAAAGGCTAAAGAGCTCAAGTTCGACGGTTGCTGAAGAAGCTTCCTGAAGGTAGAAAGATAGCTGATGATCGGCGGGATTTGGGAAAACTCGCCAAGCTTTAGGGGCCGGATAACTGAAAGGAACGAGGTTTGAATAGGTGAAAGCACCGTCGGTAGTGGTGACTTTAACACGGTAGATATTGGCACCACGGAGAGGGCTTTCGTCGATGTATTGATAGTGCTGTAGATCAGTATGGTTACCAGTTGTAGGTATCGTTGCTAATACTTCATAAGAGAAATAGTCATTGCCACGCTGGAGCTCCATACTGGTGATGTTGTCTTCGAATTGGGTACTCCATTGCAGTGGGATACTGGATTCCTGCACTTCACCTGTAAGGTTGACCCATTCGACGTAGGGATCACCGCAGTAGGGGTAAATTCGTTGAGAAACTGTTGTGGATAATCCTCCGGGGTCGGTGACGGTTAACTCGATGCGGTAGAAATAAATTTCCTGTTCACAGCCTAAGGGGCTGATGAGAAAGTGACTCTCACGGTCGAAGATGACGGGGTCGGGGTGGAAGTGGTCATTGTGATGAAGGAATGTTCGCCATTGATACATCAGTGTTTCATCAGCATGTTCGGCATCGGTCACGTTGGCGGCTAGCCGAAGAAGAGAGGTGAAATCAAGGGGGTATTGGTCACCGTCGTTGAAGGAGGATATCTCTACTTGGGGAGGCGTATTGTTGAGCGAGACTATTCGCTCTGCCGCATTGCTGGCTCCTTCCTCATCCGTGACGGTGAGCCGGACAGTGTAGCTAGTGGGGGCGTTGCTGGTACTTGTAAAGGTATGACTGGGTTCGGGGAGTGTACTCGTTTCGCCATCGCCAAATTCCCAAAGGTAGGTGAGTGTGGTATTGTTGGGGTCAAAGGAGCTGCTGGCCGTAAACTGTACTGCTAGCGGCCCGGGCCCAAAGTACTTATCTGCATTGATGACGGCTACGGGGGCAGGGTTGCCACCGTAAGTGATTTTATGAACTTCCCCGGCAAGATTGGTGTAGTACAACGATCCGTTGGCTAAATTTTGGGCAAGGTAAATAATGTCTTGGCTGTACTCATGGAAGAGATCGACGGCGCTGAGTTCGTTGTTGTCATCGATGGTAAGGGTACGAATCCATCCGCTGAAATCGACGTGGAAGTATTTGCCACGGTAGGCTTCGGGGAATTGATCACCTTGATAGACAATGCCCGCCAAGCTAGAGTAGCCGTCAAACATCTCGCCGGTGACAGGGCTATCGTCATCGACAAGATAAATACTGCTGGGGTCTCCGGTATCGGTCCAGCCGGGTACAGCCGTTCGGGTAGGAGGGTTCCAGCGGGAGTTGCTCCAGGTAATGAGCGGTTGCTGGGCATAGGTGGGGAATGCTTCTTGTGGAATGGGCTGGGTAGCATCACAAGGGTTACCCGGTACATAGGGGCCACTTTCTAACGGGCGAGCAAGCAAGTCGCGAAAGTTGAAGAAAGGCTGGTCACAATTGCTTAGCGGGTTTGGAGCTAAGGGGTTGATGGGAGCCTCTATGATCCAGTATTTCCAGGCGAGGGCATTGCCTTCCATGATTGGCCAGCCAAAATTTTGGCCACCATGCTCAATGACATTGAGTTCTTCCCAGCCGCCATTGCCGACGTCTCCGAGAAAGATAGTTCCGGGATTACCCTGGTCGGGGTAATGACTGCCGGTATTGGGTTTTAGCATCATGCGGAAAGGGTTACGAAAGCCCATTGCCCAGGTACGCGACTGTGCAGAACGTGGAGCCTCGGGATCGTAAAAGGGATTGGAGGCTAGGCCGTCGCCGGTGTTGGGATCAATGCGGAGTACTTTGCCATTGAGGGTGCCGAGGTATTGTGATTTATACGACCCGAGGTCTTGGTCGGGGGTAATGATTCCCCATTCGATAGCTTGGGGGGCATACTCGTCGCCGGGTTCATTGCCAATGCCAATATGGAGTCCTCCTGTGGTTTCGCCTGCCGAGAAGAGTAGGGTGCCATCTAGCCCTTGAATGAGGGTGCCTGCGCCGTGGAATTCGTAAAGGATAGGTACGCCGGTACTGATATCCTCTCCGAGGAGGATTTTTTCAGAACCCGGAACGACGGTTGTAAAGTTGGTTGCCTGATCAGCTTGATAGCGAACTATCCGCGCGAAGCTAGGCTTGTAGGTGACGGTGGTGTCTGGGTGGTATTCGGGAGTGCCGTAGTGCCAGTAGTGATGAAGGTCGACGACGTAATAGAGGTAGAAGTAGCCATTGGTAGTGAAATCATTGTCGAGGCAGAAGCCATTTAGGCCGTGGTCTTTCCAGCTGGCCACTTTTTCGCTAATGTCGATTAATGGCTCGGGAAGCAGTTGCTCTGAGGTGTCCATGACGTATACTTGGCCTGCTTTTTCCCATAGGTAGCCCTGGCCGTTTTGGTCGAAGGTGATGCCAAGGGGGAGTTCAAGGCCATCTATGATTTTGGTATCGTAAAAGTCGTCGGGGAGTTGACTCCAGAGTGGTGTGCAAAAACAGAGGAAGCTGAAAGTAGCGATTAAGAAAAATCGGAAATTGGGGAGATGCACTGTGGACATGATAGCGAGAAATTAGTCGTTTGTGCAAAAATAAGGCATTGTGGTGAGAATAGCGGTAGAGTGCGATTATACGTTTGGAGCTGACGGTTGCGAAGCGAATAGCTGAGCTCGGGGGGCGGAGCCCGCAAGGACCAGCGGTGGTAGCCTGGCAGCGAAGCGCTGGGCGGACGACGCGGCACCAAGCCCCAAAGGGCGATGGTGGGGCCCAAAATAAGATCTAATAACTAGCTGCCGAAACGTGAAGCGGTGCTTTTTTGATTTGCCTTGCTTTTGCCTTTTTCGATGGCGTTGGGGTCGTAATGAACATGCATGTTGATGTACAGGGCGCGAGCCAGGCGGAAAATATAAACAAAGAAGATGCCTAAAACGGCCAATAGGGCAGTGAAGCTGGCGGTGGTACTCCACTTAAGGACCCAGTGTAAAAACAAGACGAAACCGATGGAGAAAAAGGCTGTGAAAATGTAGGACAAGAACATGGCACCGTAGTAATAGCCGGGCTCGGGGAAGAAATCTTCGTAGCATTTGTCGCAGCGCTCTTTCATTTCGAAAGGTTCTTTGAAACTGAGGCTCCCGGTAGGGAACATGTCACTCTCGTGGCACTTTGGACATTTGATGTTGAAGATGCTGTAAGCTTTGTTGCCTTTGCGAAAAATACCCATGTTGCGCTTCGATTTTGTTCGAAATGCAAAGATGGGAAAAATAGAGATATTAGTGAGTGATAATGATCACATATGTATTGCGCAAACATGAGTCATCCCAAATTTTGATTGTCATCAAAATCCGTGCTGACCAACCGCAAAACCTATAGTTAAAGAAAAAAACCCACGATTTCTATTAGTGAAATCATGGGGTTTTCTACAAAAGTCAGATAAATCAATCATTTCAGCTATTTAATGACTCATGTTGTGCTGTTCTTTATTTTAAGCTAAAAAAGCCAGCCTACTCAAGTAAGAGTAGACTGGGGGTACGTAAATTACTGAACTTAAATTTTACAAGAGGGAAATGCCTATCTGTTCAGTAAAATCGTTTTCAAACGGGGGAGAGGGCGTTTTTAAAGTTTAATTACCCGTTGGATATGAGGCGTTTTTCCATCATCATAACGTAGAATATAGGTGCCAGTAGGCCAGTTGTTCATATCTACCGTCAAGCGTAAGTCTTGGGTGTTTACCTGATGCCATACCTTGCCGTTGATGTCCATGATTTGCAGATTTCCACCTTTGGAGGGAAGCTCAATGGTGAGGCGATCAGCGACGGGGTTGGGGTAGGCGGCAGGGGAAGAAACGGTAGAGGACTGCTTAGTCATTGTAACCGTTGAATGCTCACCGGGGGTGGCCGTTGATGTTGGCTGAGCCACAAGGTGTTGACCAGTCGGGATATGTATTGAATAGTCGACACAATTTTCAAAATCTGTAATAACGTCCATGCCCCAGCCTACCTCGACCATGTTAGTACTAGCATTAAGTATATCGTTTACCCTACAGACAAAATACCATTGGTTTGGATTGTTTGGATTATTGATAAAAATAGAATTGCTTTGTTGATCGACTGCAATTCGATGCATATAATATTGTAAAATGGCAATGGATAAATTACCTGGCATTGAGGGGGAATTGTTTTCAAAAACCACTACTTCAAAAAAATCATTAAGAAACATAGAAGGGGCATTTCCAGTAATCTTAATTTTGAGTAGAATACCTCTTCCGGAGAGGAGTGGCACAAGGGGATCGTAGTTTACGGAAGCCTGAAAGCTTTTACCAGATGCAGTAACGCCGCCTTCACATTCTTCCTCAATTCTTAGATCATCAACTATAATAACTAAACCATTCCTGGTGTAAGCTTTGGGTTTTTCCTGTGTTTCGGGCCCGTAAGTATCTAAGGTGCAACCAGATTGACTACCGATTTCATAAAATGTATCGGGAGATAAGTCATTGAAGGTGTAGGAAGTCTCCTCTGTCTGGATTTGCTGTATGAGTTCCTGACTTCCATACAAATAGAGGTTGAGTTGATAAGCAACTGCTCCATCAATGGGTTCCCATTCTACAGATATGGATGTTTCAGTGGTTTCAATAATGTTTATTGTAGGGCTGGGAAGCATACAGTCTTGCCCAAAGGAGCTGGTTAGAAAGCTCATTATAAAAATAGTCAGTAAGAGTACTTTTGTGGGGACGTAATTCATAGTTCAGTTTATTTAAATTAAGTATGTTTACTTGTCTGGAAGCAAAGATGAGAAAGGTGTGAAGAAAAAAAAACTACACTTTTTTCCGATTTTCTGTAATGACCCCTAAAGTATGATTAATCAGAAGCTAATTGAAGTCTTACAATGCTTAGACGAAGCGCATTTGCAAAAGTTATTATTGTTCTTGCAATCACCCTATTTTAACAATGCTTATAATGCAGAGCAGATCGTTGACTTGTACGAATATTTAAGTACACCAGAACAATTGTTGAGACTTGAATTGATCGAAAAGAAGGTGCTTCATGAGCGATATTTTCCTCAGCATAGCTATCAACCCAAACAAAAAAATCCGATTGATGCGCTGACTTCTGACTTATTCAGACTAGTCAAAGAGTTTATCCATGTAGAAATGGCAAGGGAGGATAATTACGAGTCGAAACACCATTTATATCTAGCAAGATTTTACCTGCAAAATAACTTGCCCGACCGTTTTCAGCAAACAATCAATCAATTTAGTAAATACCAAGCAGCAAGGAAGGATATTGGGCCTTGGTATTATTTAGATAATTTTTTGGTAGAGTTAGAGGTAGCACTCTTCAGGAGTATTTTCAATACGTATACCAATGATATCAACCTAGTCTCTACCCATAAAAGTTTGGACCAATACTATAGAGTATCCAAGTTAAGTTTGACTACAGCTTTGAAACATCAAAAAACATTAGGATTAATTGATGATGCCGGAGTTTTGGAAGAAACAGATTGCTTGCTGAAGTCTTTTAATAGCATTGATGCGAAAACGGAGCCTCTTAACCGATTCTACAACATCATTATAGAATGGTTAGATAATCCCCCCGACCTCGAAGACGTAAGAAAGTATGAAGCGGAGGTTTTGGCTATTCGCGATCAGATTGAAGACCATACGTTAAGGAACTTAATGGCATTTCATCGTAATTTTTATTTCCAAGCCTTTCGGAAAGCACCTAATTCATCAACTTTGGCCGTAGAGCTTATTGATATTCATAAAAGACACTTGAAAGAGGGCTTTTTTGAGGTGTACGGAAAGATATTACCTGTTTCTCTTAATGCGATCATTGCTGTTGCTTTAAGAACAGGAGATATTGCTTTCGCAAAACAAGTATTAGTCGATTATCCTCCAGGAAAAATAACAGGGACTAATTATGCAGAAGAAGCACACAGCCTATGTGAAGCTGAGGTGTTATTTAAAAACAAGGAATACGATCTAGCCCTTGAAAAGTTGGTGTACCGAAACTTTGAGAACATCAACTATAGTATTCTAGTAGATACCTTGATGGTGAGAATTTATTACATTATTGATAATGAGTTAATTTACAATAGAATTAGAGCTTTAGAGCAAAAAATAAGGAGGTCCAAAGTTTCTATTACCCGACAAGCGTCTTTTTTGAATTTTTTAAAAATATTAAACCAAATACTGAAGTACCAACACGATAAATCTTCTGGTAAGTGGTTGAAAATAAAGACGAAACTGGAAAAAATGGAGATAGTAGCCTATCGAACTTGGCTCCAACAAATCATCAGCGAATAAAAATAGCCTCACCAAAAAATGGCAAGGCTGCACTAGATTATCAAAACAAGTAATAAACAAATTATTCTAATTTTACTGTTTAATCACAGGTTTACTTAGCAGCTCTTTGCCGTCCAAAAGCCGTATTAGGTATGTACTGGAATAGGAGCTTCCCGTTGAAGTGATCGACACCCATACTTAGGCCAATATCAGTGGTGAGGCATTCGGGGTTATCGCAATTTTCCTGAGCACTAGCCCAGAAGAATGCACTGCTAAATAGGAGCAATAAGATTGCTTTTGTTACAGCTTTCATAGTGATTAAGAATTAGGTTAATAAAATTCAGCCACATTAGAGGTTGCACTTAAAGCACGAGTAAAAACATTTTGATCAAAAGCCCCCTGCAACGGATGCTACAGAGGGCTATTCATCCAAAAAACATTTATTTGTTAAGGACGAGTGTCGAAAGGTGGGTCGTACCACGCTCCGAAAGGAGGCGTACGAAGTAGGTGCCGCTACTATGCTTGCTGAGATCTAGGGAGAGGGAAGTATTCTGACTTTCGTCGATTTCTTCCTGCCACACCACTTGCCCGAGAATATTCACGACCTCCAAGTTGGCCAGTGTGCCTGTTTCTTTGGCTGGTATTTCAATGTTGACGATGCCTTTGCTGGGGTTGGGATATACACTGGTTGAAGCAGAAGCTTTTTTGGTACGTTCCTGGGTGGAGTGCGTGTCACCTTGCTGGCCTTGTAGCCACTGTCCTGGGGCATTGGGGTCATCACCGCCACCACCGCCAGGGTTGCCATCACCGCCTACACAAATGGGTAAGCAAACGATATTGGAAGCGGTACCTGTGTCATTGTCGAGGTAAGAGATGTCAACCTCTTCACAGAAGACCTTGGCACGGAAGCAGAACTCAAAATTCTCATTCAGCATACAGGGCACTAATTGTTGCGTGATCCAACTTGGTACTTGGTAGCTGTTGAACTGGTCGGCAGGCCCCATTTCCATCGGCAGCCAATAGGAAGCACCTGAACAGTCATTGAACAAAAATTCGTAACTGACAAAACTATTGTGTGGGTTGGTCAAGTTCAAGTTGAAAGGATCGCCAGGGCTAATACTGGTGCTGGTCGTCGTAAGTTCACCTGCGTCGTCGGGAGAAAGGGTAACGCTCAGATAGTAAAAGTAAGGGCAGACGCTTTGCTGATCTACCAAGAGTAAGGTGTAGTTTCCGCTCTCGGTAAAAGAGAAACAAGGGTTGGGCCCTGGCTCGAGTTGATCGATCAAGTCACCCTGCTCGTTATAGATGCGCATGGCGATAAAGTCGCTCAGGTTTAAAAAACAAATCGTTTGCTGATCACAGTTGCTTTCCGCAACTTCGTAAACCAAGTCTGCCAAATTAACAGAAGGTTCGTAAGTCAGGGCGAATTGCTCTAGTGTATTACAGTGGTTAAGTGCGACGATGAACGGCTGATTTTTAGCAGTGACGTCAATGAGGAAAGAGGGATTTGGGTTCGCGGATGGTGACCAAGTGTAAGTATGGGAAAAGGTGCGGCTATTTGATCCTATCGCATTGACAATCCCATGTTCATTCTGGCCATCGCCCCAATCAACCGTGATAAAGATACCCATGAAAAATCCGGAAAAATCCGTGTTTACCGTTGGGGTAATTTCAATAGTACGGCTGTATTCGTCGCGCACAGGATCGTAGCTGCATGTTGTTTCCGTGATGGTAAAGTCTGGAACTTTAGTACCAAACACTTCAACGGATGCCGTAAGGCAAACTGGCCCCCCAGTGCAAGGCGTAGCGATGATTTGCCCACTTACGTTATCCCTTACGTTTACTTTAAATTGTAGCACGCCCGTTTCATTACAGGTGTAATTAAGAGAAGGCAGTGTGGTGGAGATAGGAGTAGGGGTAAGGATGGTAACGTTATTACAATCCGTTGTTAGTGTAGCTGGATCGAAAAAACACTTTTCTACGGTCCATTCATAAGTTACGTTTTGCCAATCGACACATTCAAAAAGCATGATGTCAGCAACATTGCCCAGGCAGAGTTGGTCAGGACCGTTATTAGCGGTTCTGGTGATGTCGCATTCCTGTGCGTTTAGGGTACTGAAAAGAGAGAGGAAGAGAAAGAGCACTGAGAAGATAGTCCTTGGAGTATGGATCTTGATTGAATAGTTCATTTTGAGAAGTATTGTACCCTCATCACGAGGATGAGGGCCTGTTTTTAGAAAAAAAGAGAATTAAACAGCTGAATTGTCCAGCAGAAGAGGAGCACAGTGCAGAGAGGCAGCTGTAAAGCAGATCAGCGTATTTGTAGTACATGTTAGCTTTCCCAGAAAGTCATCGTTGAGTTCATTGAGTGCACAACCTACACATGACCCAAAGGAGCTTGAGGATGCTCTGCAAGTAGGTTTGTATATACCGCCCACACTGCCTGGATCAACGGAGGTAACAGTGATTTCGCCAAGGTGTTCCAGGGTAGTGAAATCAATGGCTACAACGGTAGAGTTTTGCTCGTCGATTGGGAATTCCTCTACCATTAATGGGTACAGTCTTCCATCTCGAGGGTATAATGCTAAATTGATGATACGACCTTCAAGGTGGTAGAAGTCAATAGAATAAAAGACTTCGTCGGTATCAGTGAAAACCTGGTAATACTGGGCTGGAGAGAGCATGTTTTCTGCTAAAAAGTTTTGGTATATTTCGGATTCTGCTAAACCATCGATTTCAGCAAAGGAAATTTCTACAATATCAGTAGGACGGGGGTACTGAGCAAGCTCGTCAGAACGGAACTCTACGTTTTCATTCAACAGAACGGGGGCGTTGTCTTCTTGTTGAGGTTGGCAACTAAAACCAGTACCAATAATTAAAAGAAAGAGAAAGAGATACAGTGAATTTTGCATGATAAATAGTGATTTGAATGAATAATTGAACAGCTTATCTGTGTTCTTTTGACATTACAAATCTCTACCATCTTGGGCGCTGATAAAATCTCAGTATTTGGATGTTTTAAAGTCGATTTTTAAGGAGTGTTGTTGCTTTTGAAAGAGTCTATGTTTTATAATCTATTGATTTTAAGTTATTTGTGTGTTTTGTTTTTCCTATGGATTTTCCTTGTTTTCCTTGGGGCCTAGTGTTTTGCAGAGGGGAAAGATGAAATAACCGCTGTTTTTTGCTGTTTTTATTAAAAAACAATCATCTCTGCTCGTCTTGAACAAGAAAAGTGCTATCCAGCTCCTTCTACTGCAAATTCATCCCGATTCAAATCATCAGGTAGGAGGGCATAAACTCAATGTTCACTTTTGTGTTTCTTTAGCTTAAATGCTCATAACCATGAAACGATTTTACCAACGTACGCTACTCTTTAGCGCTTTTCTCCTTTTAGGTACCCTCTTAATGGCGCAGCCACCCTGGGGTGGGGGAGGTGGTAAAAAAGGCCCAACCATCAAAGGCCGGATTACAGGCACCTTGGTGGATACCCTCAGTGGGCAGCCGGTAGAGTTTGCTACCCTGGTACTCATTCAATCTTCTGATGGAAAGCAACTGGATGGCGGGATTACTGAAGCAGACGGCAGTTTCAAAATCATTGAAGTAGAAAATGGTGCTTACGAATTGAACATCAGTTTTATGGGCTATGAAAGCCGTGTGGTAAAAGGCGTGGAAACAACGCTGGAGAAACCCGACCTCGATTTGGGAACTGTTTACCTTATTCCTACAGGTGTTAATCTCGACGAAATTGTAGTCACCGAACAGGCCGCACTGGTAGAGAACAGGATTGATAAACTGGTCTACAATGCCGATAAAGATGCTACCACTACCGGTGGCGATGCTGCCGATGTGCTACGAAACGTACCTTTATTATCTGTAGACTTGGATGGTAATGTAAGCTTGCGAGGATCTTCCAATATTCAGATTTTGATCAATGGCCGACCTTCTACCATGTTTGCCGCCAACCCCGCGGATGCCCTCAAAACGATTCCGGCCAATCAAATCAAGACGGTAGAGGTCATTACCACTCCTTCGGCAAAATACGATGGGGAAGGCAGTTCAGGGATCATCAACATTATTACTAAAAAACGAAACGCAGAAGGCTTTACGGGGTCTGCCAATACTTCTATTGGTACGCGCCAAAACAACGGTGGCCTCAACCTGAATTGGGTACGCGGCCGTTTTGGGCTTAATGGTGGAGCCAACAGCTTCTGGTCGTGGCGACGGGAAGGTAATATTGAATTCTTACGGGAAGAATATGATGGTGACTTAACGACTTCTGTCTTTGAGCAAAAAGGGCCTAATAGCAGCCAGGTGTTGGGCTTTAACGGTAATTTTGGCGCCTTTTATGATTTCAACGCCTATAATAGTATCAACTCCTCCATCCGTTTCAATGGTTTTAACAACTGGAGAGATGGTACGCTTAACGGGCTAATTTCGCCAACAGGCGCTACAGAATCTACCACTTTTGCAAGAGCCAACGATAACCAGGGTTTCCGTAACGGCTTCGACTGGACTACCGACTATAAGCGTACTTTCCCCGATTCTGAACGCGAGTTTTCCGTAGCTTTTCAAATGAGTTCTACGGCCAGCGATCAGGAAAATATTACAGACCAGACTGGTACCTCTGACGTTTACGAAGAAGACATTCGCAACTTCAATAATGGCCTCAACCAGGAATATACGATGCAGGCCGATTACGTCCATCCTTTTGGCGAAAAGCTAAAGTTGGAAACGGGTGTCAAGAGTGTTATTCGCCGTATTGATAGTGATTACGAAACCCTGACGCGCGCTACCAATGGAGATCCATTTACGCAAGTCAGCCAGTTGACAGACAATTTCCTTTACGATCAAGATGTCTATGCTGGTTATGTTTCGTTCAATATCAAAATTGGTAAAAGCATAGGGCTTATCGCTGGTGCCCGCTACGAGCGTACAACCATTGGCGGAGCATACCAAGAACTGGAGGTAGAACCATTCACGCAGGAATACGACAACCTGCTACCCAGCTTTATTCTGAGCAAGCAATTCGAAAATTTTAGCAACCTGAAAGTTAGCTACTCGCAGCGTATTCAGCGCCCCAGCTTGTTTTATATCAACCCTTTTACGCAGCTTAACGACCCTAATAATGTCGTTTTTGGTAACCCAACCCTTGATCCGGAAGTTGTTGAGCAGTACGAGCTTAGTTATGGTACTTTCGTGAAGGGCGTTTCTGTAAATGCATCGGTTTATTACCGTAAAACGACGGATGTTATCGAGAGCTTTGTACAAGTTGAGCCCTCTTCGGAAGTTTCCAATACCAGTTACCTTAATATAGGAGTAAACAACAGTGTGGGCGTCAATATCTTCACGTCGATCAACGTCAAGAAGGTGGGAACCTTCCGGTTGGGCTTCAATATCTACACCTATAATGCGGAATCTACCATCGACTCGATTGATTTGAGCCGCGATGCGATTGTTTGGAGTACCAATGCAGGTGCCAATATTAACCTACCTCGCGACTGGAAATTTGACCTCTTTGGCTTTGCGCGTTCTCCCAACCAGACGCTACAAGGACAGAACCCTAGCTTCTGGATATACGGTATGGGCTTGCGCAAAGAATTCAACAAGCGCTTCAGCCTGGGCGTGCGTGCCATTGAGCCATTCAACAGGAACAAAAGCTTCCCTTCTGAAATTCGTGGAGAGAACTTTTACCAGCGCTCCGATTTTAGCATTCCTTTCCGTTCGGTTGGGGTGAGTTTGAGCTATAATTTCGGGCAATTGGATTTCGAGGGCAACGGCCGCAGTCGTCGTTCTAAAATTAATAACGACGACCAGAAGGGGGGAGGTAGTGATAACTTTTAGACTATTCTCTGCTTTTCGGCATTCGCCGAAGGTCGTAGAGGGATAGCTGACCCCTTAGGTCTACTATCCCTCTACTTTCTACCCAAAGGGCGCGAAGCAGCCCGCGTCTTTCTACGGTATTTAGCAAGGCCGGAGTTTAGCCTACTCCAAATCCCCCCTCCGTGCTGCTTTCTGCAATTTTTTATTCGCATAAATAGCAATTTCTACCCGTCGATTTTGCTGGCGGCCCGAAGCGCTGTCATTGTCAGCAAGGGGTAAGCTTTCGCCGAATCCCTGGACGGTAAATCGGGGAGCCGCCACGCCTTGGCCGGTAAGGTGATTGCGGACGGCCTTAGCGCGATTTTCGGAGAGTTCCATGTTCAGTTCGTCAGAACCTGTACTGTCGGTATGGCCCTGGACAAGGATATCCGTGTCTTCGTATTTGTTGAGGGTGGTTGATAATTCATTAAGATTGGCCTTGGTCGTCGAGCGGAGGGAAAACTTACCTACGTCGAATAGTAAGCCAGAGTCGAAGGTGATGAGGATCCCTTCTCCAACTCGTTCTACTTTTGCTCCTTCGAGGTCGCGCTGAATCTCGGCGGCCTGTTTGTCCATGTAGCGACCAATAATGGCGCCGGTAGCCCCTCCAACGGTAGCTCCAATAAGAATGCCTGCTGCTGTATTACCGGAACGCTCTCCGATGACACCACCAATAATTCCTCCGGCACCTGCACCAATGGCACCGCCTTTAGTCGTGCGACTGGCCTGGCAAGCACTGCCGAAAAAGATGACGAGGAAAGTCAGGAAAATTAAAAAAGCTGATTTCGTTTTCATAAGTGTAGATTTTATACTGAAACCTGATTTTTAGTACTCGTGTTCAATAGTTGCTGGACAGCCGTAATAGCCGCTGCTGCTCTTGCCTCCCCTTGGCCTTTGACGGTGAGATAAGGAGTGCCCAGTTGTTGTAAAATGCGCTGATACTCTTCGAAGTGTTGTGTTCGGTCTGCTTGCTGGGGCGCTTCCCGCAGCGGGTCGGGTTCCCATGCTAAATCTGGTGTGCACAGGAAGGTAAGTGGGTATTGATACTTGCGTAAACTGGCCTCAATGAAGGGGTCTACTCTACCGAATTTCACTTTACTCCATACGTAGATGACCTCTGGGCCAGTATCGCAGAAAAGCAAAGGGCTTTGATGATGCTGGTGTTGTAGACGGAGTTGCCCATTGAGGATTTTAAGGAGGTCTTCTTCTTCATAATCCTGCTCCAGCGCATTGAGGTAGGTACGTGCAAACTCAGGCACCCAGGGACTTTGGAACCTGCGAGCAAGGGTTTGTGCCAATTGTGTCTTACCGCTGGATTCCGGTCCGGTGATCAGTATTTTTAGCATGAAAAGAAGTTTAGCTGGCGTTTCTGAAAAATGATGAAAGTCCAGTTTAGAAAGAACTCAACCTTAGGATAAAAATAGTGTTTCGTAGTTATATCATTGAGGAAAAAAAGATATGCAAGACCTTGAACCTTTCTTTCGCTGGCGTGATGAATACAGTGCTGCCAATGACGAACGCTCTCCCTTTTACGGTAGAACTTATAGTGAATTTGAATTCACCGACACCATTTATAATTACTATATCCACCCGCAGTGGGATAATATCGGTTCGTCAACGCTGTATTTAAAGGTTCTGTTTGCCGATTATCATCAACATTTTGCCATCATTGAATTGATCGGCGAATGGAACGATGCCGTACACAATGATATCATGTTTCTCAAACGAGAGCTCATTGACGAAATGATTCCAGCGGGTATTTACCATTACATCTTGATCGGAGAGAATATCCTCAACTATCACGGCGATGATGATAGCTATTACGAAGAATGGAAGGATGACCTAGAGGAATACAATGGCTGGGTTGTGCTACTGAACATGCAAGATCATGTGCTGGATGAAATGCGTGAAACCCAACTAGACAATTACCTCCATTTCGGAGAACTCTTCAACGATATCAACTGGCGCCCTCATAAACCCCGCCGTATTTTTGCTGCCATCGAAGGCGTGCTGTCGCAAGAGGAAAAGCGTTTGTATTAATAATAAGGTGTAAAAGTTGGGTGAGTGTAAGGGGGTAAAGGTCCAGATTGGACCATCAACCATCTAACCATCAACCATCTAACCCTTAATAAAACAACGTAAACCCAAAGCGACCATTGATCAGGTTGTTTCTAAAAATAGCTTGTAAGTTGAGGTCGTAAGCCAGCATCAGCTCAAAGGTAGGGTTGCTGCCTCCACTATTCATACCGACACCAATGTAGGCATTCATACCATTGTAGGTGATTTTTTCACCATTACCAATTGGAACTTGGACATTCTCGTACATCAGTTCGACTTGGGCAAAGTATTGCCGGTACACTTGCCCTCTGATAAATGCTCCAATACCAGTATCTACGATATTAACTTTCTCGAAGACATTCCCAAAATCATCTCTAAAGCGATAGTGGTTGTAAAGGATACTTGCCCTTGGGCCAATACTTACTTGAGGGATAATTCGATAACCGTACATGGGGGCAAGCCCAAGCGTGTAATTGATAAGTCTAGTACTAGCACCAAAGCCTAAGGCTGTGTGAGCTCCTACCCACCAACGCTGGCCTTGGGGTTCTCCCCTTTGGGCTTGAACTGCAAGCGTGCAGCAGAGTACTATCGCGATCAGAAGTGAAAAACGTTTCATATTATCAGGTAATTTTGCTTTCAGAAGGAGCAATACAGTAATAAATTGAGCACTAACTTAGGGACTTATCACTAATTGAGCGTACAATAGCCGACAAAATAAGTTATTTGTAACATCCATTACCTTCCCGCGTATAGGTAATCAGAAAAAAAAATGAAAGGATATTATATTTGCATGCCCACGCCAAGAATCCACTTGAAGACTGTTTGAATCCGTGCTTTACCGCCTCACCTTATCAACCCGGATTAATTAATTGCCTAAAGAACATCTTCTAGGTCGAAAACACAACTACTTTTCATGATGAAGTTAGCAGCTTTTTTCCCGCTATGGCTATGCCTATTGACGGGCACGCTCTTTGCTCAAACAACGGTGGATTTATTGCCTTTGCCGCAGGCAGATGCACCGATTCTTTCGGAACAATTTAAAGACTATCAAACAGTGTCGCTGGATTACCAGGCGCTCTACGAAATGTATCTGATGTCTGCCAATGACGTAAAATTTTCGTTGAGGGCGGCTGGAAGGCAACCACTCAAATTTAGCCTTACGGGCTATGATCTACGTTCGGCTGGTTATGAACTTCAAACAATGGTCGATGGTCGTATGAGAGGCGAGGCACCTACGCGCACCGCAACTTTCCGGGGTACCGTTGGTGAAACCAACCCTCAGGAAGCACTCTTTACATTTGACGAAAACTACGTACTGGGGCGCTGGGAAGAGAATGGTGACGTCTATTATGTAGAGCCCTTATGGCGCTTTGTTCCAGATGCAGATCCTAGTCATTACCTGGTGTACCAAGAACAGGATGCTATTATCCCGGAGGAGTACTGTGCTACGCACATTCCTGCACAGGTAGAAAGATTACAAGACAGATCTTCTGGCCCTAGTAGAATAGCAGGAGAATGTTTGTTGGTAGAAATAGCATTGGCTTCGGATTTTGAGCTGTACCAGGATTTTGGGAGCAACGAAACCAGCGTGGAGAACTTTATGCTCAATAGCTTGGCAAACGTCCAAACCAATTATGACGATGAGTTTGCGGATGAAATCCAGTTTGAGGTAGTTACCACCTTCATTGCTACTTGTAGCGCTACCAGTTGTGACCCTTGGACCAATAATACAAATGCAGGAACCCTACTGGACGACTTTACCGATTGGGGTAATGGTGGTGGTTTTGGTGTAACCTTCGATGTTGCCACTTTATGGACAGGCAGAAACTTCAATGGTGGTACTATTGGGGTTGCTTGGTTGAGTGGTGTCTGTAACAACTTACGCTACAATACTTGTGAGAACTTTAGCAGTAATGCCAGCCTAATTAGGGTTGTGTGGGCACACGAACTTGGGCATAACTTCAGTTCAGGTCACGATGCCGGAGGTAGCGGCTTTATTATGGCTCCTTCTGTAAATAATACCAATACTTGGTCTCCTGCGTCGATCAATACGATTAACAATTTTGTATCTAACGCCAATTGTTTGGGTGATTGTGAATCTTCCCTGGATCCTCCGCTTGCGTTTATCGAAGTGTCTCGTGACGAAGCGTGTACAGAAAGTTACGTAGGTTTCTTTGACGAATCTGAAGGTGTTGTATTGACCCGCACCTGGGACTTTCCTGGTGGGACACCAAGTTTTTCAACCGACCCTCATCCTGTTGTCTACTATGACGAGCCTGGAACTTATCAGGCTTTCTTAAGCGTAGAAAACAACGTAGGTGATGACTTTACCTCTTTTACTATTGAGGTAGGTTTGGATGAAGAGTACCGCAAAGTCATTCACTTTGAAAACTTTGAAGACGGCTTTGGTGGCTGGGGTGTTGAAAATCCGGACAATGATGAGACTTGGGAAATCACAGGTGTAGATGGTAACTTTGGTGACAATGCTGCCTTTGTTAATAACTTTGATTACGATGCAGATGGTGAAACGGATGGGCTTATGAGCCCCGGGT
Source organism: Lewinella cohaerens DSM 23179 (assembly GCF_000379805.1). Taxonomy (GTDB): domain Bacteria; phylum Bacteroidota; class Bacteroidia; order Chitinophagales; family Saprospiraceae; genus Lewinella; species Lewinella cohaerens. Next base: position 296,169 of record NZ_KB903532.1, on the reverse strand, counting down.
TCAATCTGTCTGCTGAAGGTGACGTAAGGCTTTCTTTGGAATATGCTTACGCTCGCTTCAATAACAACTTACGTGACCAGTTGCGTATCTATGTTTCTACAGATGGTGGCGAAACCTTCCCGGATTTACTCTTTGAAGGTGACGAAACTGGCGGTGGAAACTTTGCAACCGCAGGCGACAGTAATAATGCCTTTACTCCTGAGGATGAATTCGAATGGTGTACCAACAGCCCGGGATGTATAGACCTGGATCTTTCCGCATACGACGGGCAGAGTGATGTTGTGATAATGATTGAGAATGTCAACGGTTTTGGTAACAATATGTATGTTGACAACATCTCTTTGACGTCCTTTTGTGGAGCACTGGACCCTCCTGTGGCTGACTTTGAACTGAACCCAACTATTGGTTGTGCACCGTTACTGGTGTCTTTCGATGATCTATCAACGGGTGTTGTAGAATTCTGGGACTGGTCTTTTCCAGGTGGCGATCCTAGTTTTAGTAATGATCAGTTTCCTTTCACTGAGTATAACACGCCTGGTGTTTACGATGTTAGCCTAACGGTAGAAAATAACGTAGGTACTGATACGCATACCGAAATCGGAGCGGTGACGGTATTAGGTTTACCTACACCTGGCTTTACTTTTGTACAGGTGTCTGGCTATGATTACCAATTCACAAATACCTCTTCCTCTGATGTTGAGGATTTTGCCTGGGATTTTGACGATGGTTCCTTCTCTCAACAGGAGAATCCAGCGCACACCTTCCCTGGTCCTGGTAGCTATGAGGTAGAATTGGAAGTGTTTAACGAATGTGGTAGTGATCTCATCATTCAAACAGTCGTTGTAGAGCCAGGCCTGGTTGCTGACTTTACCAGTGATGTAACCAGCGGTTGTGCTGACCTTACGGTGCAGTTTACCGATTTATCTGAAGGTGAGCCCGAGGCTTGGTCGTGGGAGTTTCCCGGCGGCCTTCCTGCCACTTCTAGTGACCCCAACCCTGAGGTGATATATTCTACACCCGGTGTTTACGATGTAATATTGACGGTAGAGGCTGATGGTTTATTTGAAACCATTACACTCTCCAACTACATTACCGTTCTGGGGCTACCCAACGTAAGCTTTACAGCTACATTGGCACCTGGTGAAGCCACACCTGTTATTGTAAACAATACTACCAATGCAGACAGCTACACCTGGACTTTCGGTAATGGGGAAACTTCAACAGAGGAAAACCCTACTGTTACTTACACCGAGCCAGGAACTTATATTATCACATTAAGTGCGCTTAACGAATGTGGCCAGGTAGAAGCAACTCAAACAGTAGAAGTTATCTTTCCTGTAGATCCTTCTTTTGCCAGTACAGCTGCGACGGGGTGTGCGCCATTAAGCGTAGACTTTACTGCACAACCTCAAGAAGATGGCCTGGTTTATGAATGGGATTTCCCAGGTGGCGATCCTGCTACCTCAGCAGATCCTAACCCTACTGTAAACTATCTTTCGGCTGGGGTATACGATGTAATCCTGACGATCACCAATGCGGCTGGTTCTGCATCGGTAACAGAAACGGGATACGTTGTTGTTAACGAAGGCCCTACGGCAGGTTTCACCGCAACGGCTACACCTGGTAGTCTTACTGTAGACTTGGTCGACATGAGCAGTAATGCAACCAGTGTAAGCTGGGACTTTGGCAATGGTGACAGCACGACTGACACGCCATCTTCTTATACTTATGATCAAGAAGGTACTTATACCATTACCCAAACGGTAGAAAACGAGTGTGGTACAGATGTAGCTACCCAAACCGTAACCTTGGTGTTGCCAGTATCTCCGGTGATTACCTCTTCTGTGACGAGTGGCTGTGCCCCGTTGACAGTCAGCTTTACAGCTAGCCCTCAGGCGGATGGGTATACCTATGAGTGGAGCTTCCCTGGTGGAGCACCGATGATGACAGATACACCTGAAGCCACAGTGATTTACAATAGCCCCGGCACTTATTCTGTTTCCCTGACGATCACCAATGCTGCCGGAGCCAGTACGGTTACCGAAACAGATTTGATCGTAGTAGGAGAAGGCCCCACTGCTGATTTCTCCTTTACGAATACGCTGGGAAGTGCTGTTGTGAACTTTACGGACAATAGCTCTTTAGCTGATGATCTACAGTGGTTTTTTGGAGACGGAATGATGTCTGTTGAAACGAACCCTGAGTATACTTACGCTGCTGAAGGCAGCTATGAAGTGGCACTGGTCGCGAGCAACGAATGTGGTACCGATACCAGCCGGCAAACCATCGACATTATTTTTGTTCCTGAACCTACGATTTCGGCTTCCGTAAGCAGTGGTTGTGCGCCGCTGACGGTTACTTACACTGCTCAGCCCCAGGGTGCAGGCTATACCTACCTTTGGGATATTCCTGGAGGAGTGCCTGCCGCCAGTACAGACCCTGTCATTACGGTGGTTTATAACGAACCGGGTAATTACACGGCAAGTGTAAGTGTTACCAACGCAGCAGGAACCGGCACTACACAGACGACCAACTCTGTAATGGTACTGCCAGAGCCGATGGTGACCTTCAACATTGACTACGTGTTAGGCGACTACTCCGCTACCTTTACCAGTACCAGCCAGGGAGTTGATAACCTGATCTGGAACTTTGGTGATGGCAATATGGATGAAGGAGCCGTGGTTACGCATACGTATGCCGCCGCAGGAAACTACGAGGTAAGCTTGACGGGAACTGGCCCTTGTGGTTCAGAAACGATCACGCAGACCATTATGATTGTTGTAGCACCTACAGGTGGGTTTACGAGTACAGGGCAAAGCGGTTGTGCACCATTTACAACTTCATTTGCTGCCAATGACCAAGATGGTACCTATACTTATGCCTGGACCTTTATTGGTGGTTCCCCTGAATTTAGTGATGAAGCCAACCCAACGGTGACGTATAATGCAGCCGGTACTTATTCGGTAAGCTTGGTAGTTATGAATGCAGCAGGCACAGCTAGTGAAAACCTGGAAGAGTACATTGTAGTAGGTGAGGCTCCATCAGCTGACTTTACACTGGATTCAACCTTGGGTAGCCTTACTATTGGTGCTACTGGGCCTGCAGATGCAGGAATTACCAATTGGGCTTGGGACTTTGGTGATGACACCCAAGGCAGTGGCATGAGTGTCATGCATACCTACGAAACTTCAGGTACTTACACCGTACAGCTTACAACTACGAATGAATGTGGTAGTACAACGACAGAACAAACCGTAACCGTACTCACAGCACCAACAGCAGCCTTTACTGCTAGTAGCCTAAACACTTGTGTAAATGAGCTGATCACCCTTACGGCTGATGAGCAAGGGCCTGGTTACACTTACAGCTGGACCATCGATGGTGGTATGCCAGCTATGAGTACCGATGCCACAGTGGTGACTTCCTTTGTTGTAGCAGGTACCTATCAGGTAAGCTTGAGTGTGACGAATGCCGCAGGAACTACCACTACGGAGCAGACGGTGACGGTGACAGGCCTGCCTACGTCTTCTTTCACTTATACCTTGAATGGTTTAACGGCTACCTTCGATAATTTGAGTACAAACGCTATCGCTTATACCTGGTTATTCCCTGGTGGCACGACGAGCAATGAGGAATTCCCCATGTTTACTTTCCCTGGGGTAGGTACCTATATCGTTCAATTAAGTGTTGACGGTGAATGTGGTACCGTACAATCAGAAATGAGTATCGTTGTAGAAGGCGCTATTCCTGATATTGACTTTACATTGGAAAACAATGCAGGATGTGCTCCATTAACAGTTTCCTTCTTTAGTACGACGGAAAATGCAGATGAACTCTTGTGGAGCTTCCCTGGAGGTACCCCAGCGACTTCAACGGAAGTAAACCCTGTTGTTTCTTATCCGGTGGCTGGCAGCTACAATGTTACTTTATCAGCTACCAATGCTTTTGGTACCAATTCGGTAACTATGCAGGATGCTGTAACGGTTAACCCTGCGACTACTGCCGGGTTTGATTATACCCTTGATGGAACAACGGCTACCTTTAATAATACCTCTACCGGAGAAACAGGTATCGTTTGGACGTTCTCTGACGAATCTACGTCAACGATGGATAATCCAACCTTTACCTTCCCAGGTAATGGTACTTACGAGGTGAGCTTGTTCGCAACTGGCTTATGTAATGACGAAGAGACCACTCAGACAATCGTTATTGATGGACCGCTTCCAGAAGTAGTGTTCAGCACTAATACGGATGAAGGTTGTGCACCACTGATGGTTACCTTTACGGATGATTCGGAAAATACGCCGACCAGTTGGTCTTGGTCGCTTCCTGGTGCGACACCTGCTACAGGTGATGAGGCAGAAGTGACGGTTACTTATGAAACAGCTGGCACCTACGGGGTAAGCTTGGAAGTAAGTAATATTTACGGCACCGCTATGGTTGAGGTGATGGACTTAATCACTGTACTAGCAGCACCTGAGTCACCGGAGTTTACAATCGTTACAGACGACGAGATGACCTACAACTTTACGGTTGACTCTCCTGTTGCCGGGTTGACTTACTCTTGGACTTTTGGCGATGGTGAGGCTGCTATGGGCGAGAATGTGGAGTATACCTATCTGGAAAACGGACCATTTGAAGTGACCTTGGTTGCTATCAATGACTGTGGTTCAGCTACCGCAGCAAAGACGGTTAACCCGATTATTTCAAGCGTTGATACTCCAGCATGGGCGTTCGACCTGACTTTGTCACCTAACCCCACCAGCGATCAGTTGTACCTACGGGCAACCAACTGGCCTACTCAGGGGGCGTTGTCGTTCCGATTGATAAATGCATTAGGGCAGCACCTAGGACAGGAAGTTCGCGATGTAAATGTGGGTAACTGGCAGCAGCAACTGGATATGAGTAAGCTTCCAAGTGGAACTTACTGGATTCAGATCAGCTGGGCCAATGAAGTATGGTCACAAAAAGTGATCAAACTTTAGGAAACGTTTGAAAAAGGTGTCATCCCGAATTTTGGCTTAGGCCAAAAAACAGGATGACCAAACTTTAAGCATGGTTTAATTTATATTTGGTAATCCCAGGTTTTGATGACAATCAGAATCTGGGATTACTCATTTTAGCCCCTGGTTGCTAAATAAAAAAACGGATTACCTTTGTTTCCTTAACCATCACTGAATAGATGACTCGTTTAAGTGTAAATATAAATAAGGTGGCGACTCTGCGTAATTCTCGTGGAGGTAATTTGCCCAACCTGATACAGGTAGCCAAAGATTGTGAAGCATTCGGTGCTGAGGGAATTACGGTACATCCGCGCCCGGATGAGCGCCATATCCGCTACAGCGATGTTCCTTTGTTGAAAAACATCGTTACGACCGAATACAATATTGAAGGTTATCCCAATCGTCCTTTTCTAGATTTGGTTTTGGCCAACCGGCCTGATCAATGTACGTTGGTTCCTGATGGACCAGGAGTACTTACTTCGGATCAAGGGTGGGATACGATAGGGCAGGCAGCCTTTCTGAAAGAGGTTGTGGCAGAACTGCAAGCTGCTAATATCCGGGTGTCCTTATTTGTTGATGCAGAAGAACGCTTTATTGAAGGAGCTAAGGACGTTGGTGCCGAACGTATTGAATTTTATACCGGGCATTATGCTAAACAGTTTTTAAATGATCCGGAGAAAGCGGTTGCACCCCATGCCCGTTGTGGGGCCTTGGCCAACCAGATTGGTTTGGGAATTAACGCCGGGCACGATCTTAATTTAGAGAACCTCTCCTATTACCGGAAAAACGTGCCGGAATTGCTAGAAGTGTCGATTGGGCACGCTCTGATAAGTGATGCTTTATACTTTGGTTTACAGAATGTTATCCAAATGTACCTGCGTCAATTAAAGTAGGGTGGTGAGATTTATTTTGGCGATAAGCAGCGTTTGCAAAGAAATATGCGTTGTTAAGAGTGTGTTAAAGTCGAAAATATTTCTCACCTTAGCCCCGCCAATAGAAAAACAGTTTTGCGTTTTATGACTTTTTAGTTTAGCATTAGCAAAAAAACAAAGTTCCCTACTGCTCAATATGGGAACTTACCCCTCCAAGAAACCAAATTGAAGAAATCACCGATGCCTTTGGGATCGGTTAAAGAAGTACATCTGTCATGTGGACAGGTGTTGTTTAGACTAGTATTACTTATTTAAAACGCCATTAGTATGAAAAAACTCTCACTAGTATTATCGCTAGTGCTGTTTGCCGTGAGCTTTGCAATAGCTCAGCGGACAGTATCGGGTACCATTACCGATGACGGCGGCGAGCCGTTAATTGGTGCGAGTATCCTCGTAAAAGGCACTTCTTCCGGTACAGTAACCGATATCGACGGTTCTTATTCCTTAGAAGTTCCTGACGGATCTACCACATTGGTAGTTAGTTACACGGGATTTGAGACCCGTGAAGTAGCAGTAGGTGCCAGCAATTTGCTGGATATTACCATGAGTGAAGGGGTAGCCCTTGACGAAGTGGTAGTAACTGGTTTGGGTATTCGACGGGACAAGAAAGCCCTCGGATATGCGGTAACCACACTTGGTAATGATCAACTCGAGCTTCGACCAGAGGCGGATGTTGCGCGTGTATTACGCGGTAAGGTACCAGGTGTAGATATCTCTCAAACTTCCGGTCTTGCCGGTTCTGGTACTAACGTAATTATCCGTGGTTATTCCTCTATCACTGGTTCAAATCAGCCATTGTTCGTTGTTGACGGAGTTCCTTTTAACTCTGATACGAACAATGACCGTGGTTTTGACGAAGGTGGTTCTTCGGCTTCCAGCCGTTTCTTGGACATTGACCCCAACAACATTGCAGAAGTTTCTGTACTGAAAGGTCTTTCTGCTACCGTACTATACGGTGAAGCGGGCCGTAACGGGGTTATCCTGGTTACCACTAAGAATGGTAATATCGGAGACTTGAACAAGAAGTTTGAAGTAACGGTTGACCAGTCGTTCTTTGCGAATGACATTGCCTCTTTGCCTGATGATCAGGACAGCTGGGGTAATGGTTTCCACAACTTTGCTTCTGCTGCCTTCTCTAACTGGGGTGCAAATTTCAATGAGCGTACCGCTAATGACGGTGTTGCTGCTGACGGAACGATAGCACACCCTTATGACCGTGCCGCTTTGAACGGTGTTTTACCTCAGTACGCAGGTGCACGGTACAACTACCAGGCATATGACAACCTACAGAACTTCTTCCAGACAGGATTGATTGCGAGCACTTCGGTGAACATCGCTAATCGTTTGTCAGAAGGAACTTCTTTAAACTTCAGCTACGGTTACCGTTCTGAGGAAGGTTTCATTCCGCTGAGTACATTTGACAAGCATAACCTTGGCTTGGGTATCAATACTAAACTAGCAAATGGTTTAGAATTGGTAAGTACGTTTAACTACGTTACTTCTGAGCGCCAGGCACCTCCTACGGGGGTAAGTTTTTCTTCGAACCCTACTGGTGCTTCTTTGTTCTCCAACATTTTCTACACACCTCGTTCTGTTGACTTAACAGGCTTGGAGTACGAAAACCCTCAGGATTTCTCGAGCATTGGCTACCGTGGTGGTAACGATATTCAGAACCCTTATTGGACATTGAATAACTCTTCTGACAACGAGCGCGTTAATCGCTTCTTCGGTACGATTGCACTGAAGTACAAGTTAACAGATTGGTTGTCTGCTATGTACCGCGTTGGTTATGATGGCTTTACGCAAACACAGCGTTACTCGATCAACAAGGGGGGTACTCAGGAGGCTTTAGGTCTTTTGGAGACTTCAGAGCGTAACAATACGATTATTGACCACAACTTGAACCTTCAGTACAATGCTCGCATTAGCGATGACTTGACGCTGGATGGTGTTGTAGGGGTGAATGTTCGTCGTGATACGCGTTTGCAAACCTTTGCAAACAGTTCTCAACAGTTTGTTTATAATCTGTTGACCCACGATAACTTCATCAACCACCTCAACGAGTCAGACTCTCGTGCTGAGAACTTGATCGGTGCTTATGCTACTGCTTCTTTAGGTTTCAAGAACTTCTTGTACTTGAATGTACAGGCGCGTAATGACTATACGTCTACGCTTGAGAAGGAGAACCGTTCTATTCTGTATCCATCTGTTTCTGCATCTTTCATTGCTACAGAAGCATTTGCTGGTTTGCAGAACAACACTACTTTGAATTACTTGAAGCTTCGTTTAGGTTACGGTACTTCTGCCGGTTATCCTAACCCTTACCAGACGCGTAACATCCTGGGTGTTTCTACACGTGACTTTGTCACCAATGGTGGTACAGTTGTAAACACCAATACAGTAGACAACCGTTTTGGTAACCCTGATCTTAAGCCAGAATTACACTCAGAATTAGAGTTTGGTGTGGAGGCACGCTTGTTTAATAACCGTTTCGGTATTGATTTATCGTTGTATAACAAGGAGTCTACGGACTTGATCATCGATTTGGATCTTGATCCATCTACTGGTTACGAAAATACGACTATCAATGCGGCTGCAATTACCAATAAAGGTATTGAGTTAGGCCTTGACCTAGCGGTTGTTCAGACGAGTAACCTTCGTGTTGCTTTGAATGCGAATTACACTAGAAACGTTTCTAATGTAGATGAGCTTGCTGAAGGTATCGATCAGTTGGTTTTCGCCGGCTACTCTAACTTAGGTAACTTCGCTATCGTTGATCAGCCTTACGGTGTGATCCAGGGAGAGGTTATTGCTCGTGATGAAAACGGAAATCGTATTGTTCAGAGCAATGGTACTTACCTTACTGCGCCAGATTTGGGTATCCTCGGTGATCCTAACCCTGCTTACGTTTTGAACTATGGCCTTAATGTTAACTTCAAGGGAATTGCTTTGAATGCATTGATGACCTATTCTGATGGTGGTATTATTTACTCTACCCTGCCTTCTACCCTGATGGCTCGTGGTATTCTTGCAGAAACGGACTTTGATCGGTACGTGCCTGTAGTTGCCCCTGGTGTTAAAGAAGATGGTACGCCTAATGATATTCAGATTACTTCTACCCAGCACTACTGGCAGAACGGTGGTGTATTCCAGGATGAGATGCGCGTTTACGATGCTTCTTACCTGAAATTACGTGAAGTTTCTATCTCTTACAGCCTACCTGGTAACTTGATTGATAATTCACCATTTGGTACGGTGACCATGACGCTGTCTGGTCAGAACCTGTGGTTCAAAGCACTTGGTTTCCCTGCGGGAGCAAACTTTGACCCTGAAGTACTTTCATTGGGTGTAGGTAACGGCCGTGGCTTTGAGCTTATGAACGTTCCTACTTCTCGTCAAATTGGTGGTAGCGTACGCGTCACCTTCTAAACAACCAAAAGTGAATAACAATATGAAAAATATTTTAAAATATAGTTTTCTTGCATTGGTAGCCCTCGCAATCGTGGGATGTCAAAGCTTGGAGCTTGATGAGTTGTTGGATAACCCCAACTCTGTTTCGCCAGAAAAGGCGGAATTGGATCTGGTGTTCAATGCCGTAATGCTGGACTTCAAAGACTTCGTTGACGAAGTAAGTGATGAAACCATGCCTTATGTACGGATGGCAGCGATGGCCGATGGTTATTTTTATAATAACCAGGATGGTCCTACCAGCTTCGATTTTATGTGGGAAACTGCTTATTTCGATTTGCTACCGGATCTTAACCTAATCATTGACAATGCTACCGAGCGTGATCTTACGACCTACGCTGGTATTGCAAAGACGATGAAGGCTTATATTCTCTTCACATTGGTAGATTTGTACGGAGATATTCCTTACAGCGAAGCTTTTCAGGGGGTAGTAGTACCTAGCCCGAAGGCGGATACCGATGCGGCGGTTTACGGTGATGCGGCGGATTTGTTGACTTCTGCACTTGCAGATTTTTCTAATCCTAAGGGTTCACTTGGTGGTGATCTTTACTATGATGGTGAAGGAGCATCTTGGGCAACTTTAGCCAACACACTTCTTATTCGTTACCACGTAATGACTCGCCAAGCGGGAGGAAGTGGTGCTGCTATTGATGCTATCCTTGGAGGTGGCGATATTATCGATGAGGTCGGTGAAGATTTCCAGTTCCAATATGGCACCAATCGTGCTGCTCCAGATTCTCGTCACCCTTATTATACTGATGGTTACGAAAATGGTGGCCCAAGCTGGTACATGAGTAACTACATGATGTGGCAAATGTTTGGTGTAAAGGACAACGAGGACCCACGTCTACGTTACTACTTCCGCCGCCAGGATGGATTTGAGGACAATGAAAACCAGTTTACCCTGGATTGTACTACAGCTCCTTACCCTACGCACTGGGAAGACGGTTATCCTTGGTGTACTGCATCAGGTGACTTTGGTGACCCTGATGGTATTCGCGGAGGATACTGGGGCCGTAGCCACGGTAATGCAGACGGTATTCCGCCTGATGATTTGAAGCGTACCGCTTGGGGCTTATACCCTGCTGGTGGTGCATTTGATGATCTGCCAATGATCATTGTAGACGAAGATACCGGTGATGACACTTGGCAAGTATCTAACGGTGGCACCGATGGTGCACGTGGTGCTGGTATTCAGCCTATCTTCTTATCTAGCTGGACGCACTTCCTTTTAGCAGAAGCAGCTTTAACCATGGGGGTTAATGCCGATGCTCGCGCATTGTTGGAGACAGGGCTACGTCAGTCTATTAGTAAAGTAATGAACTTCAATACTACTGTAGTAGATGCAACGCTTGTACCTACTGACGAGGCAGTTGATGCTTACGTAGCTGAAGTACTTGACTTGTATGATGCTGCTGCTGATGACGAAGAGCGCTTGGATCTCATTATGAATGAGTACCGCTTGGCTTGTCACGGTATGGGCTTGGAGCCATTTAATAGCTACCGTCGTACAGGATATCCTTCTTTGATGGAGCCTACTCGGGAGTCTACTTCTACTAGTTTCTTCCCACGTACCTTCTGGTACCCTGCAGTATACGTTAACTTCAATGCTACCGCTTCTCAGCGTCAGGATTTGAGTGGCCGTGTATTCTGGGATACGAAGCCTGGTGATTTACGTTAATTTTGTCTAACCGATTCCGGTGGTTTTCTGTACAACAGAGAATCACCGGATTTGAAAATAATTTTGCGATGAAAAAACTTTTTTATTCGCTTTTCACCCTTTCCATCTTGCTGGCATTTACTGCCTGTGAAGAAAAGGAGCGTGCCTTTCCCGAATATAATGACTTAGAGCACGGAGCTTATGCTCGCCAGTTGACTAAGGACGGGAATTTCTTTTTAACTGATGTTGATAACTCAGCCATTGATATCTCAGTAGAATTCTACGATGAGAACGACGGTAAGGACGTAGCTTCTTACTCTTGGGTGGTAGAGTACATCGACAAAGCTAATGGCGGTGCTACTAGCGTTGCTCCTGTTAATATCTTGACGATTGATGCTGGAGCTTTCAGCACCAATCCTGATACAGGGCTTCCTTTCACCAGCTTCGGCTTTACTTTGCCAGACGTACTTTCTACCTTGGGGCTTACGGCTGCTGATGTAGATGGTGGTAGCACTTTCCGCTTCAATGCAACGCTAACCCTGAATGACGGACGTACTTTTACGGCTGCCAACACAGGGTCTAACGTTATTTCTTCTGCACCATTTAGAGGTTTGTTCAGCTTTGATGCTGACTTGCTTTGTACTTCTGATCTAGAAGGCATTTACGAAGCGACGACTGTTGGCTGGTGTGGAGATACGGGACCAACGATTATGTCTCAGTGGATTTCTGTAGGCCCTGGTGTTTACCAGATTGTAGACCCTGCTGATCCTACCAACGTCGATGCTGAAGACTTCTCTTTTGGTGCTTACGATGCTTGTTACGGGCCAGGTTCTACCCTCCCTGGAGGTGACCTACGTATCAAGGATGCTTGTAATATCATAGCTCCTACTGGCGTTAGCCGTTGGGGTGAGGTTTACACGTTCGAAAGTGTAACTACTAGCGGTTCTACTTTGACAATCGTTTGGACCAATGATTATGCCGAAGGTGGTACGACTACACTCGTTCGTACGGATGGTACTGACTGGCCTCCATTGACTAACTAAGATGATTAAATAATTTACCTCGCGTAAATTTATTAATCGCTTTATATTATTAAGCCACCTGGACAACGAAAGTTATCCAGGTGGCTTTTGTATTTTAGCTGCACTTAAAAAATCAGGTATGCGAAAATGCTTTTCTAAAAACGCTTTGTGGAAAATATTTGCAGTTCTAATAATCGTGACGCCTTCTGTCAGTTTTGCACAAAACACAGTTGGGTTATTAACCTATAATTCGGAATCACCCATTGAAGATTACCTGCTTATCTACCCTGAACAGCAGTCTACTACATTCCTGTTGGATGCTTGCGGGCAAATTGTGCATCGTTGGGAGGACGGTGATTTTGGGGCACGACCTGGTGCTGTAGCTTACCTTTTACCTGATGGACGCTTGCTGCGGGCCAAACGTTTTGCACCACTTTTTGAGGGGCCTACCTTTGGCTCAGGTGGCGCGGGCGGTGTCGTTGAATTAGTAAGCTGGGACAATGAAGTATTGTGGACTTATGTCGTTGCGGATAGTCAAGAACGGCAACACCACGATGTGCATTACCTGCCCAATGGGCACATATTGATACTGGCCTATGACTTTATTGAACGTGAGGAAATCATTGCCAATGGCTTTGATACGCTTTCGTATCCACAGGAAAGTATTTGGTCGGAAAAAATTATAGAGGTAGATCCGTTGACGGATAGCATTCACTGGGAATGGAGAGCTTGGGATCACTTGGTTCAGGATTTTGATGATACTGCTGAGAATTTCGGAGAGATTAGTGCTCACCCTGAACGTATTAACCTTAATTATCAAGAATTTTCTGAAGGTAGAGATGATTGGATCCATGCCAATGCGATTGACTACAACGAGGAGCTGGACCAAATCATGATTAGTGCTCGGAATTTCAATGAAATATGGATCATTGACCATAGCACCACCACCAGTGAAGCTGCAACAACCAGTGGCGGTAACAGTAATCGTGGAGGCGACTTGTTGTGGAGATGGGGTTCGCCACATGCTTACCAGCAGGGAACATTAGAAGATGAAAAATTATTTTCGCAGCATGATGCCCAGTGGATTGACGATTTTGTAGCGGAGCATTACGAGCATTATGGTGCCATTGCCGTCTTTAATAATTTTGTCAATTTTTCTGTGGAAGAGGGTTTGTCCAGAGGGCAGATTATTACACCCGTTTGGGAAGAAAGCACCCAGTCTTATTCCCAGGGAAGTGGTAGTTTTTTACCTGAAGCGTTCAGTGCGGCTTTTGTCCATCCAGATACTGCCAAAACCTTTTCTACCAATGCATCTAGCATCCAGATATTGGGTGATGGGCACGTTGTGATTTGTGTTGCTCGTCAAGGGCGTATTTTTGAGCTTGATGAAGAAGGGGAACTTGTTTGGGAGTACCTTACTCCTCTGCGTTTTGGGCAAAATTTCCCCCAAGGAGGAGATTTGAATATAGGGGATAATTTTACATTCCAGGCAGAAAAATACCCCGCCGATTATACGGCCTTTGTGGGCAAAGATTTAAGCCCGCAAGGCTATTTAGAACTTGATCCAAATGAGGATTTTTGTAGCGTAGTAGCTATTGATGAATTGAGCGAAGAGCAATCGTCGTTAACGGTTTTTCCAAACCCTTCTACAGGCCAATTTTCGGTCAACGTAAATACAGCAACAATTGGTGAAACGCTGACGGTAAGGGACATGCGAGGTGTTGTAGTTTTAGAGCAATCATTACAAGCTAATCGTGTCGTATTAGACATGCATAGCTACCCTGCGGGTATGTATTTATTACAAGTCTCGGGAAAAGAGGAAGTACAGAAATTAATTATAAAGTAAAACGGGCTTTAGCCCGTTCGTAAAGTAACAAAGTGTGTAGGATAAACCCCAGGCTACATTGTAAAACGGGCTTTAGCCCGTAATAAAAACCAAGAAAAATGCCTTCTCCGAAAAAGATATACTACAAAAGAAACCTACCTCATTACCAACCACCTGGCGGCACGTTCTTTGTTACTTTCAGACTGAAAAATTCAGCGCCTATGGTAACGTTGAGAAATCAGAAACGCAGCCAGGAAGAAGAAATCATTGCTAAGAGAGACCTCTCTCAAGAGGAAAGGGATGAGTATCATTTACAGCATGTTTTTGCTAATGATGAATTGCTTGATAAAATAAAAAGTGGACCTTTTTTCTTGCAAGAAAAAGCTATTGCTCAATTGGTAATAGAAAGGATCGAAGAATATGATACACAGCTATACGATTTGTTGAGTTATTGTATAATGCCTAATCATGTTCATCTCTTGATTGATACCCAAATACAGTTGGCTGATGATGGTAGTGTCCCCGGAGATTATGTCCAATTACAAGACATAATGCGACTGATTAAGGGTGGGACAGCTATAGCAGCAAATCGTTTATTGAATAGGAGTGGGCCATTTTGGGAAAGTGAAAGTTATGATCATTGGGTAAGAAACGAGGATAGCCTTTTTCGTATTATAGCTTATATTATGGAAAATCCCTGCAAAGCAAATTTCGTAAAGAGGTGGCAAGACTGGCCTTATTCTTATGCCAAAGGCTACATGTAAAACGGGCTTTAGCTTGTTTGTAGAGTAACTAAGTGTTGTAGGATATACGCCCAGGATAAATCCCAGGCTACATTGTAAAACGGGCTTTAGCCCGTTCGTAAAGTAGCCATGCGTTGTAGGATATACACCCGGGATAAATCCCAGGCTACATTGTAAAACGGGCTTCAGCCCGTTCGTACGGCTTATCCTTTATACCACGCTACCACTTGCGTTGCTTGTTTTTCTGACCCAAGTAGCAAATAATAAATACCAGCAGGCAACTGGTGAATATCAATAGGAGAAGTACCACCAGGGGCGGTCTTTCCACGATAAACCAGTTGGCCCGCACTATTTATAATGCGAAACTGCGTAGGAGAGGCTAATTCCTGAACAATAAAGAGCTCTTCTTGNGCAGGATTCGGATAGACTTTTAGTAATGGATTGTCAGTAGGGGCGGAGGTGCTAACCAAAAGAGCATCAAGACCTGTATCCGGATCTGGTAGGATGTCTCCTCCGGTGCTTCCTCCCTCCTGTAGGTGGAATTGCTCACCCGCAGGGAGGTTGTAGTAGCGATCAGTATGTCCGCTGGGCCAAGTGACAATTAAAGAATCTACCGCTTGGGCATCACCTAGGCCAAAGATACTGGTGCCTGAGTTTTGTCCTAGAAAACCGTTTCCGCATTGCGTATAAAGTTGTTGGTATTTATCATTGGCGTAACATTCCAAGCGGGTGCCGATGCCATTACGATTGCTGATTACCCCCTGCAAGCTTACTTTCATCCAATGGTGCTCCAGCGGTGGGCTAGACCAAAGTTGAGCGTAAAAAGGATAGAGGTTGATGACCATAATGTCGGGGTAGCCATCCTGGTTGTAGTCGCCAATGGCATTGTTGTACGATTGGGTTGTATCACCGATAAAACCGAGGTCGGGCTCGCTAAAAGTACCGTCATCTTCATTTTGATAAAAAGCCGCCGAAGTTACATCACTACCTGCCACGGAACCGCTCACATAGAGGTCGAGGTCGCAATCGTTATCTGCATCCAGAAAGACGGCGCCCCAGGAATCCTGATAAAATCCAACACCAGAAGCAGCTGCTACCTCTGAAAAAGTATACTGCCCATCTTCATTAGGACCATTGTTATGCAGTAGGTTGTTGCCGTTAACGATATTGGTAACATAGATGTCTATCAGCGTGTCGTTGTTGTAGTCGCCGATGGTTACAGACATGGCATCAATGGCGATATCTGCACCAGCTGCAGCGCCTGTGTTGAGAAAAGTACCGTCGCCTTGGTTTTCTAACAAGGTGTTTTTATTGCCCATTCTGTCGTGGGCAGTATAGATGTCGGGCCATCCATCCTGGTTGTAGTCCAGAAAACCAGAGCAAAAGGGCCGCCCGCCTGTATCAGCAGTTTGAGTGCTTTCTGTAACGTTGGTGAAGGTTTGGTCTCCATTATTGCGGAAAAAAAGATGCTCATCATCAGCTCCGTTATTACGCACACTAAAGTACAGGTCAACCCAGCCATCACGATCATAATCACCAAAGCAGGCGCCAAAAGTTTGGGTGTTGAACGTAGGTAAGCCAGCGGCAAGCGTGATATCTATCATCTGAAGGTCGCCGGTGTTTTCATACAAACGATTTAAACCATAGTAGGTAGCGAGAAACAAATCCTGATCACCATCATTGTCAAAATCTACCCAGAGGAGTTGCTTTACTTCGTCCTCATTATCTACCAGTGGTGATAAGAGCATGAAATGCCCACCCATATTTTGGTAAAACTGTACGGGGTCTCCCTGCGCATTTGCCAAGCTGATATCATCGAGCCCATCTTGATTAAAGTCGTAGAAGCTGACTCCACCCCCAAGAAGACTTGACAAGTACCTATGGTTGATTCCACATTGTCCTGCCCTATCCGAGAAGTTTAGCTGAGCCTCTACCGAAGTTCCTGCCAGGAGTATTCCGACCAGTAATAAAAAATTCTTCATTGCTTGAGCGTTCATCTATCGATCATACTAGTATTCAAAAATACGATCATTTTTCATTCCGCTGATACTTCACTTCGCCATTTACAATGGTCGTGAGTACTTTGGTTTCCATGATTTCAGCTTCGCTGCAACTTAGGAGGTTATTGCTTAACACGACAATATCCGCCAGTTTTCCAGGGCTAAGGCTTCCTTTGTCGTTTTCTTCAAACGCGGCATAAGCATTGGCCATGGTGTAGGAATAAATGCCTTCCTCTCTGGTCATGGCTTGCTCCGGGAAGAATTCCATGCCGGAATCGGGGCGCTTGCGGGTAACGGTAGCATAATAGCTGGCCAAGGGGTCTACATCCTCTACGGGCACATCGGTGCCATTGGTTACTATAGCACCAGCGTCCAGTAAGCTTCGCCAGGGGTAGGCTCCGGTGCGGGCACGTTCTGTGCCCAAGCGCTTCTCTACAAACGGCGCATCTGAAGTACAGTGAATGGCCTGCATAGACGCAATAACGCCCAGTTCTGCAAATCGCGGAATATCTTCTACTGCCAAATGCTGACTGTGTTCAATTCGCCAACGATAATCCTGTTCGCCGTTTTCAGCAAAGCGTTTTTCAAAGAGGTTAAGCACCTCTTGATTGGCACGGTCGCCAATAGCGTGTACACATAGTTGCATTTTTTTGTCAATGGCCAAGCCTGCAATACTGTCGACGGTCTCCAGTAGGGTCGTGTTTTGCCCAATAAAGTCGGGTTTGTCATCATAAGGCTCCAGCAGCCAGGCTCCGAAGGCACCCAAGGCACCATCTACTTCGGATTTTATGGCCCGACAAGTAAAGAAGTGATCACCAGCATCTACTACTGGAAATTGGTTGCCTAAGCCAGCAGCCAATTTATTATAAGATAGTCGAGCCATCACCCAAAGGCGTAAATCAAGCTCTCCGGCTTCGGCCAGTTTTTGGTAGTCTTCAATTTCTTGAAAAGAAGAACCTGCATCCTGGAAAGAGGTAACTCCTTTAGCCAAACATTCTTTTTGTGCTAGTTCAATGCCTTCTTGCCATTCGCCTACCAAAGCTTGTGGCGAAAGGCCATCGCGATAAGCAGCATAGGCTTCGTTGATGAGGCTCATCGCCCGTTCTTCGAAGACACCGATGGGTTGGCCTTGGTTATCTTTGAGGATGTGCCCGCCCCTGGGGTCAGGCGTTTCTGCGGTGACACCCGCTAGTTTCATGGCGGCTTCGTTCGCAAAAAGAGAGTGGCCGCTGGCATGGCGTAGTACGACGGGGTGGTCTTTGGTAAGTACGCTGAGGGTATGATGAGAAGGGTAGCCGTGTTGTGCCAGCTCAGGGGCTGTTGTCCATTTTTCCTGGTGCCATCCTCTGCCCGTAATCCATTCGCCATCAGGTGTTTCTGCGGCTTTTTCGGCGACCATCTGCACGATTTCATCCCAGCTTTTTGCTTGTAGGAAGTTGAGATTCATCAGTCCGTAGCCGAGGCCAGAAAAGTGACCATGCCCTTCAATAAATCCAGGCATCACAAATTTTCCGTCAAGATCCATGACCTCTGTAGCTTCTGAGCGGTATTCCTCTATAGTGGCCTCGTCGCCAATGGCTAATATGCGCCCGTCTTTGATTGCCAGCGCCGTAGCAGTGGGTTGGTCAGGGTCAACGGTATAAATGTCAGCGTTGGTGAGGATCAAATCTGCGGCGACTTGTTCCTGTTTACAAGCAGTTACGAATAGTAAAAGACTTGCAAAGAGGAAAAGTAGGCGATGATTGGTAAGCAGCATGTTGTATTGTTTTTCCAGCAGAAGCTCAAAGATTGAACTTTAGAGAACTTCCCTAACTTAGCGATTAGATTATTCGACAAAATACGAAAACCTTATGTCCAGTATCCATATCCGTAGAGGAAATACCGCAGACTTAGCTGCGGTTCACAATTTAGTACGGGAATTAGCTATTTATGAGAAAGCAGAAGACGCATTGACAGCGACTGTAGAAGATTACAAACGCGATTTTGATGCGGGTGTATTTGAATGTATAGTTGCCGAAGACAAAGGCCAAGTTATAGGTGTGTGCTTGTATTATCTGACCTATTCAACCTGGAAAGGACGGATGCTTTACCTGGAAGATTTTGTGGTAAATGAATCCTATCGGCGCACAGGGCTGGGGCAACGATTATTTGATGCACTGAAGATTCGAGCAGTAGAGATGGAGTGCCGGTTGATGAAGTGGCAGGTGCTAGACTGGAATGAACCAGCAGTTCGATTTTATGAAAAGAACCATGCCATTATTGAGAAAGAGTGGTGGAATGGTAAGCTGTTTTTATAAGGAGTTTGCCAAAAATGGTCTACACCTTTTGTAGAGGTTGTTAATTTCCTTATCTCTAAACAAATAAATAAAAATATTATTTGATTTATTTAAATAAGTGAATATCTTTATTGCGTAAAATAATGATATTCGACCACTTACGGTGTTTTTGCTACCGGTTCTGTGATTAGCGAGGTGGTGCAGATCATTGGAAAATACAGTATTTAATTTTCTATTCTCTTGTGGTTTTACCTATTTGAAGGGGTACACATGAATTAGAAATCAAGATTTATAGTGTTTCATAGTGTAGGGGGTGGCCGCTAAGGTTACCTCCTTTTTTTTGCCCTTAGTATTGCGCAGAAAATAAAGTGCGATTTTTCTCAAGTTTTTCAAATAGCTAAAACGCTTAAAATGAAGCGCTTATTTAACTATTGTGAAAAACAAAATCGCTTTTTATTTTCGTGCTGTTCCTTAGAGTTCTCTTACAAGTAAAGATTCTGCCAGACCAAAGAGTATATCCTTTTTTTCTTTAGGAGCATTTACCTGTTCAAGGTGTTCGTAAGCGCGTTTTTGGTAATCATTACGTAGGTTTCGAAGGAATTCTGGGATGCCTAACTCTATAAAGATATTGGTGACGGTAGTTACTTTTTCTTGCTCATTACTTGTTTGCTGGGCGTACAGGTGTAATAGCCGTTCTCGTACTTCTGGAGTGGCGAGTTCTAATGCTTTAATAATGAGGCAGGTTTTTTTGTTTTGCACAATATCTCCACCTACTCGTTTTCCTACTTTTTGTGGATCACCAAAAGTGTCGAGGAAGTCATCTTGTATTTGAAAGGCAATTCCTGTGAGTCGACCAAATTCACTCAGGTGCTTTTGATCTTCGGGATTTGCGCCTGCTGCTATAGCTCCCATTTTTAGGCTCCCTGCAAGCAATGCGGCAGTTTTCATTTCAATCATTTGGAGGTATTCCTCAAGGCGGACATCATCTCTTTGTTCAAAATCAATGTCATACTGCTGGCCTTCACACACTTGGATAGCAACCTCGGAAAGGGTTTGGTATAGCTGGCCGATGGCTTGCTGGCGGGGGCTATGCCGCAGGTAGTCATAAGCGAAAATAAGCATGACATCGCCGGAAAGTATTCCGCTGTTGAGGCCATATTTACTGTGAACAGTAGGTTGGCCACGGCGCAAGGGCGCTTCGTCCATAATATCATCATGAACAAGACTGAAATTATGAAAAACCTCCACGCTTAATGCTACAGGAAGTGCCTTTTCGACATCTTCTTCAAAAAGGTAGCATGCCAGTAAAGCCATGACTGGCCGCATTCTTTTACCTCCTATGTTCATGATGTAATTGAAGGGCTCGTAGAGGGCCTTAGGTTCTTTGTCTATGTGATTGTCGAGTAAGTATTGATTGAAAAGCTGTTGGAGGGTGTTGATATTTTGCATGGAAGTCTTCTTGATAAATTGGCGGTAATTTACCCGTTATTATAAGCAACATTTTGCAACTTTTCAGGGTATAAGTCAATCGTCAGGTAATTATTCGATAAAAAGAGAATCCGAACTGCTTTAGTGCTGTTCTTTGCCCGTAGAAAGCGTTTTTTTACACTAGCTAAACGAACTATTAATGATGGAATGGAGAAATTGTTTGTCCTCTGTACAGAAAAAAAATAAAAACTATACGCTCGATTATACTAAACTGGGGCGGATAGTCCTATTTTTGTAATAATTTTAGGCTCTTAAGAGCATGTTTAGTTAGGGTCATTTATTGATACCTGAACAATAATCAACACATGAATAAAAAATCACGGCGTTACTGTATTCTTTTGATTGAAGACAATCCGGGGGATGTACGTCTTACCAAGGAAGCGTTTCGAGAGACAGGTGCAGATATTGACTTGCAGGTGGTTATGGACGGTGTTGAGGCTGTAGCTTATCTGCAGCAAGAGCGTGAATACGCAGAGAAGCCAATACCTGACTTAATACTGTTGGACTTGAATCTTCCTAAATGGGGGGGGGAAGCAAGTGCTTGAAAGAATTAAGAAGGATGAACGGTTTTTACGTATACCTGTTGTTGTTTTGACCACTTCTAATGCGTCAGCAGATGTATTGGCCAGTTATGATTTACATGCGAATTGTTTTATCAATAAACCAGTAGATTTTGATAACTTTTTTCAGATTATCAACTACATTCAGCAGTTTTGGTTAGAAACAGCTACTTTACCAGGTAGTGTTTCCTAGATTGATTTATAGTCTGTAAACCCGTCCCCATATTTACTAATGATAATTTTTTTCTATGGCGGGGTCATTAAAAGAAATGTTGAGAATACTTGTAATTGAAGATACCAAGGAGGATACGGAAATGATCCGTGTTTACTTGGCGGAAGCAAAAAACAAGTACCAATTGCGATGCGCAGAGTCGTTATCGGAAGGTTTTTATATTATTGATGAGCATCCAGTAGACTTGGTGCTACTAGACCTTAATTTACCTGACAGTAATGGTTTCAATACGCTAAGGCGTTATTTGGATAAAGCATCCCATGTGCCTGTTGTTGTGATGACAGGCGTCACTGATCAACGCAAGGGAACAGAGTCGGTTAGGGCTGGTGCTCAGGATTTTTTGGTCAAGGGTGAATTCGAATCCCGGCAGCTGGTTAAAGCTATCCGTTATTCGTTGGAGCGGTTTCGTTTGCATGCTGATGCGGAAGAAAGAGCAACAAAAGCCTCGGATGAGAAGAGCCGTTTAGAAGCATTGCAAAAGATGGCTTCTTTAGGGGATTGGGAAATGGATATTGTAAGTAATACAATGACTTGGTCAGAGGAGCTGTTTCAAATCTTTCAGCTTACGCCTCACAGCTTATCTCCTTCGCTGTCGGATTATCTACGCTATGTTCACCGTGATGATAGAGATCAGGTAGAAGCGTTTTTTGAAAAAGCCGTCCGTTATGAAGAGTACGGGCCTTTGGAACATCGAATTCTGATCGATAACCGGATCATTAAAATCCTTAGCCTCAGAACCCGTATAAGGTTTGACGAAAAGACAAATAAGGTATTGCTTTTAGGGAGTGTTCAGGATATTACTCCTTCGGAAAGTGCAGGAGTACCAGATGCTTCGAAAACGCCAGAGCCGGAAGCGGCTAAGCCCAATCCTTATTATTCCAGAGAGCTTTTTAATCAGATCAGCTTTAATATTCGTACGCCTTTGAGCACCGTGGTGCATCTGTTTTATCTATTGGAGCAAACCAACCTTAATAAGCAGCAATCGAAGTTGGTGCAGGATTTAAAAACTACGATTAATGACCTGAGTTTTACGTTGAGTAACTTGGTGAATTTATCGATTTTGTCGAACGATAATCTTCCGCTCACTCTTGAGCACTTCCGTATACTGGATATTCTGGAATCGATCCAACGAGTGATGTCTTTTAAAGGACAGCAACACAATAGGGAAGTAGATATTTATATCGACCCCCGCTTGTTAGTTACCGTCAAAGGTGATTCTAACAAGCTGGCCCAACTGTTTTTCTGTCTTATTGAATTAGCATTTGCTTACAGCGTTTTCGAATCATTTGTTAAGTTGCGTTGTACGCTAGATGATGATGAAGAAAATGGCCGCGTCTTGCATGTACAGATGGAGTATACTGGCGAGTTGCCTATCTGGCCAGATACTGAAACAGAAGCCACTGCAGAAGAAATTCTTTCCTTGTTGCAACCGTCATCAGTCGATGATGGAAGAGATCAATTGCTGGCGGTCGTCTTTCTTCGCTTGTGTGAGCAACTTAAAGTAGGGCAGCAAGTAAGTAGCCAAAAGGGAGAAGTGACCATTGACTTAACGATTCCTTTGCAGGTTAGTAACCAGCAATCAGCGAATATTCCGAAAGCCCCTCAAAAAGACATCCAGATACTTTTAGTCGAAGATCATCCGATGCAGCAAATTGCGACCAAACAAATCCTAACCACTTGGTCGGATAAGGTATCAGTGGTTGTAGCTGATGATGGAAAAGCAGCTTTGGCCCAAGCCAAGGATATGGCCTTTAGTATCATTCTGATGGATTTGCAAATGCCAGTGATGGACGGTTGGGAAGCCACCACGCAGCTCCGCCAATTTTCCACTGTACCCGTTATTGCGCTTTCTGCCAGCAATAGCAAACAGGAAGAAGATCGCTGCTATCAAGTAGGGTTTAATGACTATATCGCAAAGCCATTTCAGCCAGAAGAACTTTATCACCGCATTATGCTGCTGATTCATGAGGATAATACAAATAGTGTAGATTAAGCTGAACTTTCTGCAAAAAAAGCTGAAACTCTAGCTAATTACAGCGACGACAAAACCAAGGTAGACTTGCTTTTGTTGGAGAAGGATACGCGAAGATCAAGAATATGTACGATTTGGTTATTATTGGCGGTGGCCCTACGGGGCTCAATGTCGCATTAGCTGCTGAAAAAGCAGGTATCGAATATTTGGTACTGGAAAAAGGGGTGTTGGTAAATTCTATCTACCATTTTCCGGTTAATATGACCTTTTTCTCTACGTCTCAGAAATTGGAAATTGGAGAAACGCCTTTTATATCCCATACTGATAAACCTACCCGGAAAGAGGCGCTCGAATATTATCGCAGATTGCAACAAGCTTACGAACTAAAGGTGAAGCTTTACGAACCTGTTACTCGTATGGAAAGGGTAGGGGAGGAGGAAGCTTACGAAATTACGACGAGTAAGGCCGTCTACCAAGCGGCACATGTAGTCGTTGCTACAGGCTTTTATGACACCCCCCGCATGCTCAATGTCCCCGGAGAGGACTTACCGAAAGTGAAACATTACTATGATGATGTGCATCCTTACGTGGGGCAGCGTGTGTTGGTTGTAGGAGCTGCCAATTCTGCTTGTGATGTCGCTTTGGAAACCTATCAAAAGGGGGCAACGGTAACCATGGCCATCCGGCAGCACGAATTGTACCCTAAAGTAAAGTACTGGATCAAACCCAATGTTGAAAATCGTATTACAGAGGGAAGTATCAAGGCGCACTTTAATACAGAAGTAAAAGCTATTTATCCTGACCGTGTAGACCTTGAAGGGCCTGATGGCGTGTTTACAATCCCCAATGACTTTGTGTTGGCAATGACGGGATATGAGCCCAATTATGCCCTTTTAGCGGCTTTAGGCTTACCCATCTCTGAAGATGCTGCTGCAATGCCGCTGCACAATGAAGAAACGTTGGAGACTCCTTTACCAGGTGTTTACCTTGCAGGTGTGGTTTGCGCGGGAAGAAGAACGAGTAAGCTGTTTATCGAGAATACGCGCGATCATGGAGATATTATTATCCAGCAAATTCTGGCTAGGAAAGGAACTTCTGCTAAATAAATTTTCTTATAGGAATAGCAGTATTTCAAAGAAGAATGTATATTTGCCTCCCATCAAACCA
Organism: Lewinella cohaerens DSM 23179; assembly: GCF_000379805.1. GTDB lineage: Bacteria > Bacteroidota > Bacteroidia > Chitinophagales > Saprospiraceae > Lewinella > Lewinella cohaerens. Next base: position 271,821 of record NZ_KB903532.1, on the reverse strand, counting down.
ATTGTCAAGAAAGTATTGATGATTTGATGGAACACCTGGGGGATTAGCTCAGCTGGCTAGAGCGCTTGCATGGCATGCAAGAGGTCACCGGTTCGACTCCGGTATTCTCCACCAAGCCGATCATGAAAATGGTCGGCTTTTTTATTTGCAATAGCCCTCTCTAAAATGCTTCACCACGTTTATATTCTCTATTCCCCAAGTAAAGATCGCTATTACACTGGTTACAGTAGTAATGTGAATGATCGGTTAGAACGACATAATGGTGGGCGTTCTAAAAGCACTCGATCTGGCCAGTTTTTTTTAGTTTAGAAGCTTTCTGCGGAATAGGAAAAAACCGCTTATTAAGATGTTTCAGCATTAGATAGTGAGTAGAATTTCTATCAATAGATCATTGCTGATAACCATTTTTTAGCGCAAACTTGATCAATGCGGCCGTATTACTACAATCCGTTTTTTCACGCAAGTTTTTCAAATGAAAATCTACCGTTTTGATAGAGATGAAAAGGCGCTCGGCTATTTCTCTACGGTTGCCCTGGCCGATGATTTCTAGCACTTCTATTTCTCTTTGGGAAAAATTATTAGTCTGCTGAGCTTGGCGGCGACTGTTATTGGTCGTTTTAGCTGCTCTCAAGTGACTCAGAATTGCTTTTGAGACATAATCGGAATAGTATTGCCCATCTTCATGTACGGTTTTGATGGCAGAGATAACCACTTCCGATTCTTCGTCTTTTAGCAAGTAACCGTGTACGCCTTTTTCCATCAAAAACACCATCAATGATTCATCATAGTGCATGGTTAGGATCAGGACTTTGATTAAAGGGTATTGCTGCTGGATAACTTGGAACGTTTCAAAACCATCCAATTCGGGCATGGTGTAATCCAGGAGGATAACATCAGGTTGTAGTGTAGGCAATTTATCTAATAAATCCCTTCCATTGACAGCTTCTCCGATGATGTCAATTTCGGGGTCTTTGGCCAGAATCATGCTCAAACCTTCCCGAAAGAGATTTTGATCATCGGTGATGATAATTTTGATTGGTTTATTCATAATGAGGGGGGCTTAGAGCTGTGGTGTTTTCAGATCAAGTGTAAATTTCACGGTCACACCTTCTGCCGGAGCAGTGTCATATTTCCATTTGGCATCCAAAAAAGCAATTCTGCTTTCAATACCCTTGAGGCCCAAGCCACTGCTTGCTTTATGGGTACGGTCGGGGTTCATGTGAAAACCCTGGCCGTTTTCGGAAAATTGCACTGCTAAACTTGTTTCTGAAAAACTAAAATGAAGCTTAACATGAGTTGCCTTAGAGTGTTTGAGTGTATTATTGGTCAGTTCTTGAATGATCCTAAAGACGGCTTTCTCCCGGTTTTGGTCAAACCGTTGTTCGGTATTGGCCTGAAAGTCAACGTCAATGGCTTTTACTTCAGCCAGTTTATTGCACAAGCCTTTGCTGGCCGCCACTAGTCCCACTCGTTCAAGACTTTGAGGAAGTAGGTTATTGGTCACTGTCCTGATTTCCAGAATATTTTCGGTGATAGCATTCAGCGCACGTTCCTTCATTAAAGAGAATTCTTCGGAGGGCATATCGAGTTGCAGGCGCTGGACATAGAGTTTGATGGCCGATAGGACACCGCCAACACCATCGTGTAGGTCTACGGCATAACGTTTTCTTTCTTCTTCCTGAGCCAGGATACCTGCGGTTAAAAGGCTTTTCTGGTATTCTATTTCGATTTTGTTCACTTTTTCTTGTTCATTTAATAATCGTTTTTGATAAACGATAAAAAAAACGATTAAGAAAACCGTCAGTAAGATCATACCGGCGACGCCAAAAAATAATTGAAAGGGTAAGTTGCTTATTTCTCCGGTTGAACCCATAGTGCTACGCTGTAAAATAGATAGAGTAAAATAGTAAAAAATGCGTGGACGCCCCAATAGGTAAACCAAAGATCGTCGTAAGGCAGGAGGTCGGTACTAAATAAGAAGATGAAGAAGCCCGCTGCATAATACAGCAGAGCACCACAACTGATCCAGAAGATGGGTTGTTGTTCCAGGCGTTTGATTTTCATCTCTTTCAGTGTAAACCAAAAATAGCGCATCACGTAGCACATTACGATAAAGGCCTCTACAGAGCGTGCCAGTACATTGAAAGTGTTCAATTGCTCAATGAAAATACTATGCAGAAGTGCAGCACAAGAAAATACGATGATACTCCACTTGACAAAAGCACGCGGGAGGTAGGTTTGAAAAATGAGCGTCATCATGATAAAGTCAAATACCGTGTAAAAGTGTAGCAGGAAGAGGTTGTTGACTTGATATACTTGCGCTAAAGTATGGGCTGCAATACCTACCGTGGTTGCCCCTAAAACTAATACTCCTAACTGTCGATGTGTCTTTACACCACTATTCCACTGGAATAAGGCAATGATACTGGGGAGAATGCAAATAAAGGTTGCTATCTGCCCCAACTGTAATGTGAGTTCAGCTGACATACATCCTAGGGTGTAAGTTTAGGAGGAGAAAATTTCTAAACAAGCTCTAATCTTTACCGCATAATTTGGGGCAAGGCACTGCGAATTCAAATAATGGGGGATTGTTTGGGTCAATGGTGATGGGGCTAACAAACCGCTTTGGATTATCAATATGTATGATTGTACGAAGGGGGATGGAATCTGGTTCATTAAATACACCTAAATGGAGGTACATTATGTCGGTGGTGTCTTCGCTTAGGGCCTTGATAATTGGTTTAGTGTCTCCGAGGAAAGTGTAAAATTTTACGCGGCCAGTATCGGAGGGAATCGCATTTTCATAGAACGTGTTGTAAACGGCCTCCTGAGAAAGCGTATCCCAGTGGGTAATGAATTCCAGGGCTTCAACGGAAGGTACAGCTTTGCCAATTGTATCTGATGAATTGTTATTAAGCTTCTTGAGGTAAGGAATGATATTGATATCAACATAATTCATTGGAAAGGCGGTGCTGCTCTCAAGGGCATCTTTCTGGGTGTTTACCAAATAAAGGATCGGCCTAAAAGTGGGTTCGTTATTTGCAGTGGAATCCAAAGTAGCTAGCGGATCTAAGGACATATATACCCTAAAAAGGATGGAATCCTCAGCAGCTTTACTTAACTGTAAAATAGTATCCACATCAGAGCGATTGATCTGAAAACTAAGCACTCTTGGGCTGTCCGGATGAATAGAAAAGTAAGTGATAATATCATTCGAGTCAGCAGTTAACCAGAGTGCATTGGGTTGGCAGATTTCTTCTTTCAAAAAACAATCTTCGTAGATAGGCGATTGGGTAGCCTGCTTATCTGGAGCAGTACAAGAATAAAATAACAAACTACCAAGGCCTACGAGTATTCCAAATAGTAACAAGGTTTGTAAAAGATTAAATAGGGAAGAGGACAAGGGTTTCATTATATGGGTTTTATTTGAAATTGAATATTTCTAAAAGTAAGTATTATCCCGAATAAATAGGCAGCGGGGATTCCTTTTTAGTACATTTCCTAGTAAAACTAGGGACTATCCTAGGTTGTGATTAGACCGTCTTCTGTAGGATGCTAGGGTGGTTTCTAAGTATTTGAAAACCAGGGTGAAATAACTATGCTTCTCCCTTGGGCAGGTTGATCTTTATGTCATTCTAAAGAGGCTCTTCTTTAACACCGAAGAAGAGAAATAACCCATGTACAATGACAGTTTACCAAAAAATCCAGCAGTCGCGAATTCCACTTTATCAGAAAATGTGGATATCTGAAGTATACCAGTACGTTTTGGAAAAAGTAACCGACACCAATTTATCAGTAAGTGATATGGCTTACGATTTTTCGCTGAGCGAACGCCAATTGCAAAGGCACATCCGGTCCAGAATCGGTTTGTCACCAATTGAATTTATCCGAGCAGTAAAATTAGAGCAGGCCAAAGTACTACTGGAAAACGGGCAGTGCCAAACGGTGCAGGAAACGGCCTATGCAGTAGGCTTCAATCGGTCGGATTATTTCTCTGGGTTATTTAAAAACCGCTTTGGTAAGAAGCCTATTGCTTATTTGAAGTTCGCTAACAATAGCTCAATGGCCGATTTGTGAGGTTTGTTGTCCGATTAGGCGGATATGTAGTCGGGTATGTGAGCCTCACAGGGCGGCATCTTTGTGAAAGAAGCACTTATAATAATCATTTAATATTTCTCAATCATTAAAAACTGCTATTATGGCAAATGACACTAAAATTAGCGCAAGCACTGTTTCCTTAAGAAATTGTGGAGAATTTAGAGCTAAATTCCGGGCAATATGGGAAGAAGAGAGAGCAGGGACGGAATGGACCAAGTTTTTTGGATCTTCAGGGGATGAAGGTCAAATAAGAACACTTGACCTTAAAAAATTTGGAATTCCTGAAGGTACTGATGTCGCTATTCAAGTACATGTAGAGGGGGGAGGGCATGATTCTTCCAATTCGTTCACTTATAACAGTAGTGGAGGCGGAGCCTATTTCCTGGTAAGTGGCCTTACTATTAGCTGGAAACCTATTATTGGACCTCGTGACAAAGATAATGGTTGTGGCTAAAAACGATTGATGATGGTAGCGCCTGGGCATTTTTTATGTAAAAAGCCTAGGCGTACTCCATTTTAGGTCAGCTTAAGATTATTATTAGATTGACCTTTTTCAAATAGCAGGTAAAACCTTGTGTTCTGTTAGCAGTATTCCCGTAATTTAGCCCGAAACACATAGAAATGAATAAACTAATCGGACTAATCCTACTACTCGCAGGCATCGCTGCTGGCGTCTACGGTTTTCAACTCTATCAAGATGCTACTGCGGATATCAGTATCCTGGGGCTGGACATTTCGGCCAGTGATAAGGAGGCTACCCAGCAAGCTTACATCTTTTTTGGGTTAGGAGTGGTCGGCGTGATCGCTGGATTGATCTTTTGGAAGAAGACTGATTAACACTTTTAATCAAGTGCTTTTACAGATTTGGATATGCTGAAAAAGAAGGTACTTCCGTGGTGAAGTTTTGATTCTACCCAGATTTTTCCTCCGTGTAGGTCTACAATTTTGTGGCAATGCGCCAGCCCTATGCCTGTACCTTCATATTTTTCGATGCCATGTAGCCGCTGAAATAGAGAGAATATCTGTTCCTTATACACGGGGTCGATTCCGATACCTTGGTCAGTGACAGTAAACTGCCAATGACTCTTTTTGTCTTTTACGCCTAAATGAATAATGGGAGATTGATCTGCTTTCCGGAACTTGAGGGCATTAGATATAAGGTTTTGGAACAACAATCTGAGCTCCGTTTCATAGCCCATGATTTTGGGCATAGGGTTAATAGAAATATTAGCTTGGGTCTGGTTGATTTGTGCAGACAAATCATCGAGAATGTTTTGAATCAAATCACTAATGTCCACCTGAGAAAGTTGACGGTTGGTGCCGATTCGGGAGTATTCCAATAAGCCCTTGATGAGTTGGCTCATCCGAGCGGATGCATCAACGATAAACTTGAGGTACTCATGGCCCCGTTCATCAAATTTATCTTGATAGCCACGTTTGAGCAAGCCAACAAAACTGATTACAGTTCGCAGGGGTTCCTGCAGGTCGTGAGATGCCACGTAGGCAAACTGCTCCAGTTCTTTGTTGCGGGCTTCTAATTGACGAGATCGAATTCGTTCTTGTTCAGCTTCCTTTTCTTGGGTAATATCCCAGTTTGTGCCGATAATTCGGACGACCTGCCCTTGGTCATCACGTTGTATACTACCAACAGCTTTGATATTGCGAATGACTCCATCGTCTCGTTGAATCCGGAATTCAGTATTGACCAATGCTTTTTCCCCTATTGAGCGCCAACGGATCATTTCCCGGAAAATAGCTACATCATCAGGGTATACATAGCCTTGCCAACTTTCTATTTGGACAGAAAACTGATCGCAGGAAATGTCGTAAATTTCTAACATGGTCTCGTCCCAAATCAGAGTGTCATCCTGTACATTCCAATCCCAAATTCCAATTTTGGCAGCACGCGTAGAAACTTGGAACCGATTTGTTAATTCTGAAAGGGCTTGCTGCGTTTGAGACAATTTAGCCTGCGTGAGCTTTCTTTCTGTGATATCCGTAGCTTGTAATAAAATATATTTTACCTCCCCCTTTTCGTTACGAATAGCGGTATACGCAACATCTGCCCAGCGCATCTGCCCGTCAATAGTCATAAAGGCATCTTCGGCGAGTAAGGTCTCCTTTATTTGCCCCGCTTTTAGTACTTGGTCTTTGATGATGGTTTGCCATTCAGGGAGTTCTGCCAAGGCAGGAGTTTCCCAAATATAGGCCCCGATATAATCTTCGTAGCGCGATCCGGTAATCTGAAGTGGTAAATCATTAACTTCAATAACACGCCCAGTTGGTGAGAGGAGCACCATGATTTGGAACTGCTGGTTAAATACCGTACGAAATCGTTCTTCTCGATCTATTAAAGTTTTTTCGGCTTCTTTACGTTGGGTTATATCACGATTGACTCCAATAGCCCCTGTTACGTCTCCGTATTCATTTTTTAGTGCGGTAATGGAAGCTAATACATATAGCTCTTCCCCTGATTTTTTTGTCTGGACAACCTCCCCGTTCCAGGCACCTTCTGTTACGAAAATAGCAGCAACTTTTTCCCGATCCGCTCTAAGATACTGCGTCGGTATTATTGTTCTCAGAGGTTGGCCAAGTGCTTCTGATTCTGTCCACCCGTACATTTTTTCGGCGGCTTTATTCCAGGAAATAATGCCATACTTTTCGTCTGTTGTAATGACTGCGTCAGATACGTTATCAAGAAGAGTGGCTTGGTTTTTTAATCGTTCATTGGATAATACACGTTCTGTAATATCTTGCATCGTTCCAATGACCCGTTGAGCTTCACCGGTTTGGGAGCGCATAATTACTCCGGAAGAAAGTATGTGGACGATATCACCATTTCTAATTATCCGGAATTTGATTTCGGAAGTGTTCGTATTATTTTCTTGGTTCAGTGCCTTTTGATATTTTTTAAAAATTTGCGCTTTATCATCCGGATGAATACACTGGAAGAAAAAAGTGTTTCGATCAATTGGATCTGAGGGAGGCAGGTCAAATAAATCGTGCATACCCGTATCCCAGTGTGTTTTGTTTTCTTTAATATTCCATTCATAGCAACCTAGCCCTACGGCTTTGAGTGCAAGTCTAAGGCGCTTTTCACTTTCGATAAGTGCTGTTTCTATTCTCTTTTTTTCAGTTAAATCAATGATGCTGGCACGCACTATGGGCCGGTTATAAGGAGGGAACCGAATTAAGCGAACCTCACAAGGAATTTCTCGCCCATCGCGGTCAATATGAATCCACTCAAAGGCGGGGTTGCCGCCGTTTAGGGCCAGTTGAATATACGCTTCGGCTTTATCCGCTACTGATACTCCTTGATAAAGCTTAAGGCTGATATCTGTAGGGCCTAATTGAAGCAATTCTTCTCGGGAGAATTTAAGTAGAGAACAGGCCGCTTTATTGGCCTCGATAAATCGACCCAATTCAACATCAAAGATGACGACCACCTCTTGGGCATTATCAATCAAGACGCGATAGCGCTCTTCATCTAAATTTTCTGCTGGTAATTTATTCCCCATTGATCAGGTTTAATGGCCGCAACTAGCCGGGCCCTTAGGCCATCAATGGCGAGAAATAAATGTAAATAAGCAGTACAATAACACATACTACAATGCCTACTTGGTTAACGTATTTCCAAGGTGTAATATCAACCTGGTTAGTGTACTGCAGTTGGAAGTTCTCCGTTCTTGGATAAAAACGACCAATGAGCAACATGATCAGGATGTTAAGCACAAATAAAATGGCCATAACGTGTAGAAAATGCGGGTAGGCTCCAGCTTCCACATAAGCCAATTCTTTTCCTGTTATCCCCGCTGCTTCGGCACTTTCAACCGCCTTTTGTACCAATTGAGGCTTGAGAATAAACTGACTAATCGAATACAAAATTACACCAGATAGAATAGCAATTTTTGCCGCAATTGCAGGCACTTTTTTGGTTAAATACCCAACTATAATAATGGTAAGAATAGGGATGCTATAACAACCGTTCACTTCTTGCAAATAGCCAAACAAGCCGTCTGGAGCATTATCAATTAGTGGTGCGATAAACATGGCTAGAATGGCCAATAAAACGCCAAACATTTTTCCTGCTTTTACCACTTGTTGCTCGGTAGCATCTTTTTTAAAGTATTCTTTATAAATATCAAGTCCGAAAAGAGTGACAGAGCTATTCAGGGCGCTGTTGAATGAACTCAAAATGGCACCAAATAATACAGCAGCAAAGAAACCTACAAGCGTAGCTGGTAATACTTCACTTACTAACCTCGGGTAAGCCTCATCAGGTTTTGCTAGCGTATCTCCAAAAATATGAAAAGCAATAATGCCGGGAATAACCAAAATGAGCGGCCCTAGAATCTTTATAAAACTAGCTAAAATCAAACCTTTTTGCCCTTCCTTTAGGTTCTTGGCAGCTAGCGCACGCTGAATAATTGCCTGGTTGGTACCCCAATAAAAGACCTGAACCAGCATCATTCCGGTGAATATTGTTGCAAAAGGAACAGAAGCAGCAGCATCTCCAATGGAATTGAATTTATCTGGATTACTACTCATTATTTCTGAAAAACCAGCAGATATACTTCCGTCACCAACATAGGCCAAACCAAAAAACGGGATCATAATTCCACCAATTAAAAGCCCTATCGCATTCACCGTATCTGAGACGGCAACTGCTTTTAATCCTCCAAAAACGGCATAAATAGAACCAATAATCCCAATGCCCCAAACGCAGGCCCATATCGATTGGATTCTTGAAATCCCTAAAACATCAGGCAAGTCAAACATAGAGCTGAAGGCTACGGCTCCAGAATACAAAACGATGGGTAACAAAACCACTACATAACCAGAAAGGAATAAGGCCGAAGCGATGGTCTTTGTCGTTTTGTCGTAACGATTGGCTAAAAACTGCGGAATGGTTGTAAGGCCACCTTTCAAATATCGAGGAAGCAAGAAAACCGCAGTTACGACCATTGCAATGGCGGCCAAGGTTTCCCAAGCCATTACCAAGAGGCCTTCGGTATAAGCCTGTCCGTTCAGGCCAATAATTTGTTCCGTCGATAAATTAGTTAATAGCAAAGAGCCCGCAATAACGACTGCCGTTAGGCTCCTTCCACCAAGAAAATATCCATCGGCAGAGGATTCATTTGTTTTCCGGGTCGAGTAATAGGCAATTACCCCAACCAAAATTGTAAAACCTAAAAAGGTTATAAGTTGCATTGTGTATTAAGTTTTGTCAATTGTAAGTTTGCTAAAGGGAAAAACAAAAGTAGCTCTGATTTTGAAGTTTTTCTTTCATTTGTTAAACAATATCAAACTATGTGCCCGAAATCTTGTCTATTTCTTTTGGTTTTTAGCGAAATTATATTGTTCAATTGGGTGTTTTGAACATCTTTTTCAGGTGCAAATACGCACTTTGTCTAGTCGCCTATTCAAACAACTTTTGATCCTCTTCAGAGAGAGAATTTCCAATGAATCCTAAATATTCGTATTCAGGTCAAGGGGTGTTTTCAAACAAGGTAGAGAGAAAAGAAATACCATCTATTGCTTTTGGCTGGCCTTATGCAGTAAGTGAAGCCAGTGCCGGCACCAGTTTCCTGGTTAAAAGCCGGCAGGGTTGTTGCAGAATTGATTTTCCGGAAAAGCCTGATAATTGTAAAAAAAAGGAGACTTTGTGCTTCGTACTTAACTAAGTTAATGCTAAGGTGTTCACACTGAGAATACCGAATTGACAACGCATTTCGAATATAATTATGATCTTATCTACTCCGCTTGGTCGTCTTCGCCTTGTTGCTATAGCCGAAGGGATCAGTTACCTTTTATTTGCCCTTACAATGCCACTGAAATACTTTATGGAGACTCCTGGTCCCAACAAAGTGGTAGGCATGGCACATGGTTTTCTTTTTCTACTTTACATAGCATTGGTATTGCAGTGCGCTTATCTTTTCAAGTGGTCTTGGAAAATAACAGGCCTGGCATTACTGGCTTCTATCATTCCTGGTGGCACCTTTTATGCACACGCAAAGTGGTTTAGAGAACCGGCGATTTAACTACATGTAATTGTTTTTTATTTGTACGTAGGATATTTTTTGTGTATTTTTTTGAAAAAATACTTACCTTACCATTCTCCTTAGTGAACTGACAAGCACTAAGCACATCATAGGTATCTACCCCTCAGTTTGTCTTGAGGGCATTCATCGGTTTTTCTTGCGTATTGTTTGGCTGTTGCCGGTTTGGCAGCAGAAGTAGACGCACGCCCATCATGGTCGTTTGGCCAGGGGGCGGTTTTGGCGGTCCGGCCACTGGGAGGGCCCGCCACTTGGGGCTGCTATACCCACACTTCTCACACCATCCATCAATGTCGTTCAGGTTATGCGTCTTTGGGGCCATGCCTTCGTTCCTTGGCACCAGGCTATCCACAGCTCTGCTCCATAGGGTCGGGTTTTAAACCCGACCCTATGGAGCAGAGCTGTTACTATCCTTTGTCCTGCTCCTCCGTCCGCCGGGCTTCATGCTACGCATTGCGCGCTGATACGATCCTTATTGGTGTGTAGATTGTTTTTTGCGAACTCCCTTAAAGAGGGGGGGCATGAGTTTATTTGAACCTCCTGGTTGATCCACAAAATATTAGCTGAACACTGGTTTTCTATTTTCCTGAAAAAAACTTTCCTGCAAAAACATCCAGTTCCTCCTCCTGTCTCGTAGGTAGTAGTGAATGTGCGACAATAAAGCACGTACACTATTTTCAAACCAAATGATTTCAATCAAGATGATGACTAAATTCAAAATCACCCTGCTCACTTTGGCCTCCATGGCAGTGGGTTTCATTTTATTTCTTTCAGCAGACCATATTGATGCACCTAAGGTGACCGATTCTGCTCAGGACATTGCGGATTATTTTGCTTTCCAAAACCCTAACAACAACGACAACCTCGTTTTTGCCGCTACGGTACAAGGCTTGTTGTCTCCAGGCGCAACGGCTGATGCCGCGTTTGACGAAAACACCCTCATTGAGTTCAATATCGATAATGACGGTGACAATATTGAAGACCTAGTGATTCAGGCGATTCCCCGCGACGGTAAGATGATTGTGTTTGGCCCTGTAGCTCCTTCTATGAAAGGAACAGAAAGTTCCATCATGTCGGCTGCCAATCGCGTAGAAGCAGAGATTACCCTTTATGGGGAATCAGCAAAAACGGCTACGAATAATGGTGTAACCGTGTTTGCCGGCCCTCGTGATGATCCATTTTTCTTCGACCTGGGTGCGTATTCTGCCATTCTCGGCGGTACAGCCACCGGTTTTAGCAATCCTGGTACCGACACCTTTGCAGGAACAAACGTACTATCTGTGGTAATCGAAGTACCGAAGTCTCAGTTGGGTAGTGCTACCACACTCAACACTTGGGTAGAAACCAAACTGAAGCGCTAATCAGAGAGGAATATTAGAAAAGGTGTAGCCTACTAAGCGTAGGTAATGTGCAACCTTTCGAAAACTCCTAGGAGATTGCAACAACTTCGAATAACGCAGTGAGATCACCGCAGGTAATCAAAATAAAAACTCTGCGCCTCTGCGTCTCTGCGTGAAATATACTTTATCAGTATACTTTCAATCTTTTTAAGACTATTAAAATTAACAACAATGACATTTTCCAATAAATTTTTCGCAACGCTCACTATGCTGTTGCTCTGTGTATTCGCTTTTTCTTCGTGTGATGATGACGAGATGATGGACAGCGACTTTGACTTTACTGGCGTATACGACCAGGCCGACCAAAAAGGCCGCCCCGCCATCAATACCGTATTTGTAGGCGAAAGCCGTAAAGACGAATTCAACGAAACGACTCCAAGTACGATGGGAGCAGCTTTTGCTTCCGCTTTTGAGTCTCGCTTGCTAGCCTTAAACGCTGGCTATACCACCAATGCACTCGGATTAGATGCAACGACGTTCACTTCTGTTCTGGCAACGGACGTATTGTCGGTAGCAACAGATAAGCCAACCACCTTCTTCGATGGTACAAATGTACTGACAGGCCGCACCTTGGCTGACGATGTAATCGATGTAGAATTGTTACTGATCTTCGGTGGACCTGATGGTTCTGCTAATCCTGGCCTGACTTCTGATAATGTTGATGCCAATGATAAGGCATTCTCTAATAGCTTTCCTTACTTGGCAAGCCCTTGGTAAGGAAGAGCGCTTAAACAAAAGCGCACTTTGTTTTCTGCGCAAACAGCGCTTTTAACCCAAACAGTTTTTGATCTTTTGCTCCTGCTTGGTAAGGAACCGCACAAAAATGACTCAACTTATTTTTGCGCAATATTAAGACTACCAAAGCAGGAGCGAAAGACCCTTTCCTCCACTTCAAGTTACCTACGATGCTAACCTTACTCCTAGCCCTGAGCCTCAAGGGCATACTATCTTTTTTCTCTTCTTCAAGTGATGCACCATTGGTGCAGGCTGCTGAAATCAATAACCTTTACCAGCCTACTTATCGCACAGCCTATTACGATCAGGAAATTGCATTCTGGTCCACAAAATTAGAGGACAGTCCCGAACAGCTTACTTTCGCACTCCAATTAGCGAATGCCTACGAAGCTCGCTTCAGTGCTTTTGCATTCATTAATGATCTAAAGGAAGCCGAAGATTTGCTGACCAATGGTTTGGCCGCTGCTACCCTCCAAAGAACTACTTTTTTGCGCGCATTGGCACGAAATTACATTAGCCAACACCGATTCCAGGAAGCGCTTATCCTGGCAGAAGAAGCCATGAGTCGCAGCGACAACCAGCTGGCCAGTACTTACCTTTTATTTGATGTAATGATGGAGCTGGGCCAGTATGAGGAAGCCGAAATGTTGCTGCAAAAAATGTATACTAAAGGTGGTTTTGCCTATCTCATTCGCAAAGCAAAATGGGAAGATTATAAAGGAAACCTTGCTTTTGCGATCGCTCGCCTGGAAGAGGCCAAAGATGCGCTTGACCCATTAAACGATAAAACCCAAGCCATTTGGCTGTACTCTAACCTTGCCGACTTTTACGGGCACCAGGGAGCAGTCGAAAAAGCTTACGAACATTACCGGATGACCCTGGCCCTTGACCCTGGTAACTGGTACGCTTACAAAGGCTTGGCTTGGATGGCTTACGCTCATGACAATAACCCCAGTATGGCGCGAGAAATGATTCACCAGATCATGCGCCATAATGATAGCCCGGATTTACACCTACTACTCGCAGAAGTCTTCACACACGAAGGCAACCAAGCCTGTGCTACTGACGAAAAGGAAACCTTTCGCTTGACGACAGCTACTCCTTCCTACGGGCACATGTACCGAATTCCAACCTGTGAAATGGAATTGGAGAAATTCCGGAAACAAAATGCGCTTGCTTTGGCCCTGGCAGAAGTGAGAGAACGCCCCACCCCGGAAACTTATGATCTATTGGCCTATGCCTACTTCCACAACGGCTCCGTAACCGCCGCACAAGAAGTAGCCATGCAGCATGTTTGGCAAAAAACATTCGAACCGGTAGCCATGATGCACTTGCGGGAAATTTTCCCTTACAATGAAGAAATACAAGCTTTTACGAAAGAAGAGTTGGCTGGCGCAGCCTTTGAAATCGGGCCAGTAGCCTTCGCTGAAATTCAGTTCTAATATTTTTTCAAAGAAAAGAACCCCAAAAACATCCACTTACAACCGCCTTCTCGTAAGTAATTACATATCGCCTGAANAAACACTTTCCAAGTCTTAGAGCTTGTCGGGAAATTTTGCGAACTATTTTTCAAGGATTTACGGTTCTGGCTAAGGGATTAAAATTGAATTTAGCGGGCTAAATGAAATTTTTATACCGACGCCAGGTTCGAAAATCCTTGAAAAGGAGGAAGCACTAATAATGTTTATTAGTTGGACTTTAGGTTGCATTTCGTTTCAAATTAAATTTCCCGACAAGCTCTTATCCCACGGACATTGTTTGACATTTTCCAAGAAACACCGGGACGCTATTAACTCCCAAAGTTCGAATCTGCCAGCCCCAAAGGGCTAGGATGAAATTAAGTTGACATAAGATGATGAGTCATTGTGAGACTGATCAAGGCGAAGGTTCAGAAGCTACGCCAAAGCGTAGTGACTGGTTCTTCAACGAAGAGTAGCCTCGCAAGGGGCGTCAGATTGTGCCAAGTTAATATTGTCGTAGCCCTTATATCCCTTCATCTGTAACGATGAAGGGCTGGCAACTCTTTGATCAAGAAATTAAATTTTAATCTAAACCAATTATGTTATGAGAACCAAATTAGGCACTTTTTTAGGTGCACTCATTATGATGCTGTGGGGAATACAACCGGTCTTGGCCTCCAGCCACCGAGAAGCACCACTCATCGCCAATGACCCGCTGGCGGACAATACGGACCTCTACGCTTTTCGTAGTCCCGATGATCCGAATACTATCACGATCATTGCCAATTACATTCCAGCCGAATTGCCCTATGGCGGCCCCAATTACTATACTTTTGGAGAGAATGTTCGTTATGAAATTCATATTGATAACGATGCATCCATTCCTGGTGATGAAATTGTTTACCGCTTTACTTTCCAACGGACCAACGAAGATCCTACTACTTTCTTCAATATCCGCCTGGGGGCACAAAACCTCAAAACGACTTACACGCTTGAGCGAAGTATGGATGGAGGTGATTCTTTCCAAACCATCGTTTCCAACGGTGTCGTACCGCCCAATTACATCGGCCCGCGTAGTATTGAAAGTGGTGTAGGTTTGAATACCACCTACGCTCAGTTGATGGAAGACGCTATCACGGATAGCAGCACAGGCGAAACGGTTTTTGCCGGTCCTGTTGATGATCCTTTTTATGTGGATTTAGGTGGCATTTTCGACTTGGGTAACTCTCCTCGTCAGAATGGTGAAAACCGCGATGGATTGGCACGTTACAATGTTCACACCTTAGCACTGAAAATTCCAATTAGCTTTTTGCTAAAAGCTGGTGCATCAGCTACGCCCGCTAATATTTTGGACGGCGATTATGTGATCGGTGTTTGGGCATCAGCCAGCCGCCAGGCGGTGCGTACCCTCAATTTCGATGGTACTTCTGAGACCTCTGGCGATTGGATCCAGGTTTCTCGTCTAGGAATGCCCCTTACCAACGAAGTAGTAATTCCTATCGGAATGAAAGATTACTGGAATGGCCTAACCCCTTACGACGAACTTACTGATACCGCTTTAGACGGATTTTTCTACAACCCTGAACTGTCGCTCTATATGAACGATGATCAGTTTGGTGGTGCTGTACCTGCTTTTTCTGCTTTACGGATTCAGCGTAATTCCCTACAAGGCTTTGATTTTGGCAATGGCCAAGATGGTCTGTACGCACTCAAAGGCAGCGATGCTGTAGCTGGTACTGCATTGGATGATGCCATCTTTGGCACGCTTTTACTGCCTGGCCCTGGCTTGCCACGTTCGGTAGACCTTTGGCCTATCTTCCATACCGGAGCACCCAACTTTCCTCCTTACCAATTGGCTACCGGCAAAAACGGTAATCCTCTTGCAGCGGGCAAGCCTTTTATCAACAACTTCTTGCCCAATGGTGGAGATNTGTTGCGCCTAAATATGGCCGTACCTGTCACCGACCGTGACGATCCTGCTTTCAGTTCACTAGGACTGGTACAAGCAGCTGTTCTTGGATTGACCGACCCTACTTACGCTGGCACTGCCGATCTTGAGTTTATCCCCAATATGGATGGCTTCCCCAATGGACGCCGCTTGCAGGATGATGTTACACGTATCGAATTGCAAGCCGTGAGTGGTATCGTACTAGCAGCCATTGGCTTATGGTATGACGATTACACTGCTGGTGGTGCCAACCCAGTAACCCAAGACTTGGTAGATGTACTGACTTACAGCACTGGCGTTGAGCAGAACGATAAGCCGTTTAGTAATACTTTCCCTTACATCGCTGCCCCTTGGGCGGGAACAGAGGTCGAGTAAATACCAACAATTACAATAACTATAGTCTTCCGAGGAACAGCACGAAAATAAAAAGCGATTTTGTTTTTCACAATAGTTGAATAAACGATTCATTTTAAGTGTTTTAACTATTTGAAAAACTAAAGAAAAATCGCACTTTATTTTCTGCGCAATACAAAGGGAGACTATTCAACTATAAAATAATAATTATGTTTCTCAATAAATTTACTCAGCTGGCCTGGGTGTTCTGCCTGCTCTTAGTGTGGGGTAGTAGCTCTAGCCTGCAGGCTTCGTCACATCGCGAAGCGCCAATGATTGCCGACGATCCATTAGCGGATAACGTCGATTTGTACGCTTTTCGTAGCCCTGCCAACCGTAATAGCATTGTTTTTGTGGCTACTTACGTACCTATGCAGTTACCTCAGGGTGGTCCAAATTACTACCAATTTGGCGAAAATATTCGCTACGAAATACACATCGATAACGATCCCAGTACTACTGGCGACGATATTATCTATCGCTTTACCTTTTACAAGGAAAATGAAGACCCGAGCACGTTTTTCAATATTCGCTTAGGCCAACAAAACCTACGTACTCGCTACAATCTGGAACGTAGCCGCAACGGCGGAGCATCCTTTGTGACCATCCTGCGTGGTGGCCCGGTTCCTCCACCAAATATTGGCGCGCGTTCTATCGAGTCAGCTGTAGGTATGAACTCTACTTATGAACGTCAGGTGAAATTGGCTCGCAGGAATACAATCACTGGCGAGCGTGTTTTTGCTGGCCCAATGGATGATCCTTTCTTTGTAGACTTGGCAGGTATTTTTGACCTTGGTGATGCACCACGGCAGAATGGCCAAGCGCTGGACGGATTGGCTTGTATGAATACCAGCGCCATTGTAATGGAAATTCCTATTCGCTATCTCGTACCACGGGGTACTTCTGGCCCTACCAGCATTCTTGACCCTAACTACGTGATCGGTGTTTGGGCATCAGCCAGCCGTCGTTCTATCCGCACGCTTACAGCTGGTGGCGAGGAGCACAGCGGTGAGTGGGTACAGGTTTCTCGCCTGGGTATGCCACTGACCAACGAAGCTGTGATCCCTGTAGGAATGAAAGATTACTGGAACAGCATCACGCCTTACCAGGAATTACAGGACACGCTGTTGGATCAGTACTTCTACAACCCTGAATTGGGCTTGTACATGGACGATGATCTGTTTGGTGGTGCGGTACCTGGTTTTGCACCATTGCGCATTCAACGCAATTCTTTAGGAGCCTTTGACTTTGGTAACGGACAAGATGGACTCTTCCCGCTGAAAGGTAGTGATGCCGTAGCCGGTACTGCCCTTGATGATGCTATTTTTGGTACCCTCTTGTTGCCTGGCCCTGGCAAACCACGTTCGGTAGACCTTTGGCCCATCTTCCATACAGGTGTGCCTAACTTTCCGCCGTATCAATTAGCTACCGGCAAGGATGGTAATCCACTAGCGGCAGGTAAGCCTTTTATCAATAACTTTTTACCAACAGGTGGTGATATGTTACGCCTGAATATGGCCGTGCCTGCTACCCCTCGTGATGATCCAAACTTTAGCTCTTTAGGCTTGGTACAAGCTGCCGTTCTGGGACTTACCGATCCTACTTACGCTAGCACTGCCGACCTACAGTTTATCCCCAATATGGATGGTTTCCCCAACGGACGCCGCCTGGAGGATGATGTAACACGCATCGAATTACAAGCTGTTTCAGGAGTCGTATTGGCTGCTGTAGGACTGTGGTACGATGATTACATCCCTGGCGAAAGTGCCAGCCCGGTAACCAATGACCTCTTGGGTGTACTGACTTATACTACTGGTGTAGAAGCGAATGATAAGCCGTTCAATAAGAGCTTCCCTTATCTGGCTTTACCCTTTGCGGGTGATGATCCTTGTGCAGGTGAAGTAGCGGATAACACTATGCAATTGAGTATTGCTCCCCTGAGCCAAACCCCACAGTTGGATCTACAGCCTACGGTAGTGCGCCAAGCGGGTAATTACCCAAATCCATTCCGTACAAACACCACTATCCAGTTGGATTTGGCGACACCAAGCCAGTTGACCATGGATGTGATGGATGTTTCCGGTCATACCATTGAACGTTGGAGTGATGGTGCCTCTGAAGGTATCTACCAGCGCGAATGGGATGCAAGTGCCTATCCTGCCGGATTGTACTACCTACGGGTAGCTAACGAACGCGGTGAAGTACTGCAAGTCATCAAAATGGTTAAGTCCAGATAAAAGACCCGATCTAGTATCCTGTTGATAAAAAGACAGGTTACTAGATTGTTTTTTGGACAATAGTCACGCTGACTCTTCATCAGGGTCGCTCCCGAAGAGTCAGCATTTTAAAAACAAAAACAAAAACAGCACAAAAATAAATGAGTCTTCGTTTTTACAATAGTTGGTTTAGCGCTTCATTTTAAGCGTTCCAGCTAATGGAAAAACCTCAAAGAAGGCTCTATTTATTTTTTGCGCAATAATATAACGTCATGAAATTCAATCTAATAACACTTCTTCTTTTAACTTTACTTACGTGGTCTTGCCAAAATGAGACTAACTTACAACAAGCCTCCTCTACCCAAGATATAGACCTGCCCAAGCTCCTTGATCGGCATGCAGATTTGCGCCAGGGAACGGAGTGGGATCAGATTCAACGCCTCTACGTAACCCAGCAACAAGCCTTGCGCAAAGACCCTCAGGATGCAGAAGCTTACCTGAAGCTCGCCCAAATTTTCATCAATGAAGCCCGCATCACTGGTGAACACGGCCATTACTATCCTGGGGCACTGGAAGTCATTAAGAAGGGTTTAGCGCAACCACTGGTGAATGCTGACTTACGTTTTCAAATGCTTTCTACACGCGCTTCGGTAGAATTGTCTCAGCATGATTTTACCAATGCGCTTGCCACGGCAGAAGAAGCCGTAAAACTCAACCCCTACAATGCCCAAATCTACGGAGCGCTCGTTGATGCCAATGTAGAGTTGGGTAATTACACCCAAGCAGTAGCTATGGCAGATAAAATGGTGAGCATTCGACCAGACCTGCGTTCTTATTCTCGGGTATCTTATCTTCGTGAAATACACGGCGATGTTGATGGTGCTATCGAAGCCATGAAGATGGCCGTGACTGCTGGTTTTCCAGGACAGGAAGCCACCTGCTGGGCGCGGCTTACACTGGGCGAACTTTACGAAACGTACGGTTATCCAGCTGAAGCAAAAGAACAGTATACATTGGCGCTTGCCGAAAGGGAAGATTACCCTTTTGCAATGGCCAAATTAGCTACACTGAAAACGGAAGAAGGTGATCTGGCTGCTGCAGAGGAAGAATTGTTGGCTGCCGCCGCAATTATTCCGGAAATAGGCTTTTACACGGACCTTGCAAGCATTTATAAGCAACAAGGTGACCAGGAAAAGCTAGAAGCTGCGCTTACCGAAATTCAGGTAATGCTACAAGATGATGTGAATAGTGGTCACCGAATGGATATGGAATATGCTTTTATTTATCTTGAATTGTACGAAAGTCCTGAACAAGCCTTAGTTTACGCCACCCAAGAATACGAACGCCGGCCTGAAAACATCGATGTTAACCGTTTGTTAGCCAGAATTTACACCAGTATGGGTAATAAGGAATTGGCAGACCAACATTTAGTGAAAGCTGGTGTTACAAATTCGAAACACCCAGAGCTTTTAGCTTTGGCAGATTAGGAACAGGGACTATCTAGTTTATGAATATTACTATAATTATTCCAACTTATAATGAGGCTGCTCAGATCGAGCGCCTCATTCATCATCTACGCAAGTATACACATGCGCAGATTCTCATTGCCAATTCACCTAATACAACGGACAATACTGCTGAATTGGCGCTTGCTGCAGGAGCCGAAGTACTGAGCTGCCCAAGAGCAGGTCGCGCGCCGCAGATGAACTATGCGGCTGGGCAAACTACGGCTGATATTCTCTATTTTATTCATGCGGATACACTGCCGCCAGCCAGTTTTATGGACGATATAGCGCAAGCCCTGGAGCAAGGTAATGACCTGGGATATTTTAGCTACCAATTTGAATCCAAAAAAACGTTACTGAAATTTAATAGCTTTTTTACCCGCTATGATGGCCTGTTTGCCGGTGGGGGAGATCAAACCCTTTTTATCCACCGGGCAGCATTCGAGCAATTAGGTGGATTCCATGATGAGCTTCGCCTGATGGAAGATTTTGACCTTGTGAAAAGAGCCAGACGGGCAGGTTTAAAGCATTGCCTGATCCCTAAAGATGCTCTCGTTTCCGCACGGAAATATGACAATAATTCGTGGATGCGGGTGAATTTGGTAAATCTTTGGGTATTTTTGCTTTTTCATTGTGGTGTTTCTTCCGACCGGCTTTGTCAGACTTATCGCAAGTTACTTCAAACGGATTGAGGAATGACCACTTGGTTATTGGCAACATCAATACTAAGTGACAGAATATCTTGTGCCTTTGGCATTTCTGTCGAAATATTAAGCATCCCTCATGGGCAAAGAGAAAATTATTTACGGTATCCAGCAGGTAGGGATCGGAGTGCATGACGCAGAAGAGGCATTTCGCTGGTACGGTCAAGTTCTGAAAGCAGATTTACTGGTCTTTGATGATAAAAAAGTAGCAACTCACATGGCTCGGTACATGGGAGGAGAACCTCATCAAAAGCGAGCATTGTTAGCGATGCAGGCCAATGGTGGCAGCGGTTACGAAATTTGGCAATACGAAGATCGTACGCCTACTGGGCCCCCTGCACCTGTTCAATTAGGAGACCTGGGCATCAATTACATTACCGTCAAATCTCACGATCTGGCCGCTGCTCGCTCCAGGATGGAACAAGCAGAAGTGCCCTTTCGAGGAGACCTTTCAGCTAGCCTTGCAAAGGATAGCTTTATGATTCAGGACCCCTACGGTAACCTCATCGAGATCAAAGCTGCCGATGATTGGTTTAGTAAATCCGATGGGCCTCTAGGCGGAATTTGTGGTGTAGCCATTGGTGTTACAGATATTGATCGCTCACTGCGCTTGTATTCAGATATTCTCGGTTACGAACAAGTTCTTGAAGATGTCGTTATCGGCAAACCCGGTGAGAAGCACTATTTTCGTAAAGTACAACTCGGGATGCCCAAGGTGCCACAAGGAGGCTTTAGCCAATGGATCGGAAGTAGCGAACTCACCTTGATCCAATGCCTGGAGCGTGAGCCCGTCAAGATATTCGAAAATCGTTATTGGGGCGACCTGGGCTACATTCACGTTTGTTTTGATACCAAGCACATTGGAGCATTGATCGACGAATGCGCCGAAAAAGGCTATCCTTTCCAAGTAAAAAGCGAAGAAACCTTTGAAATGGGCGATACCAACGGCCGCTGGGGCTACCTGGAAGACGATGATGGCACCCTTATTGAATTCGTAGAAGCCCAAAAGGTCCCCTTGCTCAAATCACTCAACCTCAGTATCGATCTCCAAAAGCGAGATCCGCATCGCCCACTTCCACGCTGGCTCATCAAAGCTTTGCGCCTAAAGCGTGTGAAATTTTAGGAGGTAAGCGTTTTGTTTTTTTCGGGCCACGGCCCGCCCATGTACCCCGCTGGCGGGGTCGGCTCGCAGAGTCGGGGGTGGATTTCCCGCTGGCGGGGGTATTCATCCGTTTAGTAATCATAAACTTTTCCTCCACCAAATAAGGACACAGAACTCCGGTTTGTGCAGGTATTGTTGCACGTTCAACGACCAAACCAAGCATAGAAAATCACACTAGCTATAGAGCGGTATCGAAGCAATTCATTACCGCTCTACTATTTCTCGGGGGCACTTTGAAAAATAAAGACTTTAAATTTATTTGGATTGTAGATAAATGACAGTATATTGGTTGACCAATTTTTTGGTTAACCAATTTATCTATCTAAAACGAAATCCCAAAAGGGGTTTTGTATAGCACACTAAGCGCTATTTGGATAGCCAAAGGCCAACCAATTGAAATTTAAAGAATTCAAAAAGCTTAAAGTGAAATACACATTTATTCTTTTGGCAATAGCCACCTGTTTTTGGGGATGCGAGGCATCCAATTCGGAGGGAAGTTCTTCAAAGGTGAATAATAGCCTTGAACTGGAAGAGGCCATCGCGAACGCCCAGCCAGGGGATGACATCGTCATGGCCAATGGCAGCTGGGAAGATGTTCAAATCAGGTTCACGGGCATGGGTACTTCCGACCAACCAATTACGCTGCGTGCGGAGACGCCCGGCGAGGTAATCATTGAAGGGGAATCAGATTTAAAACTAGCAGGAGAATTCTTGGTGGTAGAAGGTTTGCATTTTAAAAACGGACACAGCCCTTCCTCAGCAGTGATTGAGTTTCAAACAGACAAAGAAAATTTTGCATTCAACTGTCGGGTAACGAATTGTGTTATCGAAGACTTTAATCAACTCCAAAGAAACAAGACCGATCTTTGGGTACGATTCCGTGGCCGTCATAATCAATTGGATCATTGCTATCTAGCCGGTAAGTCCAATCGTGGGCCGACCATTAGAGTCGACCTTGCTGGGGTTGAAAGCATTAAGAATTACCATCAAATCACAGATAATTATTTTGGCCCCAGACCTCCTAAGGGCGGTCCTAGTGCCGAGACAATTCAGATTGGCAATAGCTATACCTCTATGTCGCCGAGCTATACTTTAGTAGCGAACAATCTTTTTGATCGCTGCGATGGTGAGGTGGAGATTATTTCAAGCAAGTCCAATTTCAATGAATTTAGAAACAACGTTTTCTACAAGAGTGAAGGATCATTAGTGACCCGGCACGGTAACTATTGCCTGGTAGATGGAAATTACTTCATCGGTGATGAAAATTCAGAAAACATTGGCGGTATTCGCCTCATAGGTACTGGCCACTGGGTTACGAATAACTATTTCTATAAGTTAAAAGGACAGGCTTTCAGAAGCCCGCTGGCGGTGATGAATGGTATCCCAAAATCTCCACTAAACCGGTACATACAAGTAACCGATGTGGTGGTTGCGTATAATTCATGGATCAACTGTAGCTCTCCTTTACAGTTTGGTGTGGGGTCTAATGTAGATCAAAAAGACGTATTGCCCGCTTCTGAAATACGGTCAGAACGGCCAATAAGAACCACCGTTGCCAACAACCTTATTTATAACGAAACTGCTGATAGTCAACCTGTGGTAGCGCACGATGAATTAGATGGGATTAACTTCCAAAGTAACGTCATCAATAACCAAGGCGGTGATTTTAAAGGCGTAGACGGACTGGAAAGCAAGCCTTTTGAAGTAACGAAATTGAGCGAGTATGTTTTTGCTCCAGCAGCAGAATTATCTGAGGTAGAATTATTCTCCGGCTTTGAATTCGAAACCATAGCGAAAGATTTATTTGGAACCTCAAGAGCTGACCAAAACGCAGTAGGAGCTGTTAGTAGCACGACTGCCCAGGCGCCTGATATTTTAAATAAGAGTCAGTACGGCCCTGATTGGTACGTGCAAGGAGGCACTTCTCGGGAAAGTGTTACCCATGCGGTCACGCCTTCTGCCAATGACTTGTCGGATAAGTTGGCTGCTGCCGAAGCTGGTGACGTTATCGAACTTGCTCCAGGTACTTACGAGCTTGTTGCTTCGCTAATCATTAATAAGGCCATCCAAATCAAATCCAAAGATGCGGACAACAGAGCAACTATCGTGTATTCAGGCCCAGCAGCTACACCTGCATTTGAAATGAACCCCAAAGGACAGTTGACCCTGGACAATGTCATCTTGAACGGCAAGGGAGAACAATATGCTTTTGCATCGTTGAAGGAAAACATGTCTAGCTTGTATAACCTAAGCGTCGATAACTGTGAGATCAGCGGGTTTGATTACGTGTTGAAAGCTTACAAGTATTCCTTCTCGCGATACATTGCCTTCACAAATACTACGCTGAAAGATTGCAATAATGGTATTGAGCTATCGGAAGAAATCGAAGACAAGGGAGAATACAATGCCGAAAATATCAAAATCGACAACTGCCGGTTTGAAGGAATTGACCAAAATGTCTTGGATTATTACCGCGGTGGCTACGATGAATCTACTGTAGGCGGTAACCTGGTAGTGACCAACAGTGAATTTACCAACTGCGGAGCCAAAGAGCCCAACGGTGTTTTACTCAATACTTACGGTATCATTAATGTCGCGATTACGGGGAATACATTCTTGAACAATCGGGTAAAATTGGTAGCACTCTTGTGGGGCGCTAAAAACAATACCCATGCTGATAATACAATCACGAATTCGGGAGAAATCAGGACAGAGGAAAACTTGAAACTGAATCTTCTCTATTAAATATGAAAGTAAAAAAACCTTCGTAATTACCTTTTGGTGATCTCAATGGTGAAGCGGTGAATGCCTACGCCTTGCGCCACTTGGCACGGCAGCACAAAATGGTTGATATAATGTTATCAAGCAATAAATNAGAGCCAGCATAAGCCCCAATTCCGAGAGTCGGAGGGACTCACTTTAGATTATTGACAAGCCACCTACTTCCATCTACGGAAGCAGGTGGCTTTGCTTTTTAGTATACTACAGGAGTGTCTATGTATGACCTGAAGGATTAAGGCTTGTTTGGAAAGAGAAAACATAATGTTAAGACCATGAAAAAAAACAGCTGTTTATACTAAGCTGCGCTTATGAAACGATTTAGTTCGGAATGTTCTTCTAACCAAATCTTTCCTTTTATGATGAAGCAATCGGTAAATGCCTGTAAACTCCGCTTATTTCCTCTCTTACTTTTGGCAATGTTGTTTTTTACCGCTTGTGAACCCGATGAAATTTTTATTGATGAACCTTCTCCAGTCGAAACAGAAGTGAACAATGATGCGCCAGCTGCTTTTCAGCAAATGCTGGACGATATCAATGCACTACGCGCAGAGGGTTGTCGCTGTGGTAACCAGAATATGCCTGCAGTAGGCCCGATGCAATGGAATAGCCAATTGGCTGTTGCTGCGAATAATCATAGTGCTGATATGGCGAGCGTGGGACAACTCAATCACACCGGTTCCGATGGTAGCAATGCCGGAATCCGCCTCGAAGATGTTGGTTATAATTGGCAACAATATGGCGAAAATATCGCTAGTGGCTTTACCTCCTCCAGCGCAGTCTTGCAAGCTTGGATCAACAGCCCCGGCCATTGCCGCAACCTCATGGGCGCTAATTTTACCGAAATGGGCGCTGCTCGTAAAGACAATTACTGGACGCAGGTTTTTGCGCGCCCGCGCTAGTAGAGATAATGTTGATGCTTTATACTTATTGGCAAAGTCAAGAATAACCGATAAGTGAATACTATTCTATGTCTTTGACACATCGAAAACCAGTATGATTAAAACCAGAATCTTCGCTGGATTTCATTCGCCGTGCAACCCTATACCCACTACAATAACTATCGTTACAAAGAAAAGACCCTCCCCGCATACTTCGTTTCGGCATGTTGGGTTCTTGTGGGTCAAAGGATTGATCAGGGCCAGTAGGGTTAGCTTTTAGTTCTTTGGCCTTGCCGATTTGATAAGCCTGATAGTGGTATTTGTCACTGGTCCACTCCCATACGTTGCCAGCCATCTCGTAGAGGCCATAACCATTCGCCGGGAATGATTTTACGGGAGCAGCACTGAAAAATCCATCCGCTTCTGTATTTTCATAAGGAAA
Source organism: Lewinella cohaerens DSM 23179 (assembly GCF_000379805.1). GTDB lineage: Bacteria > Bacteroidota > Bacteroidia > Chitinophagales > Saprospiraceae > Lewinella > Lewinella cohaerens. The sequence goes on along the minus strand of NZ_KB903532.1, from coordinate 246,040 downwards.
AGCACCTTGCCAAAAGTTGGCAACGTTAATTGCTTCTTCTATGGGCGTATCGCCCCAAGGATATTTGGGATCTTCGAGCCCTCCCATTGCGGCCCATTCCCACTCGGCCTCGGTAGGTAGGCGCTTATCTGCCCATTCAGCATAGGCCACAGCATCTTCCCAAGAAATGTGTACAACAGGATAATTCATACGGTCAATAATGTTACTGTTGGGCCCTTCGGGATGTTGCCAATTGGCACCAATTGTCCACTGCCACCACTGTGCTACGTTTTGCAGATTTACAGCCCCTTCTGTAGGTCGGAAAACCAGCGAACCAGCGGCTAGTATTGTATCATCAGGTTTTGGAGTGCCAGGAGGAAGATTCTTGGCCATTTCTGTCCAGTCAATATCGCGCTCTGCAACAGTTTGGTAATTGGTAGCTGCTACGAAGTTGGCAAACTCCTTATTGGTCACTTCCGTCTCATCAAGCCAGAAGGCATCAATTTTCACTATTCTTCGTGGTAGCTCATCGCGATCAGCTTGGGCAGACTTTCCTCCCATCATGAATTCTCCAGCCGGAATAATCACCATACCCTCCGGTGGTGAAGTGGTGATATCTGTCTGTGGAGAATGTTCCTGTTGACAATTCGAGAGGAACAAAATACTAATAAGTAAAAAGAGCCCCCTTTGAATTTTAGTGTGAAGTAGTGATTGTGTGTTTTCCATATTGCTAAATTAAGACGAAAATTCTACGACAAAAGAGAAGGGGCGTTTTTTTAACCACTAAAACGTCAGATGCAACCCAACACTGTCCCCTGTAAAACTCAAGCCTTCCAGTAATTTAGGAATATTCTTGTTGTGTTTGGCATGTAAAAGGTAGGTCGCCAAATCAAAGGCAAAGAGGAAGCTGCCTTGTAAGATGATACTGCGTCCAAAACCCTTGAGTCGCTCTGGATTGTCTGCGGTATTTTTGCTCTTTTCAATCAGGTAGGCACCTCCGAGTATGTAGCCTACATCAAGGCCCGTATTGAAAAGAAGTATTTTCTGAATCTTATGCTGTTCTGATATGGTGGCGGCCAAGTCAAAGCTTCCGGGGGCAGCTTTCATACTACTCCAGTAGCCCAGGCCGGCGATGGCCAGATTGATGGCTCCCCAACCCATATTCATCTCGTGGAAATACCGGTCTACGCCTTCACTTTTTCCTCTCAGTGCCAATCCCGACCCTACATTACCAACCGCCCAGGCACCCAGCACCAACATGGCCGTTTGTTGCTTTTTTAGTCGTTGCTGGTTGAAATCTGTCAGCATCAGGGATTGTCCCCAGGTGAGCGTTGCCAAAAAAAGCAGGGATACAGAGAATACGTACTTCATCTTTTTATTACTGAAATCTTAATTTCCATAAATTGTTTAGGATGCCAAGTGATTTGTGTTAAAATGGCGTTAATAGCCTAGTCCAACATAAGCAAAAGCAAAAGTCATGACCTAGCTTTGGTGGCCTTGCAGGGAACGGAAGCATTCTTCTTTGGCGCTCTTAAATATTTAATCATACAACAGAAGCATCGTTCTTTAGCTCTTTTAAACACTTAATCAAAACACGCGACTCATGAAAGCATTAACTTTTACATTCTTCCTCCTTTTTGGCGCCCTCTTGCTCCAAGCCCAATCCTACGATATCAGCCAATACCAAGCCCGCTACGAGCGCCGTCCTTTTTTAGAAATCAATCCCAGCCTAAATTATTCTGGAACATTCAGTGATTTAGATGATTTTGTCAATCACGGTGGTGGTGGTAACTTAATCATCGATTGGCGGGAGCAATCCAGCCTCGATAATCGCATCCGTAATATTAGTGTTTCTGGCCAGGCTCAGTTTTTTCGCCAAGAGTTTAAAGATCATGACCGAGTAGATATTTCACAGAAAGGAGCCAGTTTATTCGCCAGCATCGAGCAATACAATTATACCACGGAGAAGAAATTCTGGGGCTTCCGAGGAGGTTTGTTGATGAATGCACAGGATCGGGATGATTTTCAGCTCAACTCCAACCGCTTCACTGATATTTCACTAGAACCAGGGCTGTTTTTCGGAACCGGCCGGATTGAATTTGCAGAAGATGCCCTGTTGGCCAACTGGATGATGGATGATCTTCTGGAGCAACAAGTAATCGGTGCTACCACCTCCGAACAAAGAGAATCGCTAGCAAAACGGATTACGTCCATCATCGGCAACCGAACTTTCGATTTTCGTCGCCGCCGTATCTACGAATTGCAGCAACTACAGCAGCTGTTTACCGAAGAGAATATAGCCATTGATAATGAATTTATGCTCTTCGCAGTACTCAATGACAACTGGGCATTCGCCAACCGTGCAAGCCTGCCCAGAGGCAAACGCTGGCAGTTTGGGGTAGATGCTGGAGGGCTTTACCATTACGAATCTCAGCCGTTTGCAGGAGACGAGTTCACTGTTAGTGGCCGGCCTTACGCCAACTATACTTCGGGCAAGATCATCGGAGACAATGCCTCTAGTATCTGGACGGCAGAGTTGTCTGCTTATTACCAAACTGATCTTGAGGATAGTAATTTCCCATTCGCAGGAGGAGAGCGCTACGGAGGGCAAGCAAGTTTCAGTCATCGCCTGGTGTGGTTGCCTATTTCGCGTACAACGCTCAGTTGGACCAATCAAGTTGCTGGGCAATTGGGGACAAGGACGCCGAACGGTACAGCAGATGGGTTTAAAGAAAACCGTCTTTCTTTTATTTCTAATTTGTCCTGGGACTATTTTGTAACCTACAACTGGAGCTTTGTCCTAAATGTAGGGCTTGCCGGGCAGTTTAATGACCAGGATTTTTTCGATTTCCATACCGTCCGTCCTTCGTTCAACTTTAGTACCCGCTACGCTATTTTTTAAGACTTTCCGGAACTATCTATGAGGCAGCAGGGTTTTCTGTGGAAACTATCTGCTCATGCTGCACCGTACGATCAATTTATACAGGGAGTCTTTCGAGGGCTTACGGCCCGAAGTCTGGTACCTGTCGCTGGTGCTGTTGATCAATAGGGCAGGGGCGATGGTTATTCCTTTTCTCACGATTTATCTTACCTCCAAGCGGGGCTTCACCTTCGAGGATGCGGGTCTGATCATGAGTAGTTTTGGCATTGGTTCCGTATTAGGATCCTACGTTGGCGGCTGGATCACCGATAAATTTGGTTTTTACCGGGTACAGCAATGGACCCTGGTTGGCAGTGGGTTTTTGTTCTGGGTACTGGGCCAGCAAACCACTTTCTGGGGGATGAGTATCGGCATATTTGTCCTCAGCACGGTCATGGACGCTTTTCGTCCTGCCAACCAGGCCGCCCTTGCTTTTTATAGCAATCCCAAAAACCGTGCCCGCGCCTACGGTCTTCTCCGCTTAGCTGTTAACCTCGGCTTTTCTATGGGGCCTGTTCTTGGTGGCTTGCTCATTGCGGGCTTGGGATACCAGTGGTTGTTTATTGTCAACGGTTTTTCTTGCCTGTTCGCAGCTTTGGCTTTTCGCTTGTTGCTTCCTCCTGGGCGTCTCGAAAAAGGAGAAGAAGAACCCGATGAAAATGAAGTACTAGCAGAATCGGCTTACCGCAATATTCCGTTTCTGGTATTCGTATTCTTCCTCATGGTAGGGGCAGTGGCCTTTATGCAATTCTTCAGCAGCCTCCCTGTTTATTTGCAGCAGGAGCTGTGTTACAGAGAGGCCGAAATTGGCATGCTGGTCACCCTCAATGGCTTGATGATCGTTTTTATGGAAATGCCTTTGGTACATAAAGCCGGGCAGCATTTTCGATCCCTGGGCATCATTACCGTAGGCTATCTGTTTCTTGCAGTGGCTTTCTTATTATTACAGGGGGCCGCGTGGTTGCCGATCTTTGCGGTAGGTTTCATGGTATTAATCACCATAGGAGAGATGTTGAGCATGCCCTTCGCGAGTACCTACACCGCCGAGGTCGCCCCGCGCAGTCGGCGCGGACAGTATATGGGCCTGCAAAGTATCGGCTGGGCCGGCGCTTTTATCATAGCCCCCAGCCTGGGCCTCCGTTGGGCGGCTGCTTATGGCTTTTCTTCCCTTTGGTACCTGGCCAGCATCCTGGCTGCTATCTCCGCCATTGGCATCTTTTTTATAGACCGATATATTCGCCGACCATCAAAAAAATCAAAAATCAGACTTTGAATATCTGGTCAAATTCACGAATTTGACCAGTTTGGGGCTGTATAAAAAGTCAAATTCACGAATTTGACCAGTTGACCAGTTGACCAGTTGACCAGTTGACCAGTTGACCTGTTCGGCGGATGTTGTACCCCCGTCGATACACCCTTATAGTACCTCATGTAGTTTAGAAAAAAACTTAGGTGCCTTTGGTGGTTCAATAAAACCTACAACACCCCCTGGGCCTCAATGATCGTTCTCACCTGTGCCTCGGCAAAACGCTCAACGATCTCATCATCCATCAAGAGCAAGGCATCTTCGTAGTTGTCAAAAAACAGGTGCTCTACCAAAATGGCAGGCATGCTGGTGCGAGTGAGCACAAAAAAGCGCGCCTCCTTGTCGTGATCACCATCACTGGTATCTGAGCGGTAGCGAGAGATACGGTCACCAACGGTATCCTTGACATTGTTCCAGTGCAGTTCGGCAACTTTATCTGAGTTCGTTCTACCTGGGCTGGTAAATATCTCAAAGCCCCGCGCACTACCACCGCCAGCATTGGCATGGTTAGAGATATAGAGGCTCTTCTTTACTTTTTTCGCTAACCAGTTGGCCACATCTACCCGATAGTGAAGCGAAATGTCAACGTACTCATGGCTAACGATATAGTAAGGGATAGAAAGGTCACGCAGTTTTCTGGCTACCAGATTGGTAACCGTGCGGTTAAACACACCTTCGTAAAACCAACCATCCTTATGAAACTCCCCTTTGCTGTGCTTGTGTTGCTTGCTGGGGGCGGTAACATAATTGCCGGCAGCATCAAGGGCGCCGTGTCCGGCATCAAGAAAAACAAGAAAATCTTTAACCATGGGTACTGTACTTTGTTGATGAAGTTGCGGGTGTAAGTACCACAAATTACGGTTTTTTGGCGTTCTTTGCGGAAATTTTAAACCACTTCTGCTTCTCAGGAACGGTGCATTAATAAATTGTGTTTCTATGCGTAAGTTATTTTTTTCTTCTGCAAGGCGAAAAATAACAAGCAAAGGAATGTAAATTTATTACTGAACCATTCCTCAAGCAAGGAAATCAAGAATAAAATGAAACAGTTTTTGCTATTACTGGCTGTCACTAGTCTTACTATCATGTCTTGCGGCGAAGATATCGTTAACCAAGCCGAGGTTGATCGCAGTATTATCCTCGATTATATCGAAGCCAATAACTTGAATGCCATTGAAGATCCTTCTGGCCTTTTCTACACTATTGATGTTGCCGGTATGGCTGATAAGCCAACCTTGAGTGATAGCGTACAGGTGAAATACAAGGGCATGCGTACAGATGGCTTCGTATTCGACGGCACGAATGTTGACGGCACCACCCCCGATAAAACCGTCACCTTTCTACTCGATAATTTAATTACTGGTTGGGAAATAGGTATCCCAAAGTACGGCGTTGGTGGCAGTGGCCTGTTGCTCATCCCTTCAGGTCTAGGCTACGGCAGTAATGGCTTTCCGGGCCTACCCGCAAATTCGGTCTTGATCTTCGAAATGGAACTGGTAGATTTCTTCCAGTAGCCATAAACATAAGTCATCCCGAATTTTGATTGTCATCAAAATCCGTGCTGACCAACTGCAAAACCTGTAGTTGAAGACGAAACCCCATGATTTCTATTAGTTAAGTCATGGGGTTTTCTACAAATAGTCAGATAAATCACTCTTTTCAGCTATTATAGTGCCGCTTTCTAAGTGAAGGGATGAGGAAGATTTGTAGGAAGGTGTGTATATTATTTTTTGCGAACTCCCTAAATTCAGGGCGACTCATGTTTGTTTTTGGGGCAGCTGGCCTCGCCTATCGGCTGGCCACCGCGCTATCCGCTCTCATGCAGTGCTGCGCATTGCATACCGCTACTATCGCTGCTGCTGCTCTCCCGATTGAAAATCGGGATGCGCCGTGTTCCGCTGTTCGCTCCACGCCTAATGGGTCTTATTTATTGGTGTTTTGTGTCTGGCATTGGCATCAAAGTCGCAAAGGATTACGACGCTAGAGCCACACTAAACCAACAACCATCAACCACCTAACCATAATCAAATCCTCGAACTCACGATGATCCTCCGATCCTTGTTTTCTTGAGTTAGATGGCGGTAGGGCCGGTCGCCGGGAGGGAGCAGTAGGCAACAATCCCAGCAATTATCCAGCGTATGGAGGCCTTTGCTCAAAACGGCATCATAGAGCAAGTGATCTTTGGGGTTTTCAATCACGTAAGGAAAAAACGCCTGTTTATCTTCTTCCCAACGATAATAGCGTTCCATTAAACGAAGAGGCCCTTCTCCGAGATTGACAAAATGCTGCCCAGGGCCAAAGGTCGCCTTGAAGGTGTCATTCCCATTTTTGTAAACCAGCTGATTGGTAAAACGGCTACTACGGTATACTTGAGCTTCTCCGGATTCAAGCGTTAGTTCTTGGCCATTAAGGCGGTAATTCGCTACGGTTGAATTGCCGTTATAAACCATTACCCTGGTCGTTTTATAACCGGCTAACTGCAAAATGCTAGGGAAAAGAAAGTAGCCAGCAAGGCAGATGAGTACAATTCCAATGATCCATTTTTTCATACAAAAAATATTATGCTGTCGGTAGCCTACTTTTTACGAAGGTATTTAAAATAAGAAGTATCGCTAAAAACAAGGCAGTACGGGCAATGAGATCCCCCCATTTTACATAAAAAGTTATCTCGTCATTCAGTTGTATTTGCCCTCGAATCGCAATAGGTTCGTTGTATTTAGTCGTTTGCGAAATATCTCCTCTTTGGTTGATAAAACCACTGATGCCTGTATTGGCAGACCGCCCGATGCTACGCCGTGTTTCAATGGCGCGTAGGCTGGCAAAATAAAGATGTTGCCGATGCCCGGCGGTATTGTCCCACCAGCCGTCATTGGTCATGATGAAAGCCGCTTGCGCTTTACCATCCCTGATGTATCCGGCAAAGTAGTCGCCAAATACAGATTCATAACAAATAACGGGTGCAACCCTGGCAGCCTCACTCGTGAAGGCAGAACGTTTGTCCTGGGTTCCCAGTCCGGCAGTCGTTCCGCCAAGGGCATCCACCAGTGGCTCCAAAAAGAAAAGGATACGCTTGAACGGGAATTTTTCTGGCCCAGGTACTAACTTTGATTTGCGGTAGGTCTGCACGGCTGCTTCAGGAGCCATAGGAATCTGGGCCGCTAAATTCATCATCTCATATTCAATGACCTGCCCACCTCGGTTGCGAGATCGCATAGCGCCCGTTCTTGGTTCGTCGGGCAGGAAATCATGGTAAGCATTCAGGCCCGTGACCAGTTTTAGGGAAGGGTAAGCACTAAAAGCCTCCAGCAGACGACCCGTACTCCGATTGCTTTTCACATCCAGCTCTTCTACAAAACCATAGCTGGTTTCCGGAAATACGAGGTAGTCTACCTTATCGTCCAGCAGCGGTTTGCTCAAAGCAATAAAACGGGTGATTTGTTCGGCTTCCTCTATACGCTCGAATTTTTCGTAGTGAGGTTCAAAATTGGGTTGTACAAGAACTACGTCTATGGTGTCACCTTGTTCTTGGTAGCTATTGTACATTACGACAGATACTACCATTGGCAGAGCGAGAATGACCATTGGCTTTCCCCATTTCCGCCAAAGCGGGAGCTGCTTTTCGACCTGGGTTTTCTTGCTGATAAGGATATTCAGCAGTAGGATGTTGATGACCCAAATCCAGAGGCTGCCGCCAAATGCACCCGTAAATTCATACCATTGTACCAAGCTGGGATATTCCGCCCAGCCATTACCCAGTGTAAGCCACGGCCAGGTGAGTTCCCAGCTGAGGTGGATGTGCTCAAAAGTGAGCCAATAGGCAATCAAGGAGCCGTAGCCCATTTTGGGAATGTACCGCTGTGTCCACAAAAAAAGAAAGAAAGGAATGCACATCAGCAAGCTGTTGGCCAAATTGGCAAAAAGCCCTGCCGCAAAACTGGTATTCATCACCCAATAGGTCGCAATGATATTCCAAAGCATGAACGTGTGCAGCAAGTAGGGGAGGAGCTCCCGCTTTTTAGCACCTTCTTTTTGTTTCCAGTCTTCTACCAAAAGTAGCAAAGGAACCCAGGCCACCATCAATAAAAAAGGCAAGGGTACAATGTCTGGAAATCCTACCCCCAATAGCACACCACTCAGTGTAGACAAAACCAGCGGGCGACTCGGCAGCTTCGTGCTTTTTCGTAATTTCCACCATTGCCACAGTCCAATTAACCCCAGCCAACCACAAAGCAAAAACCACAATGGGCGATAACCCCACAAGCGTTCGGCCTGCCATAGGCGATGCATATCATAGCCAACTCCTGATGCAATAGCCAGTAATAAAGCGGCCGCCAGGAGTAGACGACGAGCGTGAACAACAGTGAAATTAGGTAAAACAGGCATGTTGTTTGGCATTTGAACGCCGCAAAATTAATGGAATCCTGTTATTATTTGCATTATGAGCGTTACTTAGTAAGAAGTATTCTCTCTGAGAATGGCTACATTTTTATACCTTTGAAAGCTGCCCACTGATAAAGTTGAGGCCAAGCTTTGCAATATCTATCTTCATTATTCTGAAACCGTGCTTATGAAACCAAAACTCAAAACGATACTTCTTATTTTGGTTGGCCTACTCCTAGTCGCTCAGTTTATTCCTATTGATCGTTCTGTTCCTGAAGTTGACCCCAATGCCGATTTCCTTAAGTCTGTAGAGGCACCAACGGCTATCGCTAACCTCATTGAGGGAGCTTGCTACGACTGCCATTCTTACCAATCGGAATATCCTTGGTATGCCAAAATAGCGCCCCTTTCTTTTTGGATACAGGGTCACATCAATGGAGGACGTCAGCATCTGAATTTTTCTGATTGGACGTCCTATCCGGCTAAAAAAGCAGCGCATAAACTGGAAGAATGTTATGAAGAAGTGCAAGAACGGCACATGCCAATGAAATCTTTTACGTGGTTGCACCCCGAAGCTAAATTGTCTGATGAACAAGTGAGCGCTTTGGCGCAATGGTTCCAGCAGCTATATCGGAGCGCAGACCAGTAATGTTGCGTTGATTTCTTTATTCAAGTTAGCGCTTGTTGAGGTTTGTATTTAATCCCAACACGCTGTACCAGTTCTTCTAATTATGCTTGATAGAATTTACGTGGCTGCGACCAGCCAACACGTCGGAAAGACAACCTCTACGCTAGGTATTGTGGCGGCTATTCGTAGCAAAGAACTTAATGTAGGTTATTGCAAACCACTCGGACAGGAGTTTGTAGACTTAGGAGATTTAAAGGTGGACAAGGACGCATTGTTGTTTTCTAAAACAATGAATTTCGACTTGTCAGCCGAATTGCATAGCCCTGTGATTCTTGGACGAGGTGTTACGACTTCGTTTCTCCGCCATCCAGAGAAGTATAATTTTCCGGAACAAGTCCTTCATGCTTCACGGGAATTGCAGAAAATACACGACGTAGTTGTCTACGAAGGTACCGGCCACCCAGGAGTGGGGAGTGTTATTGATCTATCCAATGCGGATGTCGCCAAAATGCTCAATGCTTCCGTTATTATGGTCGTAGAAGGTGGTGTGGGGAATACTATTGATAAACTCAATGCCAACTTGTCTCTTTTTAGAGAAAAGGATGTACCCATTGCCGGTGTGATTATCAATAAGGTTATTCCCGAAAAATCAGATAAAATCAGAGAGCTCGTAGGAGGTAAGCTTGACCGCTGGGGAATCCCATTACTGGGGGTTCTTCCTTATGATAAAACACTGGCAAACCCGATCATGGAGGGTGTCCGTTTGGCTGTCGATGGCGTCGTTATAATGAATGGACATAACCTCGATAACAAAGTCGAGAACATTGCTTCCGGCTCCTTGATCGAGAAGAAAGAATTTGATGACTTACAGAATCTCTTGATGATCGTAAGTCACCGTAGGTTGGAAAGTGCAATTTCGGCATTAAAAGAAATTGACCGTAAACATCCAGACCAGGACCTGAAATTAGCGGGTATTATCGTCAATGGCGAGAATGATTTCATCAGTGAGTTACAACGGGAAGTTCCTTGCCAGGACTACATCATGATGCATGAAATTCCCTTGATCGCAACCCAACTTGATACCTATGGCTCCGCTATTAAGATCAATCGGATGGAGGTGAAAATTAACACCCGTACGCCTTGGAAAGCAAGACGTGCAGTAGAACTAATTCGTAGCCACGTAGACCTGAGTAGCTTGTTTTAATCACAGAAGGGTTTACGTTGATCAGAGAGATCAAGCAATAGGTCGAAGGAGTTATTACCTTTAGGAAGCTTTGTAGACCTTTGCAGGACGAAATAAGCCGAGAGGTGCCATTTCTTAACCAAAAAAATATCAGAAGTAGAGCGTTTGCTTATGATTATGGAAAACACCCGACATCAAAACTGGCTGGGCCAACTACGTAGCGGCGATCGTTCGGCGATGCGGGCGATCTTTGATCAGCAGTACCAACCGGTGTGTCAGGCTATTTTTCGTTTTGTTCAAGACCCTGGGTTGTCGGAAGACTTAGCGCAGGAAGTCTTTGTTCGCTTCTGGGAGAAACGCGAAAGTATTAAAGTAGATTCTAACCTCCCCGCGTATTTGCGGCGGATGGCCGTCAATGAAGCGCTTGCTTACTTGCGTAAGAAAACCCGATACCAAGCAGACGAACTACCTATTCACCTTCCCGGCCAGCAAGCCGCCGCTGCCGATGAACAATTGGCTACCGAAGAACTTTCCCAGCGAATCACCATAGCCATCAATTCCCTTCCTCCTCGTTGTCGGGCCGTCTTCCAACTCAGTCGTTTTGAAGAAAAAACCTACCAGGAAATTGCCGATACCCTCGACATTTCCATCAAGACCGTAGAAAACCAAATGGGTAAGGCCTTACGAATTATGCGCGAAAAACTGGGGGATTATTTGACAGCCCTGTTGTTTTGAGAGAGGAGGCAAATCTCACATTAGATACCACAAGCGTCACCTTTTATCACTACTTTTCCATCTGCACTTACCAACCTGTCCAACCTAAACTGCATACCATTTTCCAGTACCATGAATTCTTCCTTACTGCGGGTATAGAGATTGATTATTCGGGTAACGGTGCTAACTTCTTCTCCTTGCTCATCGCTATAAACGATAGTAACGACCTTTTTGAGCGTAGCAATAGCTTCTAATTCATCGTAATAAGAACAATTGATGGGGATATAATTGGTCATCAGGAGGATAAATTGATTTACCTTCTAAAACCAATTAACCAAAAGAATAGTTGATATGTTGATTTGTTTCGTCCTGTTACCAACCATCAAACCAGCTAACCAGCTAACCATCCAACTATGAGAAAGACCATAGCCCTACTCGGGTCGGGTTGGCTCGGAGAGCCGCTTGCACATCGTTTGCTTCAGTTCGGTTACACCGTGAAAGTGGCGACGACCAATAAGGAAAAAGCTACTCGCTTGCGAAACCTGGGATGGGATACCTATCTTTTGGAACTTTATCCAGACCACATCAGTGGTGAGGTGGAACGTTTCTTCGCTGCCGATCAGCTTGTTCTGACCGTCCCTCCTGGTGGTCGTCGCAATCCAGGTGTTGTGAATACCTATCCCGCTAAAATACAGCAAGCTTTACAAGCAGCTCAAGCTGGCGGCATCCGTCAAGTTCTGTTTACAAGTAGTACGGGGATTTATGGCAACCAGCAAGGAATAGTTACAGAAGATATGTCATTGCAACCTGTTACCGCCTCGGGCAAAGCCCTTGTGGAAGTGGAAAGTCTATTGAAAGCAAGTTATGCCGATCAAGTTACCATTCTTCGTCTGGCAGGCTTGGTAGGAGGTGATCGTCAGCCAGGCCGCTGGTTTGCCGGAAAGGAAGAGGTGCCGGGCGGTGAACAGTTAGTCAACCTTGTCCATCGAGAGGATGTGCTCGGCGCTATGGAACGTGTCCTTGTTGATGCACGCTGGGGCCATATCCTGAATATCTGTGCGGATGAGCATCCCATGAAAGCTGCTTTTTATCCTTTAGCCAGCAAAGCTATCGGACTTGTCGCTCCGACTTTTATTACCAATATGGAGCAACCGCAAGGAAAAATCATCGACAATACACGAGGTAAAGCCGTCTTGGGGTTTGTGTATCGACATCCTAATCCATTGGGTTTTCCGTTTGAGGAGAGGGGCTGAATTAGCCTTAATCGTATGATCGCACTGGTACGATTACCTCCAAGTACCCCGCATCCAAAGTCGGAAATAGAAAGTCGGAGGTGTTCAGCGCACTCCGCACCCCAAAATGCACCCCGCACCCAAAACACCCGCCTAAATCCCTGCTTTTTGCTGCCGTCGTACCGCCAAAATATTCAATACCAACATTACTACGAATAGAAATAGTACAAAGGCCATTCCAAACCGCAATCCTTGCCAATCGCTGAGGAATCCAATCACTGGTGGGCCTACCAAGAAACCGGCATATCCAATGCTGGTAACCATGCTGATGCCTACCCCAGGCGACAAACCAGAAATGTTACCGGCAGTACTATAAGCAATAGGCACAATCGTTGCCAGACCAATACCCACCAGAAAGAATCCCAAAATACCTGTCCAAATAACGGGCCATGCCAGTGCTAAGCTGAGACCTGCAATAGCAACAATAGCACTACTTTGTACTAATCGACTATCGCCCAATCGCTGACGGGCACCATCACCAAGGAGCCGACCTATCATCATCGCAGTAGAGAAGGCCACTAGACCTAGTGGCGACCAGTCGCGGTCTGCCAAACTTACCTTTTCAAGGTAAATGGTGGTCCAGTCTGCCATCGCGCCTTCTCCCAGCATACAGCAAAATGCAATCAGGCCAAGAGAAAGAAGGGCTGGGTGCAATAGGATGTTTTGACTAGGTTGATCTTCTTGCTCTTGGCCAATCTCCCGGAGGTCAGGAATGAGGAAATGTCTTACGCGTGAAGCGATCAGCAAGCTTACGGCCATGACGATCAGCAAGTGAAGGAAGAAGGAAACTTCAAAGTAAGTAAACAAAGCACCACTCCCTGCTCCTAGCATCATCCCAGCACTAAAAATGGCATGAAATGAAGACATTACGGGTTTGCGTAGCTGCTGTTCTACCAAAACCGCCTGGGCGTTCATCGCTACGTCTAGTGAACCGCTCGTTGCACCGATAGCAAAAAGAATGATCCAAAGGGTGTAAATATTAGGCGTTACCGGAATTAAAGGAACGAATAGACAAAAGAGAAACAGCATGACCACTGTAATCCGGTGGCTGCCTGTTTTTACTATGACCTTGCCCGTTAGCGGCATTGCTACTAAAGCACCAATGCTTCCTGCGAGGAGTACCAGCCCCAGCTGGCCATGATCCAGGTTGTAGATTTCCTGTAATCGGGGCAGTCGGGCCACCCAATTGGCATATAAAAAACCATTTACCGCAAAAATTAACGCTACAGCAGCACGGCTTTTTTGTACATTACTCCAGGCCATTTCCGATTTGTCTATTTAAAATTTTGGCAATATTACGCCAAATACCATACAAGCAACAAGCCTTAGATTGACAGATACTAATGCTCATTTGATAGTGTCAACACCCAGAGAGGAAATAATAAAAATCCCGGACCACCTGCTTGAGGCAATCCGGGATTTAAGAACAAGCGGATAGATCGGTCGATTTTTGTAAAACCTAGTCTCTCTATCCTCTAATTACTTTTCAAGAATGGCTTATTTGTTAGTCCATTCAGCAATCGACTTCTCGTTCATGCGAACGTAGTCGTCATTACCGGCTTCTTTAGCCAAGGCCAAAGAGCGCTTAGCAGCAGCGATAGCTTCTTGGGTACGGTTCAGGTCAGCAAGAATCAGAGATTCGCGACGAACCATCCAGAAACCAGGCTTGTCGCCAGCGGTTGCTTTTTGGATATACTCGAGTGCCAATGCATTGTCACCACCATTGTCGTGCAGGTAGCTGGCAGCAGCATAGTAATCGTTGGTAGAAGGGCCAGCCATCGTACGCTTGATATTAGCCATTACCAGTTCGTGAACTTCTACCTCTACAGGTACACTCACCATGGTATTTGCCCACATGAAGTCGATAGTAGCACTATTGCCTATAACATTATTTACGCCAATGGTAAAAGATTCTACCGACATAGCAGTCTTGGCTGTAGGAACCATAAATTTAGCAGCTGCTTCTTTCTCGGTGTAGCTGTTCCAGCTACGACCTTCGTAAGGGTACATCATGAAAGTCCACTCGTCAGCAGTAGGAATCGTCAATACAGCATAGTCACCTGCTTCTACTGCTACACCACCTACTTTAGCGTCTTGGCCTAAGGTGATTTTCGTAGCTCCGTTGGCACCTGTACGCCAGATTTTGCCGAAAGGTACTAATCCGTCAGCGGCGAAGATCGTACGACCTTTCATCGCAGGGCGAGAGTAGTCTACCATAATCTCTGTTAAACCAACAGCTTGGGTGATTTGCGCACCTGGGCTAGCAGCTGGCGTAGAAATTTGAGCAAAAGAGCTCACAGTAAGTACAAGGGCGAAAACATTTAATAACAGTTTTTTCATTCTATTTCGTTTTAATTGGAATTGGATAATTCTACCTTTGGACAATCCAAAGACCTAATTGTTCGCGAAATTAAGGAAATCCTACTGCTTTCATGTAGTTACACTTAATAATGAGGTGTTAAATTAAAGCAGCGAATCAAAATAGTTAAATTAATGACCATAGCAATCATTGCCCACGATGGGAAAAAAGCCGATATGGTAGGTTTTATTAAGGATCATATTCATTTGTTAAAGCAACACAAAATTAACCTCATCGCAACGGGAACTACGGGGTCTCATGTTGAAAATGCAGGGCTGGAAGTAGAACGGATGCAAAGTGGCCCTTACGGGGGGGATGCCCAAATTGCGAGCCGTTTGGTCGAGAAACAAGTGGATATGGTTATTTTCTTTCGCGACCCCCTTGGTAAACATCCGCACGAAGTAGACGTTAATATGCTGATGAGGTTGTGTGATGTTCACAATATTCCATTGGCTACCAATATTGCTGCTGCTACCTTATTTATGAAGAATTTATAAAGCATAAGCTTATGCGGTTATTATTGTTTTTTTCGCTTTTATGCCTGGATGTGCCGTTGGCAGAAGTACACGAATTTCATGTTAGTCGCGCCAGAATCGAATACGCTGCTGATGCACAGGAATGGCAAATAAGCCTTCATGTTTTTATTGATGACCTGGAAAAAGCGCTAGCGGATAAAGGAGTCGATGACTTATTTATGGGGACAGCCAAGGAAGAACCCAAGACCGAGGAATACCTGGAGACTTATTTGCGGCGCTATTTTAAGTTGTTTAATGGAGAACAACAGCTCCAATGGGAATGGTTGGGCAAAGAGACCAGCGATGACCTAACGGCTTTCTGGATTTATCTCTATATTCCTGATGCAAGCCCGGATCAGCCACTAAGGGTACAAAACAAGATTTTGCTTGATATGTACAGCGATCAGCAAAATATGGTTCAGGTGAGAGGAGCAAAAGGAATCCTCAAAAACTATCTTTTTTATCAGGATTACTGGGAAGAAGAAATTAAGCCCTAGTGCTGGACATCCATTGATAATTCAAAATTTATGCGCTGGTTATTCATTTTACCAATACGGTTTTACCAATATGCAATATCTCCATTGTTGGGGCCGCGTTGTCGCTTTAAGCCTACTTGTTCGCATTATGCAGTAGAGGCAATTGAAGAATGGGGCGTACTGAAAGGTGGTTGGTTGGCACTTAAACGCATAGGTAAATGCCACCCCTGGGGCCCCTGGGGTTATGATCCCGTACCTAAGAAATCAGACAAAAAGGAGGAGGAAGTGTTAAAAAACGAGAAATAGGCCTGACAATCTTGTGACAAAACGTTAAACAAGGGTGAAAAGGAACGGAGAAGTTCTTACTTTTAAGAGTTCAAGGTATTTTCACAATCATTTTTGAAAATCATTTTTTGCTTTCTCTGCGGACAAACCCAACCTTTCTTGACTTGGTGTGCGTCTAAGCGAATAGTGATTGCGCTTAATCCTCAATCCTCAAATCCTCAGGTATTATGAAAAACTTTATTTACTTATCACTTTTTGCTGTCTTGGCCATCGGTCTGAGCAGCTGTGTTTCTGATGACGTTGAAGTACGGGAAGAATTCTACTACCCCGAAGAACTGGCAATGTTGCAGCAAACACTTGATCTGCCGGAAAAGCCGCTAGATTATAATGTTGTTTTACCTCAGCATCTTTCTCGTAGCGGTTTGTTTGCACGTAATATCAATAAAGATATGGCTACCCTTGGGCGAGTTCTCTTTTACGATAAAGCACTTTCTTCTACCGGAGAAGTATCCTGTGCTAGTTGTCATAAACAAGAATTAGCCTTTTCTGATAACAAAATATCCAGCGATGGAGTTGATGGCGAAACCGAACGGAATAGCCTCGCACTAGGGTCAGTTGCTAGTTTCGCAGCTTACTATGGCGTCGATCTTTTCGGCACTTTCGGTGTACCTTTCATGTGGGACAATCGTTTTGGAACGGCTCGTGAGCAAGCGAAAGCTGCTTTTACCAGTGAGGTAGAAATGGGGCTGACTATAGACGAACTAGTGAATAATATTGAAAACCAAGAATTTTATGAGCCTCTTTTCCGTCGTGCTTTCGGTAGCACCCAAGTAACAGAGGAGCGCATCTTGTCTGCGGTAGCAGAGTTTGTAGATGGTCTAGGTACTTTTGATTCTAAGTTTGACCGCGCTGCGGAAAAGTCAACAGATGGCTTCAACATGGAGGTCAATTTCTCTGATTTTACTGCTGCTGAAAACCGCGGTAAGGAAATTTACCTTGAAAGTTGCGCTGGCTGTCACAGTTCAGTATTTGGCCGCCCAGTGATGAATGCAGCTAACAACGGCTTGACTATGCAGTACGAAGATGAAGGAATTGGCGGTTTCACTAACATTACTTCTGATCAGTACACCTTTAAAATTCCAACCTTACGGAATGTAGCTCAATCAGCTCCTTACATGCACGATGGCCGTTTTGCAACACTGGAAGAAGTCGTGGACTTCTACAGCGATAACGTTGCAGATCACCCCAAGCTGCATGAGCTTCTTCGTGATGAGAGTGGCCAGCCAAAGCGCCTTAACCTCAGCAGTGAAGACAAAGCAGCCTTAGTAGCCTTCATGGAAACATTGACGGATATTGATTACCTACAAGAAGTACGTTACAGTGACCCCTTCAAGTAGAGAAGTTGCTCCAACACCTATAATGGTGTAAGACAAACATAGTCCCGTATTTGGCCTTTAAGCCGGATACGGGACTATTGTTTTAATGACTAGTGACTAACAAACCACCAAACCATCAACCAACAACCAACAAAAACCATACTCACCCCCCGCCTACAATTACGCGCCCTTACATTGGCCGATGCTCCCGCTATCTTTACCCTTCATACGAATATAGAAGTGCAACGCTACCTTTCGCGCGAACTTATGAAGTCACCATTGGACAGTCGTTTGTTTATTGAAAAAATAGAAAAGGGTATAGACCAAGGCCGTTGGTTTTATTGGGGTGTTGTACTAAAAGATACCCCTGGAGATGTTATCGGAACGGTTTGTTTATGGCAGTTCTCTGAAGACGGGAAAACAGCAGAACTTGGATATGATTTACTACCGGGCTTCCAGCGCAAAGGAATCATGACCGAAACCGTAGCCGCTATATTGAGCTTTATCAAAGAAAATACAGCCCTTACGACGGTGCAGGCAATGGTTCGGGCAGATAACCTCGCGTCTTTAAGTTTATTGAAAAAAATGAATTTTTCTTACGCCCGAAACCTCAGCGAAGAAGAGAAATTTGCCAAAGAGCAAGGACAAGAAATAAGGATTTACCACAAAGCGGTGTAGAAATTGTATTTTGGCGGGCTAAAGCCAACTACTAGACCTATGCGCTATTGTTTTCTACTACTATTTTTTGGTGGACAATTATTCAGCCAACAATTCTCGGCCACGGAAATTGCACGTTGGGAAGCCCGTGCTGCTAAAACCGAAATCATCCGCGATGAATGGGGAATCCCTCACATCTATGCCCCTACAGATGCTGATGCCGTATTCGGAATGCTCTATGCGCAGTGTGAAGACGATTTCCCCAGAGTAGAACGTAATTACCTGGAAGCTACCGGGCAAATGGCTTTGGCATTCGGCGAAGAATATCTCTATCATGATCTCCGTGCTCGGATGTGGATGGACTCTACCAGCGCAAAGACCCACTATAACAATGCACCGGAGTGGCTGCAAGCACTCTGTGATGCTTTCGCCGATGGGATAAATTTCTACTTGCATACCCATCCTAAGGAGCAACCTTTATGGATCAATAAATTTGAACCATGGATGCCCTTCACCTTCACAGAAGGAAGTATCGGGCCAGATATTACTAGAGTTTCGCTCAATGATATTGCCGCTTTTTATGGCGACGAGCGCATAGGGCTTCAGGAGCCTAGCTACCCGGATTCTCCGGCAGATTTGGCGCCAACCACAGGCTCTAACGGGTTTGCTGTCGGTAAAAACTTGGTCAGTGAAGGGAAGTCATTATTGCTCATCAATCCGCACGTTACCTTCCACTATCGCTCGGAGCAGCACGTCAATAGCGACGAAGGGCTCGCTTCTTACGGCGCAGTGACTTGGGGGCAGTTTTTTGTATACCAAGGGTTCAATGAGAAGTGCGGATGGATGCATACCTCTACCTGGGCCGATGCTATCGATCAATACCTGGAGGAAGTCAAACAGGGAGACGATGGTAAGTATTATTACCAATACGGCACCGAAGAGCGAGCGGTGGAACAAAAAGAAGTGAGTATTCCTTACCGTGATGGAAAGGAAATTAAATCACGCTCTTTTACTATTTACCGTACACATCATGGCCCCATTGTAGGAAAGAAAGAGGGTAGGTGGATTGCCTACAGAATGATGGATCGCCCGCTTGATGCACTGACCCAGGATTTTCTTCGCACAAAAACAAAAGGCTACGGCAGTTTTAAAAAGACGATGAAAATTCGGACCAACTCTTCCAACAATACGGTCTTTGCAGATTACAAAGGAAATATTGCCTATTGGCATGGTAATTATTTGCCAAAACGAAACCCCGAATACGATTACAGCGGCTATGTCGATGGCAGCGACCCTCAACAAGATTGGCAAGGTCTACACACACCGGGGCAGATGATTCGTTTGCGAAATCCTAAAACCAACTGGTTACAAAACTGCAACTCTACGCCCTTTACTGCTGCCGCCACGGAGAGCCCTGATCCGGGGAAATACCCTGCTTATGCGGCTCCTGACAAAGATAATTTTCGCAGTATTCATGCCAATAATTTGCTAGCAAGTATATCCAACTACACTTTAGATAGCCTCATCAAAGTCGCCAATGATCCTCATCTGGTAGCCTTTGATCGCTTGATACCTTTGCTGGAAGAAGCCTTTGAAAATAAAGGTGACGATCAGGACCGCCAACTGGTTTCTGCTTACATGGCCTTAAAAACCTGGGACCGCAATTACGGCGTTTCCTCTGTATCTACTACTTTGGCCATCCTTTGGGCAGAAAAAGTATTAGGCCTGGCTTATCAGCAAACGCCCGAAGCGGTTCGTAAGGAAATGCTCTTTGATGCCTGGATCAAAGATTATGTGACGGATGAACAAATGGTGACCGCCTTGAAGGAAGTTGTAGCACAATTAGAACGTGATTTTGGGAACTGGCAAACGCCCTGGGGATTGATCAATCGGTACCAAAGGTTGAGTAATGCTATTGATCCGACTTTTGATGATTTACGGCCAAGCCTACCGGTAGGTTTTACCTCCTCTCGCTGGGGCGCAATAGCTGCGATAGAATCACAAACCTATGAAGGCAGTAAACGACGCTATGGGCTCCATGGCAATAGCTTTGTAGCGGTAATTTCATTTGGTAAGCGGCTCCGTGCGAAGGCCATTGTTACGGGGGGGCAATCAGGGCACATGCGTTCTCCTCATTTTGATGACCAGTCCAAAGCTTTTTGCAATCAGGAGTTTAGGGAGGTTTATTTCTACCGACCAGAGGTGGAAGCACAGGCCGCAGAAACCTACCACCCAGGAGAGAAGAGACAAGCTTTTTAAGAAAAAATTATACCCGGAGTAATTCCATCAAAATAACGGAAGAATATGAATTGTCCGCGTTGTAAAGTGAGTATGCAACTGGAGACCATTAAGGAGAAAAATTACCAGTTGGAGATCGATCGTTGCCCGCAATGCGACGGTATTTGGTTGGATTTCGAAGAAATGAAAAAACTCGAAGCCATTGTAGAGCCGGTAGCGTGGGAAGTGCGACAAATTCCTCCTCAGGTAGATCAGCTGATTGGCTTGTATTGCCCCCGGTGCCCTGATTCCCCTTTGCTGATTAAGGCCGATCACCCCCGCGATCGACATGTAATTATCGATTATTGCAAAAAATGCCAAGGCACCTGGCTTGATCCCGGTGAACTAACGGCCATCCAACAGGAGCACTTTCTAATTTCCCTCTACCACTTTATTCGCGATTTAGCATAGCAAAGATTGATCTCTCATGAAGTAACATGAGGTTTAGTTTGCGCTGCTACTTCGTAGTGCCTTTTTTATGTTCCTAAAAGACGAAAAATCCTAGGCAAGTCTAACATTGTCAGGTGTTTAATGTAGGATATAGGAGGTTTGAATTCCTAAAACGGATGTTATACCAAGTACCATTTACTTTTTACCTAGTACGGTGAGGTTTTGAGGGAGTAGTTTGCTGATAATAAGCCATTTACACTCAAACCTCACATTAAGTAACATTCACCCGTCGGATGATCCAACGTAAGAGGCGTGGGAAAAAACGCTGGATATAAATAGTGAGGAGTTCTTTGCCTCCAATGAGAGCTTCTTCTTTTTCGGCAGCAATAGCCTTGAGTGCTTTGTGAGCAAATTCATTTGGCGAAAGCCCATTAGCCGTAGATTCGGCCTTGACTTTATTGGGGCTGCCATCTCCGGTGAGGGCATTAATGGTAACATTGGTATTGACGTAGCCTGGGCAAATTATGCAAATTCCTACACCCTCCTCCTTGACCTCGGCCCGTAGACATTCAAAGAAACCATGGAGTGCGTGTTTAGACGCGGCGTAGGCAGAGCGCAGTGGCGTACCTATTTTGCCCATTACACTACTGATGACCACTATTTGTCCGAAGCGCTGGTGCAGCATCGTGGGTAAAATAGCTTTGGTTACAGCCACCGTTCCCATAAAATTAACATTCATGACCTGTTGATCAACACTAAAGGCAGTATCACGCACCAATGAACGCTGGGAAATACCGGCATTGTTGACCAAGATGTTTAAATAACCAAAGCGATCAATAATCTTTGCGGCTACTTCAGGCACAAGGTCAAACTTGGCAACATCCAATGGGGCTATCATTACCTTATCTGGGTGGGCACAAGCATTGCGAACCTTCTCTAAGGCTTCCTGATTACGAGCCGAAATGGCCACAAATGCACCTTCTTGTGAAAATGCGTAAGCAAGGGCTTCTCCTATCCCGGAGGATGCTCCCGTTATCCAGACGACTTTTTCCTTAAATTTCATAATCAATAAGCTTTAGTTCAGATCGCGTACAAAAGGTTACAGTAAGTTTGCTCCCTTTGCCTTCCTTTTCATAGGGCCAAAAGTAAGGAAGTTGTTTTAGAACATAGCATTATCCACCCAAACGAATGGGAAGCTATGCTTGTTTAATAAAAAGTGGGGAACATACTATTTTCCGGAAAGACAGATGCCGGATATTGAAGATGGTATCTTAAAATTAAGGTATGTTTGGCAATACTTCCATTATTTTTACAAAAAAAAGGACTAAGCTGATGAAAAAGATAACACTCGTTCGGCACGCAAAATCGAGTTGGTCTGATTTGAGCCTTCGTGACCACGATCGCCCTTTGAATGGACGAGGCCGCCGTGATGCTCCTTTTATGGCTAAAATGATGGCTAGCAAAGGTTGGGCACCGGATGCACTGATGAGTAGTACGGCTAAACGGGCCTTTACCACTGCCAGGCATTTTGCTCAGGCGCTGGGGCAAGAACCAGGGGCCATCGTCAAGGAAGAGCGTATCTATGAATCAGACAGTGCAACCATTATCCACTTGATCAGCAATTTAAAGGAAGAATGGGGGCATGTCGTCTTTTTTGGGCATAACCCCACCTTTACCAATGTGGCTAATCTTTTTTATAAAGATGATTATCTCAGCAACCTACCTACCTGTGGCGTCGTTGAAATAGAAGACGCCCAAGCCGAAACCTGGTCTGATTTTGCTCCTCCGACGGCTATTATTACCAATATACATTTTCCAAAACAGTATTTCTAAGGAACAGCACGAAAATAAAACACGATTTTGACTTTCATGATAGTTAATCAAGCGGTTCATTTTAAGCGGATTAACTATTTGAAAGTCTTATGAAACCTTGAGGCAGCAGCGAAGCTAAATCGTGTTTTATTTTCTGCGCAATACTAAAAGATGAGTATTCGATTAATTATATCGGTTTTTACCCTAGTGGTATTAGTTGCTTCTTGTGGAAAAGAGGAAGAATTGCCTCCACCGATTCCACAGGATCAACTCATTGAAATTATTGCTGAAGCACTCATTTTGGAACCTGCCGGACGAGAGATGCCTTATATCGTGCAAGACAGTATTTATAAGCAGTATTATACCTTGATTCTTGTGGAGAAAGGCTATACCATGGAAGAGTTCGTAAGTAGTATGCAATGGTTGCAGAAAGAACCCAAGCGACTAGAAGAGACGTATACTAAGGTGTTGGAGCAGATCCAAATAATTGAAACAGAGGCCAATAATTGATTTGACTTAGGTTTAGCTAAATACTTGTTTAATAATAATTTAACATAGCATGAGGCCCATTGGCAGGGCAAAGCTTTACTTTTGCCATTGAACTAGTAAAGACCTAATGGAAACGGCAAAGATTTTAGTGGTTGATGATGAACCGGATATCCTCGAATTCTTACAGTATAATCTGGAGAAAGAAGGGTTCTCGGTCGTGACAGCTTCAGATGGTGAAGCAGGTATCCAAATGGCAGAACAGGAAAATCCTGATTTGATCATCCTCGACATTATGATGCCCAAAATGGATGGGGTAGAAGTGTGCAGAGTCTTGCGGTCACGCCCGCAGTTTGCACAAACTGTAATCGCCTTCCTTACTGCCAGAGAGGAAGACTTCTCGCAAATTGCTGCGCTCGAAACCGGTGGTGATNACTATATAACCAAACCTATTCGACCCCGCGTTTTTTTGAGTCGTATCCGTGCCTTACTGCGTAGATCTGAACGTATTGAAAAAGAGGATGCGGAAAATATTATCAATATAGGTGACCTGGCCATTGATCGCGATCGAATCTTGGTACAACGAGGAGAAGAAACAATTGAGCTGGCCAAAAAAGAATTTGAACTACTCAATTTACTAGTCTCCAAGCCTGGTAAGGTTTTTTCAAGAGAAGAGATTTTCAATAAGGTATGGGGAACTGATGTAATTGTTGGTAACCGTACCATTGATGTCCATATCCGCAAATTGCGTGAAAAAATCGGCGACCATTACATCAAGACCATAAAAGGAATTGGCTACAAATTCGAATTTTAAAAGAAATCGAACTTTATTTTCTGCGCAATAAGGGAACAGCACGAAATTAAAGTACGATTTGTTTTTCACAATAGTTGAATAAACGCTTCATTTCAAGTGTTTTAACTATTTGAAAAACTTGAAAGAAATCGAACTTTATTTTCTGCGCAATAAAGGAACAGCACGAAATTAAAGTACGATTTGTTTTTCACAATAGTTGAATAAACGCTTCATTTCAAGTGTTTTAACTATTTGAAAAACTTAAAGAAATCGAACTTTATTTTCTGCGCAATAACAGGACATGCTTAAAAACTCAACGCCTCAACAAATAGCACTTTTTGTGGCCTTCCTGATTACAGCAGGGGGGAGCACTTGTTTTGTACTTACACTACTAGCGGTAGGAGCCTTTGATATACAACTCATTTGGCTGATTTTTCCATTGGCCTTATTCGGTATTTCCTACGCAGTAACCATCTACTTTCTTAAGAATTATATCTACAGGAAAATTAAGTTGATCTATAAAACGATCCACAGACAAAAGGTGTCGTCATCAGACAAAAGTCATTCGGTAGATGTTCAGACCAATATACTTGAGGATGTAGAAAAGGAAGTTAGCGACTGGGCGATGTTGCAAGAAGCAGAGATCGCAAAGTACAAATCATGGGCAGAATACCGGCGTAAGTTTATTGGAGATATCTCCCACGAGTTGAAAACACCCATTTTTAATATCCAAGGCTACCTCCATACTTTACTGGATGGTGGAATGGAGGACGAGACGATCAACCTCAAGTTTCTCCAGAAAGCCGCTAAAAATGTAGAACGCCTCTATACCATTGTCGAGGACCTGAGTGCAATTTCCCGCCTTGAAACAGGGGAGTTGATTTTGGAAATGCAGGTCTTTGATATCCGTGAGCTAGCGATGGAGGTAATAGATGAGCTTGAGTTCAAAGCCAGAGAAAATGAGTTGTTTTTGGAACTCAAAAGTGGTGCTGACCAAAGTTTTAAAGTACGTGCAGATCGGGAAAGTATCCGACAGGTGCTGGTAAACTTAGTAGATAACAGTATCAAATACGGCAAGGATAAGGGAAGTACAAAGTTGGGCTTCTATGACATGGATAAATATATCCTCGTAGAAGTTGCAGACAACGGTATTGGTATCCCCAAAGAGCATCTGCCACACGTTTTCGATCGTTTCTACCGAGTCGACAAAAGCCGCTCGCGCTTGCGTGGAGGTTCTGGTTTGGGGCTAGCCATCGTCAAGCATATCATGGAAGCTCATAAGCAAACGATCAATGTGAGAAGTACAGCAGAGCTAGGTTCTACCTTCGGGTTTACCTTGGAAAAAGCATAAGCTGAAAAGGACTAAAACAACCGCTTTCGCTGGAAATACCACGCTACCAGTAAGCTCAGGACTACTGATGAACCGATAATGAAAACGCTGGTATAGCTACTGTCCTGCGCTGGCAGCGGTACGTTCATACCATAGAAACTGGCAATCAGCGTCGGAACCATCAATATAATGGTGATAAGCGTAAGGCGACGAATTGTAAGGTTCAGGTTGTTAGAGATAATGCTGCCGTAAGCATCCATCGTGCCGTTGAGGATATTGGTGTAAACATTGGCCATTTCCAAAGCCTGACTATTGTCAATGATGATATCCTCGAAAAGATCGTTTTTGTCTTCGTTATTTCTGATTTGGAGAAAATCCGTACGCTTCATTTTCATCTTCAACAGTTCGTTAGCACTGAGGGAATTCATGAAGTAAACCAGTGATTTTTCGATACTCAATAACTCTACCAACTGCTTGTTTTGGCTGGAATCATAAAGCTCTTTCTCGATCATGTTTCGCCGCAGGTTCAACTTCTTCAGGCAAGTCAAGAATCGGAATACATTTTGCTCCATGATCTGTAAAACGAAGGCCGATTCATCACTAGGATTGAAATGCTTGATCTTGTTGTCAAGAAATAACTGCAAAACCGGATTTTCAAAAGAAGTAATAGTAAGGAGGTAATCCGGAATAAGGATAATACCTACCGGTACGGTAATGTAAACGGCGTCGTTGTCTTCTTTTACGCCGTTTAGCACAGGCGTATTCAATACAATAAGCCGTACATCTTCTTCGCGCTCATAGCGAGAACGTTCGTCAATATCCAGCGAGTCGGTAAGGAAGTCAAGAGGGAAATCAAATAAAATCGCCACCTCTTCGAGTTCCTCGTGGGTAAACGGAGGTTCGATGTTTACCCAGCAACCTGGTTTCGGTTCATCGAGCTCACGTAAGCGGCCATCTTCTTTGATTAAATAACGGATCATAAGGCTTTTTTCAGCAGGTGTAAATCTACAATAAAAATAGGCGGCTCCCTAATTTTCCTTTTGCAACTGCTCTGCAAAATAAGCGTAGTTAGGCAAGTCTGCCGGCCCTGCTGGGCCCCAGTGAGTCGTATGGCCTTGCTGGATACGCCAATAATCAGCAATGAGGTCTGCCTGTTGTTCTGGGTTGAAATCTTCGAGGTGGGCTTGTTGCCTGGCCCAGTTGGCGACGCGTGGAGCACCGCCGTAGTTGTAACCCTCCTCACTGAATTGAGCCTGTAAGGCACGAGGAATATAAACACTGCCCCAGTGCTGAAACTGCCAAACGTGTACCATCTCATGAATGAGTAGCCCCGGCGCCATACGGCCCCAGGCATTGATCGTATAGAAACTGACGTAGCAAATTTTCCATTGCGGTGGGCCCAGGTAAGCGCGTTCATCAATCCGTACCCGGTCATAATCCAGGCTTTCGCCGAAAATAGGGTAGAGTAATACACGCTCTGCATCCAAAAGGGGGCGACTTCGCCACTTGATAAAATCCTGCAAGGTTTCGTACAATTCGGGAATAGCCAATAGGTCAAGCAGATAATGGAAAACCTCTATCCACCAGTTTATATCTGACCAGCAAAAGTGTAGAATGTGTTTCCCCAGGCGCTTGCCCCGCAGTGGCAACCAGCGGATAGCGTGCTGTAGTCGAAGGTAAGCGGCGGATAATTTAGTACGAAGCATGAATGAAAAGCTGAGGCTGTTTAGAAATTTGCACCTGATTGATTATAGCAAAATGTATCTACTTGAGAAGCACTTGAAAAAACCTCTGCGTCTCTGCGCCTCCGCGCGATACAAACTATTTTGGCGACTAGTCGATATTTAAAACCTTGTGGGTCTGCAAACTCATCCGCCATTGAGGATGTTGGAGGCAGTAATTCACGGTAGCCTGGATGTTAGCCGCCTGTTCAGGCGAATCCATCGGCTGGAGGAAGAAATGCGTAAAAGAAAGGTCTTGAAATAGCTCGGGTTCCGCCCCTGGCTGGGGATAAACAAGCTTGAGTTCATGCCCTTCGGTGAGTACAATGTCAGCACCAGCTTTAGGGCTTACACAAATCCAGTCCAAGCCTGCTGGTGCAGGCTTGGTGCCGTTGGTTTCTACGGCTACCTCAAAGCCACTCTCGTGCAATGCTTCAATCAATGGTTCATCGAGTTGTAGCAGCGGTTCTCCTCCTGTGCATACTACGTAAGGCTTGCCTCCTCCAGGCCATAGGCTAGCTATTTTTTCAGACAGCTCAGTAGCAGAATATCGCCCGCCGTTTTTGCCGTCCGTTCCCCAGAAGTCGGTATCACAAAACTGGCAAATGGCCTTGTGGCGATCTTCCTCGCGGCCACTCCATAAGTTGCAGCCCGTAAAGCGACAAAAAACTGCCGGACGACCCGTTTGCGCACCTTCACCCTGTAGGGTATAGTATATCTCTTTGATCTTGTACAATTCCATTCCGCAAAGGTAGTTATTTATAAAATCGTAACCTTATTTTGTGCGAAGGACAAAAGGATTGACAGCAAGATGAAATCACCACTATTAGACAAGATTGCCGTACCCACGCTCTTACTGGATGCTGACCGCTGTCGGGCTAATATCCAAGAAATGAGCGATAAAGCCGCCCGATCCGGCACGTTCTTTCGGCCCCATTTTAAGACGCACCAGTCTTTGGCGATTGGGCAATGGTTCAAAGAAGTTGGCGTCACAGCAATCACGGTCTCTTCGTTACAGATGGCGGAATACTTTGCCTCAGAATGGGATGATGTGACAGTAGCCTTTCCCGTTAATATCTTGGAAATAGATCGAATCAATAGCCTTGCCAAAAAGATTAAATTGAATATTTTAGTCGAGCATGCCGAGAGTTTGTCTTTCCTGAACGAGCATTTAACCGCATCAGTGGGCTATTTTATCAAGATAGATGTTGGCTACGGACGGACAGGTCTTCCTCCCCAGGCCCATCAGCGAATGGAGGAATTGTTGACTTTTGCTTCTGCGGGAAACCTCAGGTTCAAAGGATTTTTAGCCCATGCAGGGCATACCTACAGCTGCCGGTCAGAAGCCGCGATTTTAGCGATTCATTCGCAGAGTTGTGCGACGATGATTGTTTTGAAAGAAAATTATCTGTCTAGGTTTCCTGAATTAGTTATCTCCTTGGGAGATACGCCCAGTTGTAGTGTTGCCGAAGATTTTGCCGGTATTGATGAAATTCGCCCAGGCAACTTTGTTTTTTACGACCTCACGCAGGCTCGAATTGGCTCCAATACTACAGATCAGATAGCTGTAGCAATGGCTTGCCCTGTAGTCGCTCGACATCCGGAGCGCAACGAGTTGGTGGTCTATGGCGGTGGGGTACACCTCTCAAAAGATCGAATAGACGGAGAACCAGAAGGAACCGTATTTGGAAGAATAGTTCGATCAACGGAAAAAGGCTGGGGCGGTCTCATTGAAGGGATGTACCTGCGCAGCCTTTCGCAGGAACACGGCATTGTTAAAGGTCCTTCTGCTGAAATTGAACAGTACCAGATTGGCGATATTGTTTTGGTGTTGTCTGTACATTCGTGTATGGCGGCCAATGCGATGAAGCAGTACTTGACCCTGGAGGGGCAATGGATAAAACGACTCTAATAAACAGACCGAATGCCTGGCTGCTTTACTCTGTACTTTTCTTACCTTTGCTAGCTTTCTGGAAACAGTGAGTATCATTGTTGCGTTTAGATAAATATTGACGAACAGCACCAGAAGACCCCAAAGCAAATTTTATGCAATTTATATACCCGACATTTTTATGGGCGCTACTGGCTTTAGCGATTCCCATCATTATCCACCTGTTCTATTTTCGACGCTTTAAGCGGGTACTTTTCACGAATGTTAAGTTCCTCAAAGAAGTAAAGGAAGAGACCAGTATGCGATCGCGTTTGCGCAATTTGCTGGTGCTGGCACTGCGCCTATTGGCCTTGGCCTTTTTGGTGTTTGCCTTTGCACAACCTTTTATTCCGCAAAACCAAGAGGTTAAAACAGGGGCCAAGTCGGTAAGTGTATTTGTTGATAATTCCTTTAGTATGAGTGCGCTCAGCCAGGATGTGCCGCTGTTGGAGAAAGCAAAGCAACGGGCCCGTGATGTGGTGAGAGCTTTTAATGTAGAGGACCGTTTCCAGATTCTGAGCAACGATTTTGCGGGCCGCAACCAACGATTGGTAGGGCAGGAAGAAGCCTTGGCACTCATTGATGAAATTACCATTGGCCCTGCTGTACGTAATTTATCGACGGTAACAGCGCGCCAGCAGCAAGCGTTAAATACCGGACAGGCCGACAACCAGGCCATCTACCTGATCTCTGATTTTCAAAGAAATATAACCGACCTGGAAGATTGGCAGGACAGTACTGTAGACCTGACCTTGGTGCCACTACAGACCGTACAGGAGCGTAATGTCGGTTTGGACTCAGCGTGGTTTGAAGCACCTGTGCCATTGTTAAACCAAAACAACCGACTCCTGGTAAGAATCAAAAATTACAGCGACGAAGACTTGGATAATGTCCGGCTTAGTGTGCGCTACAATGGCCAGGAAAAACCAGAAGGGGTACTTAGTATTCCGGCACGTAGTACCCTCGTAGATTCTGTAAATATTAATGTAAATCAGCCTGGTTGGCAAGATGTAACGCTGAGCATTACGGATTACCCAGTGCAGTTTGATGACCAGTATCACCTTAGCTTTCGGGTAGCAGAAAAGATCAAAGTACTTGTACTCGCGCCGGGTACAAATAATCGTTTTTTACGAGCAGCACTGGAAGGTCTCGGCATTTTTGCAGCCGATTTTCGTTCTAGTCAGGCGATTGACTACAGCAGCTTGAGTACCTACCAGATGATTATCATGGAAGGCCTACCAAGCATCTCCAGCGGCTTGTCCAATGAGCTACAGGCTTACGCCCAACAAGGAGGGAATCTATTAGTTGTCCCGGCACGTAATGCCGACTTGGGCAGCTACCGAAGCTTCCTGACGCCTTTTCCGGCCAATGAACTCCGCGAATTTGATGAAACGCCTCGCACAGTGGGTACGATCAATACCGAAGAGTTTATCTTCAATGATGTCTTCGAGAATCGTTCAGCGAGTTTACGCCTGCCTACTACCCAGGGCAACTTCCCGCTTACCAGCTACGGAGGCCGCCAAGAGGAAGCATTGATGAGCTACCGTGATGGATCTACCTATTTGGCGAAGTATCGCTCAGGGTTAGGCCACCTCTATCTACTGGCAAGCCCCATCGACGAAGGTGCCAATGATTTGGTACAGAATGCCGAAATCTTTGTGCCCATGCTCTACAAGATGGCCATCTCAGCGGGTACAGCTCGACCACTGGCCTACACCATCGGTGAAGATGAAGTTGTAGAGACTATCCATCAGGTAAATGCTGGAGAGTTGGTGTATAAACTCCGAGGCAGTGGAGAAGAGTTTATACCGGAGCAAAGAATTGTAGGCGCTAAAGTCTTTTTAGGCATTGACGAGCAACTCTCAGAGGCTGGTTTTTACGAGTTGTTTCTGAACGAAGAGAATCCGCTTGATCACTTTGCGTTCAATTATAGCCGCCAGGAATCAGCCCTGGATTACTACAACGCTGATGACCTGCAAGCTCAGGTGGGCGACCGGGTAGACCTCATTAATACAGCCGATGACAATGCTATCGCGACCGAAATCGAAGAACGCAGCCAAGGGATTGTCCTTTGGCGTTGGTGCTTGATATTGGCCCTTATTTGGCTGGCGCTTGAAGTCCTGGTACTAAGATTTTGGAAAGTCTGATAAGGAAGTAATTACTACACTACGTATTGCGCAGAAAACAAAATGCGATTCTCTTTAGGTTTTTCAAATAGTTAAAACACTTGAAATGAATCGTTTATTTAACTATTATGAAAAACAGAATCGCATTTTATTTTCGTGCTGTTCCTATGCAACGTAAAACCTACTTGTTTCTGGTGTTAATGCTTACGCTACTGCTCTTGTGGTGGCGTTTCCCTGACTTTTTCTCCACTCAAACGAATCAGCGCTTTATTGAGCCTTGGGGCGATGGCTACAAGGCCTATCATGCCATCTTTTTTCACATTGAACACGATTCTACCCTTTCCCATTACAATGGAATGAACTACCCCTATGGCGAGCACGTCGTGCCAGGGGCTTGTCAGCCATTTTTTTCCAACGGCATAAAAGTATTAGCTGGGATGGGTATCAACTTGATCCCTTACGAGCGCGGCCTACTCCATAGTTTTTTAATACTGGGCTTGGTACTTTGCGCCCTCTTCTTGTACCTGCTCTTTGTTCGACTTAAGTTGCCGCCTTGGTACAGTTTACTCCTGGCGATAGGTATTACCTTTCTGGCGCCTCAAGTAGATCGGATGGTTTCTCATTATGGTTTGGCGCATCCGGAATTACTACCGATGGTCTTTTACTTTTTACTGCGCTGGCACGAAAAACAGGATTGGAAATGGAGCTTGGGTTTGGGAGTGGTCGTTCTGGCCTACTCGCTCATCCACTTTTATTATTTCGCTATCCTCACCTTTGCGATCGTCGGGTGGGTAGGGGTACGCTGGTTGTTACAGCGCGATTGGAAAGCAACGCCTGCTTATCTGGGGCACGGACTATTGATGCTGGGTTGGCCGCTGATGTTTTTCTATGGATGGATGCTCTATCCCGACCCAATAACAGATCGTAACCCGGTGCCTTGGGGCTTTTTTCATTATCGGAGCAGGCTCACAGGCGTATTCACAGATATGTCGCAGCCGCATTGGCAATTTATTGACCGGCACCTTACCCACGTCAATGTGCCGGATATGGAGGCGAAGGCGTATATAGGTTTAGTGGCGGCCTTCTTTCTGCTCTTCTTTATCATCAAAAGCCTAAAGCAGAAACTTCGTACTTGGCCATTAGCCACCACTGTTTCCCATGAGTATTTTCTGAAATATTTGCTGATCAGCGGTATTCTTATTCTCGTTTTTGCCAGTGGGATACCGTTTATTTTCCCTTACGGGGAAAAACTACTCAAATATACCGGACCGATCCAGCAGTTTAGGTCGATTGGCCGCTTTGCCTGGATTTTCTTTTATGCAGCCAATATTTGCACGTTTTATTACCTCTACCAGTGGTCACAAGCAGCCCGAAAATCAAGTGTGAAATGGACTCTGCTGCTCTTGCCACTGGGTATCCTATTATTTGAAAGTTATCATTACAATTGGGCCAAGCCGATTGAGTTAGATGAGGTAGAAAACTGGGAAGAAGGCGAGTACTTCACAGACCGCCCGATAGACTATGAACGCTACCAAGCCTGTGTACCCATTCCGTACTTTAATATTGGTTCAGGAAACTTTTGGTGGGAACCAACGGGCTGGATCAGCCAAAAACCGCATACGCTGAGTATGCAGACTGGTTTGCCGCTTACTTCGGCTATGCTGACGAGAACATCACTTAGTCAAACGCTGAATCAGCTGCAACTGGTAACAGAACCTTATCGGATACCGAAAATTTTTGAAGATCTGCCCAATGATAAACCACTCTTGCTCTTCTGGGACAATGTGCGTGTTCACGAGCACGGCGAGAAGTTTTTACACTTGAACCAGGAAACGACCTTGCTTTATGCTAACGATTGGCTACACCTCTATGAATTGCCATTAGAGAGTTTTGCAAAGCGTATCGAAAATAAAATCCAGGAGGTAAAAGCTGCGTTGGATACCATGCCTATTTATGACAATGACTGGCAAAGCAATGACTCCCTCGCACAATGGTATTACGATGATTTTAAGAATACACCAGCTGATGGATCCTATTTTGGAGCCGCAGAATTTGCTGGCGAAATGGGTTACTGGAACCGCCTGCTAGACACCACGTGGGTGACGGACTATACAGGCGATCTGACCATCTCTTTCTGGCAGTACCTCAATAGTGATCGCTCTGCGCGGACAACAATTACCTGGACAGAGTACGATGCCCAAACCGGTGCCGAACTTTTTAAACAAGAGCGAATCAGCAGACAGAATATTCAAGTGATGGATGATCAAGGCTGGGGGCTGATCGAGTTTTCCCTACCCCGCCAGCAAGTCAACAGCAGGGTCGAATTGATTATTACCAACAAGGATAAAAAGACCGGCCCCTTACGTATTGACGAGCTCCTGATTAGGCCTACAGCCGCAAATGTGGGACGACAGTCTGCAGGTGGATGGTGGTACAATAATCGCTGGTATCCTAAATCGCTGCTAGAGTAGCCGACCATCTGAGAAGCACAAGCCGGAATAGCAAATTTTACAGATTATTGAACCATATAAGGAATATAAGGTCATTTAAGTAGTTTTAAAAGAGGTTCTTATATGTTCTTATATGTTCTTATGTGAACTTATATGGTTCAAATTCTTCCCCATGTTCGTCGTAGGTTGCACCTACGTCATTGTAACCGCCGTGGCATCTAAATCCTTATGTGCCCTTATATGCCTTATATGCCTTATGTGGTTCAAATTCCCCCCTTACCGCTGCCCCGCCAACCATCGCTGATACGCGGCCTTCCCTTGTGCAAAACCAGCTGCGGTGGAGTAGAAGTGGTGAGAGCCATCATTGGCATCTACATTGAGTACATAAAAAAGATAGTCGGTCTGTGCTGGTTTGAGCGCCGCTTCAAAAGCAGATTTGCTGGCCGAGCTGATAGGCCCAGGGGGCAAGCCGTATACTTTGCGTGTATTATAGGGGTGGTCTACTTCTACATCACTTTTGTGAATGATACCATCCCAGCGGCCGAGTAGTTTGGCGATATAAACATTGGTAGCGTCAATGCCCAGCGGGATACCCTGTTCCAGACGATTGTAAATAACGGAAGCTACCAGTGGTCGTTCAGTATCTACTTTCGATTCGTTTTCAATAAGGCTTGCAATGATGATAATTTCTCGCTTGGTTCTTCCTATGCTTTGAGCCAACCCATCCCATTCTGGTTGCCAAATGGTTTTAAACTGTTGGACCATTTTGGTAATGACGGCCTTGGGGTGGGTACCTAGTTCAAATTGGTAGGTTGTAGGGTAAAGATAGCCTTCCATGTTTTTTGCCTTAGGGTCAATTTCTTTAATGAGGCTAACATCGTCCATCATGGCAAAGACGTCCTTTTCGCTTACAGGTGGTTCTACCGGAAACTGAGCGGCTACGCGCTTTGCAATCTCAAAGCGGGTCCAACCTTCAGGGATCGTAAGCGTTTTTGTACGTTTTTTTCCGTCTTTTAGTAGATCGAGTACCTCCAATGGGCTAATCGGAGAGGGGAATAAGTAATCACCAGCTTCCAACTTAGCGTCTGGCTTAAAGAATCGTAGATAAATTTTGGTAGCGGTAGCTTCTTGTATTACGCCATATCCCTCCAATACACTTATGATACGACTGGAAGCGGAACCTTGCTCAATGGCGATATATTCTGTTGCGTTTTCATGCGTTACAGCTGTGTGTAAAGCCTTGTTTAACCAATAGGCGAATCCCCCGGCAGCGAGGGCTGCCAACAAGAAAAAAACGATAAGTATACGGCCGAATTTCATTTTGCATCCTTTTTTGGACCCCAAAGGTTAATAAAATCCTGAAAGTTTGGAGGCCATTGAGTTATATTCCTAAAAAAGCAGCTTCAACCGTAAACGATCAAAGCTGCTTTTTTCTTGCGGGGATGGAGGTTTTTTGGAAATGCTCCAAACACTTCAGTCGGAATAGTATATACTAGATTAAATGTCCGTACTAAGCGTAGCTTGGGCTTCAGCCCGAGCGTAATATCCACGCTCGGGCTGAAGCCCAAGCTACGTTTAACTAGTATAATAGGTAATGGAATCTGAGTTCATCTAAATCCCTATACCTTATACTCAGTACCTAATACCGTTATTACTTTTCATTACCACTCTCATAGTATTCTTCCTCGGTCACCAAGTTAATGGTTGTTCCTTGTTTCAGTTCTCTGGCGACAGCTGCATAAGGACCGGTAACCACCTGTACACCGGCAGTCAGGCCCTTTTTGATCTGAATAAACTCGTCATCCTGTAAACCGGTCTTAACCTCTACCATCTGTACGGAATCCCCCTCGATTAAAAAGACGACTTCCAGAAGATCGTCTTGTGAAGGATCATCAGTTTTGTCCTCATCTTCTCTTTCTCGAGTAGTTACGGCTTGGATTGGAACTGTAATTACGCCCTCGTCACGCCGGGTGTAAATATCCACAGAAGCAGACATGCCGGGGCGGAAAGGGTAAGGCTTTGTAGGAGAGATCAAATCAGCATAAGAAGAAGGATCGATACGGATACGAACTTCAAAATTAGTAACCTGATCGCTGGTGAGGTTGTTTTCAGCGAGAGCGGCCGTCGTTGAGGAGCTTGCCACCTGATAAACCGTACCTTTAAATTTACGATCTACATAGGCATCAACTTCTACATCAACGGTATTGCCGACGCTTACGCGGGGAATATCATTTTCACTCACCTCCACCCTTACTTCCATAGCGTCCAGGTTGGCGATACGCATCATTTCTGTACCCGTCATTTGAATGGTACCTACTACGCGTTCTCCTTGTTCAACGTTTAGCATCGAAACTACACCATCAACAGGAGCGTAGATGGTTGTTCTGCGTAAGCTGGTACGTAATTCCTCCAGTGTTGCCTCAGAGCTTTTTACATTAAACCCGGCAGCAGTTGCAGCTTCTTCCGAAGAACGCTGATTGGCTTTAGCAGACGCCAAATTGGCCTCTAGTGACCGTAAGTTGGATAACGAAGCCTGAAAATCTGCTTCTGAAACCACTCCTTCTTTGTATAAACCTTCGTTACGGGTGTGGATCTCACGTGCATTTTGAAGCTGAGCCTCGATCTGTGCAACCTGGGCTTTAGACGCCTCAATTTGAGAACGAGAATTTGCCTGACTAGCCTTGGCGCTGTTTACCGTAGCTACGCCACGCTGTACCTGTGACTGGTAAGTGTCGGGGTCAATTTTTGCCAATAGCTGGCCCGCAGTAACCGAATCACCTTCTTCAACGAGAAGTTCTACGATTTCTCCGGATACATCAGAACTGATCTTGACTTCTGTTTGAGGGAAGATCTTACCACTGGCTGAAACCGTTTCCTGAATGGTTCGGGTAGTGGCTTCTTCTGTAAATACTTTGGTACCTTCTGGTTCACGATTAGCAAACGTTAAGGCACTGACGGCAATAATAGCAGCAACCAGTAGGCCTATATAAAGCCAGCGGCGATTCTTCTTAGGAGGAGTGGACATGGATAGTTTTTTAAGTTTTGTTTCGACAAGTTTTATAAAGGTTGCCCCATATAAAACTCTACAACTTTCAAATTAAAGAGGAGTTGGTATTTGGCTCGTGTCAATTCCCG
The DNA here is from genome assembly GCF_000379805.1 of Lewinella cohaerens DSM 23179. GTDB lineage: Bacteria > Bacteroidota > Bacteroidia > Chitinophagales > Saprospiraceae > Lewinella > Lewinella cohaerens. Next base: position 209,523 of record NZ_KB903532.1, on the reverse strand, counting down.
GCGAGCAACGTCGAAATTATCGACAGCATTATTGAATTCGAAGGTATTGATAGCGCCAACATCAAAGCGCCGTTGGGCATCGTTGTAAGCAGCTTCTGCTGCGTTTTGAGAACGCTGAGCCGCTAAGTAGGCATTACGTGAAGCTCGGAATTGGGTGATCGCGGATTGTACATCTGTCTTAAGTTGATCAGTCGTCTGGCGTGCCGTCAATTCTGCACTAATGACATTGAGGCGTGCACGTTCCCGATTGATACTATTGCGATGGTTGTTGTAAATAGGTACGCTTAGACTTAACCCTGCCGACTGGCCAAAGTTTTCGTTTAGCTGATCTCCGTAGCTGAGGTTAGGGAAAGTTACTCCCTCGGTACTGAAAAAGACGACATCAATGGTATTTCCGTCGATTTCTACAGGAATAGGGTCGTTGGGCACCTGAACCGCGTTGTCTGTATTGGGATTGTTGAAATCACGAGCTAGGCTGGAATAGTTGGTGTTGAGATTGCCAAAAAGACTAAGGGTAGGTAAGTTGCCGGATTGTGCTACTTTTTCACCTGCCTTACTGCTTTCCAGACGAGCTTGGGCTGCTGCAACACCAGGCTGGCTTTGTAAGGCCGCGCGATAAACCTCATCGAGGGTAAAGGTTTTTATTAAGGCTTGGTCTTCAACATTGGCATCGGGTTTTTCTAAAACAAAATCTTTAGAAGGGTCAAGCTGTAGCAATTGCTTTAGACTTAAGTAGCCAATATCAACGGCGTTCTGTGCTTCTATAATTAATTGTTCATTGCGGGCTACCTGAGCTTCCAGATCAAGGCGGGCGTTTGGCGCCAACTGACCGACCTCAACCAGCCTGGCAGTACGCGCTAATTGCTGATTCGCCAAAGAAAGCTGAGTCTGGGCATTAGCAAGTTGCTCTTCACTCAATAATATATTGAGGTAGAAGGTAGCAGTATTCAACGCAACAGTTTGCCGAGTATTCTCATTGTCCAGTTTTGTGGCTTGCAAATCGTAACGTGACTGCTGAACTTCGCTGTTAATTCGGTTACCGTCAAAAAGGATGACACCAGCATTAATACCATAACTGTTAAATCCAATTCTGGTATTATTAAAGGTGTTGGTCGTCGGGTCAATGGTACGACCAAATTGATAACCAGCACTAGCAGAACCATTCACGGAAGGCAAGCGATTAAATTGGCTCTGCTTCATGGTCAGTTCCGCATTCCTAGTGTTGAGTTGGGCCTGCTGAACAGTAAGGTTGTTTTCCCAAGCGTATTTTACGCAGGTTTCTAAACTCCATGTTTCCTGTGCATTCATTAGCTGTACAGCGCAACACAGTGAAAGTAAGATAATAAGTCGGGTCATAAGACAAGGTTTTTCGCAGCTGCTCCCCAAAGCAATAGCTAAGGGCAAGCACCCCGGGATAAAAGAATATTCCGAGTAAAATATACTGTTGCTACAAAATGCACCTAAACATACTACAAGCCGTAATAGTCGGGGTAAAAAATTCTATGAAAATCACTTTATCTTGGATGAAAACCAGACTAGTGCCTTATTTTGGTCCCTGTTTCTACCTTCCTTGGGAGTTATGGGGAATGAAAGCCCCTCTACAAAGAGCATTTGGGTAACTCATTTTGCGTCTTAATTGGCTAAGGATTGTACTAAAGTAAACTTTGTGTTCAATTATATTCAGTGATGAACAAATCTAAAAAATACGCTTGTATTCACGGTCATTTTTACCAACCTCCCCGCGAAAACGCTTGGTTGGAAGTGTTGGAGACCCAAGATAGTGCCGCTCCTTATCATGATTGGAACGAGCGGATAAATTTTGAATGCTACGCACCTAATGCCCGAGCCCGGATCATTGACGATAAAGGATATATCAATAAGATCGTTAATAACTATGCCCGGATCAGTTTCAATATTGGGCCAACCTTGCTTTCTTGGATGGAAGAGGCAGATCCTGAAACTTACGAAGCCATTCTAGCAGCAGATCGGCAGTCAGAAGAATTTTTTAATGGTCACGGATCGGCAATTGCACAGGTTTATAGTCATTTGATAATGCCTTTGGCCAATGAGCGTGATAAGCATACGCAAGTGGCGTGGGGACTACGCGATTTTGAAAAACGATTTGGCCGCAAATCAGAAGGTATATGGCTGGCAGAGACGGCAGTTGATCTGGATACTCTTGAAGTATTGGCGGATTTTGATGTTAAATTCACNATTCTTGCTCCTCGCCAGGCCAAAATGGTCCGCGCGAAAGATGGGGATAAATGGATAAATCTTGATCATGCAACTGTAGATCCACGCCGCCCTTACAAGGTAATATTGAAAAGTGGCCGGAGCATGACCGTTTTCTTTTATGATGGGCATGTGTCGCAGGGGGTAGCTTTTGAAGGCTTGCTTAATAGTGGGCCTCGTTTTGCGGAACGCATCATAGGAACCCTTGACGGAAGTGATGAAGTGCAATTGGCTCACATCGCCACAGATGGAGAAAGCTACGGGCACCATCACAAAAAAGGAGAGATGGCGCTGGCAGACTGCTTGCGTTATCTAGAAGAGCACAAGTCGGTAACACTCACCAATTATGGCGCTTTTTTAGCGACTGACCCACCTTGTTGGGAGGCAGAGATTTACGATAATTCCTCCTGGAGTTGCGTCCACGGTGTTGAGCGCTGGCGCAGTAATTGCGGTTGTAATAGTGGGGGCCGACAAGGGTGGACACAAGCTTGGCGAGGACCTTTGCGCGATACACTTGACTGGCTACGGGATTTACTTATCCCTGTTTATGAAAAAGAAGCTGGTAAGCTTTTGGCAGACCCTTGGAGCGCACGGAATGACTACATTGATGTCATTATGGACCGTGATGGAAAGGCCTGGAAAAACTTTTTGAATAAGCATACTACTCGTGTCTTATCAGACGAAGAAGAAATCCAATTGCGGCGTTTACTTGAAATGCAGCGTCAGGCGATCTTGATGTACACGAGCTGCGGGTGGTTTTTTGATGAGATAAGCGGCCTGGAAACCAACCAGATTTTGCAGTATGCCAATCGTGCAATCTACTATGCAAAACAGGTAGGAGGACTCGATCTGCATGATGAATTTGTCGCGCGTTTGGCGGAAGCCCCCAGCAACGTTTATGAAAATGGAGCAGTCAGCTACCAAAAGTTTGTGGAGCCTTCTCGGGTAGATTTAGAACGTGTGGGTATGCACTTTGCAACGGCTTCTATTTTTGCTCAGTTTCCGGAAAAAATGACCCTGTTTAATTATACGACGGAAAGCGAAGTATTAGAAAAACTGGTTGCTGGAGAACAGAGCTTGGTGATCGGCAGGGTAAGCATCCGTTCTCGGATTACGCGATCCCGGAAGCACTTCAGCTTTGCAGCTTTACACTTGGGGAAACAAAACATTATTGGTAACCTGAGTACCCAGATGTCGAGGAAGGATTTTGACCAGATGGAAGTGGAGGCTAAAGAGGCTTTTCGGACACCAGATTTAGGCAAGGTGATTGCCGTAATGCAAAATTTCATTGGTTCAGAGAAGTTTAGCATTTGGCACCTGTTCCGTGATGAGAAGCGGAAGGTGCTCAAAGAAATTACAGATAGTAGCCTGAAAGCAATAGAGCTGGATTTTAGGGATATTTACAATAGCAATTACCAGTTAATGACCAGCATGCTAAATAGCGACATCCCGCTTCCGGGAGCCTATAAAGCAGCCATAAAATACGTTTTGAATGAGGACCTAGAGGCGTTCTTCCAGCAAGAGCAATTAGATCGTAGAAAACTCCGTCACCTGGTAGAGGAATTCAATAAATGGGATGTGGCTGTAGTACACGTGCCAGAAGTGAGTCTTCTAGCCGCCAAGCGCCTTTATCAGGAACAGAAAGCCCTCCGCCCGGAATTGAAATACTATGATCAACTACGAGCATTAGTGAAAATCCATGAACAGATCAACGCACTCAAACTAAGCGTGAATTTATGGCGTAGCCAAGATTTGTTTTACGCCCGCCAAGAGGTGATGACGAAAAGCCTGGAGATCGCTAATGATTCCGATTGGCAACGACAGCTCCGTCGATTGGGTGAGTTCTTGACGGTTGCAAATCTTGAGGGGTAGCCTGTTGTAGTCTCCGAAATATTTGTTGTATTTCGTCCTTTCTTGACATTCTCTATAAGCTATGACCTGCTACTTACTGCGTTGAGGAGGCCATAGCTTATGTGCTAAAAGAAGTAAATGACTTTCGTGAAAAAGCCTTTGGTGGTTCAAAAATCCCTTAGCCTTGATTTAATACACTTTCCATTTTTTGATCGTAAACTGGCGCCAGCTGCTGCCAATCGTAGTGGGCTACCCAACTGCGGAAGCTGTCGTGTTGGCTAGAATGAGTGGGAAGGAGAAGAAGTTGGCGCAGTTTTATCAGTAGGTCTTCCTCCGTTTCGTACAGATGCGTCGTATGGAATTCTTTAGGAATATGCTCTGGATAAGCGAGACGATTAGGGAGTAGTGGATAGACACCATGGTACATGGCTTCAACAATGCTTCCGCCAAAGAAATCCTGGTTGCTGGTGACGGGTAGAATCGTAGATTTTTGTAGCCAGCCAATGTATTCCTGCTTGTCTTTGGCAAAGCCCCAGTGGATAATTTCTTTGTTAAAGGCCTCTCGAGCCTTCGAAAAAATGGCTGGAGCTTTAGCAAATTGCTCCCCTAGGATTACGAGCTTAAAAGAGTGCCCTTCACGTTTTAACTGTTCGCAGACCCGGAAAAAAGCATCGGGGTTTTTATCGTACTCCCAGCGGTGATTCCACAATAAGAGGGGAGGCGATTTACGGTCTTGAGGTATAATCTCTTTGGAACGCAGAAGGTCCATTCCGAGGTAGAGCACCTGCGACTTGTTTGCTATTCTTTTCACGGTATCAAGGCCCTTGTAATCAGGGAAGGCATTAAGATATTCTGGTAGCGCAGCCAGGAAACTTTGCTGATGGTAGTGCGAATTGAACAATAAGGCGTCAGCGGCCAGGGCTGAGGTATAATTGAGCCAACCGTAGTGGCGATCCCTTTGTTGGTGAACGTCTTCGTCTGTGGGGGACCAAGGGTAGGTAAGCTGGTTTTCGTGAAAATAAACCGCTACGGGTAGCTTGGCCGTTCTACTGCGCGTCAAGGATAAAAAGGTAGCGGTATCGAGCATATCTGTCGTTAGCAATAAGTCAGGCTGCTCTGATTGTGCTAGAAAATCCTGTGCCAGCTGTACTGCAGCGCCATGCATTCTCCATTTCCAGTGCCGGCCTGGTAGCGTAAACAAGCGGATGGTATGCTGACTGTGGCGTGCATACCCCTCGGCCCACCGTTGGTGGCTACCACTGAAGAAGGGGGCAAAGAGGTGGATGATCATGTGGACAAAATACGGGATTTTTATTTTAACCAAGTTGCGGACCGAATAGGGGAGCACGGCGCAGCGGAGCGAGCACAGCCAGGGGTGGTAGGAGCCACGCCAGGGCGACGGACGACCCGGCGCGGCGTCAGCTCGCGCGGCTGCCAAGTAAATGACAACCCGCTAACGGCGGACTACCCGAATAGAACTGATGCGGTCATTCCAAAAATCTCGACTATTATATGGACTCCAATTGTGTTCAAGCACAACGGAGCGTCCCTGATAGTAAGCATCCTCGTAGAGGATAACGGCATAGCCACGGGGGATGTGGATAGAACTGATGCGGTCATTCCAGAAGTCATCAGGATATGCGGCAGACCACTCGCCGGTGATGGTAAAAGAAGCGCCACGATAGCTGTGGTGCTCGAATACAGTGATGGTTGGAGGCGGGAGATATTCACATGTTCTACTACAGCTGGGACCACAGATATGTCCTGTGTGATCAGAAGGAAGAGGGTCATAGGGGTACTTGACGTTGGGATCTTCAGGAATCCGCTTTCTATGATCGTGAGCAATAGGGACTAACCGAATGGATGAAATACGATTGTACCAATACCGATCTTGACGACTGGACCATCGGCCTCGGATGACCAAGTATCCTCCTCTAAAACCACCATGTTCGAACAAGTGAGCTTCGTAGCCGCGGGGTACTATAATGGAGTTGATAGCATCGTTCCAATGGTCGTAAGGATTGTTTACGGACCAGTCAGCGTGGATGTTGATTCGTTCACCCTGAAAATCTGAACGATGATAGGCGATAATAGGTGGGCCATAGTTTACTGCGCCAAGAAAAGAGGAGAACAGTAAACTTAATAGGGTAATACGAAATAGGATTTGCATTTTCATAAACGGTAGTATTGTGATGGAGGAAAGTAAGCATCCGTTGTTATTCTTAAAGATGCGGTAGAATACTTGATCCACCCTATGCTGATTGTTGGTTTAACTACAGTTTAATAAGTGGTAAGGAAACCTTAAAAACCTGTTGATGCGTTAAGAAGAACTTAAAAAGAAGTTTTTTTTGAATAAAAAGTATTTATTAGAAAAAAGAATTTATGCTGATTTTATTATTTGATAATCAGTTGTTTGTGGCTTGTTTTGTCTTTTAGGATATCGAAGAAAAATCGAAATCTGGTTTCCCTTGCGCTATACTAGCCCCTACATTTGTAGCGTATTCAGAAGGAAACAACCTAAACAATACGGGCAGCATAAAAGAATGCCGCTTTTATTTGAAACCTTAGCAGGCCACCCCGTAAATTCTGTTACACCCAAGTCTTGCTTTTTTGCACTTGTGCTTCGTCCCTGAAATCCTCATGTAGCTATGGCTACACTCCGGTTTTAGCTCCTTGCCCAAGCACGAAAAACCTTCGACTTAGTATAACGAAACTTACGGGGTAGCCCACTAGAAAGATTTAATCTGTCCTTAAGATTCACTTAGTTTGGTGGGCGGTAATGCTCGCATTGCCGTCCCAACTTTAAGGAGTCGCACAAGGATAGGGAACGAAACCCCATTAACACCATTTTTTGATTTTATGATGTTTTTTTGAGTTGGGCATTTGATCCCAAAGTATACACCTAAAACCAGGTCAGTGGATGAGCTGATCTGCTTTAACCTTTTGAGTTGCTTTTTATAGCACTTGAGGAAACACACACTGTTCATTAGGGCACTCCCCGGCTGATCTTAGGAAAGGCCGGGGGAGCACTAGAAAAGAATTTGAGAAGGAAATCTGATTACACTCGCATACCAATGGCGGCATGCAATCCAATTTGTTAACGGAATGCCAAACATTTCGGGCCGGTCGAACGCTTATCCCCTATGATTAGAGGCGTGTCGATCAGTCCGGGCTGAAAAGTCCGACCCGCAAGGGTGTTTTATTATCTTCAGAAGGGCAATTGGAGATAAGTAGATAGTTGCTATTATTCCGGGCCGGGCAGCGATTAAGTTCGCTGTCCGGTTCCTTTGTTTAGACAAAAAAATACCCCAAGAATTTGTCTTCGTTGCGGAAGAGCTATCCTTGGGGTAAGTATCGCGGATTAAGGCAAGGAGTATGTTTTCATCATCCCTCTATGCTCTATCTAACGTGGCGGTGTCAACGCTACATATCTCTACTTTTATCGACAATCACGGCGCAGTTCGCGCAATTCCATGCGAGAGTTTACTTCCAGCGTAGTGCCATCTTCGGTGAAGGTAACTGTGATGGGGTAGATGATACCAGGGCGCTCAGTAGCATCGGGGTTGGCTTCTGCCCATTCCATGATGGCGGTGAGGGCTTCCTCTCGGCTGTTGACTTCTACTGAGCTACCGTCAGGGAAGCCTACGGATACAGGGAAGTTGACAGTGAAGCAAGGTTCGCCGTGGCCATCGCCAACGGAGCCGCCACAGGTTTCACGCAAGTCGGTACGGTCTTCGTCGCTACTGATCGTAAGGATGGTGCCATCCTGCAATTCTACATCATAAGGGTAAGCCAAGCTTGGGCGTTCTTCTGCATCAGGGTTGTTGATGCGCCATTCGCGGATAGCAGCTGCGAGTTCCTGGCGGTCAGCAACAGTGAGGTCGGTTCCGTCTGGGAACGCTACTGTTAACGGAAATACAATATTGAAACAGTGGTTTAAGCCACCAAACTGGCCATGGCTACCGCCACGAGGGCGATTGGGGCGGGTGGGATCAAAGCCACAGTTTTCCAGGATAATGACCAAGTCTTCACGTGACTCAATGGTAAGGATCGAGCCATCTTCCAGTTGTACATCATAAGGGAATAGTAGTTCAGGGCGGAAACCACGCAATGGACGGAATGGACGATTGTTCTGTGGTGGATTTGCCTCGAAGTAGGCTACAATAGCTTCCCGGATTTCTTCACGACTAGCAACGGTAACCTCTGTCTCATCAGGGAATAGCACCGTTACAGGGTAAACGAGACTAAAGCAAGCGCCACACCCCATCTCGCCAGACTCTTCCATGATGGTTAGGGCCTGGATGGTAACTTCTTCGGTAGTGAACTCTTCGTCGTCCTGGGTCGTGCTTTCTTCACAAGCTGTAAAGAAGAACATGGAAGGTAAGAGAAGTAATAAAGGGAAAAACCATTTTTTCTGAATTTGCATTTTCTTTTGTTTTTTGGTTGAAATTATGCTTTTCAACCCTATAAGGCAGCGGGGTAAAAAAGTGTACTCATGCTTTTTTATTTTTTTTGAAAAAAAGTGGAGCAACTTTTTTGAACCACCAAGAGCACCTAAGAATAAGTTTATTAAGATACCCCCGAGGATAATACCGACAAGGTGACTTGAGGGGCATAAAAGAATGTTCTTTGCCAGCAGAGTTCTCACTTTGACTTTTTCTAAGTCGCAGAGACGCAAAGGGTTTTACTAGATATATCCTGAAAAACTCCGTGTCTCTGCGTCTCCGCGGCTAATTATTAAGTGCCTTTGGTGGTTTAAATGTAGCCCAAGCCCTTAAAGGACGCGTTTGCAGACAAATGTGTAGTTTTGCTCCGTTACTAAGTTAAACTTAAGTAATAGTTTTATTGTCTATTTGCACCAATGATCAACGACTTACAATTGTGGCGGGCCCTGAAAGTTGGGGATAAAAAAGCTTTGGCAGCTATCTATCAGCAAGAGGTAGATGCGTTGTTTAAGTATGGGTGTCAGGTTACAGCTGACCAAGCTTTGGTGGAAGATAGTATACAGGATTTGTTTGTTGAGTTGTGGAAAAATCGTGCTACGCTGGGCGATACTGATGCAATTCGGCAGTACCTGCTAGTAGCGTTGCGGCGCAAAATTATCAGACACATAAAGCAAGGGGTAAATCGTACCGAGCGGCACCTGAAAGTAGTGGATGTAAATGCACATACAGCAGCTGTAGATGAGGCCTTGATGGAAGTAGAGGAAAGAGAAAGTCAGAAAAAATCAATGAGTAAAGCCCTGAGTTTGTTGAGTGAACGACAACGAGAAATCTTATACCTCCGATATTTTGAGGAAATGGACTATAAGCGGATTGCCACTGTTTTGGGGATCAATTACCAATCGGTACGCAATACCGCTTCGGCGGGGATGAAAGCCCTACGCAAGATATTGGGGATACTTTTCCTGTTTTTTGCGCAATAAGGAACAGCACAAGAATAGAATGAGTACAAAAAGGAACTTTGATGCCTTATATAGTTAGAAGGTATAAAATATGAAGCAAGATTACCTAACATACGAACCAGAAGAACTGGCCCAGGAAGAAGCATTTCTTCAATGGGTGCGAGGCGTAGATCCTGCTAATGGCTCACAATGGGAGGCATGGCTGGCTGCTCATCCAGGCCAAGCGGAGAAGGTGGAAACCGCCCGGGCGCTGGTAGCAGCGGTAAGTTGGGAAGTGCCTGCCCTTGGCGAGAAGCGTAAGGAAGCCCTCTGGCAATCGATTGATGAGGCTACCTCTGAGGCGCGAATTAAACAGTTACCTGCAAGTCGTCAATCAACGTGGACATGGGCTGTGGCGGCCAGTATCGCAATATTGCTAGCCGCTGGCTGGTGGTGGACGAACTCGTTAGTGGATACGCCCCTCGTGGTAAGTACAGAACGTACTCAAACCTTAGATGAAACGCTGCCAGATGGATCAATGATAAGCCTGAACGCCGTATCGAATATCACTTATACCCCCGAGAATTGGCAAAAGGAAAGAACCATCCTACTGGAAGGGGAAGCTTTTTTTGAAGTAGAAAAAGGCAGTCCATTTATTGTAAAAACCTCGCTGGGGCAAGTAGAAGTTTTAGGTACGAGCTTTAATGTAGAAGCGCGCGACGGCATCTTTCGCGTGAATTGCTATACTGGTAAAGTAAAAGTGACGACCAGCACTGGAGAAACAACGATTTTAACCCCTCAAGAAGGTGCTTTTTTACAAAACGGCCAACTACAGGCACGTACTATTAACAACCGGAATGATATTGCCTGGCAAGACCAAATTCACCACTTTGACGAGGTGCCACTAGACGAGGTTTTTGCTGCACTGGAGCGCCAATACACTATCTCTATTCAATACCCAGCGGATATCGGTAAGCGTCAGTATGCTGGCTTTTTTAAGAGCAATAATCTCGAACAAGCCCTGCAAACGGTATGCTGGCCATTGAGTTTGCAGTTTTCGATTGATGGCCAGCAAGTAACGATCACTGCTAAGGAACAGCACGAAAATAAAACACGATTTTGACTTTCACAATAGTTGGCCAAGCGGTTCATTTTAAGCGGGTTAACTATTTGAAAGTCTTATAAAAAATCGTGTTTTATTTTCTGCGCAATACTAACGACTAATTCTTCTTTGAAAAAATCAATAACACCACTTCTTTTTTTGCTGCTATTCAGCAGCTTGCCCTTGCTTGCACAGCAGAAGGTTACAGCGCATTTTTCTACGACTCCACTGGAGGAGGTATTTCAGGTGTTTGAAGACAAATATGGCTTATTACTGGCTTTTGACCCTGCTGTCTTACAAGGGAAGACGGTCAGTATCCGCTTGGAGGAAGAGGAAGTCGTACGTTCTTTTTATAAAATTTTAGCGCAATCAGGTTTAGAGTATCTTACCATAAGTGAAGGGCAGATTTTAATCCGACCAACATCGGTTGTAGTGCCTGCTCCTGAACTCGCATATCGGCAGTTGAGCGGTCATGTCAAGGACGAGCTCACCGGCGAACCACTGCCTTACGCTACCATTTTTAGCAAGCTTCTCAGCAAAGGCACCGTCACGGACGACGCCGGAAATTTTCGCTTTTCTTTTCCAGATACTCTCAAAGGAGAGCTCTGGTTGGAAGCCCGCTACTTGGGGTATACCCCACAGCAATTGAAGGTGGGGGCAGATGCCGAAGCTGCATTTTCATTGTCTGCGCTACCCCAATCTATTGGTGCTATTATTATCGTTACCGATGAGGCTGCTGCCTTGGGCCTATTGCAAGATGAACAAGCAATGGTCATCCGGCCCAATGACAAACTCCCCAATTTGGGTGGAACCACCGATATCTTTCGTAATCTACAACTCTTGCCGGGAGTGACTGCTTTCAATGATGGCTCCGCAGCACTGCAAGTGCGGGGTGGTAATGCCGAAGAAAACCTCCTCCTCTGGGATGGGATGCTGCTTTATGGCGTCGACCATTTTTTTGGTGCTTTCAGTGCTGTAAATGGAGCATTGGTAAACGCTATGGAGTTTTACAAAAATACTTTTCCTATCAGTTACGGAGGTCGCACCTCTTCCGTTGTGATAATGGCTTCGCATCCGATGACGGAGCATCAGCATCAGACCCAAATAGAGCTCAGTAGCTTACTCGCCAATGCCAGTACGAGATTGAGGTTGACTAAGGGCATGGAGCTACAACTTGGCGGCAGGTCAAGCCTCAATAACCTCGCAAAAGCCGACCTTTTTGGTGTCTTGAACCAAGAGGTTGACTTAGGGAATGGCAGTCTACAGGATTTGATAGAGGAATCAAGGCAGATAGAAGTACAACCCGCTTATCAGTTTTATGATGCCAACGCGAAATGGTCGTGGCAAGCTAGCGAAAACACTTATTTTGACTTGAATGCTTACCGCAGTGAAGATCATTATGATTACGATTATAGCCTTTCTTTTCGTACCCGCAATCAGGGGCGACTGATTGAAAATATGACCCGCTTTCAGGAAACTAGCGACTGGGCCAATGCCGCCTACAGTCTGCGCTGGCAACAAGGGTGGAGCGAGCGCTGGAAAAGCGAATTGACGATGGGCTATTCCTCCTATCGTATTGCCGAAGTAACGAGTACGGAGCTTACCCGCGAGCGGCTGAACCAAAGTTTATTGTCGGTCACCAACAAGAATACCAGAGAAAATAATCTGGAAGGCTGGCATATCAACTGGAGCCATGAACTACAACTTGATGACAACCAGCAATTATCGTTTGGGCTGCGTGCTAGCAGTGAGGCGGTGCAGTTGCAAATAGCTGTCGATACGGTCACCTTGTTGGGTAATGATAGTAGTGGTGACCAACTAGGCTTGTATACTGCCTATCAATGGAAAAAAGAGAAATGGTTGCTAGAGGCAGGACTGCATGCGACTTACTATAGTGCAACGGAGGCAGTGTATCCCTCACCTCGCTTGCAGTTTGGCTACCAAATCAATGACGCTTGGCGACTGAAGGGAGCGGTGAACCATTACCATCAATTTTTGCGACGCTATTATCACGAAAACCGTTTTGGTCGCAGCTTTGATATTTGGACCATGGCGGATGGGGAACAGTTTCCGGTGGGCAATAGCACGCAGGGGATGTTGGGGTTCACTTTCCGCAAGGGGGATTTCTTATTCGATGCTGAAGCTTACTACAAACACAGCAATGGCGTACTGGAACACACGACCATTTTCAATCAGTTTACAGAGGAAGAAGGCGTGGCCAATGGGAATGCCTTTTACCAAATCTCCCAGGGTACTGGCAAGGTGCTTGGATTGGACTTGCTGATCAGCCAACGTTGGAACAATTACACGACTTGGCTGGCGTATACCCTGAGCCGTTCGCGGCGCACGTTCAGTGAGTTGTTTCAAGGAGCTGCCTACGCGGCCCAGGATGATCGTCCGCATCAACTTCAATGGGTCAATGAATACCAATACAAGCAATGGTCGCTGAGCGGCGTCTATATTTTTGCCAGTGGCCGCCCTTATTTGGAGCTTGCCGTTTCTGATTTGGTAAATGATCGAAGAGAACGCAATGTAAATAGCTTGCGCCGGATACCAGCCTACCACCGTTTAGATATATCAGCCCGATACACTTATCCTCTGGAGAAAGGCGAGGTGTACGGTAGCCTTGGTGTTTTTAACATATTAGATCGCGAGAATACCCTTTATCGTCAAAGTATCTACTCGCTACCGCAAGAAAGTAATCGGAGTGTGCTTTTAGGCAATGAATTGCAGTTGTTGGGTAGGACGGTGAGTGTGGCGGTGGGTGTGAAATTTTAAGTGTTTTTAAATTATTTCAGCGATTATGAAATGAGCAAAGAACAATGAATACCTTATGCCAAGGATATGTCACATAGCGATCTTTACAGGACTACGACCTTTCTGTTGAAATGCTTGGTAAAAATTGTTTTGAAGTCAAAAATACTATCGTAATAACGAGGAGTAGGTAAGGAGGATGGTTAAAATTGGGCTAATTGGCTAAAAGTCAAGATAAAAATTTGCTTTTTTTGTTAAAAAGCAGGAACTTAGGATAGTTGTTTTTTCATGAAACGCGACTAAGAAATCTCTCTCCGAAATCTCACCTAGTAAAAGAGTGAGCCAATTTAGCTCTCTTTTCAACAATTTAAGGCCGTAGAAAGGGATATATAGCGTCGCATCGCTTCCTTGCAATGCTGTTTATAGCAGTGAGGTTTTTTGTCTCAGGTTGCTTGAGTAAGAATAAATAATAAATACGCTTTCATCTTAAATAAAACAGATATGAAGAATTTCTCTTTTAAAAACTCCAAGCCAAAAAAGCTTGCGTTGAAAAAGGCTACTGTACTCTCTGCCCAGCAGCTAAAGGAAGTAAAAGGTGGCACGGGAGGCTCGCATGACTTGATTGCTGGTACTGGTGTTTATAGTGGTGAGGATGAACCTCCCTAGTTTACACCCAAATTTGTGCGTATTTGTAAACCCTAAATAACAAAACGCTTTCATCTTAAATAAAACAGATATGAAGAATTTCTCTTTCAAAAACGCCAAGCCAAAAAAGCTTGCGTTGAAAAAGGCTACTGTACTCTCTGCCCAGCAGCTAAAGGAAGTAAAGGGCGGCACTGGAGGCTCGCATGACTTGATTGCTGGTACTGGTGCATATAGTGGTGATGATGAACCTCCTTAGGTATTGAAGAATCCTTTTGAAATGGCAATAAATCAGTATTAGTACTGGCTTATTGCCATTTGTTTTTTTAGTAGAATATAGACCGCTTCAATAAGAGAATACGATACGAATGCACGATTTTTTTGTGTCCTTTACTACTTCTAAAAAAGTTACGACTAAGCTTGCCGAATTAAAAATAATAGGTAAATATTGGTTCATAGAAGATGGGCACACGCCATCCGAAGCAGCAATTCTTAGCCAGTATCGTAATCTGGGGTTCCAAGGTTTGCTGGAGAAATTAAGTGGGAGTTTCGTCATATCTATTCATGATCCAGCAGCTGAACGATTGTACTTGGCTACGGATGCGTTTGGTACATTACCGCTCTTTTTCTATTTCCGAAATTCAGCGCGTAATTTTTTGACGAGTACGGCCATTAGAAAAATTGTTGCCGGCTTAAAGGAGACTCCTAAATTCAATCAAACCTTTCTTTTTAGCCGATCATCTGACCAATCTTCTTTTGAGCCAACACTCTACGAAAACCTTTTTCGACTTGGCGCAGGGGAAATTTTGATCTTGGATACAGAACAATGGGAGGTAACCAGTACGAGATATTGGGACTTGTCTAAAGCAAAGGAGTATCCTCTCAATATTATAGGAAGCCAACCTTCAGAAAGTGATTATGTATCAGCCTACCATCATTTACTGACCGAAGCTACTCATCACCGTTTGCAAGGCATTGATCAAGCCCTTTTAACATTAAGTGGTGGCTTCGATTCAAGCATTTTACTTTTGTTGTCTCAGCAGAAAACTCGCCTTCACGCTCTTTCTATTTGTACAGAGACGAGTATTCTTAACAAAGAACTTGAGCGTGCAGTTGAATTGTCTCAGTTATATGGTATTGCACATGATATTTTACCTTGTTCGTTGTTTGATAGACCTTCTCTTGCCTCGTGGCAAGATGCTGTGATTGATGCCCAAGATCCCCGCCTCAACTATGAACTCTACTTGAAATCTCAATTGCTCAATATTCCACTACCGTATGGTAAACCGCCATCCATTTGTATCAGTGGTTTAGGGAGTGATCAATACAATGGTGGTACTACGGCTTTCGATTATTCCACGGAAGGACTTCACCAAAACTGGGATAGCTTTTGGGAGGCACTCACCTCAAATACCTATAAAAAGAAGGCGTTAAATGATGGTAATAATTTCTTCCGCTTTGCAGGGGCTTTTTTGAAAAATGCTGCATGGTCTTCCCTTACTCCTGTTTCCAGTAATTGGGTGCATTATGTAGCAACCAACCATCGATTTCTTACGCACAAGACAATTCCATTAGAATCAAGTATTTCCCTACAGAATGGTCTCATGACTATTTATCCATTTCTTGATCTTAAACTGGTGGCATTTCTCCAGCAGGTTCCGAGTGAAATGTTTGACAAATTGTTTTTTCAGAAAAGTATTCTTAGAAAAGCCTTTCTTTCTCAGTTGCCTGATTCTTTTAAGGCTAAAAATAAGTTTCATCCGATACCTCAAGCACATAAATTTATTTTTCGTTATCTACAGCAGGTATTGCACGGAGAAAACAGGCTTCTTTTTAATCGTGCTTTTACTCGTTCTTCGGCCATCAATGAGCTTTTTGATCGAGACGCAATAGAAAAATTTCTTGTACATACCCAAAATTCCGGCTTCTATCCAGCTTATGAGCACCTACTTTACATCATTAACCTTGGTATTTTGGATGCGTATTATAATGGAGTGCTCGAAAAAGGAGAGCGTAATGAATCCATGGCAGGTATTTTCTCAGGAAGCCATCTAGTTCAGTTTCCAGACTTGTTAGCAAATCGAATGGATACGACAAGATTGTCCATTTCACTACAACAAGCAATACATTTGGTTGGAGAGTTGGATATTGCTAAAAATGACGAGAAAGAAATTTACTATGTCATTTTAGATGAAAAATTAATGTTTGATACAGAGGAAATAGGGGTTGTTCAATTCCTGCGCCTTATCGATGGGCAACGGACGGGTGCTGAATTGCAGGAACTAATCAACGTGTCTTTAGAAGAGGTGCAATTATTGTTGGAATTTCTCTGGGAGGAGAATATTATTTATTATAAATAACAAGCTTCTGTTTTTGTCTGGAAGAGTAAGAAAGGATATAAATAGCACCTACAGAAAAAAGAAAAAAATATGTCTTAATTTATTTATTTTCAATTGTTTGTGTTGTATTGATTGTTTTTAGAAACTCAAAGAAAAAATCAATTCTGGTTTTCATCCATTCATTTAGCCTCCTATCTTTATGTTATCATTAAGCAGAAAAAGCAATTATTTTAAGTAGATATACTAAGTAGCTGTAATTTAGTATATTAGCTAATGGTTGCACTGCCAGCATGATAGCAGTACTTCCCTAAAGCCAAAAACTAAGCAACGAAGCAACTATGAAAACCTGTAAGCATCTACTCCTGGCCGTAGGCCTCTTTTTCTTTTTTAGCATATCCCTCTCCGCACAGCTGCTCGAAGCAGTCGATTACACCCCCGCCCCCGGCGACTCGACGGTTTTCAATATCGAATTGCCAGCACTGGTTTCCAAGACAAAATTCAATGCGACGCCCGCTTTTTACAAGCACCTCTTCATTTTTGGAGACGGTAATTTCCTGTTTGGCGAAAGCCAGGAAAAAGCAGGTTTTAAGCACCTTTATGGGCCACCGAATTCTACGCAGGTGCAGAATTATTTTGCGCGGGCTTATTCTACGGGGTTGTATAGTGCCAATGATGAACCGCCGCTCACTGCTGCGGGTCCAATTATACCTCCGGTAAGTGGTTCTATCACCAATAAGACAGTGGTAGATACTAATCGTTATCTAAAAATTCTTCGCAATGTGCAGGTGAAACCCGGTGATCCCTTTGTTTCTATCCTTTCGGTAAAAAACCCTAGTGATGCACCTTTTAGTGGGCAACTCTTCTTCTTGTATAATGGCAGACTGAGGACGGTGTCAAAAACAGAAGTAACCGAACTACCGGAGTTCAGTGATTTTAAAATCCGGGAAAACATGTTTCATCGCCCGGATGTGGGGAGTACTACTACGTTCCATTATTCGAAATTAGGACCAGTAAACACGGAATACAAAGGTTTACTATTGGCAGAGATTTTCAACCTGGCTCCAGGAGAAGAGGTTCACTATTTCGTGGATATGGAAGGAGACGAAGCGATGATGGATGTGTTCGATGCTACCGTAAAAGCAGAAATGGATTTTGCTGTTGCACTGGGTAGCTTTTCTGCCGACAATGGCTATCCGGTACTAACGCCAGGAAGTTTACAACAAGAGTTAACGAATTTGGGCTTGAGCACCTTTGTGGGAGGATTGGGTCAGGGTATACCCCCGGATAGTACCAGACTTTACATCCAGAACGGT
The DNA here is from genome assembly GCF_000379805.1 of Lewinella cohaerens DSM 23179. GTDB lineage: Bacteria > Bacteroidota > Bacteroidia > Chitinophagales > Saprospiraceae > Lewinella > Lewinella cohaerens. Next base: position 191,907 of record NZ_KB903532.1, on the reverse strand, counting down.
GATAGTACAGTGACCAGTAGTGACAACTTCTCACCCCAGATCGGAGCACAAGTAATATTGGATTATTACAAGTCTACCGCCAGCCTGGTCAAATCACATGACCCCAATTTTATGATCATGGAGGCTTGCGCCTGTCCGGCACAAAGTGATCGTTACCAGATCTTTACCACCGTCCAATGTGAGAACACCGGCTTTGGTGAAACCAATAATATCTATATGGATATTAAGTTGCCAGCCGGGGTGAGTGCGGATGACATTGTGGTTACGCCCGTTAAGTACCACCCCTTTGGTGGCCCTGCGGATCAGATTTCCATGATTAAATTGAGTGATGACAGTATCCGTTGGGAAATGCTCAACTTTGGAATTGAAGGAACACCGCTGCACGGCGTTGGCGATCCTCGGACTTTTGCCAATGTGCAGTTTCACATGTACAGCAGTATTGAGCCGGCCTTGCTCGATTCTATCTATGCCTGCATCCGCTTTGATGACTTAAGCAATGATCCGGTGTGTACGGTTCCCGTTGCGGTAAGCATGATAACAACGGACACGCAAAACGGGCAAGTATTACAATGTACCGTAGGCGATTGTGCCGATGATCCCAATCCCCCCGCTTGGCCTTGGTGGGTTTGGTTGTTACTGATTCTACTGGCTATTCTAATCATCATTTGGTTAATCCGGCGAAATCAATCGGCATAACGAAACGAGTCGAAACTTTTCCCCTTTTTCTTCACTAATGGTACGACAAGTTAAATTTTGCGAGTTGATGTTTGGTGATTTGCGCGTTGCGCTTGGTAGGGGGAGTACCCGTTTGGCTCCGGACAGGCTCATTTCATTCGTCCCGAAGCCTCGGGACGGCTACCGCCGACACAGTCGGCACCACCGTGATCCCGACTTTTAGTCGGGAGAACACCGCCAGCCCAGCGTGAAAATGTTAAGCCCAAGCACTTGAAACCCGCAGAATTCAACTTGCTAGACCTCTAAATCTTATCTACTTTGAATCACTTACAAAGGGTTTCCTGCTTATGTGTTATTGTGATGCTATTGGTCACAACATCTTTGCGTGCGCTCAACCTGGAGAATGAATACCCGGCCACGGTCGATCAGATTGTTGAACTGGTAAAGCAACATGATTTTGACCTTGCATTAAAGAAAACCGAATCCGCTTTAGCTCATTTGGAGCAACTTGATAGTTTGTACCTCTTTCTAGATTTGGTAAAATCAATCGGAACTCAATTTAGAAAAGAAGGCCAACTTGAATTGGCGAAACATCTTTTCCGTAAAGCTCTTCCCCGTGAGCTCTGGCGAAATTTTAGAACAACAGAAGAGAACTCTAAAGCTTTTTGGACATATGTACAACTGGCTTTCACTTATGATACATTGGGAGATTACATCAATGCTCGAATAATCTATGAGCTCGCACTGAGTCTAGCAGACCCCAAAGAGGAAAATGCTTATTTGCTAGCAAAATTTCTTTATAAACCATTAGGTAATATATATACCAGGCTAGGGGAATACGCTGCAGGTGAATCCATTCTAAAACAATTTGTGACGGCTGTATTGATCGAAGAAGATTATTTACGAGCTGCTCAAGGATATAACGATCTTGGCTTATTATATAGTAATTGGGATAAACTAGAAAAGTCTCAAGAAGCTTATGAAAATGCTTTAGAACTGCCTATTGAGGATAGAGGAATTCGCACGATGATATTACTTAATTTAAGTGATCTATTTGTAAAAGGGAATCTTTTAGAAAGTGCAACAACTCAACTTGTACGAGCAAAAGATATACTAGTAAATAGAAGCAAGGGGGAAGAGAGTGACTTTAGATTTGATTTGATTTTAAGCAACATCTACAAAAAACAAGCCCTCATCCACTCCGAACAAGGCGATTTCGCAGCTGCCTTAGCCGCATTAGACCAAGAGTTTCACCACCTTCAGCTTTATTACGAAAACACCCAACGCCGAGAATTCGGCAAGCATTACGTCCAAAAGGGGCTGCTCTTCTTCGAGATGGAAGACTACCCCAAATCACTCGCCCAATTCCAGTTGGCGCTACAGTCGGTGCTTTACAATTATTCCCCCAAAGGGCAGCATGATCTTCCTTCTCCTGCATCTTGCTATGCGGAAAATACGATCATGGAAGCACTGGCGGGCATGGCTTCCGTTTACCAGGCCTGGAACAAGGCGAAACCCAATACCTTTTACTTAGAGCAAGCGCTGGCTTGTTACGAACTTATGCATACGGTAGAACAGGCGCTGCGTCAAAGTTACCTCTACGAAAGCTCCAAGCTTTTCAATCTGGAAGAGAGCCGTGAGCAAAGCGAGAATGCCATTCGGGTTGCTTATGAGCTTTATGAAGAAACGCACAGTGAAGCACTGCTCTACCAAGCTTTTGTTTTTGCAGAACGCAACCGCAGCAGCCTACTTCGTGAGGCTTTTCGGGCCAGTAAAGCTGCCGCTCAGGCAGGAATCAGCGAAGAGGAGCTGGCCGAAGAAGGCGAGCTGCAACGCGCCGTCAGCAAGGCCCAGGAAGAACTCTTCCACCTGCGCAGCGAACAAGGCGTTGCCGATAGCACCCTCCAGGCGGCCGAGCAAACCCTCCTCGGTGCACAAGATGCCATACGCAACTGGCTCCAGGCCCTGGAAACCCGCCACCCCCGCTATTATCAGCTCAAGTACGCAGATGAAGTACCCACGCTGGCGCAGCTCCAACAAATGCTGGGCCGCAAGGAACAATTGATCGAATATTTCGTCGGCAAAGAAGCCATTTTTGTTTTTCTCATTGACCGCCAAGGAATCCGCCTTCAGCAACGCTCCCGACCGGAAAACCTCAACGAACGGATACTCGCCTGGCGGGGGAGCATCGAAAATTACCAAATGCCCGGTGTAGACCGCGCTCAGCTTACCACCGATTACCAGCGTGAGGGCTACCGCTTGTACAAGGAGTTACTTGCACCGGTATTAGAGGGCACTCAAGGGAAATCACTGTTGCTCGTCACGAGTGGAATGCTTGACTTGTTGCCTTTTGAGGCACTGCTTACACAGGAGGTAGCGGCAAACACCCCTTTCAATGACTATCCTTACCTCCTGCGGGAATACCCCATCAGTTATACCTACGCCGCCAGTTTGCAGTGGGCATTGTCGCAACTGGAACGGCACCAGGGAGAGGTGGGCGGTTTCGCTCCCGCGTTCTCTGGCCAATCGGGTTGGCCAGCCTTGTCGTGCAGTGCCGATCTATTGGAAGCTACCATCGGGCAGGCTTCTGGTAATCTTTTCTCAGGCGAAAGGGCTACCATTCAGCAGCTACAAGCTCAGGCCAAGCGCTACCGGCTTCTACATTTGGCTACTCACGCGCAGGCCAATCCCGAGCAGGGAGATTTCTCCTACATCGTTTTCAGTGACGGCGAGGGAGGTTACGATTCTCTTTTTGCCAAAGACCTTTATTTGTACGATCTGGAAACCGAACTTGTCATTCTCAGCGCTTGTGAGACAGCTCTGGGCACGCTCTACAACAGTGAAGGAGTCATCAGTTTGGCCAGGGCATTTCACTATGCCGGTGCTCGTTCTGTGGTCAACACCCTCTGGCGCGTCAATGAAAGTGCCAACTGCGATCTTTTGGAAAGCTTTTATACTTTTCTGAACAAAAACAACGATAAGCGCACCGCCCTTCAGCAAGCGAAACTAAGCTACCTGCAAAATGCCGACCCCCGGGGAGCACACCCCGTTTACTGGGCAGGCTTTCAGCTCTTGGGGAATACAAGACCCATGGAGGCCGGCTTCCCTTGGTACGGTTGGGCGCTGGTTGGTTTGATGGTTGTGGGTTTCGCTTCGCGGCTACTTCGTGGTGATGGTTGGATATTTGAGAAGAAGAGGTAGAGCAAAGTCGGAAATGGGGAGTCGGAAATCGGAATTATTGAAGGAGGTGTAGAAGACTCACAATTTTACCGAATAAGGACAATTTTGATCGTAGCCCGAAGGTAAACCTGAGCGGATTCCCATTCTTTATCCTTAATTTTGCAGCCCAAAAAAACAAAAACAATGCTTCAGCGTCCACGTCGCAACCGCCGCTCGGCGGCTATTCGGGGAATGGTTCGGGAAACCCGCCTCAGTCCTTCTCAATTGGTACAACCTCTTTTTCTAGTACCCGGAAAGGGTGTGAAAACGGAAGTGTCCTCTCTGCCTGGTACCTATCGCTGGAGTATAGAACTGATGCTCGAAGAAATTGATGCTTGCCAGAGCCTGGGGATCAACAATTTTATTCTTTTTCCCGCGGTGCCTGACGAACTCAAAGACAAGGTGGCTACTTATAGTTACGATCCGCAGAATTTCTACCTGCAAGCTGCGCGCACGATCAAAGAGCGGTTCCCGGCTATCTGTCTCATCAGCGACGTAGCAATGGACCCTTACAGCATCGACGGGCACGACGGCCTGGTAGGGGAGGGGCAAATCCTCAACGATCCCTCTTTACCTATTTTGGCAAAAATGGCGGTAGCCCAAGCCGAGGCCGGCTTTGATATATTAGGCCCTAGTGATATGATGGATGGCAGGGTAGGCTACTTGCGAGAAGCATTGGATGCTGCTGGTTTTACTCAAACGGGGATCATGTCTTATACCGCCAAGTATGCCAGCGCTTTTTATGGCCCCTTTCGGGCGGCACTCGATAGTGCGCCGCGCGAAGATGCCGATATACCCAAGGATAAGAAAACCTACCAGATGGACCCCGCCAACGCGCAGGAAGCCCTGCGTGAAGCAAGATTGGATACCGCAGAAGGAGCCGATTTCCTGATGGTCAAACCCGCGCTCAATTACCTGGATATTATCGCATTGTTGAAGTATGAAAGTGAATTGCCAATAGCGGCTTACCATGTCAGTGGTGAGTGTGCGATGCTTTTGGCTGCTTGTGGTAATGGTTGGTTGGATTACGAGCAGGCCATGCCCGAAACTCTGCTGAGTATTCACCGTGCCGGAGCAGATGTGATTATCACCTATTTTGCCAAAGATTATGCCCAACGGGTACACGATGGCAGGCTGAAGTATTAAATCTTAGCTAGATTCTTAATTTATTCTATAAATTTACGACCTGCCAAGCAGCGAAGTAAATTTAAGGGCGTTTCCTTAATAGTTCAGAGCTTGGAAGGGGTAAATTCCCTATGAGCTCTTACACCACGCGCACTCTTCTGAAGGTTATCCCCCAATACTTAATGCATCAACAATACTTAATTTTATGTACCGGAATCACTGCGTGGGATTCGTTTTTCTCTTTCTGGCACTAGCTTTTTCCGGCTGCAAGTTGGAAAGTCTCAATGATCCGATCATTGTACCTTTAGTAGACAAAGAGTTTAGCCTTGATTTAGGGCAGGTGCTAGGTGTTACGACACTTTCCAACCTGAAATTAGAGATGTACACCATTGAAGAGGAGGATTGTTTGGATACAAAAATTCTCAGTAATTACAATCGTACCGGCCGCAATATTAGCCTTACGCTTTACGATATTCTTGACCCTGAGGTATGTGACCCAGGACCAGCTCCTGCGACAGGCACCCAGTTGGTAACAGATGCTAGTCCGGATGTTTATACCCTTACCATTGAACTCCAAGATGTTGTAAGTAACGCCGGTACCCTTACGGTTACAGAAGATATGTACAAGGTTGTGATGGAAGAAGAAAATGGCATCAGCTGGCTTCATACCGAACTTCGTAAGATTCCAGAGAATGTACTTTGGGGATACTTGGTCTATAACAATGCCGAAGAAGAAAACCAGATCGCGACATTGGTATCAGAAATTAATAATTTGGGCAGCGATCCAAATTTAACCGACGGTTATTATGGTTATTTCTCAGTGACTAATTCTGGTAGTATTACAGCATTGAAAGATGCCCCTGCTACGAATAACCTGATGACTGTTTTAGTGAAATACACGGGAGAAACTACCGAAATTGACCAAAAGATTAGTGAGTTTCTGACAACACCGGGGAATGAAGCTATTCAATTAGTACTCTTGGATAGCGAGGGGAATGAATGGCGGAATTAGTCCACTAATTCGAAAGTGATGGTTTAGGCTCCTTACGTTTGCTTTCTTTTACTTCAAAAGAAAAGCCATCTTGTAAGAATTCTTCGTACTTGTCGCTGTCAAATTTGTAAAGCTTTGCTGGCCGGTGAGCGACACCTTCCTGCATCTCTTCCAGATCAATCAATAGATTCATCGACAGGATTTTCTTGCGAAAATTACGCTTGTCCAAGTCGGTTTCTAAAATAGCCTCATAGAGGTGTTGCAGCTCTGTAAGCGTAAACTTCGGGGGGAGCAACTCGAAGCCTACCGGACGAATACGAACCTGCCGTTTGAGGGTTTGAAAACAAACGTTGATCATCTCTTCGTGATCAAAGGCCAAGTCCAGGGCAGAAATATCAGATACACTAAACCACCGTACTTCTTTAGCTACATCATTGTCTGGTGTAGGATTAAAGTCGGCAATTTTAACAAGCGAATAATAGGCAACGGTGATCACCCGTCCTACGGGATGGCGATCTACTGCGCCAAAACTTTTAACTTGCTCAAGGAAGACGTTGTCAATACCAGCCAACTGCTTTAGCACTCGCCGGGCAGCTGTGTTCAGATCTTCATCAGGTAAGACGAAGTAGCCAGGTAGCCCCCAGTGATTGTTGTAGGGTTCTTCTTGCCGTTTGATAAGTAAAATCTTTAGATCACTTTCATCAAAACCAAAGATCACATTATCGACGGTGAAGGCCGACTTGAAATAGGTATTAAGATTTTTCACATTTCCTGTTTGTTCGTCGCTGCGCTTTGCATAATTCGAGGTTAAAGGTAGTAATTCTTAATATTATATAAACTGGTAGTCTATTCATTTAGTGTATTTTGTACACTAGGTGGCTGACAAGGTCACTAAAAATTGAAAAAAAGATTAAATTAAGCCCTGCCAAAACATTTTTTATAATCAATGATGCCCGTTGACCAGAAAATTCCGTGGCGAGAAATACCACTCTTGCGTTTGCTGCTGCCTTTTGGGGTAGGGATTTTCTTGGGTTATCATTTTCTTCCTGAAATCAATGCTGTTTTTTTTGCTAGAGGCTTAACCTTAGGAGCTTTCGCCCTTCTGCTTTTTGGTCGTTTGGCTTTGTCACTCCCTTTGAATCGCTTTTGGAGCATCTTGACGGTCTTCTGGTGCCTGGGCTTTGGTGCTTTTCTAGTACAGCAGGAAGAAGAACTTTCGCAGACCTCTCATTTTGCTCAACAAGCTGTTTTTGCAGAGGACTCGATGCTCCTTTGGTCGGGAAAGGTTCATGAACTACGTGTTGGGCCTGATCGAATGCGGTTGGGGGTTGATGTCGATGCAATCAGTACAGAAGGAGGCAGCGAGTCGACGCTCTGCACAGGCCAGTTACTACTGTATTTACCTGCCGACAGCCTTAGTGTCGAGTTATTACCTGGCCAGCGAATTCAATTCAAAGCTGCCGCTGAGCGGATTGCAGCCCCTCTGAATCCTGATGCCTTCGATTTTTCGGAATGGCAGGCCCGCAAGGGCGTTTACCATCAGGCTCGAATATCTGGGCAAGACTGGGTGTTGATAAACCCAGAACTCTCCGTACGAGGATTGGCTTATCAATACCGGGAAGATCTACTCAGGATTTTACGCGAGCACCTGCCAACCGGTTCTAACGAATTAGCAGTAGGTGCGGCCCTGATTCTTGGAAAACGAGATGAATTAAGCACCGACCTACGTAATGCTTACGCCGAAACCGGGGCTGTACACGTCTTGGCGGTTTCAGGCCTCCACCTGGGGTTTGTTGCCTGGGGCTTGGGTTTGTTGTTTGGTTGGGGGCCGTTTAAAAAACCAGGATGGAAATGGATACGATTGCTGCTCATTTTAATAGGAATTTGGGGTTTTTCCTTAGTTACGGGACTGTCGCCATCGGTGCAGCGTGCGGCGGTTATGTTCAGTTTTCTTTGGCTGGGCCAAACCCTGGGTAGGCGGGCTAGTGTATATAATTCCCTTGGCGCTTCTGCTTTATTGCTTTTGCTTATTGACCCTTATCTACTGTTCGATATTGGGTTTCAATTGTCGTACTTGGCGCTGTTGGGGATCGTCTTTTTTCAGCCACGTTTGTATCGACTATGGTATTCGCCATTCAAAATAGTTGACTATGCCTGGAGTTTGACAACGGTAGCTATTGCTGCCCAACTCACTACTTTTCCACTCAGTTTATATTATTTTCATCAGTTCCCGCTTTACTTTTTGCTTACAGGCCTGGTTGNTGTGCTTGCAGCATCGTTTATTCTCGGATTGGGAATTTCGTTGTTTTTACTGCATTGGATTACGCCACTGGCTACTTTGTTGGGGAAGCTCTTACTTGGAGTTATTTGGTTAAACAATGCCTTTATTTTTACAATACAAAAACTTCCGGGTCACCTCCTTAGTGGTATTTGGATCAACGAATGGCTACTCTTTTTCCTGTTTGCATGCTTATTTTTCTTGGCTTGGTACAGTGCCCATCGTCGAATTACTTACCTCTTTACCGGCTTGTCGGCATTNGTTTTGGCGCTGGCAATCAATGTGTTTACCAAAGTCGATTTGGCACAACAGCGATCCTGGGTGGTCTATCATTTATACAAAGCTTCTATTGTAGATGCCTTTGATGGCTATCATCGCTACAGTATTTCCAGTCTTGAAGAGGAAGACCCTGCCCTCGACTGGTCCGTAAACCCGCACCGAGAGAAAAGGGGCGTGACTCGCTGGCCAGCAACCCAAACAACGCTCCATTGGTCCGATCAACACCCTGTATTCGCTTTTTATGACCAACGCTTGGTCATCATCAATCGAGACTGGAACCCTGAGTTTGCTCCAGTAAGCAAGCTAGCGGTAGATTTGGTACTTATTCAGGACGCACCAAGGGTTACATTGGCTGATTTATCAACCCATTTTTCAGCAGATACCTGGATTTTTGATGGCTCCAACTATCCAGGACAGGTCACTAAATGGTTACAAGAGGCTGAAGGTTTAGGACTTTCTGTACACTGGACTGCCAGAGATGGTGCTTTTCAGAAAGAACTTTAAGGAACAGCACGAAAATAAAGAGTGGTTTTGTTTTTCATAATAGTTNAATAAACGATTCATTTTAAGTGTTTTAACTATTTGGAAAACTTGAGGAAAACCATATTTTATTTTCTGCGCAATAAAAGGAACAGCACGAAAATAAAGAGTGGTTTTGTTTTTCATAATAGTTAAATAAACGATTCATTTTAAGTGTTTTAACTATTTGGAAAACTTGAGAAACCTCGAAGAAACCGCGAAGCGAAAACATGTTTTATTTTCTGCGCAATAAAAGGACCCATGGACAATCACTTTTTTTATTTCAGCAAGGGAGAACGAATAGGCATCATTGTATTGATTACTCTCTGCGTTGTGCTTTTTATTTTGCCAGGCTTTCTGCCTGATCGCAGCCAGCACGATCCTGTCGATTTTTCATCTTTTGTTGAAGAAGTCAGCAAGCGGGGGAATGCTTTCGTTTCTGAGAAAGAAAGTGCTATAGCACAAAATAACGATGCAACTTTATCTCCCCATGTTTTTGATCCTAATAAAGCTACCCAAGAAGACCTTCAAGCGCTGGGTGTATCGGCAGGAAGTATTCGTTCCTGGCTGAGTTATGTACGCAAGGGAGGAGCATTCAAATCGTGGCAAGATGTTGAGAAATTCCGGGCACTCTCTGAGCAAGAACGTTCAGCGCTTAAACCTTATCTGGCTTTTGGAAAGGAAACAGATGCTGCTGATCAACAGGATGCACCCCCTACGGCTGCGCCGATAATGCAAACCTTTAACCCAAATGATGTAAGCAAAAACACCCTGCAAATTATGGGCATTTCCGAAAAGGTCGCCCACAACTGGACCCGCTTTCTGGCCAGTGGTGGAAGATTCCGAAAGCCAGAGGAAATACAGAAGGTTTATGGATTGTCCACAACTGATTTTGAGCGCCTGCTACCGTATGTAGAGCTACCTGAGGCTGCGAACGATGCCTTCGCCAGCGCCGATGATACTCCACGCACTTATGAAGATGTTTCTTCCAAGGTCATCATCGACATTAATCAGGCCAGCGCCGCAGAATGGCAAGAATTACGAGGCATTGGCCCCGCATTTAGTAAGCGCATTGTCAACTTTAGAGATAAACTGGGAGGCTTTCAAAGCGTACAGCAAGTCAGCGAAACTTACGGGCTGCCAGATAGTGTTTTCCAGAAGATTTCCCTACAGTTGCGACCTTCACCTATTTTGCGCAAGCTGAAAATCAACACCGCTACGGTGGAAGAATTGGCCACACACCCCTACCTCCGCTTCAGCGATGCCCGCATGATCGTCAATTATCGCGAGGAACATGGGGCGTATGCTACCACTGCTGATCTGGATAAATTGTATGGCTTGGAAGAGCAAACCAAGCAGAAAATCAAGCCATACCTTTCTTTTGAATAAAAAAAGCAGGCCCACCATCGGTGGGCCCACTCATCAACAATCCAATCGTTTATGTCCGGTTTGTGCCTAAAGGACAGCACGAAAATTATATGCAATTTTGTTTTTCGTAATAGTTGAATAAACGCTTCATTTAGAGTGTTTTAACTATCTGAAAAACTCAAAAAAAATTGTCATTTATTTTCTGCGCAATAAAGGGTGATTGGATAAAACATTTCTTTTTTCGAATGCTCTTAATCACCAACACTCATGGATAAGCTGGTAGGTCCTTCGGGGGTGCTGTACACCTCGGTGCTTGGGTGAGCAGCCGACCAAGAGAACCAGTACATGCTGGCACTTGGTAGCGGGTTTCCTTCCAAGTCAGTTACATAAGCAGCTTGTGCAGTAGCAACAAACTCAATGCTTACTTCCTGTCCATTGACCATGTCTAGTGTGATTTGATCTTCCGCTTTTTCGAGTACAGCATAAGGGTATGCTTTGTAAACGCCATCAATTTGTACGCCTACGATTCTTTCTTTAAGTTGTAAGCGATCGTCGCTAGCGTTCATCGGAAACATCAGTCGATCGGTAGTGCCGTAGTAGGCATAAGCATCCACATCATAGTTGCGGGTATAGCCGGTTTCTTCGGCCAGGAGCAAGGTTTCAGGGTGGCGTTCCTGCCATTCACCCCAAGTCGTTAGCGTAGTAGGTAGTAGGTCAAGTTGTGCACCTGCCACTGGGCCAGCTACTGCACGCCCCAAGGTCTGTGACCATAGGCTTTCTGTTTCCCGGTCGAAATACAGGGCATTGTTATTGTAGAGCAAGCCAGATACAGCCAACTCCCAGGTCTGTTCGTGCGCCTCGGTACGGTAAGCCATCGCACTGCCACACAATGGGCTGTAAGTAATGGCTACACGTTCTCCTTTGAAATCATCATTGATAACCTCATGGTAGTTAAGTACGCGAATAGGGTAGGCTTTGGTTACGCCGTTCCGGGTTACACCGATCACCAAGTCTTCTTCTGTGAGCCACCTGTCTGACCGTGCAGAGGTGAAATGAGGGTCGGTTAAGGAAGGAATACCATCCTTGCCGGGGCCGCCTTGAATGATTTCCCATGATGGGAGTTCTGAATTAGAAAGGTCAAAGTCTTCGTCGGCAAACGATTCTTCAACAAAGATAGCGCGCTGAGCATTCAATCCTGTACCACACACGATCATCACAGCAACCATCATCAAAAAGGAGCGAAATACTTTATTCATCTTGGGTTAGATTTTGGAAATTTTTCTTGAAATAGTGTTCAAGTACTCCTCAATCCAAAAGCGTGCCAAAAATGAAAATGGGCAAAAAAAAGATGGAAACATCGCATCGCAACGTCTCCATCTTTTTTATTGTACAGACATTGCAGCGCAGCAACATCTTGTCTCTTTTTTAGGCATCCTCCCGGCCCAAAGGGCGGGAGCGGGCTATCCGCTCTTATGCAGTGCTGCGCATTGCATACCGCTTCTATCCCTGGCTGTGCTCGCTCTGCTGCGCCGTGCTACCCTCCAAAGTCGGTCCGCGTTTTTTAATCAAAATTAACCGCGGGCGCATTTTCTGAACCAGCTTGCGCTTCAAATTGTGCTTTTTCGCTAAAGCCAAAGATGCTGGCAAAGAAGCTAGCTGGGAACCGGCGCACTTTTTTATTATAGCTCGTTACTACCTCATTGAAGTTTTGGCGAGATACAGCCACCCGGTTTTCTGTGCCCTCCAGTTGGGTCTGCAAATCACGGAAATTTGCATTGGCTTGTAATTCCGGATATTTCTCAACAGTTACCAATAAACGGCCCAAAGATTGCCCCAGTTGAGATTGTGCAGCCTGAAACTCCTGTAGCTTGTCAGCAGTCAAGTTACTAGGGTCAATATTTACACTGGTAGCTTTGGCACGGGCATTGACAACGGCTTCTAGCGTCTCTCTTTCGAAGTTGGCTGCTCCTTTCACGGTATTCACAAGGTTCGTAATCAAGTCGGTCCTCCGCTGGTACTGCGTTTGAACATTAGCCCAGGCTTGGTCTACATTTTCTTCTGAATCCACAAATCCGTTATAGCTGCTACAGCCCCCCATAAAAAGAAGTAACAATAGTACCAAGACAACACCAATAGTGGTAATAGATTTCATATCGTTGTTTTATTTTTTTTCAATACAGCTTACAAATCATTGCAGCTTGTGCGAAAAATAAAGATTTTAGCCAAAATTAAGGTAAAGTGGCTACTTTAGGGAAAGTACAGCCACTTTTATTCAGACCGCTATTCGTCTATAACGTCACCAATTTTAGACCATGAAATTTCAGTTTTCTGCGCCACTTGAAGCCGCTAACTCCAAATTGTTCAACTGGCAGGTAAGGGTTCCTGCCGATGTTACGGCTGCCTTTCTTGCCAGCCCCACAAAAAAACGGGTGGTTTGCGTCCTCAATGGACAAGACCCTCACCAGTGTGCCCTTACGCCTATTGGCGGCGGTGTTTACGTGATCAAAGTTAATCAGGGAAGGATAAAAAAACTTGCCCTGGAGGAAGGCAAAACCATCGTCACGGAGTTGTTCCCAGACGATAGCAAGTACGGCTTGCCCATGCCCGAAGAAATGGCCGCAGTACTTGCGGAAGATTCGGAAGGTGATAAGGTTTTTCACTCACTTTCTCCCGGTAAATTGCGGACGATGCTTTATGTCGTCAGCCAAGGCACCGATAGCGACGACCGTATCTGGCGAGCGGTTCAGGTAATTGAGCATATTAAAAAGCGCAATGGAAAAATTGATTTCAAAGCCCTCCATTATCAGGATTTACGTAAGTGAACCCTTGCGCTTACAGTCAGTGCGCAGGCCAGAAGGCCGAAGCTCGGGGCGCGGAGCGACCAAGGACAAGGGATGGGCAGGAGCGGTAGCGACCGACAGCCCGGTGCCGATCCCGTCCCGACTTTTCTAGTCGGGATGGGAGACGGCATGGCCCCAAAATAAATAGGCCAGAGTATTGTTAATTTATATCTAAGCGTGAAAGAGATTAGAAGAATTATTCAGGAGTACGAGCAGATTGATTTTAGCACTGAAAAAGCTGCACTGGCTTCGGTTGTTAACGTAGAAGAATCTTCTTATCGGCGAATCGGTGCCCGAATGTTGGTACGCAGCAACGGGGTATGGACGGGCGGTATCAGTGGTGGTTGCCTGGAGCGGGATGCATTGCAGCGATCACAGATGGCTATCTTTAAAAATGAAGCCACTAGGGTTTTGTACGATACCATGGACGACGACGAAAACCAAATCGGCGTGGGCCTCGGCTGTAATGGGCGCATCGAAGTTGTATTTACTCCACTAGACCCTACCGACTCAAATAATGAAGTCACTCAACTTAAGCGTATCATTGATGCTGACCAGCCCGCTATTATGCTCAAAATTATTGAGGCTCCTGAGGATAGTAGCCTTTTGGGAGAGCACCAATTGGTAGAAGACCTTAGTCATCCAGCCCCTTTCGTAGGGATTGATACGGACACACTCATTCCTCATATCAAGGAAACCCTGAGTAAAAAGAAACCCCGGCTTTTTGTCTGTAATGTGAACGGGCAACAAGTGAAATTACTGGTAGAATTCATCCGCCCTGAAACCCGGTTGATCATCGTTGGCGACAATTACGATGTGTTGGCCATGCTAGGTATTGCCAAAGAGTTGGGCTGGGAAACCTACCTGATTGGCAAAGCAAAAAAAATGTCAAAAGCCATGTTTGAAATGGCCAAACGAGTGGTAGATTATGATCAGGCAGACGAGCTGCCAGTGCATGATTATACGGCGGTGATGCTCATGTCGCATGATTACAATAAAGACAAAGCCATGCTGCCGCTGTTTGCCGCCAAGTGCCCTCCGTACATGGGAATGCTCGGCCCAAAAAAACGCCTCCTGAAAATGCAAGACGACCTGGGAATGGATCTCGAAAACATGGATTTTCTCCATGCACCTACCGGTTTGGAAGTTGGTGCAGAATCCCCTAGCGAGATTGCGCTATCTATAGCTGCTGAAATAGTGGCGGTCTTCCGCAAGAAACCCGGCGGGCTACTAAAACACAAGAAGGGAACCATCTACGACCGAGATTAATTGAGGAATCTCTACTTTTGTGTCTCCAAATTATCATACAACGCTATGGCCAACCGCGCAACCCTCCTCATTTTTATAAAAAATCCGGAACTCGGCAAGGCAAAAACCCGCCTCGCGCAGACAGTCGGTCCTGAACGGGCACTGAAAATTTACCGCGCGCTACTCGACCACACTTGCCAACTCACACAAGCTGTTGATGCGCAGCGAATACTCTTTTACAGCTCTTTCATTGATGAAAAAGACAATTGGCCAAATCAAGGTTTCTCAAAGTACCTACAGGTGTCTGGTGGCTTGGGAGACCGCATGACAGCCGCTTTTCAGCAAGCCTTCGAAGAAAATGGCGGCCCCGTTTTAATTATCGGTAGCGATTGTGCCCAGCTTAGTCCAGCTATTGTAGAACAAGGTATCCAGCTATTGGAGACCAACGACTTCGTCATTGGCCCCGCCGAAGATGGCGGTTACTACTTGTTGGGAATGAAGAAATTTCATCCCGAAGTTTTTCAAAATGTAGCGTGGAGTACAGAAACGGTACTGCCTCAGACACTAGAAATCATAAGCAGCAATGAGTGGTCGCACGCACTCCTTCCTGTCCTTTCTGATATCGATTATGAAGAAGATTGGGAAAAGCACGGCTGGGAGATAGATTGAAATCTTTGTACCTTTTCGTAAAATGCCTAACGAAAAGCTTGGATTTGGCGCCAGCCTTGCACTGGTAGTAGGGAACATGGTAGGCTCTGGCATTTTTCTCTTACCAGCCTCTTTGGCTATTTATGGCGGCATCAGCTTGGTTGGTTGGGTCTTCTCATCGTTAGGTGCAATTCTTTTAGCCGTGGTTTTCGGTAACCTTAGTAAATGGTTGCCCGAGGCAGATGGCGGTCCTTATGCCTATACCCGTGTAGGTTTGGGCGAGTTTCCTGCCTATCTGGTCGCGTGGGGGTATTGGGTGTCTATCTGGAGTACAAACGCAGCAATTACCGTAGCCTTGGTGGGCTACCTCGGTGTATTTTTTCCCATCCTGAAGGTAGAACCTCAATTGGCAATTCTTACCGGCCTCGCCTTTATCTGGTTTTTTACTTACGTCAATACCCGTAGTATTCATACCGTAGGGTGGGTGCAGTTAGTTACAACGATACTCAAGCTGGTGCCCATTCTGTTAATTGGCTTTATTGGCATTTTTTACTTCAAAGTCGAGCATTTTATCCCTTTTAATCAAAGCGGAAGCTCCAATTGGTCGGCCATTACCACCACTACTACCCTTACTTTGTTTGCCTATTTGGGCATGGAAAGCGCCACCATTCCAGCCACCAAGGTCAGCAATGCCAAAACGACTATCCGCCGGGCTACAATTTATGGAACCCTGCTGACGGTCGTTCTATACATCCTTAGTTCGGCTGCCGTTATGGGGATCGTTCCGCCAGAGGTATTAGCCAATTCTACGGCTCCTTTTGCCGATGCTGCGGCCTTGTTTTGGGGCGATACAGCAGAATATATTGTTGCCGCCGGAGCAATCATCGCTACCATGGGTGCGCTCAACGGGTGGTTATTGATTCAGGGACAAATTCCACTGGCGGCGGCCAAAAATGGCTTGTTTCCCAAAGTCTTTTCCCAGCTCAATGGACGAAGCCAGCCCGCTATCGGTATTGTTTTATCCAGCCTATTGGTGTCGCTGTTGATGCTACTCAACTTCTCGGAATCCTTGGTCAGTGCCTTTACGTTTATGATGACGCTCTCTACCTTGTCCGTTATTACCCCTTACTTGTTTTCTACGGCCAGTTTTGCACTACTGGTCTTCGCCAAAAAAACAAAACAAAAAAAACTTCACCTGCTCTTGGCGTTGGGGGCTTTTTGTTTTTCTATCTGGATCATTATCGGTTGCGGGCAAGAAGTCGTTTTCTGGGGCTTTTTGTTGTTGATGTCAGGTATTCCTTTTTACGTATGGCTGAAACGAAACGAACATGCTCGCTAATCGTACCAGTGCGATGATACAGTTGGGACACATTTATGTGTTTTGACCTCGGCGAGGTCATAGATTGGGTGTGCCATGTTTGTCGGAGTTAAACCAATCTCGGGAGAGATCGAATATTAATCCAGATTGGTTGACGGGGCAAAAGAATCAAAATAGAGGGTGACATTTTCTATTTTGCGACCTCATCCGAGGTCGTTTCATCGGTTGCCTATTGTTTTCTTCCAATATTCCACCTCTCCAAGGTGCTTTTTATTGACACCACGCTTGATGATGGTTAAGATGTGTCCCAACTTAACTCCTCGCAAGGAAGGAGTGTGATAAAGTAGCTACTTTGCTATTCTGGGCGAACTATCGATCCTGCGCAGGTTAGTTTCCAAACTAATCCCGACCACGACACTTCGCGGTCGGGATATATCCCGCTGGTCTTCCGACCAGCCACCGCGTTTAGTCTCTGTTAGTCCCTGCGTCGGAGTGTGGGCCGCAATGCGCCTAGTCGCTCAAATGAGTCATGAAAAGCTGGCGCAAAAATGATTTTTCAAAAAAAACGCTACTCATTACCCAAAGTACCCAGCCTTACCTATCTTTGCGTGCGGTCAAAACGAAACCGCAATCTATGGCAAATTCTTCGCTCCCCCCCGCCATCCTGTTATTGGAAGATGGCACTGTCTATCGGGGTAAAGCCGCTGGTAAAATTGGTACTACTACTGGCGAAATCTGTTTTAACACCGGAATGACCGGTTACCAGGAAATTTTTACTGACCCTTCTTATTTCGGACAAATACTCGTGATGACCAATGCGCATATTGGAAATTATGGTGCTAAAAAAGAAGAAGTAGAATCTAACTCGCTCAAAATAGCGGGTTTGGTGTGTAAAAACTTCACTGTTCCTTACCACCGTCCTCAGGCTACCCAAAATATTCAAGAATATTTTGAAGAAGGGGGGATGGTTGGAATTTCCGATGTGGATACCCGAGCTATCGTTCGTCATATTCGTGATAAAGGGGCCATGAATGCCATCATTTCCAGTGAAGAACTCGATGTAGAGGTGTTGAAAAAACGCCTGGCCGAGGCTCCTAGCATGAAGGGGCTGGAATTGGCCAGTAAAGTCAGTACCAAAGAATCCTATACTTATGGGCAACCAGACGCTAAGTATAAGGTAGCAGTACTTGATTATGGTGTGAAAGAAAATATCCTGCGGAGTTTCGCCCAGCGGGATTGTTTCATGAAAGTCTTCCCTGCCAAAACGTCTATGGAGGAGTTGGCAACATTCAAGGCCGATGGGTATTTCCTTAGCAATGGCCCTGGTGATCCAGCACCGATGGAATATGCTACCCAAACCGCTAAAGCTATTTTGGCTGCTGAAAAGCCACTATTTGGAATATGTCTGGGGCATCAGATTTTAGCCCAGGCACTCGATATTCCTACCTATAAAATGCATAACGGTCACCGTGGGATTAACCACCCCGTAAAAAATCTGGTGACTGGCAAATCTGAAATTACCAGCCAGAACCACGGTTTTGGCGTAAGCCCTGCCGCTATTAAAGCCAATGCAGACAAAGTAGAAATCACCCACGTTAATCTAAATGATGATACCATTGAAGGTATCCGGGTGATCGGCAAACCAGCTTTTTCTGTACAGTATCACCCCGAATCGAACCCCGGGCCACATGATGCCCGCTATCTTTTCGATCAGTTTGTGGCATTGATGGCCGATTCGTAGAAACGTCGCATCACAATGTCTCCCGCAAAGAGGCATCGCAACGTCTCCGCAACCCGGCAGGATTAAAATTATTAATTTAAAAACAATAAGCGATGAGTAATATTCTTGACATTCGCTCACGGGAAATCTTGGATTCCCGAGGCAATCCTACGGTAGAAGTAGAAGTACTAACCGAGGAAGGTATTGTCGGCCGTGCAGCAGTTCCTTCTGGAGCATCTACAGGCGTACACGAAGCAGTAGAACTTCGCGATGACGACAAAGAACGGTTTCTGGGGAAAGGTGTTTTAAAGGCTTGCCGTAACGTGGAAGAGGTTATCGCTGACGAACTCATCGGCGTAAGTGTCTATGAGCAGCGTTACATCGATCAGATCATGATTGATCTGGATGGAACTGCTAATAAATCTAAGTTGGGTGCCAATGCGATGTTAGGCGTAAGTTTGGCCGTCGCTAAAGCCGCCGCCGCTAGCAGTGAACAGCCTTTGTACCGTTATATCGGCGGGGTAAACGCTCACGTGATGCCGGTACCAATGATGAACATCCTCAATGGTGGTTCTCACGCAGATAACAGCATCGACTTTCAGGAATTCATGATCATGCCTGTAGGTGCTGAGCAGTTTTCTGAAGGTTTACGTATGGGGGTAGAAATTTTCCACCACCTGAAGACCGTACTGAAGAAGAAGGGCTACAGCACCAACGTAGGTGATGAAGGTGGCTTTGCGCCAAATATCAAGAGCAACGTAGAGGCGATTGAGACCGTGCTTATGGCTATCGAAGCTGCTGGCTTCCGCCCAGGCGAGGATATCATGATCGCTATGGATGCTGCTGCTTCTGAGTTTTACAACAAAGAAGAGAATGTTTACCACTTTCACCAGTCAACAGGCGAAAAATTGAGCCCATCTGATATGGTTTCCTATTGGGAAGATTGGGTGAATAAGTACCCTATCCTTTCTATTGAAGATGGCCTGGATGAGGATGATTGGGATGCTTGGAAATTGATGACCGACCGCGTTGGCCATAAGGTACAACTGGTTGGGGATGATTTGTTTGTAACCAACACCAAGCGCCTACAGCGCGGTATTGAGATGGGTGCTGCCAACAGTATCTTGATCAAGGTGAACCAGATCGGTACCCTTACGGAAACGATTGATGCAGTACAGCTTGCTACCCGCAATAGCTATACCAGCGTTATGAGCCACCGTTCTGGAGAAACAGAAGATACAACCATCGCTGATTTGGCAGTAGCATTGAATACGGGGCAAATCAAAACGGGTTCTGCTTCTCGTTCTGACAGAATCGCGAAATACAACCAGCTTCTTCGTATTGAAGAAGAACTAACCGATGCTGCCATTTACCCAGGTAAAGCACTATTGGGCTAGAACATATTTTGCCACAGAGATGCTAGGGCATTCAGTAACGACTGTCTGTTTTTACGTCTCTGTGGCTAATAACTATGGTGATTTTTCACTAGAAAGCTCACATAAAGCCTTATCTTTGCGCCGTAAATACATCCCAACCCTATGGATAAGGCCATAAAAGACCTCTGGAATAAACTGCCGACTCCCTTGCGGAACCGCTATTTTATTACAGCTATAGCTTTTGTCGCTTTCATGATCTTTTTTGATCGCCATGATGTGCTCACGCAAATAAACCTTCAACGTACCGTTAATAAACTGGAACAAGACAAGGTTTTTTACCAAGAGCAAATCGAGCGTGAAGAAGAACAGCGCCTGGATATGGAAATCAATAAAGAGCGTTTTGCTCGTGAGAAATACTATATGCAGCGCAACAACGAGGATGTGTTCATTATTAAGGAGGAGAATAAATAAGCAGTAAATTACTGCTGCGAGATATAAACCAAAGTAACAATCTTAGCTTCATGTCTGTACTGATTAACAAGGATTCAAAGATCATCGTTCAGGGATTCACTGGTAAGGAAGGAACCTTCCATGCTAGCCAAATGATCGAATACGGAACCAACGTAGTAGGTGGTGTAACGCCCGGTAAAGGTGGCCAATCTCACCTGGATCGTCCGGTTTTTAACACAGTAGAAGATGCAGTAGTGCAAGCTGGTGCAGATACTTCTGTTATTTTCGTTCCTCCTCCCTTTGCGGCGGATGCTATTATGGAAGCAGCAGCAGCAGGTATCAAAGTGATCATCTGTATTACCGAAGGTATTCCTGTGCAGGATATGGTAAAGGCCAAAGCTTATATCGAAGACATCGATTGCCGTTTGGTTGGCCCTAACTGTCCGGGTGTTATTACTCCGGGAGAAGCCAAGTGTGGTATTATGCCTGGGTTTATTCACAACCCTGGCCGTATTGGTATCGTTAGTCGTTCTGGTACCCTAACCTACGAAGCGGTAGATCAGGTAACCAAAGCGGGTATGGGCCAAAGTACTTGTATCGGTATCGGTGGTGATCCTATCATTGGCACTACTACCAAGGACGCTGTTGAACTCCTGATGAATGATCCTGATACCGACGGCATCATCATGATCGGAGAAATTGGCGGTACCATGGAAGCAGAAGCTGCGGAATACGTCAAGAACCACGGTACCAAGCCTGTTGTTGGATTTATCGCTGGTCAGACCGCTCCTAAAGGTCGTACGATGGGCCATGCTGGTGCCATCATCGGCGGCAAAGACGATACGGCTGAAGCTAAAATGGCCATCATGGAAGCATGTGGTATCCACGTTGTCAATTCTCCAGCTGATCTGGGTGTGACGATGTTGAAGGCGATGCAGGGATAAAATATCAACAAGACAGTTCCACTGTCACGATATAAGAAAAAAGAGCTGTTACGCTAGTCGTGACGGCTCTTTTTATGTTGGAGGAGTTAATTATATCTAACTCAACAACAACGCCAACACAATCACCATCACCAGCAATAGTGCTGCAGTAATCAGGAAACCATTGGAGTTGCGGTATTTGTCAAAAAGGTATTCCACCGCTTCGTTCCATTCCAGCTTGCGATAGAGGGGTTCGATGATGAAAACGTGGTAGCGACGCTCAAACAGGCGGGCATTACCGTGTTTTCTGAGGACAAAAAACTCTTCGTCGAGAAAGGCCAAGTCAAACACTTCTGCGTCGCAGGAGCTGGCGCCATAGACAAACTTTCCGTTCATCAGTCGCCACTCGCCGCACTCGATATTACCATTGGTAGAGCGAACGTATTCGCCACCTTCGTCAAAAACGTGGAGGATTACTTCATGAAAGTCTTCATCGTCGCGCAGTTCAATCCAGTTGCGGCCCAAATAATACTCCTCTTCTCGTAAATCTTCACTGTGCTTGCGGATAGCAGGCAGGACTTTGTCCAGCGCATCAAAGAGCCCATCGACTTCAGGAAGTTCTACATTGAAAGGTTTGGCAACCTTATCGAGCATTTTGTTATCCACAACTGCAGTTTTTAAAAATAAGGAACAGCACAAAAATAAATTGAGGATTCGTTTTCCAAACAGCTAGCGAAGCGCTTCATTTCAAGCGCGTTAGCTGTTTGGAAAACCTCAAAGACCACGAAGTAGCCGCGAAGCGAACACTCAATTAATTTTTTACGCAATAAAAGGACTAAGGTAAGAGGATTAAGTCGAATTCGCAACAGGCCTCTATTTCAGATAGATTTGAACCACCAAAGTATTGCGCAGAAACATGAGTCATCCCGAATTTTGGCTGAGGCCAAAATCCAGCCTGACTTTAATTTAGAAAAAGGCATTAAAGGTTTGAAAAGAATGATTTATCTGACTTTTTGTATGCTCCAATTTACCCTGTAGGATATGCCTCTTATAATCCCTTCTATTTCCTTATATGGTTCAAGACAAATCCTGCCGATAAGGTAAATTCATGAATTTACCCTCGGGTGCCCTTGGTGGTTCAGAAAAAAACATGCCTAGTCCACCTTAAAAGGCTGGATCAAAATAGCGCCACTTTCCCGGAGGTTGGAACTCAAGACAATGACTTGTTCTTTAACGCCATCATCAATAGAGACCGCTACCGTATTTGGGGGGATGTCACCCAGGTCGTCAGCGTGTAGAATCAGAAGGTTCTCGCCCTGAAGAACGTCAACAGGTATACTCCACTTGCGTTTATTGACTCGGTACTCATGCAGGATCTGCTGGCCATTCAGAAAGAGGGTCAAAATGTCTCCATCGACAATGCCATTGTCCCATACTTTTATTCGAATTTTATCACTACGTACTTGTAGTACTCGGTCGACCTTTACGGTGCGGCCTGAGGTTTCGTGGTAAGCATCGGCGTGCGAGTCCACATATTCTTGCACCACCTGTGTTAACACAGGCTTGGTCAGGAAAACCGTACCTGGGGCACAAGCCCCGGTTGCTAGCGTCTTATGCTCCAAGTAGCCCGACCAATCACCTGAAAGCTGATAGGTACCATCCTCCCTGTTTTGCAAAAGCTGTCCGTTTTTCATACACCATTTCCAATCAGGATCGGTGCGTTCTGCTATCCCGTCTTCCCAAAACTGTATACCTTCTTCGGTCTCTTCCCATTTTAGTAGGTGCGTTGCTTCGCCGCCAGCGCCTTCGCTGACAATATGAGAACTACCTCTTCCGTTTTCGGTTAAGTTTAGTTCATAATAAAAACCGTAATCGCGATCTGATTGTGAAAGATACCCGGTCCAGCGGCCAGGATAACTAAAGGGAAGTTCTTTTTCGTGGCTCCCACCAACTTTGGTCATACGCATAAACCCAGGTTGACAACCTGTGGCTTTCCAATCTCCATCTATGACCCGTTGATCTTTACTTAGGCGAGCGGTGATAAACTTTAAACACCACAAGGGACTTTTGGGGGATAATTGTTCAACCTCCTGTAGCTGTAGTTGCCCTTCCGACCACCGACCACTAATGATAAAAGTGGCACTTGTTTTTCCATCCTTCGAGCTGGAGGTCGCTTGCCCGGATACCGCTTGCCCCTGCTGTTGTAGTCGTAAATCATACGAAAAAGTATCGCTGCTATTGGTTTGCCATACGATCCCTTGCCATTGTCCTGAAATTGACTGCCCTGTAACAAGTGAAGCAACGGAAAGTAGAAGGATGATAATCAGTGAGTTAGTTCGGAACATTGTTGCTCGGGAATAATTGGTATGTAAAAAAAACGACTTGATATTATAAAAAATTGGATGCACCCCCCAAAATGGGGGTTGTAGGTACTTGGTTTACTGTTTACATTTGCAACATAAGAAAAATAAGCACACACCTTATTACAAGATATTAACAAGGGGGACATCACATTAAGTTGATGCCAGATTTAAAGGAACCCGGTGAAAGCCGGGTTTATTTTTGACCCTCCCTCTTCCCACCATATATATTTATATATTATTCTTTGGAATAAAAAAGCTTCTAACCCAAGCAAACCTTTTGTACTCTGATAATTTTTTTATCAATTGGTGGAAAAATTGTCAGAGACTTTTACTTCTCCTACTATTTTAGGAAGAATACCTAAAATCCATTCTTGTTTTTGTTAAGGGATTAAGAAAAAAATAGCAAGCGGTGCAGATTATTTTTTTTGCAAACTCCCTAAAATTAGATTTTTCTGGTAAAGCAGCCTAGTCGTACAACAATAATTCTGACTTGGGGTTCCTATATTGGCCGCTCGTTACTGTTTACGGTAATTTACCAACCCTGGGATCATAGCTATGGAAAAATCAGAACAACTAGGCAAAGCGCCGATTGGGCAGTTGCTTAGTCAGCAAGCTATCCCAGCATCCATTGGGATTTTAGTGATGTCTATTTATGGCATCGTCGATACTATTTTTGTCGGCAATTTTGTTGGACCTATTGCCATTGGTGCTATCACTGTCGTTTTACCGATCACCTTTCTAATTTCTAGTGTGGGCATGGCTATTGGTATTGGCGGCAGTTCGATTGTCTCTCGTGCTTTAGGCAGGGGAGACCGCCAGCGGGCATTGGAGACGTTTGGCAATCAGGTAGCGCTTACCATTGTGATCGCAGTGAGTGTCGTTGCCTTGGGGGTGTTGCTACAAAATCCGATCCTCAAGCTTTTTGGTGGTAAAGGAGAAACCTTAGCTGCTGCTCAGGAATATTTTGGCATTGTACTTTTAGGTATTCCTTGCCTGGCGTGGGCCATGATGTCAAATACCGTAATCAGGGCAGAAGGCCAGCCCCGGATAGCCATGATGTCCATGATGGTACCAGCTTTAGTGAACTTAATTCTAGACCCTATTTTTATCATTTGGTTAGATATGGGGTTGGCAGGGGCAGGCTGGGCCACTACTATAGCCTACTGTTTTGCCGCTATATTTACCAGTTGGTATTTCTTTGTTAGCGGGCGTTCAACGATGAAAATCAATTGGGGCTATCTGCGTTTAAAGTGGAGCTTGGTAAGGGAAATATTTTCTCTGGGTTCCGTCACTTTAGCCCGACAAGGCGTAATTGCTGTACTTTCTATTGTATTAAACAACACTCTTTTTGCTTATGGGGGGGCACTGGCAATGTCGGCCTATGGGATTATTCAGCGCATGATGATGTTTACCAATTTTCCGGTCTTAGGAATTACGCAAGGCTTCCTACCTATTGCTGGTTATAATTATGGCGCTAGACTTTGGGATCGGGTGCGCCAAATAATACGCCTTTCATTGGTCAGCGGTACCATTATTGCGTCCCTGACTTTTGCTGCTATTATGATTTTTACGCCATCAATAGCTCGCCTGTTTACCAATGACCAGGGCTTGATAGACATTACGGTACCTGCTATCCGCGCCAGCTTTCTGGCCACTCCTTTGATCCTGTTTCAGTTAATTGGTTCTGCTTATTTTCAAGCGATTGGCAAAGCAATGCCTGCACTTCTACTGACACTTACCAAGCAGGGTTTTTGTCTGATCCCATTGTTGCTCATTCTGCCTCCTATTATAGGACTGAAAGGTATTTTTTACGCCTTTCCTATTGCCGATGTAATTTCGGCTAGTATCTGTTTTTTCTTCCTTTGGAAACAAATGCAAAAAATGTCCCAAAGAGAAAAAAAAGAAGCATTGGAAGTCCCTGCTGAGAAGTAACAGCCTTGGTAGTGAGGAGCCTTCAGTGTTCTCCCTCAGAAAGTCGGACGGGAATTTTGAAAACGCTTACACCTTTACACTCATGAAAACACTTACACCCCTATTCAACCTTCGTCAAAAAGTTTTTTGAAGAATAGTAATTGGTGTACAATCGCTTCCTCCCAGTAGAGCCAGTCGTGGCTTCCGGGGCGCGCAATATAGGTGTGAGGAATGCCGCGATTTAATAATACCTGATGTAAAGCTTCGTTTTCTGCCAGCATTTGGTCTTCGGTGCCACAATCAATGATAAGATGAGGTGTCTCTCGTACCGTTTCTGCTATAGCAACAACAGAATGAGTTGCCCATCGGGTGCTATCTTCTGTATAAGCCCCCAGATGCTGATCTATTTCCCAAGCATCGGAATGTGCTCGTAAATCTACAACGCCACTCATACTCCCTGCTACCCCAAACCAATCAGGATGCTTAAGTGCAATACTTAGCGCACCATGGCCACCCATACTCAAACCTGTAATTCCGCGATAGCGGGCATCTTGATAAGAACGAAAATGCTCGTCTATATACTGTGGAACCTCTTGGCTGATGTAGGCATAAAAGAGCTGAGTGGAATCGACATAACTGTTGAGGTACCAACTATTGAAATTACCATCTGGCGTGACGATAATCATATTATGCTCACTGGACAGCTCCTTGAGGCCGGGAACCCGGTCGTACCAGTTGGCATAATTACCGGAATACCCATGTAGCAGATAAATGACCGGATAGAAATTAACATTAGAGTCCAGAAAGTAGCTTTCCGGGAGAATCACATTGGCATTGAATACCTTACCCATCGCCTGGCTTGGGATAGCGACTCTCCTTACCAGTGAATCCAGCGCAATACCGACCTCCGGGCGTTCGCCGTTGTCTTGAGGTGCTTTATCACAGTTCTGCATTAAGATGGAGCAGAGTAAAAGCGAAAAAATAAAGGTTGTGATCCGTTGCATAGAAAAGAGAATTAGAGGTGGGCTATAAGCTCTAAGGGAGGAAGTTATTCTTCGCCAACCTCTAAAGTACTTGTTTTAAAGTAAAACTACTTATTTTCGAAAATAAATGACCGCTTTTCATATTCATCGAACGGCTGGAATATCACATTAAAAACAACAACCATGAAGGAGGATTGGCAAAAAGATGCAGAAGAAGTACTCATCCGTTATTGTGGTACTTTTTCACCTCTTTTGATAGCGTCAGCAAAAGGCAGTTATGTTTATACTGAAGATGGAAGAGCTATCCTGGATTTTACTTCGGGGCAAATGTGCTCCGTTTTTGGTCACAATCACCCGGATATCTTGGCCGCTATGGAGCAGGCAGGTACACGAGCTATTCACCTCCTAAGTACGATGCTGTCGCCCGAATTGATTGCCTTGGGAAAAACACTGAGTGGGCTTCTTCCTGAAGGGCTGGATCGGAGCATTTTCTTGAACACCGGCTCAGAATCTAATGAAGTGGCTTTAAGAATGGCCAAACTACATACCGGAGGTTTTGAAATTGTGGGTTTTGCGGGGTCCTGGCACGGTATGACTGCCGGTGCACAATCACATACTTATTCCCTTACCCGAAGAGGTTATGGCCCTGCTATGCCTGGAAGCCTGATGCTGCCGGCCCCTTACGCTTATCGCTGCCCTATTCAGCACTGCCAAGGTACTTGCGATAATAGTTGTCTGGAATTCGGCATGAAAATGGTCGACCAGCAATCGGTAGGTGCTTATGCGGCAATGATTGCGGAACCAGTGCTCAGCGCGGCGGGGATTATTGAACTGCCTCCTGCTTATTTAAAAAGGCTGAAAGAGCTTTGTGATGAACGTGGCCTGCTACTCATTTTTGATGAAGCTCAAACAGGACTGGGGCGTTTAGGGCAAAACTTTGCATTTGAAGGATATGAATTGACTCCGGATTTCCTTACGCTGTCAAAGACCTTGGGGGGTGGCTTACCTTTGGCGACAGCTGTATGTAGTGCAGAGATAGAAGAATCTTGTTATGAAAAAGGCTTTATTTATGTTACTTCCCATGTATCTGATCCACTTTGTGCGGCAGTAGGGTTAGCAACGCTCGAAATTTTGACAAGGGATAGCATGGCCTCTCGTGCAAATGAAATGGGAACTTACCTCAAGGAACAGTTAACGGCCTTAATGAACCTGCACGAGTGCATTGGTGATGTACGTGGCAAAGGCCTCTTGCTGGGCATGGAAATCGTAAAAGAGCGGAAAAGCAAACAACCTGACCCTGAATTGGGCTATAGAATATCAGAGGAATGTTTACGGCTGGGGCTGAGTATGAATATCGTAAGAGTAAAGGGCTTTGGCGGTGTATTTCGAATTGCACCTCCACTGACAGTTACAAAAGATGAAATTGATTTAGGCGTAAGTATTTTGGATCAAGCCATTTGTAATTGTACACAATAAAAAAAGAAGTTAGTCTGAATGACTAACTTCTTTTTTTAAAGCGATTTAGTACACTTTGGGGCCCTTTGTAGAGATAGCCCAACTATGGCTTTGCAATGCCATCTTCTTTCCATTTTGCCAAATTAGGGCAAGTCTGAAAACGGCTATCAATTTGGATATAGGTGGATGCTACCCGTTTTTGAATCCACTCACTAAGGAATTCATTTTGCTTGGATTCTTTGGTTGCCAGCATAATTTTATTGTAATCCTGCTGGAGATTCGCCCGGTGAGGGAGGGTTCTTGATTGCAATTGAACGATCCGGTAAAAAGTTTCGCCTGAAGGGCTGGCAAAAGGAAAGGGTGCAGTAATGCCACCAACTTTCATCGTATCAACGGCAAAATAGACATCGGGGTCAAGGTCTGCAACTTCGTAGAACGTATTACCAGTAGCGGGGTTCATCATCCGGCCATCGTTATTGAAACTCTGGACATCTTCATTGCCAAAGCGCTTTACGCCAATCGAGAAAGTGATCGAGTCATTGACGATCAGTGTGCGTACAGAATCCAGGTGCTGTTTAGCTAGTTCCAAGTCGTTATCCGTAATTTCTGGGCGAACCAGAATGTGGCGGACGCGAATGGTATTTCCTCGGCGTTCCAATAATTGAATAATGTGGAAACCGAATTCTGTTTCAATAACCTGGCTAATCTCTCCGGGTTCAAGCTGGTAAGCTGCGGCTTCAAATTCTGGTACGAATTTTCCTCGCTTAGCCCACCCCAGGTCACCACCAATCCTTGCAGAACCATCATCGCTAAAGCGTTTGGCCGCTTCTTCAAAAGTGGTTGCACTGGTTGTTATTTGTTCCCGCAGGCTCTCTAGTTTAGTGATAGATTTTTGCCGTTCTTCCGCATTAACGGGCGGAACGTAGACGATTTCACCTACTTCCACTTCTGAACTAAAGTAAGGAAGACTATCGATAGGAATCTGGTTAAAGAAGTTTTTTACTTCCGAAGGTGTAACATTTACACCACTTAACACCTGCGACCGCATTCTTTCAGAAAGAAGTTGGGAACGCAAATCCTCGCGGAACTGCTCTTTTACTTGGGTAACAGTCTGGCCATAGTAAGCTTCAAACTGCTCAAGATCGCCATTCATGTAAGATAAAATCCTGTCAATCCGGGCATTAAGCTGCTCTTCCAGTTCTTCATCTGCAACGAGAATACTATCCAGTTTGGCCTGATTAACCAATAACTTGCTGGACAATAACTGATCCATAATATCACAACGCAAACCTTCACCAAGGTTGGGGTTCTGAGCCTTGAGGAGAGAGTTTTGCTCTTCTACCTCTGACAATAGCACGATCTCACCTCCTACCATTGCGACGACCTTATCGATCACCTCCCGCTGGGCAAAACTCATTTGGACACAAAAGAGTGCGGCGATCAAAAAACAGATTTGCTTATTCATAAACCAAAACTTGTACATTGTTAACTAAAATAAGGAACAGCACGAAAATCGTAATCAATTTTCGGCGCAATAATCAGTAAAAGGTCTCCACATTCTTTTCCCGCAGTTCCCGTTGGTAAATGTCTTCTTTTACTTCTTCCACCAATTGCAACTTACGCTTGTGCAAGATCACCTTGCGGGCCTGCTCTTCTACGTAAGACAAAGGGGCAATTTCTTTACGATTCTTCAATTCAAAAAGCCGAAAATAGTATTGATGGTGCTCGTCTCTCTGAGTGAATTCCCGCTTGGAACCAATATTCCCAACGGTTAATGTACCCACAGGTAACTGTTCAGCTACTTCTTCCACCGCATACCATAAATCTTCTTTCAATAATGCTACCTCGGCGTATTGATCGCAATAAGCCCGTAGGGCTGCCAAATCACCTTCCTCCGCTTTGTTCCAGAGATTGCGCAAGCGATCTCCTTCCGGGGTTGGTATCGGTACTTTTATAAACAGGCAGCGAGCAATAGGCTTCTGTAGTTCGTAGAGCATCTGGTTTTCTTCGTAGAACTCTTCTAGCTTTTGCTTAGTGACGACCGAGTCGAGCAGTTGTTCTACCAAAATCTTCTCGTAACTGGAACGCACTAAAGAAGCACGATAATCCCTCACCATCTTATTGATGTTAAGATCAGCTGGGATATTACGCTCTGCTTCGTTCAAGATAGCAGCTTCACGTACCCAACGCCCTACGTAGGATTCAATAACCAACAAACTGTCTTGCCCCGAAAGGCCTTCCGGAAACATACCTTCCATTTCTGAAATGTAAAGGGATTTGCTTCCTACTTGGGCCAGTAATCGATCTTTCTCACTTTCCTCCGTCGTTCCTAGTTCACAGGAAGCTAAGCTTCCTAAAAGAAGGAATAGAATGACTGACGGTATCCACTTGTTCAACTCCTGCATCAATCGTTTTTGAACCGTTTTTTGCGTAATATTAGGAACAACACAAAAATATTACCGTATCAGGCTTTTGAAAACTTTCTGGTTGATTTTTACTTCGTAGCTTTTACGGAGTTCCTCTACCCATTCTTTTTCCAATTGGTCTTGGTAATCGGCAATGACATAACCACGGGCTTCACTCAGGGTTTTATTTCCTTCCGGAATAATCTCCTCAACCTTGAAAAACTTCAGGCTGCGGCTGCGGTCATTCTCAATTAAGTTGGTTACAGCGCCAGCTTTCCAGTCAGCGTCAGAAAGGTCAGTATTACGGAATTTCTCGTAAGTCGCTTCCTCCGTAACCACTTTTACACTACCATCCGTATTGAATTGAGCTTTCACTTCTTCGGCGGTATGGTTCATAGCATAAGTACGAATTTCCGGAGCCAAGTCTTTATTATTCGTACCAATACGATAAACGGTCGTTTTAGCACGAGGTGCCCAACGGTATTTACCCTGGACGCCCGTAAAGAACTTCTCAAGTCCGGTGCTATCCTGAGCAGCTTTGTCCCAAACTTCCATTTTGGTAGCTTCGAACAGAAGTATACCTTCTTCGTATTCCCGCATCAAGCTGCGGAATTCAGGATACCGTTTTTCCAACTGAGACTCTTCGTATTTCAATAATTGATCATCTACAAACTGCGCATACAACCGATAAGCAACCGATGCCTTATTGCCTTCACGACCATAAGTAACCCGTTCGCGTGTAGCCTTGCCCAGGTAGTTCTCAAAGTCGCCCAGTGTTGCCTGATACCCACCATCTAGGCTAAATAGTACCTTGGGCGATGCCATTGCAGGTGCTTTCCAGCGGAAAGTAGTAAAGGTATCGGGTAAGCTGCCAATGTAGCCATCTAGCAGCACCGTATTCTCTGTGAAGTTGTTCTGGCTGCGGATGTTCCGAAGCAAAGCTTTCTTCGCTTCTTCAAAACGAGGGTCTTTTCTGACGTCTCCTTCTAAACGAGGTTTTTCGGCGGGAAATGGTTGTATCTCCTTACGACTAATTCTTTTGATAAGGTGCCAGCCGAGACTTGTTTTAACCGGCTTGCTGTAGCCGTCATCTTCGGAAATTGCAAAGGCTGCATTTTCGAATGCTTTTTCATAACGAGAAATGCCAAAGAAACCTAGGTAGCCGTTGTTGGTGGCGGTACGCTTGTCTTCACTGGCCGTACGGGCAAGCTGATCAAAATTAGCGCCTCCTTGGAGGGCTTGGTATATACTGTCAATCTTTGCCTTAGCTGCAGCTTCGCCCAATGGCTCTTCGCGGACAAGAATGTGGGCTACTTCCATTTCTCCTCGTGCCGGACGGCGCTCATGCACATACAAGAGGTGGTAACCGGCATTGGTGCGGATAGGCATAGTGACGGTTTTGAGCGGTGCGTCATAAGCAGCATATTCTAAATTGTGGAGACCAGCAGGGTAGAGGGCTGTAGTAAAGCCGATCCGGCCACCTTTGTCCTTGCTATAGCGATCTGCAGATACTTCTTTTGCGACGTCCTCAAAAGAAGCACCATCCTTGATCCGGTTATAAGCGGCCATGATCTGTTGGTAGGCAGCCAGTGTATCTGAAGGGGCTGCATCAATTTTGACATTCACCAGGATGTGACTGATATCTACATCTTCTTGCAGGTGTTCGTAGGCTTCCATGATGAGTTTGTCGCCTATAGCACGGTCGATCAGGTAACTGTCAGCCAACTGGCGGCGATAACCAGCCAACTCTTCTTGTAGTACTACGATGGTATCAAGCCGCATTTCTTTAGCTCGCTGTACTTTGAGTTTGAATTTTACATAGAGGTCCAGGTATTCCTGTAGGGAAGCTTCGGAAAAATCAGCGTTCTCACCATTGGTCTTACTATAAATGTAGTCGAACTCTTCTACCGTAACGGGTACGTCTTCAACAGTGAATAAAACGCGTTGGTCATTATTTTGGGCAAATAATCCCGCAATGGTCAGGCTGAGTAGGGTCAGCAGCAACGTCCATTGTTTTGTCATGAGTAGCCAGTTTTGTATTAACAAAGAAAAAAACGGTTCAGCCAGAGAGAAGAACTTCTTATCTCTGGCTGAAAAACGACGCAAAATTAGAAAAATTACCCCAGTAAAAGGGATAAATCTTTGTTATTGAACTGGCAAAGGTTTTGAAAGCCGGAACTGAGAATTAGGAACAGAGAAATTTCAAGCTAGACTTTCGGCATTTTTCTACGGACTTTAACCTCCAACCTTTCGACCACCAGCAACCCTGGTGTTGACATCCACCTGCTGTAGGCGCTCTAGATCAACCATTAGGGCCGTATAAGCATCATTGGCATCAACCGTCCATTGCTGACCAGCATAGGTAACAACACCCTGTTGGCGATTCCAATCACTGGCTAGAAGAACATAACGGTTGGCAACTTTAGGGTTAGGCCCAAAAATAAGGTAGCGATCATCGCCACCGTCTTCAAAACTTACCGCAAAGCGATTGCTTTTAGGGCTAAATAAAAACACCCCTGGTGTACCACGGCGAAAAGTGATCTGGTCGCGTTTACGGCCATTGACGACTTTGATTTCTCCTTCAATAATTTCGGAATTACCGCCAGTAAGCTCCCGGTAAAGGACAATGTCATCAGAAAGGTAGAACTGAATTTTGCGAAGGTCGCCCTCCGTCCAGTTATTGTCTTCATAAAGATTTTGAGTGAAAGGGCTCAGTGTTGGGCTACAGGAGGTGAGCATTGTTGCGAATCCCAGCAGTAGCAGGCAGTATTTGATCATCTTCATGGTTGTTGAATTTTTGCCCAATATAGGGGCCTTGTCAACTACCTTGCTGGGCTTTAAGAGTCTTTAACGCGCAGTGTTAAGAGGGTTTAACTTAAAATCAGGGGTATTTCGCGTGAGGTGCCTGAAAGGTGGCCCTGGTAAGGGCCAGCCCGAAGGGCTAAGGCGACTGCCGCACCTGGAAGGGACCGACCCCGCCCAGTTGGTGTAAACTGGAAAATTGGGAATTTTAACCTGGGCGGGGGCACGCCCAAACATACGCTTAGCGCTTACTTTTGAAAAAATTTGACATTAAAATACCACACTCCTCATGCAGCACTCCGTACTCTATTTTGGTTTTAGTGTGGAGAAGCTCTTTGCCAAAACGCATGAAGCCTCTTTTGTCGTCGCCAGCACCGTAGACCAGTCGATCGAGTTGGGCCCAAGCCAGCGCACCCGCGCACATGACACAAGGCTCAAGCGTGACGTAAAGGGTGCAGNCCTGGAGGTATTTTCCACCCAGATAATTGGCGGCAGCGGTAAGGGCGATGATCTCTGCGTGGGCGGTCACATCGGTAAGTTGTTCCGTCTGATTGTGCCCGCGAGCAATGATGTGCTGATTGGCAACAACAACAGCCCCTACTGGGATTTCTCCTGCTTCAGCAGCAAGTTGAGCTTGTTTGAGTGCCTGACGCATGTAGTGTTCGTCACTGTTGACCGATAGCATGTACTTGTTGTGTTAGGGGGTTCGCAAAAAATAATCTACACATCTTCCTACAAATTTTGCTTTATCCATCATCAGATTTTTCTTGCGTAGCCCGCTATGCTGCTAAAAATCCGATTTGTCTAAAGAAAAATTTGCTACGTCCTTTGGGTAGATTATTTATTTCCTCATCCCTTAAATTAATTGTCAAAGGTAATACAGAATGCAAATTACACTGCGAAATCCTTTGTTAAAAAACTACCTTTCGTAATGAAAATATGCTCCAGATATGAATTATAAGTACTACTTTCCTTTTGTTCTCTTTGTACTCATGGCCTCCTGTTTATCGGGCCAAGTGGTGATTAACGAATTTTCAGCAGGTAACTATCGTCAGTTTTTTAACGCTTTTGGTGGTGATGAAGACTGGATAGAACTGTATAATCCATCCAATGTAGCGGTCGATATTAGTGGTTACTACCTTAGTGATAAACTGAACAATCCTACCAAATGGGAAATTCCAGCGGGTACGATTATTCCTGCCAATGGGTTTTTTCAAGTATGGGCTTCCAGTCTCGATCAGTTTGACGGAACGACCTGGCATACCAATTTTAAGATTACTCAAACCCAGAACAGTGAAGCTGTTGTATTGGCCAATGCCGCCGGGAGCATTTTGGACAGCCACGAACTGGATATTCCCAATCAGGCTGGCCATTCTCGCGGGCGTTTCCCGGATGGAGGTAGCGAGTGGTTTGTATTTGTGAATCCAAGCCCGGATGCTGACAACAGTGATCCTCGGCCAGAATATGCTGCGAAACCTTCGATACAGCCGGCTGCAGGGTTTTACACAGGGGCGACAGAAATAAGTATTATAATAGGTGATCCTAGTGCAAATGTGTATTACACCCTGGATGGTTCGATGCCATCCGATGCAAGTACACCTTATACTGGTCCATTTATGATCGATGCAACAGCAGTGGTGAAGGCCATTGCCTATGGTGAAGATACTGCTGCACCACCGAGTTTTGTGGACTATCAGACCTTTTTCATTGATGAAACCTTCACGGTGCCTACGATCTCGATTGCGGGGGATGAAGTAGAGGTACTCATCAACGGTGCTACTTTTCTGGAGCCCATCGGTACCCTGGAGTTGTTTACCGCAGAAGGGGATAGAGTAGCTGATGCCAGCGGAGATTTCAATAAACATGGCAATGACTCCTGGAACTTTTATGACCAGCGCGGGATTGACTTCGTTACCCGCGACCAAATGGGAGACGACTATGCCGTGAAACACGAGATTTTTCCTGGAAAAACGGACAGAGACAAGTTTCAGCGACTTATTCTAAAAGCTGCCGCTAACGATAACTATTCCTTTGAAGACGGCGGAGCACATATCCGTGATGCCTTTGTGCATACACTTTCGCAGGAAGCCAACCTCCATATGGACGAACGGACTTACGAACCTTGTATTCTTTTCGTCAACGGACAATACTGGGGCGTGTACGAAATTCGGGAGAAGGTAGATGATCACGATTTTACCAGTTATTATTATGATCAGAATCGTTTTGAAATTGATTTTCTCAAGACTTGGGGGAATACCTGGGAAGAATACGGCAGCATAGATGACTGGAACGCATTGACCGCCTATATTGGGGCTAACGATATGGCCGATCCTGCTAGCTATGCTTACGTTTCTGAGCGCTTAGATGTGGAGAGTTTATTGGACTACATTATTCTGCATTCCCATAATGTCTCTGCTGATTGGCTCAATTGGAATACGGCCTGGTGGCGAGGGCGAGACCCTGATGGTGGTGCCCAACGCTGGCGTTACATTCTTTGGGATGAAGATGCTACTTATGGTCACTATATCAACTATACCTTTATTCCCGACCAAGGCCCATTGGCTGATCCTTGTAACATAGAGCTTATTTCACCAACGACCGATTTTGAAGGGCACTTGACGATTTTTTCTCGTCTGTTCGAAAATCCAGACTTCTTTGCTTTGTATATCAACCGTTATGCGGATTTGACGAATACGTATCTGGGCTGTGATTTTATGTTGGAATTATTGGATAGTATGATCGACAGGATTCGTCCGGAAATGCCACGCCAGATAGAAAGATGGGGAGGAACCATGCAAGGATGGGAAGATAATGTAGTGAACCTGCGCAATTATATATTGACTCGTTGTACTGTCATTGCCGACGGGATGATAGACTGCTATGAAGAAGACGGTATTACCGGCCCATTTGAATTGACGATTAATGTAGAGCCAGAAGGAGCCGGCAGGGTGCGCGCCAATACCGTTGAAGGGCTGGTGTATCCTTGGGCGGCTACCTATTATGGCGGCATTGAAATTGAATTGGAGGCGTTGGCTAACCCCAATCATGAATTTGCCTACTGGGAAGTGGCTAATAACATCTTTGCTCCTGACCAGTTTGAAGAAGCCATCCAGATGAGCTTGGAAAGCAATGATGATATCACAGCTTATTTTTCTGGGTTCATTCCTTGTCCTGAAGCTACGGAGGTACAAATTGACGAAAATTATACCAGTGCTGGCCTTAATTGGGAAATTAATGGTGACCCCTTGGCATACATCGTGCGTTACCGCCCGCTGGGCGAGGCGACGTGGGAATCGGAGGCTACCCAGGATACAGCCTTGGTTTTGCAAGGCCTGGAATTTTGCACAACTTATGAATTTCAGATAGAAACAGTTTGTAATAGCTCTACTAGCGAAACAACCATCTACTACTTCGAAACGGATTGTACCAATGGCACAGAAGATTTAGATCCGATAGTAGATGTGCAGGCCTACCCCAATCCTTTTCAGGAAGCATTCCGTGTGGATTTGATTCTGGATGAAGGCGGTGAGTTGGATTGGCAATTGTTTAATGCTCAAGGCCAGTTGGTGCGCCAGGAATTAGGTGTTTATTTCCCTTCCGGGCAAAACCGAATTGAGGTAAATGACCTCGACCAGTTGAGTAGTGGCGTCTATTGGTTACGTCTAGCGCATGAAGGCGATTTTCGACAAATAAGAATGATTAAAATCTAATTTCTCCGTAGAGACGTTGCACCACAACGTCTCTACGGGCCGGTTTTCGCATAAATGATTACCTTAGGGGAGTGAAAAATACCCTAAAATGGCTTTGTCTTGGATAGCTTGTTCTAGGCAAGCTTGTCAGTAGAACAAGTCTATTCTTTAAAATAATCATAATCATGCGAGCTGCGATCCTGGATCAATTAGCCGTTATGGATAAAGAACTGGACCAACTCTTTACGGAATTGGATCATTATTCTTCCGAACAGCTAAATCGGTCACCCGCACCCGAAAGTTGGAGTGTTACCCAAGTTTTAAATCATTTATTGTTGTCGGAAAAATATTCGCTGCAGTACTGTGAAAAAAAATTAAGCTTTGAGCCAAATTTGCCAAAAGCAGGGCTTGCTGCTGCCGCAAGAGCGCTATTTGTAAATTGGTATCTATTTTTACCTTTAAAAGTGAAAGCACCAGCGCTCATCAGCACTTCTGCCTTGCCAAAGGAAGATGATTTGGCCAACATTAAGATGCAGTATCAAACACAACGCCAGTTGTTACGAACATTTTTAGAGCAATTAGAAGAAAATTATCTTGATCGAGAAGTTTACAAACATCCCTTTGCTGGTCGATTATCTTTTCCTGGGATGTTCAGCTTTATGACAGCACATTTTCGCCATCATAGAAAGCAGATATACCGAGCTTTAGCATAAAAGCCTTTAATAGGCTTTCAAATAATCCTTTGGGTTTTTTCCAAATCGTTCCGTGAATTTTCGGGTAAAGTAAGAAGTACTACGAATTCCCACCGCAAACTGAGCCTCCAGTACGGTAGCACATTGTCGTTGCGCCAAAAGGGTACGGGCTTTTTGCAGACGTACCTCCAGAATAAACTGTACAGAAGAAAGGCCAGTGTGTTTTTTAATCAATCGGCCCATTTGTTTAGTGCTGTAATGAATAGCTTCCGCCAAGTCGTCTACTTTGAAATTCTCCTCCTCTAGTCGACTCAATAAGGTATCCTCTAACGTCTTAAGGAGGTTCTGATCTACGGATAGTACCGCTTTATCTGGTTCTTTGGCAACAAATTTATCACGTTCCTCTTTGTTTCTAACAAGATTGTTGATCCGGGCGAGTAGCTCTTTAGTACTGAAGGGTTTGGAGATGTAGTCATCAATGCCAAGTTGAAAACCTCGTATTTTATCTTCTTCAAGATGGCGTGCGGTTAGTAAAAGAAAGGGGATTTGCCGCCATTCTTCTTTTTGATTGATAGCCTCCCGTAGCTGGAAACCATCCATATTGGGCATCATTACATCGGAGGTGATGGCGGAAAAGGAGGACAGGCGTAGTTGTTTCAGGGCCTGTTGGCCATCTTGGGCTAAAACACATTGATAATGTTCAGAAAGTACTTCGAGAAGGTACTTGCCCATTTCAGGATGATCCTCTACAATTAAGAGTCGTGCTTTATCTCCCTGAATACCGAGGGGTGCGTAATTAGGAACACGCTTGGGTAGGGTAGATGTCACCAGCTTGCCTGGGGATATGAGTGTTGTGACTTTGGTTGGAGTAGCTTCTTTTAATGGTAAAATCAATTGAAAAGTACTTCCTTTACCCCATTCACTGCTTACCGTTATTTGCCCGTTAAGAATTTGGCTAAGCTCCTTCGCTAAAGCGAGACCAATACCAGTACCGCCCCGTAGGTGGTCACTTTTGTCTGATTGATAGAAACGGTCGAAAATCCGGGCCTGATCATCAGGATGAATGCCTTGGCCAGTATCTTTAATCGTAAAAGTATAATTGCCGTCTTGATGACTGACATCCAGATGTACACTTCCTTGCGCAGCGGTAAACTTAAGTGCATTCGCAAGCAAGTTGTTTAGGATTTTTTCAAACTTATCTATATCAACTTCCACCATTACATCTTGACAATGTATGGATAGATCATAATTTATATTCCGAAGTGTAGCCAAAGATTCGTAAGAAGAGAAAATTCTTTTTACCAGGTGTTGCAGAGAAATGGAGCTGGAATGAATGGTCAACTTTCCTACCTCTGCTTTGGATAAATCCATGATTTCATTCACGAGGTTGAGTAACTGTTGTGCATTGCGATGCACAATTCCCAGTTTGGTTTGTAATGGCTTAGCCTTGATGCGTTCTAATACATCAGCCAGAGGACTTAGTATAAGAGTAAGAGGTGTGCGTAATTCGTGAGAAATATTGGTAAAGAAGTTGGATTTCAACTCATTAAGAGCCCTTAGCCTTTCTGCTTCTCTCGATTGGAAGCCTAAGGCCAGTTCGGCTTTGTCTTTGTTTCTTTTTTGACGATGATAAACAATTTGAAAAGCAATGAGGGCCAGCAGTAAAACAAACCCCATTGTGCCAAGTATTCGGTTGCGGAGCGCTTTTTGTTTTATTATTTCCAACTCGCGTTCCGCGATGGATTTTTCCAATTGCTCATTCTCATAGCGGGCATTACTTTCTGCCATCTGTCGATTGAGTGTTTCATAAAAGGTAGAGTCTTTGTACGCACTATTCTGTTCGAGGTACTTGTAGGCCTGGTCAAATTCACCAATAGTAGCATAAGCCTCAGCTAGTGCTGCTGTGGCATCCCTGNTATTAGGAAATAAAGGAATACTTTGAGCCAAAGCCAGACTTTCGGTGAGCGGAGCAATTGCCACCTGTGGTTTTTGCTGGGCTAAATGTACCCAGCCGATCTCGAGCAAAACATCAGCAACGCCACCTTTTAAATCGTTTTTGCGGTGGAGCTTTAGGGCTTCTTCTAGTGCCTGAAGTGCAGGTATTAGCGCTTGCTGGTTACGATAAAAATTGGCTAAACTATAATAAGCCCAACCCAAGCTTATTTCATCTTTTTGATCTCTGTAAAGTTCAACAGCTGCTTGAAGATAATTTTCCGCCTTAACCTTATCCTTGGTATAACGGGCAATCCTGCGCATGGCAGGAGCCATCATCTTTAAATCTCCCTTTCGGGTAAAAATACCAAGCGCGTTTTCCAGGTATTGCATGCCGGTTTCGTCATCCAATTTATTGTAATAGAGAATGAAGTAGCCCGTAGAATAATAAGCTTTCGCTAAAAGAAGAGAGTCGTTTAATTCAGTCGCTATGGTTTGGCACTCTTGTAAGATCGGCCAGGATTCTTCCGGACGATCAGTGGAGTTGAGAATCTCCTGCTGGAACAATAAGGACTGGAAAAGTAATTTTTTTCGGTTCTGGCCTCTGGCAAAATTTATAGCTGGCAGGATCGTTCGTTCCGCTTCCCAGGGCTGTCCCAAGTCGTAATAGTTACGGGCCAGGGCAAAACGGCACTGGAAATGCAGTTCAGGAAAAGTGACTGGATCGCTTTGCTCAATACACTTTTGAGCGGCTTGTATTGCGGTTGGCAGGTCTCCAGCTACGGGGTTAGTAGCCATATGGAGATACTGCTGCAAGGAATCCTGGCAGTTGACAGCAAGAGAACCAAAGAAAAGTAGATACAATAGTAAGCTTTTTCGCATCATCCCGATTTCAACAAGTTTAGCCGCTGGTGATTGTTCGTTACGAAGTTAATGTATTCCCACCTAATGATGTTACCAAGGCCAAGGTTATAGAATTGTTGTTTTGTTTTTTCTGCTGATTATCAGTTGTTTATAGAAACAGGCAAGTTCTTGTCCAAAATGAGCAATTCGGTCAGGGAAAGAGAGGGGACTTTTGTGATAACTAAAAATAATCCCACTGGTCCAAAACCTAGTAAGGGTTCTTCCTTAAATAAAGTCTAATTCCCGTACGTATGAAACGATTAATTTTATTTGCGTTTTTATTGCTGACCTGCGCCAGCAGTGTTTACAGCCAAGCACCAGAAAAATTCAAATTCCAGGCAGTTGCTCGTGATGCCGGAGGTAGCCCTTACCTGAGCGAAAATTTGGCAGTCAGAGTAAGCTTGGTTCGTGATGGCGTCTCTGGCCTA
Source organism: Lewinella cohaerens DSM 23179 (assembly GCF_000379805.1). Lineage (GTDB taxonomy): Bacteria > Bacteroidota > Bacteroidia > Chitinophagales > Saprospiraceae > Lewinella > Lewinella cohaerens. Next base: position 151,367 of record NZ_KB903532.1, on the reverse strand, counting down.
GTTGACTATGCCGAGCGGCACGAAATCACAACCTCTCCACTAGGAGTTTTCGATCTGGAAATCGGCGGCGGCTCTCCGTTATCAGGAGATATGAATAACCTCGATTGGGGGGCACATGCCTATTATTTGAAAATAGACATGGACCCCAATAGCGGGACCAATTACACAAATTTAGGTACCAGCCAGTTGTTGTCAGTACCCTACGCCATTTATGCCAGAGAAGCTGCAAATGGCTCCGGAGGTGGTGATCCTACCGATGAATTACAAAACTTGCTCTACGATCCCAACACGCAAACCCTAACCCTGACAGATGGAAATGCTGTTACCCTTTCATTTCCTGGAGGGACAGATAACCAAACGTTGGTATACGATTCCAATACAGGTAATCTGATGATTAGCAATGGGAATACCGTTACTATTCCTGCAGGTGTTACTGGTCCTCAGGGAGAAGCTGGCCCTGCTGGCCCCCCTGGTGCAGCAGGAGCTACCGGCCCGCAAGGTCCTGTCGGGCCGGTAGGCCCAGTTGGTCCACAGGGGCCTGCCGGGCAAGATGGCACTGGCGTTCAAATCGTAGGTACTGTTGCCACGGTGGGGAATTTACCAGCAAGCGGCAATGCAGGTGACCTCTATATCGTCCAAGCGGATGGCGATGGCTACGTTTGGGATGGCAATATGTGGGTGAATGTAGGCCAGATACAAGGCCCACAGGGCCCCCAAGGTGCCCCCGGCCCTGCCGGCCCACAAGGAAACCCCGGTCCACAAGGTGAACAAGGCGAACAAGGGGTTGCTGGCCCCGCAGGCCCACAAGGAAGCCAAGGCCCTACTGGTCCCGCTGGTGTTGCTGGCCCACAGGGTGAGCAAGGCTCTATTGGCCCTACAGGGGCTACTGGCCCCGCAGGTCCACAAGGAACTGTTGGTCCCATTGGCCCCCAAGGCCCTGCCGGGCAAGATGGCACTGGCGTTCAAATTATAGGAACAGTCGCTACGGTAGCTGATTTACCTGCAACAAGTATGCAAGGTGACCTCTATATCGTCCAAACCGATGGTGATGGCTACGTTTGGGACGGCAGCATGTGGGTGAATGTAGGCCAGATACAAGGCCCACAGGGTCCCCAAGGTGCAATGGGTGCTACTGGTCCCCAAGGCATTCAGGGTCCCCAAGGTTTGCAAGGCGAACCCGGCCCTGCTGGCGCGACAGGCGCAATGGGTCCTGCCGGTGCTATCGGCGCTACTGGTCCTGAAGGTCCAGTAGGCCCTGCTGGTGCACAAGGCCCTCAAGGCGAACCCGGCCCAGCTGGTCCGCAGGGAGCTACGGGTCCAATGGGTGCTACTGGCCCTCAAGGCCCACAAGGAGACGCCGGCCCAGCGGGAACACAGGGCGTACAAGGTGATCCTGGCCCTACAGGCCCAATGGGTGCGACGGGCCCGCAAGGTGCTCAGGGAGACCCTGGCCCGACAGGAACACAAGGCCCGCAAGGTAACCCCGGCGCTACGGGGCCTCAAGGCCCTGTTGGCCCAGCAGGAACCTATACGGCTGGTGCTGGAATTCAAATCAGTGGTGGGGTACTCTCTGCTACAGACGCCAGCACGACCAACGAACTACAAAGCCTCAGTTTGAGTGGAAGCGATCTACAGATTTCAGGAGGAAACAGCGTCAACCTTTCTGGCCTCGGCGGCAGCTCACCCTGGAGCACCAGTGGCTCCAATGTTTATTACAATGGCGGCAATGTGGGCATCGGTACAGCCAGCCCCGGCAATAAACTACACCTGTTGGGCGACTTCAGAATAGATGACGGGACACCTTCCGTTCAGTTTTATAATGGCAATAGTTGGTATGGTTACATGTACCATGATGGAGCCGATATGCAGATCGGTAACCTGGTGAACAGTGCTATTAGGTTACAGATTCTCGGTAGTGATATTGCTACTTTTGACGACGAAGGACTGGAGTTGATCAGCGGCAGTAGTTCCCTTCTTCTAAAAGCGGTAGACGGTATTCCCGCGCCTGCCATCACAGCTAGCGGCGGCGGCGGCGTAGATGCGCTGCGGCTGATTACTACGGGTGTTTCTATTTCAGAAACAGGATCAGTGACGGCTACGCCTTATGTTTTACGAGTAGTAGAGTCTGATATCTATGGCTTTAATATTTACAACGGTACGACCGAGGCCGATTGGGAGCAGTACGTAACGGGAGCCGGAGATTTGTCGCTCTATGCAGATAACAGTTTCCGTGGTTCTTTCGATGCGGCTACAGGGGCTTATACCTCTGCCTCAGATCGGCGTTTAAAGAAAGACATCCGCCCATTAGAGACGAGCCTCGCCAAAGTATTGGCATTGCAACCATCTCGTTATGTGTACCGCGATAACAACCCGGATGGAAAAACCTCCATTGGCTTTGTTGCCCAAGACGTGCAGGCACTATTCCCTGAGTTGGTTTTGGAGCAAAAAGGCGAACGAGACAATGGCCTGCTTTCTGTGAATTATGCAGGCTTTAGCGTACTGGCGATCCAGGCGATTCAAGAACAGCAAGGCCAGATCGAACAATTGGAAGATGCTTTGGAGAAAGCGGAAACCGAGCAAGCTACTCAACAAGCGCTGATCGAAGCGATGGAGCAACGCTTATTACGGTTGGAAGCCGCACTAAAAGAATAGTTTGGCACCCCCGCCAGCCCTTTGGGGCGGCGGCCGGGTCGTCCGCCGCTATTTTCTGATCTAAATCAGAAAAATAGCGGCTACCACCCCTGGTTGTGCTCGCTCCGCTGCGCCGTGCTTCCCTGTTCGGTCCGCACCTAAAACGCTACTGCTTTAAACTAAAAGGACAGAACCCGGTGGATGGTCCATTCACTACTAGCAGTAACAAATGTACCCCGCTGGCGGAGTCGACTTGAAAAAGTCGGGAGTGGCTGCCTCATCGTAGGTGAACAGCTTCTCGGTTAGGGCGCAGCGCAGCGCGCGTAGCCCGGCGGACGGAGGAGCAGGACCAAGGATGGTAGGAGCGCTTTAGCGACGGACAGCCTGGTGCCAAGGCCAGTACGATTGAGTACTGGAACGCTGGTAGGGCCCCTATTAATTGACCACCAAACAAGAGAAAATGAAAAAATATTTGCCGATTTTATTGGGTTTGAATGGCTTAGTGCTCACGGCTGTTACAGCTCAGGATATGCCGCGGACGGTAGTGGGGAGTGCTGGTGATTATTACCAGAATATACTGGTAGGCAACCTGCACTGGACGGTAGGTGAAATAGCGGTTAGCCGCCACCAAAATGGCCTGGAACTTGGAGAAGGCTTTCACCAAGTTTATTATGACCTGTTAGTGCAAACAGAAGAGGAATTACCAGCGGATTGGGAGGTGAATGTTTATCCGAACCCGACGACGGACTGGCTGCAAGTTCGATTTCCTGAGACGGAGACATTGGCACTGAAGCTATTCGACCTCCAGGGCCGTTTACTAGCCGATTGGGGCGAAGTCAATGGAACAGCGACGCTAGATGTTGACTTTTACCCGGAAGGGACCTACCTGTTGCAACTGCAAGCAGCAGATGGCCGCCAACGAACATTAAAGGTGTTGAAAGTTGCACGATAGTTGTGCGGGGCGGAATGAAACTTTAGCGTTAAAGTTGACTAAGGTTTCGTTCCGCACTGAGACCTCTTTTTGTAGGGGGGTCATCGCAGTACCGCCACGGGCATCCTTTGGTCATAACTGCCCTGAATAACGGGGCTCTGTTGGAAACGGGTATAGGCAGTAACCTGTTCGTCGATGTAGTGATAGAGTTCTTGCACTCTAACCACACCATCAGCGTCCCGGTCGGCCTCTCCTTTAAGGCCGCGGAGCAGGAAATGGCTGAATACCCCCTGCCGTAAGCCACTTGACTCCAAGGACGTTTCTTCTGCTTTGGAAGACATGATCAAGGCCGTCCCTCGTTGGGCATCGGCCAGATTTTCGTAGTAGCGACTAAGCACATCGGGGAGTTGGCCTCCTCTGGCGGCAAGAAGCCCTCCGGAGTGGCAGGCATCGGCTAGGCAGAGTTTGTAGCCGGCGGCGCTTCGGTCCAGCATTTGTTTTATTTCCTGATGAGTAAGTAAGTTGTCTGCACCGTTGTAATCGATAGGTAAAAACGCGCCTGGAATTCCATGTCCGGAGAAATAGAGGACCAATAAATCATCAGGCCCTGCTTGAAGAAAGAGCCGTTGCATGGCTTCCAATATGTTTTTTCTGGTAGCGTCTTCGTCGATCAACACCTGGATGCGTTGATCAGGAATAGCTCCCCCTTGAGGGCTTTTTAGGAAAGCGAATAAGCGATAGGCATCATCATCAGGAAACCGAAGAGCAGGCATATGCTGGTAAGAGGACACTCCAATGATGAGCGCCCAGGTTTTTCCTTGTTTAGGGCTAATTTGCGGTTGGGGATTTGTACCCGCGACACGGGTATTTCCCAGATATTTGCCTGCTGCCCAGAGGCCCTCAAAGATTTGTCCACTTTTTTCGTAGTAAGTACCATATCCGGAGAAAGCGCCTGCTTCCATCTCGCCTTCATAACGGTCGCCGTTTTGGTATTGTACCAGTCCGTGGCCATGGGGCTTACTGTCGAGGAAGCTACCTTCATAGCGGTCACCTTGCTGAAAGCGATAGACGCCATAGCCGTTTTGGCAATTGCCACTTAGGCATCCCCGCTCTTGGTCGGCCGTTCTGGTAGGTAGAAAACCTCCCTCTAGCCAGTCGCCTTGAAGTACCTTGCCATCGGTGAATACCCTACGGCCTTGGCCATGTGGCAAACCATAGGCGAATTGTCCGCGATAATAATCTCCATTAGGATAAAAAAAAGCTCCTTGTCCGTGAGGTTGCCCGGCAAGAAACTGTCCTTCGTAACGACTACCGTCAGCGTAAGCATAAACGCCTTGTCCGTTTTGGCAATTACCTTGCAAGCAACCAGATTGGAGCACTAGGGTGCCATCCATAGAAGTAAACGCTTGGCCTTGTTGTTGATAAAGGCCATTTTGGGTGATGGGTTGCCCTCGTCGCCATTGTCCACTGAATTGTTGGCCATTGGCCCAAACCTTGGTACCATACCCTTCGGGGTAGCGGTGTTGCCATTGGCCTTCGTAGCGGCTACCATCTGCATAGGTGCAAATGCCCTGGCCGTGAATTTCTCCATGAAGAAATTGTCCGACATAGATGGCACCACCAGGCGTGAGGTAGGTGCCGGTGCCATTGGTGCAATCGCCAGCTACACAACCTGCCTGGGAAGGCCCTTTTTGTTGCCAGTCGGCAGGATGATCCTGTCCTTGGACTAACCTTCCATTGCGCCAATATCCTTGGCGAAAACTTCCGTCGGCGTACCAGTAGATGCCTTGGCCATGAGGCTTTCCCGCTTGAAATTGCCCGAGATATCGTTCTCCGTTCAGGTGGTATAAAGCACCTTCACCAGCGGGTTGAGATTGCTGGAAGGTGCCGCTGTAGCGTTTTCCGTCAGGATAACGGAAAATTCCTTCTCCGTTGAAGCAGTCTCCTTCCAGGCATTGGGCGTTTAGGTTAAAACCAAGTCCTAATGAGAGAATAAGGCAGAGCAGTAAAGTTGGCCAGGATACGTGAGTGTAGACTTTTTGGAATAGTTGCATGGGTAGTTTTTGGGCCCGGGATGAATTATTGAGTCATCAGTTGTTTTTTTTGGGGTTAATAGCGTTAAGGAACAGCTCAATTTATTTTGGCAAATACTCAAAGTGTATATGCTCTGAGCAGGTTTTGTAAGGTCTGGTTTGCACACAAGTTTACCGAATTACGGAAACAGGCATGTTGTCATCAAAGGTACCAGTGAGGGTCGGTGTCTGTACATTACCGGTATATTGTCTTGTCCGTTGGTGTACAAAGTTAAACAACTCACGGATGGTGATCAAGTTATCCGTATTGGTATTGGCTTCTCCTTTTAACCCTCGAATGAGGAAGTGGCTAAAAATACCTGAACGAAGTCCACGATCTTCCAGGGAATACTCTTCGCCTTTGGAGGAAAGTAATAAAGCGGTGCCTCCACTGCTGGCATTCAATGCGTCATAATATTCTTGTAGTGCGATATGGACTGGTGCACGTGCTGCCAAAAGACTACCTGCATGGCAGGCATCAGCCAAAACGAGTTTATGCTTGGCTCGACTTTGGCGCAGTAAGTCGCGAATTTCTTCGTGTTCCAGACGGTTGGCGAAACCATCATAATCTACGGGGAGAAAAGCACCCTGTAGGCCGTGTCCGGAAAAGTAAAAAAGAATCATATCATTATCATCAGCACGCAGAAATACGGAGCGCATGGCGTTTAGGATACCTTGGTGGGTGGCATCTTCATCAATCAAAAGTTGTATTTGGTGGTCGGGCAAGGCACCACCTTCCGGACTTTTCAGGAAGGCGAATAATTGGTAGGCATCATCATCGGTGTAGCGCAAAACAGGCATGTGCGTATAGCGTGCTGCCCCTACGACAACGGCCCATATTTTTACTTCGTCACTACGCTCAACCCTTACTGTTGATGGCGCATCTTGCTGAGATGTGAAGAGCTGGCGAACAGGCACACCGTGTTCCCAAATTGCACCAACGACCTTACCATTGGCGTAATACATGACTCCTTTTCCGTGTGGTGCATGCCGGTTCCAGCCTCCTTCGTAACGATCGCCGGAAAAGTAATAAACGGACCCGATTCCCTCAGGAACACCCTGACTAAAGTCTCCATAATATTGAGAGCCATCTTGATAGCGGAATTTGCCTTTACCCGAATCACAATTCTGGGTGTTGCAATTCCGTAAGCTGGTCGTGTCACCGGAGTAAGCCATTCGTCCCCAATCGGCCAAGTACTGGTTGTTTTCCCACTGGCCATTGATCTGTTCTCCATTATTATGATAAAGTGTGCCTAGTCCTTGGCGTTTGTTTTCTTGCCATTCCCCCTCGTAGCGGCTGCCATCTGCATAGTACATGGTGCCTGTACCATTAAAGAGGCCATTCTTTAATTGACCTTCATAACGATCATTGCTTTGAAAACTATAGGAGCCCTGGCCATTGGGATGGCCGTTGCGCCACTCTCCATCATAGGTATTACCGTTGGCATATTTCATATTGCCTTGACCATGAAATTTTCCGGCTTTAAATATGCCGAAATAGACATCCCCATTGGCAAAAGTCATTCGCCCTTTTCCTTCCCGTTCCTGTTCGTGCCAGTTACCAATGTATTTAGAACCATCTACATAGTAAAGGATGCCTTCGCCGTGCATTTTACCATCTTTAAAATCTCCCATGTAACGAGCTCCACCAGGAAAGGTGTAATTACCGTAGCCATTTAGGCAGTTGCCTTTGGAGCAGCCTACCTGGGCGGAAAGCGAAAAACCAGTGATAACAGAGAGTATTACAATGATGAGCGACTTGGCCATGATAAGATTGTTTTAGGGACAATTGGATTTGCGATAAAGTAGGGGAGTAGAAGACTGAATCGAGGTGACTTAAAAACCTTATTTAGGGCCTACTTATTGCACTCAATTTTAGGAATTAATAGTTTATTAAGGCTGTTTTTAGAGACCTTGATAGGGAACGGTGTGTTTGAGTGAGAATTCGGTTCGATCTATTTCAGGTTTTAACATTATTTATTGGCAATTACTTATTTTTGCAGAAAAAAAACATGAAGTACTTTTTTCAATTATTAGCTTTAGTATTATTCGTTGGTTTTGGAACAGCTTGCGGATCAACAGGAGAAGCCGCTACGGAGAGCGATTCACAGACAGAAGAGCAGGCAGGTGACGAGTCATTTGGTGCTGAATTTACGCCGGAAGCAGTAATTGCTTATCAGGATTTATCTGCTAAAGTGACGGATACCGATAGTATGGCGATTACTGTAAGAGGTAAAGTTTCCGAAGTTTGCCAAAGTAAAGGTTGCTGGATGAGTATCACCAATGGAGATGGAGAAGACATGATGGTCCGTTTTAAGGATTATGGATTTTTCATGCCAAAGGATATCGCTGGGCGGGAAGTTATTATGAATGGTAAGGCTTTTTACCAGACAACGCCCGTCGATGAGTTACGCCATTACGCAGAAGATGCTGGCAAATCACAAGAAGAAATCGATGCTATTACGGAACCTAAGCGGGAGTTAAGTTTCCTTGCTGATGGTGTGATTTTGGTGAAGGAATAATATTTTTTGATATTTAGAATAGCGTATCCAGTAAAAATTGGATACGCTATTCCCTTATTTTATGTAGATTGATCTGCAATTAATGCAACACCTGACGGGAGACTGTCGTTTATGGACGAAGAATTACTACCGTAATAAAGTATGAATTATCTGGGCGCTAAGGCTTTTATTTTAGGAGAACTCACCCGTGAGTTACCTAAAGAGCTTTATTACCATGGCCTTCATCATACTTTGGATGTATTAAAAGTCACAGAGGAGTTGTGTAGCTTAATGCATGTCACCGCTTATGAGACAATGCTTTTAAAAACGGCGGTACTCTTTCATGATGCTGGCTTTATGGTCTCAAGTCAAGATCACGAAGTGCGTGGCTGTAAGATTGCCCGTGATAACTTGCCCGGTTTTGGCTATAACGACCAGGAGATTGAGCGAATTTGTGGAATGATTCTAGCGACAAAGATTCCTCAAAGCCCAAAAAATAAGCTAGAAGAAATTATCTGTGATGCCGATTTAGATTATTTAGGTCGTCCCGATTTTTATTCCATAGGAACTACGCTTTTTAAAGAGCTACAAGTAGCCGGGGTATTAAAGTCGGAGGAAGAATGGAATCGTATACAGGTTCGGTTTTTAGAAAATCATGGCTTTTTCACATCAGTGAATAAAGAGCGCCGCCGCCCGGAGAAGCTACTCCACCTCGCTAATTTGAAGGCCTTAGTTGCTACTTACTCTTAGTTAGCTACCTTCCCTTTTTTAGAAAAGTAAAAAAAATGTACATCACTGGCAGCGTTGTCAGTAGTTGGCACGTTTCTAATGCAGTTTGATGATATAGGCGTTGAAATTTTAAGGAAGAGCAGTCCCAACTTTATACTCACTAGTTATTCCAACACGAAGTAGGGCCTGCTTTTCTTATTTCCTTTTCTTATCTTTCGGATTCATCCATAATCCAAGAACACCTATGTCAGAAATTTCAGTAAAAAGTGGTAAGGGAGAGTTAAAGCTGCACAAGAGTAAGCAACTTGTGGGGCTGAAGTCTGTAGCAGCAAGAAGTCTCGAGAAGCAGCCCTTTGTAGGTAAAGAAATACTGGCTAATTTAGGTGGTTTTCAGGTTGTTACGCTGGAAGGGGAGGTCAAGGATCTAGATACTCAATTGGATAAAGTACGGGAAGAAGATACGGTAGCAGTAGGAACCCATGTGTATTTCGCAGAAGGGAGCAATCGCCCTATGATTCCAACAGGAGAGATTTACATCACTTTTGAAGATGGTGTAGGCCCTGATGAGCAACAAATAGTACTGGACGAATATCACTTGAAGATCGCTGATCGGCGCTCTGCCTCGTTTATGGTTGCAAAAGTTACGGCAAAGTCCCCAAATCCGCTAAAAGCTGCTGCATCCCTGCAAGCACTTTNTCTGGTGTCTACAGCAGAACCAGATATAGATATGCCGATGGACGAATATGCCTTTTCCGTCCCTAACGATACGCTAATTTCTCATCAATGGCATCTTAATAATCCTGGATTTGTGATTGATGCTAATTTCCAACTCAAAAAAGGAGCAGACTCACATGTGCTAAATGCTTGGAATCGACTCGGTAATACAGGGAGTTCTGGGGTGACTGTAGCAGTAATTGATAATGGTTTTGATACCAATCATCCTGATTTACGAGGGAAGACGCACAAGCCTTATGATTTATGGACCCGCACATCACAGTTGCCACAAGGCGATACGCGTTTTACGCATGGTACGCCCTGTGCAAGTGTAGCAATTGCGGCTAGTAATGGTCAGGGTATTGTAGGTGCAGCGCCAGGTGTGCGGTTTATGCCCATTCATGGCACGTCCTTTAGCGCAGCCACAACGGAAGAGATGTTTGACTACTGTGTGCGAAACGGTGCTGATGTGATCAGTTGTTCGTGGGGAACGACAGATGCTCGTTACAGCCTGAATGCAGTCAAAGAACAAGCTATTGCTCGTGCAGCTCAGCAGGGGAGAGGAGGAAAGGGATGTGTAATTCTCTACGCCGTAGGTAATGACGATCTTAATTATGTCAATTATTACGCAGCTCACCCAGATGTTATAGCGGTGGCAGCGAGCACTAGTCAGGATGCCCATGCAAGCTATTCTAATCGAGGGCGAGAAGTAACGATCTGTGCGCCTTCTAATGGCGACTGGCCAATTATTGCTGCCCGAGCATCCTGGGATCAGGGGTTGACCTGGGAAACCGGTAACTACAAATTCTGGCGGGATGGTCGTAGCCGTGGTGATAATTATAAGCATTTTGGAGGCACTTCTAGTGCTACGCCATTGGTCGCAGGAATTTGCGCGCTTATTTTATCGGCTAATCCTGATTTAACGAGTAGAGAAGTTAAGTCTATTTTACAGCGTACTGCTGATAAGATTGGCCATCCTTCAGAATATGATAGCGGTGGTCATTCCCTCAAGTATGGTTATGGCCGAGTGAATGCAGATAAAGCAGTTGCAGAGGCGCTTCGACTAAAAGATGCAGCACAAACTTCGCCTCCTGCCCCGGTACCAGAGGTGACAGACAACATCAGCAGTGGCCGTGGGTTGTTTCGTTTTGATGTACGCAAGCAAGAAGCGAAAGGTTGGGGGGTACAGATTGGTGCCTTTTATGAATATGGTAATGTACTGATTCAGGCAGAAAAATTGCAGAAGCAATTTAATGTACCTGTCGTTGTGAGTATCAATGAATTAAATAGTAAAACGGTCTACAAAGTCACTGTGGGAGCATACGATTCTCAGGCAGCAGCCCGTGAATTATTGAAGCGTGTGAAAGACGCAGGAATCAGTTGTTTCTTACGTAATTTGGCTGATCTGGCCTAAAAATAAGGTTTAAAGAATATTCGAATTATTCCTTTTTTCTGTTAAAGATGTCTCTAGGAAAGAAGTACTGTTCTTCTTCCTGTTCTAGCTCATAGCTGGGCTTTCTGCGTATTTCAGCTTCTTCAATGCGTTGACGAAACCAGTAGGCTGTAAATACGCCTACTAAGGCCCCCAGGAGATGTCCTTCCCAGGAAACTCCTTCTTGAGTAGGGAGTACTCCCCATATCATTCCTCCATAGTAAAAGACAATGACCAGAGATATCGCTATCGCTCGAATGTTTCGCCGGAAAAATCCGGTAAAAGCGAGAAAACTTGCCATCCCGTAGACGACCCCACTGGCACCAATGTGATAATTAGCGCGATTAAAGGCAGAAAAGAGCGCTTCGGGGTCTGCAAAAAGCCACATGGTTATTCCCGTTCCCAGGTAGATAAGAAGGAGCACAGAAAAAGCAACACGTGGATAGAAGAAGATAATCATAGCCATTAAGACCAGAAAGGGTGCTGAGTTGGATAAAAGATGTGCCCAACTACCGTGTAGAAATGGCGTAGTTAGGATACCACGTAAGGCGTAAGTTTTACGTGGAGCAATACCATAAATAAACCATTCTGAGGCAGTTGCCTGTTCTAATAGGAAAACTAACCAGATAATAGCGAGTAAAGCTAGCGGCCAGCCTATTGAATGCTTAAGTCGTTGGGTAAAAGCCATCTTTATGGATAGAATTAAAAGAAGAAATCAGGATCGTAATAAAGATAACAACTAATTCCCCTTTTCTATCGGGATTACCTACGGATTACGCTGCTTTTTCTACGAAACGTTTAAAATCTTGGTATTGGTCTCTACTATTTTCTGCCAAAATCAGCGGGTATTTCCCCCCAACTATCGGTATCCCATTTTAGAATAGGATTGGTGAAAGTATTGGTCTTTAACCAGTTCTCTCCTCTTATAATCAATTCGTGCAGGGTAGCCGTACGGCTGTCGTTAACGAGATTTGTTTTTACTTTTTTCTTCCGTACCCAGGCCATCGCTGTAGCAGAGTCGGTGTAAATAGGTAGGTGGGGAAGGTTTTGTTTTTGTAAAAGAGCTAATCCATGTACGATAGCTAGAAATTCACCAATATTATTGGTACCCATAGGGAAAGCCTGATGGAAAACCTGATCTTTACTCTTGGTGTCCACACCTTGGTATTCCATGGGGCCGGGGTTACCACTACAGGCAGCATCTACGGACAAGCTTTGCCATACTATCTGAGAGCGTGGTGTTTTGCCAGAGGGCTTAGCCTTAGAGGCACCGCCACTTAAATAAGGTTTTGGACCAACCTTAAGTGCTTTTTCTGCGTCGTTAATGGAGGGGAAGCTTTTAAATAGTGCTCCCTGAAAACCTTTGATCTGAGCTTGGGCTTTGGCCCAGTCATCATAGATACCGGGCATGTGCCCTTTCCAGATGACGTAATATTTTTTCTTTTTTGCCATCGCGCTAAGTTAATGTAAACATTGCTCACGTCCACCAAAAAACATCCAAATAGAATCTATACCTTTGCGGCCTAGAAAAATATTGAAATAAATATGTTGATTGATACTCACGCTCATCTGTACGCTAAAGCTTTTGAAAATGATCGGGCAGCGATGATAGAACGTGCTCAGCAAGTTGGCGTTCAGCAGTTTTTACTGCCAAATATTGATGAATCTTCAATTGCTGGGATGCTGGAATTGGAGGAGGAGTACCCCGGCCGTTGTTTTCCGATGATGGGCTTGCACCCTTGTTCTGTAAAAGAAAATTACCTTTCAGACCTGGCTTGGGTTCGAAAGTGGTTGGATCAGCGTGATTTTATTGCGATTGGCGAAATAGGCATTGACCTTTACTGGGATAAAACTTTTGTGGAACAGCAGAAAGCAGCTTTTTTACAGCAGGTGGAATGGGCATTGGAGTTTGATCGTCCGATTGTTGTTCATGCTAGAGAATCACTTGACCTATTGATTGAATTGGTCAAAGAAGTTGGCGATTCTAATCTGAGGGGTGTTTTTCATTGTTTTACTGGAAATGTAGCACAAGCCGAAGCAATTATGGAATTAGGTCTATATTTAGGTATCGGTGGTGTAGTGACCTTCAAAAACGGTGGGGTGGATAAAACTTTAGCAGAAATTTCTTTGGATCGAATAATATTAGAAACTGATGCCCCTTATTTGGCACCCGTTCCTCACCGTGGGAAACGTAACGAAAGTGCTTACGTTCAGGAGGTAGCAGATAAATTAGCTTCGATCAAGGGATTGACAACAGGAAACGTTGCGGCAATTACCAGTGAAAATGCCCAGAAATTGTTTAACTTACCGATCTTATAGGAGAAAGGAGAGTAGTGCCTGATGAAATAATTGAGGCTTAATTAAAGGGCCATTTCGGACTAGAGCCGAAAAAAATTTTGATTATTAGCTTCTTTTTACAATTTTTGCGAATGATTGTTACATCTTGTGATCCTATTTAAAAGAAATTAATTCGGAGAGGTGCTCGAGTGGTTGAAGAGGCACGCCTGGAAAGCGTGTATACGGTAACCCCGTATCGAGGGTTCGAATCCCTTTCTCTCCGCAGCAAAACAATACAACTTTACTTTAAACAAAATCGTTAAACCTCGTTGGCTATGCGAAAATTATTTGCGCTGCTATTGATATTCAGCTTAGCAGCTTCCACGGTAAATACCGTTAGTGCTCAAGAAGACCAGACTGCTACTGAGCAAATTCAAGAAGCAGCAGAAGATGCTGGAGATGCAATTGGAGAAGCAGCAGAAGATGCTGGAGATGCAATTGAAGAAGTGGTAGACGAAGCAGCAGCAGCTGCCGAATCTATGACTACCATTGATGAAGGCGAAGCTCCTACAATGTTCCAAGTCCTGAAGAAGAACTTCATCGACGGTGACTGGAAATTCATGTCTTTGGTATTGATTACCTTAATTCTGGGTCTTGCGTTCTGTATTGAACGTATTCTGACACTGAATTTGGCTACTACCAACACAGACAAATTACTTGAACGCATCGATGAGCGCTTAGCTGCTAATGATGTAGACGGAGCCATGGAGGTTTGTAAATCTACTGCCGGTCCTACCGCTAGTGTTCTTTACGAAGGCCTACGTCGTTCTGCTGAAGGACCTGAAGCTGTTGAGAAAGCTATCGTTTCTTACGGTAGTGTACAGATGGGCTTATTAGAGCGCGGTCTGGTATGGATTTCTCTTTTCATTGCGATTGCTCCGATGCTTGGTTTCATGGGTACAGTAATCGGTATGATTGAGGCCTTTAACCGGATTGAGGCAGTTGGTGACCTTTCTCCTGCAGTAGTTGCAGGTGGTATTAAGGTAGCCCTTTTAACCACTGTATTCGGTCTTGTAGTGGCCATTATCCTACAGATTTTTTACAATTATATCGTTAACAAGATTGACGGTATCGTTAACCGGATGGAAGAAGCTTCTATCACTTTGGTTGACATTATGGCTAAGAACAAAGTATTTTAATCACCCTGTAATTTAATCTTCCATGTATAATTTCTTAAGCAAGAACGGACAGTTAGTTGCTTTTCTAGTGGGAGTGGTTCTGGTTGTGATTTTTCTAGCCATAGCTGTTCCCGGTGCAGGGGATTACTATTTTGATTCGATGGATGATGCCGAAATTTTCGGTGTTAACGTCTTCAATTTTGGTATCCTGGCTGCTATTGCCCTTTCTGTACTTTGTGCAGCGGGTATTGTTCTGTTCGGTTTGTATCACGTTGCCTCCAACCCTAAAGGGTCGATCAAAGGTATCCTTGGTGTGTTAGTTATTGCCGCCCTGATGTTTTTGTTCTACACAATGGCCTCGGGCAGTGCAGACCACGACACGATCAAGGGAGCCATCGAAAATTATGAGACATCTGCAGAAGGTCGTTTCATTTCCGAAGGAAACCTTAAATGGATTGGTAGCGCCATCCGAATGGGCTTATTGATGGCTGGTTTAGCTTTCGTAGCTCTAGTGATCATGCCAATCATTTCTCCAATTATTAACCGCGTTAAATAAACTGCATCATGGCAAAGACGAGTACCAGAGATCGTATGAGCAATGAAATCAATGCCGGCTCTATGGCCGATATTGCCTTCTTGCTGTTGATCTTCTTCTTGGTAACCACTACGATCGCAGAGGATAAAGGTATCCTCGTGAAATTACCGCCATGGTCGGATGAAGAACCGGATATTACACAATTGAAAACCCGTAACGTATACTCTGTTCTGGTAAATGCCCAGAATATGTTACTCGTTCGCGGGGAGGAAATGGATATTGATGATTTGCGGGAAAAGACGATTGAGTTTATCTCCAATCCACAGCGGAGAGAAGACTTGGCCGAGGCCCCCAATAAAGCAATTATTTCTCTTAAAAATGACCGAGGTACCAGTTATGCTACCTACCTGGAAGTCTATAATGAGTTGAAAGCAGCTTATTATGAACTCTGGGATGATTTGAGTCGGCAAAAATTCGGTGTAGCTTACAGCGATGATATGCCTGTTGCTCAACAAAAGGTGATTAAAGGAGAAATTCCATTTGTAATTTCCGAGGCGGAACCCACCAATTTTGGTGAAGAATAAGCACGTATCGTCTTAAACTTCCAGTTTATTCGTTAACGGTTATTGCCTTGTATAATATCAGGGCAATAAAAAAACAACGCAAGAATGTCTAAATTTCAAAAAAAGAGGGGAAAAGCCAAACCGGCTATCTCTACTGCTTCCTTACCGGACATTATCTTTATGTTGTTATTCTTCTTCATGGTGGTAACAGTACTACGTGATGCAGAGTTAAAGGTAAAAGTGACTACTCCTTATGCTACGGAACTTACGAAGCTAGAGGAAAAATCACTTGTGAATTATCTTTATATCGGGCGTCCGGAGAAAAAGTATCAACCAATTTATGGTACACGACCACGTCTCCAGCTCGGAGATGCATTCGCTACCGTAGATGATATTCCACTCTTTCTAGAGAAGCATAAAGTGAAAGTACCTGAAAACAAACGGGCACGGATCACTTCTTCTCTTCGAGTAGATGGAGAAGTAACAATGGGGATTGTGCAGGATGTGAAAATCAAACTGCGTAAATCCGGTCAGTTGAAGGTAAATTACTCGGCTAAGAAAAAGCCGCAGTAAAATTGTCTTCTAAAGAAAAGGCCCTGTCAACATCACGTTGACAGGGCTTTTTAGTTTCCTCTTTCTTAGAAAGAAATAGTGTAGTTGTAAGTATCCCCTTGGTCTTTCTTCTCGTCTTGCTGGTCTTCGGTAGGAATACTTTTGGTAATAGAATAGTTCACCTGCTGGGAAGGTGGAGCTTTATGTTTTGTTTTGGGATAATGGAAATGAATATTGATGGTTTTGTGAAACGTAGCTCGAATCTTTCGCAACTTGGGAATTTGAAACTTCAACAGTTTTACTATCCGCTGGGCTTCTTCGTCACAGCCATACCCCAAGCCAGTTAATACTTTAGTGCCAATAACATGCCCGTGAAAGTCAATGTCCATCCTCACTCTAACTGTTCCCTCAATTTTTTTCGCTTTTGCAGCTTCAGGGTAGCGTATCTGTTCAGAAAGAAACTTACGCAAGGCTTTAGGCCCTCCCGGGTAACTGGGCTTTTGTAAAAAGCTTTCCGGTTTACGTTCTTTTTTCATAGAAATCTTCCGTCTAATAATTGCTTTTCTGATGGAATAGGACTACCTTAATCCTAGTGTTAAAGATAGAGAGAATATATGGATGTGAGAGGATTTATAAAACATTTGGAATACGAGAAGCGCTTTTCTGAGCACACCTTGAAAGCTTATCAAAATGATTTAATTCAGTTTCAAAGTTTTGTTACTCAAACTTATGGGAGCTGCTGCTGGCCTAAAATAGAAGCTAGCCAGGTAAGGTCTTGGATGGCGATCTTATTAGAGCAGGAACATGCCCCTGCCAGTATTCGGCGGAAATTGTCGAGTTTAAAAGCATTTTATCGCTACTCTCGCCGTCAGCAACCTGATCTTAAAGATCCTACAAAGGCAATTCAAACACCAAAACTCAAGAAGCGATTACCTGTAACAGCAGATTCAACGGCATTGGCTCGTTTGTTGGCTTCTTTTCCGAAGGCTCCTTGTTTCTCTGATGCCAGAGATAAACTTTTATTGGAGTTACTTTATGGAACAGGATTGCGCCGTTCGGAATTATTAACCCTTAAGGAAAGAGATGTTTTGCGAGCAGAAAAACGCTTGAGAATATCAGGAAAAGGAGGAAAGGAGCGTTTAGTTCCTTATGGAGGAGCCGTACATCAGGCATTGAAGGTTTACAAAGAACGTAAAGAGGAGCTATTCCCGGATTGTGAAACACTAATTTTAACAGATAAAGGAAAACCACCTTACCCCAAATGGGTTTATAATAGAGTAAAGCAATATTTGGGAACACTACCTTATCTGGAACGTGCCAGCCCCCACGTATTGAGGCATTCATTTGCTACCCATTTATCAGATGCAGGTGCAGACCTCAATGCGATTAAAGAATTACTAGGGCATAGTAGTTTGGCTGCAACCCAGATTTACACCCATAATTCTATTGAAAAGCTAAAGAGGTCTTATGAACAGGCCCATCCAAAAGCAAAAACAAACGAATAGGGGAGAAGAAAAACTCCTCGGTTTTATAGGAAAGAATCAAGTACGCTTGATTCACAAAATGTAACTACATGAAAGTATACACAGAAGCAGTTCATTTCACAGCTGACCAGAAATTACTCGAGTTTATCGAAAAGAAACTGGGGAAATTAGACACCTTTTTTGACCGAATTATTGAAGCCCGTGTAAACCTTAAGCTGGAAAATTCCGGCCAGGTTAAAGACAAAATCGCGGAAGTACGGATTTCCGTTCCTGGTGATATATTAATAGCCAAGCATACTGACAAAACCTTTGAAGCTTCAATTGATAAAATAACGGATGTTCTCAAAAGGCAATTAGTGAAGTATAAAGAACGAATGCGCGAAACTATTTAATGTTTAGTTGCGTTAAAAAGGGCAGCGTCGATGAGAGTAGATCATCGGCGCTGTTTTATTTATACCTTTGGCATAAATAATGGATAGGGAGAGTGATCTAGTTTATAAGGAGTTGAGGGGTGATTGAGAAAACAATTTTCAACCTTGAGAAAAAAATCTCAGCAAAAGTTTTTTCTTTTACCGAATAGATATATCTTTGCAATCGCTTTGAGAAAATGATCTCAGGGTTACTTCCAAAGGGAAGATAAAAGCATTAGATTTTGCCGCTTTAGTTAAGTTAGACAAACTTATATCCATCTTAGGATATATCCTTCCGTAAAAGAGTTTCTTTGGAAAGTTTGAAGAAGGTGTTTGACTTGTAAAAATGGTAATAATGCCAGCATAGCTCAGTTGGCCAGAGCAGCTGATTTGTAATCAGCGGGTCGGGGGTTCGAATCCCTCTGCTGGCTCTTTTTTGCTCTTTGAAAGTATGGGGGTGCGCCGCAGTTGGAGAGGCGGGCTGGACTGTAAATCCAGTGCTTCGGCTGAGTAGGTTCGAGTCCTACCACCCCCACCATTTAAGCGGAAGTAGCTCAGTTGGTAGAGCATCAGCCTTCCAAGCTGAGGGTCGCGGGTTCGAGTCTCGTCTTCCGCTCTTTTATTTTAGCGCAGGAGCTAAACAATAGTTCTTGCCAATGTAGCTCAGGGGTAGAGCACTTCCATGGTAAGGAAGGGGTCGGGAGTTCAAATCTCCCCATTGGCTCTATTGCCGCCACGTTTTCTCGTGGCACCGGTATTCGGTAAATTCCCGAACAACTGTTATTTATTGTTAAACTTTGTTTCCAAAAATAAACAACTGATGGCTAAGGAAACTTTTGAGAGGTCGAAACCTCACGTAAACATTGGTACTATTGGTCACGTTGACCACGGCAAGACAACACTCACCGCGGCAATTAGCAAAGTACTTCACGAAGCGCATGGAGGTGCAGGAGATGTTCAAGACTACTCTAGTATTGACTCTGCTCCTGAAGAAAAAGAGCGTGGTATTACGATCAACACTGCTCACGTAGAATACGAGACAGCAAATCGTCACTATGGTCACGTTGACTGTCCTGGTCACGCCGATTATGTGAAGAACATGGTAACGGGTGCTGCTCAGATGGACGGTGCTATCCTTGTTGTTGCTGCTACTGATGGTCCTATGCCTCAGACACGTGAGCACATCCTATTGGCTCGCCAGGTAGGTGTACCAGCAATTGTAGTATTCATGAACAAGGCTGACCTTGTTGATGATGAAGAAATGTTGGAATTGGTAGACATGGAGGTTCGTGAACTTCTTTCTACCTACGAGTACGATGGCGACAACGCTGCTGTAATCACTGGTTCTGCTTTGAAAGCAATCGAAGGTGATGCTGAAGGTGTAGCTCAGATTAAAGAGCTGATGGATGCTGTTGATGAGCACATTCCTCTTCCTGAGCGTGATGTAGACAAGCCTTTCTTGATGCCTGTAGAGGACGTATTCTCGATCACTGGTCGTGGTACTGTTGCTACTGGTTCTATCGAGCGTGGTGTTATCAACACTGGTGATCCAGTTGAGATCATTGGTTTGATGAAAGAAGGTGAGAAGAACCTTACTTCTACGATCACAGGTGTAGAGATGTTCCGTAAGATTCTTAGCCGCGGTGAAGCTGGTGATAACGCTGGTCTTCTTCTTCGTGGTATTGAAAAGGATCAAATCAAGCGTGGACAAGTAATTTGTAAGCCTGGTTCAATTACTCCGCACAAGAAATTCAAGTGTGAGGTATATGTTCTAGGTAAGGATGAAGGTGGTCGTCACACACCATTCTTCAACGGTTACCGTCCTCAGTTTTACTTCCGTACCACTGACGTAACTGGTGATGTTGTACTGCCAGAAAATGTTGAGATGGTAATGCCTGGTGACAACGTTACCTTGGAAGTGAACTTGATTAACTCAATCGCAATGGACAAGGGTCTACGTTTTGCTATCCGTGAGGGTGGCCGTACTGTAGGTGCTGGTCAGGTTACTGAGATCATTGAGTAATCGTCTTAAAATGACGTTTGCTTTAGCATAAAAAAGTGGAGTCGGGAGGTGATTTTTTTCGCCTTCCGATTTCTCACGTTTAAAAAACACAGGGTGTAATTATCTGATAAAGATCAGGAAAATACACTTTGAGGTTATATTATACACGGGTGTAGCTCAATTGGCAGAGCACTGGTCTCCAAAACCAGGGGCTGGGAGTTCGAGTCTCTCCACCCGTGCAAGATTACTTTTCGTAGAACCCTAAGTGGGTGGAGCTACGGAAAGTCTATTCCGAGTTTTCGGAAAGTCTCTCCACCTATGTAATTTATACTTTACTTCATAGCAATGGATAAGATCAAGCTGTATTTACGGGAAAGCTACAATGAACTGGTACACAAGGTAACTTGGCCATCTTGGGCTAGCCTACAGAGTAATACCATTTTAGTAATTGTTGCTTCTATTATTTTTGCACTGTTGATCCTCGTGATGGACGCCATTTCTAAATTTGGCACTGGTTGGGTTTACGGAGTTTAATAGTAAGAAAGGTAAACAGTAAGTACAAGACACTATGTCCGAGGATAAAAGATGGTATTCATTAAGGGTTATTAGCGGTAAAGAGCGCAAGATCAAAGAGCGTATTGAGCTTGAGATTCTACGTTCAAAGTGGGGTGAAGCCGTTACTCAAATACTTGTACCAACGGAGAAAGTATATAAAATCCGTAATGGTAAGAAAGTTATTTCGGAGCGCAACATCCTGCCTGGCTATATTTTAGTAGAGGCAGTACCGGGACGATTCTCAGGAGAAATCGTACAAGCCATTGCTAATATTCCTAATGTCATCCATTTTTTAGGAAAAACTAATCCTATTCCCATGCGTGAATCCGAGGCTAATCGGATGTTGGGTAAAGTGGATGAGTCGCAGGATATGGGTGAATCTTTGATTGAGCCATTTATCGTTGGCGAGACAGTTAAGATTATCGACGGACCTTTCAGCGAGTTTATTGGAGATATCCAAGAGGTGAACGAAGAGAAGAAGAAACTGAAGGTTATCGTAAAAATATTCGGTCGTGGTACCGAAGTTGAATTGAATTTCATGCAGGTTGATAAGACCTCTTAAGTATTTTAATTACTGAGGTAGGAAGGAATGACTTAGGTTAGCTTTGGTTCTGAACTTGTTTAGAAACGCTTCCCCGAAACATACCGGTGATAAACTTCCGAAAAGAAAATTGCAATGGCAAAAGAACTCGAAACTTTTATAAAACTACAGGTACGTGGTGGCTCTGCCAACCCGGCTCCTCCTGTAGGTCCTGCCTTGGGTGCCAAGGGGGTTAACATTATGGAGTTTTGTAAGCGCTTCAACGCAGCAACGGATGATTCTCGTGGTAAGTTATTACCTGTAGTAATCTCTGTTTACAAGGATAAGTCTTTTGATTTTATTATCAAGACAACTCCGGCTGCAACACAGTTGATGGAAGCTGCTAACCTCAAAAAGGGAAGCCCAGAATCTAATCGTAACAAAGTAGGCTCTGTAACCTGGGATCAGGTGAAGGCAATTGCGGAAGATAAGATGGCGGATTTAAACGCTATGACGATCGAGTCAGCAATGAAAATGATTGCGGGCACAGCTCGTAGCATGGGTGTTACAGTTAGTGGCACTCCTCCCTGGGAGTAAGACAAATAATATTTTTCAATAGTAGGGAGTTCCGGTGATTTCCGGAACGTTACTACCTCAATTATTTATTCATGGCTAAGATCAGCAAAAAAAGAGCAGCGGCAAACGCTAAGGTGGACTCCACCAAGCTCTATGATTTGCCTGAAGCAATGGAATTGGTAAAAGATGTAAATCTTACCAAATTTGATGCTTCGGTAGATGTGCATGTTCGTCTTGGTATCGATCCGCGTAAAGCAGACCAAGCCCTACGGGGAACGGTTACTTTACCTCACGGTACTGGTAAAACAAAGCGCGTAGTGGTTTTCTGTACTCCTGACAAGGAGGACGAAGCCAGAGAAGCGGGTGCCGACCACGTTGGCCTCGACGATCTGATTCAAAAGGTGAGCGGTGGCTGGACCGATTTCGACGTAGTGGTAGCAATGCCACAAGTAATGGCCAAAATTGGTCGTTTAGGTCGTATTCTGGGNCCACGTGGCTTGATGCCTAACCCTAAAACCGGTACAGTTACACCTAATGTTGGTGCTGCTGTCGGTGATGTGAAAGGAGGTAAAATTTCTTTCCGTGTTGATAAGTTTGGTATCATTCATTCTTCTATCGGTCGTGTTAGTTTCTCTGCAGAGAAACTAACAGACAATGCTAATGAATTGTTAGGAACAATCGTTCGCATGAAGCCTTCTACTGCTAAAGGTAATTACATGAAAAGTGTAACGGTTGTTAGCACGATGAGCCCCGGTATCAAGATTGAGCCAAAATCTATTCGTTAACTTCTAAAATTGTCAAACAATGACCAGAACAGAAAAAGTAGCTGCCGTTGAAGTACTGAAGGAGAAGTTTTCGAATACTGAATTCTTCTATCTTACAGATGCTTCTGCATTATCGGTAGAAAAGATCAACAACTTGCGTGCAGAACTCTTTAGTAAAGGGATCGAGATGCAGGTGGTTAAAAATACATTGGCACGTAAAGCGATGGAAGCTTTACCGAATGCCAGTAATTACGAAGGTCTCTTCGATGCACTCAAAGGGCCTACAGCAATTATGTTCACTTCGGTAGCAAATGCTCCGGCTCGTGTGATCAAGGAATTCCGTGGAAAAGCAGAGCGTCCTTTTATTAAGGCTGCTTACATTGATACCGCGATATACCAAGGTGATGATCAAATTAAAGTACTGGCTGAACTCAAGTCTAAGGAAGAACTTCTTGGCGACTTGTTAGGCTTGTTACAATCACCTATCCAGAATGTTATGGGTGCCCTTCAATCAGGTGGCAACAACATTATGGGACTTTTGAAAGCCCTCGAAGAGAAAGAAGGCTAATCGTTTTTTTAATTAATTAATTGGCTTCCAAGCTGTTTGCGCACGATTAATTTTAATCGTCCAACACTACAAATATTTTTACAATGGCAGATCTTAAAGAAATTGCAGAACAACTAGTTAATCTTTCAGTTAAAGAAGTTAGCGAGTTGGCTACTATTATGGAGGAAGAGTATGGCATCAAGCCTGCTGCTGCGGCAGTAGCTGTTGCTGGGCCTGCTGCTGGCGGAGACGCTGGTGCAGAAGCTGAGCAGACAGAATTTGATGTAGTTCTTACTTCTGGTGGTGCTGCAAAACTCAAAGTAGTAAAAGAAGTGAAGAACCTTCTCGGATTAGGCTTGAAAGAGGCTAAAGGGTTGGTAGACGATGCTCCTTCTACTATCAAGGAGAAAGTTACTAAAGAAGAAGCAGAAAGCATCAAAACTGCTTTGGAAGAAGCAGGTGCTTCTGTAGAATTGAAGTAATTTTTTTACTTTTGTACAGTAGCCAGGCTTTCTTTCGGGAAAGTCTGGCCACTAAGTACTACGAGGCTTAGCTAATGGTGTATACCGATGGCTAAGCCTATCGTCGTATAAAAATGTAGCCTCTTTGACAACAATTTAGCCCGCTAAGTTGTATTGTTAAGTTGGCCCTGATACAATCAATGGATTGAATCATAGAATTTGCCTGGTAATTGTCGATATACAATTTTTTGGTGAGTTCTTAAGTCATAAGACTGTATAGCAAAATCATCCCGCCCCGACCAGTCATCGGATAGGGAATAAAAAACGCAATTTGCACATGACGTCAAACGGCAAGCTGCTAAAAGCTGAAGAAGCACGCGTAAACTTCGGCAAAATCAAACTAGGCTCTCCTTCTCCCGATTTACTCGAGATCCAGCTACGTTCCTTTCAGGAGTTTTTCCAGTTAGAAACGACGCCGGAAAATCGGATGAATGAAGGCCTTTACAGAGTATTTCAGGAGAATTTTCCAATTACGGATGCCCGAAATATTTTCGTGCTCGAATTCTTAGATTATTTCGTTGACCCTCCTCGCTACACCATCGATGAATGTATTCAGCGTGGTCTTACTTACAGCGTACCGCTGAAGGCTAAGCTGAAGCTTTCTTGTAATGATGAGGAACACGTCGACTTCCAGACCATCGTCCAAGATGTATTTCTGGGGAATATTCCCTACATGACTCCTAAGGGCACCTTTGTCATAAATGGAGCAGAACGGGTAATCGTTTCTCAGTTGCACCGCTCACCTGGCGTTTTCTTTGGTCAGTCTTTCCACCCTAACGGTACTAAGATTTATTCTGCTCGGGTTATTCCTTTCAAAGGTGCCTGGATGGAATTCGCAACGGACATCAACACGGTAATGTACGCTTACATCGATCGTAAGAAGAAGTTCCCCGTGACGACGTTGCTACGTGCTATTGGTTTCGATACGGATAAGGCTATCCTCGATATCTTCGATCTCGCTGATGAGGTGTCTGCTTCTCGCGAAAGCTTGGAGGTTTCCTTGGGCCGTAAACTCGCTGCCCGGGTGTTACGTTCTTGGACGGAAGACTTTGTCGATGAAGATACTGGTGAAGTAGTAACCATTGAGCGTAACGAAATCATTCTTGAGCGTGATATCGTTCTGGATGAAAGTAATATCGAATTGATTCTGAATGCAGAGATGGATACCATCATCTTGCAGAAAGATGAAATTGATATGGATTACTCCATTATCTACAATACACTGCAAAAAGACCCCTCTAGTTCTGAATTAGAAGCGGTACAGTATATTTATAAGCAGCTTCGTGGTACCGACCCGCCGGATGAAGAAACGGCTCGCGGTATCATTGATAAGCTGTTCTTCTCTGATAAGCGTTATAACTTAGGTGAAGTTGGTCGTTACAAGATCAACAGAAAACTGGAGTTGGAAACGCCTACCGAAGTATTGGTACTTACCAAGGAAGACATTATCGCAATTGTTACCTACCTGGTAGCTCTGATGAACCAAAAGGCAGAAATCGATGATATCGATCACTTGTCTAATCGTCGGGTACGTACCGTAGGTGAGCAGTTGTACGCTCAGTTCGGTGTTGGTTTGGCACGGATGGCTCGTACAATCCGCGAGCGGATGAATGTACGTGACAACGAAGTATTTACTCCTGTTGATTTGATCAACGCTCGGACATTGTCTAGTGTAATCAACTCTTTCTTTGGTACCAGCCAGTTGTCTCAGTTTCTCGATCAAACAAACCCTCTTTCTGAAATCACCCACAAACGGCGGATTTCAGCACTTGGACCTGGTGGTCTGAGTCGTGAACGTGCGGGTTTTGAGGTACGAGATGTACACTATAGTCACTATGGTCGTCTGTGTACCATTGAAACACCGGAAGGACCGAACATTGGTTTGATTTCTACCCTTTGTGTACATGCAAAGGTGAATAAAATGGGATTCCTGGAAACCCCTTACCGCGCTGTTGACGAAGGTAATGTGGTAATGGCTGGCGACCCTATCTATCTTTCTGCTGAAGGGGAAGATTATAAAAGAATTGCACAAGCTAATGCACCGGTAACGGAGCAGGGGGCTTTTGAAAGTGATCGTGTTAAGTGTCGTGAGCACGGTGATTTCCCCGTGTTGACACCAGCAGAGATCGAATATATGGATGTTGCACCTAACCAGATTGTTGGGGTGTCGGCATCGATGATTCCGTTCTTGGAAAATGATGATGCCAACCGAGCCCTGATGGGATCGAACATGCAGCGTCAGGCAGTTCCATTGATTCGTCCAAGCTCTCCGGTAGTAGGTACTGGATTGGAAGGAAAAGTGGCACGTGACTCGCGGATGTTGATCAACGCTGAAGGCGATGGTGTGGTTGATTATGTGGATGCGAACGAAATCGTTATTCGCTACGATCGTACTGATGAAGAGAAGCTTGTTTCTTTCGAAGATAACCGCAAAACCTATAAGTTGACCAAGTTCCTGCGTACTAACCAAGGAACCTGTGTGAATTTGAAGCCGATTGTACGGCGCGGTATGCGGGTAGTAAAAGGCCAGATCCTGTGTGACGGTTATGCTACAGAAAAAGGTGAGTTGGCTTTAGGGCAAAACCTGAAAGTGGCATTTATGCCTTGGAAAGGTTACAACTTTGAGGATGCCATCGTACTTTCTGAACGTGTTGTTCGGGAAGATATCTTTACCTCTTTACACATTGAGCACTTCGAAATGGATGTGCGCGATACGAAGTTAGGGGAAGAAGAATTGACCAACGATATTCCTAACGTCAGCGAAGAAGCTACCAAAGACCTGGACGAAAACGGTATTATCCGTGTTGGTGCCTGGGTTAAGGAAGGTGACATCCTGATCGGTAAGATTACTCCGAAAGGAGAAAGTGATCCTACGCCGGAAGAGAAACTCTTGCGTGCTATCTTTGGTGACAAAGCCGGGGATGTTAAAGATGCTTCGATGAAAGCACCTCCTTCTTTGAAGGGTGTTATTATTGACAAGCAGCTTTTTGCACGTGCTAAGAAGGACCAGAAGCAGAAGGAGCAAGAGAAAATTCAGCTTTCTAAGCTGGAGGATCAGCACAAGATTGCGCTGAACGAGCTCAAGACGATTTTGGTAGATAAACTCAACGTTCTGGTAGCTGACATGACTTCTAAAGGTGTAAAAACCATTTATGGAGAAATGTTGATTCCAGCAGGGCAGAAGTTATCACCATCTATCCTCCGCGACCTTGACTACACAACGGTAGACTATACACGTTGGACTGACGACAAGGAAAAGAATGTACTGATTGCTCGCTTGTTGCACAACTACAGCATCAAGGTTAACGAGGAAATCGGTCGCCATAAGCGGGAGAAATTCAACATCTCTATTGGTGATGAATTACCAGCAGGTGTATTGAAGCTGGCTAAAGTTTACCTAGCTAAGAAGCGGAAGCTGAAAGTAGGGGATAAGCTTGCTGGTCGCCACGGTAACAAGGGTATTGTATCACGTATCGTACGGATGGAAGATATGCCATTCCTCGAAGACGGAACACCTGTAGATATCGTACTGAACCCGCTGGGTGTACCTTCACGGATGAACCTTGGACAGATTTTCGAAACAGTACTGGGATGGGCCGGTGAAAAACTGGGAGTGAAGTTCGCTACCCCGATTTTCGATGGTGCCAGCCAGGATGAAATCGAATCTTATATCCAAAAAGCAGGTTTACCATCCTTGGGACAAACGTACCTGTATGACGGTGAAACGGGCGACCGCTTCCACCAGCAGGCAACGGTTGGTGTGATTTACATGCTGAAGTTGTCTCACATGGTAGATGATAAGATGCACGCACGTTCGATTGGGCCTTACTCGCTTATTACCCAACAACCATTGGGTGGTAAAGCACAGTTTGGTGGTCAGCGTTTTGGTGAGATGGAAGTATGGGCACTGGAAGCCTTTGGTGCCAGTAACATTCTTCAGGAATTATTGACGCTGAAGTCGGATGATATTCAGGGACGGGCGAAAGCTTACGAAGCTATCGTGAAGGGTGACAACCTTCCGGCACCGAACATTCCTGAATCATTCAACGTATTGATGCACGAATTACGTGGTCTGGCGTTGGACATCAAGTTCGACTAAGGACGTGCCCCTCGTTAAGGGTTTTCGGATTTCTTCGGAAGATTACGAAAACCCTTAACCTCAGAAATAAATTTGCATTGGTTTTTCAAAATAGTTGATATGCCATTTAGAAAAGATAATCCTATCCAAAACCAGAACTTTAGTAACATCACCATTTGCCTGACGTCGCCTGACGACATTCTGGAACGCTCTTATGGTGAAGTATTGAAGCCTGAGACAATCAACTACCGGTCGTATAAGCCGGAGCGTGATGGTCTTTTCTGTGAGCGGATTTTCGGCCCTGTAAAGGACTACGAGTGTTACTGTGGTAAGTACAAGCGTATTCGTTACAAGGGCATCGTTTGTGACCGTTGTGGTGTTGAGGTGACAGAGAAGAAAGTACGGCGCGAGCGGATGGGACACATCAAGTTGGTGGTTCCTGTTGTTCATATTTGGTTTTTTAAATCTTTACCTAACAAGATTGGTTATCTCTTAGGTTTTTCTTCTAAGAAACTGGAGTCTATCATCTACTACGAGCGTTATGTAGTGATTCAGCCCGGTATCAAAGGTGAAGAAGGAATTGAGGTCAGCCAATTGTTGACAGAGGAAGAGTACCTGGATATTTTAGATACGCTACCAGCAGAAAACCAAATGCTGGAAGAAGGTGATCCGAACAAATTCATCGCCAAAATGGGTGCTGATGCTGTGCGTGATATGCTCATGCGTATTGATTTGGATCAGCAATCTTTTGATCTACGTCACCAGGCAAATACAGAAACTAGCCAACAGCGTAAGTCGGAAGCACTGAAGCGCCTGCGGGTAGTAGAAGCTTTCCGTGATGCTCAGACACGGGTGGAGAATCGCCCTGAATGGACGATTATCCAGTACTTACCAGTTGTTCCTCCGGAATTGCGTCCGTTAGTACCATTAGATGGTGGCCGTTTCGCAAGTTCTGATTTGAATGACCTTTACCGTCGGGTAATCATTCGTAACAACCGTCTTAAGCGACTGTTGGAAATCAAAGCGCCAGAAGTAATTCTGCGTAATGAGAAGCGGATGCTACAGGAAGCTGTAGATTCCTTATTTGACAACTCACGTAAGTCCAATGCAGTGAAAGCTGAAGGTGGGCGTGCGCTGAAGTCATTGAGTGATATCCTAAAAGGTAAGCAAGGTCGATTCCGTCAGAACCTTTTGGGTAAGCGTGTTGATTACTCTGGTCGTTCTGTAATTGTTGTAGGGCCTACGTTGCACTTACACGAATGTGGTATTCCTAAGGGAATGGCGGCAGAGTTATTCAAGCCATTTATCATTCGTAAGTTGATCGAACGCGGTATCGTTAAGACCGTTAAGTCAGCTAAGAAATTGGTAGATCGCAAAGAGCCTATTATTTGGGAGATTCTCGAAAATATACTAAAGGGCCATCCGGTACTTTTAAACCGGGCGCCAACGCTTCACCGTCTTTCAATTCAGGCTTTCCAGCCTAAGCTGATTGAAGGTAAGGCAATTCAGTTACACCCACTGGTATGTGGAGCCTTCAACGCCGACTTTGACGGTGACCAGATGGCTGTTCATGTACCATTGAGCCAGGCTGCTATTCTAGAAGCTCAGGTGTTGATGCTTTCTGCACACAACATGCTGAACCCTCAGAACGGTACGCCGGTGACCCTGCCTTCTCAGGATATGGTACTTGGTTTGTACTATATTACCAAGGAGCGTCACTCTACCGAGGAGATTAAGGTTAAAGGCGAAGGCCAGGCTTTCTACTCTGCGGAAGAAGTAATGATTGCTTACAATGAAGGCCAGTTGGATCTTCACGCAGCGATCAAGGTGCGAGCACGTGTTGAGGATGAGGACAACAACATGGTTATCAAACTGATTCAAACGACTACCGGACGGGTACTCTTTAATCAGGCTGTGCCAGAAATGGTTCCTTATATCAACGTTCTTTTGACGAAGAAGAACCTCAAGAAGGTTATTGCTGATATCCTAGAGCGTACGGACTTTGGTGTTACGGCTACCTTCCTTGACAAGATCAAGGATATGGGCTTTAGCTGGGCGTTCAAAGGTGGTTTGTCCTTTAACTTGGGTGATTTGATCAACCCATCCATTAAGCTGAACATGCTTGAGCAAGCTCAGGCTGAAGTGGATGAAGTGTGGGATAACTACAATATGGGTCTGATCACCAATAATGAGCGTTACAACCAGATCATTGATAAGTGGACGTATGCGGATAATCGTATTACGGATACCTTGATGAAAGAGTTGTCGATTCACAAGCAAGGGTTCAACTCTGTTTACATGATGCTTGATTCCGGCGCACGTGGTTCTAAGCAACAGATTAAGCAGTTGTGTGGATTACGTGGACTGATGGCTAAGCCGAAAAAATCTGGTGATAGTGGCGGTGCCGTTATTGAAAACCCGATCCTTTCGAACTTTGTCGATGGTCTGTCGGTACTTGAGTACTTTATTTCTACTCACGGTGCTCGTAAAGGTTTGGCCGATACGGCACTTAAGACGGCGGATGCAGGTTACCTGACGCGTCGTTTGGTAGATGTCTCTCAGGATGTTGTCATCATGGAAGAAGATTGTACTACCCTACGTGGTTTGGAAACAACGGCATTGAAAGATAACGAAAAGGTTATCGAGCCATTGGTTTCCCGGATCGAAGGACGCTATACTTTGCATGATATTGTTCATCCGATTTCGGATGAGATGATCCTGGAAGCAGGAGAATATATTGATGCATCTACGGCTCGCTATATTGAAGAGGAAGGTGTAGAAACGGTATACATCCGTTCTGTACTTACCTGTGAAACTAAGCGTGGTGTATGTGCCAAGTGTTATGGTAAAAACCTGGCTACCGGGCGAATTACTGAAAAAGGTGATGCTGTAGGTATTATCGCTGCTCAGTCGATTGGTGAACCTGGTACACAGCTTACTTTACGTACTTTCCACGTTGGTGGTATTGCGAGTGTAAACAAGACGGAGTCAGAATTGACCTCTAAATTTGCTTGTAAACTGGAATTTGACGGTATCCGTTTCACGGAATCTGTTGATGATTCTGGTAAGAAAGTAAAAGTAGTATTATCACGGACAGGTGAGATTCGCTTTATTGATCCAGAAACTGGTCGTCAATATGGTTCTAACCACATCCCTTACGGAGCAACATTGAAGGTTAAGGATGGTCAAACCGTAGAAAAAGGTGATGCACTCTGTGAGTGGGATCCTTTCAACGCGGTGATCATTTCTGAATTTGGTGGTGTCGCTAAATTCGATGATGTAGAAGAAGGCGTTACTTTCCGTGTGGAACGTGATGATCAGACCGGCTATGCTGAGAAGGTTATCATCGACTCGAAGAAGAGCCGTAAGATTCCTACTATTCGAATTTTGTCTAAGGCAGGTGAAGAACTGCGTTCTTACAACTTACCTGTAGGTTCTTATATCTCTATCGAAGATGGGCAGGAAGTGAAGCCTGGTGATAAGATCGTTAAGATTCCTCGCCAGATGGGTAAGATTGCGGATATTACCGGTGGTCTTCCACGGGTAACAGAGCTTTTCGAAGCACGTAATCCATCTAACCCTGCGGTTACTTCTGAAATTGACGGTATTGTAAGCTTTAGCCCGAAAATTAAGCGTGGTAATCGCGAAGTGATTGTAACGGCCAAAGATGAGCAACGCCGCAAGTACCTGATCAATCTTTCTAAGCACATCCTGGTACAGGAAGGTGACTTTGTAAGAGCAGGAACCCAGTTATCAGACGGTGCAATTGCTCCTCGCGATATTCTGAATATCAAAGGCCCATTTGCCGTACAAACTTATCTCGTAAATGGTGTACAGGAAGTATACCGTTCACAGGGTATCACCATCAATAACAAACATATTGAGGTGATCGTACGCCAGATGATGCGTCGTTTACAGATTGAAGATTCAGGTGATACACCATTCCTCGAAGGGGAAGCGGTAGAACGCTATGACTTCCTGGAAACGAATGACTGGATTTTCGATAAGAAAGTTATTCTGGATGCTGGTGAATCAATCAAGTTGAAAGCTGGACAATTGGTAACAGTACGTCAATTGCGGGAAGAGAATTCTTACCTCAAGCGTAATGACAAAAGTATTGTACAGTACCGCGATGCTCAGCCTGCGACTTCTAAGCCTATCCTACAGGGTATTACCAAGTCTTCTTTGGGTACGGTAAGCTGGATTTCAGCAGCATCGTTCCAGGAAACGACAAAAGTATTGAGTACTGCGGCGATTGGTGCTAAGCGCGATGGCTTGATGGGACTTAAAGAGAACGTTATTGTCGGTAAGCAGATTCCTGCAGGTACCGGTCTACGTGAATACAACCGCCTGTTCGTAACGACGAAAGAAGCTCAGGAAGCCTGGGAAACTCGCCGTGCGGAAATGGAGGAAATGGAAGACTATTAGCAGATTGCAGTTAAAAAACTGTTAATCGGTTTAATAAAGAAAATCCCGGATCTTGCTTTGGCAGGGTTCGGGATTTTAATTTTACGATTTTGAATGGTTTTTTATTTATCTTTCTGAGATGAAACGTCTTGAAATCTCCCGAACTAACTTCGAACTGGCCATCAGCTACCGCTGGCGGAACCCAATTGCCTACTTTCTTATTTTCTTTTGTCTATTCTGGGATGGTTTTTTGGTTATGTGGTACGGTATAGGCCTTTCTACAGGGGGAGAAATGCCTGCTATGTTTTTTCTATTTCCCTTGATTCATGTGGCGGTAGGAGTTGGCCTTACTTATTACACCATCTGTTTATTTGTGAACAAGACCCTTATTCGGGCTGACCAGCGGACGCTTTCGGTGAAGCATACTCCTCTTCCTTGGCCGAGAGGTAATAAAGAAATTAAAGTTCGGGACTTGCAACAACTATTTGTCCGAGAAAAAACAGGGAATAAGGGACATAAGTATCACGTTCTGAGTGCCCAGCTTATGGATGGAAAAAGTGTAACCTTACTCCCGAATGTCAGTTCGACACCAGAAGAATTACTCCACCTGGAGCGGTCAATAGAAGACTACTTGGGTATCCCCGATCAACCTGTAATAGGAGAGATCACAGGGCATACTAAAGTTTCCGGAGTACTACCGGGCAGTCGCCGCAGAAGCCCGAACTTAGCACCAGGCTTTTCGGGTAGGGTAGGAGTAGAGGTTGCTGAAGTAGGCGATTTTATCACCTATGGAAGCCGTACTTTTGAAGTATCTCACCTGAGTATTCATCAATGGAATGATGGTAATACAGATCGGCAGCTTCAACTAGCAGCCGTAGATGGCCAGCACGCGTTGCTTTACATTATACAAGATAAAGGGCTGTTCAACTTGTTTTTAGAGGTAGAATTCACCAAGGCTCAGCAGCTGGCACTAGACTTTGATACGACGCCCACACCCGCAGAAATAACCTATCAAAGGGTTGATTACGAACTTTATACTCAGGACGTTGGTCAGCAATTTCTGTCTGGACAAACGGAAGGCATATCTGCTTCGCAATGGATTTACCGTACTGCCAGAGGTGATGAGCAGCTACGCATTCTCGATCATAGAGGGATGCAAACGGTTTATTTTGGCCAGAAAGAGATTTCAGCAGCTTTTGAGGTGCTCAAGCCTTAAGGAATGTAAATTTTTAATGCACCATTTCTAAGCTTAAAAGCTTGTCTAAGTTCTTCTCAAAAGGAAAAACAACTAAGTTCTGTTGATAGCGTATGTGACAACCTTTCGTTTGTTGCACTGTTACGGTATTGATTACGAAATAAGTCAAAAAGCTCTGATCTAGTGAGCTGACTCTTTAGTTTACCTGCAACATGAATTTTAATATGTGGAAGATGAATAAGCACGCTCTATTATGCGTTTTTTTCCTACTTGGATTAGCATCAACTTTTAGCCAGACGGGTATCATCAAAGGAAAGTTGACGGATGCCTTGACCAATGAACCGATCGCTTTTGGCAATGTTTTAGTGCTTGGTACAGACAAGGGAATAGCTACTGATATCGATGGGAACTACGAAGTAGAAGGCCTTCCACCGGGGCTTTATGATGTGAGAGCGACTTACCTGGGCTATAAAGAGCAGACCCAATATGAGATTCAGGTAACTACTGCTCGTCCCATAGAGGTGAATTTTGCATTGGAAGAACAAGCCGAGGTTTTGGAAGAAGTTGTTGTTAAAGCCTCTCCTTTCCGGAAAACGGCAGAAAGCCCGGTAAGCTTGCGGACCATCGGCGTCGCTGAAATTCAACGAAACCCAGGAGGAAATCGGGATATCAGTAAGGTTGTTCAAGTATTACCAGGTGTAACCTCGGGAGTCGCTTTTCGCAATGATTTGATTATTCGAGGGGGAGCGGCTAATGAAAACCGTTTCTATCTGGATGATGTTGAGGTTCCTAATATCAATCACTTTGCTACACAGGGGGCAGGCGGCGGCCCGGTAGGACTCATCAATGTTAATTTTATCCGCGAAGTTGATTTTTATAGTGGTGCCTTTCCTACTAACCGGGGAAACGCACTGAGTTCTGTATTTCAATTTCGGCAAAGGGATGGCCGTAGTGATCGGCTTGGAGGAACCTTTATGGTGAGTGCTACTGATGTAGGTGCTACCCTGGAAGGCCCCATTGGTGATAAGACAACCTTCCTTGCGTCGGCTCGCCGTTCTTATTTGCAGCTCCTTTTTAAAGCTTTGGAATTGCCATTTTTACCTACCTATAATGACTTTCAGGTAAAGGTGAAGCACAAGATTAATGAGCAAAACGAAATCAGTTTTATTGGCTTGGGAGCAGTAGATCAGTTTAAATTGAACCTCGATGCCAACGAGACTGAAGATCAACAGTTTTTATTAGCTAGTTTACCGGTAGCTCCGCAATGGAACTACACCAATGGCTTGGTTTACAAACGCTATCGTGATGATGGCTTCTGGACCTTTGTGCTTAGCCGGAATATGCTGAACAACGAAGCTGAAAAATACCGAGGCAATGATGACAGCACGGAAGACAACCTCACCTTGCGCTATCGGAGTCAGGAAATTGAGAATAAATTCAGAGCAGAAGACGTCCGCCAAATTGGTGATTACAAGTTGGGGTACGGTATCAATTACGAATACGACAAGTACAATAACCGGACTTTCAATCGTATTTTCACCTCTGCGGGGGCGCAGGATATTGATTATGCGGCAGACTTTAATATGCATCGTTACGGGTTCTATACCCAGGCTAGTAGAGATTGGTTTGACGAGCGGCTAGTTTTATCGTTGGGTATTCGCTTTGATGGAAACAGCTATTCCGATGAGATGAGTAATCCGTTGCAACAGGCTTCTCCTCGTCTTTCATTGAGCTATGCACTGAGTCCCTCTTTTTCTTTTAATTTTAATACTGGTAGGTATTTTCAACTGCCTTCTTATACCCTTTTAGGTTATGAGGAAGGAGGGCAGCTGGTGAATAAGGAGAATGGTATTGGTTACCTGAAAAATTACCATGTAGTAGCAGGCTTTGAATGGAATACTGCTGCCAACTCTAAAATTACGATTGAGGGCTACTACAAAGGCTACCAGGATTATCCACTATTGCTACGTGATAGTTTAACGCTGGCCAATCTTGGTGGTGACTTTGGAGTTGTGGGTAATGAACCTGCAGTGCCTTTCGCAGACGGCCGTGCCTACGGCATTGAGTTCCTTTTTCAGCAACGACTCTATAAAGGGTTTTACGGCATCTTTTCCTACACTCTAGGCTGGACACAATTTCAAGATAAAAACGGTGAATACGTCCCTTCTGCCTGGGATACCCGCAATATTGCAAACCTAGCAGTGGGTAAGCGCTTTGGTAATAATTGGGAGATTGGAGTCAATTGGCGTTTTCAGGATGGCCTTCCTTTTACTCCTTTTGCGGCATCATCAAATCTGGTAGCGAACTGGAATCGTAATGCACGAGGGGTACCTGATTATGATCAATTGAATACATTGAGGCAAGATGCTTTCAGTGCTATAGATCTAAGAGTCGATAAGAAGTGGTTCTTTGACAAGTGGAGTTTAAACCTTTTCCTTGATATCGAAAACATTACTGGTGCTGCGGTGAGTGATACAGAACTTATATTGGATCGTACCCTCGATGAAAACGGTAATCCCATCGGCGAGCCGATCATCATTAATCCCGATGCACCAATGGACGAACAGCGTTATTTGCTTAAAGAATTAGAAACGGGATCAGGAACTCCATTGCCGAGTATAGGTATTATGATAGAATTTTAGGGAGTTCGCAAAAAATAATCTACACATCTTCTTACAAATTTTGCTTTATCCATCATCAGGTTTTCCTTGCGTAATCGGCTATGCAAGGAAAAATCCGATTTGTCTAAAGAAAAATTTGCTACGTCCTTTGCGTAGATTATTTATTTCCTCATCCCTTAATCACTTTGTTTCCCTCGCTTGGTTGAAAGGATTTTGTTTATGCTTGCCAAGCGAGGGAAAGATGATTATGGTTGGTTGATGCTTGTCGTATTTACCGTAATACCACAATTTTGGTGACCACTTCTCCGTATTCACTGGAAATTTTACAGAAATAAATACCTGCTTTTATTCCTCCTTCCAACTCCCAGGTCCATTCCGTAAATAAATCTTGCTGTTGAGGTGTTGGTAGGACACTGATGGCTCGACCAGTAGCATCGTAAATGGCGGCTTGCCAATCATCAGCACGAAAACCCGACGGATGATTAAGGCGAATACGAGCAAAGTCTACGGTTGGATTTGGGCTGACGCTGATGGTGGCCTCTTCGAAATCAAATTCTTCTGTGTTGAAAATGATAGGTCCGCCGTTGTTGACCAAACAAGCGATACAGGGTTCGCCACCGAGGCCAGGTTCCAGCGCCAGAAAAGCAGTAAGCGGCGTAAGAATACGTTCGGCAATACTTTGCTCAATCAGGTAAGCTCGTTCTGCGTCGGAGGAAAGTTGATTAAAGACTTCGCGGAAGTGTTGGGCGTACCACATTTCTCGCATCAGGGTGTCTCCAGGAATAACCTGATCCCCTCCAACCTGAGTACTTTGGCTATAAAATTCACCACTGTTTTCACTGACAAGGTAACCGTTAATTTCCATCGGTAATTCTCCGAGATATTTTCCTGTTTGTATCAGTACACCACCATTGGCTAAACTATAATTGTTGCTAGACAAATTAAAACGTTCATAGCATAAACCATTTTCGAGACTGACCGTATAATCGACAATGGCATTTTCAAAATAAACCGGATTTAGCATGTTGGATAAACCTTGTGTTAGCGAAATTTCCTGATCACGTAAAACAAGTACGGTAGAAGTCTCAAACGCAGCAGTAAGTACCTGATAGAAGTAGCTATTTCCGTAATAGATTTCGTCTTCGTGGTAGATGACAGAAACGTTCAAGTCTTGATAGTCCAAAACACTTATGGGGGCATCTACCGCTGCAATGATGGGCTGGAGCAGTAGCATCGTTGCATTAGCTGCCGCAGGAACGGCGTATGCATCACTG
Organism: Lewinella cohaerens DSM 23179; assembly: GCF_000379805.1. Classification (GTDB taxonomy): domain Bacteria; phylum Bacteroidota; class Bacteroidia; order Chitinophagales; family Saprospiraceae; genus Lewinella; species Lewinella cohaerens. The sequence continues at coordinate 114,298 of NZ_KB903532.1, read as the reverse complement.
GCAGCTAAAAGATAAAATTGGGTAGCATCTCCCTGAGCTTGGGCCCAGTTTAAGCTTTCCTGCAGGAGCAGTTGCAGGTTAGAGGTATCCATTTCTGTTAGCAGTTCTTCAATACGGCTATCAAGCGTACTGTTTTCAGATGTCCATGCCAGCTCATCGAGAAAAACAACGCCTTCTGTGGTTGCAACGGCTACATTCAGCAGGTCTTCATCAGAAAGGTAGATTGAAAGTTGTTGCTGAAAAGTATTAAGAAACTCCGACAGCGAAGTGGTCGTTTTCATGCTCGTATAATCTAAGAGGAACATGATTTTTTCGGCTTCTTCGTTATCGTAAACAGCTCCCCAGTCGGGTAAGTAGGCCAGTTGGTAAAATTTTTCACCTTGATTTTCGTAAGTGCTGACAAAGGCGTCCTGGTCTTCTGCCAGTGGTGTATCCCAGTTAATACTCAACTCACTGGCATTATAGAAGTCGATGTTATCTAATTCCAGGTAGTGGAGTTGGTCTCCTGTTGCGCCTACTACAATCTCCGTTAGCGGGGTTTCTGTACCATCCATATTCAAACGGGGTACTCCCCATTGCTCGTCTACTGCGACGGCCACACTAACGGAAGCTGGAAGATAATCTGTAGATTGAAACATGGACAACAAAATATCTTGCGTGACCTGGGTTCTACTCCAAGTGGAGGGCACGAGAAAGCTCATCTTTATTCTTCTGCTTTCGCCTTCGAACATTGGATAAATCCTGATTTCGTAGCGGTTATCCGGCAGAATGTAAAGGAAGGAGGGATCTTGATTACGGTCAACAATGTCTTCGTAAGTAGTGAAGGCGGTCCAGTAATCGATGATATCTGCCTTTATGATTTCATCTTCTACCCACAGCCAGGAGTCGTGTACAATGGTTTTGGCTGGCAAGTCAAACTGCCAGAGGATTTCAGAAATAGGCCACCAGGTATCACCGGGCATACTGCTGATCGTAGCATATACTTCTACTTCTGTGTAAACTCCTTTGGGCGAGATCACCAAGTCAAGATCAGTAAACAAACCGTGAGGTGAATAATTCTCCCATCCAGGGCTAGATGTGTTAGGGGTCCAGCCATCCGGGTTGGCGATCCTGAGGTAGTTTTGGCCGTTGATATTTGGGTAAATAGCAATGAAAGCAATTACGAAGAGTAACGTTTTAATTTTCATACTTAAAGGGTTTTATTGAGAGATTCCTTTAAATTTAATTCTTTCGTGGATGCCAAACTTGTGATGTTCAGTGGTTTGCAAGGTGTATTGCCAAAACATTAGGCACAACTTATTTTTGTGCTGTTTCTATTATACCTATTTTTAAGTTCATTTTTTTGCAAAAAAATAACAATCCCCATCTAGTCATGAGAATACTGTTAATACTTCTTGTTGTAACCATTAGTCTCTACAGTTGTGTTGATCCTCCTCAAAATGAGGAAGTAGAAGCGCTTGCACCTGCGCCTGTCGATGGTGTCCAGTTAGGCGAAGTAAACCTTCCGGTAACGGGTAATGCTGCTGCCCAAGGAGCCTTTAAGAAGGGATTACTGCTGTTGCACAGTTTTGAATACGAAGACGCACGCGCTGCTTTTCAAGAAGCACAGGCTGCTGATTCTACCATGGTGATGGCTTATTGGGGAGAAGCAATGACTCATAACCATCCTCTTTGGCGACAATTGGCCGCAGAAGAAGGGCAGGCCGCGTTGGCTAAATTGGCTCCTAATACCAAGGACCGGCTGGTACTTGCCGTTACGCCCCTGGAGCGCGATTTTATGGCTGCGGTAGAGTTGCTTTATCAAGAGGAAGGCACCAAGCAAGAGCGCGATCAGCAGTATGCTAATCACCTCGCCAAAATGAAAAAGAAATATCCTGATCAGTTGGAGGTGGCTGCTTTTTATGCCCTTTCGCTATTAGGGGCGGTACCTGTAGGTCGTGATGAAGAAGCTTACGAGCAAGCTGCTCGTATTGCGCAAGGTGTGATGGCTGAAAACCCACAGCACCCCGGCGCACTACACTATCTTATTCATGCTTATGATGACCCTGCTCACGCGGCGAAGGCTATTCCTGCGGCCAACAACTACTCGAAAGTGGCCCCTTCTGCGGCACATGCGCTGCACATGCCTTCACATATCTATGTGTCTATGGGCATGTGGGAGGAGGTAATTCAGTCAAATATTGCTTCCTGGAAGGCCAGTGTAGACCGGATGAAAGACAAGGAACTTGATGATAATGCGCGGAGCTATCACGCTTTCCACTGGCGGCTTTATGGCCTTACTCAGCAAGGGCGTTACGAAGAAGCTGGTAGGCAAATGACGGAATTCAAGCGTTATACTAGCACCGAGCCTAATGGCCCTGCACGCTCTTATATGGCATCCGTAACAGCTAACTACCTGGTAGAGACCAATGATTGGAGCAATGAAGAAGTGCAATCGATCAATCCTGGTCTGGAAGACATGAATATATTGGTACGTGCCATTCGGCACTTCACCACAGGCTGGCGTGCTTATCTCGCAAAGGACCAGGATGCACTGGCTACGACCTTGTCCGCTATGGCCAAAGAACGCAAAGATGCGTCTAATCAGGTGACGGCTTCTGGTGCCCCTATGTGTAGCGCGGCGGGATCGAGTAGAGCTTTACCTAATCAATTGGATATCGACCAAGCTTATGTGTTGGCTCTTGAATTGGAAGCAATGCAGTCTCAATTAGAAGGCGACCTAACCGAAACAGAGCGTCTACTAAAAGCGGCTGTTGAATTGGAGCAGGCTACCAGCTATTCTTACGGCCCACCACGTATTGTACAACCGTCTTACGAACTTTATGGCCGCTGGTTGCTGGAGCAGGGCCGTCCTACCGAGGCGCTTGTTCAATTTGATTATGCGCTTGCCAAAGGCCCGGGACGTTTACACGCTTTAGCGGGAGCATTACAAGCGGCCGAAGCTACGCGTAACACTACTAGGGCAAAAGCACTCTATGAGGAACTGAAAGCTAATCTCGAGAAAGCGGATCAGGCTGTACGTCTTCGCTACCTTTCGGAGGAGATGTTGTCGTCGATTTAAGGTTTAGGGCTATGCCGTAGTAGCTTTGTTACGCAAACGCTACTACGGCACCAGGCTGTCCTTGTTTTTATGGGTTTTGTCTGAGAAACGTTATACCTGTTGATTTTCCAGTGGAGAATACTAGCTTTGGTTAATTTTATAATAGACCAAAACTAGTATCATGAAAACGCCTCTACTGATTGTTACTTTGCTGATTACGAATTGTTTAATAGCGGCCACGCTGCTCCCCTCTTTTGCTTCCACGCTACCCCAAAAGGAAGTTCAGTCAAAAGCAGATAAGATACTTTCCTCAAGTAAGGCCAAGTTGTTGCCGCAAGTCACCGCACCACTTTACGAGCACCTCTACGAAATTAATGAGCAGTGGCTGACGGAAACCTCTCCGGTAAATTATCTGACTTCCGTGCGTTTTTCGGATGATAACGAGCGCATTCGTACTCACCTGCAATTGGTTGAAGGTATTCTTCGAGCACGTCCAATTAATCACTTAACTGTCGAACAGCAACTCCGGCGCAGTACAGTGCTGGATTATCTACAGCAGTATTGGCACAGCGGCCTCTTTCCCATCAACAGTTATCAACCAAACCGTTTGCCTGTATTTGTCGACGAAAAGAATACCGCCTGTGCGGTGGGGTACCTACTTCAAGCTACGGGAGAGCAGGAGCTGGTGAACGAGATCAGGACGGAAAATAACTTCGCGGATTTAAAAGAGCTATTGGCGTATACGAAATTACCGTCCTGGGCGGCCACGAATGGTTTTACCGCCGACGAGTTGGCGTGGATACAGCCTGGCTATGCTGTGCTTTACTTTGATGCACTGCCTTTTGGCAATGATTTAGGTGTCTCCGGCGGGCAAGTTCTAGATATGAAAGTCTATAATGACGAATTGTATATGGCTGGGACCTTTTCTCAGGTTGATGACTTTGTTGCCGATCATCTGGTCGCTTGGGACGGAAACGAATTGAGGTCATTGGCGGGTTTCGCAGATATGGATGGCGGCTTCTCCAGGATTGCCATTGATGAGGGCTCGGGGGATATCTATGCTATTGGTGTTTTTTCGGATGCTGTCGGACAGCTTGAAACGCAAATATTTGCCCGCTATCGTTCGGATAGTTGGGAACGCCTTTTGGAAGTACCAATTACAGAGGGCACTTTCACCGATTTGCTTTATCACCAAGGTTTTTGTTACCTCAGCGGCGATTTTGATAGTCTGGCCGGCAATGACCTGATTCAGAAATTAGCTGTTTTCAATACCACCAGCGATACTTGGGAGCCATTTAATGAGCAGTTTACGTTTACGGGGATTATTCGGGACATGGATATAGAGGGAGATTCTTTATTGGCGGGAGGGAAGGGGCTGCTCTTGTCAGGAGTGGATACTTTAGCCGGTAATTTGCTTTTGGTAAACTTGGGAGATCGCACTTTTTTGGATGGAGCAAGTGTAGCTCCATTGTCTTATGCTTTTCATGAATATTTTTTAGTAGATATTATGCATAATTATGGGGTGGACTATACGACGATAGGCCTCCTTGAAAACGGAAATTATGGACTTAACTTCACAGGTGGACTGCTAAATAATTATGTTGAGCCATTGATGCTTTTAGAACCACCGATCATAAGTGGATTTTATGAGTCGCGCTACCTGTTTTATGGGGCGTTAAATTTTGATTTAGGAGGAGCAGACTTAGCGCCTGCTGTCTTAATCCAAATACCTGGGGAAAGTGCTTCTTTGTATTGGCCACTTGTAAGAGCAAATGGTGCGGTCACGGCGCTCGCCGACTTCCAAGACGAATTGATCATTGCTGGTGATTTTACAGAAATACGAGGGATCGCCATCAATAACCTAGCGCGTGCCGATCTTTTGATTTCGGATACGGAAGAAGAGGTTTCAGAGCGCCTGATCTCTGTGGGAAGTGATGGGCGCGTGCTCTTTATCCAGCACCTTCCTTCGGTTTTAGCGGCGCCTGCCCGCCTGGAGTTGTTTGATATGGCTGGACGACAAGTTTGGTCGCAAGAAATTACGGATGGCACCGCAACTCAGATTGAGCCTGGTAGCTTGCCCGGAGGTAACTACGCTTATCGTTTGCTGGTGGATGGCGAATTGGCGGTGGGACAAGTGGTACTGGTAAGGTAGGTGTAAGTAGTTTTGGGTAGGAGCTAATAATCCCAAGCTACCGATTCAGCAAGCTCCTGTCTGAAATGAGCAATTCTTTATCCTTTTAGTCCCGGACTTTTACGGAAGCGACGAAAAACGTCGCTCATCTCACCGTAAAATAAAGGACCAATGAACTTTCTTCAAAAAAAATATACCCTAACAGGTAACGCCTTTTCAAACGGATGCATCAATGGCCAAATGCATCCAATTTTAATGACACCTGTTATCCCTTATCTCCTGATGCTTTGTTTGTCCTTGTCAAGCTTTTTGGCGTATAGCCAAAGCTGTGAGGGTACCTTAGGCACTAACCTCATTACCGGGGGAGACTTCGGTAGCGGCCCGGAAATGTTTCTCACCAATGACCCACTGCTGGCTCCTGGTTATACTTATCAGAGTAGCCCGCCGCCAGACGATGGCTTCTACACGATTGCCAGCACAACCGATTTTGGTGATCCTAACTTCTGCTGGACCAGCCAAGGCGATAATAGCCCAGACCCCAACGGTTACCTCATGGTGGTCAATGCCACCTTCGATCCGGGTATATTTTTTGAGCGGACGCTCGAAGTATGTGATGGGATCAATTATGAGTTTAGTATAGATGTTCTAAACCTTCTTCGTGTTGAATGTGTAGATGGGATTACGCCTAATGTCGATATTCTCATTGATGGCGTAGTGGTTGATCAAACGGGAGACGTGCCCCAGGATGAAACCTGGTACACTTACCGAACTTTTATTACCATACCGGAGGGGACTGACTTTATAACACTGACTTTGCGAAATAATGCCCCTGGCGGGCCTGGTAATGATTTAGGAATCGATAACCTGAGTTTGCGCCATTGTGCACCGGATTTAATCCTTCCGACAACAACAACAGCTTGCCCTGACGGAGTGACCATTGAAGCTCCCGCAGCGGCTACGACTTACCCGACACCTTACTATCAATGGCAGCGTAGCTTTGATGGTGGTGCCTCCTGGGATGATCTAGCAAATGAAAACGGCGCTACACTTTTCATCGCCAACCCATTTGCCAATATACAATACCGGGTGGTGGTAGCCAATGGCCCGGTCAATTTTCTCAACCCCAGCTGCCGTGCTACTTCGACGGCTACGACTATCCAGGTACAAATCCCGCTGATGGTTTTTCAAACACCTGTCATTTGTGAGGGAGATACCTTGCAAATAGGCGGCCAAAGCCTGAGTGAAGCAGGCGACTATACCATTCCGTTACCGGGGAACAGTGGTTGTGATTCGCTTTTACAAGTCCAACTTTTCCTGAACCCTAGCTTTGATCAACTTTTTAGCCAATCCCTCTGTAGTGGAGATACATTTTTGGGGCAGGAATTTTCGGTAGATACCTTAATTACTTTTTCTTATACGACCGCCGCTGGTTGTGATAGTATCGTCAATTATGAAATTGATGTATTGTCAATCCCTTCCGGTAGTATTACAGGAGACGCCGTTATTTGCCAGGGCAACAGCACCCTTTGGAATGCCCCTGCCGGTTTTAGTAACTACCAGTGGAGTACAGGAGCAACTACGGCAGCCCTTGAGCTTAATTCTCCTGGCCTTTACGAAGTAACTTTTACCAATAGTCAGGGATGCAGCTATACGCAGGAAAGGGAATTGCAGATCGCTGATCCCTTTTTTGATGCGATGGCGCAGCCGCTTACTTGCTCCGATGCAGCAGACGGGCTTATTGAAATACTGTTTGCTGACGGAGGTGTTCCTCCCTACCAGTATCAACTCAATGGAGGTGCTGGCCAAACTGAAATGAGTTTTTCAAACTTAGCATCCGGCAGCTACGAGGTATTGCTTGAAGATGCCATTGGCTGTTCCTTTTCTGAAATCTTAACCATAGCGGATGCTCCGTTGTTGGATGCGACGCTTAATGGTATCCCAAATACGCCAATCGAAGCAGGCGACACGCTACAACTGAGTATTAGCAGCACCGTAAACGACTTATCCTACCAATGGTCAGGTAGTGGGCAAGCGAGTTGCGACACGTGTGCTAGTACCCATTGGCTCGTTTTACCAGGCGGAAAATTACAGGTTGTTGTCAACAATCAGCAAGGATGCGGCCTGGTGATAGATACCTTACTTGAGGTNCTAAACCCCTACCGCGTTTATCAACCCAACGCTTTTTCGCCTAATGGCGATGGCGATAATGACTTCTTCACCCTGGGGCTTGGTAGTAATGCGAAGGCGATATCCAGTTTAGCGATTTTTGATCGTTGGGGAGCGGCTGTCTATGAATACGTTGCCAGTAGCCCGCAGGAAGCTGGTTGGAATGGCACTCGCAATGGGCAGCCTATGCCTATAGGTATCTACGTTTATTACGCAGAAATAGAATTTCAAAACGGCAAACGCAAACAAGTGCAGGGCGACCTGCTGCTGATGCGCTAGCATTACTCATAAATATCCCTATTGATGAAACACAGCACACACAACTTTGGCCTTGGTGCTTGCCTGGTCATTTTATTGGCCAGTGCGGGTTCCTTAACCGGCCAGGACATGCCTCGTACCGTGATTGGTAACGCCGGTGATTATTATGACAATCTGCTTTTTGGTAGCCTCCATTTTACGGTGGGTGAAATAGCGGTTGCTCGTTATCAAAATGGACTGGAACTCGGCGAAGGATTTCACAGAGCCTATTATGACCTTTTGGTAGAAAACGAAGAATTGCTTCCTCTCAATTGGGAGGTCAATATCTATCCAAACCCAACTACCGAAAGCATTCGCATTGCATTACCAGACCTGTCTCCCACGAGGGCAGCACTTTACAACAGTAATGGTCAGTTGCTTTGGCAAGAAACCATTCTGACATCTTTACAAGAACTCAACCTTGGTGCTTACCCTGCCGGAACCTATCTGCTCCGTTTGGCTGATGACACCGGCCGCGAGGGCACTTTTCGTGTACTGAAAATCAAACACTAATCCCCTAAAATCCTAAAAATATGCGTCATTTACTTCAACTCATTTTTCTGCTGGCCTTTAGTGTCAGCCTTTGGGCACAAGCCCCTCAGCAATTCAAATTCCAGGCTGTTGCTCGCGATGCGGGCGGCTCTCCTTATGCTAGTGCCAACCTCGCCGTGCGCGTGAGTATGGTGCGGGATGGTGTGAGTGGACTGGTTGATTATTCCGAACGCCATACGGTGACGACCTCGCCGTTGGGTGTCTTTGACCTGGCTATTGGTGATGGTGTTGCATTAAGCGGCCTGATGACTGATGTCGACTGGGCGAACCATCCTTATTATCTAAAAATTGATATTGATCCAGCTGGTGGTACATCCTATCTGAACTTGGGTACCAGCCAACTTTTATCTGTTCCTTACGCCATCTATGCTGGCGAAAGTGGTAATGGCGGTGGTGGCAACCCTACGGATGAATTGCAGAACTTAATCTACGATCCCGTTACGCAGGTATTGACGCTCACAGATGGCAATTCTGTTACGCTTAATACCGCAGGAGGTACAGATAGCCAGACGCTTACCTTTAATGCAATAAGTGGCGACTTGTCCATCAGTAATGGTAACACCATTAATATTCCTGCCGGAGCACCGGGCCCTCAAGGGCCACAGGGCGAAGCAGGCCCGGCCGGGCCGCAAGGTAACCCAGGGGCCGTTGGCCCACAAGGTCCACAAGGCCCTGCTGGAACGGGGATCAACCTTCTCGGTACAGTAGCAACGGTTGGCGATCTTCCTGCTGGCGGAAGCCAGGGCGACCTCTACATTGTGACCGCCAGTGGCGATGGTTATGCCTGGGATGGTAGTATGTNGAACAACGTCGGTCCAATTCAAGGCCCACAAGGCGAGGCTGGCCCTGCGGGGGTGGCTGGCCCTGTCGGAGCTACTGGCCCAGCTGGCCCACAAGGAGAACAAGGTCCACAAGGTCCCTCGGGCCCTGTTGGGGCACAAGGTCCCACTGGCCCACAGGGAGCTGCAGGTCCACAAGGCCCAGCCGGTCAGGATGGCACAGGGATTTCTATTCAGGGCACTGTAGCAACAGTTGGTGATCTTCCAGGAGGAGGAAACACCCAAGGTGATCTCTACATTGTTTCCGCAGATGGCAATGGCTACGTTTGGGATGGTACGATGTGGACCAACGTTGGTCAAATACAAGGTCCTCAAGGCCCACAGGGAGCACCAGGCTCGCAAGGTATTCCAGGCGATACGGGGNCCGCTGGTCCCATTGGGGCTACCGGCCCACAAGGTGTGCAAGGTGATGCTGGTCCTGCTGGCCCGCAAGGCGACCAGGGACTTCCTGGTCCACAAGGTTTACAAGGCGATATTGGTCCTGCTGGCCCGCAAGGCGATCAAGGACTTCCTGGTCCACAGGGTTTGCAAGGCGATGTTGGTCCTGTTGGTCCACAAGGCGATCAAGGACTTCCTGGTCCACAGGGTTTGCAAGGTGATGTTGGTCCTGCTGGCCCGCAAGGCGATCAAGGACTTCCTGGTCCACAGGGTTTGCAAGGCGATGTTGGTCCTGCTGGTCCACAAGGCGAGCAAGGGCTTCCTGGCCCACAAGGTTTACAAGGCGATGTTGGTCCTGCTGGTCCACAAGGCGATCAAGGACTTCCTGGCCCACAGGGTCCACAAGGTGATGTTGGCCCCGTCGGCCCGCAAGGCCCTGCCGGCGAGATAGAGTTGCCTTATTATGATGAGACAGAAACACCAGGAGCCGCTTTTCATATTCATAATGCCGAAGGCGCATCTTACGGAATAGCAGGTAGTAACAGTCCGGGCGGACAAACCTTACCAGCTAATCGGGCGGGGGTCTTAGGCCATGCTTTTAATGGCCACGGTGTTTATGGCTATTCTGAAAACAGCTTTTATGCTGGTGTACAGGGCGTATCCAACTCCAGTACGGGTTCTGGTATTTTGGGGTACGGCTTTGGTGGTGGCGTTGGAGGCCTCTTCTATACGACCTCTAACGGCCAAGCAGCCTTAGTTACTGGCGTAGGAAACGTAGGCATTGGAGTTGACGAACCTGAAATGAAAATGCACGTAGCTGGAGATATGTTTGTACAAACTAATTTGGGGTCTCTTCATTTAGGTTTCCCCGATAACGGAAATCAGTGGCAAATGAGCACGATTGGCAGCGGAGCTAATCTGCAGTATGGCTTCAAGCCAGATGGATCTTCGAATTTTACGACGCACTTCAGAATGCGGGAATCAGGTGAGTTTCAGGTTGGAGACATATCCGGCGCTGATGCTTGGGTACAAGTACGTAAAAATTCTGGTGTTACTAAACCCCATCTTTTGCTAGAAGAAACGCAGGATGAATTTGCTCGTCTAGGTTTTGGTAATACCGTACATGAAGATGCACAATGGCATATCGCTGCAACATCCAGAGATGGAGCCAGTGGTGCTGCGGATAGTAAAATGAATTTCTATTTCAAAAATGACCAGGGCGCAGCTGACCGAATGACTATTCTCGGAAGCGGTAGAGTAGGTATCGGTAATGCTAACCCTGACGAAGAGCTGGTTATTGGTAGCAATTTGAATTCTGGATGGGTTATTCCTGCCGTTACTGTTGGTAATAGCAGTGGTGGAGCTATAGAAGTGGGGACACCTGCGATTAGTTTTTCTGCTGGTGCCGGAACGACCTTTGATCGTACACGCCTCATTGCTACGGATGCGAATGGCTTTGGCCAAGGAAAAATTGAAATGCGGACACGGCAGCTTAATGTAGGAATAGCGCCAGGCGTTAACGATAGTCGCGGCTACCCTCTACGGGTGCAACAAAATACAAGTGCTAGTGGTGGATCATACGGAATACTTCTTTTAAATGGTGACGACGAGGCAGAAAACTGGGAATTTTACGTGGGCAGTACCGTAGCAAATAGTGGTAACATGACGCTTTATCATAATAACGCTTCTCGTGGTTCTTTCGATCAAGCAAGTGGCAACTATTCCCCCACATCTGATGCTCGCCTGAAGACCAATATCAGTGCTTTAAGTGGAGTACTTCCAAGGTTGTTGGAGCTGCAGCCTAAGTATTATAACTATAAAACGAACTTGGAACGTAAGTACCACGGTTTTCTGGCGCAAGACCTACAAGCGGTCTTTCCAGAGCTGATTACGACCACCAGTTCTAAAGCGGGTGAAGCATCTACGCTACTGGTGGATTACAGCCAATTGACGGTTTTGGCGATCACCTCTATTCAGGAACAACAGCAGGTAATTGAGCAGCAAAAAGAACAGTTAACCCAACAGCAGCAGCAGTTAGAAGCGATGGAAGCTCGCCTGCAAAAGCTCGAAGCATTGCTGGAAAAATAAAGACCTATTTTCCCATGAACTAGCTCAAGTGGAGTCTATCCACTGATTCCGTGACGCTGGCGCAAGCCAGCGTTACTTTTTTTTAGGGATTGTTGGCGTCTTTTTCTGTGTCCCAACCGTAGAGTGCGATCATACGATTGGCGCGCATTTACGTATTTTGACTGTAGGCTCGTCGTAGTCCCTAGACTACGATGCCCTGTCTTGCTGGTCCCCCGACCAGCGTAAAAATGCGTTAATGCTGATTGCTGGTCAGGGGACCAGCGGGATATGGCATGTTAGTTAGGGAACTAACATGAGCAATAATGTTGGAGATTAAGTTTTTTTCGGCTCCACTCCATGGCAATCGCAAGATTGAGTGTTTAGGTTTTTATGACAACCAGAGCCATTATTTTATTCTAAAAACTCAAATAAAGGAGTAGTTCACGAATGATAATTTCGTTGAAGGTTGTTTTTCTGAAACCACTTAACTAACGTTTCCGATCTTGCGATTGCCATGGCTCCACTCCAGTTTTGTTCGAAATGTGTCCCAATCGTACTAGTGCGATCATACGGTTAATTGCGTTAATGTATTTATACGAACGCTCTCTAAAACGTTCCGTAACTTTAGCTTTTGTACCATTATCCCCGACTTAGTTATGCACAACGGTAAAACGATTTTATTTCTAGCCTTCTTTCTTTCGTGGACGCTATCAGCCAGTGCGTCCTCCATTAGCACAGCGCCTTTCCCAGACCTGGATCAACTCCTCGTCGGAAAGTGGAGCTCTCCGGCCTGGAATGGTAAGCTTGTAGAAAACTGGCGGGCTATCAATGCGACTACTTTTGAATCACAAGCCATTTATTTGGAAAAGGGAGATACACTTTACGCGAGTACCTCTCGCATTGAGAAAGTAGGAGGAAAGTGGATGCTGTTTAGTGTTATAAAAGACGGAACGCCAAAGATTTTTCAAGCGGTTTCTTCTTCGGCCAGCCATATTCTTTTTGAGAATCCTGATTACGGTAATCCCCGCCAGGTCCGTTACTCTTTTACCGAAAGGAATAAATTTAACCGTACGATTACAGGAGAGGAAGACGGCCAGCCATCGACCTATACTTTCAATTTTAGCTTGGTTCCACAGGTGGTGGCAGTTGTCGAAAATCAGACACCAGCCTTACGGACCGCCTTTGCTCCCTTGATGGGAAAAACCTGGCGAGCTGAGGGTTCTTGGGCCAATGGCGACCCTTTTCAGCAGGAGGTTCGCTTTCATTGGGACTTGGAAAAGGCTGCGATTATTGCCCAAACTGACGGTGTTGTCGACCCAACCAGCAAAGTCTGGGGCCAGCGCAACCACGGCATCCGCTATTGGAACAAAAGCGAAGAAAAACTGCAATTTTCTGAATACGATATCTTTGGTTCTGTCACGGAAGGCACTATCCGTTTACGAGAAAACAACATCTACTACCAATACAATTACGGCGGTTTTTTACTCACCGATGCTTGGGAGAAAGTAGATGAGCATACCTATAGTTTCAAAGTAGGTGTTTTCGCCAAAGGGGAATGGCAGGATGTCTATCTTAGTACCGAGTTTGTTGACATTACCAGTACAGAACCTGCTATTATGGAATCTGACCCTAGCTTACCTTATCGGCAAATCCCCGATGCTCCAGAAAAGTACAACGCTTGTACCGTTGCTGCACGAATGGTAGACGGCTTGGCTTTTCGTTATTACTGGGCCACCGAAAGCCTTCGGCAGCAAGACCTTGCTTACAGAACTACGCCCGAATCGCGCTCTAGCGAAGAAACAATTGATCATATCTATGGCTTGGTCAATGTAGTATACAATGCCGTTATGGAGCAACCTAATATCAGTGGTGGCCCCAGGGAAGAATTGACTTTCACGGAGAAGCGTACTAAAACCTTAAATCTGCTTGCTGCTGCCAGCGAACGCCTCAAAAACAGTAAGCCTAAGGATATGAAACGCTTCAATATTATTTTTCAGCGTGGCGAAAACCAGACCGTATTCCCTTTCTGGAATAATCTTAATGGCCCTATGGCTGATGCGCTCTGGCATGTTGGGCAAGTGGTTGCTTTCCGCCGCGCATCTGGCAATCCGTTCAATAGCAATGTTAGTGTGTTGCGCGGTACGGTAAAGGAGTAAGTGCTTGTTCGCAGAATTCTCTTTTCTTACTTTTGTATTTTTATAAGAAACGCTATTTCCCCTTTGCCGCATCACATCAACATAGACGATTACGACTACCCTTTGCCGGAAGACCGCATTGCGCGTTACCCCCTGCCGCAGCGGGATGCTTCCAAGCAATTGATTTACCGAAAGGGGGAGATCACGGAGCAAGTTTTTGATCAATTACCGGAGCTGCTTCCTTCGGGTAGTTTGCTGGTTTTTAACAATACAAGGGTCATTCATGCGCGTTTGCGTTTTGTGCTTCCTACAGGGCGGCCGCTTGAAATTTTGTGTCTTGAACCGCTTAGTCCGCTGGACTATCAGCAGAATCTTTCCAGCCAAAAAACGGTAGAATGGAAGTGTATGGTAGGAGGGAACCGCAAATGGAAAACGGGTGAAATTAGCCAGCAGATCAATACGCCACAAGGGGAGGTTACCCTCACTGCGCGCCGAGGTGATTGGCTCGATGGCCCCTTTCGGATTTCTTTTAGCTGGGATGCTCCCAAGCTTTCTTTTGGCGAGCTCTTGGTGGCAGGAGGGATTATTCCACTTCCTCCTTACCTCAACCGTGACAGCGAAGCTGCCGATCAGAATCGCTATCAGACGATCTATGCACAGCCCGAAGGATCGGTAGCAGCACCAACGGCGGGGCTGCACTTCACAGAAGCGGTTTTTCAGGCATTGGACCAGAAGGGCGTTCGTCGATCTTTCGTGACCCTGCACGTGGGCGCCGGGACCTTCAAACCCGTCACGACGGACAGCCTTGGCGAACACGATATGCACCGGGAGAGCATCTTTGTGGAGCGGGCGCTGGTACAAGCATTGGCGGATACTCTCGCCGCGGGGGCGCCGATCATTCCGGTGGGCACTACGAGTATGCGCACGTTGGAGAGCCTTTACTGGCTGGGTGTTCGCCTTGTTAAAGGCAATACCATCGAAGACGGTTTTGTAGTGGGCCAGTGGGAGCCTTATCAGCTTTCCGCCGCTGAGCTTCCCTCCGCATCAGAAGCGATCACGGCTTTGTTAGCGTTTTTGCAAAACTCACAGACCGATTTATTAGAGGGATATACCCAGCTTCTCATTGCTCCTGGCTACCCCAATCGTTTGGTGAGTGGCCTCATTACCAATTTTCACCAACCTCGCAGTACGCTCCTTCTTTTGGTGGCCAGCCTTATTGGAGAAGATTGGAAAAAGGTTTACGATTACGCCTTGGAGCACGATTTTCGCTTCCTCAGCTATGGTGATAGCAGCCTTCTGTGGCGCAGGGATTTGTAAGGGTTAGGGCGTATTCATCGTTTGGAAATTATGCATCGTGTTAATTATTTCACCTTTTTAAAATTGACCCTTCCGAAAATCACAAAAGTAATTGCGGTTTTATCCTTAGTGTCGAAAACTACTGTTGCTCCATCATCCGGATTGATGAATTTGTCATTTCCAATAGGGTTTAATTTGTATCTATAGCCTCCATCATTACCAAACAACTCTCCATTCAACTCCTCTATTACAATCTTCCAATCATTGGGTTGGTCCGTTGCCATATATTCTCCGGCTAATAGTCTCAAATGTTCAACAGGAACTTTTGTAATCAGAGATTCGGTGTCTATTCCTAGTCCTTTCAATATTTGAATGCCGTTTTCATTATTTGGATTTAATTGAACGGACTTCTTGTAATTTTCAATAGCTTGGGCGGTATCTCCAAGCATCATAAGTGCTTCGCCATAACTGTCATAAACATTAAATGAATTTGGAAATGCCTCGGCATTGAGCTTGAAAACAGCTGCGGCATCTTCTACTTTTCCTGATTGTATTAACTGATAGCCTGATAAATTCATCTCGTTTTCATTGAGATGATAATCATCCGATTTTTTGATTTCATTATAGTATAAAAGTGCTGGGGCAATCCCGTCTTTTTGAATTTTGTCTAACAAGGCATAAGCCATAGACCTTTTCGGAGAGATATAGGGTTTGTCGTGAAGGATCCCATTTATAGCGGTAGTCATATCATAAAGAGGGGCTAAGCCAGTATTGTTAAACAATAGGATTAATGACTGACTAGCTGGTATCCGTGTGATCTGGGTATTAAAGCCATTTATATTACCTCCATGGCTAATTGTTTGTGTGTATTCCTGGGTGTTTCCTATGCGAAGTTTACCAATTTCCCAGCCATAGCCATAGTGTTGCCCCCAGGCAGCAATATGTGTGTCAAATAGTAAATCCATGTATTCTTTGGGCAACAACTTCTCCGTATACAAAGCTTGGTCCCAGCGGTAAAGGTCTTCGACGGTTGAATACAAGGCTCCTGCTGCAAACGCGACAGACATGTCAATATAGCTGGCGCTTTCAAACGTATTTGCAATCTTATTATAGCCCGATGCTCTGTTCTCCAAGATCGTACGGTGCTGGTCATAACCAGTGTCGTTCATTTCGAGCGGTGAAAATATTTTGTCTTGTAATACTTGTTCGTAAGGTTTTCCCGTGATTTTTTCAATTAGGACACCCAAAAGAACGTACCCCGAATTGCTATAAGCAAATTGTTCTCCGGGAGTGAATTCAAGCGGTAAGTCAGCAAAAAGGCTTACCAGTTCCATCGCGCTATGTGGGGCACGCATCACCTCTCTGTAGCTGGGGAAGGAGGTGTAGTTCGGGATGCCAGAAGTGTGAGTGAGTAAGTGGTGAATAGTTACGCTGTCTCCGGTTGCTTTGGGGTAATCGGGGAGATAGGTAGTGATAGGCTGATTCAATTCCAACTTGTTTTCTGCTACGAGTTGTACAATAGCCATCGCGGTGAACTGTTTGGTGATGGAGGCTAGCCGGTGTTTTGTATCCGGTTTGTTCGGAATGTTCCACTCCATGTTAGCTTGTCCGAAGCCATTCTTGTAAATAATTTCACCATTTTCTGCCACTAGCACAGACCCGTTAAATTGCCCGTAGTCAGAACAAGCCTGAATGAGGTCGTGGATTTTTTTAACCTTGGTTTCTTCACATGAGGCGATGGCAAGGGGGAGCTGTACTTCTTTTAATTTGTTCCAGACATCGGCTTCAAACCCCTTTGGAGAAAACCGAAAAAGTATGATGGACTTGTTTTTCTCTTCGCAGTATGTTTTTTCTACAAGAACATTTAGATCCATTGGTTCTTTGGTGAAAAAAGCATCCATGGTCTTAACCACTCCTGTGAAAACGGCGTTGTTGGTTGTTGAGAGTTGAACGCTTGTCTCTTCCCAGCGCATTAAACCAACGAAATATTTTTGCAAACTGGTCTCCAAATCGGCTTCCGTGACATCGCCGCTGTTTTCCAAGTTCCATGCGTAAGCATAAGACCAAAAGTTAGGACTATCTTGTTCCTCCCAGCCTCTTGGGAACCTCGCATCTTCTACTCCTTGATAATCAATGTCGCGTGCAAAATTGATAGGGAAAATAAACATTTCTTTTCTCCAACTGGTATCCGTTTCCAGGAAAAATAAATGTTCATTTTCCTGACCTCGTAATAAAAAGGAGCAGAATAAAAGGGAGGTAATTGTTAGAATATTTTTCATCAGTTGGTTTTGTTACGATACTACCTTGCGCGTGGCATGATTAAGAAGCTGCCTAAAACTAGGTAAAAAACAATGGTGAGATTTTGTTTTTAGATCGTTTAACAGCTTTGTAACAAGCTCTAAGCTGGACTTTCGGCAAAAGTCCGTACGGGGATAACCTTCGGTGATCGTCCTTTCAGTCCTCAGAGTTCGGCTTGCTTCGCGCGCCTATGGTACAGGGTACAGGGATCAGAAAACGCAGAAGGATCAATTCCCAACAAGGGCCTAAAAAAGCGGAAGTTGGAAATTAAACGGTAGCTATCCTCCTTCAGTTTCAAATCCCTATACCTTCTACCTTTAATCCTTCTACGACTTTCGGCGAATGCCGAAAGTCAAGCTAAGGGTCAAGTATTAAAATCGCGGATTTACGAAATTATTATACTTAGACCCAAAACGATAGTTCAAGCCAAAGTAAGTGAAGTAGGTGAAATCGGTATCCAGTTGTTTTATTTGTAGGAGAATGTCTTCGTCTGAAATATCTGATTTGGCAATATTGATTCGGTCGCGTACAAAAGAGGCATAACCACCAAAGTCAATACTCAATCCTTTGAAAATCTGCCATTCGATGTTGGGATTAATGTAGGCATTGAATAATTCAAAATCATGTAAATATTGCTGAATACCAATGTCTAAAGAAACGTTCCCCCATTTTTGTGTTTGGTTGAATTCAATGTCCAAACCGTGGCGCATTCGCGTTTCAGATAATAGGTCATAAATCGTTGTGTCGGTATAATTATAATACTCAGGCCCTATCGAGTAATTGAAACTAAAGCGGCGGGTACTTGCCTCCTCATAAGGGAAGACATTGTATTCGATGGCAGGTTTGAAAGTAGTAGAAATATCCATGTTTCCAAAAGTGCTAGAACCCGTTCGGGTCTTAAAACCGACCGACCAATTGGGACCTAAACTTTTGACATATTCAAGACGGGCATTATAACTTTTGATGACATAAGTCTCATCACCGTCGGTTAATTTGAAAGTGGATGTCTCATAATTATAACGGGTGGAGAAATTGAATTTATGCTCATTCGTCACTTTAGAGGCTGAAAAACGCCCTGTCAAATCTACATTGGAATAAGTAGATTCGCCATTCATCCAGCCATTACCTCCAATATTAAAAACCCAGTTGTTCCAAGGATCATCGTTCTCTTCCGTTGCTTCCATTCCTTCTTCGATCTCTTCCGGTTCAATCGCATAGGTGATTTGATCAATCATAGAGGTTTGTACCAAAAACTGGAGTAACCCTTTTTTGAGCGTATTGACTAATTGTTCCCGTTCAATCGCATCAGTCGCATTGGGGTCGGTGAAATACTTGATCGTATCCTGGATGCCAGAGAATTCATTGTTCCCAATAAACGCTAACTGCACTTCACGACCACCAGCCCCAGTGCTTTGCCGAGTCGCCAAAATATAAACATCTGCCTCCTGCCGATTCTGCATATAATTGACAAATTGAATTTCCTGTTTGATATAAACCCAATCGCAGTACATCTGGCAATCAATAAAAATATCGAGGCGGTCTTTTTGACTTTGAGCAAATACAATGGTGCTTAATGATAAGCTACAGATAAGAAAAAGGGCAGTTCTCATATTGGTGTTTTGGATAGCTACTTTAGGCTGGGCTTTCGGCAAAATGCCGGAATTTGTAAAGGGATGCGTGGACGATGCCGAAGGCCCCGCTATGCGGCATGCCTATGGCAAAGTCAAGTTCAAAACTAGGTAAAAAAGGATGGTGATGTTTTGTTTTGAAATCGTTTAACAGCTTTGTAACAAGTCTATTGGTTCTCGGCATTTAAGGCCTATTTCGCCATGAAGAACCTCTTCGCTGACCCTAAATTGTAGTACACTCCTATAATTCAGCGGTCCCGAATGCGCTTATTTTGCTTTGGAGTTCTTCAATTGTTTCAAGAGCGACTGGGGTATTTATTAATTTCAATTCTTCAATCATACCTTTCATCATTTCCAGAGAATAGCTGCTTTTTTTTTCTGGAAAGAAACTTTCTTTAGGGGCTAAGGAAAAAAATAGATCATCTGACCAGCTATTCCTTTTGCCGTCGATAACAAGATGGATTCTATTTGATTTACCCTTGTTCGAAACGGAATGGATGTAGTTGACATTCGTATACCAGCATTCCCCTTCCTTCATCTCTAGTTTTAGTCCGTCAAGAACAAAGTCTACATCTTTATTCGTGATAATGGGGATATGGAGCCTGAAGTTATCGTCCTCGTAGCCCAGTTTATAGTCGCGATGAGGTTTTATAAATGCCCCTTTTTCAAGCTTTAATAAGCGTACCGAAAGTAAAGGGCACTTGAATTGGTTGATCACTTCTTTAAAGTAGGGGCTGTTGTTTAGGATGGTGGTTTCTTTTAGATGATCACCACCTGTAGCGAAAATATTCGATGGATCACCATCCTTGGCGTATAGGGCTATTGAATTCCATTTGCCATCATACCCGTCTTTATTAAAATGTGGTACCCATTTCGTTTTCAAGATGGATTTCAGTTCGCCTTGTAATTTACTTACGTCGAATTGAAAGGGTAATTGTAGATGTGTTGTTGGTAGTAGGTTTTCCATGTAAATAGGTGCTTATTTTTTTAGGAGCATTAAGGTCATATCGTCGAATTGGGTTAACTGATTTAATTGCATGATTTCATCAAATTTACGCTCCCAGTTTTCCGATAGGAGCACTAATGCTAATTCTTCTCGGTATCTCTTTCTATTGGTAGAAATTCCGTCGGTCATTAATGCAAAAGAAGTGTTTTTAGTTAATTTCCCGCCATTTCTGACCTTACTTGGCAGCAGATCTGGCTGAATTCTAAAAGCACATTCAGGCGTTAATTCCTCCATTTTGTCATTTTCGAATTTCAGAATTAGGCTATCGCCAATGCCAAAATAGAAATATTCGTTGGTCAGCTTGTTAATTATTATAGCAATTAGGGTGGTTAACATTCCTTCACACTTACCTTTTGTCTGATAAATTTTAGCGTAGGTTTTCTTCAGGCTATTGGCAATGCCTTCTTTTACGCCCAAGTTGCTGTATTCGTCTTGATAAAAAGACACTAAATCCTGACAGGCCTGTTCAGATGCTTTCCAATCGCAGGGATTTCCACCAACACCATCCGCAACGACAGCAATTGTTACCGTGCTGTCTTCGAAGAAGTTATAAGCATCACCATTTGTTAGACTCCCTTTTTTGGGAATACTTTTTGCGATGTGTTTCATACTTGGAATTGACTGAAGAACAGCATTATAATCAAGGTCAGCTATGTCGTTGATTACCGAATCAAAGTGACATCTCCTTTTAGGGTTTGCAGTTCTGCGCAAGCTTGTGTTTCCATTTCTAAAACCCAAACATAAACGCCTGTTGCGGCGGGCTTACCTCTCACGTCACCATCCCAGCAGACATTGGGATCGGCAGAGCTGAAAACCAGACCTCCCCAGCGGTCAAAGATCTGCATTTTATAATTTTGGGAGACTAAACCAGCTTTGGTGTACACCTCAAAACAATCATTGATACCATCATTGTTTGGGCTGAAAATATTTGGAACAAATGCTGTTTCAGTGAGCCCTTTACTGTTCACCATAACGGTGATGAGCGAGTCACAACCATAGCTGTTTTCAAAAGTAAAGGTTCGTTGCTCCCCAGCGGGTATGTTGATTCCGTTGTACTCGATGGCCTGACCTGTGCAGGTTTCAAAAGTTAATTCTTCACTTGTACTTGGCCATCCGGTTACAGTTACCGACACGGTGGAGTCACAACCAAGGCTGTTTGGGAAAGTGAAATCCTGTATATCGCCTACGGTATTCAAAAATACATTTTTCTTGTCAATGAACAGCCTAATACTATATGCGACCTCATCCGAGGTCGGTTCGTCGTTTTTGTCCTTTCTTACCAATGTTTCACCTCTCCGAGGTGTTTTCTCCGCTTTTTATCTTGGTTGAAATGCGCCCCAATCGTATGATCGCACTCTACGGTTGGGACACATCTCAATTATGTAGGCTTGTCGTAGTCTCCAGACTATCCCGACCTTTTTGGTCGGGACTTATCTTTCTGGTCTTCTGACCAGCGTAAAATGGTAATACTGATTGCTGGTCAGAAGACCAGCGGGATATAGCATGTTAGTTCGGAAACTAACATGAGCGATAATGTTGAAAATTAAGATTTTCTACCAAATTTTCACCCCAGAGAGGGACTTTTTTCTTCATCAATCCTTCTTGATAAACCTTTGATGTGTCTAGTAAACAGTTAGTGCGCAGGCCAGTAGGCCGGAGCGCGGCGGACGGAGGAGCAGGACAAAGGATGGGCAGGAGCGGTAGCGACCGACAGCCTGGTGCCGATCCCGTCCCGACTAGAAAAGTCGGGACGGGAGAAGGCATGGCCCCAAAATCAACTTACTTTCTTTATTTCTCCCTTGGTGAATGTTGCTTTTAGTCTACTTTCGACCTCATACATTTGGTTTTTGTCTAAGCCGTGGATGATGACCTTGATGAGGTAGTGATCGTCTTTGTCGGAAAGGTGTTCGATGGTGATTTTTTGGTTGGGCAAAACGTAAGGCATGGATAGCAGGGATACCCGGATAGACTGCTTTACATTGGCAATGTCGCATGGTTTGGAGATCGCCAGTTCGATGCTGTGGCTGAGTACGCCCGACTTGGGGCTGCTGCGTACGATAATGGCGCTGCTGAAAATGTCGTACGGAATGTCGAGCATGGAACCGTCTCCTAGTTCCATCTCAAGGCTCAGGGCGTTGAAGGAATGTATAGAGCCATGCTGGTTGCGAACGATGATGCGCTGACCGATGGCGTAAATATTGCCGGCGTGGTAGATGACGCCGAGCACGTAGTTTTTCATGGGTTTGTAGAGCAGTAATACCAGAATGGTGGTGAGAACGACGCCGACAAGCGGGCTGCTGATGAGGATACTGACCAAGATGGCTAAGGCCAAAATGGGGAGGTAGAGCCGCTCGATAATATCTAGTCGCCACTGCCATTGCCGAGCTTTTCTTCCGTGCCCTAAAGCGGGAAGAAGTATTCGTTTGATGAGCCTGTAAGCCAGGCCGATGAGCAGCCCTATCAAGACTGTCCACACGACATAGCCAGCGCCTGGTAATTCATTGTTGAGCAACTGTTGCATTTCGTCTATCGAATTTTCCATTTCAATATGGTTAAAGTAAGGTCTATGTCTAAGCGTCTTGTTNTTAGCGATACGAACTCACGGTACTAGTAGACGGTAATTAGTATAACCTCGAACCTGGGGTTATCAAATCCCTGTACCCTGTACCAAGTACCTAATACAGTGAGATTGGTCTTGGAAGTCTTTGCTTTTTAGGAATCCTCAAAGGCCAATCTCACCTTAAATTAAGCCCCATGATTCTGCCTCCTTGATGAAGGCTGTTTCGACAAGCGGGTTCAACCGAAAGGTGCTGCCCAGTACATCTTCGAGTACGCCATCTGCCAAGAGTTGAGTGATCATTCTATCTGCCTTGTCCTTGTCTCTGTATTTAAAGAGTTTTTGTACGCGCTGTGCATCCAAATGCTTGTGGATGATGAATTGGCCGATAAGTACGAGCCATTCTTTATCTACGACCTTTGGGAATGGAAGAACAACCGGAATGGAAATGCTGATTTTTTCCTCCTGGTAGGCATCGATATTGTTCAGCCATTGATACAGGGCTATTCCGATTACCCCAGCAGCGTTTTCATGATGGCGATCTATCAGTTTACGCAGCTCCTTTTTACTGAGGGCATCTTCGCCTTTACCTTTCAGGCTCAGGGTTAGTCCACCGGCTGCATGCCGTTCTAGCAAGACATCTTTGAGGGCTGTCCGATCCATGGGGAGCATTGACATTCGGGGGAGCGTAAGGTCATTGAGAAGCCCTTGGTTTTCCATGATTTTGAAGGCATAGGGATTACAAGTGAGGATGATTTTGCCTTTATGTTCTTCCTTGTTTACGAGGTCTACCAAATGTTTGATGGCCCTGTTTTGGGTGTCCTCTCGGCTCCACCACAGTTCGATGTCTTCGAATAGGAAGATGGTGCCTGCTTCGGCGCTTTTAAAGACGGAGGTGCCTGAGTCGTTGATGCCGCTCAGCTTTTTCAAGGTCCTTTTAAGATCGATGATCGAAGTACTGCCGTTAACGGGAGGGTTGATCTTGACCACTTTTCCATTGCTTATTTCTTTGGCAAGCGATTCTGCAAAGAAGCTTTTACCAGAAAGCCGTGTGCCCAATACGATGAGGTTTGATCCTTGCCCATGTTTGGGGGTCATGATGTTTAGTGCTCGCTCCAGCTCTAGCTCGCGATGACGAAGACTGTCGACATTAGCGGCTTGTCGGCCAACGAATAGCTGTCGGTAGTAGAAAGGAATCTGCTCATAGATTTTGTCGGAGATACTCAGTTTATCCGTGTATGCTCTGAGTGCGTCGTGTATGTTTACCCTGGCCTGATTGACGGATCGATCCGACCGGGTCAACGTCTGTGCGTTGGTTGCTCCGGAGGATAAGTTGTTCAGTTTTTCCAGAAATAGCGATGCTTTTTCCGAAGCCAGATCAAACCATTTTTTCAAGCTATTGGCGGAGTTGCTTCCTGTCACTTTAGGAATAACATGTACTGCATAATCCAATAGGGACGATGCGTTCATCGCGCTGTTAGCTGTATGGATCATATCCTTGATCCGCTGGACCATCTCGATATTTTGGGCGTCGAACCGTTCGGTCAAGACGAGTAAGTTCTCCCTGGCTTTGATCGCCAAACGCTTGATCTCATCAGGATCTGGAGCAGCCTTTAGTAAGCCTGCTTTTTGACCTATGTTACTGATGTCATACTGCAACTTGCTGAGTATTTCCATGTTTTCTCGATAGGCCTGGGTTTGTTGCTTTCGCACAGGGCTATGGAGTACCTCGGTGAGTAGATGTGTAAAGCTGGAGAGAGAGTCAATAGTGAGTACTTCTACTTCGTCTCCATGATGGAAAGAAACTTCATTCAGGGTATCGGTCCTTATGAGTTCCAGTTGTTCGGGGAGTTCCTGTCCAGCGGTTTCAGCCCAGGAAAGTAGGCTTTGGATGCGGATATTGTCATAAACAAGTGGCTGATCAACCTGAGGGACTGTGTTGTGATCGAAGGTTACATTGTCTTCTAGTTCGTTGAGCCAGCGTCCCACAGCATCAAGCCGTTCTTTGGTGACCATGGTCATGGAGGTGTCGAGTTCTTGCCTTACCTGTTCTCCGACTTGCTCGATGACCAGCTGTACCCCTTGCAGTTTAATGTCTGTGGCCATCTTCGAGCACAGTAAATCTGTGATGTGTAGCCAGTGTTGAGGGTAGTCTTTGAGATCGGATAGCATTGCTTTACGCTGCTTGTTACTCCGTTTTGTATTCGCGTCCTTTTCGTTCTTATCCTCTTCCAAGAGTCCTATCAGGTTGGAGAGCATCTCTCGTCCATCATTCTTTACGGACTGCTTTAGTCTTTGGCAGACCTCATGTATTTTTCTGTTTGTTTCGTCGAAACGCTTATCTAGCAGCTCACGATGGTCAACTGATCCATNTCCGAGGATCGAGAGTGCTTTTTTACTTTCAATAAGCCCATCTTTGAGGATGTCGGTTAGAATGACGGTGGCTGCGCCAATCCTTAGTTGGGTTTGTACGGCATGCTCTAAGAATCTATTTTCGAGATAAATCTTTACGGGCTTTCTATAAGCTCTTTTCTTCTTGTTAATGGAAATTCGAGCGCTTAATTTTGAAGTGGCCTGTTGAGGGAATTCAAGCATTTTATTACCAAACAAAACCAATCGTTTCGTCATGAAGGGGAGGTCTTCTTCCCTGAAAAGGTCTGTCCTATCGTTAGATCTTTTTAGCAAATGCAACTGCGTATCTTTCGTCTCTCTGTTATCAGTCTGTAGGTGTTGGACTGCTATCTTGTGGATATCCTTGAGTAAGGATTGGAAAATATTTTCAAAAGAAGCCAACTCATTATCGACCAAGTCGCTGGTGAGCCGTTCCATGTCTTCCGCAAGACCGGAGAATTGTTTTTGTGCATCTGCGGCCTGAAAAGCAGGGAGCGGTATTAGTTTATCTTCCTCTACGGTATCCGAGAGGTACAAACCATCGCTTCCTAATGGGGTTGACTGGCCGACATCCTCTCCAAGGGTGGAGCTGGTCTTGACCAACAAAGTTGTTGCGATAGACTCGAACATCTCAGTGGTTTTTTCAACGAATTCCTTTTCCTCTCCTGCTGGGATTTCGGGTATTCCTGCCAAGATGAGGTCAGCGTTTTGGCTTTCAGCCTTCATCAAGTCATACGAAGACTTCTTGGCTAAATGATTGTTTATCACCTTGACAGAGGCATTAATTCGATAACTGTCGAGCATTTTGTTGATCCTGTATTCGTAGCCTTCCTTACCCGTGTCGTTGATGAGGATCACTCGAATTTTGGCATTGTTCCATTCATTGGAACGGCTGATAAACTTGATCAGGTTGAGCGTTAACTCTACATTGTTTTTCAAATTATGCCACCAGATATCAATTTGCTGGTATTTACCGAATTTTCGATTCCAGTCGTAGTCAAGGTAGAGCACATTATAGTCTAGCGCGATCAGCTTTTGGGTCATTTGTGCAAACCAGATGGGATCTTTTGTATTCTTGGCCCAGCCCAACATAACGGTATTCGGTTCTACGCCAGAGAATCCATAAGTGCTGGCGATGGTCTCTATGCCTTGGAATACATTCTTGACTTCTTGTCTGCGGCCAAATATGCCGTGTTCCTTGAGAATGGGGTCTTGAACGGATTGTTTATGTTTTGGGAAGAGTACCTCAGCGTCGGGGTTTTCCACTAAATCGAAATTGGAGACCATGCCCACTTTTCCGGCAATCGCTTTAGAAATTTCAATCAAGTGGGGCCTGTTTTCGGTTCC
The DNA here is from genome assembly GCF_000379805.1 of Lewinella cohaerens DSM 23179. Lineage (GTDB taxonomy): Bacteria > Bacteroidota > Bacteroidia > Chitinophagales > Saprospiraceae > Lewinella > Lewinella cohaerens. The sequence goes on along the minus strand of NZ_KB903532.1, from coordinate 88,170 downwards.
CCCTGAGAAAAGGAGAATGTTGGGTTTCCAATTGCGCGAGGTGTCATCGGTCGCATCCATCTTTTGGAGCCCTTTCAGAATCAAAGAAGACCAAACGCTCATCCATACGTCACCAGAACTCAGTGCGAGTTGCCTGCGCTGGAGCAAGACATAGATGCCGCCAATGACAATAAATGCCGCAACCATCGCGCCAGGGTTCAACTGGAACATAACTGCGAAGGTGGCAATGAACCCTATTAGCCCGATCCAGCGCTTTACCTTGAAACTCGGAGAGAAATCTGCGCTCGCCCAACTTTCGAGGAAGAAGGAGAGGTTGATAAATCCGTAAGCCGCCAGGTAGAACATGGAACAGACTTCTGCGATCATGTCTAGCTCGCCGATGAGTACGCCACCTTCGGCGATTAGCAAGGTGATCAATAGTGCATTTCTGGGTTCTTTGTCTTTGCCAACGCCATTGCCGAAAATTTTTGGCGTAATGCGATCGACAGACATGGCTTGTAGGATGCGCGGCCCACCAAGTATTCCACCAAGGGCTGAGGAGAGCGTCGCGCCCCAAATACCTGCAACTACGGGAGGAGCAAAAAGCGCGATTTTCATGAGCACGTTGTAGTCGTTGCGCAACATCTCGGGATCGATGGCGTAGGCCATAAAAATCGCCAGGGCTACGTAGACCACAAAACCTACAGCGATGGAAGCGATTGTCCCTCGGGGGATAGATTTCTTGGGATCCAGCAAATCTCCGGACATAGCAATACCCGCTGTGAAGCCAGTGACGGCAGGGAAGAGAATCGCGAAAACGCTCATCATGGAAATCCCTTCAGGTGGGCCGAAAGAAGGTACCTCAGCAGGGGCAAACTCCCAGGTTCCAGCGAAGATGGAGACCAAGGAAATGATAATCGCCGCCATGATAAAATACTGCGTTTTGATGGCAAACGAAGTACTAATAATCGCAATAAGGGCCAAAGTGGCAAGGGCTATCGACCCTGTGAACCTCAGGTTGTTGATAGAGGTGTCAAAGTGTAAAAAGGCATTGAAACTTTCGGCAAAACCTACCAAGTACAAGGCGATACTCAAGGCGGTAGCAATCCAAAGTGTGATACCAATGGCACCACCGATAGGAAGGCCGAGGCTACGCGACAAGACGTAGTAGACCCCACCAGCACCCACTTTTTTGTCCGTTGCGATAGAAGAGATACTCAAGCCTGTAGTCACTGAAATGACGTGTGCGACCACTATGAGGAGAATGGCCCCGACGAGGCCCGCATTGCCCACGACCCAACCGAGCCGCATATACATGATAACACCAANAATGGTAAGGATAGACGGAGTGAAAACGCCCCCGAAGGCTCCAAATTTTTTAGTTGCCATAATGAAATGTAGAAAGTCTCACAGTAAGTAGGATAGGGTAACTTAGAAATGGCAAATTACGATGATTAGCTTGAACACACGTATTTCTGCCCGAAATAAGTGTTTTTGAGAGGGAGAAACAAGCTCTTAATCATGAGTTTATTTTCGTTCAAACACCTTTCTTTCAATCCTTTCAAATGACTTGTCATTTAGTAACAGCATGTCATCTTTCAATTGATACTTATAGACAAAATCAAGAGGCACATCTGACCAAATTTCATGTGGGAAATCCTTTACTCTTAGGCTATCACTTTCAAATATTAATAAACGTCTTTGACCGTCGCGGATAATTTCGTTTTCCGTATCAAAATCATGAATTGAGTAGGTGCCAATCCAAATGTCTTGGTTATCCTTGTCGTTCGTATTACAGCTGCAAATAAGTACTAAAAATAATAGGAGTTTATCGATGTAGGTTTTCATAGGGTTTTATTTTAATTTGTGCTTTTTACGACCTGTTTTTCTATGAAATAAGGCTATTCAGTAGGTTTTATCGACCGAATACGAATGGAGAGGTGTGTCATGGTTGGCTTACTTGAGACTGCTCATTAAAGTGTGTCTCGCGCAGAACCGCAGACCTGCCTGCCAGCAAACTGGCCTTGCAGGCAGGCGCGCAGAGATTTTCTTCTTGTTGATTGTCAAGAAGTTGCCGTCAAGAAGAATTAGTTAGACACACACACATTAATGAACAGTCTCCATCCTATTGAATATAGCACGGTGCGCTGCACCTCTGGCATGGAAATCTAAAATATTGCTATAGAGACAGCGGTGCGCTGCACCTTTCTGGCTTAGCGTTTTCTGCCAATATTCCACCTCTTCGAGGTGTTTCCTCTCCATTTAAGAGCGCCTATTTTTTTCTTAAATGGCCTTATAATCCCTTATATGGTTCAAAAAAGATCGCCAAATCTGCCTTCTTAAATGACCTCATAATCCCTTATATGGTTCAAAAAAGCAATGCTAACTACCCCACCTTAAACTTCCCCTTGCTCTTCCGGATTCGTACGGCTACGACCTTGTATTCCGGGCACATGGCCTCCGAATCGTGGATGTCGGAGGTGATGTTGTTGACCATGATTTCCGGAAAGTGGAAAGTGGTGCTCAGTACACCGGGGTTGACCTCGTCGGTGATGCGAGCTTTGACGTCTACTTTGCCACGGGGGGATTCCAGGCAGACGTAATCGCCCTCATTGATGAGGTTGGTAGCGGCATCTTCGGGGTGAATCATGAGGTAGTCTGACTTCAGTATTTCTCCATTGCCGGTACGGCGGGTCATGGCCCCACAATTGTAGTGTTCAAGTTCCCTGTTGGTCGTCAGGATGTAGGGGTAGTCTTTGCCGTGACTGGTGATCTCTTTGCTTTCCTCAAACGCATTAAATTCAAAATAGCCGAGGCCGCGCTTAAATTCCGTTTGGTGCAAAATCTGGGTATCAGTACCATCAGGTGCTACGGGCCATTGTTTGCCATTGATGTCCAATTCGTCCCAACGAATGCCAGCAAAGAAGGGAACGATCTGAGAAATCTCTTCCAGCATCCCGTCTGGTGTATAATCTGGTTGATTGTAGCCGAGCCGGTTCATGATGTCGACGATGATCTGTCCGTCGGGCTTGGTGCCGGGCAGTGGGGCGACCACTTGGCGCACGGCCTGTACGCGCCTTTCTCCATTGGTAAAGGTGCCGCTCTTTTCGAGGAAGGACGCACCGGGCAAAACGACATCGGCGTATTTAGCGGTTTCTGTCATAAAGAGTTCCTGCACGATGACTAGGTCGGTGGCCTCCAGGGCCTTGATGACCTTTTGGGTATTCGGGTCGGTTTGTACCACATCTTCTCCAATGATCCAGATGGCTTTGAGTTTGCCTTCCAGGGCGGCATCAAACATCTCGGGGATTTTGTAGCCGATGTGAGTTGGTACTGTCACCCCATAAAAATCATTGTACTGTTGATTGATCTCTGGATTGGTGACGTCGAGGTAACCTGCTCCCTGATGTGGCTGCACGCCCATGTCGGCTGCTCCCTGCACATTGTTTTGTCCGCGCAAGGGGTTGACCCCAACACCTGGGCGGCCAATATTGCCAGTAAGCATGGCCAGATCGGCAATTTGCATCACTGCAAAAGTCCCCTGTGAGTGCTCTGTAACGCCTAGGCCATGAAAGGACATCGCGTTGGGTGCCGATGCGTAGGCGATGGCTGCTGCTCTAACCAGCGCCCGGTCTACGCCGGATATTGTTTCCATTTGATCAATATCCAATTGCAGGAGATGCTGTTTGAAATCGTCAAAACCTTCGGTTCTGCTTTCGATAAAGCTAGTGTCTGCCAAGCCTTCCTTCAGGATATAGTGCATCATCATATTCAGTACCGCCACATTGGTGCCGGGGCGCAGTGCCAGGTGATAATCAGCGTAGCGGGCCAGCTCTGTTCTGCGAGGATCAATGACGATGCTCACATTATCCTGTTTCATAGAGAACTGCTTCAACTTGGCTCCCGTCACAGGGTGCGCGTCCGTCGGGTTGGCACCGATGACCATAATACAATTGGTGTGTTGCAGGTCTTGGATAGAGTTGGTCGCCGCGCCGGTACCAAAAGTGCGCTGCATTCCCAAAGCAGTAGGGGAGTGGCACACCCTGGCGCACCCGTCAATGTTGTTGGTGCCGATGACGGCGCGAATGAATTTTTGCATCAGGTAATTCTCCTCATTGGTACAACGAGAAGAAGAAATGCCGGCAATATAGTCAGGCCCAAATTCGGCCTTGTAGTTCGTTAGTTTGTTGGCAATGTAATCATAGGCCTCGTCCCAAGTCGCCTTTTCAAATACGCCATCTCGTTTGATCAGCGGCGAGGTCAGCCGATCAGGGTGATCATAAAACTTGAAGGCATAACGCCCTTTTAGGCAAGTGTGACCTTGATTGACTTCCGCATCGTAGGGCGCGCGAATGCTGACCACTTCGCCGTTGGTGGTGGAAACTTCCAGGTTGCAACCCACACCACAATAGGTACAGATGGTGCGCGTGGTTTCGGTAGCCGTGATGGCCTTGGACTGAAAGATATCCGAGATCGCAGAGGTAGGACAAGCCTGAGAGCAAGCGCCACAACTTACACAATCAGAATCCATAAAAGATTGGTCGATGCCTTTGACAATTTTGGCATCAAAGCCTCTGCCAGCCATGCTAAGGACGAACTCTCCCTGTACCTCATCACAAGCCCGCACACAGCGATAGCAATTGATACACTTCGAAAGGTCGGAAGTCATGTAAGGGTGGCTCAGGTCTTTTTCCCGGTGCAGGTGGGTTTCTCCTTCCGGATAACGCACGTCACGGATGCCTACCTGGGCCGCTACCGTTTGCAGCTCGCAATTGCCATTCACCTCACAGGTCAGACAGTCGAGGGGGTGGTCGGTAAGGACGAGTTCGATGATGTTCTTCCGTAAATCTTGAATAGCCGGAGAGCTGGGAAAGATATGTTGTCCTTCGGCGATGGGCGTATGGCAAGAGGCCATGGTTTTGCGCCGGCCATCGGGTTCCAGTGCGACCTCTACGCTACATACTCTACAAGCGCCAAAGGGATCTAAATTCGGTGCGTCGCAAAGGGTGGGCACCAGGTTTTCGCCTTTATGCCTTTTTAGAAAGGAGAGAATCGTCTCGCCCGGAATGATGGAGAAAGGATGCCCGTCGACAAAGGCGAAGGTGGTGGTGGCGTCTGAATATTGTTCACTTTTTTGGACCATCTTGATTTTGTTTGGTAGCAGTAATTCTCACTTTGCAGAACAATTGCCACAGAGACACCGAGACACGGAGTTTTTTTAGGGGATATCCAATAAGAACCTCCGTGTCTTCGTGTCTTCGTGGCTAGAAAAAGTCAAAGTGAGAACTGCTGGTTTGGTAGGAACAAGTCCTAAACATGCTCTTAATTAAAATATTCCTTCAGCTCTTCCTCAAAGTACTGCAAAGCATTTCGCACCGGCAAGGGTATTCCTCCTCCGTGTGCGCAGAGTGATCCCTGTTCGAGGGTGGTCAGTAAATCTGTAAAAAGTTTTCGGTCAATCTTATAGTCAGATTCCAGCGCTTTAGTGGCCAGTTCTTGTCCTCTTTTGGTGCCAAGCCGGCAGGGGAAGCACTTCCCACAACTCTCGTAGGCCGCAAAGTCAAACAAGTGTTCGATAAACTTCATGATAGGAAAATCCTGGGGCACAGCGACAACGGAAGCATGCCCCAAGAGGAAGCCATTTTGTGAAAAGGACTCGAAATCAATCGTTAGCTCACTGACTTTGGTAATAGGAACCAAGCCACCTAAAGGGCCGCCAATTTGTAGTGCTTTTACTGGCCGATTAAAACCGCCACCCAAGTCGTAGATGACCGCTGTGAGTGGGGTGCCCATTTCTACTTCGTAGATGCCGGGGTGGTTGAACAGGCCATCAAGACTAACGAGCTTGGTGCCCGAAGAACGATCGGTGCCGATGGCTTTCCAGGCTGCGCCACCGTTCTCCAAAATATAGTGAAGGGTAGCCAAGGTCTCGACGTTATTGACGACTGTAGGTTTGTTGAACAAGCCGTTTTGAGCAGGGTAAGGTGGGCGTACACGTACCTCCGGGCGTTGCCCTTCGATAGAGTTGATCAGTGCGGTTTCTTCGCCACAGATATAGGAACCCTGAGCCTGGATGATTTTAAAATCAAAATCAAAGTCGCTCCCGGCTATATTTTCTCCAATCAGGCCTTCGGTTCGCAGCTCGTCGATGGCTGCTTGCGTGATGGTTACTGCCTCTGGGTACTCTGCCCGAATGTATACAATACCGTGGGCTGCGCCGGTCACGTAGCCAGCAATCAACATACCGAAGAGTACCGAGTGAGGTTGTTGCTCTAGCAGGTAGCGGTCTGAATAAGCGCCGGGGTCACCTTCATCTGCATTGCAAATGATAAACTTGGTATCACTTTCTTCTTTACGACAAAATTCCAGTTTCAAGCCCATAGGGAAGCCCGCGCCACCGCGCCCGCGAACACCAGAAGCTTTAATTTCGTTAAGCACATGGGCAGCATCTTTTTGCAAGGCTGCTCGAAAGGGGGCATAATAAGCCTTAATGTTGGTGAAAGGCTGCGTAAGGATGGCCGTTCCATTGGCTTTGGCCGTGTAACCATCCTGGTTTTTATCCGAATCGGATTGTAAAATGTCTTGCAATCCACCAATGGCTGTACCCGAATAATTTTTCCCGGCATAATGAAAAGCGCCATTTTCATGGCAACGGCCGAGGCAGGTCATGTGCCCAATTTCGTCTGCCGCGAAATTCGTTTTCAAGGTCTCGATCACCTTGTCCTGCGTTCCGGCACACAAACAGGCTGTCCCGTTACAGACATACACTTTTTTACCCTTATTTTCGGGTTTCATAAAGTCATAGAAGGTCGCCGTTCCATAGGTGTTGGCCTTCCCGACGAGGAATTCGTTGGCCAGTTTTTCGAGGGCCTCCGGGCTGGGCGTACCCGTATCTTGGGCGAGCTGGCCCATTTTGTCGAAGAGGTTATTTTGTAGCCCCTTCCGGCCGGAGAGTTCACTCAGGTTGGTAGACATAATTTGGTAGATCTGGTTAGTTTGCGCAGCTAAGAACATGTTGGAGGTTTGATTCTCGCTACGAGATCACCCTAAACACGCTCTAAAAGGCACTGAACCAAATTACAAAAAAAACAAGAAAATGATATTAAAAAATAGCTCACTCCTTCAACATACGACGCTCATCAACGGAAAATGGGTAGCTGCCGATGATGGTAAGACCTTTCCGGTTACTAATCCGTTTGACGGATCGTCTATCGGAACCGTGCCCGATATGGGGGCTGCGGAAACCAAGGCGGCCATATCGGCTGCGGCTGAGGCGTTTCCGGCTTGGCGTGACAAGACCGCCGCCGAGCGGGCGACGATTTTGAAAAAATGGTACGCGTTGCAGATGGAACACCTGGACGACCTGGCAGTGCTACTCACCACCGAGCAGGGCAAGCCACTGGCCGAGGCCAAGGGAGAAATTCGCTACGGCGCCTCGTTTGTAGAGTGGTTTGCAGAAGAAGCACGGCGGGTATATGGTGATGTCATTCCTGGTCACGGAAAAGGGCTACGCATCATGACTATTCGGCAACCTATTGGTGTGGCTGCGGCCATTACACCATGGAATTTTCCCAATGCCATGATTACCCGCAAGGTAGCCCCGGCCTTGGCTGCTGGCTGTACGGTGGTTATAAAACCTGCCGAGGATACGCCGCTTTCGGCACTGGCACTGGCGGTATTGGCCGAAGAAGCTGGCTTTCCTCCCGGCGTACTTAATATCATCACTACTAGTCAGTCGGCAACTGTAGGGAAGGAGCTGACCGATAATCCATTGGTGCGAAAACTGTCGTTTACGGGATCGACTCGGGTAGGTAAACTGCTTATGGCTCAGAGTGCTGATACGGTGAAAAAGCTGTCGCTGGAACTGGGCGGGAATGCCCCTTTCATTGTTTTCGATGACGCCGATATAGATGCCGCCGTCGCTGGTGCCATCGCCTCGAAATATCGCAACGCCGGACAAACCTGTGTCTGTGCCAACCGTGTGTATGCACAGGCAGGTATTTATGAGGAATTCACCCGGAGACTCGCCGAAGCAGCCCGTAAATTGGAAGTTGGCAACGGCATGGATGATGGTGTAAGCATTGGCCCGCTGATCAACAGCGAAGCGATGGAGAAGGTACAGCGACTGGTAGGCGATGCCATCGCCAAAGGGGCTAGAGTATTAACAGGAGGGAAACAAAATGTCATGAATGACGCTGGCTCCTTTTACGAACCCACCGTGTTGACGGGCGTGTTACCCAGTATGGAGATTAGCTCGGAAGAGATTTTTGGCCCCATTGCTCCGGTTATCAAATTTGAGACAGAAGAGGAGGTTATCCAGATGGCCAACGACACGCCTTTTGGCTTGGCGTCCTACTTTTACGGAAGGGATTACGCCCGCATTTGGCGTGTTGCCGAAGCATTGGAATACGGAATGGTAGGTATCAACACCGGGATGATTTCTACAGCAGTGGCTCCTTTTGGTGGCGTCAAGCAAAGCGGCTTTGGGCGCGAAGGCTCTAAGTACGGAATGGATGATTTTCTGGTAATAAAATACCTCTGTTGGGGCGGCGTGGAGTAGCTCGCGCATAACATGAGTCATCCCGAATTTTGATTGTCATCAAAATCCGTGCTGACCAACTGCAAAGCCTATCGTTAAAGACGAAACCCCATGATTTCTACTAGTGAAATCATGGGGTTTTCTACAAAAAGCCGGACAAATCACTCTTTCTAAGTTAAAGTCAGGCTGGATTTTGGCCTTAGCCAAAATTTGGGATGACTCATGTTATTCTACAATTTCGTAGTCGATATCCAGTTTGCGCAATGCTCTAAACGCAGAGCTTGTGTTTTTACCATCTACCTCTATATCTACAAGGTCACCTTCTAAGAGAATATCCGTCAATTCTCTAGCTAGGGAATCGTCTATGTTGGTTGAAATTTCGGCGATACATTGAGCTATTGCTCTTTTATCAGGCCTTTGAGCGCCACAAGACAGTAGATTTAGTTTCATAGTTTTTAATTAGTAGCTCCGCTGTAGATTTGAAATTACTCTGATAATATTCTAACTTCAATGGCTATCGGGCCTTTGGGGCCTTTGCCAATTTCAAAGGTCACTTTGTCATGATCTTTGACCTGGTCAATTAAACTATCAGCATGGACAAAGTAACTTTCTCCTGTTTCTTTTTCTGCGATAAAGCCGTAGCCCTTTTCGGTGTTGAAAAACTTGACAACGCCTGCTTTCGTGAACTTAGATTCATCAGATTTTTCTTGCTTGCGCGTGCTGACTTCAATATCCTCTAGCTTCGCCTTCTTTCTCAGCGACAAGTCTGGCTTTTCAGCAGTTAGATGGCCATTTTCATCTAGGTACATGAACTCGATTGGTTTCGAGTTATCTAATTTTTTTCTTTCTTTCTTTTCTGCTTTGTCTTTCTTTCTTTTCTGTCTTTTTTTCTCGCGTTCTTTTTTATTAAAACTATCTGCCATTAGTATTTGGAGTTTGTTAGAAAATTTCGCCACAAGGCTAAAGTCAAGCTTATTAGAAATAGGCTTCGAGTCAATATAGACAATTTTGTAAGAAGTACGGCTTTAATTTCCGAACATGCTCTTTGCTTAACAGTTACATTGCCATTTCTTTGAATTTAATACCTAAAGTTTTTTGAATCTCAAGCACTTTTTTCATTTCACCCGAAATGACCAAAGCAATGGACTGTCCTGTATTTCCGGCTCTAGCTGTTCGACCACTTCTGTGCGTATAATAATCGATATGATCGGGTAATTGATGATGCAGCACAAAAGCAAGGTTGTTCACATCGATACCTCTTGCAGAAATATCGGTAGACACTAAAACCTGGAGGGTTTCATTTTTGAAAGCACGCATGACCTTATCGCGTTCCTTCTGGAGCATGTCACCTTCTAGTGCAGCAACCGCGAAACCGTTGTCCTGCAATTCTTTTGCCAATGCATTCGCCCCTGCTTTGGTTCTACAAAATATAACACCTCGCTCCTTTTTTCTTCGGTTAAGAAGCCTGATAATGATATTTGTTTTGTCCTTAATGTTGGTGTTAATGAAATGATGTGAAATGTTTTCATTAACCGATGCATTCTTGTTTACTTCAATTTTAATAACATCAGCAGACATGGTGCCCTCAATGAGCTGTTTGATCTCTTCTGGCATCGTCGCAGAAAACAACCAGGTATTTCGCTTAGAGGTGTTGTATTCCAGGATTTGACTTAGCTCTTCTTGAAAACCCATGCTCAACATTTCATCGGCTTCATCGAGTACTAATGTTCTAACATTAGAAATGTCCACGGCTTCCCGTTCCACCAAATCAAGCAAACGCCCAGGGGTAGCGACAACAATGTGAGTGGGCCTGGTTAGCGCTCTGATTTGCTTGGTTATTTTCTCTCCACCGTAAACGCCTTCTACAAATATTTTTCCATCAATGTATTTGGTGAACTTGAAGAGTTGCTTTTTAATTTGCTGTACAAGCTCACGCGTAGGAGCAATGATTAAGCCTTGTACTTCTGCTCTAGAGTGATCAATAGAGTGCAAGAGAGGTAGTCCAAAAGCTGCTGTTTTTCCAGTTCCTGTTTGTGCTAAACCAATCAAATCGGTTTTCTTTCCTAAAAGCGTAGGTATTACTTCTTCTTGGATCTTGGTAGGAAATATAATATTCAGTTCTTTCAGTGCTTTTATGTAAGCCTTTCTTATCCCTAATTCGGAAAATGTTGCCATAATTCTTCTATTCGCTGACGCTTTTGTATTCTGGCACGAAGGTAGCTGGATTCTATGACAAATGTTGTGTTTTAAGCTGGACTTTAGCCACTTGAGCTGCGTTGAAGGGGGTATTGTGCCTACCTTATCGCCAGATTCAGTTTAGCCTGAAGGCAAAAGCTGTAAAAGAAGAGATAATTCATACTTTCAGCAATCAATGGATACAAGGACACAGTTACGTTATCAAGGTTACATTTCTACGCCACCGCTCTGGACAGACGATACGGTGTCTCCGTTCAAACAGATTGAACTAGCCAGCAATACGGATGCTATTGATGATGACACCGTTTTTAAAAACCAGCGACTAGGTAAGCTTGTCGAAGAGTTCGTTTTTTACCAATTAAAAACCCAAAAGAAGGTCTCTTGGATTTGTGATAACCTACAAATTCAAGCGGATAAGCAAACCGTCGGGGAAATTGACGCCTTGTATTATTATGAAGGAATCCCCATTCATTTAGAAGTGGCCTATAAGTTTTACCTGTTCGACACCCTGGAAAGTTATAAGGAGCCACTGACCCATTGGATTGGTCCAAACCGGAAGGACAGTTTGTTTTATAAATTAGGCAAACTTCACAATAAACAGTTTCCTTTATTGCATAATGAATTGACCCAGATTCATCTGGAAAACCATAACCTGGACCTAAAATCGATCAAGCAAAAACTGTGTTTTAAAGCGCAATTGTTTTTACCCTACCAGGATAGCAATAGGGATGTCAGTCCCTTGAATCGTGATTGCATAGCGGGGTTTTATATCTCTTTCACTAAGTTAGAACTATTCAGATCGCTTGAGTTTTTCATTCCTGTAAAACTAGATTGGCTCGTGGCGCCACATCAGAATGTTGATTGGACCAATTACTCTTCAGCTTTGGCAATCATTGAAAAAAGCATAAAAAATAAACGATCACCTTTGGTTTGGATGAGAGATAAGGATGGTCAACTTCATAAATGTTTCATCGTTTTTTGGTGATTGTTGTGCTAAATAAGTCCTGCAAAAATGAGGACATAATACAAGCCTGCCAAGACAAATACAACGCCTGCCACATACCGCATGTATTTTTCAACGGTCTGAATTTTCTGATAAATACTGCCTATCCGATGTGCGGCGAAAGCCAAGAGGTAGGTGAATAGAATAACGGGCAAACCTGTGCCTATCGCAAAAACAAAAGGCAGATATAGACCAGATGAACTTGATATCGTCATCGGTATCAATATACCAAAATACAGGGCACCGCTATAGGGGCAAAATGCCAAGGCAAAGAGCACTCCGAGCAAGAAGGAACCTAGTAAACCTTTGTCTTTAAATTTTTCAGAAAAGCGTTCTTCAAGGGATGTTTTTCCCAGAAAGTTTAGCCGAATAACATTCAGCATGATTAAGCCAATGATAATCAATAATGGGCCAAGGTATTTTTCTCCATTTTGGCTAAAAAAGCGCTGGATATGAAATTTGCTTGCGCCGAAATAAAGTACCAAGCCAATAGCTGTATAAGTAAATGCGCGCCCAAGGGAATAGAGAATTCCACTTAACAAAACCTTCCGCTTACTGCCAATATTTTTTGAAATAAAGGCCGTAGCGGTAATGTTGGTTGCCAATGGGCAGGGACTTATGGCAGTCATAAGCCCCAGCACAAAGGCAGACAATAAAGGGATGTTGTATTGCTCGATTAAGGATTGCAAAAAATCCATTTAGAGTGTTTTTAATTGTTCGTCAATCTTGGCTTTCAATTCTGTGGCAAATGCTTCGTCGTCAAATGCTTTCATAAAGGCAAAGTCCGTCAAATCAATGTGTTGTTCCTGGCCATTTTTTATCACATTGATAAACAAGGCCGTTCCCGCTGCTTCAAAACGTTCCGCCATATCGTAATTAGCTTCGTCGTCAATATTGACGGTTTGGAAACTCAAGGTTCCTGCATCCATTTGCTCCTTGAAATCTGCTTCAAGCAACATTTCGGTATTGGCTTCAATTTTTAAGCAGGTTTGACAACGGTGTGTCGTGTGGAAATCGATGATTTCGATTTTGCTAACGGTTTCGTCAGAAGCCATTGTTTTGCTTTTGTCCTGCGCTTGGCAAGACGTGAAAAACAATAAGGCGAATACTAAAAAATGGAAAACTTTCATTAGTCAATTATTTTAAAATTCTAAAAAATCATGTTGAAAACATAGCCCGAAACAATGATGCAAAGCGTCACTACTCCGAAGAATATGCCGATAAGTTTTAGACTCATTACCTTCTTCAAAAGCATCGCTTCCGGGATGGATAGGCCAACGACCCCCATCATAAAAGCAATGGCTGTACCGAGTGGAATCCCCTTGCTTACCAATACTTGCGCAACGGGCAATATGCCTGAGGCATTAGAATACATGGGTACCGCAAGGATAGTAGCAATAGGTACCGCAAAAGGATTTTCTTTATTCATGTACTGTTCAAAGAAACCTTCAGGTATATAACCGTGCATTAAGCCACCAATAGCGATACCTACGATGACATAAGGAATAACTCCCCTTAAAATATTCAGGACTTCCGCCCAGATAATGGGGAGTCTTTGGCGGAAAGGGGTCTGCTCCGCTTCAAACGCTTCACTTTCTTTTTGGGCATTCGCCAAAACCTCTTTCACCCAGGGCGTTAGAAATCGTTCGAGCCTGAATTTTGAAAGAATAATTCCTGCTGTCATACCCAAAATCACGCCGCTGATCACGTAGATGATGGTGGTCTTCAAGCCAAAAAGTCCAATGAAAAGGCCAATAGCTACTTCGTTGACGAGGGGAGACGTAATCAAAAAAGCAAACGTAACCCCCAGTGGAATCCCTCCTCTCACGAAGCCAATAAACAAAGGGACGGAAGAGCAAGAACAGAAGGGCGTAACTACTCCGAAAAGAGAAGCCATCAGGTATTCCGTGCCGTAAAGCTTGTTGCGCGAAAGGAAGTTTCGAACCTTTTCAACAGGAAAATAACTGTTTACGATCCCCATGAAAAAGATGACGATAAAAAGCAAAAGCAATATTTTGATGCTGTCGTAGAAGAAGAAATTCAAAGCTTCTGCCAGATGTTCTCCTTTTACTAACCCAAATTGCTCATACACCAACCAGTCTGCAAATTGTTGAACCCAATCAAACATAATCAGAAACTGTTTATTGTAAGAGTTCCTTCAATTCAGGGACAGAAGGCACACGACCCTTTATTTTGATGTCACCATCAATCACTACGGCCGGTGTGGAAATGACATTGTATTCCATGATTTTCATGATGTCTTCCACCTTTTCAATGGTAACGTTGGTTAGTCCAAGTTCTTCGACAGCTTTCTCTACCATGCTGGTAGTTTGTTTACATTTTGGACAACCTGTTCCAAGAATTTTTATCTCTTTCATGATCGTTATTTTGTTATCGTCAATCGCAAATTGACGATAGGTTTGGTTAAAAAAATATCACTCAAAAAAAGCGGCAAAAAGCAGCTTCGCTTTTCTCCAATTTTCTTGGTTGATGCAATACTTGATTTTGGGGGCATCTATTTCTCCTTGAATCAGCCCTGCATTTTTCAGTTCTTTCAAATGTTGGGAAACGGTAGATTGGGCAATCGGTAATACCTCTACTAAATCACCCGTAAAACAACAACTTTGTGTACTCAGCAGACGCAAAATTTCAAGCCTTGTCGGATGCGCAAGCGCTTTGGCAAATTTTGCCATTTCTTCCTGACTGTTGGCGGAGAATTTTTGTTCTGTAAGTACTTTCATTGATTTTATCTTATAGTTAATCGTAAATATACGATTGGTTTTGTTGGGATGCAAGTTTTTTATGCAAATGAACCGACACAATCCCCGTCCCGTGTCTCCCTCATCGCTTTTTTCTCACTAGTTTTGATTTTTAGGTTGTGTAAAGCTTTCTGCGGTGAGTAAGGACGCTTTAGACACCCCATATCATCATCAACTATCTAGTATGACACCACGCAGTAGGCATAGCGCTATGCCAATCTTTAAAATGTTTCCTTTATTCCTAGCTTTTTTGACTTTATCTATCGGTTTATCCGCCCAAGCAAGCGAAGGGATAAATCCTTGGACCGCCCAGGAAGAAGCGAGCTTCTCTTCTTTTAATTCCGAACGATGGATTGTTCCGGATCGATACCTGACTTATAACTTGAACGAGACTACTTTACGCCCCTTATTGCGTAATGCACCGCTACGTTTCAGTCCACAAGCTGCGGAGGAAGAAACGGTACTACAATTGCCAATGGCCGACGGTAGCCTGGAACGTTTTCGCGTATACTACGCACCAGTACTGGCACCGGGGTTGGCTGCACGTTTTCCTAATATTCGCTCTTATGCAGGTATTGGTATCGATGATCCTACAGCCAGCGTGCGACTTGATCTTACGCCAGCTGGTTTTCACGCCATGATTCATTCGGCACGGCACGGCACTGTTTTTATCGACCCTTACGCGCAAGCCGATACCGAACACTACATCGTTTATTACAAAAAAGACTTTACGAAAGCCGACCAGACTTTTGCTTGTCATACTGTAGAAGAGGCCGCTGTTAAAGGCCGCGATGCGAGTCCATTAGACGCACCTGCACGCAGTTTATTGCAAGGGGATTGTCGCCTGCGAACCTATCGGCTGGCCCTGACCTGTACTGGTGAGTACGCCGAGTTTCACGGCGGCACTGTAGAGGGCGTACTGGCAGCCATGAATACCTCTATGACCCGCGTTAATGGGGTCTTCGAGCGAGATGTAAACGCTACAATGGTAATTGTGGAAAACAATGACCTGCTGGTTTTTCTCGATCCTGATACCGATCCTTATAATGACGGCAGCCCAGGACAGATGATTGGTGAATGTCACGACCAGTGTGTAGACATCATCGGTAGCAACAATTTCGACATTGGTCATATTTTTAGTACCCAGGGTGGTGGACTAGCAGGGCTAGGCGTTATCTGTTCGCCTAATCGCAAGGGTAATGGCGTTACTGGAATCAACAACCCGGTAGGAGACCCCTTTGATATTGATTACGTAGCTCACGAGATGGGCCACCAGTATGGTGCCGGACACACGCAGAATAACGATTGTAACCGTAGTGGTGCTTCAGCCATGGAGCCAGGAAGTGCTTCTACGATCATGGGTTATGCAGGCATCTGTGCGCCCAATGTACAATCTAATAGCGATGATTATTTCCATGCGATCAGCATTCAGCAGATGTCTAATTACATCAATAATAATAACGGTAACGATTGTGCGGTTTTCACCGAAACAGGTAATACGCCACCGACGGTAGCCCAGTTGAACAATTATGTCTTACCGATCTCTACGCCATTCCGGCTGACAGCCGTTGGGGAAGACCTCGATGGTGATGCGATCACCTACTGCTGGGAACAGATGGACAACGAAGTGGGTACGATGCCACCGGCGCCAACCAACACAGAGGGGCCGGTATTTCGTAGCTTCGACCCTACGGAAAGCCCGACCCGCTATTTTCCGCGCCTGAGTAACTTGATCAACGGCACCGATAATGGATGGGAATCATTACCGGCAGTAAGCCGAGACATGAGTTTCCGCGTAACGGTACGTGACAACAGCATAGGCAGTGGTTGCACTATCGAAGAAGATTTGGAACTTACTTTTGCAGAATCGGCCGGACCATTTGTGGTACAAACACCTAATGTGCTTGTAGAATGGGTAGTCGGACAAATGGAAACGGTCACTTGGGATGTAGCCAACACGGATGCCGCACCCGTGAGCTGTGCCGAGGTAGATATCTTGCTGTCTTTGGACGGTGGTCTTACTTATCCAGTTATACTGGCTAGTCAGGTGCCAAATGACGGAACCTACGCTCTACAAGTACCCAACCAGGTTACCACGATGGCCCGCGTGATGGTGGTCTGTTCTGACAATATCTTTTTCGATATTTCGGATGAAGACTTTTTGATAAGCGAACCAACGGAGCCTACGTTCGTAATGGACGTGTCGCCACTTAATATGGAGGTATGTAGCGATGTAGATTCAGTAAATTACGAACTAGACCTGACCGCTTTTGTAGGTTTTGATCAGGCCGTAAGCCTGAGCGCGACCAACGTACCTGCGAATGCAACGGCGACCTTCTCCGATAATGATATTTTGCCTACTGCATCCTCCACGTTTACCATTGGCAACCTGGCGGATGTAGAAAGTGGTACTTATGAAATCACCCTTAATGGTACAACCGACTCGGTAAGCATTGATCGTTCCCTGACACTGACGGTGGTCAACGGAACACTCGCCGGTTTGGCGCTTGCTACGCCTACAGATGGCGCAAGTGACCAGGAGCTGAATGTGATGCTTTCTTGGGATCTGATACCTTCGGCTACGGGGTATTTTGTTGAGATTGCGACCAACCCAGCTTTCGATGGTACGGTGATAGAAACTGCCACTGTAGCGGGGAATATTAATACTTATCGGCCCCAAAACTTGCTATCGAATACGGTGTATTATTGGCGATTAGCCGCAGATAATTTCTGTGGACGAGGGCCTTCTTCCGAGTTTTTTGCATTCCAGACCATAGGTAACAATTGTGTAAGTTATTTCAGTGAAGATGTACCGCTGGATATATCAAATAATGATGAAGGCACCTTCATTGCTACCATCAATATACCGGATGTTTTAATGATTGATAGGGTGACGACCAGCATGGAAATATCGCACAGCTGGGTAGGAGACCTTGATGTGGTATTACAGTCTCCAGACGGTGTAGAGATTAGCCTGTTTGACCAGCCGGGTACTGCTACCTCTAACTTCGGTTGTGGAGAAGATAACCTACTGCTGACCTTCGATGATGCGGCGGAAGATGATGCCTCCGTATTGGCTGCCACTTGCGGCGATGAAGGCGGCTATGCGATCAACGGAACCTTCCAGTCGATTGAGCCATTGAGCACTTTTATTGGTGGTTCCTCTTTGGGGATATGGACATTGGCCATTACAGACAACTTTGATCAAGATGGCGGGCAATTGGACCGCTGGAGCTTGGATATTTGCTTAGACGTACCACCGGTAGCAACGCCGGCTTTGGTGAACAATGTTTTCATCATGGAAGCAGGTACTACAGCTGCAGTACCTAACAGTCACTTGCTGGCCAGCCTGCCGGGAGAAGACGCGACCTCGATCACGTTTACGCTGCTAAGCCTACCTGTAGAAGGTACGATGACGCTTGATGGAGCACCTGTTGCGATAGGGGCTACCTTTACCCAAGCTGATATTGATAACGGCCTGCTAGTTTACACGAATGTGAACGTTGACGCAACGCAAGACGACTTCCGCTTTAGCGTAATAGCTACAGACGGTGGCTGGATACCTAACGAGACCTTTACCATCCAGTTTGGAATGAGCACGCTGGCTGGTGCTACTTACGTAAACGAAGCCGTAGTGTGTGAAGGAGATGCCAGTGGGCAGATCACGGCCAATGCTACCGGCCCCAATGCGCCATTTACGTATAGCCTGGATGGAGTTGCCTTCCAGATGGAAAACGTCTTTAGTGGTTTGGCGGCAGGAACCTACGAAGTGACCATTATGGATGCCCTCGGCAATATCGTTATTACCAATATGGTAGTGTTGGAAGGAGGAACTAATATCAGTGTATCTACGACCACGACTGCTAATAATATCACCGTAGATGCTTCTGGAAGTGCTGGAATGCTGACTTATAGTATTGATGGTGAAACCTTCCAGGCAGGGAACCAGTTTCTTGATTTGCCTAACGGCACCTATGAGATTACCGTGATGGACGAAAATGGTTGTATCGGCACATCTACAGTGACGATCAACCTTATCCAAAGTGCTACCGTAACGATGACGAGTACCAGTTGTGCCAACGGCGATGACGGCGCATTAACGGTAACGGAAGTGATGGGCGGCGAAGGCCCTTATCAGTACAGTATTGATGGCGAAACGTTTGGCGAAAGCAATACATTCGAGGGCTTATTAGCAGGCAACTACCCCGTAACCATCATGGACGCGCAGGAGAATACCTTTGACGCTGGCACTTACGAAGTGGAAGATGCTCCTGAGATTGTGCTTACCACGGAAGCGATAGAAAATACCATTACCGCTACGGCTACTGGTGGAACGGGCGATCTGATGTACAGTATAGACGGTGGTATCACCCTCCAGGAAAGCGGCACCTTTGCCGATCTGCCCGATGGCGAGTACGTCATTGTTGTGATAGATGAAAACGACTGTACCGCCAGTTCGGAGGTGATCGTTATTGACATCGTTGGCGTCGGAGATTTGGCCTTCGATTTGCGCTTTAACTTGTTTCCTAATCCGGTGAGCACGGAGCTTACACTGGAGCTGCAACAGCCAACAGCGCGGGATATTAGAATTCTGGTTTATGACATAGCTGGCCGTTTGTTGCTGGAGCAAAATATTACGAAACCAGGCGATTACTTGAAGACAACAATAAATGTACGGCAGTTACCTGCCGGCAGCTACGAAGTGATCATTTCCGATAATCTGATTAAAGGGAGAGGTCGTTTTGTGAAGATGTAGGAGGTGGTTTGAGGTGGTCTTTTAATGGATCGTCATAAATTGAGGTAAGAAAACGGCCCTGGCTAGCTTTGCTGGTCAGGGCTGTTTATTTGAGAAGCATTTTTAGGAAGAAGCGATACCACCTCAATTAGCCCATTTTGGAGATAACTTCCTGCACTTTCTTATCAAATTTTTCTTTGCCCATTCTTTTTTGAAGTTTTGAAAGAAAACTTGCAGGCTCTCGAATGTCAGGAGAACCTAACTTTTGAAAGATAAGATAGCCTTGTATTAATAAAGGGAAAGCCTCTTCTATTTTATCCTGCTTAAAATAAATAGCTCCAATATTAGAAATTGAATTGGCAAATCCATGCTGGTCGCCGATTTGCTGCTGAATGTCCAAACTTTGTTGCAAATAGCGCAAGGCAGTGTCATCATCTCCTTTGGCATGATAGATTAGGCTGATATTATTCAAGGCCATCCCCCCGCCTTTACGATTGCCAATTTGCTGAAGTATGTCTAAACTTTGGTCCAAATAGTGCAAGGCCGTGTCATAATCTCCTTTGGCATGATAGATTTGGCTGATATTATTCAAAGTCGTCCCCTCGCCTTGCCGGTTGCCGATTTCTTGTCTTATGTCCAAACTTTGGTTCAAATAGTGCAGGGCGGTGTCATAGCCACCTTTGGCATGGTAGATTTGACCAATATTATCCAAAATCGCCCCCTCACCTTGCCGGTCACCGATTTCCTGCGCTATGGTCAAACTTTGTTCCAAATACTCTAGGGCCATATCATAATCGCCTCTTGCTTTATGGATTAGGCTGATATTATTCAAAGTCGCCCCTTCACCCTGACGCTCGCCGATTTGCTTAAAGACCTCTAAATTTAGGAGGAATAAAAGTAAAGCCGAATCAAACTGGGCAGTATCAAGGTAATAGGACCCTAAATCATTCCTTTTGTAGGAAGCCTCTGAGCTATGCGGGCCGTATTCTTCCTCCCACAGTTTCAGTTGTTTATCCAGCCAGATGCCAAGCAGTGGCATATCGTAATTTCCTTTTAGCACGGCTATATACTTCACCACCAACGATCGGTAATCTCCTGTATTGACGGCTTGGGCACTGTTCATCAATTGGGTCAAATGTTCTTCGTAAACCAATTGGCATTTTTGGGTTAGCTCATCGTCTGGCTCATCGTAGCCCACTTCTTCTCGGATGAAAAAATTGGCCTCCAGTAATTGGGACTGTTGCGATATGTAAGCACATTTAATCCCGTAAGTCTCGATCAAATACCTTCTGATCAATGGGTGAAGCTGAAAACCGGCGTCCTCATCTTCCCTGATCCATCCATTTTCTGAAAGCGATGTATGATAGGGCTCAATGTCCTCAAAAACATTTGTTTCGGTTCGGTAACATCCTCCGTCGGCTTCGTATTTGAATGCCGCAAAATCCGGCGACTCCTCCATTTTACGATCCTCCATGCCTATAATCCGGCAGAATGTGTCGAGCTCTATGGGCGTATTTTCAGGCAATGTTGCCCATTGCACCAGTATCCAACGGTGGGCAGCAGAGAGCGGCGCTTTTTCCATCAACCAATGGAGTAGTTGGTCTTCCCAGGCATCCTGTTCACAAATCGAATGTAGTTCGCGCAAATAGTTGGCTGCCCATTGAGGGTTTTGGGTAGGACAATGGCGCAGCACCAAGTCCAAAAGCAAGGTGTTTTGAGCGATAAACGCCAGGTCACTTTTATCCCAAAGCGCTGTCTCGGACAACACCTTAGCCATGGTTTCAATTTCATCCTTACGCAATGCCGGGACAGCAAACCCAGGAATCGGGCAGTTCTCTTCCTTCACGGCCGTAATCAAAATGTGGCAATCGGCTAAATGTAGTAAGTCCAAAAAAGGCACCAAATCCTCCGCTTGTGCCAGCCCGTCGATGACCAACAACTTCGTTCCCGATAAATTAGACCAAGCTCGGTTGATGTATTCTGCGCATCTCCGGTTGATTTCCTGCGGTTTTAAACCAAACTGCTTGGCTTCTGCAAGTACTTCCGCCAATGAAATCGTGGACGAATCGCGATGACGGATATAACTGGTAGGCAAATCAGCTTCATAAGGCACCCACATCAGGTACTGGTAACTGTTGCTGTATTCGTGAAAATAATTTTCTGCCAGCACTGATTTGCCAATACCGCTACGCCCATACAGTAGCAAGATCGGGTCAGCCTGCAAGCGATCGTTTATTGTTGCCAACAAGCCGCGTCTTTTGAGCAAATAATTGACCAGCGGCGGTTTTCTCAGCGTTCTGTACTTCGGCAATTGTTGTTGTTGCGGAGAGGCTTGAATAACAATCGTCTTTTTATCACCAATTTCAACCGTCCCATTAGCGATGATGATGCTTTGTGACACAATGTTTTTCAGCGTCGTACTTCTGGTATCATTGTGCTCGGAAAGCAATTCGAGCATCTCTTTAATTTCATGCTCGTCTTTGAACAAGACATCAAAGCGACTTTCGATGGCCTGGCTGGGAGACAACTGGTCGTCTCCTTCTATTGTCCAGCCTTCTAGCTCACTAAAAAGAACCGCTAGTAGTTCATCGCGTTTTGATTTCATTCTTTGCTAATATTTGTAATCACGCCATTTTGCCAGCAGTGCTCACTTTGACTTTTTCTAGCCGCGGAGGTACTGAGACACAGAGGTTTTCATTGGATATCCCCTAAAAATACTCCGTGTCTGCGGCTAATTGTTCTGCAAAGTGAGACCTGCTGGTTATCAACTGTTCTCATCATCCCCCAAACGAAAATCACCGCCTGATTTTATCGTGCCGCCTTTGATGATATTCTTTTCATCATAATTCTCACCCGAAGAGGTGCCTTTATCACCGATGTGTACGTTGCCTTTTGCGTCAATATCCGCATCGGTTACCACGTTTTTGAGGCGGGCGCGGTGTTGCTCGAAACCGAGAAGGTGTTCTGCTAACTCCTTTTGAAACTGCTCATTGCCTTGCAACGATTCCAGTTTGGCCTTCAGAACAGGCTCCTTGACGGTAGCTGGTAAGCTTGTATTTTCAATGATGCTCGTTGTAACAGGATCGTCTTTCAAAAACCACGAGCGTATCCACTGCATAGATGCCGTGACAAAATCTTCGGGGAATTTTTTCACTTCCTCATTTTCCGTCACGATACTGACGATGTAGTTTAATGCTTTTTCTAACATGTGTTTTTGTGTTTTTATGGTTTTGAGATGGAGAGTATATAATCTAGGTGTTTAGCCCATTTTAGAGATAACTTCCTGTACTTTTTCATCAAATTTTTCTTTGCCCATTATTTTTTGAAGCTCTGAAAGAAAACCTGCAGGCTCTTGAATGTCAGGAGAACCTAACTCTTGATAGATAAGATAGCCTTGTATTAATAAAGATAAAGCTTCTTCTATTTTATCCTGCATAAAGTAAATAGCTCCAATATTAGAAACTGATTTGGCATATCCATGACGGTCGCCGATTTGCTGCCTTATAGCCAAACTTTGTTTCAAATACCCCAAGGCGGTGTCGTAGTCTCCTTTGGTAAGGGCAGTGGTCGCTAAATTATTCAAGGTTGCACCCTCGCCTCTACGGTCGCCGATTTGCTGCCTTATAGCCAGACTTTGTTCCAGATAGTGTAAGGCCCTGTCATAATCCCCTCTTGCTTTATGAATTTGACTGATATTATTCAAGGCCGTGCCCTCGCCTCTACGGTCGCCGATTTGCTGTACTATGGTCAAACTTTGTTTCATATACCGTAAGGCGGTGTCATAATCCCCTTGGGAATGATAGGTTTGGCCGATATTTCCCAAGATCGTACCCTCACCTTTGCGGTCACCTATTTGCTGTGCTATGGCCAAACCTTGTTCCAAATAGCGCAAGGCCGTGTCATAATCTCCTTTTGCTTCATGGATTTGGCTGATATTATTCAAGATCCCTCCCTCACTGCTAGGGTCGCTGATTTGCTGTATTATGGCCAAACTTTGTTCCATATACCGTAAGGCGGTATCATAATCCCCTTTGGCATGATATATTAGACCAATACTACTCAAGATCGCCCCCTCACCTTGACGATCGACGATTTGCTGCGTTATGGCAAGACTCTGTTTATACAACTGAAGTGCCTGGTCATTTTGACCGTATAAATTTAAAACAGCACCCATATTGAAAAGGGCCATACCAATAGATTTTTCTGCTACGTTTTTCTCCAAAACAGCTTGATTCAATTCAAAAGCCTTTTGATAAAGACCAATTAGTTGATAGTGGTCTTGCAAACGGAAAGAGACCGTAGCAAACTCCGCCCATGCTTTAGCTATCCCAAAATATTCCCTTGCCAGCTCGTAATTTTTTAAAGCAGGTTGCTCTTTGAAATAATTGGCTGCGGCAAATGCCCATTTTTTTACTTCTGCTGCGGGGATGATATTTTTTGTCATCCACTCCCGCGTTAGGCGATGTACTTCAAAGCGGCCATCTTTTTCTAAAAAACACAAAGACCAATCTTGTAGTGCTTTTATCACGGGGGCTAATTCCGCTTCCTTTTCTCCGCTTACTGCCGCTAAAGCCGGCAAGGGAGTCCGTGCAATAAAAACAGAACCCATTTGAAAAATCGCTTGTTCCCGCTCGGTCAGGCGTTCGTACACTTTTGCCAATAGGAGGTTTTCAAAAACATCGGCTTCCGCTTTTGCGACTTGTTGCCAACTAAAGGTCTTGTCTTTTTTCAATAAAGCCTCCAAATATTCATAGCCGCGTGGGTGTCCGTCCAGGCGTTTGTACACCTCGCCTCTGTCTTGCAGGGGGATAGTCCGCAGTATTTTGGAGTAATTGAGCAAGCGGTATTGCTCAGCATAGCCCATTTTGTCCAGGGCAAGGTGTTCGACCACATCGGCCAGGTTCTCTATTTTATAGCGGGTGGTGAAGAGAATATGGCAATTGGCCGGGGTGTTTTCGCATAAATGCTTTAAAAATGCGTGCAGACTCTCGCTGCCAATGCTGCGTTGGTAGGCCCGGCCTTCGTCTATTTGCACATCTTCGGCATTATCGAAGGTCAAAATGGTTTTTCGCCCGTCGAGGTAGTTGTCTATCAGCAATTGGAGTTTATCCAATACGGGCGTTTGGGGGTCGTCTAACCGTGCTTTTAACTGGCGTATGGTACTTTTGGCTGCCTCCGTTTCTTCAAGCCGAGCGAGGAGTTCATCTAGTACGAACTTCTCATTGATTTGATTCCCGTTTCTGAAAATAATGTTGGTATGGCTGCGATTGTCGTAATTATGGGCAAAAGCCTCTGCCAAAGTCGTTTTACCTAGCCCGCCCAAGCCATGCAAACAGAGGTGCCGCCCCGCCCGAAACGCTTGGCGCATCTGTATCAAATAGCGTTTGCGCCCGATAAAGCCTTCGCCAATCAGCCGCGAGTGCTTGGTTTTGAGGAAACTGCTGCTCGGGTAAAAATTATCGGGCAAGTGGTATGGCTGCGCTTTATCTATCAAAGCCCCTACCGACTGGTTTTGGTACACCACGGGCGTGAACCATTCGGCAATGTGGAGGACTTGCGGGGCATTTTGTCGGCCTTCCATCACCCAATCGTGCATGGCATCACGCGCATAAGCGACGGATTGCGTCACTGAAATACCTTTGGCTAAATGGGTGTAGAATTCAGTCGTAAAGACCTTGGCACCTTCATCGGTCACGGCAAAACGCATGGCCACGATGCTCGGCACGCCGTAGGCTGCCACTTGTTCCGTCACCCCGCCTTCGCTGCCTGCTATTGCGGTTTCGCAAGCACTTAAAATCAATAGTTTGACACAGGCGTGTTGGCGTAGCGTTTCGCCTAAGGCAGCGCCAGTGACTCGTTCTTCGTCGCCGTCTTCATTTTCAAAATATAGCAGGCCTTTATTTTTCGCTGCATGATAGGCTCCGTGCCCGCTGATGTGTACGATATCGTGTTGGCGTGTGCGGAGGGCTTTGTCCAGTTCAGCGAGGGAGGCATTTTCTAAAAACTCGATCACAATTTTGGGCTGTCTATCGCCTGTTGCTTCCAGTACGCCAATGGCCTGAATGAGTCGGGTTTGTTCCTCTTCGATTTGCAGCATTTTACCTCGTTCGTCCAGGTTTTCGGGCAAAGCGGTGATAAATAACATTTTCAAAGGGGCAGCCGTAGCGTGGTCGCCTTGCATCTTAAAGGCTTCGAGCGAGGTGGTTTTAGTCCGAATCAAACCGAAATTACTCCTGGCGAGGCCCTGTTTGGCTTCCCCTAATTTGGATGGAAACAGCAAGGGCAACACGATTTCAAAAGGCAGGTTGACAATGGTTTCCTCATCGGCAGAAATGGCCAACAGCAATTCTTCGATGCGATTATCTTCGAGCAATTGGATAAAACTGCTACAGGCTTTACCAATCTCCCCCGCAAAAAAGGTTTGAAAAACCTGTTGTGCCAACTTGTTTTCAAGCGCCTGTACGCTGTGATTATCGGCATTACCAATACCATGATAGCGAGTGTGGGTATCAACGCTACGGCGAAAGTTTTGAAACTCGGTTAAATCATCGAATAACTGAGGGGGGATATCCACCGTGATATTTTCACACCACTTTTCGCCCGCAGTCGCTAAGGTGCCTTTTTCGCTGTGCTTGCTTTTGATAGAAAGGTGCGCTGCGTAGTGCGTATCGCCCTGTTTGTCCAAGCGCAAAAAGAGGATGCTGCCTGATTTGAAATCGCGTTCAATATTGTAGATAATATCGCCGATGTGGACGTTGCCGCCAGCCGTTATGCTGCCGTGTACGATGTTTTTAGAGTTAGGTGGATACGGCATGTTTATTAGAGCTTGTTGGGTATTGTGTGTGCCTTGAATGGTAAATATAACCCAAACTCTATTGGGGCACAACCGAAAAATCCGGCTGACTAGGGATGACTCATGTTCATTAATTATCGAAAATAATGGGGTGGCACCTTTTTACAAACTGTTCAACATCCGTTTCTGAAAGTAAAGCTGGGTAGGACATCAGCAATAATTGAAAAGGTGCGTGGCCTTCTTCCGAAGATGGCACCTCATAATAATGTTGATTAAGCTTAAGCCCAATTCTTTCGTAAAACCTTATCCTACGTTGATTGATAGGGGAATCAGGCAATTCTACTTCTAGCAGAATTGGTTTGCTGTCATCCATGAATTGTTCAAGGATTAACTTGCCGAAACCTTTGTTTCTATGTTGTGTAGCTGTTGCGAAATGGTCTATGTATCGATGGTTTTCAAAATCCCACCACAAGAAAAAGCCTATAAATTGGTTTTCATGAATGATAATATCAAAATGATAACTCGATATTTTCATCACGCGAGCTTGGGCATCAATTAACCTTCTCTCCTCCGCAGGGAAGGCTTCTTCATATAGTTTCCACGCGATTTGGAAATAGTTATCTGTAATACTTTTTAGTCTTATTATTTTCATTGGACAACACTAACTGGGAGGATAACAAAGTAAGATTTTCGATGAATTTTTAGAAGTAAAGGTGATTTCTGAAATGGCTGCCGAAATAAAAATTTCGTCTCCCTGAGTGTAGCTGTATTCCTTGCCGTTACAGCTCATGACGCCATCACCAGCATAGATAACAGCGACATAGAAACAAGAATTACCTTGGATGGTATACTTTCCATCTAATAGCAATTCATTTAGGCCGAAGCAGTTGGTATGCTTTTCATTGAATAAGGTCTTTAGTGTAAACTCATTGGAGCTGTCCAATACCTCTGGTGTTATTTTCCATTTTTGTAGCGCTTCGTCTAAGGTGTGGGTATCGTAATGAAAACATTCGAGCATTTTTTCTTCGCCGACTCCCTGATGAATCAATTCCGGTCCAATTTTTAGACCATTTGGCGTTGTTTTTTCTACGCGCATGGTATAATCGGTCGGCTCTTGAACCTCCATTAAAAAGCAACCAGCTCCGATAGCATGTGGCACGCCACCATAGATCATAAAAGCATCGCCGGGCTTTACTTCAATTTTGTGCAGGCAATCAAGCATTCCTTGAATGTTTTGATTGTCAAAATGAGCTTTCCATTCCTTTTTGGTAACATGCTTTTTGAAACCCATGTAAACGACACTTTTCTCGCCGTTTATTTCACGCGTATTCAGGACATACCACGATTCTGTTTTGCCAAAGGCTGAATTAAATACAGTTCTGGCATACTGTTTGTCGGGGTGTACCTGAACGGTTAGTCGTTCCAAAGAATCTAGCATTTTAATAAGAACTCCTGTTGTTCCGTATTTCTGAGCCAATTCTTTGCCTAAATACAATTCCAGGTTTGAATCGATTAAAGCTTTTAGGGGTAAAACGCCATCATCGGTTTTTATAAGGGATAGCCCTTCATTTTCGGGCCTTTTTTTCCCAAGTGCTGTAACGGTAGACATGATCCATTCTTCAGGCGTGCTTCCATCCACCTCAGGAGCAGTCTTTTTCCATTTGTCAATCAAAGCACCGCCCTCATAAGTTCTCCAAACCCTATTTGAAAGCTGTTTTAGGGGAATAGATGCGTATTTTTGTAGATGCTGATTCATTTCTTTCGGTTATATGTTTAGCGTGTGCCTTGAATGGTAAATATACCCCAAAGTCCCAAAAAAAGGAGATAGCCGAAAAGCAGGGAGTGGTGAGAGATGCTCCTTGATTGGTTTTATGAATCAGGGAGCACCTTTTAATTTTACTCTAATGCATTGAGAAGCTTATGCACAATAGCCTGTGCTCTTCTGTGCCCGTATCCAGTGCCATAGGCCGTTGAGGTCAATGCGATGACCATGTTTTCTTGAGGAACTACGACCAAATAATTTCCACCATTTCCTGAGGCATATAAAAAGTCGATTTTTTTGCCGTTGTATGTTCGCTGGGTTTTGTACCAGAACATTCCATAAGCGTTCGCAAGCGCCGATATTTCTGTAAGGTCGAAAACCTTTCGGGCCAGTAATGTCTCTATGTAATCTGCTGGGACAATTTGGTTGTCGCCCCATTTTCCTTCATTGGCGACGAGTACTCCCAGTTTAGCAAAGTCTACAGTGGATAGAAATAATGTTCCAGCAGCCACGGTTTGATTTGCAGCGTTTGTATACCAGTAATACTTCTTGATTCCTAAAGGGGCAAATACGTTTTCCTTCGCAAAGTCATTGAGGCTCATTCCGGATGTTTCCTCTATGATAGCTCCTATCAACGCGGCATTAATATCTGCATAAACCCATTGTTCACCAGGCTTTTTTGCCAATGGAATACCTAGCAGGTATTCGACCCATTCGTCTTTCCCCATCCACTGACCTGCATTGCCGGGAGTTCTCCAATCATCAGCATCTGCGTCTAATCCGGAGGACATATCCAAGAGGTCCCTGATCTTGATTTGTTTATAGTCTTCGTGCATGGAAGGATACTTCTCTTTTGAGAAAAAAGAATAAACGTCCTGATCTAGATTTTGAACCAAGCCTTCTTTAATCGCCACACCGAGTAGTAAGGAGGTAATACTCTTTCCGGCAGATCGGATGTCGTTGATGTCAGATCTAGTGTGGCTGTTGTAGTACCACTCCATCAAGATGTTGTTATCTTTGATCACGACCATTCCTCTGAAATCTAGCTGGTTGAAATCATCCATGATTGGTATAAGCGCATCTATTGAATCGCTATTGAAACCAGCATCTTGGTAATCAACCGCAGGAAGGCCAGGAATGGGGGATCTTTGAGCAAAAGAGGAGATAGAAAAGCAGCATAGACATAATACTAGAATACTCGTTTTCATGTTTTAGGTTGTATTAGTGGAGATAATTAGTGACTATAACGTATTGATGATGAAGGGAGTATAGTTGTGAAGGCAAAGTGTGTGCCTCTAATAGTAAATATATCCCCAAGCCAAACCCAATAAGCGCCCGCTTCTAAACTGGTGTTCCACACGGTATCGGTGCTGGTATGGCTTGACTACTGCTGATGAAAATGTTAATTGTTCTTTTTTCTAAGAAAGGATTCGTGAGGTAGCTGGTTCGGCTTGCGCCTGAAGAAGAGCTAGAGCTGCAAAGACTGTCAGTAAAATACCCTCTGGTTCATTTTGCTGACATGGAATACTCGACGGTAAATTGACTTTACTTAATTTAGTGTGCCGCTAAATGTTTTGGTTTCGTTGTAAAGATTTACGCCAAAAAGCTTCCATTTTAAAATGCCCTTGGCTTCGAATTCTGCTTTCTGGTTCGATGTATAGCTATTGGTTTGAATCAAGGTGTATTCCCATTCGTAACCACTGATAAACCCTGTTAGGAAGCTGTTGCTTTCGGTTGGAATAAAATCATTTTGGTCGATTGAGTATTTTACGAGCAAATTGATGTCAAAAGTTAAATGATCTTCAAGGACTAATTCTTCAATTTTGGAGGGATTGTTGTTGTCGTAATCTTGCGTGATTTCTATTTGATTAGAATTTTCTTCAAGGCCAGTGGCAGAAAGTAATTGAAAAATACCGACTACCATCACTAAAATAGAAACGACCTTTAATTGAGGGTTAAAAAAACTTTTACCTTTTCTAATGAATCCCGTAATCAGATAAAAAAAGAAGAATAAAACTGCTAGGTTTATTATTGACCAAATCAGGTATATCATAAATTTTTGTTTTTCAGGAAGCTTAGAATATTCCCGCCATGTGTAGGTCTGACAAAGACAGTTTTGATACGCTGGTTATTGTGTGCCTGAGGCAAAGGTACCGCAAAGTCCATTGTGATTTCTGCTGGTCAAAAGGTATTTGTGAGGCTAGTGCTATTTGCAAGTCGTAAGGTGATTGAGGTTGACTTTAATCTATTTCTAGGGTTGTTTTTCTATTTGCTTTAGCAAAAAAACGACCTCTTTGGTTTTATAGCTACTATCCAGTTTTTGCAACTGCAATAAAGAGACTCTTGCTTCTACAAGGTCTCCTTCTCGCAATTGTAGTAAGGCCTGGTACCACCATGCTTGGGCTTGAAATCGAAAAGTGTTGTCTTTCAAGCGATCAAGTTGTTGCTGTGCTGCCGTATAATTTGCTTGTCCCATCAGGCTCAGTGCCAAATAAAAACGTAGCTCAGGATCATCATTGTTGACGATAAGCTGATCTAAGCGTGCTTGAGCTTCGGGATACCTACCCTGCTCATAAGCCGCAAAAGCCTGGCTCAGGCTGTCAGCCGGATCTTGATTACGTACGATTGGGTGGGCCAAGTTAGGGTACGGCTGATAGTAAGTGGCAAAAAGCGTTTCAGGTGCAATCACCTCCGATTGTAGATAATACCAGCTGCCTGTGATTAGCAATAGTATACTTGCTGCTATGGCCATTGGCCACAACCTTCTGCGAGGGTGCGAGACGGGTAGCGCGCCCAATCGTTGTTTTAGTGCTTGCCTTTCAGTGGCAGAAATAGCTAGTTGCAGATCACGGAAATGTTTGATATCCTGTGCCAGTTGCTCATCATTTTCCAGCGCTGTTTCCATTTCCTGTTTTTCAGCACTCGTTAATTGCCCATGCCAGTATTTTCTTATACGTTCATTTTGGTCCATGCGCTAGTTGTTTATCAGCTTACTCAATCGTTTGAGACAGCGCGATTTATGGCTTTTGACCGTGTT
Organism: Lewinella cohaerens DSM 23179; assembly: GCF_000379805.1. Classification (GTDB taxonomy): domain Bacteria; phylum Bacteroidota; class Bacteroidia; order Chitinophagales; family Saprospiraceae; genus Lewinella; species Lewinella cohaerens. The sequence goes on along the minus strand of NZ_KB903532.1, from coordinate 57,367 downwards.
GGTGTTCTCATACACTGTTTGTTCAACAATTTCACCAAGACTTAAGCCTCTGTAATAAAAAAGGCGTAAAACCTCCTGACAACTCGGGCTAAGTTTAGCAAAGCCTTCTTTCAGTTGTTCTTGCTCCAGGGATAAGGCCAATGGTTCTTCCGCAGGTACTTCAGCGACTTGCTCCTGAGGCAAAGGCTGGTGTCGTTTTTGTTGACGCAGGCGCTCATAAAATTTGTACCGCCCCATTCCCATTAAATACGACTTAATACTGCTTGTTATCGAACTCGTACCGTTTAGCACTTGCTGATAAAAGGCAATGACCACATCTTGATAAAGATCCAGAGCATCCTCTTGCAGAAGACCTTGTTTTCTGGCAAAGTGCAAGAAATCAGTTTGATTAGCGAGATACACCTCTTCAAGTGCTCGCTTATCATCAGCTCGAATTTTTTGCAATAACTGCTTATCCTTAGGGGACATTTGAATAGTGTCTAAAACTTACCCAAAGGTAAACGCTCTACACAAAAAAAACTGGGCAGATGTTTACTTTTACCAATCCACAGGCACTTGTCTGTAAAAATAGTAGTAGTGCGCGATCTAATCTGTTTAGTTTTGGTCTTCTTGTCTCTTGGCCTTGGCTGGGGCCAAACAGACGAGCAATGGCTTTTAGCGCAAAGCAAATATGAAGAGGGGCGGTATGAAGCCGCTATTCTAACTGTTGACCAATACCTGCTCCGTCACCCTTCACTTAGTGAATTCCGTAAGGCTGAAGTTCTTTACCTAAAAGCTAACGCTAAATATTATTTGGCCGACTACCTCGGCAGTCTTGACTGCTACGACCAGGCTATTGAATATTGCTCCAATGATCCAGCGAGTTTGAATTTACGGGGTATGGCTTTGTTTGATCGCGCGTTCGCTGAGTATGCGTTGAAAGAATACCTACCAGCATACAATTCTACACGTTCTGCTGAAGCCGTTTTATCCAATCTTGTTTCCCCCAATCTAGATTACCTTCTTTCTATTTATGCTGATTTGGCGTTCACGGCAGGAGAACTAGGCTTTTTTACTGAAGCAGAAACTTATATTCAGCGTGGAGAACAACTATTGTATCAACATCGAGATCAGCTGAAACTGCCCGCTGGTTCTGCTCGTAAAGAGGTGACCTTTGCTTATGAACGCGCATTGCTATACGCAAGTTGGAACAAAGAAAAGCAGGCCTTGGATGCTTTACAGCAATTGGATGAATTAGCCAATAAGCAACCCTTTAATCCGGAAGAGCAAATTCGATATGCGGTGTCGCTTAACCAAGTAGCGGATATGTATCTTAACAACCGCTCTTCTTATCCTTCCCCTGTTCAAGAAGCACATCAAATGCTTGATGAGGCATTTATGGCACTAGATACCACAATTTACCCCAGTCACTTTTGGCAGTTTACGTTTAATCGAATTAAAGCATTTCGTTATGCAGGAGACAGGGGTTCTGCCCTCCGTCTTAACCACCAACTCATCAGTGATTGCCCAGATGATGATGAGCGCTTAGCGTTTTTCTGGGCTCAGCGGGGCTTGGTTTACCTGCCGATAGACGCCGATTCTGCGCATCAGGCATTCTTGCAAATGCTAAGTTATATTCATCTAGGACCTGAGCCGCTAACTGAAAATTTTAGCAATTTTGAACCGAGCACTATGCTTAATCATACTGGGTTGTTGGTTGAAATAGCCGACGAAATACTCCAGCGTGAAACATCAGATCCTGATCTAGATGCTCTTGCTGCCAGCTTTTACCGTTTGGGGCTACGCCAATTTCTTAAATGCTTTGATGGAAGAACTTTTAACCCCAAATTGCGATCTTTTTATGAAAAAGCGGTCGGTGGTATACTGCGTACGGGAATGCCGAATACTCCATCTACACAAAGGCAGTTATTAGAACATACTGATAATGTCGAAAATCGCTTAGCATGGCAACGCTTTAGTGGTAACCGAAAACTACGGCAGTTAAGTTGGCCAGATAGTCTCTATAAGCATCAGCTTGAATTGCGACAAGCCATAGTCCTCGCACAACAGCGCAATGACGCGGAGCAAGTACAGGCACTACAAGATGATCTTCGGGGATTGGAGCAGTCACTGGTTACAAATATCACCAGAGTAGGGTACTCGGATTTCGCATTGCTAGATTTACAGAAAAACCTTTCTAGTCAGCAGCTTGTACTGAAGTACAATAGATTTGGAGATCAGCTCTACCTTTTTGGAATAACCCAAAAGGAGGTATGGATTCGCTTGTTGGAGCCTACCTTTGATTGGGAAAAGGAAGTTATGGGCTACCTTAGCGACCTTCGCCAGCTCAAGCCACTTACAGAAAGCTCCATTCGTTTAGGGGAGCTTCTCCTTCCAAACGAAATTGCAGACCACAGCGAACTCTTCATTGTGCCTTGTCAGGAATTGGCAAATTTACCGTTTCATGCTTTATCCTATAAAGCGGATTTTTTGATCAAAAGTCATGCTGTTAGCTATGCTCCACATTTGGTTTTTTTACAAAAATCACTGACTCCTCAAATCGAAAGGGAATCACGGATGCGTTTGGTTTTAGCACCGCAAGAGAGCGGAAAGGGAAAAAGCCAAGCAAATAGAGGTGAGCAACCAATGGCTGTCTATTTAGAAGGAGCAGAAACCGAAGCGACTGTAGTTGCGGGACTTACTTCAGCCACTTTGTTGGCCGGTGAGCAAGGCACTAAAAAAGCACTTTTGGAGATGGCTCCGAACGTGGACTTGCTGCACATTGCGAGCCATGCCGTGTTTGATGGCACTACCCCTAATTTGAGTTACTTGCAGTTGGCGCAAGGCGAAAAACTTTTCCTGGAAGAAGTGTACGGCCTTTCATTGCCCGCAGAGATGGTTGTATTGAGTGCTTGCCAGACGGCTACTTCTGCTAATTATGGACGCAGTGTACACGCTTTTCATAGGGCATTTTTTCAAGCAGGTGTTCCTAGTGTCATCGCGGGTCTATGGGAGTTGCCAGACCAAGCTACAAGTAGTGTAATGGAACATTTTTACCGTTCCTTACAAACAGGGACAAGCAAAGCAAATGCGCTAAGGTCTGCACAGCTTGCGCTAATCGAAGGACAAGATATGGCCTACCAGCACCCATTTTTTTGGGCAGGATTGGTCGTACAGGGTGATGCTGCTCCCATTTTTTCGCAGCATACGAATGATTCAATGGCTGGAAAGCTGCTACTGGCTTTAGTTGTTGTATTTGGTATTGGGTGGGGGATAAGGAAACTGTTTACAAGAAATAACAGGCAAGACCAAAACTTATAACAAAACAATAAATCTAGTCAGTCTCTCCATAGGCTTACCGCTCACATTTCGCCGAAAAGAGCCTCGATATTGTCATAAAGAACAGAATCTGCTGACTTAAACTGAGCTGGACTTTCGGCACTTTACCGAAAGTCCAGCTTGGCTACTGAATCTGTATTTGGAGGACGCTTAAATCTATTTGCCCACTTTCCAGCCGAGCCCAGTACATTCCTGCTGGTAGATGATCGACAGTGATAGTCTTATTCTCCATGTCGGACAAATGCCAACGACCTACCATTTGACCAAGTTGATTGTAAAGAAGGAAGTCACCCTCTATTTGAGAAGGTATCGATAATTTAAGTTGTTCCCTCGTTGGGTTGGGGTAAACAAACCAATCCGTATCCTTGCCTTGGAAGGGCACGTCAATGATTAGGCTATAGCTGATACTTCCGTCGTTATCTTCCTGACGAAGGCGATAGTAGTAGGTCGCTTGTTCAGATGGCAATTCACGGTCATAGAATTCGTAGTACATACGCTGCGAAGTGGTTCCCTGGCCTGCTATCCAACCAATCTCTTCAAATACTCGCCCATCGGTACTTCGTTCTAGGCCAAAACCTCTGTTTTGATATTCCTCTTCTGTAATCCAGTTGAGGCGCACCGCTTGTAGGTCTTGTTGCCCTGTGAACGAGGTCAGCTCAATGGGTAACGCAAAACTACCGCCGTGTAAAAAGAATGCAGAAAAGTGATCAATGAGGATTTCTACATAAAACCCGCTACCCACAAGCCCCACGTTGGTTGGGAAATGTAAAACGGCATTTCCCGTAGCTTCATCGCTACAGTTGGCGCCAGCAAAACGACTTACAACAATATCTGCAAAGCTGTTTACATCGTTTTCATCACCATCATTAGCGGCAAGTAAGGCATCCAATTCTGATTGGGTATAATATAGACGGACACGAACCACACTATTAGGTTGCTGGGCGGGGCTAATGCTAAAATTTCGATCCAGGTATTCAATCCCACCGGCGGCATCGCGAACATTTCCCATGTTTTGATAGTAAGCCGTGGACAATAAACCAAGGGGTTCGCTATCAAAAACAGCTGCAACAAGTTCTCCCTGGTGATTCAAGTGAAGCCAACGATTTGATCCTGTAGAGATCACGGCCTCATCAATATCCAGGCAAGCTCCATTGCTTAAGCTGCTAATTTCCGTAGCCGGAAGGCCATAGACACATATTGTAAATGCCCCTTCAATCGGAGAGAGTGCTTGGCCTGCTACCGAGAAAACCCGAATCAGGTAAGTATCCCCAATGGTTAGTCCATTGGCCATCAAATCCATGCCTTGTGTACAGTCGAGTAGGGTAGAGGCATCGGCGGAAAAGAGTTCTATCCGGTAGTCTCCCCATAGGTAGGCTACTTCAATAGTAGGTGCCGCGGTTGCAGCGACAAACTGATACCAAACATCATCATTAGCGACGGCCATTTGCCCATCACAATCTATGGTAAGCTGTGAAGTGGTGGCTGCGGCAAAAGTGCCTCCCAGCGCGCTTTCACACCATACGGAAGCCTCTTGTATAAGTATTGTAGCATTTGCCCACTCATCATTGGCAGGCGGAGTGTCATCTGTCAGGCATACAGAAAAATTGACGGCCCCAGAGAAATCATCCATGAAGAGGCGAACATAGTAAGTTTCTCCCTGTGTTAAGCCGCTCATGCCCATATTTCCAAAAGCTATATCGGATACGCATCCCAAGCTGTTAAGTGTATTGCAATCACTATCGTAGTACTCAAAGCCAATCGTTGCAAAAGACTCCATGCCAGGTTGTAAGGCATCCTCAATATCCTCGACCAAGAGAAACTGATCATTTGCGGAAGCTACAAATTGATACCATACATCACGGCCAATGGGTGTTTCAAAACAATCAACACCAGTAGCGGTGGCTGATAAGAATGTACCAGACATAGCATGACTACAACCAGCATCCCCAGGCATCAATAAATTTGCGCCAGCACACTCATCATTGGTTGGCGAATCGGGGATAGTCAGGACACATAAAGTGAAATTAGCAGCCACTCCGGCACTACTCATAATGCGCACAAAATAGTGAGTGCCCGGTGTAAGGTCATTGAGTATTGCCGATTGTTCGTTGATACATTCACTTATTGCAACTAAGGCTTCACAACTGCCACTATAAACCTGCATGCGAGGAAAATCCTGACTGTTTAACACCAATGCATGACGTTCATTACTTGCCGTAAAGGTGTACCACACATCCTGAACAGGGTTTGCCTCACAATCGAGGGCACCAGGTGTTACGGCCGCCAGTGTACTTCCCGCTATTGGATCAATGCACTCAAGGTCAGCACTGACGGGAAGTAGTACCGCATTTTCGCACACATCATTATCCGGGGTAGGAGTCCCTGTAAGACAGAGGTCAAAATCAAAATATTCATCAAAAATACTAGCGGATATCCGGAAATAGTACAATTGACCAGGCACGAGCCCCATCAAGGTGTAAGGCATTGTAGCATCATCAAAAGTTGTACATGCTACTTCATTTAGGCTTCCGCAGCTGCCTCCGTAGGCACTCAGTACCAAATGGCCAGTATACGTATTCAAGAGAGGGATAATGTTATTAATCTGCACTTCAACGGTAGGGGTGGTAGCCAGAAACGAAAACCAGATATCAGCACTATTTGCTGCCTGGCAGGCCAAAGGAGAAATACTTGGTGCTGCGCCAATCGTAGAAAAGTGCATGGGAGAACAATCAGCTACTACGGGAACAGTTGTGGCAGCATCACAATCTTCATTCTGTGGGGCAGGGTAGCCTTCGCGGCAAATGGTCAAATCCTCATAGCCCGCGGGCAGTTTTAGCATCACATAATAAGGAGATCCGCTATTTAAACTGCTGAGCAGATGGAAACGTCCGCTAGCACAATAAATACTTTGTAAACTGCCACAATCTCCGCTGAAGACTTCGATGGCGATATCTTCGTCATTCACCTCGGGGGCTATGCTCAAGCCAATACTTTGAACACTGGTGGTAGGAACGAAATAGAACCAAACATCTGCGGCACCGCTCAATTCACAGCTGGTCTGAGTGGTGGTTGCTGTAGCAAAATCATTGTTGAGGCAGTCGGCCAACTCCAGTGCATCTGCACAGGTATTGTTTGGCGGTGGTTCTTGGCTACAATCGGGCAAGAAATCACCAAAAAACAGATCACATTCACTCTCATCGGCCAGTACTTGAATAGTGAAGTTGAGCCCCGCAGGAATAGGCCCAAATACATAGGTTCCTGGCGTGGTGATGGTGAGTGGCGGCAGCGGTTCAGCCTGCGTAACGTCAATCACTTGTAAGCTGCTATTCTCTTTCAAGTCAGCAACGGTAATCAGCAGCTCATAAGCTTCATTACTTCGGCATTGTTCTATTACTGTCACCTCAGGAATGTAACAGGTAGTTTCTCGGTCGAGTAAGCAAAATTCGAAATCCAATGATTCATCGTCAAGGAATTCTCGAACAAAGCGTAGGTAATAAGTAGTTCCTATTTCTAGGTCTATTAGCTGAAGACCTCCACTTGTTTCTATTTGTTCACAGTACAAATTGTTGAGGTTGGCACAATCCACCCCACTAAGTAATTGGACATAATAAGAACCTTCTCCAGTCACGAGCTGTGTGCTAAGGTCGTACTGCGTACTCGCAGCCACAAAACGATACCATACATCTTCCTGCGTGCTACACATATCCAAAGCCGTTTGTGTTTCACTTTCGGTAGCGTAGGAAAAAGTGCCGCTTTCGGACATGTTGCAACTATTACCACTTTGCGGGTTTATTTGCTGAGCGTCGGTACAATTGTCATTATCTGGCGGTGGGGGAGGGGTATAGTTGGCGATGTTCATTTCAAAGGCTATATAGTGCCCGGGCCAATAGGAATAGTCATTGCAACCAAAGGTGGCTACCCAGTCAAAAGTGCTCCAGAACTGAATGCTATAGCTTCCGGAAAAAGAGGGGGTTAGGCTACTGAGCGGTAGGTTGAATTCAACGGTATTGCTAGCCGGAAACATTGTGCTCCAGAGAACCTCATGCTGAACACCATCAGCATTGATTATACTTATACCCAGATAATCATCGTACCATCCAGGTGCGTTGAATGCGAAATTTTGCAAAGAAACCCGAAGCACTGTAGCGGAAATAGGACCATTTTCATCGCCGAATAGTTCTTGCGCTGGATAAATAGGTATGCGATTTCCTCGATGAATCCCGAGTAGATTAGTGCTTGCATTACTGTAGAAATTATGCCAAACAGCCTGTTCTTCCATGCTGGGGGCGTTTCCAAGTGGGTCAGGGCCAGTACTTGGATAGTTACTGAAGGAGATGAAATCTGGGTTGGAAAAAAAGATACTGTCCAGCCCGCCATTGGTAGCTTGTTGTGGAATTATGGATGGAATAACTGGGCAATCTATACACTGTAGCTGAATGTTTTCATCGGGAATATTACGATTAGCAGCAACAGCCGGATCACAGTTATTCGGATTAGCAATCTGGTTGGCCAACTGAGCGGTACCATTGAAACCGCCAAAGGTTGCTGTATTGCCGCTATTAACACCAACAGGATTTCCATTGAGAAACCATTCAACACTCGTACCTACTAGAGAGAAAGCCTCAATAGTAGTTCCATTCATTTCGATATCGACGTATTCTCCCAGGTCGATGCCAGAAGAAGGGCTTTCACAATTAAAACTAGACCTGCTGTCTTGGTCTGGAATCAATACCGGTAGTTCTCGAAATGTAGGAGCCGTCAGGAAATTTACAGGCCCAAATAGATTTTCGAAACTGCATTGCGCAAAAAGTGTCTGGGTACATAAGAGAACAGACATAAAAGAAAGCAATCGCAAAGTGGATAATTTCATAGTGGATAACGCTTAAGTTTATCCACTAGTGACACTCTAGCCTACTAAGTAAACAGGCATTCATCACTTTTTTAAAGTTCTGCTATTTTAATAAAGATTCGATCTTGTAGTACCGAAAAATATTTAGCCCTACCTGTTAACCTTTTGATTTGAGCATACACACTTAGTTGGATAAACACTGGAAGTTCATCCATCATTTGTAAAACGCTAAATCATAACAATGAAACTGTATTTATTTCCCACGTTCCTGGCTGCACTACTCACGTTTGCCTGTGAGCAAAATGACAATACGACAGAAAACCCAAGCCCAACGACCGAATTGCCGGATAAGATAGAGGCCTGTGAGTACTTTACGATTGAGGAGATCGCCGACTTTTGGGGATGGTCAGCCGGTACGGTCAATAATACGCTATTGATGGAATTAGAGGATTATGATCAAAGCAATTGTATGTATTTCATTCCTAGCGACGATAAGTTCTTCGTTAGAACGATTTGGAAAGGTGATGCTGCACAGCAAAATGAAGTGCTGGCCAACCAGTTTATCGGACTCTTGGCGAACGGGGAGGAGTCCTTGACTTATGAGTCGATAAATACAGAGGTTGGAACCGAAAGCATTTTGGGTACTGGCCCTGATCGAGATGATAAAATCATCTACATCTTACGCACTCGTTATGACAATGAATTAGAAGTAATATTGGAAGCTGCCCTGCGTAATACCAGTATCGATGAGGTTCGTGCACAGCTTTTAGAAATTTTGCAGCAGCTTTAAGTTTGTTGCATTTAGCAGATCATCCGAATTGGTTTTTGCGCAAATATTTTGCTGAAAACCAATTCGGGGTTTGTCAAAGAATTATACATTACTCAGCGATAAAAGAACATTGGTTTGGGGGTTACGATATTCTTCGGTGAACCCCTCAATTTTTTCACTCCCTTCTTTTGATAATTGCTAGTTGATCGTAACAATTCTGAGGGAACATTAGTTTCTTCTATTTCATGGAAGAATGATAGAAGATTAAAATTTGAAAACTATAATGGCCAAAACCCTAATCTCTTGTTATTGTCACTTTGTGCTCATCAATATCAAGAACTTTTGCTAGGAGACAGAGGCAGGCTTAGTGCATCTTGGTAAGGTGAACACTATCGTTTTAATTGATTTTTTCGAAATTTTAGTTCGAGTTGAGGCCAACTCAAGCCTAGGCGACGTGCGTAGCGAAGCATGTACGTCCTAGGCAAAGATGGGTGCATCAAATCATTCGTGTTTGCATCTATGTCCTATAGGCAATAGCGGGTGTTACTTTCGTTGCTATTTGTTTTCTCGTCGATTTGTCCTGTACAATTTCGTGTTCCTGTTTTTTAATCATCAATTTCCACCATACTAATGCGGGTACAAGTTTTCCAGAATGTTCTTCTAATTTGTAGATGAACTCTATATTGGGAGATTCGTGGTCATTAATAATTCTACTAAGTTTTGTGTAATGCACATTGAGTTCCTCTGAAAGTTTCTTTTTCGTTCGCTTCAGTATTCTGGTATATTCTTCTAACTGAACACCAAAATTCATATCCTCTTCATATTCTCTATTGACAATATAATCTTCAAGTTGGTAGCGAAATCTTAGCAGATCAGAATAAGTTCTTTGCTGTTCTGTCATTTGAGAGAGCAACTTCATTCTGAATGATTTCAACTCTCTATTTGCTTCTTTTTTTTCTTCAGCCGTTAAGTCTGCTGGAATTAGCATAGAATCGGCTATTTCCTCATCCGTATATTGCTTACGCAATTTTTTATATACTTCTTCATAGTTATTCATCCTTCAGATATTTTTTAATAATAGACTGAGCAACATCTAAAAAGACTACCATGCTCTTACCGGCCATCAGGAAACCAAATTTTTCTTGGTAGTAATTTACTAATCGGGTTTTAGGAGTAAGCGACACAAAGCCATCATATCCCTTTTTAAAGGACATTTCACAGGCAAAACCAATCAAACAACCGGGAATACCATCGATCTGCTTTCCTTTTCCTCTGTATGGTATTGCCGATTCGATCAAATTAATATGGATTCTTAATTCCTCACTCACATCAATTAGTGAAATTAGTCCGAGTAGTTCGGTGCTCCCGGATTTTACAATGGCATACACTTCATTAGCCTGTTCTAAAGACCAATCAAAGTCGAATTTTCTTCCTTCCTTTAGCTTCTTGACCTTAGCACTGCTTAGCCTCTTTATCTTGCCATTGATTTTGTTTCCGGTTTTAGTGTTTACCAGATTCATTTGTTGAGCTTTGGTAATTCACTCACAAAATACTAAAAAATATTTATAAAATCAATAAACATTATTTCAGTTATTACCTATGCTACGAGGTGTATTTGTTCTTTATCAACCCGGAGGGTTGCACCCATCTCCCACTTCACGCATAAGTATACCATCATGCAACTAGAGCCAGCCCTAATGGCACTTGAAATAATCAAAAGGCTCTAGGCAATCTAAGCAACGGTAGAGGGATTTGCAAGCAGTGGAGCCAAACTGCGCGATCATCTCGGTATTGCGACTACTACAGCGAGGGCATTCTACTTTTTTGTCATCCTGAAACAGTGCGTGTTTGTCTACATTGCCGGGCTCAGGGGGAGCGATGCCGTAGGCTTTGAGTTTCTTTTTGCCATTCTCCGTCATCCAGTCCGTCGTCCAGGCGGGCGAGAGTACCGTCGTGATGGTGACCGGATCGTAGCCCGCCTCCTGTAGCACCGCGCGGATGTTGACCTCAATCATATTCATGGCCGGGCAACCAGAATAGGTAGGCGTAATCACGACCTCCAACTGTCCAGATTCATCCAGCCGAACCTCGCGCACAATTCCCAGGTCCGTGATGGTGAGCACCGGTATTTCCGGGTCACTTACTTGTTCAAGGATGTTCCGAACGTCGTTCAAATCAATGGTGTTGGTTGTGTCAGCCATGGTAAGCGTAGTTTATATAAATGAAACGAACAAGTGTTCGGCTTGGTTGCGTGTGTAGGGGGAAATAGTGTTCGTTCCGATATCTCGGAACTCACTGGGGGGGGCTCGCTGGCGCTCTCGGGGAGTACTCGTTTCACTCGCGGGAGGTGCGCGCTGCGCTCGCGGTTTTTTGATCATCAATAAGGTCTGACGATCCTAATATTTAGTAAATGGCCTCCTTCGTTGAGCTTGATACTTCGAGACGTACACTAACCGAGGAACGAAAAAGAGAACAAAAACCGCGAGTTCCGAGGTATCGGAAGAGCACCCCCGCAAGTAAAGCGCGCACTCCGCACCTCGCACTCTACCGCACTCCACTACTCCTTGACCCAAGCCTCTTGCAACACCTTCTTCCCATTGGCCAGATAGCCGCTCAGGTAGTACAGTCCCGCTGGCCATTGGGCCACATTTACACTGCCAGACGACCATGAGCCACGCTGTACAAGCTGGCCTTGAGCGTTGTGGATTTGCCAAAACCCACTGTCGGGCGCGGCTTGCCAGTGCAGGGTATTGCCCACAGGGTTGGGAAAAAGCCGGAAATCAGGGAAAAGGTTGGGCGTTTTTACGTCAGTAGTGAGCTGGCAATCGGTGGGAGCTGGCAAGTCTTCGATGCCAAAGAAGCCTCCTTCATCGGTGCCCGTAAAGGTTACGCTACAGTCAGTACCGACGGTGAAAAACCAGCTGTAGAAATTATCGCAACCATCAAAGCAGTCGTTCCATTCGTAACGAAACTCATAGAGGCGATTACCGGCTTCGTCGGTGCTGTAGTTGATGCGCCCGGCATTGCCGATGATGTAATCGGGCTCTGCATAAGAGGTCCCAGGTACGCTGGTGGTAATGGAATCTGCCAGCGCAAAGAGGTTGAGGTACTGGTCGGTATACAAAACACCAGCCCCAAAGCTGAAGTAGCTTTGCAACGTAAAGTTATAGGTTGTCAATAAATTGTCGAGGATAGCATTGCCGGTGAGGGTAGTGCCCTGGGCCCAAGCCTGAGCGATAGGCGAGTCGGTATCCACACCAACAATGAACCCCAGCAGCGCAGGAGAGCTAAAATTATCATGAACACAGTAGCGGTTGAATACCGAATCGGCTTCGGGCAGCTCGTTGCTCAGATTAAAGATGGCGGCCATGCCCTCCAATATACTGTCCTGTACCGTAGCCGGAATTTCGATAAGCGCATTGTCAGGACTGTTCTGGGCTTGCATCCGTTTGATGGCCATCCCTTTCACGTCTCGGTCGTAGGCATCACGCAGCACGCTGGGGATCGTACAGTCAGAAGGTATTTGTGCCCAGCTGGTGACGGGCAGACAAAGTAGAAGGATAAAGGCAAGTAGATTGAATTTCATTTTTGGTTGTTTTGAATCTGAAAAAATGTTAGCACGAGTTCGTAAATTGTATGGGGCCTCCCTGCGGGCGCTACGTTACGCAGCTCGTTGTTCACTCGGCCCCCGAAAAAACGGGGTCTGGTACCCTACGGTACCACTACTGCACATCGCTAGGCCAAATGAGTGCCTCAAAATACAGCGAATCCCATTCTTCAAGACGCTACTACAACTGCCGATAGTTTGGTAACCCTTGGATTTTGACAGAACAACAAATAATCCCTGTCCTCCGCTGGGGCGGAGGTGTCCGCAGGACGGAGGTGGGAAACAGCCCTCCACTACTAGAGCGCCCTAAGCTGATGCTGGTCAGAAGACCAGAAAGAGAAAGTATCGTAGCCTGGCAGACTACGACAAGCCTACATAATTGAAAGGTGTCCCAACCGTAGATCGCACTGGTACGATTGGCGCAAAAATAGCGCGCAGGCCAACAGGCCGGAGTGCGATGCCCGAATGGTCTGCTTCTCCGTAGCGTCGGGTTTGAAACCCGACGCTACGGAGAAGCAGACAGCTTGGTGCCAAAGAACGACGGCATGGCCCCAAATAAGCCTTAGCCAATTACTCCACCCCCTTTTCCTCATTTCCGGAGATAATTTCCTTTCTTTGCCGCCTGAAATGTACAATTGAGTAGCGCGCTCTGAATTTCTGCTTCTCATTTAACTATTCATTTCTTTTACCTGGTTACCATTTTATTGCTACTGCAATAGAGAATGGTACGCTATTTTATTTATCATATTAATTTGAATTATGAAAATTCGCACTTTCTTTAGCCTTCTACTCCTTGGTGCCAGCTTTTTTGCCAGTGCACAAGTAGAGCCTATTGCACAACTTACTGTGCAGGGTGGAGGTAAAGCTATTTTTATCCATGATTTTACCGGGGTGCCGATCGTACAAACCAACGAGACGTACACGGCTATCAACCCTATTAATCATACCGCATTATGGTCCGTAGATCGTAATAAAACGACAGCTGCACTGGAGTCTGTAGGTAGTTCTGGTACTGATGATTATGTTGATATCTTCAGCACACCTTTTGCTTTTTTAAATGGTTCAATCCTCAATGTACTGACCGGCCAGGTGTTGGTGGATGGCGTGAAGGATGAAATCAAGAGTTTCTCTACTTTTTACATCATTCCAGAAGCGGAACTGATTTTGGTAGAGCTTTATGCTAAAGGCAAAGTTCGTCTTTATGGACTTGATCCTTTTACGTCAGAAATGAAATGGGATGTGGACCTGCGCGAGATGAGTGGTCTTGGACAAGCGGTTGCTTCGGCAGAAACTAGCGGTCCTGCACCTTACGTTATCCCACCATTATTGACTGCCAATGGAGATTTGTTGTACCATAACGATAAGTACCTGGCATCAGTTGACCTGAGCAGTGGGCAGTTGAAGTGGAACAACAAGTTGAACCCTGGCTATATTTTCCAGAACGAAGATGCTACCAAGCTTCTGATTGCTGAAAAGCGAGGTGGTCTTGGTGGTGCAATGACCATGCCTACGGCAGGAGGTGCACCTAACAAGTTTAGTAAAACCCTATACCTGTTGGACGCCAATACCGGCGAAAGCCTCTGGAGCAAAGGTGATAGCAAAATGGACGGCAACATCCAGTTTATTATGCCTTATGACAACGGTTATATAGTTGTACACGATGCGGGTTTCAATATCTTCGATTACACCCCTGGCAAGTCTGCCGAAGGTCGCTGGAAGAAAGATTACTCAGAGAAAGGTGTTAAGGATATTGTGGTAGAAGAGGAAGGCCTGATGGTTTACTTCAAAAACCGCCGTATGTTGATTGATCCTGCAACGGGCGACGACCTTTGGAAGAAGACCGAGAAATTGGAGAAAGAACCTGCTGCGTACTTGATGGCTTGGAGAAGCCGCCAGACCCAAGTAGGTGACAACTACTTCTATACACAAGGTGGCAAAATCTATGTCAACGTGGGTAGAGGAACGGCTTCTTATTCTTATGATGCCTATGATTATAATGCAGATACAAAGCTGTTGGTGTTCACCAACTTTAATGATGAAGATGCTGCTGCGATCAAGGTAGGCCCTTGGAGACACTCTGCCAGAGCCATTAACATGGAAACGGGTGACAGTGAGGGGACAACCTATGGTATCCGTAAGGAAGTACAGTCGGTAGATAAAGTAGAGAATGGCTACTTCTTCTATAACGACCGTGGTTTTGCTTTGCTAAACTTCGATGGCGCTGATTGGTCGGAGGTGACCTGGGAGTACTATCCAGACCCTTCTCGCGGAGAAAGATTCCTGAAAGGTGCAGTGATGTCAGTAGCCTTAGCGGGCGCTTCTGTAAAGAATGGTCTAGCTGGATCTTCTTCTGTAATCACCAATGATGATGCAGCATTGGGCCGTTACGAGGCTCGCCAGTCGGCGCTGGAAAGCGGTAACGATGCTGCCAGTGAAATGGTAAAGCGTCGTAGAGTAGGTCGTGTTGAGAATGATTTCGGCTACTTCTTTGCTGGTAATGATGACAACCAACTGGTACTCTTCAAAGTAGATAAAAATACAGGAGAAGAAGTTAAGGAATACCCATTTGATGATAATCAACCGGTGTACGAAATCGACAGTGCTTATGGTCAGCTTTACTACTTGGTAGATGATCAGCTGAAGATTTTTGCGCTTTAAGTACTTGGACAGATGTAATCACGGATTGCTTTTTGAGTCTTTTCCTCCTACTCTTCGTACAGTCCTCAACTTGGTAGCTATGGCTACCAGTTTCCGGGCTTCCCTTGATTAGAAGAAAAATAGCGCTAAAAATCAATACCACATTTCTTTTGTCCAAGTACTTAAGCCACCAAGACTAACAACTAACAACCTCGTTAACCATAAATGCCCCGGACTATCTCTTTGATAGCTCGGGGTATTTTTTGCGTTTTTATTTTGTTCTGAAGATTGGATGTTTTGTAGACTTAAAGTCTGCTTTTTATTGCGAAGCAAAAATAAAATTGTTTAATTGGGTGAAAAATCGTAATTTATAGTAATTCTAATTAAAGCCAATTTGATTATGAGAAAAAGAATTACAACTATCCAATCAATACCTTATTTTGCCTCACTGATCTTGTTCTGTTTGCTGAGCGCTTGTTCAGAGCCAACGGAAATTGTTTTCACCCACGGGCCGGAAGATTCCGGAACGCTTCAGCAATTGGTCGATCAATTCAATGCGACCCACTCAGGCGACATTCACGTTACCTGGAAGCAAACATCTCGCCTATCAAACGAATATTACCGCGAGTTGGAGAAATCCTTTGAAACAGGCGGTTCCGACATTGATGTCCTGAGTGCAGATGTAGTATGGACGGCCACGTTTTCCGAAAGGAATTGGGTGAAGAATCTATCCGATCCATTTTTTGAGAATTACCAAGCCGATGCATTTGTTCCCGAGGCCTTAAATTCGGCTTCCTATCAAAATGAAGTATGGGGAGTTCCTTGGTACACTGACCTGGGGATACTCTATTACCGTAAGGACCTGCTCCAAAAGTTTAAGTTCAATGCTCCTCCTGCTACTTGGACCGATCTGGCGATTATGGCACATACGATAAAGGATGCAAATTTCACCAAGTATGGCTATGTCTTCCAGGGGGGCAACTACGAAGGAGGTGTCGCCAATGCCTGCGAGTTCATCTGGAATGCTGGAGGAGAAGTATTATTGGGGGATTTTTCTATTGATGCAGAAGCCTCACAGGCCCCGCTACTAATGATCAACAGCCAGGAGGCGATTCAAGGCATCGAGGATGCGCAAAACCTGGTTGCCGGAGGCGTAGCACCCGCTAATGTATTTGAATACAAAGAGGCTGAAGCCTTAGCGGCTTTCGAAAACGGTGACGCTATCTTTATGCGTTCCTGGCCGGGTGCTTATCACCGGATTTTATCAAAGGAAACACCTATAAACCCTGCCGATGTTGGCGTGGCAGCACTGCCCGTTAGTAAAGAGGGCAACCCTTCTTACAGCTGTTTGGGCGGTTGGAATTTGATGGTTAGTGCCTTTGCCAGCGAAGAAGAACAAAAAGCGGCCTGGGTATTCATTGAGTATCTGACCGATGAAATGCAGCAGCGCACACTTGCCTTGCAGGGAGGAATTATACCGTCTCTACGTCATCTCTATGAAGACGAGGCGCTGATCGCACAGGTACCCGCCATTGGCTTGGCCAAACAAGTAATGCCCAATGCCCGGCTCCGCCCAGTCACTCCTCATTACATGGATTTAGCCCCCGATATCGCTTGGGCTTTCAGCGAAAGCTTGCAAGAACACCTGTCGGCATTAGCAGCCGTTGAAACGATCGAAGGCTTGTTCAGAGCAACGACCGTAGTCNGTAGCGAATAGTCTTCTTTATGGGCCATGCCGGTAGTAGCGTTGCTGTGCAAACACCACTACGGCACCAGGCTGTCCATGAATATAATGTAGAGGCGCGATGTATTGCGTCTCTGCATTATATTTATTACCCACCTCCGCCCGAGCGGAGGACAGCGATTTTGCTTTAGGCTAGCATTTTTTTTGTAAAAGTGAATAGAGAAAATATATCCAAACCCCACGGGCCACGGCCCGCCCATGTCCTCGGGAGGAGGTGTCCCGCCAGGGAAGGAGGTGGGCTAGGGGGTCCAATCTGCTGTGTTTTACCCCTGTCGGTTTTAACCCTTTATTTTTTAGCGACAGTGGTAGACTACGCTTGCTGGGTCGTGAACCTCTTTCCTTAGTAGTTATTCGCAATAGCGAATTTTCGCTTATCTTCACCGGCCAGCAAAAAAGCCAACAATTCATGAAAGTATTTGATTTAAACGGGAAGGTCGCTGTTATCACAGGTTCTAGCAAAGGCATCGGTAAAGCAATGGCACTGACCCTGGCCGAAGCCGGCGCCAAAGTGGTGGTAAGCAGCCGCAAGCAAGATGCAGTGGATGCCGTAGCAGCAGAATTCAAAGCACAAGGCCTGGAGGCAATAGGAATCGCCTGCCATGTAGGTGATAGTGCCCAACGTCAAGCCCTGGTAGAAAAGACGATGGCTACTTATGGTCGTATTGATGTCTTGATTAACAATGCAGCCATCAACCCCATTTTTGGGCCGGTTGAAGATGCATCGGAGGATGCTTTCGACAAGATCATGAATGTCAATGTAAAGGCTGTTTGGCACTTGTCTAACCTGTGTATGCCTCACCTCAAAGAAGGTGGTGGCTCCATCATCAATATCAGTTCGGTAGAGGGGTTGCACCCCGGTTTTGGGCTAGGCCTCTACAGCGTAAGCAAAGCCGCCGTATTGATGTTAACAAAGAATCAGGCCAAGGAATGGGGGCGTCATGGTATTAGATCGAATGCCATCTGCCCAGGTTTGGTGAAAACCAAGTTGAGCGAAGCACTCTGGCAAAATGAAAAGCTGCTCCATAAATTAGAGAAACACTTACCGCTGAGCCGCATGGCCATGCCCGAAGAGATGACAGGATTGGCACTGCTACTGGCCTCTGAGGCTGGCTCTTACATGACGGGCGGCGTCTACACTGCCGATGGAGGTTATTTGATTGGTGGGTAGTTTTTGGGGTACCAAGTAGAGGGATATGGTTTGGCTTGTTAAGGGAGACCATCCCGGTATCATTGAGCGTATTTAGGTTTCGCGGGCTTTAGTCCGCAATCAATCGTGCATCAAAGCACTCCTTTTTAGGGTAACCAATGCGTTTCAATCGTAAGAGGTAAGGAGGACGAATCACCATTTTAAAAGTGCGGACTAAAGCCCGCGAAACCTGGTCATTTGTACTCAATTTATTTTTTTACTGTTCCTGATAATTCCTTGTCGGGTTCAGGAAATTAAGAATTAAGACATGAATTTCGAATATACAGCGCGCACTCAAGACTTGATCCAGCAGGTGGAAGCATTTATGGATCGCTACATTTATCCCGTCGAGCAGCAGCTCAATACCTATTACGGGCAACCGGAAAATTACTGGACGGTACACCCCAAAGTAGAAGAGTTAAAGGGATTGGCCAAATCGGCAGGCTTATGGAATTTGTTTCTGCCCAAAAGCTATGGCGAGTTGAGCCCAGGTCTGACGAATTTGGAATATGCGCCACTTGCTGAGCTGATGGGCCGCTGCAAGTGGGCTGCAGAGATTTTCAATTGCAGTGCTCCCGATACCGGAAATATGGAGGTGCTGGCCAAGTACGGCAATCCTGAGCAGCAGGAGCGTTGGCTGGAGCCCTTGATGGAAGGCAAAATACGCTCTGCTTTCCTGATGACCGAACCGGATGTAGCTTCGTCGGATGCCACCAACATCGAAACGTCTATTGTTGCCGATGGCGATGACTATGTGATCAATGGCCGCAAGTGGTGGTCGTCGGGCGCGATGCACCCTCATTGCAAGGTCGCGATTGTGATGGGTAAGACTGATTTTGAGGCCCAGCGCCACGTGCAGCAAAGTATGATTTTGGTGCCTATGGATACGCCTGGGCTGGAAATTGTGCGCCCGTTGAATGTCTTTGGTTCTTATGATGCGCCGGAAGGCCATGCAGAGATCAAACTCACCAATGTAAGGGTTCCTAAAAGCAATATTCTGCTTGGCGAAGGCCGAGGTTTTGAGATCGCTCAAGGGCGTCTTGGGCCGGGCCGTATTCACCATTGTATGCGCCTGGTGGGAGCTGCCCAACGCAGCCTGGAGCTGATGTGTCAGCGGGTGGCTAGCCGACAGGCTTTCGGGCGTACCCTCAAGGATTTTTCCAGCATCCGGCAAGATATAGCCACCTCGCGCTGCGAGATCGAACAAGCTCGTTTATTGACGCTTTCTGCTGCAGATAAAATGGATAGAGAAGGGAGTAAAGGCGCCAAGGATTTGATCAGCATGATCAAGATTGTTGCACCCCGTATGTGTCAGGGCGTTGTAGATAGGGCTATCCAGGCCCACGGCGGCATGGGGGTATCTGGCGATACACCTTTGGCAAGCTTCTTTGCCTATTCCCGCATCATTCGCATAGCCGATGGGCCGGATGAAGTACACATGTACCAGTTGGGGAGGAATACGGTGAAGGCGTGGATGTAGCTAATCTGCTTACTGCAGCCTAAAGGCGATCGGGATGGTGAAAGGTACGGTTACCGGAGTACCATCCTGCTTCGACTATTTTGGTACCTGTCTCCATTACAAAGTGGCTAGAGGAAAGCCGAGTCTGTGTTTTTGCTAAATATTCATTATCAGTTTTTTACGAGGCTTTTAGTGTGTTTGTCTATTTTTTTTGTTTATTTTTACGTATTATGATATTTTTTGTAGTCAAATCGAGGATTGTCAGCAATTAATTTCAATCGTTTTTCAAACCTATCTAAACAATTTTTATGATACCCACTAATTTCTACATGTACTTTGTAGCGGCCCTGATCCCGATGATCATAGGAGCTACTTATTATCACCCAAAAGTATTGGGTAATGCCTGGATGAAGAGCAATGGCTTTACGATGGAATCGCTACAAGGCGGTAATATGTCTGTGATTATGGGCACGGCCTACCTACTGTCTTTTATCCTGGCTTTCGGGATGACGGGCTCGGTGATTCATCAGGTCAATGTTGGGTCATTGTTTATGCCAGAAGTGATGGAACCGGGAAGTGCGATACAGCAAGAGTTCAATGAGCTTATGGTAAAGTATGGTGGTCGCTTCAGAACCTTTCCGCACGGGATGTTACACGGGTTTATTAATGCCTTGTTCTTTGCCCTGCCCGTGATCGGTATTAATGCTGCTTTTGAGCGCCGTGGCTGGAAATACGTCCTGATCCACTTTGGCTACTGGGCGATTACCTTGATGCTGATGGGAGGCTTGCTGTGTGCGACCTTGGAATTTGGAGGGCTATAAGCCGAGTTTTCGATAAATAAGAATGGCCAGCGACAGTGTCGTTGGCCATTCTTATTTATGGAGGAAGAGCCCCGGATTATTCGAGCGGGCTTAGCCAGCGGCCCTGGACGCCCCAACCACCGAAGGACTCACTAACGGCTATCCATACTTCGTTGTGGCCTTTCTTGAGTGGGAGGTAGACCGTATCGTGATAACCGATGGTGCCCAGGTAGCGAAAGTCTCGTGTACGATAGGAGTCATTGCCAGCAAATAGCAATTTGCCATTGAAAAAGATTCGGGCACGGTCGCTAAAACCAAATTGGAGGCCTTTGATCTGGGGTTGACTGGTGTTGATGGTAAGCTTTGCAAAAACCGTATTGGCACTGTCTCTCTGGAAAGCAGAGATTGTTGCTAGATTGGTCGTTCCGGAAGGGTCAGCAGCGAGTGTTGTCCATTGGAGATCTTGGGTGTCAAATTTCTCCAGATCGGTGATGGAGTTAAGGTCATTTTCTGCAAAAGGAGAAGATACTTCCCATGATTTTATGAGAGAAGGATCACTGGGAGGGGAATTAGTGGGCGAAGTTGTAGTGGTTTTCTCTGGAGACAGGACTTGGTAGGAGAAATTGGCAAAATAGGCCGGCAAACGACTGGCGTATAATTGTAGTGCTCCTTCTGTTGCGGCATGGTGTAGCCAAGGTATATTAAGACTAGGAGTAGTAGCGCCATTGAGGAATATAGTCGCTTGCCTGCCTTTGATGACCATCTTGATGTGGAACCATTGGTCAAACACGTAGGGCAGGGTAGCGGCGTACCCTTCGCCAGTATAAAGTTGCCAAGCGGTGAGTCCATTGTCGAGCGGCGTATACTGGTTGGCATCGGGTTTGCCAGACTGATGCGGGCGGAGGTAGAAAACCTCTGCATTGCGATCATCCTGGATACGAAAATTGATACCTGAAAAGCCCCGTTGCTCCGCGAACGCCATATCCCATTCGAGGATGCCATCTTGTAAAAGAACATCTTTGAGGGTAGCGCTTGCATCGCGAAGAAGGAGCGCATCTTGATTTTGGTAGGTTGTCAGTTCGTAGTGTTGACCTTCTAATTGCCAGCGGAGGCTATCAAATGGTACTGCAATGGTTTGGGCAATGCCAGTTGTGATAGACAGACTAAGAAGGATCGCAAAAAATAGTTTGGTGTACATGAAAGGTGATTTTTTATAATTTATTGCCAATGTTTCTCTGGATTATTCCCTTTGCTTTTGTGCTGTTTCTTTGGCCTAGCGATGTGCAGCAGCAGCCCTGGAAGAGGGCTGGCCCAAAGGGCTGAGTGAATAACGAACTGCGCAACGTAGCGCCCGAAGGGAGGCCCCAATAAGTGAAAAATGGCCCGACAGTAGAAAGTAAATACTCCTGCCGGAACCTTGCATTGCGCAAAAAATAAATAGCACCTTCTTTGAGGTTTTCCAAATAGTTGACCCGCTTGAAATGAATCGCTTAGCCATCTATTTGAAAAACGAAGGTTCCATTTCTTTTTGTGCTGTATTACACTTACTGATACAAAGGAGAAAAGAAGGGGAGAAAATATCAATACAAGGCTTGTACAATCTGGTACAAGTTGTGACGAGGGGCAAAATTTCCAAACAAGCTCTTATTTTTGTGATAATGAGTAAAGCGGAGGAAAATATAGCGAGGTGCCTGCTGGCGATTGAAGAAAAACTTGACTGGGGCCCCTCAGCCGGATGGACGCATCAGGATTTTGTGCGGTTGAGTGAGCGCATACAGGAAGAGACGGGCCACCCTTTGAGTTATGTGACCTTGAAGCGGGTATGGGGAAAGGTTGCTTATGAAAGTAGCCCTGCCGTGAATACATTGGATGTGCTGGCGCAGTTTGTGGCACATGAAAATTGGCGCGCTTTTGTGAGGGCAAGCGGTGGATTGGAGACGGTGAAAATCGCTGCGAAAAGCAAATCAACGAAAGGCCAATGGTGGCAACGGTGGCAGGCGATGGCTGGCGCACTAGGGCTGGCAGTGCTGCTGTTGGTGCTTTTTCCGGGACATAAGGAGGAACCGGCATTTAATCCGGACGATTTTCATTTTTTTAGCAAAAAAACACGTAGCGAAGGTGTACCTAATTCTGTTGTTTTTGAAATAGATGCGCGTCTTGCGCCTTTTGATTCGATAGAGGTTCAGCAGAGTTGGGATACACGACGCCGGGTGCGATTGCCACGTAGCCAGGAATATCATACCTCGATCTATTACTATCCGGGTTTTTACCTGGCAAAATTGCTGGTAGGTGGCGCTGTTGTAAAAGAGCATGCATTACATATTTTGTCGGATGATTGGTACGGTGCGATTGTACAGGAGCCGATACCGGTATACCTGCCGCCGCAAACTTTACGGAAGGAGGGGAAGCTAGCGGTGTACGCTAGCGATATAGCCGCACATGGCATACCACTGGAACCAGAAGTACCGCTGGTAAGAATGGGCTTGGCGCAAGATTTTGAAGGATTGAGCACCGATAACTTTCATTTGCGGGTAAGGTTGCGTAATACCTACGCAGCAGGTAGTGGCGCCTGCCAAGAGACTTATGTATATGTGATAGGAGAGGGGAGTATTATCAAAGTACCCTTATTCGCCATGGGGTGTATTGCCGCCTCGAATTTGCGGGTGATGCAGTACTATATGCCTGGGGATAAATATGATCTTTCGGCTTTTGGGGTGGATTTTTCGGAGGAGGTGTTACTGGAGATTGTAGCCAGGAAAGGCGTGCTGAAAATCTTGGTTAACAACAAGGAGGCCTACCAAACACCGGGGCAGGTAAAGCGACAAAAAATAAGCGCCCTGGATGTTAGATTTTCAGGAGGAGGGGAGATCGAAGAGGTTTTGTTTGGGAGCAGCGAAGGAGAATGGATAGTGGAAGAAAATTTTGAAAAGTAGCGGTGCAACAAGTTTGGATTATGTGAGTTGATGCTTGATGCTTTGTGCTTGGTGGGGTGGTGTTCATCCCGATTCTCGGGATTCACGGTTGTACTCGCTCACGCTCGTGGCTAGCGCGGCTGCCGCCGACGCAGAAAGCACTAAGCAACGTCGGATAAATAACTGTCAGATTTCCAAGGAATGATTTTGGCTTTACTCTTCGTTGAAGAACCGCCTCCCTTAGCTATGGCTAAGGTCGGGAACCTTCGCCTCAATTAAAACCAAAATCACTGATCTATCAAACCCGACACTTATTTATCCGGCGTCGCTAGGGTAAAAATGATTTGGGGTATTTGAAAAAGTCATACTGTCGAATGATCTGTTGATCTTCATTAAAAGTGAGCCAGATGGTGAAGAGGCCGGGCCAGCTTTGTAGTTCGTTTTTCCAGTAGAAAGGTTCGAGCCTACCTCTTATTACCGCGGTTTGCCCATCAATAGCAACCTCCTCGATTTGAAAAGTCTTTTGCTGGGGAGAAGTTTTGCGAAAGCTCGGATTGGGCCAGTCGTAGAAATCCCGAAAAGCATCTTTGCCATTGAATTCGAGCTCCAGGTTGACGTCTTCCAGGTAGATACTATCGCTGTAAAATGAGAGCATCTTCTCCCAGTCGTTTCGTTCTTGATAGGTTTGCAGGTAGTCGTCAACGACAGCTGTTAAGGTACTGTCTGTGTTGTTTTGGCAGGACAGTACCACAACGGATAAAAAACAGGCTAAGATAAAAGCACGACTCATGGCAATAGCGGTTCGTTTTCAGGAGGCATTCCAGCAGTTTATTGCCTTTATGCAGCCTGCAAGGAATGCCGCAAAATACGCAAAGCTTTAGCAATTTGGTTTTCGACCGTTTTGGGGCGTATGTCCAGGCGTTGGGCGATCTCTCGGTAACTGAGGCCATCGGTGCGATTGAGTTGGAAAATGGTCCGGCAGCGGGGAGGCAAGTGCTGGATGGTGCTCTTGATGTGGAGATCGGTTTCATCTCGGATAACCTCGTCTAAAGGCGTCGTAAGCGTGGTAATTGGCCCAGGCTGGTACTGCTTTAGGATACTTGCTCGCCGGGCCTGACGCCGCAAATAGTAAAGGGCTTCATTGATAGCCATTTTACGCAAGTAGCCAGGCAGAGAAAGGTGGATAGCAATCTGTTCACGTTTGCGCCAAGCACGAATGAACACGTTTTGTGCCAAGTCTTCGGAGGTATCTTTATCTTTGATAATCCGATAAATGGTTTGACACATAAGTGGATAGTAGTCGTGAAAAACCTGCTTGACGGCGTTTTGATCGCCAGCTTGGAAACGAAGAAAGAGGTCGGTGTTGTCGGGTGATTTCATGGTGAAGGATTTTCGTGCTGTTTCGAAGGATAAATTAGTTCTTCCTGTAGTAAATAAGTATGACGCAAAGATATGGGGAGGACCACTACCCGTCGTTCGGATTTATAATTCAGAACGGATTGGGTTTTCTCTATTTTTAAGAAAATAAAAAACGCGCTATGCAAATAACCAATCGTACCCGCCTACTAGAAGCAGGAGCCGTTGTACTTACGGGCCTGGGCAAGTTTATTTTTATGGATATGCTGGAATGGCGGTTGCCTTACATCGCCACGGCTTGTTTGGCGTGGTTGGCTTATGTACTATATCGTCGTAGCCAGTCGCCGGGAATATTAGCTTATTGGGGGTTTACAACGGTAGGTTTTTGGCGCACTTTTGGGTTATTGTTGCCGTTTGCGGTCGCCTTGGTAGTCGTCTTTTATCTTTTAGGTAATCATTGGGGGACGAATCGCCTCAATTGGGGAATACTCCCGATTATGCTTTTGTATCCCTTGTGGGGCATCGTTCAGCAGTTTTTGATAGTAGGATTGATCGGTAAAAACCTGCGGGACCTGGAGCAACCCAAACTTGCCCTTTGGGCTGTCATACTACTGACAGCTACGGTATTTGCTGTGGTACACTTCCCTTTCCTTTTGTTGGTGACTGGTACTTTTGGACTGGCATTGGTGTACACTTGGCTGTATTTACAAGGGCACAATCTTTTGGTGTTGGGCATCTATCACGGTTGGTTAGGAGGGTTTTTCTTTTACAGTTTGCTGGCCCGTGACCCTTGGCAAGAGGTGTTTGGTGGGCTAGTTTTTTAGAGGGGCAGATTCTTGAATGATAAAAAAGAGGAAGATGACGAGTATGGATTTGCCTAAAGACATCGTAGAAAGAGTCAAACGTGATTTTCAAAAAGAAGAAGCTGCATTTATCTTTGATCAGATCAGCTTTGGTAGGCGAGTGAAGTCTATTTTTTATACCGATAGTTGTATTCGGGCTGTCGTGTATTTGGCCAATGGGAATGTGCTGGAATTTTGCAAAATACTACTACGCTCCTACGATTATCGAGATATTTTGATGGAAGCGGAACAGAAATCGGGCAATACAGGGCATTATTTTCATGTCTCTTTTGATGAAATAGAGAAAATCAACCTCCGCATTCAACAGGATTTGGCGCAAAGAGCCGAAGAAGAAGGTTCGTTGCCTGGAGATTTTCATCAGGAAAAGGAATAATTGGCAGCTTATGCAAACACCAACTTTTGAATTAAGGAAATGTATCGTTGAGTAGGAAGCCTCTCCTGGAACGTACCTGACTATTGACAGTATAAACGGGGAGGAAGTATTGATGTCTTTAACAGGGCGTCTACGGATGGCAGGTTATAGTCTTCAAAAGGGCGATGTCGTTTACGTCACTGTTTCTCCATACGAAAGAGGACGAGGACGGATATTTGTGGAGGAAAGAGAGTTCAGAGCCGACTATTACAATGACCTGATGCGGCAAAAAAAGGAATTGGATAAAAAATAGGAAGATGAAACAGCTCTTGATGTTAATGATGCTTACTACGCTAGGCCTTATTGCTTACGGGAACAAGTATTACCTCGACCCTGCCAACGGGAGCATCACCAATGATGGTTCTATAGATTCGCCATGGGGAGCTTTGGAGGAAGTGATCAATGCCAATCTTATTGTCTCTAATCGTTATTCGCCACTGCCATACAATGCTGTTACCAGTAGCTTGGTCCCCCAAAATATCAACGGTGTTGTACATGCTGGCGATACGCTGGTTTTATTGGATGGGCTACACGGCGAAGTCTTCCTGCAAAATTACATCAATGAATTTCCGGTAACGATAATAGGGGAGGAGGGGCACGTTCCCGTTATTGAAAAAATTAGGCTGCAAGCCTGCAAAAACTGGCGCTTTGAAAACGTAAAGGTGAGTACTTCTGATTATGGTTATTTTCTGAATTGGAGACTGTTTTATATTGAGTCACACGCGCATCAGGGGCCATCTTCTAATATTGAAGTGCATGGTTGTGAAATATACAGCCATCCGACACCTTGGACTACGGCAGAAGAATGGTTAACACAAGTAAGTGATGGCATTTATATTAGAGCCGACTCGGTTGTCGTTACGGGTAATTTGCTCACCAATATCGATATGGGCATCACGGCCTGGGGAGATTATATCAGAGCCGAGAACAATCAAGTGATCAATTTTTCTGGTGATGGGATGCGTCTATTAGGTTCGCACGTGATCTTCGAGTCTAATTTGATAAAGAATTGCTACGATGTGGACGACAACCATGACGATGGTATCCAGTCTTGGACCGTCAATGGTATCGTGGTTGATGACAACCAGGTCATTGGCAACACCATCATCAATACGGATGATCCATCTCGGCCGCTGAATGGGCCTTTGCAGGGGATTGGTTGTTTTGACGGATTTTACAATAATTGGGTCGTGGCGAATAATGTCATTAGTGTAGATCATTGGCATGGTATCACCTTTTTGGGAGCTAACAACTGCCAGATCATCAATAATACCGTCATTGACCTTACCCCGGATATCACTCCCGGTGCGAGCTGGATAAGGATTGATGATCATAAAAACGGAGCACCCAGTACTGGTTGTGTGGTGGCCAATAATGTGGCCAATCAATTTGTCGTAGATGGAGAACAGTTGAACAACATCGTACTGAATACCTATTCGGAATACGAGGATAACTTCACGGATCATGAAAATTTCGACTTTTACCCTACGCCTACGAGTATACTGATTGATGCAGGGGATATTGATTATGCAACCTTGTTTGATATTGTCAATAACGACAGATTCGCCGATGATAGCCCTGATGTTGGAGCTTATGAATTTATTCGCCCGAATGCAGTAGGTGGCATTGACCAACAGGTAGATATTCAGCTTTTTCCTAACCCTTTTAGCGACCAAGTGTATTTGCCAGAAGCGGGAAATGATTGGGTATTCGAACTTTATGATGCCGGTGGTCGGCGGTTGTTTATCGTTAATTATCAAGGTTTGAATGACCACCTTGGTCAATTGGCAACTGGAGTCTATTTTTTGAAAATCACCAGCCAGGATGATGCGGCCTTTCTAACAGTCAAGACACTGATTAAGGGCTAGCGATTATCAGTGATTGGCAAAAAAGACCCCATAACTTTTCCCTATCTTGGCGACCATGAAAAAGATAGAAATCCGAACGGTTGATGTTGTACAATACTTGCAGCCGCTGCGAGAAGGAGGCTCGTTACCCGCCATTGTAAAAGCCGACGATGATTTCCTTTACGTCTTGAAATTTCGCGGAGCAGGGCAGGGCAAAAAAGCGCTCGTAGCCGAGTTTATTGGTGGTGAACTCGCCCGGGCAATGGGATTGAAAGTGCCCGAGTTGGTGTTTATGAACCTGGACAACTCCTTCAGTCAGACGGAGCCGGATGAGGAAATACAAGATTTGCTGAAGTTTAGTGTAGGGCTCAACCTGGGGATGCATTTCCTTTCCAGTGCCATTACTTATGACCCCCTGGTATCTGAAGCTGACGCTGCAACTGCGGCAAAAGTGGTGCTGCTGGATAGCATGATTATCAATATCGACCGGACATCCAAGAATACAAACCTGCTGAACTGGAACAAGGAATTGTGGCTGATCGATCACGGAGCCAGCCTATATTTTCATCATAATTGGGCCCATTGGGAAAAACACTTGGATCGAACGTTCCCCAATATCAAAGACCATGTTCTTTTGGAACGAGCCACCAACTTAATGGCGGCGGCAACCGAAATTCAATCTCGGGTAACCTCATCGGTTATTGCGGATATCATTGCTAATATTCCAGAAGATTGGTTGGAAGAAGAAGGTAGTCCTCTTCCCCCCGCAGAAAAAAGAGCGGCCTACGAGGCGTTTTTGAATTCCCGAATCGCTAAGCTTGCTGCTTTAGCCAAAGAAGCTGCCGATGCCCAATAAAGTCCCTTACGAATTTGCCGTCATCCGGGTGGTCCCCAAGGTGGAACGCGAAGAATTTATCAACGTGGGGGTCATCGTGTTCTCCAAACGCAAAAAATACCTGGACATCAAGTACCAGCTCAATGAAAATCGCTTGCGGGCGTTCTCTGAAGAGTTGGATGTGGAGATGCTAAAAGGCTATCTCAAAGCTTGGGAAGCAGTATGTAGGGGTGGTGCACAAGGCGGTAGCATCGGTCAGCAGGAGCTGCCTTACCGCTTTCGCTGGTTATCCGCATCCCGAAGTACGATTTTACAAACATCTCGCATTCATCCAGGTATTTGTGATTCTCCGGAGGAGGTGTTAGAGGATTTGTTTCAGCGGTATGTGTTGTAAGCGCATAAAGGTGGTTACCATTGCCTGTCTCAGGCTATTTATTGCAAATGGAAGCAAATTCAAAGAATAGTTAGTGAGAAAAAAAACAATAGGAAACGGCAATTGGATTATAAGAGCTTTTTTAGGGATGTTTATTCTCCCTGGTTTATGCCTTGGCTTATACGGTACCGTTATGTCAGTAGTCGCACAAAGCTGGACACCGGCAGAAGCGACTATAGAGAAAATTATCTATGAAGCCAGCTCTTCGAGCAGCCCCCGAAGAGGAAGTGGTAAACGGAGCAGCCGTAAAAAAAGAACCGTGCGGCGAATGCGAGTAGCCTATTCGTACCAGTGGGAAGGAGATACGATTACCAGTGATCGAAACGCTTTTCTTCAGGGGTTTTCGACCAAAAAGATTGATCGGGATAAAATTGAAGAAAAGTTGGTCGTAGGGGAGAGAATTGTAGCCTATGTTAACCCTTGGAATCCAAAGAAGGCTGTCTTAGTACGCGGAATCCACAACTCCATTTTATTCTGTTACGTAAGTGCAGTTTCTTGTTTCCTGGTTTTTGCGGCCATATCGGGCATATTCCTAAATTACCCTTCTGTCGATTTTGGTACTAGATCATTGGTGGTTTTAGTCGTTTTGTACATTGTTTATTTCGGAATCGGTATTGATCGTTCTGTGTTGCGGTTGATTGAAGTGGTACCGTAATCATTGACGGGGATCTTCGAGCTAAAATTGGTAGAAGGATTGAAGANGAGGTGTTTTGGGAGGCAATCGACCAGTGCGATCATGCGTTTACCCAGCGGATTTCCCATTTCCTAAAACAGCCTTCCCTTACAATATTTAAAAAATACCCATAAAATTCTATCTTCGGGTCTAAGAGCTTCTGGGGGCGTTTTTATTTACAAAATGATATGCACCTAAAAGCTCTTGTAAACTTTCCAACATAGAACGCATGAGTAAGCAAGCTATCCACATCGGCCCGGCACCTCTCCATTATTCCAATGACCAGGTGTCTGGTGAATTCGTCACTCGCGACGGAATAGAATACTACAAAATTAGCCATTACGATCAAATGCCACCCTTCTTCATGAGTGTGGTGAGCGATGACGATCATTGGCTCTACATCTCCAGTAAAGGCGGCTTGTCGGCAGGTCGGAAAAATCCGGAAAATGCCCTGTTTCCTTATTATACGGATGATAAAATCCATGACAGTGGCGAACTTACCGGTAGCAAAACGATACTTCTGGTAGAGAAAGACAGTAAGACTTTCCTCTGGGAACCTTTCTCTGAACGTTTTGAAGGGGCTTACAAGGTCAGCCGCAATCTGTACAAAAATATCTGTGGAAATCAGCTGATCTTTGAAGAAGAAAACCACGATTTAGGACTCACCTTTTCTTACGGTTGGTATAGCAGTAAGCAGTATGGCTTCGTGAAAAAATCACGTCTGGAGGGCCATCACGCTGCTTCCGTTAAAGTCCGAGTACTGGATGGTTTGCAAAACCTGTTGCCCTACGGTATCGACCTCAAGATGCAAACCGAACGCAGCACCTTGCTGGATGCTTATAAGAAAAATGAATTGCTGGAACCTTCCGGATTGGGGCTGTTTCTCCTAAGCTCTATCCCTGTGGATAAGGCGGAACCCAGCGAATCGCTTCAGGCGACTACCGTCTGGTCTACTGGCCTGGATGCAAAGACCAACCTTCTTTGTTCTCGGCAGTTAAGCGACTTCCGCGAAGGGCAAGCCCTTACCGATGAAACCGATATTCGTGCCGAACGGGGTGGTTATTTTATAGAAAGCGCTTTGTCGCTGGAAAAAGGGGAAGACAAGACTTGGTATTTTGTCGCCGAGATCAATCAAGGTCCTGCTGAGGTGGTAGCACTGGCCGATTGGATCAGCCAAGATGCTGGCTTATCTGCGGCCCTGGAGGCCGATATTGCCGCTGGTACGGAGAACCTGATTCAGATTGTCGCCAATGCGGATGGACTACAACAAACGAGCGATAAGTTGCTAACGGCCCGGCATTTTGGGAATGTCCTATTCAATGTGATGCGTGGCGGCATTTTTGACCAGAATTATCTGGTGACCAAAAGGGATTTGCTGGCTTTTATTAGTCATCATAACAAAACGGTAGCAGCCCAGCACAAAGCATTTTTGCAAGGTCTACCAGCAACGATTGCTTATACCGACTTAATAGGTGCAGCAGCCAAAGAGGGCGACGCTCAATTGCATCGTCTGTGTTTGGAATACCTGCCCCTCACGTTCAGCCGTAGACATGGTGACCCCAGCCGGCCGTGGAATCGCTTCTCTATCGAATTACTAGAACCGTCCGGCGAAAAGAAACTCTACTACGAAGGCAACTGGCGTGATATCTTCCAAAATTGGGAAGGCCTGGCCTTGTCCTACCCTCGCTATCTGGAAGGGATGATCAGCAAATTTGTCAACGCCTCCACCCCCGATGGTTACAACCCTTACCGAGTCACCCGCAACGGCATAGATTGGGAAGTCATCGAAGAAGATGATCCCTGGTCGTACATCGGTTACTGGGGCGATCACCAGATTATTTACCTGCTGAAATTACTGGAGCTTTCCCAGGCTCATCATCCCGATGCGCTTACGAAAATGCTCACGCAGCCCTTGTTTGCTTACGCCAATGTACCTTACCGCATTCGGAGTTACGAAAAGCTGCTGGCCGATCCGCAGGATACCGTCGATTTTGACCACCAGCTGGAAGAAGAAATTGGCCATCGGGTAGCCGCCCAAGGAGCCGACGGAAAGCTGGTTTGGAACAAAAAAGGCGAGGTGCTTTTGGTTAACCTTACGGAAAAACTTTTGGTAACGCTACTGGCAAAATTGTCCAACTTCATCCCAGAAGGCGGCATCTGGCTCAATACCCAACGCCCGGAATGGAACGATGCCAACAACGCGCTCGTCGGGAGTGGCGTATCCATGGTGACACTCTTCTATATCCGCCGTTTCGTAACCTTTTGCCAATCGCTTTTTGAGCAATCACAGCAAGACGAAATAGCTGTTTCAACGGAAGTTGCCGAGTTGCTCACGGCTATTGCCAATACCTTTAAGCAACATAAATCGCACTTGTCTGGCCCGATCAATGACGAACTTCGCCGCCAGATTGTGGATGAGTTGGGCCGTGCTGGCGAATCCTACCGCAATCAAGTTTACGCTGGATTCTCTGAGAAGAAGCGCTCGGTTAACCGCAACGACATTTCGGCCTTCCTAAGCGATGTCTTGGCTTTCACAGACCATACGATTAAAGCCAACGAACGCCCCGATAAACTCTACCACTCCTATAACTTGATGAGTGTCAAGGAAGACGGCGGTATTGCCATTCGGTATTTGTACGAAATGCTGGAAGGACAAGTCGCTGTACTTAGTGCCGGGGTACTTTCTTCGGCTGAAGTACTGGATCTCTTGCGTGCTTTGCGCAAAAGTGACCTTTACCGCGCCGATCAACACAGTTATATCTTGTACCCCGACCGTCAGCTTCCTCGCTTTGAGGTCAAGAATACGCTGCCAGCATCCGCTGTTGAAGGGTCAGCTTTGCTTAGCCAGATGGTGGCTAACGAGGATCACCGATTGATTGAGCAGGATGTTCGAGGCGACTATCATTTCAACGGAAGTTTCAATAACAAGAAGGATATCGAACGGGTGTTGGCTACGCTATCCGAAAGCGAATACGGCCAGTTGCCGCAAACAGAAGCTGACCATATCCTGGCTGCTTTTGAAGGCGTGTTTGATCATCAGTCCTTCACAGGGCGGTCGGGCACTTTCTTCGGTTACGAAGGCCTGGGGTCCATCTATTGGCACATGGTATCTAAGTTGTTGCTAGCTGTGGAGGAAAATTGTTGGCAAGCTATCAAAGCTGGCGAAGACGAGCACGTGGTCAAGGAGCTGGTCGATCATTATTACGATATCCGCGCCGGATTGGGTACTCACAAAACGCCGGAAAATTACGGCGCTTTCCCTATGGACCCTTATTCTCATACCCCTGGCAATGCGGGTGCTCAACAGCCGGGTATGACCGGACAAGTAAAGGAAGATATCCTCTCGCGTTTCGGCGAGCTGGGCATCTTCGTCGAAAACGGACAGATTGAATGCCGACCAGAGTTGCTACAGACTTCTGAGTTTTTGACTTCTGAGGAAACCTTTACTTACGTAGATGTAAAAGGAGATTCAAAGGAGGTTTCTTTGTCTAAAGGAACCCTGGCTTTCACGTATTGTCAGGTGCCTTTTGTTTACCAACGAGGAGAGAAAGCATCGTTAAAAATTCTTTTGCAGGATGGTACGACCTCCGAGTTAGCAGGTAACCGTCTGAGTGAAGAATGGAGTGATAAAATAATGAACCGTACGGGTGAGGTGGTTCTGGTAGAGGTTGTGCTCGCTTAAGTACTCGATTTGCTAGCGAATCCCGTGCTTTTCCTATTTATCGGTCAGAGGTAAAACGATTCCCCTCGTGCCCCCCGAGGCTTCGGGATGAAGATATAAACTAACAAAATGAAACCCCAACTTCCACACCTGTCGAAACTCATCTTGCCGTCGTTGCTTACGCTGCGAAGAGGGGTAAAGATCAAGCCTTCGGGTATTGTGCTGGATAGTGTTTACGAGGAGGTGATGGTTGATCAGGCGGCACTGCAAAAATATGTGGCGATGATGGAGTGGGCTCAGCAAGCGCCCTTTGCTTACCTTTATATTTTGGCCCAAAGAGCACAGACGGCACTCATGTTAGAGAAAGCCTTCACCATTGCTATTCCTGGTTTGGTACACCTGAGTAACCAGCTGGAGGCATTGGCTGATTATGATATGCAGCAGCCCTTCAAGATAGAAGTTGCAGGAGAGGTGCCTTACAAGGAAGATGGTCCACTGATCATCACTTTTAAGGTTGATTTCTGGCAGTTGGGTGCAAAAATAGCTACCTGCACGAGTGTATATCTCGCCAAGCGAAAACGTAAACAACCAAGCTCACGAAGCCCCAAAAAGCCAGAAGTAATGCGTTTGGATACGCCTGCTTTTAGTGAGGAATGGGATATTCCAGCCCACCTGGGCAAACAATACGCCAAGGCTTCCGGAGACATCAATCCCATCCATACGTCTACCTTGATAGCGAAAACGATGGGGTTTCCCCGGCGTATTCTACACGGCTGGTACAGTGCTGTCCGTGCATTACAATCTGCCGAAACATTTTTGGGTAAACCAGTGAAAACGATTGCCGTGGACTTCAAAGCGCCAGTATACTTACCAAGTAAACAGGCCTTAAAACTTTGGTTTGTAGAGGAAGAGCTTATCTTCGAGTTGAGCGATAGCAAAACGGCCCGCTTAACGATGCGGGGTACAACGCATTAGGTCATGGCACTTGCTGTCTTTTATCAAAGAACATCCAGGTTCTAAAGGAACTTGACACCAAATACCCATCTAGAAATGAGAAATCACTACTTGCGTAATTTCGGGTACTTCTGTATCCTGATAACCCTTTGCTGTGCCAGCTGTGCCGCTCGATATCATCCTATTCAACCAGAAACAGTAGCGTTTATCACGTTACCAGACAGTTTGGCCAAACAGGAGGTCACCTTTGCCTATCGCTATCACGTGTTGAAAGATGCAGGGAATCGGAAATATGCAAAAAAAGAAAAACGCCACGGCATCAGCCTATTGGCTTTACGGATTGTCAACGACAGGCCAGATACCCTATTATTTCCGGAAGACTTTTACGTCTTAGGCCCTAATGGAGGAGATTCTTTGAATATTCTGTGGGCCGATATGGTTTACGATCGCTTGCTGCAAGATAAATACCAAAAGAAAGGAAACTATGAGGTGCCGTTGGGGCGTGGTTTTGGCGACGCCATGATCAATAATATGGGCCTAAGTGTTAAACGATCAACGGAAAAAAAGGCAAACGAGCTTTTTTCTCAAGAGCTCGACGATTTCTATCTGGTGCCTTGCTATATCGCCCCTGGTGTATCCATGGTAGGATTAGTGGGCATAAATGTAGAACGAGATACGTATTTGAGGTTTGGCGTAAAAGAAAATGGGCACAACGATTAGGAAAAAAAGTTTCAAAAAGTCCTGGTGCTACCGTATTGGATAAGTAAAATAGGAGGTGGAGCGCAAATTACTTAATTTATCTCCGTACTTATTTATCATAGACAAAAAACAAGAACAAGTGAGCTTAGCAACATCATTAATAAACTTCCTGAAAGGTCATCCTAGCCCTGACACGGAAGAAACACCCGAAGGAGTGTGCCCTAATTGTTGGGGTAAGACCGAGTATAGCGGCCAATTATACGAAGCGGTAAAGAACGATAATGTAGATGTCAACAGCACCAACCCCAACATAGGTTGGATCCAGGATTATGCTAATAAACACCTGAATGGAATCAAGCTGAATGACCAAGGCGAAAACTTAGTATGTAATAGCTGCAAGGTGAGTTACCGCAAAAAGGATGCGTAAAGTAAGTATGGAAAACTACCTTGCGGAGCCTGCTCGCTACGAATTACGTGCAGGTTCCGAAGAAGGCGCCCCACCTTGCCCCTACGGCAATCAGTACCAATGGGTAGGCTTTGATCTGAAAACCCAGGAGTACGTTCGATTTACCAAGTCGGTTTTCAAGTTGTTGGTGAATGATCAAGCACGTCGATGATTAGTGCTCTAATTTTGTTATATTACCTGTAGAGCACGATTACACATCTTTATCTTTACTACAATTTATGCCAAAAATCAACTTTACCGGTTATGATACCGGCGGTTTCTTCGATGAAATGATCTCGGAGCAAGGGGATGTTCGTTCCCATTATGCTCGTTTTAAGAACCGGATGCAAAAAATGGATTGGAAAAAGCTCAACTCATTGCGCTTTGCCACCGATCGAGCCCAGTTGTCTATGGGCATGACTTTTAATGTTTACAACGACAACCAGGGATCAGAAAGAATACTTCCACTCGATATTATTCCCCGTATTATCAGTGGTGCCGATTGGGAGGAAATGGAGAGAGGCTTGCGCCAGCGCATCGTCGCATTGAATTTGTTTATCGACGATTTGTACCACGATCAGAAAATCCTCAAAGACAAGGTTATTCCTGCTGATCTTATTCTGTCTAGCGCTACTTTTCTCAAGGAGTGTGTTGGACTTAACCCTCCTCAAAAAGTTTGGTGCCACATCACTGGTAGTGATTTGATTCGTGGTGGTGATGGCAAATTTTACGTGCTTGAAGATAACCTGCGTTGCCCTTCGGGCGTATCGTATATGCTCGAAAATCGAGAAATTCTGAAGCGAACATTACCTGGTATTTTTGAAAAACTGAGCGTCCGCCCAGTGTCCAATTACTCCCACCTTTTGCGCGATACGCTTGAATCTTTGGTGCCTGATCGAGAGCAACCCACAATTGTGGTACTTACACCGGGGGCTTATAATTCCGCCTATTTTGAACACGCCTACCTCGCCCAGCAGATGGGTGCGGAACTGGTGGAAGGCCGCGATTTGGTGGTGCAGGATGATATGGTCTACATGCTGACGACCAAGGGCTTACAAAGGGTAGATGTCATCTACCGACGAGTAGACGATGACTATATCGACCCCCTTGTTTTTAATAAAGATTCGCTGCTTGGCACTCCTGGCCTTTTTGGAGCTTACCTCAAAGGCAACGTCGTATTGGTAAATGCGCCAGGTACGGGTGTTGCTGATGATAAGGCTGTTTATGCCTACGTTCCTAAAATTATCAAATACTATTTGGGCGAAGATATGCTCTTGCCCAATGTACAAACTTACATCTGTGCCGATCCTAAAGAGTGTGCTCACGTTATAGCAAATATTGCTGACCTCGTTGTCAAACAAACGGATGCCTCCGGTGGTTACGGTATGCTCATTGGCCCTAAATCTACGAAGGCAGAACAAGAAGAGTTTGTACGTAAGATCAAGGCCAACCCGCGTAATTATATTGCACAGCCAATGATCAGCTTATCACGGGTGCCTACCTTGGTTGATGAGGGTATTGAAGGTCGTCATGTAGATTTGCGGCCCTACATTTTGTACGGAAAAGAAATCAAAATCATCCCCGGAGCGCTCACGCGTGTAGCGTTGAAGAAAGGGTCGTTGGTTGTTAATTCATCACAAGGAGGCGGGAGTAAGGACACCTGGGTCTTGAATAAATAAGAATATGCTAAATAGAGTTGCAAATACCATCTATTGGATGAATCGTTACATCGAGCGAGCAGAAAATTACGCCCGGTTCTTAGATGTTAACTTTAACCTGGCTTTAGAAATGCCTCCCTCGGTTGCAGAACAATGGCAGCCACTCATCGTCGCTACCGGCGATTGGCAAGCGTATACTGATCGCTATGGAGGAGTAGAAAAAAACCAGGTTATCTATTTTTTGGGCTTTGACCCCGAAAACCCTAATTCGATTTTTACCTGCATCAGTAATGCCAGAGAAAATGCACGTTCCGTGCGCTCGGAGATTACCAAGGAAGTGTGGGAGCAGATCAACTATCTGTACTATTTTGTCAAAAAAGGGAATGAAAAGGAGAAGTGGAAAAAGAAGGACCCACGTAAGTTTTTTCGGAAAATAAAAGACGGCTGTCAGCTGCTTTACGGCATGTACGATGCTACTATTTCGAGGAATGAAGGCTGGCATTTCGCCAAAACGGGCCGCCTTATTGAGCGAGCCGACAAGACCTCAAGGATACTGGATGTCAAGTATCACTTTATCGTTTCCTCTTCTCAAATTTTAGGCTCGCCCTTGGATATGGTTCAATGGGTGGCCTTGCTCAAATCGGTGACGGCCTACGATATGTATCGCAAAACGAATGGGAAACTAACACCAATGGACATTGCTGCCTACTTGTTACTCGACCCTGAATTCCCGCGCTCGATGTACAAATGTTTGATTCAGGCCGAGCGCTCGTTGCAAAGTATTACCGGGGATGTCGAGCATCCTGCAACTGCCGAACTGACCCGTATGCGTATAGCGATGGAACAAACCAATGTGGAGGATATTTTTGCAGGCGGGCTGCACGAATACATTGACCAATTCCAGCAAGATTTAAATCAAGCTTCTTCGCTAATTTTTACGTCCTTTGGTGCAGTGAATACCATTATTCAGGAAACATCAAGTCAAAACCAGTAAATGACCTATTGCCTCGGCATAAAAACCAAAACGGGTTTCATCGGAATTGCCGATACCCGTATTACCTCAGGAAGCTCTACCGGAAGTGCTAAAAAAGTGTACACGGTTAACGAGGATAAGCATTCCTTTTTTATCATGACTTCGGGCCTGCGTTCAGTGCGTGATAAAGCCATGACGTATTTTAAAGAACGCCTGGAAGAACGAGAAGAACCGTTTAATAAATTATACAAAGTGGTTAATGCGTTTGCCGAAGAAGTCAAACAGGTAGCGGTGGAGGATAAGAAATCACTCCGGGAAGGAGGGCTTAGCTTTAACCTCTTTACGATCATTGGAGGACAACTGGAAAAAGATGAGGAACACAAGATCTACCTGCTTTATCCAGAAGGCAACTGGGTAGAAGTAGCCGATGGTTCTCCCTTTGTGATAGTGGGCAACAATGGCTATGGTAAACCCATCCTGGATCGGGTAGTCAAGTACAGCTCGTCCTTGAAATTTGCCCTCAAAGCGGGTTTCCTCTCTTTTGATGCCACCCGGATTAGTGCCAACGATGTGGATTATCCGATTGATGTGCTTTATTATGAAAAGGATTCTTTCAATATTATTGAAAAGCGGTACAAAAAGGAAGAGCTTACCAAATTGTCGCGTGATTGGAATAAAAACCTCATTGCTTCCGTCGACAAATTGAATGATGAGTGGTTGGACAAACTTCTGCTCTGATAAAAGTTGTCAGAGAATCAATAAGGCTCAATTTATTTTTTGCGCAATAAATGGACGAAATGAGGTACAAAATAATCCACAAAACCCAATACGGTTTTTCAAAGCCGGTTTTTCTCGAGCCTCACCTGTTGCGATTTTGCCCTCAGGCGACGCCTTTTCATACTGTTGAAGAATTTCATCTGGAAATAAGCCCGAAACCTAGTGGTCACCGCCAGCAAAGAGATGCAGAAAATAACCTGATCGACAGTTGCTGGTTTGACGGTGTACACGATATTTTTAGCATTCGTGCGGAATCGATCATAGACGTAGCGGCACACAATCCTTTTGACTTTATTCTCTACCCCGGTACTGCGCTTCAATTGCCTTTTTCGTATAGCCTTGAGCAAGAAAAAGTTTTACAACCGGCGCTGCAAGGAGCTGACATCGGCGATGAGCTATGTCAATATGGCCAATCTCTCTTAAAAAAATCGCAGGCTAATACCACTGTTTTTTTAACACAACTGACGCAACAGATTCAGCAAGATTTTACCGCCATTTACCGGGAAGTAGGCGAACCATTTTCACCTGACCATACCTTTGCTGGTCGGGAAGGCTCCTGCCGTGATCTTACCTGGATGATGATACAGTTGTTACGTAGTTTAGGCCTGGCGGCTCGCTTTGTGAGTGGCTATAATTATATTATTACCGATGAGGAACCTAACTTTGAACTCCACGCTTGGGTAGAGGTTTTTCTGCCCGGAGCTGGTTGGGTTGGCTATGACCCTACGCACGGGGTAGTGGTAGGAACGGCACATATTCCGGTAGCAGCCAGCAGCACTTACGAAAATACAATGCCCGTGAGCGGGAACTTACGGGGCGATGCAAGCGCTAAGCTATCTACAGATTTAAAGATTGAATTATTGAATGAATATTGAACCACTTAAGGGCACCAAAGAGAGGTTTTTACTGAACCGCCAAAGGCACTTAAGGTTTTTCTTTGGTGGTTCAAAATGAATACTAAGAATCAAACCTACCATGAAATTTCAACCTACGACCCAAGAAGAAGTCAGCACCTATCGCCAGGAATTGTACCGTACCTTTGTTGCTCCGCTCGATGGCATGTGGGAAGCACTCTATGTCGCATCCGCTACCCCTTTTTTGATCACTTTGGAAGATACTTCGATAGGTTATTGCTGTATTGATGAAGATAAAAATATCAATCAGCTCTACCTGATGCCGGTTCATCGTTTTCTTATCAATAAGGTAGTAGAAGAATTGATCAAAGAAGCGATGATTCAAGGGGCTTTGCTTAGTTCTATTGAGCCAGTAGCTTTCAATGTCTGCCTCGCTAAAACAAATACCATTAGTGCCAATACGTTCAATTTTCATTACGCGTCCCCGCAGAAAGGAGAAAATAAGAAACAGCTAGATTTGATAAAAGCCCGTATGGATGACCACTCAGCTATAAAGTCATTTTTCCTTAACGAGGCGGGTTTCGATGATAACTTTGGCTACGCCGAAAACTTGATCAAGCGAGGAGAAATTTTCCTGCTGATAGAAGATGGAATACTTACCGCTACGGGAGAATGTCGGCTAAGTGATACACAACCTGCTTACGCGGATGTAGGAATGATCGTAAAGCAGGACGCACGAAAACGCGGGTGGGGAGGCAAGGTGTTGGCTACTTTGGCTGGTATTGCCGAGCGTCAAGGGCGAATTCCTATCTGTTCAACTACAGTAGACAATATTGCTTCGCAAAAAGCGATCCAAAAGGCTGGGTTTTACCAAAGTCATATTGTTTTTAAGATGGAGTTTTAAAGCTGCGTTTAGAACCTTATTTTGCAGGCAAAATAATCCCAGCTCATGAAGGCGAAAATCCTATTCTTATTTACCTGTTTCTTTACACTATTACTTTCAGCCCAAGAACGGCCAATAGCCACTAACCTTACCTCTGTACACGACTATTCCACCGAGTTGGTGTTTACTGATGCCTTTAAGCAAAGCCGGGAATGGATCAGTTTTCAAGCCGATGGTAATGGACCCTGGGATACGCAGGTGGCTGTGCCTTTGAGCGAACAAGGTTACCCTTTGGAAATTCCTTATGATGATGGTGTAAATCCACCTCAAAGTGTCCGAGCATTACTCTTGTGGGACATAAACGAAGCTTTACCACTGGGGCAGTATCGCTTGTTGGTAGAGGGGAGCGGAACGGTGAGTTTGCGTTTTGGTGCCAGTGGC
Source organism: Lewinella cohaerens DSM 23179 (assembly GCF_000379805.1). Lineage (GTDB taxonomy): Bacteria > Bacteroidota > Bacteroidia > Chitinophagales > Saprospiraceae > Lewinella > Lewinella cohaerens. Next base: position 16,322 of record NZ_KB903532.1, on the reverse strand, counting down.
GTATTTCAGTGCCCAGTAGATACGATGGTGACGGTGACGAGTGGAGTCTCTGTGGAGATCGAAGCCTCATCGGTAGAAGACCCGATTACGGATATCAAGTTCATTTATCCAGATTATGTAGACACCTATGAAGAGCAAGTTTTCACCAATGAGCTATTGACGTTTTTAGATGATTTTCAGGCCATCCGCTTTATGGATTGGCTGCGCACCAATAATTCTAATGTGACCAGCTGGTCAGGGCGTAGCCGCTACGATTACTTCACCCAAAGTACGGCAAAAGGTGTAGCTTGGGAATACGTCGTTGAATTGGCCAACCTCCTTGAAAAAGACGTATGGATCAATATTCCTCACCAAGCCAACGATGATTACCTTCAACAATTGGCCAACTTCCTTTTGGCTAACCTCGATACAGATTTAAACATCTACCTGGAGTATAGCAACGAAGTATGGAATTCCCAATTTGATCAACATCACTACGCTGCTGAACAAGGACTGATCCTCGGTTATCCGGAAGCTTCCTGGGACCGCGCTTGGCAATACACGGCCAAGCGCTCAGCGGATATTTTCCGAGTATTCACCGATACCTTCGGAGGAGCAGATCGACTGATACGGATCATCCCTACCCAAGCAGCCAACGCGTGGGTAACCAACCGAATCATGGAGTATTTCAATGCCCCGATGTATAACCCCACCCAAGTTGCTGTCGATGCGATAGCAATAGCGCCCTACTTTGGCGGCACGGATGTGGCCAATACCATTGTGAGCCAGGGGGAGATAGCCACGATTTCGATAGCTGAAATTGTTGCTCGTATGGAAGCGACGCTCCCGGTTTCCTTCGGTTATATGGAAGACAACCAAGTGGTAGCAGATGAATTTGACCTCGATTTGATCGCCTACGAAGGTGGCCAACACCTCGTAGCCACCGGCGCCAACGTCAATATCGATGAGCTTACGGTGAAACTGAATGCAGCCAACCATCACCCGGATCTGCAAGCCGCCTATTGCCAGTATTTCGACTATTGGTACACTAACCACGGCGGTCTATTTGCGCACTTCTCCTCTCACGGAAGCTACTCAAAATGGGGTAGCTGGGGCGTAAAAGAAACCATGGAAGATGTAAATAATCCCAAATACCTGGGTTTGCAAGAGTGTGTCTTTGCCTACAATGATATTGGTACAGCACTTGGCGAACTAGAAGAACCCCTCTCTTCTTTGCACGCTTTTCCAAATCCGACCAATACTGGCGAGATCACCGTGTCAGGTAATTTTGATGACCCTGAAATACGGTTGTTCGACGCCCTCGGTCGGCAGGTTGATTACAAACAGATTAGCTTGAAAGAAGACCAGCTTCGTTTGCAATTGCCAAAGCCAGGTTTGTATTTCGTGCATATTCGGGAAGCAGGAAGTGCGCAAGGTTTGAAAGTGATTTATCAGTAGGCTAAGTGTAAAGGGATACGGGCTGCTTCGCTGCCCTAAAGTAGAGGGTATAGAGATGTTTTAGTGACACTACGTACGAAGGTGCTGAAAACGTAGCTTGGGCTTTGGCATAGCCATTCCTTCGGAGCAGCCCTACGGTTGGGGCATATTTATGTGTCTTGACCTCAGTAAAGGTCATCTATTGGTAGAACGATGTTTATTAAGAGTTAAAACGACCTCGGATGAGGTCGAATATCAATTCCTATTGGATCACCGGGGAGAAAAAATAAAAAGGGAAGACTGTATTTACTCTTGTGCGACCTCATCCGAGGTCGTTTCTTTGTTTATTCATTCTTTTCTACCAATATTCGACCTCTCCGAGGTGTTTTTTCTTGATCCCACTCCTGATTTTGGTCGAGATATGTCCCAACCGTAGGGTTGAAGCCTGAGCGTTATTGTTAGACTCGGAGTGAGTCTCAAGTTGCTGATAATGAATGTATTATATTGGTGTGTAGAGGTTGCGGTGAACATCCGCGCAGGTTAGTCCGGAGGCTACAATGAGCGGCAAAATCGAGGGAGCTCTAAGAGGCAAACCTCCCATTAAGATGATCCGCCAAAAACACCCCCATGCTAAAGCAGGCTTGTAGCAGGTAACCGCCTGTAGGTGCATTCCAGTCCTGCATTTCCCCGATACAGAAGGTTTGTGGCATTTGCGAAAGCTCAAAGTGAGCATCCATCGCATTCAGAGCAATACCTCCGGAAGTGGAGATGGCCTCGTCTAAGGGAGCTGAGCCTAGAATCGTTAGTGGTAAGCGCTTGATGTTGGGCGCTAGCTTTTGGGGCGTCAAATAATCCTCTTTGGAGAGAAAGGCATGAAGTAAATCCAGTTGTGCCGAACCCAGCTTAATGCCACGCCGCAGGGTACTGGTCATGGTTTTCTCCCGAGAGGAGAGGAGCCGCTGTAGGATGTCTTCTTCCGTAAACATAGGTTTTAAATCGAGGAAGACGATTGTCTTTTGCCCCTTGTCAAGTTGCGCCTGGATTTGTGGGCTCAGAGCATAAATGGCATTCCCTTCCAGCCCGAAACGAGTAATCACAGCTTCTCCTTTTTTGGTATTGTGCTCACAGGAAATAGCGATGTTTTTCAAGGGCTGCCCCTCGTTTTTCGCAAGAAAGGCAGCAGGCCAATCAATCTGGTAGGCACAGTTGGCGGGTTTAAAGGGCACCGTAGCAATTCCTTTTTTAGCAAAAATAGGTAACCAACTACCATCGGACCCCGTCACTTTCCAGCTTCCCCCACCAAGGGCAAAGACGGTATAATCTGCTTTTACAGGCGTTTGTTCTGCAAACAGGAGGGTATTGTCTGTCCCCCAGCCCGTCCAGGTATGATCGGTGAGAACAGTAACCTTTTTTTCTTCCAGTACAGCCAATATTTTCTGAAGGACCTCTATGGGTTTGATGCCTTTTATGGGATAGACCCTTTTACTACTGCCCACAAAAGTGGGTATATCTATACTATCTAGCCACTGTCGCAAGTGTTCATTGCTAAAATGGGTGAGCGCCGGTTGCAGAAAGCTTGCAGGCGTGTAGCGTTCCGTAAAAGCCGGCAATGGTTCCGAATGGGTAAGGTTGAAGCCCCCTTTGCCGGCTACAAGAAACTTGCGGCCTACGGTCTTATTTTTCTCGTAGATCGTAACCTCGAATTGCTGTTGGTCCAAGAAAGCAGCCAATATCAATGCTGCTGGCCCGCCCCCGATAATAGCTACCGTTTGCTTCATGCCACGAATTTAGGCATTATCGGGCAACTGGCCTATACATGGTAAATTCATGAATTTGCCATGATAGGCCAACCCCTTATAATCCCTTCTATTTCCTTATATGGTTCAAAACACCCCCCTTAAGTGTCTATAGTGGTTCAAAAAAGAGAAACCTCATAATGCTTCAAAATCCCTATTTTTGCAGCAAATACAATGCGTTAAATACCCCTGTTACGATGCTCAAATACCGATAATGATGCACGCTAAATTAATTGCTCTACTCTGCTGTTTAGGTGCTGCTTCCAGCCTACAAGCCTTGGACTCCCTCAATGTGCGGTTGCAATACTACGCCAGTGTCAACCGCCCAACAGAAGAGATGACTTTGGCCTCCTTGGCCAGTAGCCTGCAAAGTAGAACGAGGACAAAATTAGAAGCCGCTGAGATCGCTTTTTATTGGATAACCGAGCACATCAGCTACGACTTTGAAGGCGAGCAGTTTGCCAAGGAAAGAGTCGACCTGCAAGAAGTATTACGTACCCAGCGCGGCAATTTTCAAACCTTCTCACAGTTTTATCAAGAATTGTGCCGCTTGATGGGCGTGGAGTGCTACCTGATTACGGGGTATGTAAATCATTGGCATGCAGATGACTATCCCGAATATCACTATGATGGAGCCATGAAAGATCATCCGGATCATCCTTATCATGCCTGGAACATGGTGAAGATAGACAGTGTCTACTACGGCGTGGATATCAGCCTGGGTAGCGGTGCCATTGGTGGCGATGAAGTGACTGCCGAGTTTGTTAAGAAAATAGATTTGAAGCAAGTGTTGGTCAAGGAGGGGGTGTTTTTTCGTATCCATCTGCCTGCTGATCCGCGTTGGCAAATGAGGGAATACCCGATCAAACTCAAACCCTTTCTTAAGCGAATTCCCTACCAGGATGTACTCAAAGCCAGTGCTGATACCAAGCCCTTTGATTACGAATATGCCTTACGCGAATTTGAAAACGCAAGCCCGGCAGCACAGCGCCTGATGAGCCTTCAAAGTACCTACGAATTCAACCCTTCCGACTTCAACATTCGCCAGGTAGCAGATGCTCACTACAACATGGGCTACACGCAATCTTCGGGCGATTTTGATACGCAGCGCCTACTCGCGGCCCGCAAAAGCTACGAGCAGGCCATTGATGCTTACCGCAAAATAGAATCAACACCCACCGTCCAGCAGCTAATGGCACAAGCCCAACAGGGAATTACCTACATTGCCTATCGCCTGGATGCGAAACAATAAGGGTAAAAAAAGGTTATTGATGGTGCTAATCGCAGTTAAGCTTTAGTCATTTTGTTGCAATGAAAGATAATCAGACCTTCTATAGTCGTTTGCCAACTTCGCGGCTTCCTCTCCACAAGTTGCTGGGAGAAGAACAGCTCTTCCAGTCCTTACCTGCTGATTGGCATGTGATTGTCGTGGATGTTGAAGATTCTACGCTTGCTGTTGAACAGGGCTCTCACCACGATGTCAACTTCATTGCTACAGGCAGTATCATTGCGGTAAGCAACAAGGTCAAGGAATATTATGAACTTGCGAATATCCCTTATTTCTTTGGTGGAGATGGTGCCACTTTTTTAGTACCAGCATTTTTGTTGGAGACGCTCCTTGATACACTAGATAATTATCGCAGACATGTTAAACGCCAATTCGGTTTAGTACTAAGGGTGGGCGGATTAGCTGTTGCAGAGGTGTATCAGCAAGGGGTGCAACTCAAAATAGCTAAACTCAAACTGAATAATTACCTCGTTATTCCTGTTATTTTAGGTAATGGCCTCAAGTATACAGAAACGCTGATCAAAGCCCGGTTTGCAACCAAAGAAGATCACAATAAGGAGATTCTACCGGTTAATTTAGAGGGCATGAACTGTCGTTGGAACGAGATCGCTCCCCCTTCAAAAGAAGAGAAGATATTGTGCCTTTTGGTTAGTTGCTCCGACGAAGAACGCCAAGCCCAGGTTTACCATGAGGTCGTAATTGCGATTGATCGCATCTTTGGGAAATTAGATGGGCGACAACCTATTTCTGCTAAGCGACTTAAGCTTAGTCTCCGGATCGCCAATTTTCGTAGAGAGATGTATGGCAAACTGGGCCGCTACGACTTTTTTTACCTGCTAAAAAACTGGTTGGGGACACTAGGTGGGCGTTTCTATTTCAGATTGTTTGAAGAAGGAAAAGGTTACTTGAAAAAAATTCGCCAACTGTCAAGCACCCTGATGTTAGACGGTAACATCAATAGCGTTATTGCTGGAACAGATGACCAAATAGCAGCTTTAATTAAGGTGTTGGATAAGCTGGAAAAAGCAGGCGATCTCATCTATGGTGCCCACGTCACTTATTCTTCCATCATGTCTTGTTACGTACTGGACTACAAGGACAATCACGTACATTTCGTTGACGGAACAGAGGGAGGTTACACCACTGCGGCTAAGATGTTTAAAGCAAAGCTGGCTCAAACAAGCTCTTAGTCCATCTGTACTACCGCTGCGCGATAATTGCTGCGGCAATCTCTTCACCCCGTCGCACAGCTCCGTCCATATATCCCGGAAACTCGCTGGCCGTTTCGGCCCCTCCTATAAAGAAATGCCCACCGAAAAACGGCTGCCTAAAGATAGCGTGGCCATTGTTTTGGTGGGGCAGCAACGATTGGTCGTAATCCGTAAAGGTATAAGGCTCCTGACGCCACACGCCCTCTTCGTAGGTCGTGTATTGGTCGGCCTGTTCGCCATAATATTTGCGCAATTGTTGCAGTACCAGTTCGCAGCGTTCGGCCTTCGTCAGAGCGTGATATACGCCATTAAGGAACCCTTTGAGGGCATAATAGCCCTGGCCATCATCCGAATGGTCATACATTTCGCCCACCGGCCCAACGTTGCTGAACAAAGTACCACTCAGACCTTTGGCCCGCCAAAAAGGGGTAGAATAGGAGAAACCCACTTTAATACTTTCGCCCATCCAGGTGTGAGTTTGGTTAGCAATAGTTTGCAAGGGTTCCGGCCAGGTAGGTGTACATTTTATCGTCTGCATCAATAAACGTGGGGGCAGTGTGCTGACGATGGCTGCTGCGGTTAATACCTCATGCTGTGTATGAACGAGAAAACCATCGTCGGTTTTTTCTATGCCCTTCACCACTTGTTGAAGGCGGATATTGGCTAGCGGTATTTGTTTCATCAGGGCATCGATCAGTGCGGTCGAGGTGCCTACAATCCGATAGCTGGGGTCATTGTTTGGGGGCAGTTGCACCAACTGAGGCGGGCTGGTCGACAGCGCCTCATAGATCGCCTGTTTCCCCATGAGTTGTTCGGTAATTCCTATCCCCAATTCTGCTAATAGCGCATTGATGGCCGTATGTTTTTTGCCCAGCCAAGTAGCCCCCATCTCGATGGGAGTACCCGTTTCATTGCGCACCGTAAGTATTCTTCCCCCCATACGGTCGCGAGCCTCCAACACAAGAAAAGGGACAGCTGCCTTTTGCAGACGATAGGCGGTAGTGAGGCCAGATAATCCGGCACCAATGATAATCACCGGAGAAGAAGACATAGTTGTAATTTATAAGCTTAATGTGACTAACAACGTCCTTAATAGGGCATAGGTTGATGATAGCGGTCTCTTTTGTTTTTTGGGTCATGCCTTCTCCCGTCCCGACTTATAAGTCGGGATGCCTCGCGCTTCAGACTCCGCCTTACGCCCTTAAACCGGTGTTCCCAAGCTGGTTCGCTGGTCTTCTGACCAGTGAGCAGTACTCCCAAGTATTTTTTAAAAAAAAAGCCTTCCTGTGTAAAACTAATCAAGGTGTAAATACATTTAATGTATATACATTTATTAAAACAACCACAATGACTTATCTAGAAAAAGCACAAGATATTTACAACATGCTAGGCCAAGGCCAATTGTTGGACGCCTTCGACAAGTACTACGCCGACAATGTAGTAATGACTGAACCCCGCGGCACCCGCGAAAGCAAGGCTGTTTGTCGCGATTACGAAGTACAGTTCCTAAACAGCATCCAGGAATTCCACGACCTACAGGTAACTGGCATTGGTTCAGACGAAGCCAATGGTACTACTTTTGTAGAATCCATGATGGAAGTCACCTTCAAAGATGGCAATCGTGTGAAAATGGAGCAGGTAGCCGTCCAGAAGTGGGAAGGCGACCAGATTGTACACGAGCGTTTCTACTACGAGCAGTAGGTTTTTATAGTACGAAGTACATGGTAAAAGGTACAGAGATTTAATGCACTCATAGGCATCAAATCCCTGTTTTATTTTGAGTGTCCCGATGGGGATAAAAAAATCCCGAACCCCAGGGCAAATTCATGAATTTGCCCTGGGGTTCGGGATTTTTTTATATAAGGATAGAGAAACCTATCTGATCTCTCTATCCTATACCAAGTCTTGTACCAAGTACCAAATACCTCGTACCAAGCACCTGTTTTATTCCGGACAAATCACTTTAAACTCTGTACGGCGATTCACCTGGTGCTCGGCTGCACTACAGTTAACACCATCTGCACATCCGTTGAGCAATTTGGTCTCTCCATAACCTTTACCAATCACCCGAGAAGCATCAATGCCCTGAGCAATGATATAGTCGGCAGCCGCTTGCGCTCTGCGCTGGGAGAGGGCCATGTTGGAAGAAGCTCGGCCTTGACTATCTGTATGAGCAGACAGTTCTACTTTCGCATCCGTATTGTCTCTCATGAACTGAACCACCTTGTTCAAATCGGGCTCTGCATCTGGACGAATGGCCGCACTGCCGGTGTCATAAAGGATGTTATCCAGGTTGATAGCATCCCCACACTTCACTTCGTCAGCACAAATCTCTAAGCGCACGAATACAGATTTTTCACGATCGTAGTTGTTGGCGTCCACATCTACTACCTGAGAAAGGAAGCTTTCTTTCTTGGCGTAAAGCTCGTAAGTAGACCGGCTATCCAGGTAGAATACAAATTCGCCGTCACTCTTCGAGACAGTCGTCTTCAGGAAGTTGGCTGTTTTGTTACTCAAATTGAGGGTTACACCTGGCAGTGGGTTGGGACTGTTACAGTAGAACACCTTACCCTTGATGATAAAGTTGGGATCATCGTAGTAAACCGTCTTCTGTACAGAAGTGGAGGTGTTGAAATCGCTGGCAGCAATCTTGCCTTCTTCCAACGCCATATCGTAGAGCTTAGACTGGATGGTGTAGTCACCAGGTTCAACGTTGGCAAATTCTACCACACCGAGGCTGTTGGTTGTGCCTGTTTTTACGATCTGTCCACTGCTATTAACCAGGGCAACTTCCGTTTCCGGCAATACTTCGTCAGTAATTTTGTCTTTGGCCGTAATTACCATAGGCGAGGTTGGGCAGCCATTGTTGGCTACGGTTCCTTTTACGTCGGGGCAGTTGTCTTGGGCATCCTCTACACCGTCGCCATCGCGGTCGGTAACGGGGCAACCTTCGTTATCTAGCGGGCCGGCAGTATCCGGGCACTTGTCTTCGCTGTCCATCAGGCCATCGCCATCGGTGTCTGGGCAGCCTTCAAATTTAGCAATACCCGGCGTGTCGGGACACTTGTCGCTGCTGTCTTTAATGCCGTCACCATCACTGTCTGGGCAACCATTGAGGGCTACAATTCCTGGAGTGTCGGGACAAAGGTCTTCTGCATCAACGATACCATCACCATCGCGATCGAGAACAACAGGAGCGGGTGGCTCATAATCGTCAATAGCGATGTGAAAGCCAATACCAGCCATAAAGTGATCACGTAGATCAACGCTGTTGTAGTGGTAGGCAAAAGTGGTAGACAGGGAGGTGTTACGCCCCAGGTAAAAGTCTAAACCTAAACCTAGCGGTACATCTAGTGATAAATCAGAGGTCTCTAGCAGCAAGCCACCGACACCGGCAAACAAGCGTGGACGAAAGACATCGCCTTTGTAAAGATTAAGGTTTAACAATACATCAAGGCCAATATTGACGGCTTGCCGAGTTCTGCTACCAGCAGCATCCTGTGGGTGTTGGGCAGAAGCTATCCGGAAAGGGAAGCTTACATCAAAATTGTCGTTGAGGTAACGGAAATACTCGAATTGTAAACCGCCATCGAAGTCGTCACGAGCAAGGCCCGAATTGTTATCCAGTGGCCATTGGAAATTACTGGAAACATAACGGAAAGACCAAGCCTCTGGGCTTTCTGCACTTTGTGCCCCTAGCGAAGTACTAAAAAGTACGCTCGTAATGAGCAGGCTGAAAATTAATCTTAACATAACTAGTAGGTTTTTTAATGTGTAGTGAATATTAGCGTCAAAAACAGGGTTGCTAAACCAAGTATTTTGCGCTTGTTTGATGTTCTCAAAAAATGATTGTTTCCAGAGGAATAGGAAGTAAGTAGCCAACTATCCTCAATGATTACATCATCAGTGTATGTCGGAAAGGGTGGAGGAGGTAAGTGGTGGTAATCATTTTTTTGAAAAAAAGTAAATTATGGGCCCATTTCGGCTCTTCTTAAGGAACAGCACGGAAATAAAAAGCGATTCGCTTTGCCTGAAAATTTCAGTCAGGGGAGTAATAACAAAAGAGGCTGCCGGTGTTGGGGCAGCCTCTGATGGAGGGTTTCATTGTTGTTGGATGCTAATTAAAAGCCTTGCATTCTAGCCAATAAAGCACCTTAATGGTCTACCAACCCAAGATTTGTGATTCCTGACCTGGAGGATCATATATGACAACTGTCATTTAGGTTCGTGGTACTGTTTCCCCCTTGGGAATAATCTCAACCGTACAAATGGCGGGGCGATCTTCCGTAATGTGAATATCAAAATAGTACTCACCATAACTAGGTTGATAGAAACCATCGCCTGATCGGTGTTTTTTCATTTTGTCCAGACCTTCCCGATCATTTAAATGAAAGCGAACATAATTCAATCCATCTCTGGCCGCTGCAGCACGCATGTAGTAGGTTCCTTTTCCTTACTCTTGTTCACTTTTATTTATTTCCATAACGACGCTACATCCGGAATTCGCCTTGCCTTTGAACAAGAATTCATGGTGCTCCCCATGGTATTCTTGTGAATAAGGATGCAGCGTGGAACCGTTTGTGTTCATAATCATTCCACGCTTAACTTTATAATTTAAGCTAAACGTGTACTTAGTCCAATTTCGAATAGCGACAACCAAGCCCTTCCCCGGGATAACAACATCCCCGGCGAATTTTTTTGCTAATTCATAAAGACTGTCGGCCGCTTCTATACCGCCTTTAACTGCTTCTGCTTTTGACATAATATTACTTTTTTAGTACGTGAATTAAATATGTTGTGAATTAAATATTGATAAGCGATTGAGACTTCTTAGCAATTTTAAAAACCCGCTTCAGTTTATGAAAAACAATTTCGGAGATGCCCGAAATGGCATAGCGTTGCTTCGACCAAAAAATGAAAGTAGACTTCCTTTTGATCACATCTTCACTAAGAAATTTCACTTTTGAAGTGGAAGAGTACAGCTGAGCCAAGGAACGGGAGCAAGTTCCAAAAAGCACATACGGCGTGCCATACCTCCTGAGTGCATAGGCCATAGTCAGCCAAATAAAGAAATTGAGGCGCGTCTGGGTTCTCACCTCTTTCTTTATCCAAAAGCAGCAAATTTCCGTGAAAATCCCCTTGCTTTCTAGCTGCTTGTAAAGCATCTCATGCTTCTCTTCCTGTGCAAAAAGGGCTATTGTTCTGAAATTGGAATTGTTCCCTAAAATATAGCCGCCGATTAATTCCTGGTTTTTGTAGACGCCAAAAACTCTATTATTGGGATGGTGCAAATAACTTTCAGGAATTGGTAAACCAGAGGCCTTAAAATAGATTCTAGAAAAAACTTCACGCGATTCTTTTGTTCGTAATCGTCGCATAACAGGGAATATATTCATCGTTGCCAGGTTTTAGGTGTTTCTGAAATAGATCAAAGTTTTCATTTTCGCTAACTGTGATTCCGTTTCAATTACTGATAGGACAAAGGTATGGGCGTGAGTCAGGGGGGGAATCCACATTTTGATGTGGATGGCGCATTTTTTTTGGGGCAACTGAAGAACAGCACAAAGCATATACATGTGGTATAAGGAAAGAACCACTGTTCGTTTACCCACATCAAAATGTGGACAGCCGCTATATGCTGTTTCCTTACCTTTGTAGTATGCAAGAAATCAAATTAGCCATCATAGAAGACGATGCAGTCATCAAGGAAAGCTTGGAAACCTTCATGCCTCAGCATCCGTCCATTAAGATAACAGCTAGTGTTACCAGTGTAGAGGCTTTTTTAGAAAAGGCACAGTCTTTAAGGAAGCCGCTGGTAGATATTATGTTATTAGACATTGGACTTCCCGGGATGTCTGGCATACAGGGTATTTATCATATTCGCCAAAAATATCCAGACCTGGATATTATCATATTGACTACATTCGAGGAAGACGATAAAATTTATGATGCGCTTTGTGCAGGTGCCTGTTCTTACATTTCCAAACGGACACCATTACTCAAAATCCAAGAGGCCATCTTTACCGTTTCACGTGGCGGGTCTTATATGTCGCCTGCTGTAGCCAGGAAAATTGCACAGCGATTTATGCCTAAAGCAAAGAAGAAGGGAGATGAGTTATCGGAACGCCAAATGCAAATTGTTCAGGCATTGGTAGATGGCTTGTCCTACAAAATGATCGGCCAAAAATTGGACATTTCTTTAGATACGGTAAGAGATCACATCAAAAGAATTTACCGTACACTGGAGGTGAATAATAAAATGGAAGTGATTAAAAAAGTAATGGATGGTGAGCTGTGACAATCAGTAATTACCTATCCCGACTGAAGTAGTTTGAGCTTTTGCCCAAACCACTTTAAGATCGGTATATTTAAACATTCTAAAACCGAAAATAATGGGAAAGACAGTTGAAGTTAATTTAACGCTGAGTAACTTGTTAGATGATAAGTTCAGAGTAGCGGATGAAACACATATTCTATCCATTTCAGACAGCCCTTCTGATTTAACGGCATCTTTTAGCAAAGATGGTTTATTGGCATTATTAGCTATGGATAATTGTGATGGTATCCGGATATATCCAGCAGTCAATAACAATGAATTGATAATGATTGCCTGGGGTACCTATGGAAAAGATGACTTGATGGGGCCAGGCTACTTTTGCCTTGCCAGCAATGATCAGGGTGCTGTTCCCATTAATGGTGCTGTTACTATTGAGGGGGTAGAGCAAGTTCCAACTGAACTTGCAAGTGCCCTTGTTTCAGGGAATGGATCAGGAACAAAAATTGTTGATGATTTAAATAAAGTCCGTTATCAAACAGGACTTAAAGTGTTATTTGACGGTAGTTTCTTCACGGATCAAGATTTCGATGAGATTATGTTTGAGGTCATTGACGTTAAATTATCGGATACGGATGAGCTGAAAAGAACTATTATTGGAACTGCAAAGTATAAAAACGATGAAGTTTTTTCAAAAATGAGCTTCTTGCCTTGTCCACCCAATTGTGGTGGTGGTGCTTATGGTAACGAGCATTCTTAATTAAATTTTAAGATGCCATTTGTTTAGCCTTATTAAAATAAAAGTTCGTCTGCTATGGCTGATCGCACTATTTGCGATCAGCCCTGGTATTTTTCATGCCCAGACCTTCCACTACCTCTCTCCGGAAGAAGGTTTATCCCAAGCTTCAAATGATTTTATTTACCACGACTCCAAAGGCTTTGTTTGGCTGAGTTCCATAGATGGCTTAAACCGCTTCGATGGAAAGTCGGTGAAAGTTTATAAATCCATTTCAGGTGATTCTACCAGTTTACTAGGTAATATTATTACCAGTAGTTTCTACGAAGATGAGCAAAGCAACCTATGGTTTACATCTTACGAAGGCATTCATTGCTACATCAGGGAAAAGGACCATTTTCAACACTTTCAAATTAAAGACAAACAAGGCGTATCTCTGAAGGAAGATTATCACGCTTTTTATTTAGACCAGCAAGATCAACTTTGGGTCAGAGTTGGAATAGGTGTTAAAGGGAAACTTTACTTGTTTAATACTCAAACTAAGATTCCAATTTTACGCTGTGCCATTGACGGGCAGCATAACTTTCCTGTACTAGATGAAACAGGAAAGGTTAAGCAGATCGTTTCTTGTAACCTTAATACAAACAGTGGAATTACCGTTTTAGTCCCCCAGGCTCCCTTCGAGCTCGTTACTTTTTTTGATGAAACTCAAACGGAAGTAGCTGCAATGGAGGTCATTCATTTTAACCAGGTTAAAGAAGAGGAAGAGGTTTGGTTTTTAGGAACAAAAAAAGGACTTGTACTCTTCTATCCTAAATCGCAAAACTATCGCATCTTCGATAAATTTAATGACTTGCAAATAGGTCAGGTTACTTCAAGTATAAGCGTTAATGATTCTATTGCTTGGGTCGCAAGCTCTAGCCTGGGTATTCTTGTTTTCAACAAAAAAACAGCACAATTTACAGGACTCATCCCCGCCAATAACCCTGAAAAGCTAGGGTTAAGTGTCAGAACAGCGAATAAACTATACAAGGATCATCAAGAAAACATTTGGATAAGTAGTTTTTCATCTGGCGTGAATTACACCAATTTAACCAAGCAAAAGTTCGACAACTTAGATGCATTCACTGGTCAAAGTGTTAAGGCGATTTTTGAAACCCGTAGCGGAGAACTTTTCTGCAGCCACGGCAGAGGCTTTACAACTTATTATCCAACAGCTGAAAAGAACGAAGAACTTAGCCCTGTACTTTTAGCCAATAAAAAGTCTATTCAGTTTTTCTTTGAGCATAATGGTGGTTTATGGGCAACAGATTTAAGTAGGTTGTTGAAGTGGAATAAAGCGCAACGACAGTTTGAGTACATCCAGAACTTGCCCAGCTACATTTTATATGTTTATCAGCTTCGAGATGGGCGTACCCTTTTTGCTACTTATTCGGGCATCTATGAGTTTGAGGTCATTGACAATGCAGCCGTTTTTACACCTTTCCAAGCACTAGGAGAACACCAGCAAGCATTGGCAACATCTATTTATGAGACGCAGGAAGGGCTGCTCTATTTAGCCGTAGATGCTTCTAAGGTTCTGATCTTAGAAGCTGATGGTAATAATTATAGGGTCAGTAGAGAAATTGAAGGCATTGGCTATGCCAAAGATTATCAAGAAGAGGGGCATTCTTTGTGGATCGCTACCTCTACCGGGCTACTTAAAGTAAACAAAAAGGATGGTGCGAGTGAATTGTTGAATGAAGCGGAGGACGGTATACCTAATGAAAATTATTATTGTGTTATTCCAGATGCTTCCGGCAGCTTTTGGCTGAGTTGTAACAAAGGAGTCATTCGCTATTTTCCAGAAGAAAAAAGACATCACCGTTACACCCTTTTTGATGGCCTACAGGCTTATGAGTACAATACCAATGCTTTTTTAAAAACCAGCAATGGTGAAATTTGGTTGGGTGGTACCAAAGGACTGAACCGGTTTTCTCCAGAACATATAAAAAACGCTCCTTATGCCCCACAGATACAAATAACCCGCTTACAGGTCAATGATGAGTTGTTTGTGACAACAAAACAAATCGGAGAGCTAAAAGAACTGGAATTAGATTATCATGAAAACACCCTGTCATTTGATTTTGTGGCCTTGGAATATAGCGACCCTAAAAACAATCGGCTTCAGTACCAGCTTAAAAACCATGAGAATACTTGGGTAGATGCAGAGAAGAATGGCTTTGCTCGCTATTCTAATTTGCCCCCTGGTAATTACCAATTCAAAATAAAAGCATCCAATTCGGATGGTGTTTGGAATGAGCAGCCTTATTCTTTAAACATAGCTATCAGAAAACCTTGGTGGCAAACTTGGTGGTTTTATCTGACATCTCTAGTTACTGTATCTGCGATTGTTTACAGCATTGCGATGTATCGCTTACAACAGGCCTTGAAAATCGAACGTATACGCGTCAAAATCTCCAGTGATTTACACGACGATGTTGGCAGTGTATTGGCAGGTTTAACGATGCAAACAGAAATCCTGACGCAGACTGCTTCAGAAGAACGTCAACCCCAATTACACCGAATTAGTGAGATGAGCCGGAGTGCCATGTCTAGAATGAGAGACACTGTTTGGGCTATTGATGCTAGAAAAGATAAATTTAAAAATCTTTTAGATCGAATTCGGGAACATGCTATGGAAACACTTGAGTTGAAAAACATAATGTTCGACTTAAAAATACTTGACATTTCGCTAGACAAAAAAATGCCTACTCAAATACGGCAGAACCTGTATCTCATTTGTAAAGAAGCCATTACTAATACAGCCAAGCATTCCAATGGTGATGAGTTTCAAATTACGTTTCTGAAACACGGACGAAATGGAATACAATTGATTATCCAGGACAATGGTCGTATAGAAAATAAAGTGCTCAAAACGTCTGGGTTGGGCATGTCCAACTTGCAAATGCGGGCTAAAGAGATTGGTGCGAAATTAGAGATCAACACAGACAACGGATTCTTGATCCAATTGACGATCTTATAGCTCGTCTAACGTGAAATGCAATGTTAACATCTCACGTTAGACGAGTGAATCAAGTGCTTAGAGTGATTATTAGGGATGAGGAAATAAATAATCTACGCAAAGGGCGTAGCAAATTTTGCTTTAGACAAATCGGATTTTTCGTAGCATAGCGGGCTACGCAAGTAAAATCTGATGATGGATAAAGCAAAATTTGTAGGAAGATGTGTAGATTATTTTTTGCGAACTCCCTTGTTTTTAAAAGTGAATCCTGGGCCCATCCCGCCCCTTCTTTTTAGGGAAATGGTAGGATGGTTCCAGGTGCTACTACACATTATTCTTTGATATTTTTTGCGGAGTATACTTCCTTCTCTGCATACATTTTTAGCAGGTATAAATCAACGGGCTGCTTGGCCAAGTCAATACCATGTAAAGAAAAATAATCTACACAAAGGGCGTAGATTATTTGTTTAGAGCTTGTTGGGGAATTTGCGAACTGATTTTAGCTTCGCTGATCGTCGTTCCTCCTCGGAGTTCAACGATTTACGGTTCTGTCTAAGAAGTCAAAATCGAGCTTAGCGGGCTAAGTGAGATTTTTAG
>NZ_KB903531.1 GCF_000379805.1 Lewinella cohaerens DSM 23179 | reverse complement strand
CGCTGCGAACCTCGTACAACACGGGACATGCGGAAATTCAAAAATTTTTTCGGCGCAGCCGAAAATTTCCGAACTTCGCATGTCCCGAAAAACGTTCTGCAACATTGATAACTATAGTCCCATTTTGATAGAAAATATATGTGGGAACAAGTCAATAAGACCTATTCCCACAATTTAGTAAGGATAATGATTAGTATAAATCATTACCAACTCGAGTTATTGTAGTGGAGAGCAGGCATTGTCGCATTGACAAATCCCGCCGTCACCGCCACCATCTCCTCCCGAACTACAGCCTCTTAAGTTACTTGTAAAGGTAAGTACGGGCTTTCCGAAGTACTGCTGATATGCTAGTTCAGTGTTGCGGTCAGATTCTATGTAGCTTGTCGCAAACTTAGAATCATGTGGACAGTGGTGTATAAACGTACCATTAATCTCAGTACAGAATTGTTCATACTCTTTTGTGTAGAGGATGAAAGCATGCCATACTTCGTCAACTTCTCTACATGGTACCGACATTTTGGCATGGCCTAGGACGATCATTGTGATAAATCGCTTGAACTCAATAATTGCTGAATCAATTTTGTGTTCACTGAGAATTTTCTTCCTTCTTAACCGGTTAGCAACAAAACTCAAGTCGTAATCTTGAATTCTGATGATTTTGGTTCTCTTATCAGTCTCTACCATGTCGATGGGAAACCCTAAGAGGTTAGTTATCTCCATACTTTCAGGAGATGTTATACTTGAAATTTTCATCGCATCAGATTTTTGGTTAATAATTTAATCGGGAAGTGTTGTACGTGACTTGAAGTGAAGAATTACAATTTCACCTACAGCTTTTGTTACTGCTGCGGCTGTACCACTCTTTAAAAACCACGCTGGAGGGAAAAAATCCAGAAGCGTATGGAAAATAGTTTTACCAGTTACTGTAGCACCTGCAGCTGTTAAAACTGCTTCCGCATCAAATTTTTTCACCTCGAAGCATTTGGCAACGTTTGCGACCATTCTATAGTCGGCGGGAGCCAGGAAGAACTGAGAAAATGGTACCCAGCCCACAGCCGTAGCCACAGCCGTCCATTTGTTAACAACAATTCTTGCCTCTCTTTCTGCATCAGCTTTGTTCTTCATTTTTAAATGTGTTAAGTGATGAAATTAGGTTTCATTTTCATCTCAATGATGCAGGTTTTATTGACGAATTGCTTTATTTTATCCCTAACATTTACCTAACTAATGCCTAACTTTTCCATTACCCCAACTTAGAGTGTTCATTCTATGTCAAGTAAAGAGCAAACAATTCAGCAGCTACATAATGATTTCAAAGAACTTGTAGATGAGTTGTATGGAATCCGAGAAAGTGAAAACAGTACATTCGTGGAACTGAAGTCTGGAACTAATGAAAGTGTAGGGTTTGAACTAGGGTATAGTAAACAGCACTTCGGCAACCTACTCAACTATAGAGATAAGCTAACTATCGAGAGCTACCATCGAGGTATTCAAACCTTAAGAAATATAAAGTCAGTACGGCGCCTGACCGTTGAAAAACAAGAGTTAGAAGAAGAACTGAGTGTGAAAAAGAGACAAACCTGGAATAAAGGCCATCGAATTAGCTTCATCTCGCTTTTACTTTGGGGAATCATTAGCCTGATAGTGATTATTGCATTGAAATTAAAGCTTCAAAGTGCTCAAGAACAAAGCAGACTCTATTCCAATGAGCAAACTACACGAAAAGAAGTTAAACAAGAATCAGAGTTCTTTGACTTGTTTCAATCCGGTGGGAGAGCTACAGCTGATACAATTGCCAGCTATGCCTATAATATTAGTCAACCGTACTTAAGCAAACTTGGAGAAGAATATGAATCTCTTTCCAAGTCACAAAAGATTGAAATAATAACCCGTTCGCATGATGCAATTAAGACTATACTTGGAGCAGCGCGTGCTGAGCTTGCCAAAGAAAACTATTTTGTGATTCATCACAAAGAGAGAAATGTTGTAGACTTTATAGACCATATAGTGCCTATCGAATCTTGTTTTGGATGTCAACCTGAAGAAATGCTAGGAGATGCACTGCCCGATTGCGCCACACCTTATGACAAGCAGTTATGGAGTATCCGAAATGTTCTCTTTGGTGTTGATCCATCAAATTCAGAAGCAGATTTCAAGGAGAAAGTAGCTAAAGCAGTAAGGAGTGCTCAATATGAATTAAAAAAGGAAGAAGGTCGACAATTTCGTAATTTTATTGAAAATGGGACTTTCTTAGATCCAGTGTTTACAAACTAAGTTAGTTGGCGCTACAGAGTTGAAGTATCGATAGTGGCTTAGGAAGGATGAGAATAAGATTAAATACGTTGCAGAACTTAGCTTGTGCGACTATACCCGCCCAGAGCAGTATTCCACTCGGTTATATATTTGGTGCTGTACTTGATCTGTGGTTTTCTACCGGTTCATCGGTGCAGAGGGGCGGGTACATCGCACAAGCCGGAGTTGCCCAAGATACTCCGCTTCGCTGCGCATCTTGGGCAACGTTTTTCAGGCAAGCCCGTGTGGCACAAGCTTCTCCGCTGCGCTGCGAACCTCGTACCACACGGGACATGCGGAAATTCAAAAAAAAATTCGGCTCTGCCGAAAATTTCCGAACTTCGCATGTCCCGAAAAACGTTGTGCCCAATAAATAGTAATTAAATGACACTATAATAACTTGATAGAGGCTTTTTGTTATCTTTGATAGTATCAAATGATAGTATCATGTTGCAAAAGTATTATGAAGGAACTCCTAAGATCATTAATCTTTCGACAGATATAGGTAGGCTATTAGGAATTGTTGACGCTACTTACTTGAGAAAGCCTAAAACAGAACTTAGGAAGAGGAATAAGGTAAAAACAATTAGAGCTTCGTTAGCAATAGAAGGTAATACTTTAAGCGAGGAACAAATTACTGCTATTATAGAAAATAAGAGAGTAATAGGTCCAACAAAAGATATATTAGAAGTAAAAAATGCAATAGATGTTTATAATTCATTAGCTGATTTTGATCCATTCTCTGAAGAATCATATTTGAAAGCGCACGAAATGTTAATGACAGGATTAGTGGAAAATCCAGGAAGATATAGAACAGGAGGAGTAGGTATAGTGCAAGGGAGTAAAGTGGCTCATCTAGCTCCGCCAGGTTGGAATGTCCAAAATTTGATGCATCAACTGTTTGAATATTTAAATAAGGATGAGGATAATTTAATTATAAAAAGTTGTGTATTTCATTATGAGATGGAGTTCATTCATCCATTTTATGATGGAAATGGAAGAATGGGCAGGTTATGGCAAACGTTGATATTAATGAAAGTCAATCCTGTGTTTGAATATACTCCTCTAGAGAAATCGATAAAAGATAGTCAAGAGGAATATTATCGAGTATTAAACGAAAGTGATAAGTCAGGTTTGTCAACACGATTCGTTGAATATTCTTTAGAAAAGATTAAATTAAGTCTTGAAGAGTTGCTAGAACTTCGTCCAGAAAACATGGGTGATGAGGAACGGATCACTTACTTTTTAAATGAGGTTGGCGATGCGTATTTTACCCGTAGCGATTACTTGAAAATATTTTCTAATATTTCGCCAGCAACAGCATCCAGAGACTTACAGAAAGCAGTTGAGAAAGAAATGTTAATAAAAGAAGGAGAAAAACGATTAACAAAATATAAAAGGAAAGAGTAATACTGGGCACAACTTTGCTACCCTGACAATGCTCCCTTTGGTCGCACTGCGTTGTAGCTTGAGTTCAAGTATACATAAGCAAAAAGTTAAAATGAAAAAGAGCAACCTAATAGTAGACTTTTTCAAGGAAATTACCATTGTCGTAATAGGTGTTTTAATTGCAGTATCAATAGGTAATTACAAAGAAAAATTAGACAACGAAAAGTACTTGAAAAAGACACTCTTAGCTATCAAGAGTGAAATCATATCAAGTCAGCGTGAGATTGATACGGTATTAGAGCGGCACCTGAAACTTTATGAAAAACTTGAAAATGGTTTTGTAGAAAATGAGCAAACGATTGGTGAATTCGTATCAAATTCAGGTGGGTTTCAAGTTGCATCTGTCAAGAATATAAGCTTAAGGTTTTTTGTTTCTAATAAGGCGGAACTGTTGGAGTTTGAACTAATATCACAATTGTTGGACATTGAGTTAAAGACAACACTTCTCACTAATAAGATGGAAAGGTTCGCCGATTTCGCCTACGAAAACGTTAACGAAAATGATGAACAGGTTATGATGAAATTCGCCTATTTACTAGTCGATGTCATTGATGGAGAACAGACGCTTTTGGAGTCTTACTCAGATTTATTAGATGAGAATAAAAAGTACTTGAGTAGCAGAATAAAATAAGACCTGCCACCCAATGATGGCTATAGTGACCTTTGAGTTGTGCGTCACTCAAAAAAAACGAACTTATAAATGAATTATCAAACATTTCAACCCAATGCTGATTTAGAATCTTTTGTCAGTTGCTATTGGACTTTAGAGGTTCCTGCTGAATTTGATTCACAAAGACAGCGGATAATTCCAGACGGAACAGTTGAAATGGCTTTTATACTTGGAGACGACATTAAAAGATACACTTCGGGAGACGAATTTATAATTCAACCTCGTGCAATGGTTCTTGGACAGACAATCGAGCCATTTTTTATTGAACCAACAGGCTATGTTAATACATTTGCAATTCGTTTTTACCCATACGGTTTTGCGAACTTCGTAGCTATGCCATTAAAGGATTTGGCAAATAAGGAAACGCCAATAGAACGGTTATTCGGAGAAAAAACAGCTAAAGAGTTAGAACTAAAAATAATAGGGGCAACCGATAGCAATGAACGAATAGAAATTATAGAAACTTTTCTTTTAGATAAGTTAAATGAAAAATCTACGATTAACAATATCGTAAAAAGAACAATTGATACCCTTTTAGCTACAAACGGAAGTGCTTCAATAATCACAATACTTAAAGAAGATTTATCCAAAAGGAGACAACTTGAACGAAATTTTATAAAACAAATTGGCGTCAGCCCAAAACAGTTAGGTAAAGTAATCCGATTACAAACTGCTCTAAAAATATTACTTAACAGAAAGACAGAAAACCTGACTGACATTGCATACGAAAGCGAATATTTCGACCAAGCTCATTTTACCAAAGACTTTAAGGAGTTTACGGGAATAAACCCGAAAGAGTTTTTAGGTAATGAAAACATGGTACTTTCTACCCTTTTCTACCAGTAGACTTGTTCTGCTGGGATCATATCGGGGGCAAATTGCGCCTTATCTTCCCACACTGTGTCTTTTTTGAGTCGCTTAGCTATGGCTAGGCTCCTCAAAAAAGACTTCGCGTGGTCGATAATGCATCAATTTTCCCACCACTCTGCCCCAGCAGAACAAGTCTAATAAACAATGTGTCGCATTTTTACAATTTTGGTCTTCACAGGTAGGCTAAATTTGTCCTGTTAAATTAAACAGAACCGTATGAACAGGACCATACTTTGTGCAACTGTATTGCTTTCAATATGCATAGTTGCTTGTAATAATCAAAATAAACCTAAAGCCGAAATATTGGCGATTGAATCTAACCTAAATCAAAAAGGAATAGAAATGAAAAGTCATATTTCAATTTTTGAAATTCCAGCAATGGATATTTCACGAGCAGTAAATTTTTATCAAACAATATTAGGCGTTAACATTGAGAAAATGGAAATGCCAGGAATGGAAATGGGGATATTTCCTTACGAAGAACAAATGGTAACAGGAGTTATTATGAAAGGCGAAGGATACAAACCTTCTGCTGATGGAGTAACCATATATCTAAATGGTGGAGATAATCTTCAAACCATTCTTGATAAAATCGAAACAAATGGTGGAAAAATCCTTATGCCTAAAACAGCACACGCAGATGAAAGCGGATTTTTTGCTTTGTTTTTGGACACAGAAGGAAATAGACTTGGTCTCAATTCCCCAAATTAAGCGGAAAAGAGCGAACGCACAACAATGTATAAAAGCAATAGTGGTTCGGGGGTAAACGGGGAGTCTCGCACAGCATCCTGTGGGATGCACGTCTCCATGCATGGAACGTTCGCTCAGCCTTTGATAGGCAACTCTTCTTCGCATCGCTATTCCAGGCAAGTACTTGAGGTAATCGTACCACTACGATCTATGGTTGGGACACGTTTGAATTATGTAGGCTTGTCGCGTAGTCTCCAGACTACCATATACGGTTGAGGCAGAAAACCTCCCCAAAAAAAGAAAACGACCGCCAATGGCAGTCGTCTCGTGTGTGGTAGAAGTTCAATTCCCTTCTAAATTTGAGGATAATGTTGACTTTAGGTATTCCAACCTTTTCACCACGCCATTGTCCAGGGTTTCAAGCGCGTTTTTCGGACCTTGTGGTGATGATCAGGATGAGTATTACCCTAATAATCATCCTTTTTCTTTTTTAGTTCCTGTTGTTTCGATAAAAGGATAAAAAAACAAGACAGAAAACAATCCTACTCACATGAGTAGGCGAGAATACGCTCGATAAAGGCAACACCTTTAACCATCTGTTCTACACTTACAAACTCG
This sequence comes from Lewinella cohaerens DSM 23179, assembly GCF_000379805.1. Classification (GTDB taxonomy): domain Bacteria; phylum Bacteroidota; class Bacteroidia; order Chitinophagales; family Saprospiraceae; genus Lewinella; species Lewinella cohaerens. The sequence continues at coordinate 556,071 of NZ_KB903531.1, read as the reverse complement.
TTAGCACGGTGAGCTTGTGCAATTGAGCCGGGGCCGCAGATGACACTTTGATAGCCGCCTTCCGAGAACTGCCCCGCTTCGGCTGCGTAAGCAACCGTCTGTAATTGGTCAACACCACTTAGCTGCTGGATCAGCGGAACAATATCAAGATGTTCAGGGGTATCCAGAGCAGGCACCAGTGGATGGTACATTTCTGTTTTGATTTTTGCACCTCCAAAGCGTTCTCTGAGCGAGGGTAGTACCTTGGCACAATGCGCTTCAAAATCGAGATGGATATCCTCAATTTTGTCTTGGGGTATATTACGCACATCCCAAAGGAAAGAACATTCATCTGCGATGACGTTGTGTGCAATGCCGCCGTTGAACATCCCTACGTGCAAAGAGGTATGGTTGGGCGTGAAGCGATCGTCAGTATGGCCGGCATCAACGAGGGCATTCATTTTATCTTCAAGCCAAATGACTAAACGTGCGGCTTCATGAATAGCACTTACTTCGTTGCGAATCCTGGAACTATGCCCAGCTGAACCATAAACGGTTGTTTTATAAACACAGATGCCTTTTTGCCCCACCACTGGCTGTAGTTCTGAAGGCTCACCGATGATCGCATACTTCGGTTGCTCTTCATAAAAATCAGTAATAGCCTGAATGAGTTCAGGGGCAGCTACACAGCCTACTTCTTCATCATAAGAAAACGCAAGGTAGATCGGTCGCTTGAGTTTAGCCTTTACCATTTTGGGAACTGTAGCTAGGACACAAGCCAGGTAGGCTTTCATATCGCAACTGCCACGGCCGTAGAGTTTTCCATCTTTTTCTGTCAGCACAAAAGGGTCGGTATGCCAATCCTGGCCTTCAACGGGTACTACATCCATGTGCCCGGAGAGGATGATGCCATCATTTACTGCTGGACCAATCCGGGCGTGCAAAGAGGCTTTGTTCCCTTCTTCGTTGGGCACCAGTTGGTAACTCACCCCGTATTTGTCGAGGTAGTCAGTGATCCATTTGAGTATCGTAAGGTTGCTTTCTCCCCCCAGTACGGGAAAGGATACAAGTTGTGCAAGTATTTCTTGAGCATTCATAAATAGTCAATTTTTGGCAAAAGTAAGTTGGCAAAAAAAATAATAGTAAGAAACGGGGTATATTATTAAGCGTATCCAAACCAAACCGCTCCCATCAAAAACAGCCATGACAAAATCAGCAACATTCCAGTTAAGGGAAGAATAAAGCGCAGCCAGCGATCAAAAGGCACACGGCATAAGCTGAGCATAGCGATGAGCCCTCCTAAAGCGGGATTGAAAAGGTTAGTAACACCGTCGCCAATCTGAAAGGCCAGGATGGTCGTTTGGCGTGTTAGGCCGAGCACTTCCCCCAATGGCACCATAATAGGCAAAGTAGCAAGGGCCTGGCCACTTCCCGAAGGGATGAGGAGATTAATAACGCTTTGACAGATACTCATACCCCAGGCAGAAACAGTGGTGGGAAGATCCGTCAGTAATAGCGATAACTGGTAGGAAATAGTATCGTTGATTTGCCCCAATTCCAGTACTTCTTTGATCGTAGTGGCATAGCCAACCATGAAGGCACCAGGAGCTACTACGCCTATTGAGCGTAGCGCAGTTTCGCTAAAGGCTTGTCCCGACATACGGTTGGCCACTCCTGCAGCAATGGCAATCATGATGAAGATGGCAGATATTTCTGTAAAGTACCAATGGTGGACGAAAATGCCGTAAAGCATAATGCCGATACCGGCCAAGAAAACACCACCTACCAGTGCGTTGTTTGGACTGATAGTGTAGTCCTCCAACTGTTTAGATAGCTTCAAGCCTGCTTCATCTAACCCATTTCCCAGGCCATTTTCTGGTTGAGTAACCAGTTTACGGAAGTACCGGACATTGTACCAAGCCATCAAAGTAAGGGCTAGAAAACATAAGGCTGTTCGCAGAGGAGCACCCGAGAACAGAGGCAATTCTGCGATCTGATGACCAATGCCAACGGTATAAGGATTGACGGGCGACAACCCAAAGCCTACGGTAATGGCGCCTACGGATAGGCCTGCCGCCAGTATCAGGTCTCCCCCCAGCGCAAGTGCTACTACGGCAGCAATGGGAACCATCGCGATATTGTTTTCATAACCAATAATGACGCCTAATAAACCAAAGAGATAGGTGAGTAGAAAAACGAGCAGATAACGCCGCTTAAGGCCTAGCTTCTTGATGGCGGTACCCACCATGTTTTCAATAGTGCCGGTTTTTTCCAGGATACCAAACATGATACCACTTGTCAGCACTACAAAAATGATAGATGAGGCTGTTTTGAACCCTTCAGGAAAAGCTTTAAACAACCCAAAGAAACCTACGGGTGTGGACGCTACTGTGTGATAAGACCCTGGAATAACCCTGGTGCGTTCGCCAAATACCTCACGTTCATACAAGCCTGCGGGCAAAATATGTGTAAGAATGGCCGCTAAAACCAGAATGCCAAAAAGCATTACAACGGGGTGAGGAATATAATTGTACCACTTTTTTTTATCCTTCAAAATTGTCATATAGTTAGTTCTTCTTTTAGCATGTTGACCAACATCTGGCCATTGTTGCAAGGGCCTTTCAAGCCAAGAATGTTGGCTGCTTTTTGGAATAATTCATCTGGTTTGCGTCCTTGCTCGCGCCAGCTTTGCAGAGCGGTAGCTTTTTCGCTTTTAGATAGTTTTTTGCCTTGCTCATCAAGGATCATACCGTGATGGTAAAAATAGGTATTGAGAAAACCAGTTTTGCCCATCAAGTGAGCCAGATAAAGTTGGTAATGAGTAGAGTCAAGGAGGTCTAAGCCCCGGATGATGGTGTTGATTGCAAAGTGTTCATCATCAATAACCGAACCGAGTTGGTACGCAGGAAAGCCATCTTTTTGTTTTACAATAAAAGCGTCAATTCCTTTTAGCTCCAGAGAGGTATTGGCTCCTACGAGCTGATGAATAGGAAGTTGTAGCGATCCCTGCGGAGGATGGACACGCCAGGCAATGTTTTTTTGATCAAAACCTAACTGCCGCATGGTACAAGTGCCTGGGTAACTCCCATCTTTGGAAATTGCCTGGATATCTCGCCGACTGCATTTACAAGCGAATAAATGCCCCTGTTCTTTAAGTTTTAGGAGAGCCTTGTCATAAAGCTCCTGGCGTAGATGTTGCGACCAATTTTTTTTAAAATCTTCGACACTTTGCGGACCATCGTCGTAATCCAATCCTAACCAATCAATGGTTTGGAAAATATCCTTGATGTACTTGTCTCTCCGGCGAGCTTTATCAAGATCATCAATGCGTAGCAGAAGGTGCCCATTTTGAGATCTTGTGATCGACCACGTAAGGATAAAATTCAAAGCATTACCTGCATGCAATAACCCACTGGGGGTTGGAGCAAGGCGTGACCGGATTGGAATGGGCAGAGATTTGGGTAACATTTGGCTAAAGATAGGAAGTTGCTGCGCAAATTGGTAGAGGATTCTATTTTGGTATAGTTACGCTGAAATTAATGGTTATATACTGGATTATTAAGCTAATTTTCCGACCTTTCCTTAAGTTATAGGATAACTTTTTTCGTCAAAACACATTTTGCAAGATTGCCCTTGTTGCATTATCAACCAAAACCAACCATATTATGATTCGCTGGACCATCTGCTGCTTATTTGTATTGAGTACTGTTTCTTGCCAGACGCCTGCTCAGCCCAGCCCTCAGTCAGAGGTAGCGACGACTGAACCTTTGACCGTCTTTTTAGTACGTCACGCGGAGAAAGAAACGGGCGATGACCCTGGCCTTACTTCTGAAGGACAGTTACGCGCTCGTCAACTTGCCGATCTTTTGGAAGCAGTACCGCTAGATGCTGTGTTTAGCACCAAGTACCGGCGTACCGAACTTACAGCTGATCCCGTAGCTGTTTCAAAAGGCCTCCCTGTTATGGATTACGATCCAAGTGATTTACCGGCTTTCGCCAAAAAGTTGCAAAAGGAATATCAAGGTAAAACGGTACTGGTGGTAGGGCACTCCAATACGACGCCTACCTTGGCAGGATTATTGGATGGAACCCAAGCTTATCCTGCTTTTGATGAATCAGAATATGGAAATATTATGATGGTAACCCTGCCAATGGTTGGAAAACATAAGACCATGTGCTTGAAATACTAGGCTCGTTTTGTTGAGGTCACGCGAAGAGCGTCGTTGGGCCTTATAGAGCAAATTGTCCGAAAAGCCAGAAGTCACCAGGTTCTACTTGAGTGGCTTCTTGTATTTTAAGACCGTACGAGTACCAGCAAGTACAACGCTCTTGAGAAATTTAACATAAAATGCAAGAGCCCACAGGCAATAAGTTTCACTACTGAAACGCTTATTGAAGGATTTGATTTTTAAATTAAAGCGCTCTTATAATGCGAAACAATCTATTGTTAACACTGCTTTTGCTGTGTACGACTTCTCTATTATTTCTTGGCTGTAATGAAGATGACGGCCCTTCTATAAGTGGTACGATGACCGCTACTGTCAATGGTGAAAGCTGGGAAGCGGAGATGCCTGTAGGCTCCTATCAGCAGAGTCGAATGGGAATAGTTGGTATCTCTAATGATGACATGACCATCGCTATTTCACTCGATTATCCTACGTTAGAAGTCACCTCTTTTCAACTCAATCAAGGTTCTCTGTCTGCTATTGCCTATACCGAAAGTACGGGAGCTACTGCACACACCTCTAATGGCAGTGCCCAAGCAGGTGGTAATGTTGTAATTACCAGTATAGACACTGCTAATATGCTCATCAGCGGTACTTTTGAGTCACTCTGTTTTCGTGCCGTAGATCAATCGGAAATAGATATTACCGATGGTGTATTTACGGATATCACCTATACTGAAACGCTGACCCCGACTGATGATAGCATGCTAAGCGTCGATATAGATGGTCAACCCTGGACCGCCGTTTCTGTAACAGGAGGCGTATCTTTTGGGCGGCTAAGTATTTCTGCTAGTGATCAAGCCGTTGATCAAACCGTTGGTTTTAGTTTGCCAGAGGATATCAGTGCGGGGACTTATTCATTTCAGCTGTTTGGCACAGTGACTGGACTTTACAATATCAATAATCCAACACTTGTGACCTACGGTGCTACCAGTGGAACATTGACGATAAGTTCACATGATCTTGCCAATAAGACGATTAGCGGAACATTCGATTTTGAGGCTGCTGACGATGGTGGAACGGGCACCAATACGGTAAGTTTAACCAATGGAGAATTTAGCTTGGTTTACTAATTTTCTGATTCATCCCAGTAAAAGTATTCGATAAAATGAGTACACTTCTTGCTGGGATTGCAGTCAGAGAAATATTGAGCTTTAAAGTCAATAGCTCACGCGGTTTTTTAGCGGCTTACCCCTGACGGTTTAAGCATGAAAAAGTAAAGAAAAATAGGTCAGATTCAGGAATGGATCTGGCCTATTTTCTTTTGTTTAGGAATAATCTCGGAGCCTCTATGGACAATTCTTTTCAAAGTGGGGACAGCCTGCCTAATCCATAACAATAGGCGCAGCAATGAGTGACTCCGGAATGCCAAAAGCTTCCACCAATGCTACCGCTTCGGGGCGAAGTTCACCACAGAGTTGATCTACCTGCTTGCGGATGGCTTTACTTTTGGTACCTGCTAGATAATCTTGTTCGAGATACCAGGCCGCGTGTTTTTCAATGGTATGAAGGGCATATAGTGAGCGCAGTTTGCGAAGGATATTGTAAATAGAAGTTCCTTTCGCCTCACTTACAGCTTTAGCGGTGGATTCTAGTGTTACACGTTCAATAAAGGCTTCGGCCAGGGCCAGCATGTGGGTCTGACAAATAAGGCCTGCCTCGTAGGCGCTTTTGCCATCTTTGATGTGCCCGCGTAGCCGCTGAGCAAGAGAGAAAAGCAGCCGTCTCTCACGGAATTGGAAAGCCGCTAATTGAAATTCAGTGCTACGTAAATGGCCTCCGTCGGTATTACGGATGGCAAAAGGGTTGGTCTCCGAGAAGGCTGTGTTGACCCTTTGCCCCAGCATTCTCAAGATGGCCATGTTGCCATCTTCATGGAAGGATTGTTTGTAGTCGGTCAGCAAACCCTTGGCCACAAGCTGCATCAATACGGTGTTATCGCCCTCGAAGGTGGTGAAAATATCGGTATCTGCCTTGAGTGCGGCAAATTGATTTTCGGCGAGATACCCCTTGCCACCACATGCTTCACGGCACTCCTGAATGGCTGCAGTAGTAAACCAGGTAGCATAGGATTTCATGCCTGCTGCGAGCGTTTCTATTTCACGCATTTCTCCTTCTTCCCGATGCAAATAGCGACCAGCCAGGTGGTCTAAACCAAATTGCACCGCGTAAGTCTTTGCCAATAATGGCAAAAGTCGCCGTTGATGACTTGGGTAGTCTAGAATCGGCGTTTCGGCAGCCATTGCAGACGGTGCAAACTGACGCCGTTGGGCAGCATAACGAATGGCGATGGCCAGTGCTTTTTTGGTGGCACTCAATCCAGCCCTTGGGACACAAACTCGTCCGCCGACCAATGTGCCGAGCATGGTAAAGAAACGCCTTGATGGGTTTTCAATGGGGCTCGTGTACTGCCCCTCATCTGTTATTTTCCCAAAGCGATCCAGTAGATTTTCGCGAGGCACACATACTTGATCAAACCAAATTCGGCCATTGTCTACGCCGTTTAATCCCAGCTTGTACCCATTGTCTATTACACGGATGCCTGGGAGTAATTCGTGTTGTTCATTACGAAGCGGGACGACGATGGCATGAACACCGTGGTTTTCACCATTCACAATCAGCTGTGCAAAAACGCTGGCTGCACGGCTGTGTAGTGCATTGCCTATGTATTCTTTGCCCGCTTCTTCTCGCGGACTGTGGATGATGAGTTCATCTGTGGCGGAATCGTAGGTGGCGGTAGTTTCCAAGCCACGTACATTTGAACCATGCCCCGTTTCGGTCATCGCAAAGCATCCGGCTAGCTCCAGTGTTCCGGTAGCTCGCAAGTATTTGGTGTGGTGCTTTTCGGTGCCCAGGTTGAGCACACTACCTCCCCAAAGCCCAAACTGTACCCCAAATTTAATCGACAAGCTGAGGCTGTGATAACCGAGCGTTTCAAAAACAGCAGCGTAGAGCCCCATATCGCCTTTTCCGCCCTGTGCTTCAGGGTAGGAGAGCGCACCCATGCCTTGGTTGGCCAGGAGTTTGCACCATTGTAGAACCTGTTCTCGATGGTCTTCCTTGACGGGGATATGTCTTAGCTGGAACTCCGGATCTTGGAGGATGGTGAGCGTTTTTGCTTTGGTAGCTGCAAAATCACCGTCTAGTAGAGCTGCGAGCTCACTGACAGAGAAGGTGGCTTTGTCGGTCTCTTCTTGATGTACGACGCTGGTTTCAGGAAGAAAGAGGTTACGGAAAGTCGCAACATTGAGTTGTCCGAGTGATTGTTCGAGCTGTTGGAGATGCTTTTCATCCTGCTCACTTAACCAATCGGGGCGAGTTGTATTTTCTTCCGCCAACATAAGCCCTAAACTAGCCAGGTTTTGCGCATCGCCTTGTAGTTGGGTCGCGGCCTCCTGGCAGCTTATTTCCCAGAATTTGAATAAGTCTCGGGCAGGTGGCCGGCGCGGATTACTCCATTGCAATAACTGTGCTTTGTCCTTGTCTGTTAGGAAGTTGAGCTGAGCAGCTTCTTCCTGGAGCGTTTTTACTTCCGATGGCGTAAGCACTCGGTCAGACCAGGCAGCATACAATAAGGGGATCATCACTCGGATACCGGGAGAGAAAGATAATTTGACTTGGGGGTTACGGCTCATCTGGTTAGGGAATTTCTTTCCAATATAAGGAGTAGGAACGTACTTTTGTTGTCATGAATAAAAAGTTGTTGCTGGATCAATTGGAGCGAACGGTTAGTTTAAAGGTGTATCCTCCACAGCGGATTGTATCCTTGGTGCCTTCGCAGACGGAGCTATTGGCTGATCTTGGATTGGGGGATAGCGTGGTAGGAATAACCAAATTTTGTGTTCATCCCTCTTCCTGGCGAAAAGAGAAAACAATTATTGGCGGAACAAAGCAGCTGCACCTCGACCGTATTCGCAGCCTAAAGCCTGATCTTATTATTGCCAATCAGGAAGAAAATGACAGGGAACAAGTAGAAGCACTGGCTGTCGACTTTCCTGTTTGGGTGAGTAAAGTTGTTGACCTGTCAACTGCTTTGAATATGATCGCTGGCGTGGGCGAAGCAACGAATACAAGGACCTCGGCTGAGGATTTGATGCTAAAGATAAAAACCTCTTTTGCTAGCTTAAGAAGTTTCCCCACCCACTCCTGTGCTTATCTGATTTGGCGGAAGCCCTATATGGTCAGTGGTGGAGATACTTTTATCCAGGCGATGATGGAAGTTGCAGGTTTTGAAAATGTTTTTGGCCACCAAAATCGCTATCCAGAAGTAACGATGGAGGAACTAGCTGCTGCTGATCCTGAATGGATATTACTCTCCTCTGAGCCATTTCCTTTTAAAGAGAAGCACTTGACTGAATTGTCAGTGGTGTGTCCAAATGCGAAAATTCGTCTTGTAGACGGCGAAATGTTTTCTTGGTATGGTAGTCGACTGTTGCGTTCGGCCGACTATTTCCGTATTTTGCGAGAAGCAAATTAAATTGCCATCTCTGACGTTTTTTGGGTCAAGCTATAGTCTGCCAAGGCAGAAATCACAAACACTGCCTTGGCAAACTATAAATTAAGTATTGAATTTTACCACATGGATACGAAGCGCTTTTTCACTACACTATTATTGGTTACTACCCTTTTTTCATTGTCGGCACAAATTGATCACCCTGATCGAATCAGGGGAGAACTCATCGTTCGCTTGACGGATGGCACCAATGTCGAGGATTGGGTCAAAGAAAACCTTTTACAAGATGGAGGAGCCAGTTCCTTGAGTATGATCAAGGAACTGGGAATACGGCACCCATTGATTTTATTGGCGTTTGATGAAAATCAAATTTCTTCAGAAAAAGCACTTTTAGAAGTACAGCGTTTAGCATCTGTAGATGCTGTGCAGTATAATTATTTTGTAGATTTTCGTGCTGAACCTAATGATAATCAATTTTTTAGGCAATGGGATATGTCTATTATTGATGCGCCTTCAGCGTGGAGCCATACCACCGGAGGTACTACCGAAGGAGGAACAAACATCGTGGTGGCCGTTATGGATAGTGGTTTTGAAATAAGCCATGAAGACCTTGCACCCAACCTTTGGGTAAACCCTGCTGAGGTTCCAGGTGATGGTGTTGATAACGATAACAATGGTTATGTAGATGATCTCATGGGCTGGGATTATTATTCGGATACACCCAATATAGCGCCAGGAAATCATGGTTTGTCAACAGCGTCTATCATTGGCGCACAAGGAGACAATGGTATCGGTGTTAGCGGTGTCAATTGGGATGTTGACCTGATGCTTTTTAGTTTTAGTAGTGTTGCCGACCTGGTAAGTGCCTACGAGTATGTGATTGATCAACGCCAACGTTTTAATGAGTCCAATGGAACATCAGGTTCATTTGTCGTAACGACTAATAACAGCTTTGGTCAGGGACGAATCTGGTGTGATCAGCAACCTGTTTGGGGCAGTATGTATGACCTCTTGGGAGAAGTTGGGATTCTGTCCAGTGCTGGCGTTGATAATAACCGGTATAATGTAGATAGTGTGGGAGATATGCCAGCGACTTGTGCGTCTGATTATTTACTGATCTCCTGTAATACTGATGAAGATGATAATCTGTATAACAACTCTGCTTATGGCGAAACCTCGGTAGATATTGGTGCCCCAGGAGAAGGGACTTTTACGACGAAACCCGGGAATAGCTACGGCGTTTTTGGTGGCAATAGTGCAGCTACACCACATGTGACCGGAGCCATCGCCCTTATGTATAGCGGCCCTGTTGCGGGCTTAGAAATAAACGCTATTAACCAACCAGCCGAGACTGCCCTCTTGGTTAAAGACCTACTTGTACAAAGCGGGGACTTACTCCCTTCTTTGGAAAGTCGCACCCTTAGCGGTCGCCGCCTCAATCTCGGTATCGCGATGGAACAGTTAATTGCCACCTACAGCAATCAATTGGAGCCTTTGGCGATCAATAAAGTCTATCCTAATCCAGTGAAAGGGAACCTGACGGTTAGTTATGATGCCCCGGAAAATGGAACTTATCGCGCAGAAATCTACAATGCGCTCGGTCAATTAGTACAACATCAAGAAGAGGAAGTAGGAGAGGGGGGCTTGCGTGTTTTTACGGTTGATACCGCCCCGCTACCCGCAGGGGTCTATTTCCTGAATTTTGGAAAAGGAGGAGAATGGGTGACGGAAAGGGTGATTGTGCTCTAGCCTAATATACCTTTTGCCGTGATGGAGATAGGCAAACCAGTTACTATTTTTTCTTCCCCATTAAATGAGTGCATCTTTTTGAATCCCTCCTCTAAGGGTTCTTGATAGATAATTACGCGTTCCTTTGCTAAGTCAATAATCCATACCTCTGGTATTTTTGCCAATGCGTAAAGCGGAAGTTTGATTTCCTTCAATGAATTTGTTTTTATCGATTTTCGAAGGAGGAGTGGTGGAGAAGTTTTATTTTTGGACAAAATACGCAGCTCATGAAAAACCTTGTAGCCTTACTTTTTCTGTTGTTTTTTGTTTCTCTGAGTCTCAATGCTCAGCGTATCAGCCTACGGAATCCGAGTTTTGAGGATACTCCTGCTCACAGTACTACTCCAAAGCATTGGATCAATTGTGGTACACGGGGAGAATCACCTCCTGATGTCTTTCCTGAAAGATCGCCTATGTTTGGAGTGAATTATCGCCCTTACGCAGGCAATACCTACCTGGGCTTAGTGACGCGTGACAATGAAACCTGGGAATCCGTTGCTGCCAATCTCACCTCACCTTTGGAGGCGAATGTTTGTTATCGTTTTAGTCTTGCACTTGCCCGTTCTACGACCTACATGTCGATGAGTAGAGCTACTGGCCGCCCTGCCAACTATACCGACCCTGCCCGCCTAAGAATTTGGGGCTCCAACGGTAATTGCCTACAGCAAGAGTTATTGGCAGAATCACCTCTTGTAGCGCATGAAGACTGGCGGTTATATACCTTTATTTTAAAACCACAGCAGAATAGTTACGCGTCAATCATTTTGGAAGTGTTTTATCCAGACAATATCCTTAAAGCTACAAATGGTAATCTGTTGTTAGACGCCGCATCCGCCTTTGACCGCTTACCCAACTGCACACTGGAAGGATTTACGATGCCGGAATTGTCATCAAGCTCCGAAGTGGTCAATATTTCTGGCGAAAATACCAGAGGCACCGATGCGAATTCGGAAATAGTTGCGCTAAAATTACCAACGGCTACTTACTTCAATAATGAAGAAACACTCCGTTCTTTTGCGGCCAATGCATTAAATGACCTCGCCTTTGATGATGGTAACCAACTGACTATCCGTCAATTTCAGCTGTCTGGTGAACAACAAGTTCGTAATGGCCATCCGGCCTGGTATGCTTTGCAGCATGGGCTACAGTTTTATCCTGGTCGAAAATGGGAATTGGTGGTCTATGCTTATGATGAATTGGGAAGTGATATGCGAGTACTTGAACTTGGGCGGCAGTTGGTAGGTGTTGGTGATATCAGTTTGGTTGTAAGTACTTATGATGCAGAGAAACATGATGGGGTGACCTGGTTCTGTATGTCGGTAGCAAATGGATTGTACCTCAGGATGTTGTAGGAGGATGGGTTTAAATAATTGATAATCAACTCGTATTTATGTTACGCGCTTTTTTATTGACAACGGCTTTCTTAGCCACGTTTTTGCTTTCTGGGCAAGTGATTACGATGCTTAATCCTGGATTTGAGGATATGCCTAGGCATAGCCATGTACCTCAGTTTTGGACTAATTGTGGACCACCTGGAGAAAGTCCCCCTGATATTCAACCCGAACTTACGTTTCAAGTAAGCCTACCTGCTTATGAGGGTAATACCTACCTTGGTTTAGTGACCAGGGATAATGATACTTGGGAAGGAGTAGGCACAACACTTAGCCAGCCTTTGGAAAAGGGGAAATGTTATGCTTTTAGTATTTCTTTAGCTCGTTCCTTGAGTTACTATTCCGTGAGCCGCGAAAAGAATATGCCCGCAAATTTTATTGCACCAACTTGTCTGAGAATTTGGGGCGGTAATGACCTTTGTGAAAGGGGCGAATTACTGGCTACATCTTCTGTTGTTGACCGTGGGCTATGGGTTGTTTGTACTTTTATCTTATCACCATTAGAAGAGAGTTATTCTAACATTGTGCTTGAAGTGTTCTACGAAGAGAATATTCTTTTTCCTACCAATGGCAATCTATTGTTAGATGATGCTTCTGCGTTTGTGTTTTTACCTGATTGTGGTGCAGAAACATATGGTATTCAAGAGGATACCAATATTACAAAAGAGGTGACAACTACCCCCGCAAAAGTCTTTTCGGTGCTAGAGGATAACACGCTTAATTTAATATTACCGAGCCTGGACTACTTTTCTGGCCCCGAGTTATTGAAAGGTTTTATATCAAATATATTCGATGACATTGAGTTTAATGCTAAGGGGAACCTTGTAGAGGAATCTTATCAGATAGAGGGAGAAAAGGAACTGCGCAGCGGCTATCCAGCCACCCACGCACTGGCTTATGCATTGAATGCTTACCCTGGCGAGGAGTGGGAATTGGTGGTGTTTGATAAGGATAAGGAGCGCCAGCAACAACGGGTAACTTCCCTGAAAGGAGCGATGGATGATTGGCTGTTTAGTTATATTTTCGATTGTCAAGTCAGTGGTTATAATGATGCATTGGATTACGATACAGACTGGTTCTACAAATCGGTAGCCAATGGTTTGTACCTTCGGATGTTGTAGGAGGATAGGTTTAAATTATTGAAAATCAACTCGTATTTATGTTACGCGCTTCTTTATTAACAAGCACTCTCTTGGCCACATTTTTGCTTTCTGGCCAAGTGATTACGATGCTGAACCCTGGATTTGAAGGGGAACCCAAGTTTAGTACGATTCCGCCTAGTTGGATAAATTGCGGATCTGCAAATGAGTCCCCTCCTGATACAGGACCAGTGGCAGCCTTCCAGGTATCCACCGTCCCATATGCGGGAAACTCTTACATGGGGATGGTGACGCGGGATAATAATACCACAGAATCGGCATGTACTTACCTGACGGAGGTATTGAAACAGGGCCAATGTTACCAATTTAGTCTCGCTGTAGCAAAATCGGATACTTATTATTCAGTGAGTAGGGCAAGAAAGACGCCTGCTCGTTATAATACCCCTACGCGGCTTAAAATTTGGGGCGGGGTAGGCCAGTGCGGAAAGGAAGAATTATTAGCAGAGTCTCCAGTAATTGATCACGAGGATTGGCAAGTGTATACGTTCATCATCAAGCCAGAGATGGCGAGTTACTCGGTAATAACGCTGGAAGCTTGCTACCCAAAAGATGACCCTGCTTTTTTTACCAATGGGAATATGCTTCTGGATGAGGCCTCTGCTTTCATCATGTTACCCGATTGCGGAAAAGAAGCGTTTGGGATTGACCAAAGTTCTAATCTTACAAAAACAGTGATAATAACCCAAACGGAAACTCCTTCGATGATGGAGGATAATACCATTTATTTAAAGTTGCCTTCTGAAGACTACTTCACAGGGCTTGAACCCTTGAAGATTTTTCTGTCGAATGTATTCTCTGATATTGAGCAGTCTGCCTCCGGGAGACTGGTAGAAAAAAGTTATCAGCTAGATGATGAAAAGGAGGTGCGTACGGGGTATCCGTCTGTTCATGCGATGCTTTATGCGCTGAATGCTTACCCTGCCGAGAAGTGGGAACTGGTGGTTTTTGATCGTAATATAGAGCGACAGCGACAGCGTGTGACCTCCCTGAGTGAGGCGATGAATAATGGGTACCCTGATTCTGTTGCTGACTGCCAGATTCGTGGTTACGATCCGGTACTGGATGATGGTACGGATTGGTTTTGTATGTCGGTGAGTAATGGCCTGTATCTGATCAAATACTAAAACCAAAAGATTGGTTAACCGGTCTTTATGTTTCGGGTTTGTGTTAAACCAAAAGATTGGTTAACTGGTCTTTATGTTTTCGTTCCCAACACGCTCTAAGTCTCTCTACACTATACCCAAAGTGATGATACAATCGCCACACCATCTCTTTACGATTTTCGGGAAAATGCTGAACGTCCAGCTTATTCTACCCACAAAAAAACGGCTAGCCAGGAGCATTCCCGACTAGCCGTTTTTTAGTTTATTGTAAACACTTAGTCTTAGTCAACCCGCTTAATTTCGCCGGATTTAATGCGTGCCATATAGTCTCTGAATGCCCGTCTGACATTAGGCATCAAGACATAAAGACCGAAGACGTTAGGGAAACACATGGCAAAGATCATTGCGTCTCCAAAGTCAAATACTGCTTTTGCAGAAATGGCAGAACCTACGATCACAAAGCCACAGAAGAGTACTTTGTAGATAATCTCATTGGTTTTGCTTTCGCCAAAGATATAAGTCCACGATTTCAGGCCGTAGTAAGACCAGGAAATCATGGTGGAAAGGGCGAAAAGAATCACTGCTACCCCAAGAACGGTTGGGAACCAGCTGATCACAGACGCAAAAGAATTGGAAGTAAGGCCAATATCACCTACTACTTCACGGCCGTAGAAAGAAGATTCTGCACCAACACCACCGTAGTTAGTTACAACAATTACGAGTGCCGTCATTGTACAGATTACAACAGTATCGATAAAAGGCTCTAAAAGTGCTACAATACCTTCACTCACGGGCTCGTCGGTTTTTACAGCTGAGTGAGCGATAGATGCAGAACCTACACCCGCTTCGTTGGAGAAGGCTGCCCGACGGAATCCCTGAATCAGAACACCAATGAAGCCACCATAAAGGGCGTCTCCACTGAAAGCACTTGAAAAGATAGTCCCAAATGCAGCAGGAATGTCAGCGATGTGATACCCCAAAACGACGAGTGCTCCAGCAACGTAAATACCTACCATAAAAGGAACGATCTTGTCGGTCACTTTAGCAATAGATTTAATACCACCGATGATTACAACACCTACTACAAGGGCCATGATTACTCCGAAAAGCCATCCTTGTCCCGATAATGGCGAAATCTTACGTGTAGTAACAATGGTGCCATTGTCAACACTGAGCTTAATACGAGCGTCACTATCAGTGATGGTCTGACTCAGAAGGTCAACATTGGTAAGGTCGTTAGGCCTAACGTGAATCTCTTTTTTTGAAATTTGCTCTACGGTAGCAATTTCATTGAGGAGAATGTTTTCACCTTGGTAGGTAAGCGGTAAAACACCTACATCTCCTGCTTGGTAATCACCACCAGTAACATCAATAAGCTGAATGGTAGCCTGGTTGATTTGTACCATATTACCTCCTCCGAAGCTACCTCCGATACAGGCGATAGCGAAAAGTATGGCGAGCACTTTGCCAAGCTTACCCCAGGATTTTCCTTTTTCTTTGAAACCTTTTTCAAGGTAATACATAGGGCCACCTGATACGCTACCGTCGGCGTTCACGTTGCGGTACATTACCCCCAAGGTACATTCCGTGAATTTGGAAGCCATACCTAATAACCCCGCCAGAATCATCCAGAAGGTAGCACCAGGGCCACCAATGGCCACAGCAAAGGCTACGCCAGCAATATTACCTACACCAACGGTGCCAGATAGCGCTGCTGTAAGTGCCTGGAAGTGCGAAACTTCTCCGGGATCATTAGGGTCATCAAATTTGCCACGTACAACATCAATCGCATGACCAAAAGATCTAAATTGAATAAAGCCCATGTAAATGGTAAACACTAATGCGCCAACGACCAGCCATATAAGTACAAATGGAATGCTTAGTTTTTCTCCTAAAGGAATAGAAACGAAAACAACGGATTCTATTGCTTTTGTAATGGGGGCAAAAATAGCGTTGATTTTTTCGTCAATCGTCAGTGCAGCTTCACCACTGGCCTCCTGTGCATAGCTTAGCAGCGGGAGTACGAGGGTAGCGAGTAATGCGAGTACAGTCTTCTTCATCTGTGGTTTTTCTAATTCAATTATTTCTTAGGAGGTGCCATAAATGTCCTCCAGGATTGTTTAAGACTCGGGAAGGTATTGGTTTCCGAGGAATCGCCAAAATAATGTTCGGCATATTTTGCCAGAGAAAGGACTTGTTATGACTTCTGACAGCCATTTTTAACACTTGTAGCCCAACAAGTGGGGAACATTGCTTATGATTGCTTAACTTTCTCCCCTTATTCACCAATTCAATAGTTTCGTTGTTGACAAATCCCCCGGAAGAAGCCGTCTTAGCTGCCCTCAATAAAGGGGAGGAATGGGCCCTGGATAACTTGTTTCGTGCACATTACTCCTTCTTGTGCCAAGCCGTATTNCGGGTAATTGGTGATAGAAACCTAGCGGAAGATTTGGTGCAGGAAGTTTTCTATGAATTGTGGCGTAAGCGGGCAACATTGAAGATAAATCAGTCATTGAGGGCCTATCTGAAAAGATCGGCAGTGAATCGTACGCTCAATTATATTAGAGATCAAAGACTGATCGTGGATGATGAAAGTGCTATGCCCTTCGATTTGGCCAGCGATCAAGTAGGTGCTGTGCAGCAGCTAGAGGCCGACGAATTACAGGTGCAGATTGAAATTGCCATAAGTGACTTGCCGGAACGTTGCCGTCTAGTATTTGGCCTGAGCCGGTTTGAAGAGATGAGCAATAAAGAAATAGCAAGTCATTTAGATATCAGTGTGAAAACAGTGGAGAACCAAATGACCAAAGCTTTGCGGATGCTGAGGGAAAAATTAAGCCCCTATTTAGGGACAGCACAAAAATAAATTGATCCTTCGTTTTTCAAAAAGATGGCAAAGCGTTTCAGTTTAAGCGTGCCAACTATTTGAAAAACCTAAGAGAAGGCTCAATTTGTTTTTTGCGCAATGCACTTGCCTTTTTTGAGGCTTTGCTTCTTATTGTAAGCCAGCCGACAACCGTAGGGTAGGGGCTATGATTGAGTTTGGTGTCTTTATTAATGAAAGGTAGGATATCATTTACCTTAAATCAAATGAGATATTACGTATCTCAGTAGATTGAACTAAGGAACAGCACGAAATCGCAGTTTATTTTCTGCGCAATACTAAGAATTACGTACGTCTGGAATGAAGAATAAAGATACTATGAGATCCTGGGAACAACTTCGTAAAAACGGAGGGCAGTCCGCTGAAGCGCCTGAGGGGTTTTGGCAGCAGTTATGGGCTGGCAGTGAAAAGGTGGGCGATAATTTTGAACCTGATGTGGAAGCTGGCCTTGCCCGCCTCAAGCATCGAATGGCTAAAGAGGAGGAAGCTCCAGCCAAGGTGGTGCAAATGAGTTCTACCCGATGGTTGCGCGCTGTAGCCGCTGCGGTTGTTTTGGCATTAGTGGCTTGGGGTACGACTACCTTCCTGGCAGATACTACTCCCACTTTCGCTTGGGCAGAGCTCCATACCGGAGAGGGGGAAACCCGCGAAGTTGTATTGCCTGATGGTTCTACCGTCACCCTCAATAGCAATACCTACCTTAGTTATCGTAATGACCTTGATGAAGCAGATGTAAGAAATATTCGCTTGGAAGGGGAAGCTTTCTTTGACGTTGACCGTCGCCCCGAACAGCCTTTCATTATCCGCACCACCAATGCGGAAGTAAAAGTGCTGGGAACGAGCTTCAATGTTCGTGAAATGCCCGGACAGGCACGTACGGAAGTAGAAGTGGCTACTGGTAAAGTCGCTGTGAAAAGCTTGACGGATAAAAGTCAGGAAGTTGTGCTTGTAGCTGAGCAAGCCGTAGTTTTAGAAAACAGCACATTATCTACTTATACGGCTGCCGACCGGCCTTTTTACGGTGTAAACTGGCGTATGGGGCAACTGAGCTTCAAGAATACGCAACTGGAAGAGGCCTTACTGCAAATAGAGCGCGCCTATCAAGTAGACCTTGTCTGGCAATCCGCAGCGATTCAAAATTGCGAAATTACAGGCAATTGGCAAGAAGAGAACTTCTCAACGGTTGTAAATATCTTAGAAGGTCTCACTGGCCTTTCTATCAATGATGTTGGAGGAAACAAATATGAGCTAAGCGGTAGTTGCGACTAAAGCCTAAGCAAATCTCTTTGTTTTTGCGAACTTCCTTAAACCACGCATTTTCGTTTGCTAGACAGGTTTTGTATCTATTTCCTGTTTTTTAAAAATCTATAATGCGTACTCATCAATCTTCCAAAAGCCAGCTAGGCCTTTGGAAGATTTTTGTATTAGCTAGGACGTAAGTCGCGGATTGGTGAAGTTTTTTCGCACCATTCTATATAGCCTTTGGCGCTCTGCCACCAGCGACTTATCTTTGGATAGTGTTGTGTTTTACGACCGAGGATCTATTCCAGATGAAAAAAAGCTTAATAATTCTTTTGGTATTTGGCTGTTGTGTGTGCTCCTTACAGGCCCAAGAGGTGCTGAATAAGAGAGTGAACCTGCAAATTGAGGAACAACCTTTTGAAGTTGTCCTCTATCAGTTGATTGACCAAGAGGAGATAAAGCTTAGTTTTCGCAATGATATTCTCCCCGAAGGGCTCTTTTCTTTTGATTTTAACCAACAGCCGCTCCGTATCGTGCTTCCTGCCTTGTTGGAGGAAACAAATTTAGGGTATCGCCTCATTGGCGAACAAATACTACTAATCCCCCTAGCTCCTAGCCAAGTAGACACTTACTATACCATTAGTGGTTATATCACTGATCGAGAAACCAATGAGCATCTTATTGGTGCCAATGTCTATGATCGCTATTCGCAAAGAGGAACTGTAAGTAACGAATATGGCTTTTTTAGCCTCCAATTACCAGGAGGCCCTGCGCAGCTTCGACTTTCCTACCTCGGGTATGAGAGTTTCGAAGAATCCTTGAATATTACAGATAATACGGTGCTGAATAAAGCCTTGCAAGGCAGTATTACTTTGAATGAGGTAGTGGTGTATCCTCGTGATACTTCGGCAAACCCTATTGCCGGACTGGCTACCGGCCAATTGATCGGTTTACGAGAAACCCAAATGTTGCCTAGCTTGGTTGGCGAACAGGATGTAATTCGTACGGCTTTCCTCTTGCCAGGGGTCACAACAGGTGCTGATGGTGCCGAAGGTCTGCAAATCAGGGGCGGCGATGCTGGTCAAAACCTGGTGTTACTAGATGGCGTCCCGGTGTATTACGTAAACCATGCGATTGGCTTGTTCTCTATTTTCAATAGCGATGCAGTAAGGTCTGCTCAGTTATTGAGAGCCGGTTTTCCTGCACGGTATGGTGGTCGCCTTTCCAGTGTACTTGATATCAGGATGAAAGAAGGCAATCAACAGGCGCTGTCGGGTAAGGCATCTACAGGTTTATTAACCTCCCGTTTTACCCTTGAAGGGCCAATTATTAAAGAGCGATCTTCTTTTTTGCTTTCCGGTCGCTGGTCCTTTGTTCACCTTTTATTAAAAGAACAATCACGTAAGTTTAAGGAATCAAAAGGTGATAATGGTGCCACTGATTATCGCTTTTATGATATCAATGCCAAATACAACCACACTTTTTCTGACCGTAATCGGGTATTTCTAAGCCTTTATCGAGGCCGTGATAATTATGATGACCTTACTACGAACTCAAGTGTGTTAAGCTTGACAAGCCAGGGCGGTGAACCCCTGAATTATGATATCGATAAATCTTACGGTGAAGGCTTTAGCTGGACAAATACGGTAGGCAGTTTTCGTTGGAATCACTTGTTTTCTGACCAACTTTTTGCCAATTTTAGTTTAACCTACAGCGGTCTTGATCAAGAGTCTTTCTATAACCTTGAAGAGCTTTCGTTTGAGCCTTCGATCAACCAAAGAGATTCGCTGTTGATCAAGGGACTCTTTCGTTCAGGAATTCAGGATTTGGGGCTAAAAGCCGATTGGCAATTGATTGTGAGCCCACGGCAAGAGTTTCGGTTTGGAATAGGGGCCAATCGCCGGATTTTCAAACCTGGGGCTTTGATTGTTGATTTGCCAGTTATCGGAGAGGAGCCCTTTGCGAACAATACCATTAATACAACAGAACTAAGTACCTACCTGGAAGGGAAAGGTAAGTTTAGTAGCAACTGGGAATGGAATGCTGGCGCACATCTTGCGTGGTGGTACGTACGGTCTAAAGGGCACCTTTCGGTGCAACCCCGGTTGAGCGTAAATTATTTCCCACACCAGCGTTGGGCATTAAGCGCCTCCTTGAGTAGAATGGTTCAAAATCTACACTTTCTCAGGAATACAACAGTGAATTTACCCACTGAAATATGGGTGCCGAGTACCGATAAGATAAAACCTGCCGAAGCGTGGATGTCGAACATAGGATATCAGTATAAAATTAGTCCCGCTTGGGAATTACAGGGCGATGTGTATTATAAAAAGATGGATAGAATCCTTTCTTTTCTTGAAGGGGTAGAAGGATTTGAAGACTGGGAAGAAAATGTAGTTACCGGCGAGGGAGAAGCATATGGGGCCGAATGGCAATTGCGAAAAGTAAAAGGAAAATTAACAGGGTGGGTGAGTTATACACTGTCAAAATCTGAGCGCCAGTTTGAGGAACTGAACCTTGGTAAGGTATATCCTTTTCGTTATGATCGACGACACAACTTCCAGTTGGCGGCGATTTATCAAATTTCACCAGCATGCTATTTTTCAGCTAATTGGGACTATGCCTCGGGGTTTGCGATCACGCTGCCACTCGTAAAATTTGCCTCTATTGTCCCAGGGGAGATATCTCCTCCTTATCCTATTGCATTAGACCCGGAGAGAAAGAACAATATCAGAATGCCAGCTTATCACCGACTGGATATTAATTTCCACTTTGAATGGAACCAACAAAAGCGTTATCGGCACGAACTAAACCTCGGGATTTATAACCTTTATAACCGAAATAACCCACTCTATTATGACGTCCGCCGTTCTTTAGTCAGCCAGCAGAACACGCCAAGCACGCAGTACGATTTTGTAGAGGTTCAATTGGCGCCAATATTACCCTCTATAAGCTATAAAATCAGCTTTTGATCATCGTCTACATAATTTAGAAACTTAAAGATTGGAATTGGTTTATTTGAAAAACTGTATATTTGAAGGGTTAAAAATAGCGAATGTCCATTTTTCGTCAAATATTACCCTTCGGTTTCTTGGTATTCCTCTGTATGGGGGCCACCTGTGAACGCACGGTAGACTTGGACATCGACGAACCACCGCCAAGGCTAGTGGTTAATAGTAGCTTTACCTTAGGAGAGGTCGTTAAGGTTTCGGTAGCTAAAAGCCAGAGTATCCTGGATAATAGTTTACCCGAATATTTAGCTGACGCTAATGTCACCCTTTATAAAGGAGATAAGTTTATTGAAAAACTGACCTTATACGTTGATCCTGCCCCACGGATTGCCCCCTATTATACAACTCAGTCTTTTACGCCGGAAGCCGCTACTACTTATACGATTCGGGTAGAAGCGTTGGGTTTTGAAACCATTGAGGCGCATAGCTTTATTCCAGAGCCGGTGTCACTTTCAACCTTACAAGTCTCCAATTTTAATGAACAAGAAGGGAGCGGACCATTCTATATGCGCTACAGCTATCAGATAGATTTGAACTTTGAGGACCCCATTGAAGAAGACAACTACTATCATTTAAACATTTTTCAGGAAATTCTAAGTGTCACGATAGTAGGAGCAGATACGCTTATTGATGGTCGATATTTGAAACGTATTGATCTCATGCAGGATAACCCCAAGGTTATCTCCGATGCCATGATTGGTGGCTTGTTACTGAAAAACAACCCCAGTGAAGAAGGTTTTCGATTTCAGGTTGACCTGGAAATTGTTCCTGATTTTGAGGCTTTAGGCCAAATATATGTAGAGCTACGTACCGTATCAGAAGAATATTACCTCTACTATTCTACTTTTAGTCGCCAGCAAAATCAGTCTGATGGCCCTTTCAACGACCCAATCGTAATCTTTAACAATGTTGAGAATGGGCATGGTTATTTCGCTGGATATAACTTTACGCAGGATTCGGTGAGCCTCAGTTTTTAAATAGCATATCTATCCTCGGTTATTACACCTCTTTTATCCAATTACTTAGTATCTTTGCGGCTTTAAAGTCAAAATGTTTCCTTTTATGGCAACTTTTATTTGCACCTTAGTGCAGGTACAGAAATGTCATAGAATCAAATGTTTAACGTATTAACTACTCTTCATGACAGAAGCGGAAAAAGAACTTGAGGGGGTCCGGATGTTGGGGCTTAAACTTCCAACTGATCCTCGTTGGGTGAACCTGGCAGAGATGGACTTGGGCGAGATTCTTACCGATCATGCTTATTGCGAACAAAAGGCAGCGACCAGCTGTATTTCGCTCATTCAGGGCTACCCGGAAAGAGAGGAACTTGTGCGCGAATTGGCACCCATTGTGACAGAAGAGTGGGGGCATTTTCGTTCTGTATTACGAGAAATGGATAAACGCCAGTTGAAGTTAGGGCGCCAGCGTAAAGATGAGTACGTTAATAAGCTTTTGGCTTTTCAAAAGAAAGGAGGCTCTCGCGATGATAAGTTATTGGAAAAGTTGCTGGTTTTTGCCTTGATTGAGGCACGATCCTGCGAACGATTCCGTTTGATGAGTCTACATATTTCAGATGAAGACTTAAAGGACTTCTATCATCGCTTCATGATTTCTGAAGCAGGCCATTATCGCTTGTTTATTGATTTAGCTAGGAAGTATTTTGGTGAAGAAAGGGCCAATGCCCGCTGGCAGGAATACCTTACCAAGGAAGCTGAAATCATGGAGGAATTGGACCTTCGAGGTGATCGAATGCACTAAAAAAGCACGGAGGTCGCATCTGTTTTCAGTGCAATACCAAGACTTAGTGCTTACAGGTTAACAAAAACTTACTTCATAATAATTCTTTTAATGAAACAATTAATTTTTCTTTTTAGTATCCTCGCACTAGTGTCATCTTGTGGCGGTGGTGGTGGTATGAAAGGCACCAGCAATCTTGAAACAGAGATGGACAGTATCTCCTACTCAGTAGGGCGCTTCTTTACCGGCCAGTTCCAAGATTTGGGAATGGATGTTAACGCAACCGAGTTGGGCCAAGGTTTGGAAGATGTAGCAATGGACGGAGCAACCATTTCGGAAGAAGACGGCCTTGCAATGATGAATACCTTTCAGCAGACGTTGATGATGCGTCAGGGTGCTCCATTTACAGACGAAGACCCAGCTCCTTTTTCTGTAGATTCTATCTCTTATGTTATCGGTGCTGATTTTGCCCGCAACATGAAAGAGTTTGGCATTAGCCTTAATAGTAATGCTTTCTTCCAGGGGGCTAAAGATCAACTGGGTGATGCAGCAAGTATGGTAGGTGACAAGGAAGATGCATTGATGCAAAGCCTTACGGAAACGATTACCAAACAACAAGAAGCCGAAGCTGCGGTCTCTGCAGAAGCGGTTATTGCAGAAGGTGTTGCTTTTATTGAAGAGAAAGCTGCCGAAGCTGATGTAATGAGCACTCCCACAGGTCTTCATTACAAAGTGATCAAAGAAGGTACTGGCAAAATGCCTACGGCAACTGACCGGGTATCTGTGCATTATCATGGTACGCTTATTGACGGAACAGTATTTGACAGTTCTGTTGATCGTGGAGAACCTGCTGAATTCGGCCTGAACGAAGTCATCGCTGGTTGGACCGAAGGTGTAGCATTGATGAAAGAAGGTGCCAAGTACCAGTTTTATATTCCTTACGATTTGGCTTACGGCCTACGAGGTTCACCTCCTATTATCCCTGGCGGTGCTACCCTTATCTTTGATGTGGAATTACTGGAAGTAAAGTAATCGTCAAACGGTTTTTTCTTTCAATATATAGTCCCAAATTTTGCCTTAAGGCAAAATTTGGGACTGTTTTTTAGTGGCTGTCAATGAGGAATAATCATGAAGAATATTAAGACCTTAGTTTTTTCTGCCTTGGTATTATTGTTTGTCCTGCAATCCTATGCACAGGAATTTCACCTGGACTCATTGGCAACGCTAACTGTCCCTGAAAGTTCAGGCTTGCTCTACAAAGATGGGCGCTTAATTACACATAATGATTCCGGAGATGCTCCCAAACTTTACGAATTGGACACAATTAATGGCTCGACTTTAAGAGAAGTGTTTGTCAATAACGCAAGTAATGTAGATTGGGAAGACATCTCCTCGGACGCAGACCACCTCTACATTGGAGATATAGGTAATAACTATGGTAGTCGGATGAATTTGAAAATTTATAAAATAACGTGGTCAGAGTTTCTTGAAAGGGATACGGTCGAAGCTCAGGAAATCACTTATACCTATGCTGATCAGGTTGATTTTTCAAGCAATCAATTTTTCACCCCTTATGATGCAGAAGCACTAGTAGCAATGGGGGATAGTTTGTTCCTGTTTACCAAAGATTGGTCAGCCGCCCGTACCAAGGTATATGCCATGCCCAAAACACCTGGTGCTTATAATTTGATGGCAATGGATAGCTTCCTGGTGCCGGCTTTAATTACAGGTGCTGACATTGCTCCAAGTGGCAATCAATTATTGTTTTCCGCTTATTCTGGTCAAGGGGCTCTGGTTTTTACGTTGAGCGATTTTACAGCGCCTCATTTTTCTGATGGAACACTAACAACATGGCCACTCCTTTTGACGGGCTCCATAAAATCAGAAGGTGTTTGTTGGCGTAATGAACGATTTGCCTACATTAGTACAGAGCAAGTTGGTACGCTTCCCGCAGTACTCTATCGTTTGGATACAGATTTCTCCAGTAAGGTGAGTGTCCTGTCCGAAGACCCTCTGGTCAAAGTATATCCCCAGCCAGCTACTGATAAAATATGGGTAGAAACAGAGGAAGTTGAAGGCCTTCAACTCTTTAATGCAAATGGAGTATTGGTCCTCCAAACTCCAAAACCATACCTGGATGTAAGCAATTTACCGGAAGGTATTTATACCCTTGTTGTTTTAATTGAGGGGCAGCGTATTGCTATTGCAAAGCAGGTCGTTGTTGCCAGGTGATCAACAAACCTCTAGCTCCATCCCCGGCCCTTCCCGTTGTTGGAAATGGCCATGTTTCGGGTTGCGTTTCGCAGGGGGAGGGAGCCTTGATACGCGTGGTTGTTTGGGGGGGTAATCACGGTTGAATTCGTGAATTCAATTTATAGAAATACCCAGAAATGCTGCTAAAGTCAAATATGCCTAATCCCACTAGCGAAACCATCTAACCATCAACCAATAACGAAAAATCAATCTCCCAAACACTGAAACTGTCGTTGGAAAAAATCCATCTGATGGATAGGATATTCTTCAAAGCCACTGCTCCAGAAGACGCGTAGGAGGTCTACTTCACTGGTTTTTAATAAGCCAATGTAGCTGCGGTCGATTGGGTAATAGACCGAATAAGTAAGCTCTTTTTTTACAGTATTGTATTGGCCTCTGTCCATCTTTCCTGACCTTAAATTAAGAACATCGCCATTTAGAAGCTTGATGGTCAATACACTGTTTTGGTCAATAAAACCGTAAGCTTCCTGAGCATTGGGGTAAGCAAAAGTGAAGTTGAGGGTGAGGTATCGGAAACCACCAGCACTAGAAATATAGGCTTCGCAAACAAGGTATTCTTTGTCTTGGAGATAAGGCCTTAGCCGTTCATCAGTATAGCTAAATAGGAGTTCTGGCTGCAAATCACGACGGTAGCGCCCAGTCTCAGCATCCTGCCCGTCGAAAGCATAGCGGCATTCCCGACGTGGGGGGCGAAGCATCAAATCTTCAAAACTACTGGCGGCAGTATTGTTAGTCAACGGAATGAGCTGAGCATAGGATTGATTACTTGCACTCCGAATGCGCTGTGAATTCGCTTCTCGCAACCTGTTCTCCCGAACGCGCTGATTGAAACTTTCAATAAACCCACCTTTCTTAACGAGTTGATCGTCTTGTTGTGCTGCTCGCTGACTTTCATTGAGTTGAGTTTGGCTTTGCTCTAGGGTACGCCTTGCCGCTGTGATTTGTTTTTGTAGAATATCTCTACGGGATTCATCCCCGGATATTGCATTGTAACTGTCCTGCAACCGTTGTAAATTTTCCTGAGCTTGGGTTAATCGTTGCTGAGCGAGTTCGGCAGCAGTACTGGAGAGCTGAGAACGGCGTTGAGCAATTTTGTAAAGGTCTACTTCATTCACGCTCACTTCTCCGTCCAAGGGCTCAATGTAACCTTGGAAAACAGGATAGGTAATTAAACCATCCTCCTCCGTAGGTTCATAGGGGTCGCCGTTGAAGTATTCGATCCGCCCATCGGGATATACCTTCAGCTTTTCTCCTCTAAAGTTTTCACGAATGACAGCTCCCTGCCCACTACAGACAAAAGGGACAATCAGGAAACTGATAATGACCAGAAGAAGGTGGCTTTTGGAAAACATTGACATTATTATCGCTTTTGGGGAACCGCTCTATATTTACTCAACAAAGTTAAAAAACTTCTATTGGTTTCATTTCTACGTAGCCTAAACGCTTGGGGCTGCAAAAACCTTATATTTGAGCATCGCTAAAGAAGGATGATTTTTTCGTTTACCAAAAAGGCCGGTCGTCGGTAGCGTATTATGCTGGATTTCAGTATAGGTTTTATGAAGGTTAGTGTTTGGGATATACTGGATATCGGTATTGTAGCCTACCTTTTGTACCAACTCTATAAGCTGCTCCGTGGCAGTATTGCATTTAATATTTTTGTAGGTCTACTCTTGTTGTATATCAGTTGGTTTGTTGTAAACCAATTGAATATGGACCTGCTGTCCAGTATTCTGGATCAGTTTGTGAAGGTGGGCATCATTATTCTTATCATCATTTTTCAACCTGAGGTGAGGCGATTCTTGCTTTTGCTGGGTAACACCACCTTACGGCAGCGATCAAATTTTTTGGATCGTTTTCTGGACCGTAATGCCATGAGTAGTTCCGCTGAGGCGCATCGTGCAGCACAGGAGGCACTATCTGAGGCTATTCTTAGAATGAGTAGAAGAAGGGTAGGGGCACTGATTGTTTTTTGTCAAAATTTTAACCTTCAAGGTATAGTCAGCGGTGGCGTAGAGTTGGACGCAAAAATTTCTCAAGCAATCATTGAAAGTATTTTTGCCAAAGAAAGTCCCCTGCATGATGGAGCCGTACTGATAGACAACCTGAAAATTTTGTGCGCAAGTGCAATCTTACCTGTCAGCGAGAAAACCAATTTGCCCAAAAGCGTCGGCTTGCGACACAGAGCCGCCGTAGGGCTCACCGAACGCTCTAATGTTGTAGCTTTGGTGGTTTCGGAAGAAACTGGCGCGATCAGTTTTGCCAAAGGTGATAAACTGGAACGTAAGATCAAAGAACAGCGCCTGATGAAGATTTTACAGGAATATGTTTGAACAATAGCGACTTTTTTCGTGTAGCTAGTCGCAAAATTATATATTTGCCCTCAGCCGATTTAAAACCGAAGCAAATTTACATGCAAGCAGCACAACAATACATCAAAGATAATCAGGATCGTTTCTTAAATGAATTACTCGACTTGTTGAGAATTCCCAGCGTCAGCGCTGATCCTGCCTACAAAGAAGATGTTCAGCGTACCGCCGCCTCTGTGGCAGATCACTTGCAAAAAGCAGGTGCTGATAATGTAGAGATCATCCCCACTGCGGGCCATCCTATTGTTTACGGTGAAAAAACCATCGATGCTACGCTTCCTACTGTAATGGTTTATGGCCACTACGATGTTCAACCAGCCGATCCAATCGATTTGTGGGACAGTGGCCCCTTTGACCCTGTAGTGAAAAAAACGGAGGCGCATCCTCAAGGTGCAATTTACGCCCGTGGTTCTTGTGATGACAAAGGACAGATGTTTATGCACGTCAAAGCTTTTGAGGCAATGATGGCAACCAATTCTCTCCCTTGTAACATCAAATTCATGATTGAAGGAGAGGAAGAAGTAGGCTCCGAGCATTTAGGCCATTTCCTCGAAACACATAAGGAAAAGCTTTCTTGCGATGTTATTCTGATTTCAGATACAAGCATCATCGATAACGATACGCCTAGTATTACTACCGGATTACGTGGTCTTAGCTATGTAGAGGTAGAAGTGGTAGGTCCTAATCGCGACCTGCACTCTGGTGTTTATGGTGGCGCTGTAGGTAACCCGATCAACGTTCTCTGCGAAATGATTGCAGGGATGATGGACGAGAACAAGCACATCACGATTCCCGGCTTTTACGATGATGTAGAAGTTGTTTCTACAGAAGAGCGGGTAGAAATGAATAAAGCTCCCTTTAACTTGGAGCATTACCAAAAAGATTTGGGTATTAATGCGGTGCGCGGAGAAGATGGCTACACCACGGCCGAGCGTACCAGCATTCGCCCAACGCTTGATGTAAATGGTATTTGGGGTGGTTACATTGGCGAAGGAGCAAAGACCGTTCTGCCTAGCAAAGCTTTTGCAAAAATTAGCATGCGCCTGGTGCCCAACCAATCACCAGATAAGATCACCGAGCTCTTTAAGGCTTATTTCGAGAGCATTGCTCCTGCTGAAGTGAAAGTAGAGGTAAGGCCACATCACGGTGGTGAGCCTGTCGTTACGCCTACGGATACGCCCGAATATCAGGCAGCTCATCAAGCGATGGAAAAGACATTTGGCAAAGCTCCTATCCCCAAGCGCGAGGGAGGCAGTATTCCAATTGTTGCGCTATTTGAGTCGGTACTTGGCGTGAAGAGTGTCCTCATGGGCTTTGGTTTGGATAGCGATGCCATCCATTCACCTAATGAGCACTATGGCCTCTTCAATTACTACAAAGGTATCGAGACGATTCCTTATTACTACCAGTATTATACGGCTTTGAAGTCGTAAGATTGATACAGTTTTGCAAGAAAAGGTCTATTGCTATCTATTAGCAGTAGANCTTTTTTGTTCTATTAATACGGAAGTGAAATTTCATAGCATCTCACGTTAAATTAGGTAATCAACGCTCCCAAGTCCTCAATAACCCTATCAGGGCTTACTCCCCAAGGATCAAAAACAGTCTGCGCGTCGCGTTGCACCCAAATGCCTTGCATACCTGCCGCTTTGGCGCCTAGCACGTCAAAAGAATTCCCCGATACCAGTGCACATGTAGAAATCGATGTTTCAGTCATCTCTGCAAAATGCTGATACACCACAGGGCTAGGCTTGAAAACCTGGGTAGCTTCCACACTCACCACACCATCAAAATAGGGGAGGAGCTGTGCTTGTTCCAGCAATGCACTTACAGTTGATTTTGGCCCATTTGAAAACGCAAAAAGCTTTTGTGCTCCGTCCGCAAGTGCTTTGATAGCCGCTAAAGCATCCGGGAAAGCGGGGAGGCTTAGGTAGCTGTCTAATAAAATTTCATGCTCACTTTCCGTCAGTCGTACCTTATGAACAGCCAGTGCGTAATTCAGTGCTTCTGCCGTCACTAACGGAAAGGGGATATACTGTTGCATCAACCCACGCCGAAAGGAATACTCCAATTGCTTGCTCCGCCAAGTGGCACTGATCTGCTCCGCTTGATCACCGGTTATTTGTCGCAAAAAAATCAGTACACCATCGGTGTCGATGAGTGTCCCGTAAACATCAAAAGCATAAGTTTGTATAGGCATGAGCCAGGAATATGTTTTATAAAAATCGGTAATAACACTTACACTCTTACACTTATTAAAACTCTTACACCTTTACACCCCTACTTCCGCTTCGGTACCCATGCCCAGCATACTTCACAAAGTACAGGTTCCTCGCCGCTTTCATCGGTAACTTTTACTTGAATGATGACGTCTCCCTTTTCCGTGGTCATAATATGCTGTTGCTGTTCCTCATTGAGGACGGCCTCAGCTTGCATTCGCCCTTGCGAGCGACGTATAAACTTGGTATTCATGTACTTTAGCAGCGGAATTTTGTCATCAGGGACATTCATGCCTAGCACCATACCGGTGGCTGTTTCTGCCAGTAGCATCATGGCTGCGGCATGAATTTGCCCAATATGGTTGCGTACTTTGGAGCGATTTTTCATACTCACGACAACCTTGTCTCTGCTNATAAGGTCATAGGATATTCCGGTCGTACCCGTAAATTTCACAATTCGCCCAACAGCAAAGGAAAGCAGCCAGCTTGGATAAGCTTTGAGTTTGTTGACCGTACGTTCTAATCGATTCATCTATATTAAGTTAAGGAACAGCACAAACATAAATTGAGCCGACGTTTTTCAAAAAGCAGGCTAAGCGATTCATTTTAAGCGTGTCTGCTATTTGGAAAACCCAAAAGAAGGTTCAATTTATTTTTTGCGCAATACTAATTATGAATTAAGGTAATACCTGCTCAGCACTTCTTCCGCAGGTTTGCCGTAAGGTGTGTAGCCTCGGCCTCTGTTTTCGTTGTGGTCAAGGTCACAAGACCATTTCCACCAGAAGAATCCCAAAAGCCAATTTTGCCCTTCACAAGCGGCCAGCATGGCATTATATGACCTTGCCTGTGCTTCGTCATCAATAGCTCGGTCACCAGCTTCGGCATGAGGCTGCTGCCAGGGAGCAGTAGCACTGCGGTAGCCAATTTCTGTGAGCCACACAGGGCGACCGGATCGTTTGGAGATGGCTTCCATTTTCTCGACGACCCTTTCTGCTCCTTTCATCAAATCATTGTCCGTAGCGGTAGGACCTTTATGAAGGGGGTAATAACAATTGATGCCAATGAAATCAAAGACTTCCCAAAAACTCAGTTCTTCGCATTCTTCACCCCAGTTGGCTGCATAAGTAAGAGAGCCGT
Source organism: Lewinella cohaerens DSM 23179 (assembly GCF_000379805.1). GTDB lineage: Bacteria > Bacteroidota > Bacteroidia > Chitinophagales > Saprospiraceae > Lewinella > Lewinella cohaerens. The sequence continues at coordinate 525,101 of NZ_KB903531.1, read as the reverse complement.
TGTAGATTTTTCGAACGGATTGGATTAGTTTGCGCCATTCGTCAGGTTTTTTAAGGGTAGTATAACGGAGTTCGGTACCAATGCAATAGGCATCAAAACCGTACATTTCTGCCAATAATGCATAATGTAAGGCCCATCTGCCGTAATTGGTGAAAAACGCTTGCCAATCCCGTTCATTGTCAAAAGTAACATCTCCGGGCCAGCTTCCTCCACCCAGCCAGACTTGTGGCTTGAGCAAAGTGAATTGACCGAGTGATTTTGCCGAAAGGTGAGCAAACAATACTGCCTCGTCATTCTCAGAACCCGCATGTTGAGAAACCGGAATAGGATCTGGCCGATGAGCATCAGACATATAGCTATATGGAACAATGGCAACGGCTTCAATGCCAACCTGCTTCATTACAGTAAGCGACTGGCGCGCTCGGGAACTGCCATAACCGTTATAAATTCGATAACCTTCGTGAGCGAGCGTAAACCCATTCAGGCGCTGGTCAGGGGCCGCTTGCTTGGCGACGGATCGCAGTGGGTAATTGTGCCTGATCCACTTGATCCAGTTGTTATACATTGTGCTTTGGGGAGGCGGTATTCCTTTTCGATATTCGATCAAAAAAGCAGCCTTGCCGAGGGTTTCCAGGCGGTAGTCCACCCATGCTGCTGCCGCCAGTTGACCGATGAGGGGAGTGAGACTTTGACGGTTGTTTTCATCAAAAAGCAATTCCGCAGAAGGCATTGCATCGGCTTCTGCCAGTGATCTAACCCAGCTGTGCCAGCTATCCCCCCTGATGTCATCAATCCACTGAAGGGATAGTCCTTCTTCATACAATGGATAAAACGGTTTTCCTAATGCTTCTCGTAACCATGGGCGGTATTGTACACCCCATTCTTGCCCCTGGAAATTATCATTGATGACCAAATGCGTAACCATTTCATTGTCTGCAAGGTTAGCCTGTTTCATTGATTTTATCCGGAGCGCTTTGCGTTCTACGCTAGGGTAAAGTTTAATGCTTAGTGGGGACAAGGAAGCAAAATCAGTGAATTCTTGGATCGCCAACTGTGCTGTGTCCAATTCCTTGAGCCACTCCGAAGAGGGGGCTTCTGCTCCGTCGTAAGCTTGGATATTAGCGCTATTCGTTACCCAACTGTCTTCTGGAGTAGTCGGAAATTCAAAATGGATTTGTTTGTCCATTACCCAAGTACTGTCGTTGAAGTAGCCTTGCTGTAAAATATGCCCGGATCGCTGTGCTTCGTAGCCCCAGGCAGACCATAGAAAAGAGCGTGTCCCTCGGCCTAGTCGTTCCTTCAGGTGAGTTTGAATAATAGCGTCTTCTTTGGCCCAAATCAGGTGCATGGGTAAAGTGTCTTGCCAGTAGCTGGGTAAATACGTGAGTTGCAATAAATCCTCTGGCTGGTCTAGTTTTGTTGTTCCTAACTGAGCATGAGTACTATCAAATTGAAGAGCTGGTAAGGTGTTTAAATGTTCCTTTAGAGAAGCAGGAAGTTTTTTGCCAATAATCATTAAAGGATAGCTGCGCAATAGACTGTCTGGCGCATTTTCGTAAGCAAATACTTTTAACTCAATTCCACGAAATGTTTTTTCATCTAGTGGTCGTAGTATTTTTTCATAAGCCTGTTGCTCCTCTTTCGTTTCTGTTAAATAGACAATTAGCCATGCGCCGCTATTCCAGGCTGCTCGCTGCAGTTGTTGGCGGTGAGGTAAAGGATCTGGACCAGGAGGGCTGGTGGCTGGTTGCAGCCAGCGTTGTCCTAAGAGCAAGGACGTTACTAATGCAATAAGGCCTATTAATAGACGAAACATGGAGCTTTTTTTGATCAATGGAGGATGTTCTGATAAATATAACACCCTTTAGCTGGACTTTAGCATTTTGTAGAAAGTCGTAAAAGATCTTGGTCTTGACAAACGACGAGCCAATAGTCGAAAATAAGCCCTTTTTTCCAGGTCAGTTCCTGCGTGATTTTCCAACCTCTGTTGTTTAATGCCTTGCGGTAATCTGCTCGGTCATGTTGGTGAGGGTGGAGTACATCGCCTGGGAGCAGTCTAAATAAGAATTTCAGGAATGGATAACGATGCACATCAATTCCAACAACCAGTGTTCCATCAGGTTTGGTAAGGTCGCTTATTTTATCAAGACCCTGATTCCAATTTGCTACGTGGTTGATGGCATTAAGGCAAAAGGTAGTATCGTAGCGTTTTTCTATCGAATAAGCTTCAATGCTGGAGGTGTAGAATTGAACCCAAGGGTAAGTAGGCGGCGAGAAATGTACCAATTGCTGCTCGTATTGATCCAAAAGTGGGTCTACTGCATCTACCTGATGATCTTGCAGTATCATGAAAATGCCAGCAGGACCACAGCCAGCATCAAGCATTGTCTGCTGATCTGTAAAGCTTAGGTTTAGGGCAGCTAAAAGGCGCTGCCAGTAGTCTCTTTTTTGTTGGGCATAGGTAGTTACGTCTTGCTTGCGCAGGTAGTTGCGCCACCAACGAATTTCTAACCACTGGGCGATCCGCCACCGAAGCGTAGGCTTACTATTCATGAACACGAAGGTAAGCGACCGCAGAAGAATAATGGAATCAAATTCCTACTATAGAAATAGGTGAATTGTTTTTTGCACAATACTTATTCCCTATCTTTCGCGAACAATAAACGAGGACGAACAATTATGGTTTTCTCCATTGGAACGAAGGTGAGGTTGATCTATACTGGTGATGAAGGTGTAGTGGAGGAGCTATTGGAGCATGGTCTGATTGCCATACGCCTCAATGATGGCGAAGTGATTCCTGTTGGAGCAGATGCATTGGAACGTTCTTCGGAAGTAGCTGCTTCGCGCGTGAAGGCCAAGTTTGTACCTGGCAAGAAAAAGGTAGAGCCACTACCGCTACAGCCTTTACCTATTGATAATCAGTATACCGTACTTAAACCGCAAGGTCTGCAGCTTGCTTTCGATCCCGTCTTTCGAGCCGATGGAAGCACCGATTACTACCGTATTTACCTCATCAATGACACCCAGCTTAACTTTTTGTACCAACTAGGTCTGCATTTAGATAAAAGAGGTGTTTGGAATACCCAAGGCCGACTAGGCCCCCGTACGATGATTGAAGCGGGTAGCCTCCAGTACAGTGAACTCAACAATAGTGCCGAGGTACATATTGAAAATTGGCGATTATTACCAGATGGTAAAGGTACTGGTGGGAAACTTACGCGTATCCTCAAATTGAAACCCACACAATTCTTTAAAAAAATTACTACTGCTCCTTACCTTAATCGGCAAGTTTACTTGTACCAATTGTTTACACCCAAGGAGATGATCGAGAAGCAAGCGTCCCCCAAACAATTACCTCCTAAAGAGTCTTTAAAGGACTATACCTCCCGGGAAACGCAAAACAAATCAAGTGGTTCGCAGTGGTTTAATCTTCAGGAGATGCCCCATGAGGTATGGGAGATGGCAGCGTTTAAAAACGAAATTGACCTCCATATTCAAAGCCTCGTTGATGATCCGTCAGCAGTACCACGCCAGCAGATACTGAGTACACAGCTCTATCACTTTGAGCGTTTCATGCAGGATGCCATCCGCATTGGTGTAGATCGCGTTTTTGTTATCCATGGCATTGGCGAAGGAAAACTACGAGAGGCAGTAGAGGCACGACTGCGAGCAATGTCGGAGGTAAAATCATTTAAGAATGAATACCATGCCCGGTACGGCTACGGTGCCACCGAGGTTCTCTTTTAGCCCTCTTTAGGGATGAGAAAGTAAATAATCTACGCAAAAGATGTAGTAAGTTTTTTGCGTAGATAAGTCAGGTTTTCCGCAGCATAGCGGGCTACGCAAGGAAAACCTGATAATGGATAAAGGAAAACTCTGTAGGAAGGTGTGTAGATTATTTTTCACGAACTCCCTTAACTATCAAATTATCGTTCCCCTCTGTCAGTGCTCTAAATGTGGCTTCGTAATCAGGGTGGTTTGTGCCCAGCCAACGGTCCCACCAATTGAAGTAAAGACTGTAGTTTCCTTTTGAATAATGGTGGTGCATGTTGTGATGTGTAGAAGTGTTTAACCACTTTAGCATTGGATGATCTAGCCAGCCGGCCGGAAACAACTCAAAACCAAGATGGCCAACGACGTTCCAGGTGAGAGACCAAGTCGCAAAAGCAAAAAGTACAATAGGGTGCAGCGGCATTACAATCACTAATACAGGAATGATTGCTATCTCAATCAGTGCTTCCAGGGGATGAAAAGCCAGGCTCGCCCAAGGCGTTGGGTTGTTGGAACGATGGTGTACCAAGTGCAACAACTTGAATAAGCGTGGATGATGCATCAAGCGGTGCATCCAATAGAAATAAGTATCGTGAACAACGATTAGGACTAAAAAGCTGAAGACCAGATAGAGCGCCCCGTATTCAGAAGTGTCCGTATATACCTGCGACCATCCTGCTAATTTAAGTCCATAAATCCCGAGGCCTACCAGTGCAAAGATAGCTGCCGAAAGTAGCGAGTGACCTATTTCATGACGAACTGCATACCAACTGGGGAGTCGCTGCTGTATTTTTCTATGGATAAACCGCCGCCGCTTCCAACTGTAAAAAATCAGGTAGCCAAACCCAGCCATAATTGCGTAACGGAAAAAGATGAAAAAAGCGCTGATTAATGCTCCTGTTAGCCAGCCGAATTGATCGATTAGGATATGCATGAGAGGGATGTTTGTAAGTTGAAAGAAGGGAGCCAGCGTTGGGATGTTACTGGCTCCCGGTGGGAAGATTAAAATAAGTCTACGGTATAGGTATTGCCGTTGAAGATAATGTTAGCCTGGCCGTCACCTAAGAATACAACCGTTCCTGTTTGCGAAAAGCTGGTTGTATTGTTTATGTTGCCACTCAAGGTAAACGTTGCTATGCCGCTGACGATTTGCTTCTCGCCCTTGTCGATGTTCAGGTCTTCTATTTCTAGCAAGACGGTTGATGTAAACGCATGCATTTCGCGGACCTTAGATTCCTGGGTGCCATTGCGTTCGTAGCTGCCATTCAAAATGTAGTTGGGTCCAATGAATAAAGATTCCATCAGCCAGTCACTACTAGCTTCGTCTTCGCTTAATAGACGCTCTGTTTCATAGTCGCCGTCCATTTGCCGCCCGTAGAAAATGCTGATAGGAATATTATTGTCATTGCAATTGAGTCCCCATGTCAGTGCGTTCTCGTAAGAACCCGTAATCCAGCTTTCGGTGATGTTAGTAATAAAGGTAGAATCTGATGTTTCGCCACAGGCTAACGAGGCAGTACTGGGCTCTATCTCCTTTTCCGCGACATAAGCCATTTCTACAGCCTCGGCAGTAGCACCTTCGCTATCGGCGACTAAGGCAACACTAACGATGGCTAAAATTTCTTCGTCTTCAATAGTGGTTGTCTCGGGTTCTTCTTTGTTTTCGTTTTCACAAGAAAAGGAAGTGAAGCCTACAGAAAGTAAAATCATAAAAGTGAAAAGTGACATCCAAGAATTTTTCATAGTTCTGGTTTTTTGATGTTTAAAAATTCCTTTCGGTTGATGTCACAAAAGTGTAGGCACAGAGGTCGGTCTCCAAAACTGTTCAACATCTGGCACAAAAGTTTCAACCAATGGAGAAAAGTAACTTTTATTCATTTCGTTGAAGCACAGTTACCATTCGTTGAAATGGCCCCAACCCTTACAGCAAAAAAATATTAATTTGGAGCTATGGCTAACGAACAGTATCCAAGAGGCAGCACCAGTAGATTGCTACGACTATTACACCTGTGTGTATGGCTATTTATCTTTACGCTCTCTTGGGCAGCCTTTATCAAAATGATGCCTTTGGGCGACAGCTTTTTTAGGGCAGTACTGAATACGGGGTTGTTAGCGGTTCTTTTCTACGGTACTGGAACGATCTACAGGTATTATTACGAACGGAGAAAGTATTGGCCATTTGGGGCCGGACTGGTTATTGTTTTTACGGTAGTTACGATAATTCGCTTTTATGTCAATCGTCAGTTTTCGTACCTGGAAGATGCGTCTCTTTATTATACCCCTGACGCTTTTTCTTTCTTTATCGGCGCTTTAATCACGAATATTGGAACCTTGTTAATTAGTCTTTTGTACCAGCTCGTACGCTCGCGAATTCGCCTGAAACAACGTGAAACAGCATTACTAGCAGAGCAACGCGAAGCAAAGATTCAATTCCTGCGTGCGCAGATGAACCCTCATTTCCTTTTTAATACGCTCAATAATATTTACAGTCTGGCGGTGGTGAAATCTGAAAAAACAGCTCCCTTGGTTTTACGGTTAAGCGATTTACTACGGTACGTCATTTACGATGCTCAGCAGGAGCAAGTACCCCTGGCCAAAGAGATCACCATACTTGAAGAGTACATTGAACTCTTTCAGTTACAGTATGAAGAACAAAAGGATATTAGGTTCAAGTATCAGTTGCCACGAAAGGGGTATTTGATTGAACCCTTGTTGTTGATTCCTTTGGTAGAAAATTGTTTTAAACACAGCGATCTTGCTGAAAACGAGAATGGGTACGTTCATCTCGAGTTATTGATTGATGAAGATGAAATGACGTTTTCAGCAAAGAACTCTTTTAACCCTTTCCAATCTCAGAAAGACGAACAGGGTGGGGTAGGACTGGAGAACATTCGCCGCAGATTGGCGCTTCAATACCCGGGACGCCATCAGTTGATGGAAGAAAAGAGCGAAGCTCACTTTGGTATTCAATTAGTGATTAAAAAGATAAGATGACACCTAAAACAACAAGAATACTTCTAGTAGACGATGAATACCTGGCCTTAAATCTCTTGGAGAGTTATGTTGAGCAAGTTCCAGGTACGCGGCTTATAGCCAAGTGCAAATCAGCCTTAGAAGCCATGGAAGTATTGCAGCAGGAGGAAGTGGATATTATGTTTCTCGATATTCAAATGCCTTCCCTGAGCGGCGTAGATTTTTTGAAAGGCCTGGAGAAACCACCCGCTACGATTTTTACGACAGCATACAAGGATTATGCAATAGATGCTTTCAACTTAAACGTTGTCGATTATTTACTGAAGCCCTTTTCTTTTCCTCGTTTTTTGCAGGCGCTACAAAAAGGGGTTAAGCATCAGCAAAAGGGCGTGGAAAAAGATGCTGTTATTACCTATCTACCCATAAAAGTCGATGGCAAACTGGTACGGGTGAAAATAAGCGAGATTGTTTACGTAGAAGGGATGAAAGAATATGTGAGAATTGTTTGTGGAAACAATAAATACGTCACTTTTGAGCGCATGAAGAATATGGAAAGCTTACTGCCTGCCGCTCAGTTTATGCGTGTCCATAAATCGTATCTGATTGCTCGGCAGAAAGTAACGTCGATCGAAGGGAACCTGCTAGAGGTAGGTGGTGCAAAGATTCCGGTGAGTAGAAGCCTACGGAGTCAGATAATAGAGGAACTCTTTTGTTAGCAGGGTCCAAAAACGCTAAATAGTTTTGGGATCAAAAAAAAGAGCACCCATGAATAGGTGCTCTTTTTTGAAGAAATTGTGTGTTTAATGTTTCTACCTTATTTGACGGTAGGCATTTGGCAATCTTCTTCTGGTTTCTTGCCACAAACGGTACATTCTCCAACTTTTGATTTTAGCATCGGATTGTTGGTTGCACAGGTACCCCGAAACTCATTGCCCGTCACGATGTGTCGGATGTTGATTAGGATGAAAGAAACACCAAAAGTGACAAAGATGATCGCTAAAACAGACAGGAATTCCATGTAGTAAGATTAAGTTTCCTTTAAAACCCATTGAGAGGGGCAAAAGTTCAGTATTTTTGTCGCCGCAAAAATACGAATTCTTATGAAACCCCAGCTAGAAGCTTTCGATCGTTTATTGACCATTATGGATGAATTGCGCGTGCAGTGCCCCTGGGATCGAAAACAAACCATGGAAAGCCTTCGAAACCTGACAATTGAAGAGACTTACGAGTTGGCTGATGCTATTCTTGAAAAGGATCTAACAGGGGTGAAAGAAGAAATTGGCGATTTGTTGTTGCACATGGTTTTCTACGCAAAGATTGCCGATGAGCAAAAAGAATGGGATATCAGCGATGCTCTGAATGCTGTTTGTGATAAACTAATCAATCGCCACCCTCATATCTACGGTGACGTAACGGTAGAGGACGAGGAAGAAGTGAAAAGAAACTGGGAACAAATAAAGCAAAAGGAAGGAAAAGGTAAGCGATCAGTATTGGGCGGAGTTCCCAAATCATTGCCTGCTATGGTTAAAGCCTACAGAATGCAGGATAAGACCAAGCAAGTGGGTTTTGAATGGGAAAACAGCGAGCAGGTATGGGAGAAAGTGGAAGAAGAGATCGGGGAATTTAAAGAAGCGATGGCCAGCTCAAATACCGAGCACCAAGAGGAGGAATTTGGAGATTTGCTGTTTAGTTTGATAAACTATGCCCGTTTTACTGGGATTGATCCAGAAACAGCACTAGAGCGAGTCAACCAAAAGTTTAAAAAACGGTTTGAATATATTGAAGCCCACGCTGATCGTGAACTTACGGAAATGAGCTTGGCAGAAATGGATGCTTTGTGGAATCAAGCCAAGGAGCAGTAAATCTTCTTTGCAAGCTCCTGCTTATTTTTCTACCTTTGCGCCCCGGCTACTTTTTTTAGTAGCTTTTTTGGCAGATAGATATTTTATATGTTTCTGCCGTTATCACTAGAATTTACTTATTTAGGCCAGAATATGAGGAAGATCGCACTAGATATTGTCGCCCTGTCTCACAGTGTTACCCAGTCCAACAATTATGCAGTGGTACTTGGTGAAAGAGATGGCGCCCGTCGCCTGCCCATCGTTATTGGAGGTTTCGAGGCTCAAGCTATTGCTGTTGCAATTGAAGGGATGCTGCCTAACCGGCCATTGAGCCATGATTTGTTTAAAAACACGCTTGACGTCTTTAATATTGACCTCAAGGAGGTTATTATTAATAATTTACTGGAAGGTATTTTTTACGCCCGGCTTATTTGCTTGAAAGATGGCGAGATCATAGAAATTGATTCACGTACTTCTGATGCATTAGCGCTGGCTGTTCGTTTCGGTTGCCCGATTCATACCTATGAATTTATATTGGATGCAGCCGGTGTTGAACTACAGGAGAGTGATGATGACGATGATGACGATAATGTAGGCGATTCAAACTTTGGAGAGATCGAGGATGGAACGGAAGAAACTAAGTTGACAGAAATGTCAGTAGAAGAATTACGATCTACCCTGGATGAAGTACTTGCAGCTGAAGATTATGAAAGCGCGGCAAGAATTAGAGATGAAATCAATAAGCGGAAATAAGAATTTTTATTCTCTTAGACTAATACAAAACGGTCGGTTAACAATGTAGTTAACCGACCGTTTTGTATACGATCAGAAAAGAAAGTAAAAATAGGAGCTGCTTTGAATAAAAACTGCTCACTTATGTCATAGTCAGGAAAGCTTACCCTTTATGTTGGACAATCTTTCTGATTACACCAGTAAAGGCCTCTAGTTCGATAAAGTATTCTCCGGCGGAGAAACCACTGAAATCCAACTCGTAGATAGAATTTACCGGAAGGTCGAAAACATCTTCTTGCCACATCACTTGACCGTCAGTACTCTTGACAACGACAGTGTTGACATTGAGTGCTAATTGTTCAAAATCGATAAAGTAGGTGTTGCTTTCTTGATCTGCGTAAATCGACCAATCATTGAACGCCAATTCTGGAGAAGTGGCGGAGGCATCAGCCATTGGGCTTTTTGCCGTCATTTGAGCGGATAAGTCACTTAGAAATACACAAGAGACTAGTCCGAAAAAAAGTAATAAACGTTTCATGTTCCTGGATTAATAGCAATATCTGGAATTTGCGGAAGCAAAGATACGTTTTAATTGCGATATGCTGCGATAATAATAGAAGATAAGTCGCGCAGCATATGAAAACGAAAGATTACTTGGCTAAACTATACCTTGGGCCAATTATTTACTGTGGGTTTATTGTATTTTGGGAGCTGTTTTCAAAATACTGGAGATGTTTGGGTAGACGACACGCTCTTCGCTAAAGAATTGTTTCTCAGACATCCACACCGCTTTCTCTATATCTTCTTCTGCTTGTGGAGTCAATTGTGTTTCAGGAGTATTCATCACATACCAGTGAGTTGGTTTCAGAATACGCTGGTTTTTTTTACCTCGATAGGTGTGGTAAGTCATGGGTAATTTTTCTCCCAGAGTTAACTCGCGGAGGCCAGTTTCTTCTTGAACTTCGCGTATGGCAGCTTGTTCAGGACTTTCTCCTGGGTCAATTTTTCCTTTAGGCAAATCCCATGAACCACGGCGGTAAATAAGTAACCACTGCTGGGCAAAGTTATAAACCAACCCGCCGGCAGCTTCTACAATTTTATAGTGGTCACAGAATGCTTGCCAGAGTTCTTCCAAATCAGTATGGAAAAGGGTTACTTCATTTACCTGAGGCGAACCCTTCTCTAATAAATCTACATAATTGAGGATAAATTTGGTCTTGCCAGGGTAGCGGGCCACTAAATGACCGTCTCTGGGGGTACCTTCTTGAGCCATTTCTAAAGGATCACACAATGTAAGCGGTCGGTCATTAATGTAGATTTTGTACATTTGCTCGCAATTTTTGACTTATGAATAACCAAGATCGTATTGTAGCCCGGCATTTGTTGCAAATAAAGGCAATAAAGCTGAACCCGCAAAACCCCTTTACATGGGCTAGTGGCAGGCGTTCTCCTATTTATTGTGATAATCGAATTGTCCTTTCTCATCCAAAGGTAAGATCGTTTATTCAGGATAGCTTAGTGGAGGCGGCAAAATCATTTGAGCCCTTCCTTGGTGTTGCAGGGGTAGCCACTGCTGGTATTGCACATGGTGCCTTATTAGCCGATCGCCTGGGGGTTCCTTTTATTTACATTCGAAGTAAAGCGAAGGCGCATGGCCGCCAGAATCAAATCGAGGGCGAATTGCAAACCGGTGGTCGCTATCTCGTCATTGAGGATTTGATTTCGACTGGTGGTAGTAGCCTTCAGGCGGTGGAAGCACTGCGTCAAGCGGGCGGCGAAGTTGCAGGAGTGATGGCTTTATTTACCTATGGTTTTCCTGAGGCAGATAAAGCTTTTGCTGTGGCTAATTGCCCAATAAGTACACTGAGTCATTACCCTGCTTTACTGGAAGAAGCAGTAGAGAGTGGCTACATTACGGCAGAAGAACAATCTTTGCTTATTACTTGGCGAGAAGATCCTATTACTTGGAGTAAACAGTTTGAAGCCTAAATATTTTTTAACTTCCTATTTTCTGCGCAATACTTAATCGTAATTTTCAGCGAAATCAACGAACAATATGTCAATCATTAATAAACAGTCGGAAGACTTTTTGCGTCGTTATCTAAATAATGCTTCGCCTACGGGTTTTGAAGCACCAGGACAGCAATTGTGGCTGGAATACATCAAGCCCTATATTGATGAGTATGAGCTTGATAATTACGGCACTGTCTACGGCATTATTAATCCAGGGAAAGACTACCGAGTAGTAATAGAAGGGCATGCTGATGAGATTTCCTGGTTTGTCCATTATATCACGGATGATGGTTTTCTCTACGTTGTGCGAAATGGGGGCTCTGATCACCTTATTGCACCATCAAAGCGAGTGAATATTCATACCAAAAAAGGACTTGTCCGTGGTGTATTCGGATGGCCAGCTATCCATACCCGCCATGGCAAAGATGCGTCACTCGTACCTAAGATAGAAAACATCTTTATCGATATTGGTGCTCGAAATAAGGAAGAAGTACTGGAAATGGGTGTGACAGTAGGTTGCGTCATTACTTATGACGATGAGATGGAAATGCTCAATGACACTTATTATGTTGGGCGCGCACTGGATAACCGAATGGGGGGCTTTTGTATTGCAGAGGTTGCTCGTCTCTTAAAAGAAAACAATATAGAACTACCATTCTCTCTGTATATCGTCAACTCTGTTCAGGAAGAAGTAGGGTTGCGTGGTGCTGAGATGATAGCGGAGACCATCAAGCCTCATGTGGCCATCGTTACAGATGTCACCCATGATACGCACACACCACTCATTGATAAGAAAAAACATGGAGATGTGAAGTCAGGAAGAGGGCCTTCACTTACTTATGCTCCTGCTGTGCATAATAAGCTGCTCAACCTGATCATTGACACCGCAGAAGAAAATGATATAGCCATACAGCGAGAAGCCGCGTCGCGTAGAACGGGAACGGATACAGATGCCTTTGCTTATAGCAATGGTGGCGTTCCTTCAGCGTTGATTTCCTTGCCTTTGCGCTATATGCACACAACGGTAGAAATGGCACATAAAGAGGATGTAGAAGGGGTTATTCAGCTTATCTATCAAAGTTTGCTGAAAATTGAAGCAGGACAATCCTTTAAATACTTTTAAGCCTGTATTCCGTTTTTGTACTTTTAGAGCTTGTTCGGAGATTCTCCGAACAAGCTCTAACTTTTTTAGCTTAGCTAGTAAGCTTTCAAAACAAACTTTGGTACAATCATCATGGCCGTAAAGGTATCGGTCAATACTTTTGGATATGCTGCGCCGCTTGGTAAATTTGTTGTTTTATGGTCATTTCTGGATTGCCGCTGCGGCACTGGCAATGACTGTACAAACGCATTTGCTTTTGCAAGGTATATGGGATTGGAGTGCGCTTGATGGATTCATTACCAGCGGGACGCTTACCATTTATGCATTACACCGATTGGTAGCACTTCGTATGCTAGGGGAGGGGCACCAAGGGCGTCGATTTGAAATAATGAAAACTTATCGCTGGCATATCATTGCCTATGCCGGAATAGCAGCGGTCATTTCTGCTTATTTTTATTGGCAATTGCCTACCTTCCTTAAGCTTAGTTTACTGGTGCCCAACTTGATAGCCCTCGGTTATGTTTTGCCACTTTTGAATGGTCGCCGCCTTAGGGATTTACCCTACCTGAAGATTTTCCTAATTGCTTTGGCTTGGGCCTGGATAACGGTAGTTGCACCCGCGCAATCTGCTGGAATAGCCATCGACAGGTCCGTCTTGACGATGGCATTGGAAAGGGCGTGCTTTATTTTTGCGATTACTATTCCCTTCGATATTCGTGATTTATTTCAGGATCAGGAGGCAGCCGTGAGCACGCTCCCTGGGCAATGGGGCGTTTTACAAGCAAAGTATATAGCACTCGGTTCATTATTTCTTATGATGATCTTGGTTTTCCTGAATTATTGGCAAGAAATGTATGATTTGAGCATTTTCGTAGCATTGGCCCTTTCAGCAGTAAGTAGTGCTGTTTTCATATGGAAAGCGACTCCTGAAAAGCACGATTATTATTTTACCGGATTACTGGATGGGACGATGATTATTCAACTGTTGTTGGTTTTGCTCTTTATTTATTCATTTTAAGGATAGTAAACAAATAGACCTACTGCGCTGCTATAGTCTGCCTTGGAGGACTATAAATCTTGCTTTTGTTGGGGAGAAATTGTAATAGCTATTGAATTTTCGGATATAAATGGATATATTTGGATAATGAAAAGATTGTTACGGTTAGATTACCTTACCCGCACCTCGGTTAATAAAGTCATCAAAGAGATTGATGCTTATAATCGTGCCTGGAAAGTTCAAGAAAATCTCAGTACTGATCAACTGCGTGAGTTGCGCCAATTGGCGACGGTTCAAAGTGTTGGTTCCTCTAATAGAATAGAAGGTAATCAAATGACTGATGGAGAAATAGCTCAACTTGTAGAGCATCTTCGTATTCAGGAGTTGGAAAGCCGTGACAAACAAGAGGTTGCTGGTTACTATACAACCTTAGAAATTATACAGGAACAGTATCGTGATTTTTCCTTAACGGAGACGCTGATTAAAGCATTTCACAATGAGTTACTGCGCTATAGTGCCAAAGATGCACATCACAGGGGGCACTACAAGAAGGTTTCCAATCAGGTGGTCGCTAATACAGCAGATGGCGAGCAAAAAGTCATTTTTCAAACGACCGATCCCGCGTTGACAGGTGTAGCTATGGAGGCTGTCGTCAACTGGTTCAATAATGCTGAGATGGCTAGTGAGCACCCTTTAATCAGAATAGGCACCTTTGTCTATGAATTCTTGACGATTCATCCTTTTCAGGATGGTAATGGCCGACTTAGCCGGTTGTTGACCACCTTGTTACTGTTGCAAGCAGGGTATGAATTTGTACTTTATTCCAGCTTGGAGCGCGTAACAGAAGAAGACAAAGCCGCTTACTACAAGGCACTTATGGCCGCCCAACGTTATAGAGGAACAGAAGAGGAAGAGATTGGTCGTTGGTTATATTTCTTTCTCAAGGCCATCCGTAAAATAACAGAGCGTTTAGCCGATGACGAACAGTCTATTGTGTCTGAGCCTGAAGTGTTATACCTGAATCCCCGCCAGCGCAAAGTATTAGACTTTATTAGAAAAGAAGGTGTGCTGGCGGTGCGAGAAATAGATGCACTCTTACCCGAAGTAAGTCGAAATACGGTTAAGTATGACCTGAAAAGGTTAACCAATAGTGGATTACTCCAGAAAAGAGGGCAGGGGAGAGGTACTGTATACGAAGCAAAGGTGAGGTAAGGTTAGGCAAAGTGATTGCCGAGCCTTATTTATTCTCAGGAAGGTCGCCTAGTATGCGAATTTCAACTCTTCGATTGGCCGCCTGCTGCACTTCTGTAGAAGCTTTTGGGTAAACCATTTCGTGGTTTCCGTATCCTTTGTAACTAAGTTGTTCTACAGGAATATCATTTTCCAGTAAATAATCATACACCATTTTTGCCCGACGTACAGACAAGTTCCATTCAAAGGTATCTTCTGTTACCGGAGGGCGATTAGGGTAATTCACATGGCCTGCGATCTCAACTCTGAGGTGAGTGTTAATTTGCATGAAACGTAGAATTTTGGGTAACTCTGGTTTAGATCCAGGCAGTAAAATAGCTTCATTGCCTACGTAGAATAAATTTTTGATGGTAGCGACCTCTCCCTCTGTTGCTGGTGCAAGCTCAAAGCTAAGTTCTTGCTTGGTTTTCGGACTTACTTTTATCATTTTGGTATCAAGAAAAAAGCCCTTGGCATAGACATCAATCCCAACCACAGAATCGAGCGGGAGGTCGACCTCAAACTGACCATTCTCGTCAGTAAATAGCGTGTCCGCTAAGGTTCGATTGTGAATCCTGACTTTGGCGTTTGGAATGGGCTGTTGATCATTGGGGTTGTTTACCCGCCCAGAGAATTGTCGATAAGGAACTGCTTGAAAAAGATCAACAGTAACCCTGCGATTACGACTACGGTCCTGGTCCGTGCTATTACTTGCTACAGGTGTTCTTTCTCCAAAGGTTTGGATAGTCATTGCTTCTTCCGGCCATCCTTTTTCCAATAAGACATCACGGGCCTCAGCTGCTCTCCTTTTTGCTAAATCTTCATTGTATTCCAGTGGGCCAATGGCATCTGTATGACCGGTTAGATAAATACGGTTGCTGGCGTTTGCATAAGAAGGGAAGCTTGCCAGTGTTTGTTGTGCCATAATATCGAGATCAGCCTTGCCACTGTCAAAATAGAGGGTATCCGAAAAAATCAATTGTAAGGAGTCAAATACTCCTGGTAATTGAGCGGTTAACTGAAAACTGAGTAGTAGAAATAAGAAAGGTAGAAGTCTCATACAGGCGGAAGTAGTGATGGGCAAATTAGAAAATATCCAGCAATTATATTGCGCAATGGATAAGGTTCATGTCTCTAACGGGGCTTATCGCTTATTTACTATAAGTTGCTTTGATTTTTTACAGAAATAAGAAGAAACGAGATATTAAAATAACTTATCTTTGCGAGATGAAGCATATTCGTAATTTTTGTGTGATTGCCCATATTGACCACGGCAAAAGTACTTTGTCTGATCGCCTGTTGCAAACAACCAACACGGTAGCTGATCGTGATATGAAGGAACAGACGCTGGATGATATGGATTTAGAGAGGGAGCGAGGTATTACGATAAAAAGCCACGCAGTGCAGATGAACTACAAGCACACTGACGGGGTGGAATATGTTTTTAACCTTATCGACACTCCTGGCCACGTAGATTTTAGCTACGAGGTTTCTCGCTCCATTGCTGCGTGTGAAGGGGCATTACTGATCGTCGATGCGACTCAGGGAATTCAGGCGCAAACGATATCTAACCTCTTTTTAGCCTTAGAGCATGACCTGGAAATTATTCCGGTACTTAACAAAATCGATATGGTTAGCGCTATGGTCGAGAAAGTATCAGATCAGGTTATTGATCTCATTGGTGGGAGCAGTGACGATATTGTACTTGCTAGTGGAAAAACCGGAGAAGGTGTTCTAGATATCTTAGCAGCAATTGTCGACCGTATTCCTCCTCCAAAGGGTGATCCGGAAGCTCCATTACAGGCATTGGTTTTTGATTCTATTTTCAATCCTTTTCGGGGGGTTATTGCGAATATTAGGTTACTGAATGGAACCTTGCGCAAAGGTGATAAGGTGAAGTTTATTGCTACTGGCGCGGAGTATTCAGCGGATGAGATTGGGGTCCTGAAAATGGATAATCAACCCGAGAAGGTTCTTTCTGCTGGTAATGTTGGCTATATCATTACTGGAATCAAACAGTCTAAAGAAATCAAAGTAGGGGATACACTGACGCTGACAGAAAACCCCGGCGAAATGATTCACGGTTTTGAGGAAGTTAAGCCTATGGTATTTGCGGGTATCTTCCCCCTTGATAATGATGACTTTGAGGATTTACGTGATAGCTTAGAAAAGTTGCAGCTCAATGATGCGAGCCTGGTTTTTGAACCGGAATCTTCTGCAGCCTTAGGTTTTGGTTTCCGTTGTGGATTTTTGGGAATGCTTCATTTGGATATTATCCAGGAGCGGTTGTCACGAGAATTCAATCAGGATGTCATCACGACGATTCCCAACGTAAGTTATTATGCATACACTAAACGAGATCCGGATGAGCTCGTCATGGTACGCAACCCTACGGAATTACCTGATCCTACAAGGTTAGATCGTGTAGAAGAACCTTATATTTCAGCACAGATCATTACTGATGTAGAATACATTGGTGGTATTATGAATCTCTGTATTGAAAAACGGGGGATGCTCACCAAACAACATTACCTCTCTCCAGAGAGAGTAGAGATGAATTTTGAGCTACCGTTGGCGGAAATAGTCTTTGATTTTTATGATCGCTTGAAAAGTATTTCCAGAGGCTATGCCTCTTTTGATTACCAGCCACTTGATTATCGAGAGTCGGATTTGGTGAAAATGGATATTAAGCTTAATGGAGAAAATGTTGATGCTTTATCGGCATTAGTTCACCGTTCCAAAGCAGAGTCCTTTGGCCGTAAGATTTGTAAAAAGCTGAAAGAGTTACTTCCACGACAGCAGTTTATGATTGCTGTACAGGCTGCTATTGGTGCTAAAATTATAGCAAGGGAATCTTTATCGGCGCTACGTAAAGATGTAACCGCGAAATGTTACGGTGGGGATATCTCTCGGAAACGTAAGCTATTAGAGAAGCAGAAAAAAGGTAAGAAGAAGATGCGTCAATTTGGGAAAATAGAAGTTCCACAAAGGGCTTTTCTTGATGTCTTAAAGCTAGATTAGATAAGCGGCTTTTGTAGAAAACAGAAAGGGGAAAATGCACAGGCATTTTCCCCTTTTCCATTTTTGGTATGTTGTGAGGCTGAAGTATAAGCTCTTCTACTTCGGCCACTCTCAAATTTTGGTTAATACATACTTCGGCTACGCGTTTGCGTGGCATAAGAAGCTAGCACCAACCCTCCGCCTAGAAAAAAGGCTGCAGAAATAATGTAAAGAACGATCATAATTGTACGTTTTCTCAAGTAAAAAAAATAATTAAAACGCACATGTTCAAAACGGGACATAAAAATACATGGAGCAGCAAAAAGCTGCTCAGAAAAACAATCTTAAATAACTAGGGATGAGTGTTAGATAATTAATGCGGAACAAAAAAAATCTAACTAGTTGCTAACTAAAGTAATAGGGTAAGTAGTACAAGGGCTAAGTTAATCAAAAATTGGAGAATAGAGAGCTGCCCGACAAAAAAAATAAATATTTTAAATGTCCTTCACGAAAATTTTACAAATACCCATTAACAGTAAGCATGCTTACGTTTGGGTGATCTGCCCCTCCAAGTTCCTCTGCCGTAATATTGATACTTGCTGCATGGGCTATATAGGTGATACTAATGAGTTCTTGACTTTGTGGTGGAATTAGACCAACACTGATCATCTCTCCGTCTACGTCAGCCCATACCTGATACTGTTTTCCCTTGGGTAGCGTAGGAAGTTTTGTGGGGTCTATCCAACCTTCTTTTAGGGTCGGATTCCAATGTGCTAATGCAAAAAAGCCAGGGGCTATAGTTGTTCCTGATAGAAGAATTGATGTTGTGTGAGGATGGTGAACTTTCTCTAGGGTTAATTGCTGGGCGTGCACTTTGCTTTGTGAGGCTTGGCAATAGGTTTTCAAAGCAGCATATTCAGCCTCTACTTGCATAATCGCTTTTCCTTGTTGTTGATTTGTGCGGAAAAAGAAAAAAGAAAGACCTAACAATCCCACTATTACCAAGCGTGACCAATTAAAGTTACCTATAATATCTCTTGCAGGCTTAGATGAATCACTAAGAAAGGGGGGGGGCTGAGATTTTGGAGGTGCAATAGACTGCTGCATGGCATATTGCTGCATGGCTTGATGTAGAACGTTGACTTCTGAATTTAACTCAGGAAATACCTCTAGGTATTGTTGCACAATCTGATCTTCTTCCGAAGAAGTCAATCCAAGTACATATTGTTCTAATAGCCCTGAGTTCAAAAACTGTTCCTTATCCATACGTTACTTATTCACAATAAGCTAAATCCTAGGCAGGAGAAGAAAACCAATCAAAAGGTTTTTTCTAACAACTACCTAAAGCGAAACAGAGTCGATAAGGTATTGTTCTAGTAATCAATAGATTTCTTTTGCAAGGAAATGTTAGAATTGGATAGTCTACTCCTTTTCTACAGAGGATAAGGCTTTCGGAGGAGAAGCTTTTTTAGGGACAGTAGACTTGGGTGGAGAAAGGTCTCTTTTTATGGTATTCCAGTTGATAAGGATTACCCCTGTAGCAAGGATGCCCAGTAAGAGGAATTCGTTGGTAGTCATAGCGATAGTTGGCTTTGGGATATTCGAAAATAGGGTGCCTTAAATGTGTTGTTTCATGGGGTTCGCTTATGTTTTACAAAGTTAAGGGATTTATTGGTAAAAGGAAAATCAAGGATATTTAGCACCGAAAAATGAAGGTCAAAAAAGATAAATAAGTAGATGCTTATTTCTGCCAATAAAGAATTGCTCAGTGAGAGAATAAGGTGTTCAAAATGTCGATTTTGTGTTTTTTAGAAAATTATATTTTGAATATGATTAAAATAATTGTTAATTCAGAATTAAATTTTTAAAAACATTGATTTTTAATGATTTCTCCCATATCTTTGCCGCAGCAAATAAAGAGGATCAATTTCCTTGTCTTTTAACTTATAAACATTCCATAAAAGGGATTCCCATGAAAGTTCGTGTATCTATCATTTTATTCTTACTGGCAGCAACCACAATTCACCTTAGCGCTCAACAAGTGAAAATTAAGCCTGGGCAGGTGCAAGCAGGTTTTGGTATTGGCTTAGTGCCTACTTATGTTGCTGATGCAACTAGTACTATTGTGCCTCCTATTAGCACACAAGTAGATGTCTTTCTTAGCCCTAATTTCTCTTTGGGAGCATACGTTGCTTATTCTAAAGTAAATGGTGAAAGTGTTTATCCTAATGCTGGCCTGGTTGAAATATTCGTAAACGAAACCTGGATGGCTGGTATCCGCACAACAATGCATAGCAACGATCTTAATGACTGGCGGGTATACGGGGGCTTCACTATAGGTGCTAGTCTGCCTTCTATCGATAAAACAGTACAATTCTTACCTGGAGAAATTCAGCGCGATGATGAATTGCCTTCCTTCTCTCGTCCAGGTGAAAATGGTTTCCTTTTTAGTGGTTTTGTGGGTACTCGCCGCTACATTACTGAAAATTGGAGCGCTTACGGAGAAGTTGGATTTGGTATCTCCCTTGTAAATGTTGGGCTGGCCTATAAATTCTAAAGGAGCGCAGGATAATTTTCCGCTTATATTTGGGGCATAAAAAATACTGTTACCATGGATTTATCCCTTATACCGCATTTGAAACACCTTTCTTCAGGGAACTTTTTTCTGATTGCCGGACCTTGTGCTATCGAAGGCGAGAAAATGGCAATGTCAATTGCTGAAAAAGTTTCGGGTTTATGCAACCGCCTTGAGATTCCTTACATATTTAAAGGGTCTTATCGCAAAGCAAACCGTTCGAGGATAGATTCTTTTACCGGTATAGGTGATGAAAAGGCGCTGAAGATTTTACGCAAAGTTCGCGAAGAGTTTGGGGTGCCTGTTACAACCGATATCCATACAGAGCCGGAAGCAGCTTTAGCCGCAGAATACGTAGATATTTTGCAAATACCAGCCTTTCTTTGCCGGCAGACGAGCTTATTAGTTGCTGCTGCTGAAACAGGCAAGGTTGTTAATGTAAAGAAAGGTCAGTTTTTGAGCCCGGACGCAATGCGCTTTGCACAGGAGAAAGTCCTTGAAAGTGGTAACGAAAAAATTATCCTTACGGAAAGAGGTACGACTTTTGGTTATCAGGATTTGGTTATTGACTTCAGGGGCATTCCAACCATGCAGTCGTTTGGGGCTAAAGTGGTTTTAGATTGCACTCATTCTTTGCAGCAACCTAATCAGGCTAGTGGTGTGACGGGGGGGCAACCTGCTTTGATTGGAGCAGTAGCCCGCGCGGGGATTGCTGTAGGTGTGGACGGGTTGTTCATAGAAACACATCCAGAACCTGCAAAAGCGAAGAGCGATGGTGCTAATATGTTGCCATTAGAGCAGCTTGAAGGCTTACTAGAAAAACTAGTAATGATACGATCTGCCGTTAAATAAGTTGATTTCTTTCGATTTGCAGCTTGTTTGTTTGGTTTTTTCTTGTTTTTGTGGTATAAAACCGCTATATTATACATCAGTTGATCAGGTAAGAATGCCTGGTTGTTTTTTTGATCAAACTACACTTAAATATTATGAAAAGATCCCGTACCACTCTTGTTGCGTTATTATTGGTGACTGCGGCGGGCCTTTTCGCCCAAACCGTAGAGAAAACGTTTGTGCGTTCTTTCAATCTTCAAGGAGCTCAGGAAGCTGTACTACAGATTGAGGGACCAGTAGATGTACAAACTTGGAGCCAGTCAATTACTAGAATCCAAATGACGGTTGGAATAGAACGAGGTTCAGAGTCGATGTTGCGTTCATTGGCGCAAGCTGGTCGCTACAATTTAAAAGGTCAGTTAGATAATGATCAGTACTTGATTTCCGTGCCTGGGCTTGAAAGAGAAGTACTCGTAAATGGTCAAGCGCTTGCCGAAAATATTAGCTACGTAATCTTTGTACCTGAAGATGTACGTATAAACATAGAAAACAGTACGTCTGCTGCAGGGTTTTAATAACAATTTAGCTTAATAAGACGTTCTTTGCTGTGGGTTATCTTTCAATGATGGAAGATAACCCACAGTGTTTTATGTCAAGTTACCTTTATGAGAAATATTCGCGGTACACTCCTTTTATTGGGATTATCTTTTTTGTTGCAAAGTGTAGTAACAGCGCAAATCCATGATCGTTTACACTGGGTTTTTCCAGTAGATTCTGTAGATCAGGTTGATTTTGATTTGGTTGACCCTTTTGTCGTAGATAATTGGGATGGTAATCAGATCATGGTTACTTCAGAGATTACGGTCTATAATGCAACCAAAGGGATCATGAAGTTCTTCATCGAAGAAAATAAACGTTGGGAGATCATTGATACATTGCAAAATGGTATCCTTACGATTGATTCTTATCAGTCGAGAAGAGCCCCTATTCAATCTGGAGGGGAAGAGTGTTATGAGATTGTAAAGGTGAAAGTATTCTTACCTTCTGATTATATGCGAAAAGCAGATAGTGAAAGTTGGATACGTAAAAAAGAGGAAGAAGAAAGCCAAGAATAGTTATTTTTGCATTTGTTTTTGCATTTATTTTTTTCGGATAAATACCGAACATGCCTAAGATAGTAGAAATAAAATTGCCACCTTCTGAGCTAGAACAAGAAGGGGTACTCCGTAAGCGTCTGCTCAAACAGTTGCGTTGCGAGGAAAAAGACTTGAAAAGTTTTCGAGTAATTCGCCGAAGTGTGGATGCCCGTGGGCGCCAACCATTGTTTCTCCTGCGAATAGAAGCCTATATCAACGAAACCTACCAAGCAGAGCCTGCTTTGCTTGATCAACTTAAGGTCGTTGAAGAATCTCCAGAAGTAATTATTGTGGGTGCTGGCCCTGCCGGAATGTTTGCTGCACTAGAGCTCATTGAATGTGGCTTAAAGCCTATCATTTTAGAACGAGGCAAAGATGTAAGAGCCCGTCGTAGGGATTTGCGTGCCATTCAGCAGTTTGGCGAGGTCAATCCGCATTCTAATTATTGTTTTGGAGAAGGAGGTGCAGGTACTTACTCCGATGGTAAGCTGTATACCCGTTCCCACAAGAGAGGAAATATAGAAAAGGCATTGCGCCTTTTTGTGGAACATGGGGCTACCAGCGATATTCTCGTTGATGCACATCCCCATATTGGTTCTAATAAGCTTCCAAATATTGTGGCTAATATCCGAGAAACTATTCTTCAATACGGTGGTGAAGTGCGTTTTGAAAATCACGTAACCGACTTCATTATGGAAGATGGTGCCATGAAAGGAGTGGTTGTAAATGAAGAGGAAGAACTACGTGCTGAAGCGGTCATCCTTGCAACAGGCCATTCTGCAAGGGATATTTTTTATTTACTGGATCAGCGTGGTATTCGTATAGAGGCTAAGCCTTTTGCGTTGGGAGTGCGTATTGAGCACCCACAGCCTCTGATTGATAAAATTCAATACGGTAAACCAGAGCGGGATAGAAACCTACCTGCCTCTAGTTATCGTTTGGCTTGTCAAGTGAAGAACCGGGGCGTATTTAGTTTCTGTATGTGTCCCGGTGGTTTAGTTGTTCCGGCAGCAACTGCACCGGGGGAGTTGGTCGTTAATGGCATGAGTATGAGTCGGCGTGACTCTCCTTATGCCAACTCAGGGACTGTTGTGTCGGTAGAAGTAGAGGATTTGGTACCATTTGCTAAGCACGGAGTATTTGCTGGTTTGGCTTTTCAAGAAGCGGTAGAGAAAAAGTTTTTCCAATATGGAACAGGTGGACAACAAGCTCCGGCCCTTCGTCTGCCAGACTTTGTACATCGAAAGGTTTCTGCTAATTTACCTGGTAGCTCGTACATTCCTGGCCTTTATGCTGCACCAGTACACGATTTGTTGCCGAAAAGCATCTACGGAAGACTACAAGAAGGAGTACAAATATTTGGCCGAAAGATGAAAGGTTACTATACCGAAGAGGCTACTGTTATAGGGACTGAAAGCCGTACAAGCTCACCGATTAAGATTCCTCGCTCCCGTGAAACTTATATGCACGAGCAAACATCGGGGCTTTTTCCTTGTGGAGAAGGTGCTGGCTATGCAGGAGGTATTATTTCTGCTGCTATGGATGGTCAAAATGTAGCACAAGCGGTTTCCCGATTCTATCAACAAAAATAATATAGTCTGCCAAGACAGGATTTGTGAGAATATGATGCCTTGGAGGACTATAAACTGAGATAAAGAAGAATAAAATTAATGAAAGGCATGTCGTTAGTTGTATGTCCTGTATGGGCTTGTCAATAGAATGCTATTTTCTCATTTTATTTCTCTTATTTTAGACTTCTTATACTATAAATATGAAACACATTTTTGATTTACTAGGCCGCCTGTTTTTATCTTTTATTTTCTTTTATGAGGCTTATGATTCCATTAAGTTTTTCAAAGAGACCAAGGTGTTGATGTCGGATTATGGGCTTACGTGGCGTCAGGATTTGTTACTGTACGGAGCTATTTTTTGTCTAATTTTAGGAGGAACACTTATTTTGACAGGCTACCGCGCAAAGTTGGGGACTTTCCTGCTGTTATTATACTGGGTGCCAGTAACCTTTATTGTTCATGATTTTTGGAATATGCCAGATCCAGAGCATCGTATAGAAGGTATTCATTTTATGAAAAATATGGCCATCATTGGGGGGTTATTGATGGTGTTTGCTAATGGGGTAGGGAAGTATGGCATCAAGCGTTTGTTTGCGACTTCTAGGGTTAGAAACGTATAAATAAGTAAATAAGTAAGACATTTTGAGTTAGTGGACTTGAAGCTTCAATTTATCATTTTATGGATCAACAATTTCTTCATCAACTTTTTCAACTGCATGCCTCAACATCCCGCGTACCCTCCTCTGAAGCGGTTTGTACTTGGTTGGATAATCTACTAGGCCTGCTTTTTCCAGAATTAGCTAAACAACGTTTTCCTTCGCAGCGAACTTTTGAGCATGAATTCTCTATTGTTCGGCACCGATTGTTTACGATTTTGGAGATACTAGAGGAGGATATGACTGTTTCTCCGGCAGAGATCGAGGAGTCTTTTATGGAGGCGTTGCCACATGTACACCGCTTACTGGAAGCTGATGCACAAGCAATCTTTTCAGGAGATCCGGCTGCGAATAGCCTGCGGGAAGTGATTCGTACTTACCCAGGTTTTTACGCGATAGCTGTTTACCGACTGGCCCATGAATTTTGTCGTCTGGGTGTTCCTCTTATTCCACGTATTCTTTCAGAGCATGCACATACACTTACGGGGGTAGATATTCATCCGTCAGCAAAAATTGGTGAGCGTTTTTGTATTGACCACGGTACTGGCATTGTCATCGGTGAAACGGTAGACATAGGAAGGGATGTGAAAATCTATCAAGGGGTAACGCTGGGAGCATTAAGTGTAAAAAAGGACCTTGCTATGACCAAACGCCACCCCACTATTGGTGATAATGTAGTCATCTATGCTGGATCCACCATTTTGGGAGGAGATACGGTGATCGGAGAAGGTGCTGTTATTGGCGGAAATACCTGGATTGTGAAAAGTGTGGACCCAGGCAGTAGAGTCTATTATCGTGGTTAATTAACATGAGTCATCCCGAATTTTGATAAAATAGGGAAGCCAGACAATGATGAATGGCAAGACGTAATCTGTAGAGCGGTATCGAAGCATTTCGATACCGCTCTCCTGTTCTATGGCACCACCGTCGAAAGAATAGGTTTATCCAACTTCCCCAGTTTGTGAGAATGCTAAGTAAAAAGTCATAGACTAACATGACAATAGCCATTAACTTCATTCGATTATCCCAAAACCACAATCGAGGAGATTGCATAGCTAGTTCTGATTTGCAGAATCGAAAGCCTTGTTCTGCTTCCCATCGGTGCATATAACTAAACATGACTTCCCACGCTTGAGCAGCTGTTTCAATGGGTAAGGAGGTAAGTAAATACATAGGGCCATTATAATTGTGCTTATCCCTTACAATGATTAAATACAGCTGATTATCAGGGTATTCGAGGTGGTTTACAGCAGCCCATGCGATAGAGACTTTCTTGAGTCTCTTTCGGTTTTTGTCCTGCACTATTTTAGTACGTACTCCTTTGAAAGACCGTGATAATAAATGTGTTTTCTTAGTCCCTTTTATAGCGTGATTCAGTAGGTGATTCTTCTTCCATCGAATAACAAAATGTTGCTCAAATGTGAAGAGGTATCTAAGCATTTTCTCATTAGCATATCCCCGATCAAAGACATGAAGTACGGCGTTTCCTACTTGTTGACTTATCTTTCGTAGCAAAACGAAAATAATATTGTCAGGGTCTTCTTTGTACTTACCTCGTGTCGTCCACCAAGTCATTTGACATACACTAGGAACTCCACCTAGATGAGAAAGGAAAACACCTGTCCAGTTAAACCCAGGAACACAAATACGTTTAGAAGGAGGGTCATAATAGCCCGGTCTTATTCTAGTCAGCCTTTTTGCTTTACTGCTAAAGACACTGCAAAGACCTTCGGAAAACCAACTTTCGTGTTTTTCAATACAGCTATCGTCCCATAACATCAGTGGGCGTTTACCCTCCAGACACAAGGATTTAGTCCGACTGACGCAACGATTAAATAAAAAATCATCAATCAAATCTGATGACCACTTTTTACTACGAAGGAGATTGCTAATTCGTTTAGTACCAGCGGGAGCATGATCCATTCCACATATGTACCCACCTAACTCACTGAGCAATAACCCCATTGCACGATCTCTAAACAAGAGAATAGTCACAAATAAATCAAAAAAGGTTCGTACTAAACGTTTATCAATCTGTTCGTCTAATTGATGACGAAAATCACAAGTGTAGCGATCTATTTGATTTAATAAAAAGGAACTCGCATTTTGAACACTGCTAGACTTTGACTTACTTTGTAGTATCTCTAAAAACATAGGCCTTTTGAGTTGTTCTTGAAGTGTGGTTACTCCTCGAATTTACTCAAAAGGCCTTTTTTGTCAAAACCGACTAAAATTCGGGATGACTCATGTTAATTATATTACAGCGATCTAAATTTTAGTTTCCGTTTACACGATTACGTTCCGTGTCGGAGGAAGACTCGCGTCTTTCGCGACTTTTAAGGCTTTGGTTACCAAAGTTGTACGTTACTCGGGCGTTAAAGACGGGGGCTTCCCAGCTGCTGGTCAGATCGAAATCAAGATTGGCATAATCCACTCGTCCTTCGAAAAATTTCTGAACAATACCATCAACACTCAGTTGGATACGTAATTTATTATCGAAGAATTTCTTCTGAATACCAGCGTCTAAACCGTAGAAGGTTTCATGTCTAATAATACCATCCAAGCCTGCTCCCTGCATCCATCCAGTTACTTCCAATTTCCAATCCTGAGGTAGGCTTACATTTACTTGCAAAAATGCATTTGTTGTCCACTGATTTTGGAGGTAATCTGCATTGAGATATTCTGCTTGATAATCATGGTAGAAAACCATTATTCCACCATAACCAGAAATAGGTTTTGCAATAAAGTCAAGTGGGAAAAACAGACTACCACCGTAGCGGATGTATTTGTCTAGGTTGATATCTGTTTGAAAGGCTTCTCCTGTTTCATCATTTTGTTCAATGACTTCGGTGAGTACATCTTTGGTGTAGTCATAAGACAGATTAAAGAAAGGTTGTTTTTCGTAGGTCAAGGAGAACTGCCCGGTGTGAGTGAGCTCAGGCACCAGGAAGGGGTTGCCCTTGGAAAAAGTCAACGGATCGAGGTAGCTGACAAAAGGATTGAGGTCAAAATATCCTGGTCGTTCAATCCGGTAGCTATAGGAAATGCTTGTTCCTAACGGCCCTATGAAAGGAGTGGTTAGGCTTAAACTGGGGAAGAGCTTAGCAATATTAAGATTGATTGTACTGTCCAAGGTTGCACTGTAGCCGGAGGCTTGGGAATCTTCATAGCGGAGTCCGAAGTTGGCATCATATTCGCCTTTGGTGTAGGAAAGGTTGACGTAGGCGGCGTAGATATCTTCCTCGTAATTAAACTTGTTTGACAATAATGGATCATTTACCCATTCGTCATTCAGCCTTACAGTGGCCAGTAATTCGTTGTCGAGACGTGTTGCACTCAATTTTGCGCCGGCCTCAAAACGCATTTGATCGTTGATGGGGAGTTTGTAGTCAACTTGAGTAGCGTAAATACGGGTGTTGGCTGGCGTCTGATTCTGACGGTCATCGAAATTTTCGCCAGTTGTCATCAGCATATCAGTAACCTCACGGCGGTAATCAGCCATGTTGATGTCAAAATTGAGTTCCTGGCCGGTTGTGTCAATCTGCCAACGATAGAAAGCATCGGTAGTATAAGAGCGCCAAAAGCGATCCTGCATATTGCGAGTGGTAAATTTGTCCAATTCGTTCCCTTCGTTGCTTAGTATAGTAGTGGTGTTTTCACTGGTGCGATCATTGTCACTGCGATAGGAATTAAGGGAGATTCCTACCCGATGATTTGCATTGATATCATAATCTGCCCCCATGTTTAAATAAAGAGAGTGCGGATTCCCTGGTTCGTAGTTGTTTTGTACATAGGTGCGATCTTCCAGGACACGGGTGAGATCTAGTCGTTCAATCCAGGTACGATTGTTGTAACCTGTAGCAAAAGTGAGGTTCCATGGGCCAGTGCGATGGTTAAGGTTGGTGCCAATGCGGTATTTGGCGAGTTCTCCATAACCAAAGCCAGCTGTTACGCTTCCATTTGTTCCGTACAGCGCATTTTTCTTTAGGATAATGTTGATGATTCCCCCCGTACCTTCTGCATCATAGGCCGCACCTGGCTGGGTGACGACTTCAATCTTGGCGATATTATCAGCGGGCATTTCATTGAGGACAGATTGGATATCCATGTATTTAGTTGGCCGACCATCGATGAGTATGGTTACGCCGTTGCGCCCTGCCATAGAGACGCGGTCATTAACAACAACTAAGCCAGGAACCTTTTTTAGTAAGTCTGTAACGCTACCGCCTTGTCCGGTAATACTCTGGTCGACATTTACGACCAATTTACCTGCTCGTTGCTCTAACAGTGGCTTTCGAGCGACAACTTCTACCGCATCAAGAACAGTTGCCAATACTTCCAAAGTAATGACAGGGACAACCTTTCGTTCTTTATTTGCTAAAGAAAAAGGAGCTGTGAAATGATCGTCATAACCAATACCGGTAACCTTGATTAGGTATTCTCCTTGATCGAGAGAACGAAATTCATAGCTGCCGTCCTCCTCAGAGAGTTCCATTTTGACAAGGGTAGAATCGGAGGCTTGTAATAATAGGACGTTGGCGAAATCGGCAGCTTTTCCGTCCTGGTTTAGGAGTTGGCCCGTAATGTTACCGGATTGAGCCATAAGAGCACAACTAAACATGCTAGCGACCAATAGGCCGCAAAGTCGGGTGTAATAAGTCATAACAGTCGGTTTTCAATTTTTTCTTAGGCGACAAATAGTGAGTCGAGCAAGAATCTTATGTGTCAGGTGAACTATTTAAGGGGTCTAGGTGTCAAGGAATACATTACAAAGATGCGAATGATGCGAGCCTACCACTATAAATTCCGCCGAAAGGGGAGAAAAAGTGGATAAAATGGCTAATATTTGTTTTAAACGTAAACTTTTGGATTAGTCTACCTACTCGTATGTGTAGGTGGTCGTAGGCAAAGACAAACGTATATTAGGATGGTTGCAACGTCGCTTTAATTACCCCGGAAGACGCTGGGTGTTCAAAAAAAGATGCTCTTTTATGGCAAGTATAATTGATTTAATTGGGAAAACACCATTGGTAGAAATTACGTCTATCATCCAGAAACCGGGTGTGCGTGTATTTGGAAAACTAGAGGGGCAAAACCCTGGAGGGAGTGTGAAAGACCGGGCAGCCTACGGGATGATCAGAGGAGCACTTGACCGAGGGGAGTTACGTGAGGGGATGAGGTTGGTAGAAGCGACCAGCGGAAATACGGGTATTGCGTTGGCCATGATTGCCCGAGTATTCGGTATTCCTATTACCCTGGTTATGCCCGAAAACTCTACGGTCGAGCGGGTACAAACCATGGAAGCTTATGGTGCTGAAGTAATTCTAACTCCCGCGAAGAAGACGATAGAATACAGTCGTGAATATGCCGAAGAGTTGGCTCAGGGAAGCGAATACCTAATGCTCAATCAGTTCGCCAATAATGATAATTGGGGTGCGCATTACCGTTCTACAGGCCCTGAAATTTGGCGCGATACCGCAGGGCAGGTTACCCATTTTGTTAGTAGTATGGGCACGACGGGCACGATTATGGGGACCTCTCGGTATCTGAAAGAACAAGATGAGAACATTAAGATAGTAGGTGTGCAACCTACCGATGGCTCGAGAATCCCAGGCATTCGTCGCTGGTCGCCGGAATTTTTACCTGCAATTTATGAGTCGGAACGTGTTGATCAAATTATAGATGTAAGTCAAGAAGAAGCTCAATTAACCATGCGTCGCCTAGCTCAGGAAGAGGCCATCTTTAGCGGGATGAGTAGTGGAGGAGCAGTAGCCGCGGCTGCGAAATTGGCTGAGACTTTAGAAGAAGGCCTGATCGTGTGTATTATTTGTGATCGAGGAGATCGATATCTGTCAAGTGGTGTTTTCTCATAAAGGATATTTAGGGAAGTAGTTGGTATAGCACCCTCAAGTGGGAGGGTCCCACCCATTTGTCCGATCCGCCAAACCGCCCTCGAGCCAAATGACCATATAGGGCGTGCGCTATCATCTGCTTCTTCTAAAGAAGCAGCCAGCAATCGCAAAAAAAACTTCGATTATCCCTGTTGACCGCAGGGGTGTTGACCTCTGATTTGTACAGATAGTTGTCATTTTACCTGTAACTGTCTGTAAAGATAGCTAAAATTGTGGATTTTAATACTTAAAATTTGTTTTATTTTCAAATAAAACATTTACTTGATTAGGTACTTCAGCGCTGGTGCTCTTTCTATCATCTGTTTAATCAGCTTCTTTAGATTAGAAAGCTTTTGCTCGTCATTGCTGTATTTGTTGTTTAGGTGCTGAATGATATCTGCAAATTCCTCTTTCTTAAGATGGCCTTCTTTTAGTTGAGCTAAGCCAATAAATAAAGGGATCGTAGCTTGGTAGTTGGCGTTGTTCTCGTACTTTTTATCCCTTTGTAGGAGCCGGTACTTGTGCTCTGTTTTCAATACTTTATCATACTTTTCCTGATGGAGCAAGGATTCCAGATAAACGGAAAAAAACAAATGCCAGCGATAGCGAAGGACTTCTTTTGCGTAAGCCCGAAGGAAAATATTGCCATAGCTTTCTGCATTTTGAAATAGACCGTTTTTGTTGAGGGCTTCCATATAAAAAGCAACAAAGCCAATACGGTTATGGAAATTGGTAGTTTTTTTAACCGCAGGTGCGGCTTTTTTCATGAGCTCTAATGCTTCTTCATTACGTTTTAATCGAAGCAATACAGCGCATAGGTTGTTGACATACAGCGGGTAGTCGTGATTTTGGGCGCGAATACTCAGGTAGCCAAAGTAGACCGCTTGATCATACTCTCGATAGTGGGAGTGGAGCATGAGTTGAGTATTGTAATAATTGAGCAGCAGGCGCCGGGAGTAATAGGTACCTGCCAAGAATTGCTTTTCCAGGTAGGAAAATTTTTCCCGGAGGAGGTCATATTTACGGTAGTTGTAACATAGAAAAGTCAAGCGTAGTAAGGCAAGATACCGCAAGTGCCAGTCAAGTTGCTCATTGTGGAAAACAGTAGCAAGCCATTGTTCCCATTGTCGGGATTCCGCTTGTTGGCCATCGTATTGGCCTACAATGTCTAGTGTTGCTTTGTGGAGCTGTTCGTGAATTTCTTTCGATTGCGCATAGGCATCTTTATGCCTTTTTAGGTATTCATCAACAAGCTGATGGTCGTGGTAGCGCAGTCTTATGAGTAAAAAATGTCGATAGTGTTCGGCCAGTTCGTAAAAGGTGTTGAAATAGACGGGTTGTTGGTCTGTACGAATTAGTTTGAGCAAGCGCTTCTCCTGTTCGATAAGGATATTGTCTGTAAGGATCTGCTGTTCAGTTGTCAGCATCCACTTTAACTGCTCATCAACATCGGCACTGCGTAATCGATCTTCAATCCAATTCTGTAAGTGGTTGTATTTTCTTTTATCAATACGGAGATCATACTCTGTAAATTGATCAATGTGATGAGCATTGTGGTCAATGCGTTGCAAAATCAGCAGGCGTTCTTCGTCCTCAAAGCGCTGTACGGAGAGTAAGTACTGCGTTTCATGGGGCAGTAAAGTATTGGTGAAAGCCGTGAATTTGCTGAGTTTGCTACGCATAGGACAAATTTATATTCTTACACCACCATCTACGCTATAGGTTGCTCCGGTAATGAAAGATGCTTCCTCCGAGGCCAGAAAGGCATAAAGATTAGCAACTTCAGCGGGGGTGCCTAAGCGGTTGAGTGGCGTTTTGGCTCGGAAGCCATCAAGAATGCTTTCTGGAATGGTGTTGACCATTTCGGTCGCGATAAAACCAGGAGCTACAGCATTAACAGTTACGCCCCGTCTGCCAAACTCTCGCGCCCAGACTTTGGTTAGGCCAATGACGGCTGCCTTGGTGGCTACGTAGTTACTCTGTCCAAAATTACCTTGAATGCCTACTACAGAAGAGGCATTGACAATGCGGCCGTAAGTTGCTTCTTTCATGTAAGGATATATAGCTTGTGTACAGTTGAAAACGCCAGTGAGGTTGACATCCAGTACTTGTTGCCATTGTTCTGGGGTCGTTTTTTGTAAGGTAGCATCTCTGGTGATTCCCGCATTGTTGATCAGAATATCAATTTGGCCGAAAGCTTCATATACGGCTTTAGCTGTCGCACTTACTGCTGCGGCATCTACCGTGTTTACCTGAAAGAAATGCACGGTATGTCCCTCGTTTTGTAGTTCCTGTGCGAATGCTTCTCCCTTCTCAGCGTTGATATCCCAAATAGCTATTTTTGCACCTTCTTGGACAAACTTGAGGGTTGTGGCTTTTCCAATCCCCTGTGCACCGCCAGTAATAATGGCTACTCTATCTTTTAGTCGCATGAATTATTCTGTTTTTTATTTCTCTAATTTTTTCTCTGACAACATAAAATGTCAGAGAATTCTCAAATTTAGGTGCTGAAAAGGAAGGCCTTCTATACTGCAAATTAATTTTTTGCATTGACTTTTATAGTTTTTGGAGATAGAGTATTTTATAAATGTCTATTTATTAAGAATTTATATGTCTTTTAAACTGGTGTTGACTTTTTGGTTTTGATTTTGCATATGCCTTATTCGCCTAATTTTATATGGGTGAAAATTTATTTCCCCTAATAAAACAATCATTTATGCTCATTCGATGGACTGTTTTTTTTATTCTAATTAGCCTGTCTTCTTTTCTTTTTGGGCAGGACTTATCAAGTAAAGACTCCGCTATGGAAAGTTGGAAATATGTATACCCCGTAAAAGAAGTTACCCTTTTTGATAGTCTTCAAATTGCTTATGTAGATGAAGGCCAAGGGCCGGTGTTACTATTTATACATGGGTTAGGCAGCAACCTGCAAGCTTGGTATAAAAACCTTGATAGCTTGCAACTCACCCACCGTTGTATTGCTTTAGACCTTCCGGGTTATGGCAAGTCCGATGATGGAGAGTACCCTTATAGTATGGATTTTTTTGCAGAAACAATAGCGGCTTTTGTTGCGCAACTAGAATTAAAAGAGGTGACCTTGGTGGGGCATAGTATGGGAGGGCAAATAGCCATGCATACGGTGCTGAAAAATACGGAAGAAATTACTCGGTTGGTTCTGGTGGCTCCTGCTGGCTTCGAAACTTTTACTCCCGAGCAGCAGCAGTGGTTCGCAACTTTCGTAACTCCTGCAGTGGTCAAAGCGACTCCTGATGCTCAGATTGTTCGAAATTTTGAGATGAATTTTTTCGACATGCCGGAGGATGCTCGTTTTATGATAGCTAATCGCATGGAACTGAAGGCATCACCAGCTTACGAAGCCTACTGTGAGATGATTCCACAGTGTGTGAATGCTATGCTGATGGAGCCTGTTTTTGATCGGTTATCAGAAATACAGTTGCCAACGCTCGTAGTTTTTGGTGAAAATGATGGCTTAATTCCCAATAAGTTTTTACATCCAGGACTGAGTGTTAGAGAGGTCGCTCAGGCTGGAGTAGATGAAATTCCACAAGGTCAACTTGCTATTTTACCTTCGGCAGGGCACTTCGTTCAATGGGAGCAAGCTGCTGAATTGAATAATCTCATTTCTGCTTTTACAGTCAAATGAGTAAAGTTGGTTAATAAAGTCAATGCTTTTTTTAGTGTGATTAAATGACTGAAAATAAGTATGTTGAAAGGATTGTAGTAGGGTTTTACTAGTTTCAGTCAATGGTTTTTGAAAATGAACAGAGGATTTAAAAGCAACAAGGCTTCTCTAAATTCACCACCAGAATAAAAGTTCTTCTTTTGCTATTCCTGTAGAACAGGGTTTTATCATAAGGAGGTTTTTAGTGGAATAATTTCGTAAGTCTTTAAATACTTGAGCTTCATGAAAAGAATATTTACGCTTTTGATCTTTTGTGGCGCTGCCCTCTATGCCATGGGGCAAAAAGCCACGATATCCGGACAAGTGACGGATGATGAGGGAACAGCACTTATTGGTGCAAACCTTACTGTACAAGGGAATCCAGCGGGAGCTGTGACAGACATTGACGGCAACTATGAAATGATGGTTGATCCTGGAACCTACAAAGTGATGGCCAGTTACATTGGCTTCCGAGACGAAGTGGAGGAAATTACAGTGAGTGCCAATGAAAAGGTTACCCTTAATTTTCGGCTAGGTGTAGGTACTGATCTGGATATGGTGGTGGTTTCCGGTAGCCGGCGGCCCGAAAAATTAACCGAAAGTGCAGCAACTATCGAGACGATCTTTGCTCGCGAAATCGAACAATTTGCAGGAAGCCCTGCTGAATTGGTTGCCCGTCAGAAAGGGGTAGAATATTTCCGTGCAGGTATTGCTGCACCAGCTTTTAACATTCGTGGATTCAATTCCAACTTTAACTCCAAAAACCTGCAGGTTACCGATAGCCGCTTCTCTAGCTTAGTGGCTACCGGCCTGCCTTTGGGGCCATTGAATACGACCATCAAAGAGGATATTGAGCGGGTAGAGATCATTCTTGGTCCCAACTCAACGCTTTATGGGCCGAATGCGCACAATGGCTTGTTGAATATCATTACCAAAGATCCTCGTACTTCAGCTGGAACCACGATCGCCCTCAATGCAGGGGTAAATGGCGACGGTAATCCGTTGTACTCGGCTCGTATGCGTCATGCACAAGTGGTTAGTGACAAGTTTGCCTTCAAATTGATGGGCGAATACTCAGCTGCTACAGAATTCGATTTTGCGGATTCTGTTTACATTGATCGTCAGGATGCTAATGGTAATTTGATTGGTTCTCCTGACTATGCTGGTGCAGATGGAGTTAAGGAAGGTTGGGAAGAACTTGAACTTAATCCTGATGTGAATGCAACGCGCTTGGAAGGTGCATTTTACTTTACCCCAAAAGAAGATTTTGATATCATTCTTAATACGGGTTACAGTAACAGCAACTACCTTTCACCTACCAACGTAGGGCGTAACCAAATCATCGACTGGCAGATTTTCTACACCCAGCTACGACTGAATTTCAAGAATTTCTTCATCCAGTCTGTTTATACGCAAAGTAAAACCGATGATACTTATTCGATTGATGATCGTACCAAAGCTTACTACACTGGTATCGATGTACTGGGCTTAAGTGATGCTGAAGCACGTGGTGCGCAGTCTTACTCTACCGGTGCTATTTTCAAAGATGCCTCTGATCGTTGGAATTCAGAAATTCAATACAATAACCGTTTTGGTAGTCTGGAGTTAATCACTGGTGCTCAGTGGCAGCAGGATCGTGCCAATAGTTTGGGGACTTACCTGATTGAAAATGAACTCAATGAATATTACAACGGAGAAGATATTGTAGTAAATCAGTACGGTGCTTATGCTCACTTGACTTACGATTTCAACCGTGGTTGGAAAGCTTTGGCTGCGGCGCGTGCCGATTACCATGATGTGTACGAGTTTAACTTTGTACCTAAGTTTGGTCTACTGAAAATTGGAGATATGGGAACTTGGCGCCTGACCTACGGACAGGGTATCGCTTCCCCTACAATCCTCAATATGTTTGGCAACCTGTTCAACGGCTTGATCCTCGGAAACGCTGAAGGTTTTGACCTTGTAGGTGGTGGCCGTCTGGAGGCTCAAAGTGTTGAGAAACTGCAAACTTTTGAGCTAGGCTACCGTGGACAATTGAAAAAGAACAAGCTCTTTATCGACGCTAATACGTACTACAATATCAGTGAAGATTTCCTCAGCCCTGTAACCACTTTCTTTGCTACCAGCCGTGGCAAAACACCACTACGGGAAGTACAGGCTGATGCTTTGTATGACCTGTATGCGGCTATTGGCTTGGAAGGACTTGTTGCTACTTACGTGAATTTTGGCCAGGTGAATACTTACGGTTTTGACCTGAACCTGAATTACTACATTACGCCAGAATTGAATGCTTACGTCAACTATTCGTACTTCGATTACACGTTTGATGAAGACGACCTGGCTAATGACTTTGACCGTAACGGTACGGTTAACTTCCTGGATATCTTGGTAAATGCTCCTAACAACCGCTTCGGGCTGGGCCTCAACTACAACGGGGATAAGTTCTATGGTGGTGCTTACGGTCGCTACGTAGAGAAATACAACTATTTCTCTAGTTTCCAGATTGCTTCTGAAACGCTGACCGATGACGAAGGAAACCCATTGACTTGGAGAGGAAGCCCTATTGTAGAGGATGCCAGAGGTTCAGATTCGTACAATTATGGCCCTCTTGGTGGGTTCTTTACGGTTGACCTGAACGTAGGTTATCATATTACGGATAATTTCCGGGTGAATTTGTCTGCGGTTAACCTGTTCAATCAGGAGTTACGTGAATTTACAGCAGCAGCGCCTACTCGCGGTATTTATACCTTAGAATTGGTATACAATATTCCGGCGAAGAAATAAGGGATGAGGAAATAAATAATCTACGCAAAGGACGTAGCAAATTATTCTTTAGACAAATCAGATTTTTCGCAGCATAGCGGGCTACGCAAGTAAAATCTGATGATGGATAAAGCAAAATTTGTAGGAAGATGTGTAGATTATTTTTTGCGAACTCCCTAAACTGATGTGGAAAGATAGCTTGCGGGGAGTGAAGTCATAAAAAGACCTGCTCTCCGCAATGCACTTTCTCTCTAAACAAAAGACATGACACTGGCCTGGATACTCTTCGCTATTTACCTTCTTGGCACCGCTTACCTTGGTTGGCTAGGGCACCGCAAAACCGATGACTTCGGAAGTTTTGCGATTGGAAAGGGTGATTTGTCTCCTGTTCAGGTGGGCGTTACCCTTGCGGCAGCGACGGCTTCAGCAGCCACTTTTATTATCAACCCGGGCTTTGTCTATGTTGATGGCTTGGCTGGGTTTATGCACCTGGGAATCAGTGTTTACCTGGGGTTTGTGACCATGTTGTGTGTGCTTTCCTTTAAGTTTCGCCGCATTGGTGAAGCCGCCGGAGCACTGACGATTCCAGATTGGATAGGGAAACGATATGGCTCCAGAGACTTCTCGCTGTATTTTGCGGTAATCAACCTTCTGGCAGTAGCTTTTGTGGTTTTACTGGTAGGGGGAATTTCGATTGTTATGCAAAAATTATTAGGTGTATCCAATGTGGTGGCACTAGTGATTACGCTGGTTTTTGTAACGGGTTACGTGCTTTATGGAGGAACCTATGCCCACGTTTTTACCAATATGTTTCAAGGTTTTCTGATGATTATCGTGAGTGCATTGGTATTGTGGAGTGGCCTGAAGTTATACCTGGAAGGTGGCGATATAACCGCTGTGTTACAAGCCAAAGACGCTAATTTACTCGCTTGGGTCAACCCTGAAAGTAAATTGTTCAACGATTGGTTTTCTACGTACGTTGCTGGTTTTCTAATCGGAGGAGCATTGGTGTGTCAACCGCACATTCTTACCAAAGCACTTTACGTAAAATCAGACAAGGCAGTGCTGCGTTACATTCTGGTTTTTAGCGTCGTGTTTTTACTCTTTTCACTTTTGTTATTAGCTGGTTTTTGGGCGCATGTAGCGGTACCTCCCGAAGCCCTTATGGATACAACGACAGGAGCTTTTCGCCAAGACTTAGTGATGACGGTTTACCTGCAACAGGTCTTTCCCGACTGGCTATTTACGATCGTAAGTGTGGTCTTATTGGCTGCAGCTATGTCTACGCTGGATGGCTTACTGGTAGGGATTTCAACGATAACCGCTAATGATTTGGTGCTCAATATCTTTTCCAGAGGTAAGAGCACCCGTAATCCCAAAGAACAAATGCGACTTGCTATGCGTGCTGGCCATCTGGTGCTAATAATAATGGCGGTTGCGGTATTCCTGGTGGCGCTTTATCCCCCAAAGTTGCTGGGGATTTTTGGCCAAGTAGGGGTCTACGGGCTTGTACTGGCTGCCGTGCCGCCATTACTTGCAGGGGTGTTGTATAAAACCCCAAATTTGCGACTGGTATGGACGATGTCCGTATTAGCGCTAACTATTCACTTTGGTTTATTCTTTTTCGGAGAACAGTTGTTTCCAACGAGTACCCTGGCTTTTGCCAACCCTGGTTTGACTGCTGCCTTCGCGATAATTTTCAGTGTCTTCCCGACACTAATTGGACATCAATTTTTAAAAAAGTCAGAGGTGAAGAATTAATAACGTGCTTGGAATTAGTAACAGGTAAGCGATTACCTGTTGCCCTCCAAAATGCCTTTAGCCATTCCTTACTTCTCTAAATATATATCATGCGCAACGCGACCATTGCCGCCTGCGGTGCTTACGCTCCTGAACGGGTTGTTCCTAACAAATATTTCGATGAGTTGCTGGGCGTTGACGTCAGTACCTGGTTGGAAGAAAATGTAAAAATCTACGAACGACGCTGGTGTGCTGCCGATGAAAGTACGGCTGACCTTGCCGAGAAAGCAGCTTTGCAAACCCTTGAGCGGGCAGGCGTAGCCGCCAGCGAATTGGATTTGATTATTATCTCAACAGATACACCAGAATTTGTATCTCCCTCTACGGCTTCGGTCGTACAGCATCGTATTGGTGCTGATCGGGCGG
This sequence comes from Lewinella cohaerens DSM 23179, assembly GCF_000379805.1. Taxonomy (GTDB): domain Bacteria; phylum Bacteroidota; class Bacteroidia; order Chitinophagales; family Saprospiraceae; genus Lewinella; species Lewinella cohaerens. Next base: position 486,171 of record NZ_KB903531.1, on the reverse strand, counting down.
GTACCTTTGATATCAATACGGCCTGTGCTGGATTTGTCACTGCGCTTGACATTGGTGCTAAGTATATTCGGGCAGATGAGCACTACAAAAACGTCTTGATAATTGGGGCTTACGCCATGAGTAAGTACCTGAATATGGAGGACAAAAAGACCGTTACACTCTTTGCTGATGGTGCCGGTGCCGTCCTTCTTCAGGCAACAGAACAAGAAGGCTTGGGCTTTCTCTCTAGTGAGCTTATTACCAAAGGTGAATATAACGAGTGGATGGGCATCTATGGTGGTGGCACCCACCAGCCGGTTAATGCGGAGATGATAGGTCGGCATGAGCACCAACTACAGTTCGTCCGTAAGTTTCCTAAAGAATTAAATCCCAAAATTTGGAGTCAAATGATCCGTACCCTCGGGGAACGGACGACAACTCCAGTGGAAAAGGTAGATCAGTTTTTTATCACTCAAATCAACATCAATGCGATTTGGGAAACGCTAGATCTTCTGGAAGTGCCAAGGGAACGGGCGCATACTATCATGCATCATTATGGATATACAGGATCAGCTTGTATTCCGATGGCCTTCAATGATGCCTGGGAGAAAGAGTTGGTAAAATCTGGCGATCTGGTGTATTTTGTCGGCTCGGGCGGCGGACTCGCTTTTGCAAGTGCGGCGTTTCAGCTTTGATCTAGACTTTCGGCGAAAGTCTGTAGAAGGATGCGGTCCGCTTCGCGTTCCTAGGGTAGATGGTATAGGGATCGCGAAAAGTTAGGCAATTCCAATTTTAAGGAAAAAATGTGATGTTGGGTAATTAAAGACCACTAGCGTATTTACATCCCTATACCTTCTACCAAAAACTCCCTGTCCGACTAGTCAGGCAGGCTCTACGACTTTCGGCATTCGCCGAAAGTTGAGTTAATGAAAATAATAGATGAATGCACCAATATGATTGGGCCGCCAAATGGGCCAGGTATCAACCTCAAAAAGAAGCTGTAAAAGCATATACCAGTGGACAAACGCTTACTTATGACGAACTGAACCGACTGGGAAATCGGCTGGCTCATTATTTTCTAAATACGCTGGGCTTACAAAAAGGGGATAGGGTTGCGGTGCTGGCAGAAACCAGCCTTGAGTACATCCTCTTGTTTGTCGCTGCCCAGAAGATGGGCCTCATTCTGGTGCCGCTCAATTATCGGTTGGCAAATCAGGAGATTGATTACCTGTTGGAGAATGCCCGTCCGGCCTTGGTCATTACGGAGGAACGTTTTTGGACAAATATGCGGCAATGTGCCAGCATAAATAAAATCGCGCATCAGTGGTCGATGGAGACTTTGGCCGACTATTGTGATAAAACCACGATCAAACCGGAAGATGCACGTGATCCTGGAGCAGAGATAGCGGATGATGACCCTGTGTTTATCCTTTATACCTCCGGAACTACGGGTTTCCCCAAAGGCGCTATTTATACCCATAAAATGTTGTTTTGGAACAGCATCAATACGTCGTTGTCATTGCTGGTAAACACGGAAAGCCGCACGGTAAATTGCATGCCGCCCTTCCATACTGGTGGGTGGAATGTGCTCACGACCCCTTTCTTGCATCATGGCGGTTACAGCTGTTTGTTGAAGAAGTTTGAGCCTGCAACCGTTCTAGAATTATTGGAAAAAGAGCGGGCTACCGTTTTTATGGGAGTACCCACGATGCTGAAAATGATGGCTGATGAACCGGCTTTTGAAAAGACCGATTTTAGTCATTTACACTATATTATTGTTGGGGGTGAACCTATGCCCATTCCGCTGATTGAGCGCTGGCAAGCGCAGGGGGTACCTATCCGGCAAGGGTATGGCATGACGGAAGTGGGCCCCAACCTTACTAGCCTGCACCAAGATGATGCTATCCGTAAAAAAGGATCGATAGGGAGGTCTAATTTTTATGTAGAAACAAAAATCGTGGACGAGCAGGGAGAAGAAGTACCACCTAATACGGGAGGTGAATTACTTCTCCGTGGCCCGATGGTTACTCCCGGTTATTGGGAACAGCCCGAAGCTACGGGCAAAGCTATTGTAGATGGTTGGTTCCGTACTGGTGACCGGGTCCGTGAGGATGAGGAGGGCTATTTTTATGTGGAAGACCGCATCAAGAATATGTTTATTTCCGGTGGTGAGAACGTATATCCTGCTGAAGTAGAGCGGGTGCTGTTGAATCATCCGGCAGTTGCGGAGACGGTCGTCATTGGAGTGCCCGATGCGAAATGGGGCGAAGTAGGGTGTGCATTTGTGGTATTAAATGCCGATGATGAGGTGACAGCAACAGCTTTAAGTGACTATTGCAAAGGGCACTTGGCAAAGTTTAAGGTGCCGAAGTCTTTCCGGTTTTTGAAGGAACTGCCCAAGAATGATACAGGGAAAATTGATCGGAAAACGCTTAAGGGGCTTTGATTTTTGAACCATATGAGGGATTATAAGGACATATAAGGTTTTTCTTTTTTTACCACCAAAGGCACTTAAGATTTTGAACCATCCAAAACACCCTGGAAGGCAGTGCATTTTAACAGGAGGTGAGGCATATTAAGCAAATAATTGTGGCCAAATTGCCGTTATGGTACCCAACAAGCTCTTAAATAATCGCTTATGAATAAGTTATTCGGATGGGTAGGACCGGTGGTTTTTATCTGGATTGTAGGGACACAGTTTTTTGATCCTTACACCCCGGTGGCAGAGCAAGAATTTGAGCAAGGCGCTGAACAGCAGATCACCTCTTCGGAAGGTTTAAGGTTTCCGGTGCAGGGCCATAGCTTGGAGAATATCATCAGCCATTTTGGGGACGCTCGCGGCAAGAGTCGTACTCATCAGGGCGTAGATATAAAAGCGCCCAGGCATACGCCAGTTTTGGCAGTCATTGATGGTCATATTGAAGCCATAAAAGAAGGCGGTAACGGGGGAAGAACCCTTTATCTGCGCGGCTCGGACGGTGTGCAGTATTTTTATGCACACCTGGAAGACTGGTTGGTGAAAGACGGCGACGAAGTGAGTGTCGGACAGGAGATAGCGACGGTAGGGAATAGCGGTAATGCAAGTAAAACGATCCCTCATCTGCATTTCGAGATTCTCGTGGGTAAGGCCCGCACGGCGGTCGATCCAATGCCGTTGTTGGAAAATGCGCGGTGATTTTTTTAACCACCAAAGGCACCGGAGATTTTTGAACCATATGAGGGATTATAAGGACATATAAGGTTTTTCTTTTTTAACCACCAAAGGCACCTACTGGTAGGTTAAATTCACGAATTTAACTTTGGTGGTCAAGAATTATTGAAAAAAGCCTCTACCGCAGCCTGCGGGGAGAGTTCTTCTGCACGGATAGCGGCTTCTAATTTTCGTAACCTTTCTTGATGGTCGGCAGGTTTTAAAAACTGGTCGAGGATACGTTGGCGGAGCTGCTGCTGAAACCAGTGGATGGCTTGTTCCTGGCGGTTGTGTAGGAAGAAGCCGTTATCATGCGTGAGAGTTTGAAAATCCTCTAGTTCTTCGATAATGGCGGGGATGCCTGCGCCGGTGATAGCCGAGCAAGTTTGTGCTTTGGCGATCCAGTTGCTGTTTTTTGGCGGAAAAAGGTGGAGCGCTCGTTGGTAGGCTGCGCGTGCTTGTTGTGCCGGAATACGCCGATCATCGTCGGCTTTGTTGACGGCGATGAGGTCGGCCATTTCTACGACGCCACGTTTGATACCTTGGAGTTCGTCGCCAGCACCGGGAAGAAGGAGCAGTAAGAAAAAATCGGTGAGTTTGTAGACCGCTNCTTCTGACTGCCCGACGCCTACCGTTTCTACAATAATAAAATCATAGCCTGCAGCTTCACACAATAGAATAAGTTCACGGGTTTTGGCGGCGACACCGCCTAGTGATTCACCAGCAGGGGAGGGGCGGATGAAAACATCGACTTGTAATGACAATTGCGCCATGCGAGTTTTGTCACCAAGGATACTGCCGTGGGTGAGCTGGCTACTGGGATCAACGGCGAGTACAGCCACTTTTTTGCCTGCTTCGACGAGCGCCAATCCAAAGGTCTCAATAAAAGTACTCTTACCTACTCCGGGAACCCCCGTAATGCCAAGGCGAAAGGAAGCTCCGCTATGAGGCAAACACCCTTCTACAATTTCACGCGCTTTGCGCTGGTCGGCCAAGCGGGTACTTTCTACTAGCGTGATGGCCTGGCTGAGTAAAACGCTATCTCCAGCCAGAATCCCTTCCAGGTAGTGACTGGCCGGATAATCCCGCCGCTGCCGCTGCCGCAACCGAGGGTTGATGCTGGCAGGAAGCCGGTCTGGTTCTGGTTTGGAGGAAGTGTTTTTAGCCATATTGCTAAAATACGTTAAATGTCTATTAAAGTAAACTTTGTAGGATGACCATCATAGCTCCCAGGCGTTTAACAAATAACAGGCGCCCGGCGCGCTTATTTTGTAATTACTGCTACACTTGCGCGTCGGAGCGCCTTATCTAGAAGCTTGTTACTTACCTGTAAAAACGGGTTTTCTCTTTTCCATAAATGCTTGTACCCCTTCCTTATAGTCTGCGGTTTGCCCGGCTGTAGATTGAATTTGATCTTCGATTTCCAGCTGTCTGTTTAGGTCGTTACTCAAGGATTGATTTAGTGCGCGTTTGGTGAGTCCCAGGCCTGTGGTTGGCATTTCTGCCAATTTGTGAGCGAGGTCGAAGGTTGCTTTTTCGAAGCCTTCATCGGGTAATGTTTTGTAAATCATGCCTACCTGAGCAGCTTCTGTTGCACTTATTTTATCGCCCAACATCATGTAGGCGGTTGCGCGTTGAAGGCCTATCAGGCGAGGTAGGAAAAAAGTGCCACCGCTATCAGGGATCAAGCCAATTTTACTAAAAGCCTGGATGAAGCTTGCTGATTCGGCCGCTACGGTAATGTCGCAAGCCAATGCAACATTCGCTCCTGCTCCGGCGGCAACACCATTGACTGCCGCGACGAAGGGTTTCTCTGTTTCTCGAATGAGGCGGATGATAGGGTTCAGGTGCTCAGAAATGATCTTACTAAGGCCGGGGGCTTCCTCTTGGGTGACTTCCCCCAAGTCTTGGCCAGCACAGAAGGCTTTGCCTGCACCAGTAATTAGAATTGCCCGAATATTTTCGTCGTCAGCGCATTGCTTTAGCGCTGCTTGCATACTGAGGGCCAATTCGCGGGTAAAGCTGTTGTACTTCTGAGGTCGGTTGAGGGTAATACAACCAACTTGGTTTTTAATTTCAAAAAGAATGGGATCCATGAAGGGTGGTTTTATTTTTACTCAACTGCCGCTTTGGCTAGTTGAAAGTTAGGTTCGGTAATCATGTTTTTTAATACTTTGGGTAGGCGGAAACGCTGGCCATAATCCTTGTGGTATACTTTGGCTTGCGCCATAAAATTATCTACGCCATAGTTTTGGACAAACCGAATAACGCCGCCGGTCTCTTTGGGGAAACCCCAGCCGTAAACACTACCTAGGTTAGCTGCCGCTGCGGAAGTGATAACACCTTCGTGCATACACCATAAAGCTTCGATCACCTGGGCAAAGAGTAATCGTTCATTGAGTCGTTTACGATCATAGGAGGTCTTGCTTGGTGCCCAGTGTTCATGTAGCCCGTTCCATAGAACCTTATTGCCTTCCTCGTCATATTCGTAGAAGCCGGACTTCTTGGTACGGCCAGTACGTTCCAGGTCTTCGATCATGGTTTTAAGAACACTCACGGAAGGGTGCTGTACGTAGTTGCTACCATAGTGCATGGCCGCTTGCTCTTCGTACTTGAGTACGAGTTGTAAACCCATTGCATCAGCTAACTCTAGTGGCCCATTAGGTAAGCCCAGTTGGCGACCAGAATTTTCGATCAAAGCTGGAGCGTAGCCCTCTTTGAGCATACTGATGCCTTCAAGGATATAGGTGTTTTGAACCCGTGCGGCATAGAAGCCCCAGACATCTTTTACAACAATGGGGATTTTAATAATTCTTTGTACAAAGTCGATAGCACGAGCAACCGTTTCATCGGAAGTATCAGCTCCAGCGACGATTTCAACTAAGGGGACGCGTTCTGCTGGCGGAAAGAAGTGAAGCCCTACGTAATTTTGTGGTCGGCGCAGTGCTTTGCCCAGCTCAGCAATGGGAATAGACACGGTATTGGTACCAATAATTGAATAGTTATCCAGTTGCTCTTCTGCTTCACGGGTGACCTTTTGCTTGAGGTGTTGGTTTTCGAAAACCGCCTCGATGACGATATCACAGTCTGCAAAATCCGTTGCTTTTTCTGTGGTAACCAAGCGCTCCATGATCTCCTTTTTCTCCGTAGGATGAAAGGTGCCTTCCCGAATGAGTTCGTCAATGCGTTGGCTAACGTACTCGCGCCCGCGCTCGGCAATGGCTTTGCTTACGTCCTTAAGGACAACAGAAAGTCCGTTTTGAATACAGGAGAGTGTGATGCCTGAGCCCATACGCCCGGAACCAATGATACCCACCTTGCGTACCCGAAATTTGCCATAACCTTTAGGTCTGCTTATTCCTTTTTTGATGGAGTGGTAATCCATCCAGAAAGTGCTGATCATATTCTTAGCCGTACTGGAGCAGACCAAGTGGGCGAAGCGGCGGTTTTCAATGCGGCAAGCGGTGGGGAAGTCTACCTTTGAGCCTTCGACCAATACATTGAGGATAGTACGCTTAGCAGGGGAGTTGTTGTAGGTTGCTGCCGCTAATTCAGCTGCCGTAGCGCGTACGCGTTCAATCAAAGCAGGATCTTGGGCGGTGCCTCCGGGAATAGTTTCACCTTCCTGATCCCAAGGGCGGTGCCAGTAAGGGTGGGAGAGGAGCCAGGCTCTTGCTTTTTCTATTAATTCTTTTTTGGTGCTGGCCAAATCATCAATAATACCCACTTTCAGGGCTTCTTGAGGAGAGTAGTGCCGGCCAGAAGTAAGAACAGGGTAGGCTTTCTCAATACCGAGGAGCCACATCATACGTACGATACTTCCTCCGCTAGGCATAAGCCCCAGATTGACTTCGGGGATACCCACACGTACTCGCGGATCATCGAGGACAATGCGATGATGGCAAGCGAGGGCTACTTCAAAACCTGAACCCAGTGCATTGCCTGCAATGGCTGCAACAACGGGGACACCGGGGCGTTCCAAATCTCGGAAAAAGCGACTAAGCTTTTCGGCTTCTTGAAAAAGCTCTTCGGGATCGTTGGCACCATAAAGGTAGCCCAAGTCACCGCCAGAGAGGAATGATTTTTTATTAGAAGTAAGGATGACGCCCTTGAGCTGCCCTTTGGCTTTTTCTTCCTGTAGGCGTTTGATAACGGGCAGGAAAGCATCTGTAATCTCATGGTTGATAACATTGTCTTCCCGATCTTCCATATCGAAGATGATGGTGACAATGTTAGCGGTATCTTTTTTTAGCCGGATCATACGCGTTCGATTATGGTAGCCACTGCCAGGCCTGCACCAGCGCAGAGGGTGACTAGTCCGGTTTTTAAATCTCTTCTTTCAAGCTCATCAAGCATTGTTCCCAGGAGCATGGCGCCTGTCGCTCCAAGGGGATGTCCCAAGGCTATTGCTCCACCATTTACATTGAGTTGATCATCGTTCAAATTCAGATCGCGCTGAAATTTTAGTACTACTGCTGCAAAGGCTTCGTTGCATTCCCACAAATCGATGTCTTTAGCTTTTAGCTTGCTGATTTTTAATGCTTTTTCTGAAGCTAGCCCCGGCCCCGTGAGCATGATCGTTGGGTCAACAGCAACGGTTGCACAACTCAGAATTCGCGCTCTTGGCTTCAGTCCGAGGGCTTTTCCTTTAGCTTCGTTGCCCAGTAAAACGAGTGCCGCACCATCAGAAAGAGAACAAGAGTTGCCTGGTGTATGCAGGTAATGAACCTTTTCAACTTCTGGATAACGATGTAGGGCCATTGCTGCAAAGCCTTGGTCGCCAAGGCGTGCAAAAGAAGGCCGTAGTCTGGACAGTTGTTCGAGACTTGTCTCAGGCCGGATGGTTTCGTCCTGTTTGAGAATAGCTAGGCCGTTGGCATCACAAATAGGTACAATGCTAGGTTGGAAATGGCCAGCCGTTTGGGCGGCAGCTGCTCGTTGGTGTGATTGTACAGCGTAAGCATCGAGTTCCTCTCGTTGAAAACCCTCCATGGTGGCAATCAGATCAGCAGCAACCCCTTGTGGCAGGTAGTTTTGCGTCATAAAAACACCAGGATCATTGAGGAGAGGCCCACCATCGCTGCCCATAGGGACGCGGCTCATGCTTTCGGTACCTCCAGCGATGGAAAGTTCTTCCCAGCCTGCAGCTATTTTGGCGGCGGCCAAGTTGACGGCTTCTAAGCCTGAGGTACAATACCTGTTAATCTGCATACCGCCATTGGCGGCAGACATGCCTGCTTCCAACAAGGCTGTTCTGGCAATATTAAAGCCTTGGTCACCGATGGGCGTGACACAACCAATGATTAAATCATCTATATCAGAAGCTTGGAATTGATGACGGTGCTGAAGAGCCCTCAGGGCTACCTCCAGTAGATGCACCGGTTTTACTTCGTAAAGCGCTCCGCGTGCTTTGCCATGGGCGCGGGGCGTGCGGAGGGCATCATAAATAAAGACGTCTTTCATATTGGTGGGGGAGCTTCAGCTACTCTTTTTTCTTTGCCGCAAGATAGCCAATGAAGCAGTGTCGTCCAAGCTTGAAGGGAGCCTTCTATCCTTTTTAAATCAATGCTGGTAGATAATTATGTGCTTTGCGTTACAATTCTATTATTTTTGGCATAAATAATTCAATCTATGGCCACACGTACTAAACTGACTCCTTTTGCACGCTTACTCTTGTTCCTTATTTTTCTGGTTCCACTAGCTTATGGTGGTGCGCTTTATATTCAAGGTAAAGATCCTATTGCAGAGGTAAAAGGAATGATGAATGGAAAGACAAGCAGCTCGTCTTCTAAATCTTCTTCTACGTATGATCCTCAGCAAGAAATAGAAAAGCTGAAAAAAGAGAACCGTGAGTTGAAGCAGAAAATAAAAGAGCTGGAAGGATCACTTAAAGAACAAGAAAGCAGCAGTTCTACCCGCCAGAAATGGGGGAATTAAGTTTATATTATATTCTATAACTAAAAACCTTAAGACTATGACGATTATACTTCTTGCTGCACAAGCCGGACTGGGCTCTTTTTTAATCAAAGTCCTTTTGATGGCATTGGTTCTGATGGGAGCTGCCTATTTACTAAATGGTGTAGACATCGAGGATTTTACTCGTGCCGTGATTGTAGCTTTTGTATTGGCTATACTGAATGCGACTCTTGGGGCGTTTCTTGATTTTATTACGACACCGCTCCGTTGGATCACGCTCGGCTTGTTTAGCTTGGTGGTCGATGCCGTCGTTTTGATGATTGCTGCGCATTTTTTAAAAGGCTTTACTATTAAAAGCTTTAGCTGGGCACTTTTGATGGCTGTTTTTGTTGCAGTAGCAAATGTGTTTTTACACTTTTCTTAGTTAAACGTATGAATCACTTGTCGCGATTGTTTGGTTTGGTTTTGCTTTTACTGCTGTTTATTAGCCCAGTAGCTGGGCAGCAGCAAGCCAAATGGTTGTTTAGCGCAAGTGGTGGTCAAACAATATACCAGGGAGATGTTAGCCGAGAAGGCTTTGGGTCTCTTCGTGGAAATTCCAATACCTGGGGCGCTAGTTTACACTATCGCCCCAGTGATCTTTGGTCCTTTGGCTTGCAAGGGCATATCGGTGAATTGTCGGGTGCTGATCGCTTCTATACAGCAGACGCCTACCGGTTGGCCAGGGATTATGAATTCAAAACTTCCTTTAAAGACATTGCTTTTACGACACGCTTTTTTCTATTTGGTCGTCACCGACTACAGCCGGAGGTAGGGATTGGTGCGGGGCTTGTTTTTTATTCACCGGAGGCTTATTTGCTGGACAACACCCACTTGGAGCTGGCCGATTTGATCAAAGATGACCTGGAAATAGAGGTCCTTGAGCCCGCCTTGATCATTCCGGTCCGTATTGGGCTGTCCTATCAGATTACAAAGACATTGGGGCTAGGAACGGGAATGTTATACACCTTTACAGAAACCGATTATTTGGATGGTGTAAGTGCTTCCGGGAACCCAAATGACAAGGATCGTTATGGCCAGCTTTACCTAGAGGCCAAGTTGCATTTTGGTTACCTCTCTGATATTGATGAAGACGGCATTGCCGACGTGGATGATTTGTGCCCGTTAAAACCTGGCCCAGCTGACACGCGCGGCTGCCCTGATGCAGATGGCGATGGCATACGTGATAGTGATGACCGCTGCCCTCTAGCGGCAGGCGACCCGTTTTTCAGCGGTTGTCCGGACACGGATGGTGATGGTACGGCTGATCCTTACGACCGCTGTCCAGCCATTGCGGGGCCGCCCGAAGCTTTGGGCTGCCCTCCTAAAGACACTGATAACGATGGTGTGCAAGATCATATCGACGATTGCCCATTATTGGCCGGAACCAAGGATCGGAGAGGCTGTCCGGCGATAGATACCGATCTTGATGGCTTACTGGATGAGGATGATCGATGCCCTGAGAAGTACGGTATCCCTTTGTTTCAAGGTTGTCCAGATACGGATGGCGATGGGATAGAGGATGATGAAGATGCTTGCCCTAATACGTTCGGTTATTTTGATCAAGGCGGCTGCCCGCGGACGGCTTCTACCATTGAAGAAGCTCAGTTACTGGAACAGCAAACCCTGCTTTTCAGAACCAATAGCGCTGATGTTACCAACTTTATGCTTCTTGATCGAATGGTTGCTTTTTTAACACAACACCCCAATTATCGCCTGTTTATCAATGGCCATGCCGATAGCGAAGACCGAGAGGATGCTCCCGGCTATCTGAGCCAGCTACGTGCCGAAAGGGTCAAGCGTTACCTGCTCGATAGTGGTGTGCCTTTGCCACAACTCACTGTGCGTGGGCATAGCAACCGCGAACCCCTAATGAATGCCAATTTTGCTACAGAACACCAAAGGGTAGCCTTTAGGTTGGAGGGGTATTAGGGTGATTCTCACCGCACGAGGTATTGGGTACTTTGTATTTGGTAGGCTTTAGCCTAAAGGCAATCAAAATCCAAGTACCTTGTACAAAGTACTTAGTATCTTTTAATCTCTCCCTCATTCAATATACCCCATCGCTTCTTCCAGTCCCTGCCATAACCATTCGGGATCTTCTAGACCGATATAAAAACGAACAAGTGTCCAAGGTATCGGGCTATCTGTGCGGCCAGGAATGCCATAAAAGGCGGCGGTGGGTAAGGCCAGTGATTCATGTCCTCCCCAGCTTACGGCCATGCTGAAGCGCTTGCTGTCCAAAAGGGCGTGGGTGAACCGCTCCATACTTTCTAGGCTGGTAGCTGCAAAATGGGCTGAAAACAAGCCGCCAGCGCCACTCATTTGCTTTTTGGCGAGTTCGTATTGTGGGAAGGCAGGCAGGAGTGGATGTAAGACTGATTTTACCTTGGGATGTTCTGTTAGTCGTTGGGCAATGAGCTGTGCGCTTTGGTCGCTTTGCTTCATGCGTAGTTCCAGCGTGCGCAAGCCGCGGATAACCAGAGACGCATCATTGGGGCTAATGATTGGCCCCAGTGTCATGTATTCGCGATAGAAGATGTGTTGAATTTTTTCTTTGCTTCCGCAAATGACGCCTACCACTACATCGCTGTGCCCGTTGAGGTATTTGGTGCCGGAATGAATCACAATATCGATGCCCAGTTCATGGGGGCGTTGGAAAATAGGAGAGGCATAACTGTTGTCAATCATGGAGGTAAGCCCATGCTGCTGAGCCAGAGCAGCACAAGCGGCCAAGTCCTGACACTCAAAAGTGAGGGAGTTGGGGCTTTCCAGGTATAGTACTTTGGTATTGGGCTGGATTGCAGCGGCAATGGCCTCGATAGATTTCCCATCAACAAAGGTTGTCGTGACGCCAAAGCGGGGGAGGTAGTCCGTTAGTAGAATTTTTGTCCAGGAGTAAGGGGCATTTACACAGACCACATGGTCGCCTTGTTGCACTTGACTCAGCACCGCAGCTGCTATGGCACCACTGCCACTACTACAAACGAGCGCTTCTTCGGTGCCCTCTAGTGCAGCCAGTTTTTCGCGCAAGATTTTTACGGTAGGATTGTTGCCTCTGGTATAAAGGTGACTATCGAATTCACTTACGAAAGCATTGCGAAAATCCTCTAACCGATCATAGGCAAAGTTGCTGGATTGGATAATCGGCGGAGAGACGGCCCCAAAGTAGTCCTTCCTGTTTTCTCCTAAGTGATTGAGGATGTAGCTAAGGTGCTTCATGGTGTTGGTTGCTGATTTAGAATGGACAAATTAGGCTTTTCTCCGTTTTTGACCACAAAAAAAGGTCAAAGGATCACTTTTTAGAAAAGTTGCTATTTTTAGGGCAATGAAAACTTAGTTGGACTTTTGGCATTCCACATGATGATCTCTTTGAGGTTGCTGAAAGTCTAGCTTATCTCTCTACCCTTTACCAAAAAGGGCGCGAAGCGACCTGTGTCTTTCTACGGACTTTTGCCGAATGTCCAGTAATATGGTTCTAAACTTTAAAATATCACCATGAAAACCCACCACCTTATTTTTGTAGTAGCCTTTACTTTTCTTTTTACCTCTGGACTTAAGGCAACGACCTATTATGTTTGCGATTGCGATACGGGAGCTGATGTGAATTGTGTTGCCGGAAATGATGCCAATAGCGGAACAAGCAGTAATGCCCCCTGGCAGAGTATTGCCAAGGCAATATCGGTGATCAATTCCTTGCAGGCAGGTGACGAGATACGATTTGCCAAAGGAGCTGCATGGACGAATGCCAGCTTTGGGAGTGTCTATAATTTTAATGCTACCGCTGCTAATCCTATTGTTTTTGATAGCTATGATGCTCCCTGGGGAGGAACGGCTAAGCCTATTTTAACAGAGGCAAGAGCTGGTACAAATTTGTTTCATTTTGCTGATGGAGGAAATGCGGATCATGATGAAGGCTATCTTATCAGGAATCTTGATTTAAGAGGAGCCGGCACGGGGCAGTGGGCTGTATTTGCTTACAATGATGCGGATTATATCACGATGGACAACCTGGATATCTCCGGTTTTGGCATCGGTGTTCATAGTGCCGGAGCTAATACTCCTAATAGTGGTGCCGACGATCAGAATCAACACATGCAGCTTTTGAATTCAAGTATTACCGATTGTTCTGAGCAGGGGTTTCTCGGAGGTGGTGACGATTTGATAATAGAAGATTGTCATTTTGAAAACAATGGGTTTGCCAGGGCGATTTTCAATCATAACATTTATATCGGTGGCGATAATGGTGATAATATCATTATCAGGAATAATGAGCTCTATCGATCTGCCATCGTGAATGGCAATGCCGATGGGGTCTCGCTGGTCGTACATGGTCTTCATGACAACCTTTTAATAGAGGGGAACTACATCCACGAAGATTTAGGAATGGTCACCGGGAATGCTTGGGGCATTGCAGTAGATCCGGGGTATGGTTCTGCCGAAGGGTTCGTTGCACCAGTCATTAGAGGTAATTTATTGGTCAATATGTTTAACATTGGGATTGGGGTAGCTGCTTGTACAGGGGCGATTGTTGAGAACAACATTATCATAAATGAAGCCGCGGGAGATCTTGTTGGTATTGCTGCACCTGATCGTACCAGGGACGCCAATGATATGGCAATGACGGATGTGACGGTTCGGAACAACTCCCTATACTTGCGTAATGCTAATGCTTCTACTGTGGCCATAAAGGTTGGAGGAGAAGGCACGGGGCATGTAGTCGTCAGTAATCTGATTTCTATGGATAATGGAAATGGCTTTGATATGGATTTAGCGGATGGGGACTACGATGGTTTGGATTACAATATGATGGAGCTGTTGAATAGTGCCAGCTGGGGAGCTGGGCAAACGCTGAATACCTGGTCTGCCTCACGAGGATTTGATGTTAATTCGATATCGGGTGATCCATTATTTACTGCTCCGGGGTCTCCTGATTATAACCTGCTTCCTCAGGGCTTGTCTCCAGCGATCGATGCGGGGCACCCGACAATGAGTGCTGCCACGGATTATACTGGGGCAACGCGCACAGGTGTTGCTGATATTGGAGCCATTGAAGGGCAAAGTATTCTTCCTGTAGCTTTGCTTTACTTTGAGGCAGCACTCAAAACAGACAAGTCCGTTCGCTTACATTGGGCCACGGCATCTGAAAGCAATAACAGCCATTTTTTGATAGAACGGTCTAAAGACGGTGTAACATGGGAGACGATCGCTCGTGTCCAAGGAAGCAATTTTTCTTCCCTTGTCAAGCAGTACGAAACTATCGACGATTTCCCTTTTCAAGGAGTTTCTTATTACAGGTTGGCACAAGTTGATTTTGATGATCAAATGACCTATTCTACGGTTGAAGTTGTAGAAATGGTAACAGAAGGAGAGTTGTTAGTTTTTCCTAATCCTGCAGCTGATGATGTCAATATTATTCTTCCTTCGGCAGGCACCCACGCACAGGTTTATGTTTATAATATACTTGGGAACCTGGTGTTTGAAGGTAATTATTCAGACCAAAGAACCCTGCGGGTAAATACATCAAGCTTGCCAGCAGGTCAATATCTTCTAATGGTGAAGGTCGATGGCCATAATTTTCACCAGATCATAGCATTGAACAAATAAAACACCCTACTGATAATGAAAAAAATCAATAATACCGACGAATTCATGGCTGCTCAAACCGAATGGCAGGATGGCCTAAAGCAATTACGTTCCTTACTGGTTGCTACCGAATTGGAGGAGACCATCAAGTGGGGGATTCCGGTGTATACTATCAACAATAAAAATGTGGTTGGACTGAGCGCTTTTAAAGACTATTTCGGTCTTTGGTTCTATCAGGGGACATTCCTCAAAGACCCCGCGCAGGTATTGATCAATGCCCAGGAGGGGAAAACCAAAGGTATGCGGCAATGGCGTTTCTCCAGCGAGGAAGATATTGATCCGGCATTGGTGACGGCTTATTTAGAAGAGGCTATCCAAAATCAGAAAGATGGGAAGATGATCCGCCCGGCTAAGCCCAAAAAGGAGCTTGTTTTGCCAGAAGAATTGAAACAATTTTTAGTAGAAAATAATCAATTAAGTGCTGCTTTTGAGCAATTTACAATTGGAAAAAGGAGAGAATTTTCTGAATATATCCGTGAAGCCAAACGTGCTGCGACCAAAGTGCAAAGGTTGGAGAAAATACGCCCTATGATTTTGGCAGGGGAAGGGTTGAATGATCGGTATAAGTGAGGTGCTCAAGATACTCCACTTTACAATTAAATTTTACAACTTAACTTGGGGTGTTTTTTACTGAGTTGTTATAAATAAACCGTATAACCTACTGATTAAATCATATCAAATGATTAACTATGAATTAAAAACTCAAATATTTTATTTAAATAGAATGTTTGAGCTGTTATCAAATGGGTATATGTTCTCAGTGATTTCATTTCATAAAACAGAAGGCCAGGGAGATCCTAATATTCCCTTTACTCAAATTAACGATAAGCAAAAACGAAACCTGCAACAGGTCGAACTTGAAATTTTATTAGACCTGTTATTTGATGAATTATATAAGCACAGTAAACAATTTGCTTTAGCGCCAGAAATCTTCAATCAGAGTTGGAATAATGAATTCGTTTTAAAGTCAATTACCGAAACGAAAAAGAATATAATAGAGTATGCAGTGAGAAACCAAAGAGTAATAAAAACTGGTAATGACATAATAAAAGATCAATTTCAAGTCATTGAGTTTGTTTGTGAAAACGAGAAAATGAAAGAAGTGCTTTTTTTTCAAACGTGGTTTCATTAATAACAATTATCAGAATGATACAGGATATACGTGAACAAATAGAGATTGGAAATTACGGTAGAGCATTAAATAGAATTGATGATCTTTTATGGAAAGAACCAGAGAATGCTGAGTTAAGAGGATTAAGAGGCGTTGTTTTGATAGCACAAGAATTAAACCTAGAGGGGATAGAAGACTTAGGAACCTCTATAGCAGTAGCTGATGCGGCAGAATTCAGGTATTGGAGGTCGGTAGCCTTGTTTGAAGAAAAGGAATTTGATAAATCAATAGAAGATGCAGAAAAAGCGGTACAGTTAGGAAGTGAAAATTATCTGTATTTGCACCATCTTATTGCATTGTATCAAAATCTAGGCCCTGTTGACAAATCAATGGGAATAATTGATCGTGTTTTAGCTATTGAACCTGGAGATATCCGATCGTTAATGGCAAGAGCCTATGTATTTATAAAAAGGCAAGAATTTGATTTGGCAATTGAGGACTATGAAGAGATAATCAAACAAGATTATTATGAGGAAGATATATTCAATAACCTTGGATATTGCTATGATCGAAAACAAGAATATGATAAAGCCCAGTTGTATTATGATAAAGCGCTTGAAATAAATCCATACCACCAGTATGCTCTAAATAATCTAGGGCTGATCTACTGTCGTAGAGGAGGCCTTCGCGAGGGGAAAAAAATGATATTGAAATCAATAGGATACGATCCCCAAAACTCCTATGCCTATAAGAATATGGGAAAGGCGAAGTTGTTACAAGGTCTTAAAGAAGAAGCCTTGCAGTATTTCTTAAAATCAAAAGAACTGGGGTATTCAGAAGCATATGATGCTGAGGTGGATGATATCTTAGCAGAAGACTTTAATCTGTAGATTTGAAGTAAAAAAATGAAAAATTACCAAACGCTGCTCTCTGTTTTCTTTCTCTACCTCAACAGCAACACATCCCCCTCCAAAATCTCGGACGAGCCATCCACATAGCNCACTTCAATGAAATAGACGTAAGTACCAGCTCCCATAATCTGACCACGAAAAGTGCCGTTCCAAAATCGATTCTGTTCAGAAGGGGCAAGGTCATTGACTTCGTAGACCAACTCGCCCCAACGGTCAAAGATGAGGAAGCGTTGAATCAGCGTGCCGGAGTCGCCATCGGTGAAGATTTGGAAACGATCGTTGACACCGTCATTGTTGGGCGAAAAGACATTGGGGACATAAATAGGGCAGTTGTCTTCCAATATAATAATGGTCGAATCTACGGCACAGCCGAGTTCATCATGAACAGATATGCTATACGTTCCTGCGGCCAAATTGGAGAAGGTGTTATCCGCCTGTGGAGTGACTCCGGTAATTGTGTAGCTCAAAGCTCCCGTGCCTCCATCGGCTTGTACCTCGAGCGCGCCATTATCCAGGTTACACTCAGGGCGGGTGATGTTTAGGACTACAATGTTGGGGAGATCAACGTCTGCTTCTACTACCACCATTTGGCTGACGGTACAGCCCATCTCATCTTCTACGACAACATTGTAGCTGCCAGCAGCCAAGTCAATGAATTGATTATCTGCTTGAAAGGTCAGGCCGTCGAGGGAGTAAATTAAGGCCCCGTTTACCCCGTTAGCCTGAATACTGATGCTACCATCGTTACCTTGGCAGCTGGCGGGTTCGCTGGTGACAGCCATAATTTGTGGACCATTATCTGTTTGTAATACTTGTACTGATGCTGTAGTAAGGCACCCGATGGCATCCACGACGGAAACGGTATAATCTCCTGCGACCAAATCAGTAAAAGTATTACTGGACTGATAAGCATTGCCGTCGACGGAGTATCGCAAGAGGCCCATGCCACCACTTGCGGCAATGGTCAGGCTGCCGTCTCCATCTAGGCAAGAGGCTTCCTGCACGTCAATCATATCAATACTAGGGCCAGGCTGTGTTTGCATAACCTCCGTATTCTGAGTTACGTTACAGCCCAACTCATCCTGAACGGTAACCAAGTAGCTACCCGCTGGGAGATTGGAGAAGGTGTTTGTGGTAGAGAAATCCGTGCCATCTATTGAATAGCTTAACTGCCCGCTACCGCCGCTGGCTGTAATGGTGATGCTGCCGGTATCACCCCCACACGGGGTGTCCGTAGAAACGATATTGTCAATTTGCGGTGCGTCTGAGCCTTCAATGGTAATTAGGTTAGAAACAATTATGCAGCCTCCTTCCATGTTTAAGTTGACTTGGTAATCACCAGGCTGATCTACTTCTAATTCCAGGGTTTCAAGCGCCGTTAGGAAATTCCCGTCTAGGGTCCAGTAGTAGCTCTGGATGTTTTGTCCAAGGGTGTTAATGCTGGCCGTAATGAGGGTCGATGTGCCTGGGCAGATAGGCGTGTTTGCTTCGGCTGTAAGCTCCACCGACCAGTTGGGGACACTGGCGAACTCAGGGAAATTGTAAGCAAAAACATCTTCGTAGATCATGCTTACCGTACTATTGAAATCAGCCTGGTACAGGTCATTAAAATTGGAACCATCGAAGGCTGTTTCCGGTTGTACAAGGCGGCCAATTTTTACCCTGCTGGTATTATTTATGTTACCTGCATCATAAATATGATAGACATAACCATCCGGTGCTTTTTTTAGCCCACCACCCCTGAGACTACCACCAAAGTTTCGCATTTGGGGTGCGTTGCCACCGTTTACGGGTACTTGGTACAGTGCACTGGGAGAATAGGACGCATAATAAATGAAATTCCCGCCAGGTGAAAACTCCAAGTCGTACAAGGTGCCCAACGAGAGCGAGGCAACGATGTTACCTTGACCATTAAAAGCGCCTGTAGTAGTATTGAAAGTATTGGTAA
Source organism: Lewinella cohaerens DSM 23179 (assembly GCF_000379805.1). Taxonomy (GTDB): domain Bacteria; phylum Bacteroidota; class Bacteroidia; order Chitinophagales; family Saprospiraceae; genus Lewinella; species Lewinella cohaerens. The sequence continues at coordinate 467,431 of NZ_KB903531.1, read as the reverse complement.
ATACCCGGCTTGGTGAGCCCGAAACCGAAAATCCTACGATGACATTATCCGCACTTTCATCATCAACGTAGGTCATGTTCATGATGGGAGAATAAGGGTTGTTGGTTACTGCTGGAGCAAAATTATAGGTTGCATTAAATGAAATTCCACTTGGATCAATGCGGTATACTACGTAATCAGATCCATTGGCGGTAGGGGCGAGTAAGCGTACGATCAACCAGGAAACAAAGGGATCTGTTTTACTCGGAATAACGAGCAGCCCTTCTCCTACACTAAGGTTACCATTGGGGCCTGGCAGCGGAGTGAGAGGAGAGAAACCACCGCCCACCGTGTAAAGCCGATAGGTTACGGGGCCGCTGGTGCTGCCATTGTAGACACCCGTTGGATTGGAGAAAATGTAATATTGGTTGAAGGGGCACACAGGATTAACAGCAATCACTACTGCTTGCGAGGAAGAAGGATTAGCTCCTAGTCCTCCTGCGGGCGTAATATCTTGGTGGTTGGCGTCAAAAACTTCATCACCGTCGGTGTAGAACAGGAGGTCGCCAGTTTCTGGATTGGAGACAACGCCCCAGCCCTCAAAGCCGTTGTTGCCATCTATGTTGTTGGGTGGTGGAGTGATGCTGGGCGGTGCTTGGGCTGTATTGTAAAGGGAGAGCCCATTAGGGAAAAAGTCAAGGGTGGCATTGGTGGTGTTACTCGGAGCATTAGTTCGGCCCATCACCCAGTGGCGTTCTTGGTATTGGCCAAAAATCACGGATAAGCTAAGCAGATAAAAGAGGGGAAGCGCGATAAATCTTTTCATAGCAACGAATTTAGGGAGTTCATTAAAAATAACCTATCTACGTTGCTACAAATTTCTGTTTAGGTAATCCGTTTTTACAAAAAGATCTGGCCTCGTAAATAAGTAATGGCTTGCCCTTTCAGCAGTACTCGGTCATCATGGAGGGTACAATGTAGGATACCTCCTCGTTGGCTGATTTGGCGAGCTTCCAAAGATTGCTTTCCTAGTTTTTTAGTCCAATAAGGCGTCATCAAAGTGTGGGCTGACCCCGTCACTGGGTCTTCGTTAATACCAAAACGGGGGTAAAAGCAGCGGGAAACAAAGTCTACCTCATCACCGGGAGCGGAGACGATAATTCCTCGTACATCAAATTCCATCAAGGCATTGAAATTTGGAGTTATTTTAGCAACCTGAGCCTGATTGCTGGCAATGACAAGCAAGTCGTCATTACCCATGATTGCTTCTGAAATGGAAATACCTAAAGCACTTTCTATGTTCGGGGGAATACTTATCGAAGTTCCTGCATCCGCTGGAAAGTTAAGGCGATAGCCTTTTTCAAGGCGTTCTACTTCGAGGATGCCACTCAGGCTGCTGAAGCGGATGGTTTTAGCCGTCAGGCCAATTTCTTGGAATAAAACATGGGATGCAGCCAAGGTAGCGTGGCCACACAAGCGCACTTCTTTATTCGGTGTAAACCATCGTAGCGGGATAGCTCCATTTTCTTCCGGAAGGAAAAAAGCAGTCTCTGAAAGGTTATTTTCTCCAGCAATGGCCTGTAGTTTTTCATCAGGTAACCATTTGTCAAGCGGGATAACGGCTGCTGGGTTACCACGGAGTAATTCATGATGAAAAGCGTCAACTTGATAGATACGTAAAGCCATGGTTTTTTTATTTTAATTCATAACATCGACATTCACCTGCCTGTAGATTCATGAGAATGATTTCACCAGTATTAGTCAGCGCATTTTCGTGGAAATTAAGTGTTTCACTAGAGAAAATTCCTAGTGCTTGTTTGGTTCCCTCAGGTATAGTCACTGCGCGTGGTTTAATAACTTGCTCCTCGGCAAGGTTGACAACGAAAAGGTAAGTGGGGTTATCTTGCTGTGTCCATGCGATGAGCAAATCATTGCCATTGGGATCAGGCGCATTGAGCCATTGGGTGCTGGTGCCTTCTATGGTCGTATAAATTTGTTCGCTTAATTCGCGAATGCGGGAGAGTTGGCCAAATAGCTCACCGTTTTTTCCCCACTGATAGGGGCCGCTAGTGGCTTTGGGGCCCTCGTCGAGATGAAATACGTACAGCTTGGTGTAGTGCTCGTTGGGCGCAGGTTCATGATGGATATCCCGCTGCTCGAAACCTAAGCCCTGGTAGGAGGGAAGCACTGGTAAGAATAGCCCAATAAACAGGCGTGCGGCATTGCCATGCCGATAGAAAAGATCAAAGCGAGGATCATCCTTGTCGCCCGTCATGATCGTGAAATTGGGGGCTACTTCGTGTTCTTGCGCAATGGAGAGGTAGCGATGGAAGTTGTCCATAAATTCCGGACTGCCTACGACCATGCTTTGCAAGTCTCCAAGGGTAGTATCCGCCTTACTGGCCTCCAAATGAGCTATTTCATCACCATAGGCCATTACATTGGGCGGAGCGAGAAAGCTTTCGGCGAAGTAACCAAAATAAGGCACTTGCTTGCGGATGTACTCTTTTACCGCACCAAGCGGATCATAGAAGGCATCAGGTGTGGTGGGAACACCCTCGGGCCGCATCTGTACGTGAGACATGTCCCCACGCATGAAATCCAGGTTGTAAGCAGCTTGAATACGGGCATACTGCTGGCAAAAATATTCCCAAACAGACTTGCGCGGTTGTGTGAAATCAATGCCCCAGTCGCGGTTGTTGTCCAATCGTTCATAAAATTTAAAGCGACTTAATGGGCCGAATACCCGCGACATTTTTTCGGGTTGCGTGATGCGATAATCTCGCCATTCGCGGCCAGCATGATCAACTACTCGGGCCGCAGGGTCAGGGTCTACCTCAAGGCCACGGTAAGGTGGCGCCATCGTTGCGGGGACAGGCTCGTAGCCTAGTCTATAAAGCCAATCCACGAGGCCAGCCCGACGGTTTTGCCGTTGTTGGTACTGGTCTGGTTGGCCAAAAAGGGTGCGCAGGCGTGCTTCTTCTCCGTATTCCTCTCCGTAGAATTCAGCGATTTCCTGGGGGTAAGGCTTGCCAAAATCAGCGCTGCCATTGCGGATCAACCACGACATGATTGCGCCTTGGACTTTTTCGTGCAAATTGGCGGAATGATCCAGTATTTTGTCGTCTTTGCGTTGGAGCCATTCAAAGTAGTGGGGTTGAGCGAGTACCATCTCCGCATAGCGGTCGGCATGAGGGATGACGTCCATTCCCACTGTTTTACCCATCGCGTGGAGGAGGTTGATTACTACTTTGAGCTGTTTCTCTACCGTATTCAATTGAGGAACGAGGTGGTAAAGCTCTTGGCTGTAAAATTCGGGGTTGATATTCCAGGAGGCCATGCCATAAAGGCTGGAAACAACACCGGGCTCCCACATGGGCAGCAGGTGGATACTGGATTGGCTGGCTGGGAGCGTCAGTGCATACTTTACGACGTTCCAAAACGATTGAATCGTACGCACATTGATGCCCACCATATTGACGCTTTTGATCCAGCCGGGCTCCGTTTTATCAGCTATGGGGCTTGGAAAAGTAGCACCCACATTTAGCGCAGTTGTCAAGGCGTTTACTCCTAATCGTTGGGCCAGCGTTTCCAAAATTTTCTGGCCACTGAGTTGCACCGCTTGTTCTGGAAGGAGGCCATGCACAAAACTTGTTTGTTGTTGGGCGTAGGCACGTAGCTGAGTCGCGCTATTAGCTGTCCAAGCGGATTGGAAATCGCTGTAAGTTTGATCAGTGGGCATGTTTATTTGTTTTAAACAAAAAAAGGAGTCCGTAAATGTACGAACTCCTTTTGCATAAAAAACATATTCTAAGGCCTAGAGTGTGTTTTGGGACGGTTTCGCGCAGTAGGAAACAAGTCCCAACTCCGAGGAGGAGCGACGATCACCGAAGGTAAACACGCTCTTACTCTGCCATCAGAATAAACTTATTCTTTTTGCCATTCTCTACCATGACGAAGCGCCCGTGCAATAAGTGCTCGGAGGTAGCAGTAGCATCTACATTGCTCACCTTCTCCTTGTTAATGCTTACGGCATTGTTTTGAATGGCTCTGCGTGCTTCACTTTTTGAAGCTACCATTGTGGTGTGTTCGGCCATCAAGTCGATAAGAGAAACACCATTGGCGATCAAATCGCGTGAGATGGTGAAACTAGGTATTTCACCGGCTACCATTTTCAGTGATGCTGCATCCAAGCTGTTTAAATCATCTGCACCAGCCTTTTTGTTGAACAGCAGATTGGATACCTTTTTTACAGCAGTAAAATCGTCTTCAGAGTGAACTCTTACGGTCAACTCTTCCGCCAGAAGCGCTTTCAACTGACGCGGATTGCTACCGTGCTCTTGCTCCAGTGCCTCCACTTCTTCCTGTGATTTGAGGGTGAAGTAGCGCATGAATTTCGGCAGATCACGATCATCAGCATTGAGCCAAAACTGGTAGAACTCGTAAGGAGAAGTCAATTCAGGATCAAGCCAAATGTTACCTGCTTCACTTTTTCCAAATTTAGAGCCATCGGATTTGGTAAGTAATGGAGTTGTACAAGCGTAGGCTTTAGCGTCGGTAAGGTTGCGACGAATAAATTCTGTACCAGAGGTGATATTTCCCCATTGGTCAGAGCCCCCCATCTGCACCCGACAGCCGTGATCTTCGTAAAGCCGCTGGAAATCGTAAGCCTGAAGTAACTGGTAGCTAAATTCGGTAAACGAAAGCCCGGTTTCTAAGCGCTTTTTTACAGATTCTTTTGACATCATGTAGCTCACGGTCAAGGTTTTACCCACCTCGCGGAGAAACTGCAGAATGTTCATGTCCCGGTAGAAATCCAGGTTGTTAACCAAAACAGCGGCGTTAGGCCCATCAAAATCGAGGAGTTTCTCCATCTGTTTGGTCTGGTGTGCCAGGTTGTTATCCAGTTCGTCGTAAGACTTCAGGGTTCTTTCCTGATCTTTACCAGAAGGGTCACCGATACGGCCAGTAGCACCACCCATAAGTACGATCGGTCGGTGGCCGGACTTCTGCCAAAAAGTAAGCAGCATGATCTGGACAAAGTTGCCAATGGTCATAGAAGGAGCTGTAGGATCAAACCCAATATAACCAGCCGTAGGAGCGGAGGTCAAAAAGTCATTTAATCCAGGAGTGCTATCGTGAAGCATCCCCCGCCATTGCAATTCGTTCAAAAAGTCCATCATTCTAATTTTTTACGCAATATTCAGGCCGCAAATATAGTATTTGTTCTGAGATAAAACCCTCAACGGATGCTTAACAATTGCCTATTGGATAGAGTTCCATTTCTTTCCTGTATATTCGCGCTAATATGAATTTCTCCTACTTCATAGCCCGTAAAGTAGCCACAGGTGGTGGCCAATCTTTTTCTCGGATGATCATTCGGATCGCGGTGATTGCTGTGGCGGTAAGTATGACGGTAATGATTTTGGCATCTTCACTGATCGCTGGGTTTAAAGAAGAAATTGCAGAAAAGATTTTCGGTTTTTGGGGGCATATCCACATTACGCACCCTAATCAAAGTCGATCCATAACAGAAGTTTATCCTGTTGACCTTAATCAGCCTTTTTACCCGGATATTGCTTCGGTAGGGCAGGTCGATTACCTTGCTCATGAGCGTTGGTTTGGCCAAACGGTACAGCGGGAGACGAAAACCAATGGAGGTATTCGCCACATTCAGTCTTATGCACTTTACTCGGGAATCATTCGTGCTAATGACGAGCTCGAAGGCATTATTTTAAAAGGAATTGGACATGATTTTGACTGGCAGTTTCTGGATAAATACTTGAAAGAAGGCCAGCCGCTCTCTATGCCCGATTCTACAATGGGTAATGGCATCTTGATCTCGCAGTATACCGCAGACCGCCTGAAACTTAAGATAGGAGATAAATTTTCGGTCTTTTTCGTTTCCAGTAGGTATGAACAGCTGGAACGTCGATTTACGGTAGAGGGAATTTACCGTACCGGCCTTGAAGAGTATGACCGACAGTTTGCGCTTGTAGATATACGCAAAATTCAACAGATTTTAGGTTGGACGGAAGAGCAAGTCACTGGATTTGAAGTCTTTGTAGACGATATTGATGACCTCGGTCCACTGACGGAGTACATTTATTACGAGGAATTACCTGATAGCCTCTACGCAGAAAGTATCAAGGAAAAAATGCGCGCCATCTTCGATTGGCTCGACCTGCAAGATGTAAACGAATGGGTGATAATTGGCTTAATGTTGGTGGTTTCGATCATTAATATGATTACAGCCTTGCTTATTTTGATCCTTGAACGCACCAATATGATCGGTACGCTCAAGTCATTAGGATCGAGCAACTGGTCTATCCGGAGAATATTCCTTTACTACGCTGGATATATCATTTTGGTAGGACTCTTCTGGGGTAACCTCATAGGGCTAGGTCTTTGCTACCTTCAAGATACATTTGGACTCATCACCTTGGATGAAACCAATTATTACCTCTCGGTTGCGCCGATCAAAATCCAGTGGGGGAGTGTCTTGCTCCTAAATGTAGGGACCCTGGTCATTACATTACTTTTCCTTATCCTTCCTTCTTATCTCGTTTCCCGGATTGATCCGGTGAAGGCGATTCGGTTTAAGTAAGTTTTTTGAGTGTGTTTAAAGTGTAAGGGTGTAAAAGTGTAAGAGTTGGGGTTCTGATATTAGCGTGAGACACACACACACACACATTTCTAAACAGTCTCAATTCTTGTGACAAGGTCACCTTATCGGCTCTTTAACGCTTACACCCTCCCAACTTTTACACCTTTAGTCCTACCCAACCTTTACACTATAACTCAGTCCCTCAGAAATTCCAACTCATTATTATGATCCAATTGTACCATAATAGTTGGCCTCCCTGTACTGGCTTCGCGTGGTCGATATTTTGCAACATAATCTACTGACCCTATAATATCGGAACGGACTCTGCCGAAATGATCGGGGTAGGGACTGTTGTCGAAATGAGCGACAGTGGTGGCTAGTGGCCGGCCCATCATTTTGATAAGACCTTGGCAATACTGATCGCGTACCACTCTGGCCGCCATCCGGCCATCGGCCTGTAGACTGTTGGATCGAATGTAAGGCCCTGCTTCTGTAAGGATCGTCAGTGGTCGAAAGTGAAAAGAGAGTAGCGTCTCAAGACGCGGATGAAGTCTGGGAGCGTGTTCCTTGAGCATTTCCAACGAAGAGAAAAGAATTTCAAAAGTTGTTTCACCCTGTCCTCTTTTGAGTCGTTTTAACCGTTCAATAGCTACGGGGTCATCCGCCAGGCAGGCGACGCACCACAAAGCATCGGTGGGTAATAAAAGTAGTCCTTCATTTTCAAGCACGGCCGCCGCTCCTTCCAGATCGTAGCGTTGAATCATAAAACTGGCAGCTTGTTGAGTAGTCGTCATGAGCATATTCAAATAGTTTGTTGCTACACTGTGTATTTACTGCCCTTTAACTGGGGGGCACACAGGTGCGGTTCATCCTGAGAAAGCATCTCGAAAAACGTATCTAAGCCTATACTTAGTTTGTTAGCATCGTCATTTTATTGACCATGCATTCAAGCCTTTGTAATGGCTGGAAATGTCCAATATGTTACGAACCTGAAATTAAGCCGCCGGATTGTAGGTATATTACCTATTTTAGCACGATTAATGCAGCGACTGTTTTTGGGATAAGCGAGTTGTAAAACAATTTAGGTATGTTAATACATACCGATTAGCTTTTGGGAGCTGTTTAATACTACGAGTTGATAATCTACGCCTATATGAACATTTTTTTTCCGGCTGTATTGTTTTGTTAACTTTAAAAAATAGCGTTTTGCGAGAAAACTACCTTACACACCGTTTCTTTCTGATGATCTCTCTGCTTTGTATTGTGCACGGAGTTCAAGCTGCCCACCTTATTGGTGGCGAAATTACCTACAACTGTTTAGGCGTCAGCACAGATGACCCTAACTCCAATACTTACGAATTCACGATTAACGTATTCAGAGATTGCCAAAGTGGTGGGTCGGAATTTGATAGCCCTACTTTTTTTGTCAATATGCACATTACTGTTTATCAGGGCAGTAACCAGTTTGGTGTATATTATCTGGAGGCACCAGTGGTTGAGCAGGTAGATATTGAAGAAAATATTGGGAATCCTTGTATCATCGTACCCTCGAATATTTGTGTAGAACAGGGAACCTATACCTTTGAATTGGATTTGCCCAGGGTGGGAGAGTCCTATCATATTGTTTATCAGCGCTGCTGCCGAAATAATACCATCAATAATATCCTGTCACCAGAATCGTCAGGGAGTACCTACACAATAGAGCTTACACCTGAAGCACAATCGTTGTGTAATAGTTCGCCTTCTTTTCAGGATTATCCTCCTGCTATTTTATGTGCCGGGCAACCGTTTTCGTATGATTTTTCGGCAACTGATGCTGATGGTGACCAATTGGTTTACGGATTTTGTAGCCCTTATCTAGGTGGAGGTAACAGTGGTGGAGGGGGGGACCCCAATGGCGTAGCGCCTGATCCTGATTTACCACCTCCTTTTAATAACGTCATTTTTCTTGCGCCAACTTACACATCGACCAGCCCCTTGGGAGATGGAGCTGATTTTGAGTTGAATGGTGCTACGGGGCTCATGACGGGCTTGCCGCAATTTGAAGGCCAGTTCGTGGTTGGTGTCTGTGTGTCGGAATTTCGNAATGGTGTATTGTTGAGTACTGTTCGGCGAGATTTTCAATTTAATGTGACCAGCTGTGAAATTACAGTCTTCGCTGAAATTGACAGAGATTCGATTGTAGGAGGAGATATCTATGTGGTTTCGTCTTGTGGGGAAACAGAGGTAACATTGACCAATGAGTCGGGGCTACCTGCCTTTATTGATAGTTATCAATGGTTGTTTCCGCTAGGCGTTAATTCGATTGAAGGGGCCGACCGTGATTTTACCTATGATTTTCCTGGTGTGGGAACTTATGAGGGGATAATGGTAGTGAATCCGGGATCTACGGGCTGTACAGATACTGCTCAGGTATTAGTAAATATTTTTCCAGGTTTAGACAGTGAGTTTTCCTTTGAGTATGATACCTGCGTAGCTGATGCTGTTAATTTCACCAACCTGAGTATGAGCCAGGGAAGCCAGGCTATCGTTTCTAACCAATGGCGCTATGGAAATGGGCAAGCAGAGGATATTTTTCAAAATAATCACCTTTATGTTGATCCGGGAGCATATAATGTAGAGCTAGAAATAAGAGATGAGAATGGTTGTGTGGATGTTAGCTCCCAAGTACTGAACTATTTTCCTGTGCCTGATTTGATTGTGATTTCTCCTAGTGAATTTCGAGGATGTGTGCCAGCAGAAATATTTTTTGACAACCTCAGTTTTCCCATTAATGATACCTATATCTTCGACTGGGAATTTGGAGACGGTGGCCTTGGGGAGGATTTAAGTCCTACTTATTTGTACGAAACGCCAGGGCTTTATACGGTTTCATTGGCGATTACCAGCCCATTGGGCTGTACAACCGATACGACTTTTACGGATTTAATACTCATGGAAGCAGCTCCTACGCCTGGTTTTAGTGTTACACCAGATATGCTGACTAATTTTGCATCCGAGCTTCAGGTCGTAGATGAATCGTTAGGGGCTTACCGTTGGTTTTATGATTTTAATGGAGAAGCGACCAGTCTGCTGCCCGAGCCTGCTCACCTGTTCCGAGATACTGGCCAGGCCTACATTACTCAGGTTGTGACCCACCCCAGTGGTTGTACCGACTCATTGACACAGTTTGTAGACGTTAAACCAGAAGTAACCTTTTATTTTCCGAACGCTTTCACCCCTAATGGCGACGGGCTGAATGATGATTTTAAACCTAAAGGGTTTACTAGAGGTTTTAAAAGCTACAGTATGAAAGTTTGGAATCGATGGGGAGAACCACTCTTTACGGGTACAGACCCCCTAAGGGGCTGGAACGGCAAAAAAAACAATACTGGTCGTGATCAGCCACCAGGTATGTATTTATACGAGGCGGTTTTAATTGGCCCACGGGGAGAAAAAATGGATTACAAAGGCATGATCACATTAATTAGGTAGAGATATGAGGAGCCGTAGGATGCGTAGTTTTCTATTATTGGTAATGATGGCGCTGGTAGGCTTACCGCTATTACAGGCTCGTCACATTATAGGAGGCGTGATGTCCTACGAGTGTTTAGGTAATAATCGTTATCAATTTACGCTACGGGTATACCGGGACTGTAACTGTACAATGTGTGCCCAGTTAGATGCTTTGGCTGAAATTGGGATTTACCGTTGCAGCAGCGCCAATAATTGTGAAGGGCAGTCGCAAGCCCAACCCTACGGGTCGGTGAGTGTGCCCCTTTCTTCCGAGTCGTTTGTAGAAGAACCAGACTACCCTTGCCTTATTCCTCCTAATGTCTGTGGACAGGAAGGTATCTATCGATTTACCCTGGATTTACCTGCATCTAACAGTAGTTATTTTATTTCCTATCAGCGATGTTGTCGTAATGTGACTATTAATAACATCATCAACCCGGATGATGCTGGAGCAACTTATACGATAGAGCTGACGCCTACGGCACAATTGGTTTGCAACAGCAGCCCTTCTTTTGATACTTATCCGCCGATCATTATTTGCAACAATGCGCCTTTGGCTTATGACCATTCAGCCACCGACCCTGATGGAGATATGCTCGTCTACGAATTTTGTGCGCCACTTTTAGGGGGTGGCCCTGATCTTGATCCATTGTATTACAATACCTGTAGTGGTGCCAACCCTATACCGGCTTGCCCTCCTCCATATAATACGGTCACTTTTCAGNCTCCTAACTATACAGCTACCAGCCCAATGGGCGGATCTCCTACGATTAGTATTGATCCCATGACAGGGATGATTACAGGTACGCCTCAATTTGAGGGGCAATTTGTTGTCGGGGTTTGCGTCTCAGAGTATCGAAACGGCCTTTTGCTAAGTAAAGTCTTCCGTGATTTTCAGTTCAATGTTGCCAACTGTGACCCTACAGTGGTAGCCGATATTGAAGAAGATATACAAATTAGCGACCAGGAGTTTGTGGTGAACTCCTGTGGTGATTACACGATAGACCTCGTTAATCAAAGTTTTCAGGAAGCCTATATTGATAATTTTGAGTGGACGTTTGAGGTAGGTAGTGGTGAGATAGAGACTTTTGGTGAATGGAATCCGAGTATTACTTTCCCAGGCGTAGGAACTTATGAAGGACAGCTCATTCTAAATGAAAATACCGATTGTGGAGATACTGCCAAGATTTTTGTAAATATTTACCCTGCTATTGAGGCAGATTTTAGTTTTGCCTATGATACTTGTGTGGCTGGGCCTGTTAGTTTCACCGACCTTTCAGAAACCGGGTCTTGTTGTTTGACGGATTGGAATTGGGATTTTGGAGATGGACAAAATAGTGGTTTGCAAAACCCTGACCACGTTTACCAGCAGCCTGGTGATATCCCTATTACCCTTACTGTTCAGGATACAAATGAATGTGTTGCCAGTTCAACTCAAATTCTTAATTATTACCCGGTGCCGGCCTTGATTGTCATTGCACCTAGCGCAGAAATTGAATGCCAACCTGCGGAAATCTTCTTTGATAACTTATCATTTCCAATTGACACGACCTATTCTATTGTGTGGGACTTTGGCGATGGGGAGTTTGGCAGTGCCATTAGCCCATTTCATACTTATGAAGACCCGGGAGTGTATACGGTTAGTGTGGATATAACATCTCCTTTAGGATGCCAGATCGATACGACATTCAATAGCCTGATTACTATTTTACCTTCCCCTGTTGCAGGGTTCTCTTATGCTCCGGATCAGCCAAGTAATTTGTTTCCGGAGGTGCAGTTTACCGATGAGTCGGAAGGAGCTATAGCCTGGAACTGGGATTTCAGTGCTAATCCAGGAAGTGTTCTGCCAAGTCCGTTATTTGTTTTCCCTGATACAGGCCTTTATTTGGTGACCCAAGTAGTTACGCACCCAAGCGGTTGTATGGATACCGTCCAGACTGTTATTGATGTAATTCCGGAAATCCGCTATTACTTACCCAATGCTTTTACGCCCAACGGAGATGGAACCAATGATACTTTTCGGGGGAAAGGCTTTCTGGAAGGAGCAACCGACTTTCAATTTATGATCTGGAACCGTTGGGGGGAGCCTATGTTTGAGACCAACGATCCATTTGCTGCATGGAATGGCCAAAAAAACAATGTAGGCCAAGAGGCTCCTCCTGGCGTATACCTGGTTGTAGTGAAGTTTAAGGGCCCAAGAGGCGAACCAATTGAAATGAAAGGCTATGCTACCTTGATTCGATGAAAAATTCATCTTAAAACATTTGTTTTACAACTAAAAGTCTTACCTTTGCCCATCGTTTGAGAAATGAAGCATGTTTATTGTTTTTTGCAGTGCCTCTAAAAGACATAATTGTTGGCAAGAAGGACTGCATTAAAATTAAGCAATAAACCTCTGAGTTCGATCCGTACACGCTAAGGCTTAAAAAAATAGGACAAAGAATGGATGCCATTAAATTTGTACACGAACAGTTGACTCCCAGCAGCGATCTACCCGATTTTCGCGCCGGTGACAACGTAATTGTAAGTTATAAAATTCGCGAAGGAGACAAGGAGCGTATTCAGGACTTCCGTGGAGATGTTATTCAGATTAAAGGTGAGGGTTCTACCCGTACTTTTACTGTGCGTAAGATTTCCAATGGAGTAGGTGTTGAGCGCATTTTCCCTATTTCTTCTCCAAATATTGCTGAGATTAAGGTTACCAAGCACGGTAAAGTGCGCCGTTCTCGCTTGTACTACCTGCGTGATCGGGTAGGTAAGAAAGCGCGTATCAAAGAGCGTCGTCGTCTTTAATAGCAGTTATTTTACAGCATTGCTGTAGAGAAAGCCGGATCAGTTTACTGATCCGGCTTTCCTTGTTTTAGGAAAACAATAATAATTTTTTCAGTGCGTTTTGAATTCGTTGGATCAATATATTGGTATCCAATAGCCTTTAACTTCCTATTTTTCTCTTCCCCAGTACCAAATCATCCCTGAAATTGCTTAAATTTCACAATTGATTCCGATAACTTTCGAAAGATGGTTCATTGGGGTCAGTAATTGGTATAGATGTCTATGGTTAATCCACGCCTTTGGTTTTTAAACTACCCTCATATGAAGCAATCCACAACTATTTTCTTTGCCCTGTTACTTTTTGGCAGCTTTTATTCACCATTAGCTGCGCAAAATTGCGAGCAGTATATCTCTCACGATGCAGTTATTGGAGGTACTCATGTTTTACGTTCAGATCAGACGACAGTAGTTGTTAGAGGGAATTATTCCTATGCGATCATGTTGAGTTCAGATGATAAAGGAATTACCGCTACGATGGAGTCCAGTGGTGGCGTCGAATTCAATCAGGATGATGAAGTCATCTTTATGGATGCGAATCAGGTCCGTCGAAGCTATCGATTCATAGGCATGGGAGAAATGGAACGCCGAGGGGGAATACCAGTGCAAACAAATGTTCTTCAGCTTGATATGACGGCGCTACAGTGGTTCTCGGAAAATAATATTACCACGATCTATTTGAAGAATAATATCAGCAATGAGATGCGGAAGTTCTCGTTGACGCCAAATCGATTAAAAGAATTCAATAGCCTGGCCCGCTGTTTTTATGAAGTACTTGACCCTAACAAAGTCGTTGATAAAGGAGAGGCTGGCTTGTTGATCCCGTCGGCAAATCCGGGGGCTCGTACCTCTTCTACAGCAGCAGCAAATAGTGGATTAGCTAATACCGGCCGTGCTACACCTTCAGCACCTACTTCTGATGACGAATTGGTGGATTTGCGCAAGCAACTGGCTGATACCAAGAGTCAATTAAGGGACGAAATTGCCGCAGAACGGAGTAAGGCGGATCAAATAAAGCGCAACCTTCAGGAAGAGGTAGCCGCAGCCAGAGAACAAGCTGCTCAGCAGAAACAGCAGATTGCTGATGAAGTACTGGCTGCTCGGAAGCAGGCACAAGTCGCTATTGCCGAGGCTCAGGCTTCTTCCGCGGAAGCGGTGCAAACGGCTCGCCAACGAGCGGATAACGAAATGTCGGAAATCAATGAAGGGGTAGTTGCTGCTCGCTCTCGTGCACAAGATGCCATTCAAAATGCTCAGGTTGAATCTGCAGAAGCCGTTAAAACAGCCCGTGACAATGCTGCTCAGGAACTAGAAGCTGTCCGCGAGCGGTTGGCAGAGGCGAAAACGGCTTACGCCGATGAAATCGCAGGTGCCCGCGAAACCTCCTCTTCGGAGTTGCAGCGTATACGAGATGAAACTGCCCAGCAAATTCAGCTAGCGCGCGAGCAGGCCAAGGTTGAACGTACCAGAACGACAGAAGAAGTTGTGGAAACGAAAGAAACTGCCGCCGAGCAAATTTTACGAATTCAGGAAGAAACGGCCGGACAAATCGCTCAGATCAGAGAGAACAGCGTGCTCGAAAAGGAAAAACTGGCTTTCGAACTGGCAGAATCACGTCGTAAAGCTGCCGAGCAAAAAGCGTTGGTGGAACAGCAAAATACCGCAGAATTGGCAGAATTAAGAGAGAATGCTGCCAAGGAGAAAGAAGCTGCGGTGGTTTCTGTTGCAGAGGCTCGTGAACGTGCTTCTGGCGAAGTAGAGAATATTCGCCAGCAAGTACTTACAGAGCGTGAAAAGGCTGCCAATGAGGTAAGTAGCACCCAGGCATCTTCCGCAGAAGCAATAGCTGCCAGCAGAGAGGCCGTAGCCACCGAAGAAGCTAAAGCCGCTGCCGAAGTACAGGCTGCCAGGGAAAGAGCTAGCCAAAGCATCGCTTCGATCAATGCCGAAGAAGCTGCACAGGTAGCTGATGCCAGAGAGCGTTCGGCTGCAGAGCAACAGAAAATAGCCAGCGAAGTAGAGGCTGCCCGTGCTCGTGCAAAAGAAGAAATCAACCGTATTCAGGAAGAAACCCAAGTAGAGTTGACCGAAGCCCGCTTGCGTAAGGAAGAAATTCAAAAAGCTGCTGCTGCTGAAGTAGAAGCTGCCCGCAAAAAAGCGGAAGAAGAAATTGCTGCTGCTCGCGCTGCTGCAGAACAACAAGTCGTAGCCACGCAGGAACAAGCTGCTGAAGCCAAGGATCGCTATGCACAGGAAGTAAATACCGCACAACAGCAATCGGCAGAAAGAAGGAAGCTGATTGAGGCCGAAGCTGCTGCTGCCATCAAGGATGCTAAAGATCGCGAGGCAGAGATGCTCACGGCTTCTGCTTCTGAGATTCAGGAAGCTCGTGAAAGAGCAGCCCGCGAACTTACGGCTGAACGGGAGAAAGTAGCACAGGAAATTGCTGCTGCCCGCCAGCAAGCCTCCAGGATACAAGAAGAATCCGCTACAGAAGTGGCCGAAGCACGTCGCCAAGCTGCTGAAGCAATAGCTGCAGTAAGACAGGAAGAGGCTCAAAAGGTCAAAGAAACGAGCGAAAATGCTGCTACGGAGCGTCAAAACCTAGCCAATAGCTTGGCTACAGAGCGGGAAAGAATAGCTCAAGAAAAGGCTACCCTTCAGGAAAATATGGTTAATGAAGTAAAGTTAGCCAGAGAGAATGCGGCACAGGAAAAAGAGCGACTGGCACTGAGTGTCCTTGATGCACGCAAAGAGTCGAGTAGCGCTTTACAGAAGGTGCGTGAAGAACAAGCGGAAGCTGTGGCCGCTGCTCAGCGCACAGCGAGCGAGCGCATACAGGAATCGAGAAATAAAGCGGAAGAGGAAGAAGAAGCTTCTGCTAAGCGGATAGCGTCAGCTCGCGAACGGGCAGAACTGGAGATGCAAACACTCCGGGATCGTGTCCGCCAAGAACTGGAGGAAACCAGGGAAGAGACTGCTACCAAAAAGGCAGAGTATGCAGCCGAAGCGGAGGCCGAGCGCAAAAGGTTACAGGAAGAACTAGCCGTAGCTCGCACAGAAAGCTCCGAGGCGATTTATGAAGCTCGTCGGCAAGCTACCGAGCAAGTGACAAAAATCAAGGAAGATAACGCCACGGCGATTGCTGCCGAACGGGCCAATGCGGAAGCGGCAAAGGAAAGAATTCGCCAGCAAGTAACGACCGGCGAGGAGCGTTTACGCAGCTTGCAGGAGGAAATCCGAGTGGCGGAACAAAAACTAAAAGCACTGCAAGAGCAGAACGGAAACGGGAATGATTAAAAAACACTCCTGTTCTTTAGCCCTGCTGGATTTTTATCCACTGCTGGCTTAAACATTCCTTTTCTTCGTTACATACCTCTAGGAAGTAACTGCCGCTGGGCAATAATGGTAAAGAATAACTGAGCCGTTGTTGCCCAGCGTTCATTTGGCCATTAAAGAGCAATTTTACAAGCCGGCCCTCTTGGTCATAAAGAGCTACTTGTAAAGGTTGCGTTCTTGCGAGTTCAAAATTGATATTTAAGGCTTCTTTTGAAGGATTAGGGTAGTAAGTGAAGGCTTTGATATCCCTAACTGCTGAAACGGCAGAAACGTCTTCCACAAAGACCGCTTCTACTTGAGTAGAACTTGTGATATTAAGTACCAATTGAGGATTGGTAGACATAACATCGCCTGCCCAGCGTACAAAAGCATAACCCGGTTCTGCTATCGCTGTGAGGGTGATAGGGACATTTTGAAAATAATCACCAGACCAGTTTTCTTCCTGGATTTTCAGACTGTTTAATTGCACCCAGCCATTTTGAGGCGTTTGATTAATTAAGGTTACTTCATGATAGGTGGGGAGATTAAATTCTCCAAGGATATGTTGCTTCATATAAGTAGNCCTATCCTGAGCAAAGTTTTTCATGGTGTTCACATTATCCTGCCAAGCGCCGATATCTCCTTCCCAGCGCTGGAAGTGTAGTGGTATTTCATTACTGATAGCCGCCTGTAGCGTGTCTATGTGTTCAATAACTCGGGAAGGAAGAAAACGGGTATTCATCTCATCGGCAAAACGATTGATGAAGCGGTGTTTAAAGCCGGTATTCTTCATTAAGTTCCGGAAAAGTGCCGTTGACCAAGGTGGGTTTGGCCAGCTGGGGCCATCGCTATCCAGTGCGAATTCCAAGGTGTTGTTGAGGTAAGCGAAATAATTCCAGGTACCAAAACCGAAATCTGTATCGTAAAGTATCCATCGCCATTTGCTGTTGGGTGAACGCCAGTATTTTATGTTGTTGCCGGGCCAATCGGTATTGTCGAAATAGATTTGAGATAGTTGGTAGAGGATATAATTTTCAATATCAACCTCCTCTTCGACCTGAGCAAAAAGATTGTCGTTACTTAAGTCATTGTTATTGGTAAATGCTATGAGGTTGAGGTAATCGGTATTACTGCCTTCAACAATACCTCCATCAAATTCGAGCAAATCTATTTCGTCGGGGTCCACTTGATGCTTAGAGGCGATAAAGTGCTCGTTAACCTTTTCACGAAGGTTGTACATGCCCCAATATTCCCCGTTTAGATAGGTAGCACAAGGGCGGTAAGCCTGGGTTTCGAGGTCAGCGTCGCGAAGAAGACCTGTAAGGACAGCGTCCCGGAAATTGGTGCCTAACCATTCGTTTCCAGAATTGCGTAGTACGATGGCCTGGAACTCATCGTAAGGTAAATTAGGAAAGAGTGGGTATTCGATTGCTCCGGTACCGTATTGATTTCTAGCAAAAATGGATAGTGAGCGTTGGTCATTTGAACGGCTCCAGCCTCCAAAAACCTTGGTGCCGGCATTAAAGGACGTTCCCAATTGGCCATCCGTTTCATAGAAGCTAAAATGAATAGGACGTTCCCAGTCTTCCCAAAAATTAGCGCCGTAATAGGGCAAATTGGGACTGTAATCATCGCCGTAGACATAAATTCCCGTTTCGCTATCGAAAAAATTATCGGGGTCTGTTACTAAAGAAATAATTGGTAAATCATGTTCTACACCGATAAGGTAGGTTGCTGTTTGAATAGGAGAGGGGATGTATTCTTCTCTGAAAATTGCGGCCCGTACTACCGTATTATTCGTGATGCTGAGTGGAGAAGTATAGAGTGAGCTTGCGGAGGTAGGAGAAGTCGCATCAAGTGTATACCGAATCTCTTCCTGAGGGGTAGCTCCACTCAATATGAGGGGAAACGGAGCGGGGGGCATTCCACCTGTTGTGGAAAAAATAATGGTAGAACTTAAGGCACCCAAGAACCCGCTGCCAGGATTGGCTGCTCCTGGGGTAGTCGTTTCAAAAAGCCGAATTTCGGTAACTTGATCAACAAGCCGGCCTTTAGACACATCACTGGGGAAGACGCCTCCGTTTAGACTATCGACCAATACACCTTGCTGATTGAAGAGATAAAGGGTTTCTCCAGCTGCTGAGATTTTGAAGTTGGTATGAAAACTAGACATGGGGATGTTCATCCAGGCAGGTGGCGGGTTTCCTTCGGTAGTAGAAGTGTTGAAAATGGCGGTAAGCCAAGGGATTAGAGATAGATCAGAGGAAAAGGCGGTCGCGTTATGAACCTGGATACTCAGGATGTTTTCTCCGGGTTGGAGAAGATTTTCCAAGTCGCTTATCTCAAACTTTACAGGCAGACCACCTTGGTATATTTCTGCTTCACGGTCGGTGATGGTCAAGGCGTTAAACGCCGGAAAGCCGCCATTTATATTAGCGCGGGCGATCTCAATTCCATTCAAAAAAGCAACAAAGCCATCATCATAGTCAATATCTAAGAAAAGGGCTTCTACGGTATTGACATCTTCAAATGAAAAGGATTTGCGAAGAAAGACAGCCGCCGATCCGTTGGGTATGATCGTCGTGTCATCGCCGTCACCATAGCCAAATCCAGCGCTGCCACTTTCCCAGTTGCTATCGTCAAAGCCTAGGTTTCGCCAGTTTGGGTCGACGTTAGCCGTAGGAACAATGTACTGAAACTGGTCTTCAGGAGAAATGATGGTTCTGGCCAAACTAAAAGTAGAACGATCTTTTCCGGATGCCCATATTCTTAAATAACCATCAGCGGGTAGCGCAAAGCTAGGAAAAGACCAACGATCGGGCTGATCGAGGTCATCGGTAATGGTCCATGCGTTTAAATCAACTACCTCTGTAGATGTGTTGTATAACTCAAACCAGTCAGGCGTATCACCATCTTCATCGAGATAGGTGTTATTAGAGCTTACCATTTCATTGATCCGAATGGATTGGCTGCTACAAGGAAGGACGGTGAAGAGCAGCAAAACGGAAAGAGTACTACCTAAAATAGGGTGATTCATTAGTACTGGATTTGAAAATGTGCAATTGCACAAGTTAATTTTTGACCAATGCTAAAGGTAAAACATTACATCTTACTGAATAAAAGCGTTTGTCGATACACTATCTTTGTGAACTTCCTTAAGTCGTATTACCATCTGAATTATGCAAAACCGTCACCTTCGCTTTCTTACGTACTTCATTATGGGGTATATGTTGCTGGCCTTTGTCTGGTGGTCTTTCCTGTTGTTTACTAAAAACCGGGATGCTTTTCATGCAAAAATTGAGCTTCAGCAAATAGGAATGGCTGCGGAAGGCGTGATCAAATCGCCGATGGATTTTTACGTCTCTGAGCGTTATCAGGAGTTGGTTACTTCTTACCGAAAGCAGGAACGAATGATCATGGGGGAAACGATTTTTCTATCGTTGAGCCTTCTTGCGGGAATTTACGTTATTTATCGGGGCTACCGACGAGAGGTGGCTTCTTCGAAGCAGCAAAGAAACTTCCTTTTGTCCATTACACATGAGTTGAAATCGCCATTAGCGGGAATTCGCTTGGCGCTGGAAACGATAGCCAAGCGTGGCGATCAGTTGCCACCGGATAAGCGGCAAATGTTGAGTATGCGTGGAATTAAGGAAGCAGACCGGCTCAATAAATTGGTTGAAGACCTGCTCCTTTCTGCCCGACTTGAAAGTGCTTATCAGTTTCATCAAGAACCTTTGGCGCTAGAAGAATTGATAGAACGTATTGTTTTGCAACAAAGCCAGCAAAATCCAGCAGCGGAAATTGATTTTTCAGTAGACACTCCTTTATCCCATGTAAATGGTGATCGTCAAGCCCTAACCTCCGTAGTTATTAATTTGATAGAGAACGCATTAAAGTATTCTTCTCAGCCAGCAAAAGTCGCCGTTAGCTTGCGCCAACAGGAGGATCAGTTGTGCTTGGAAGTGGCTGATCAAGGCATAGGTATCCGTGGGCAAGATAAAAAACAGGTGTTTGAAAAATTCTTTCGGGTAGGCAGTGAAGATACCCGTAAAACAAAAGGTACAGGATTGGGGTTATTCATCGTAAAGGAATTGATAAAAGCGCATCACGGAACCATCAAGGTGAGGGACAACCAACCCCAAGGAACTGTTTTCGCCATTACGCTTCCTATTGCGACGGCTAAAGAAGAGCGATTCTCTTCGCCTGTTGTTTAAATCTGAACTATAATCTTATGTTGAGAATACTGCTAGTTGAAGACGAAGAAAATATCCGCGAGACGGTAAAGCTCAATCTAGAGCTGGAGGATTACGAAGTTGTTACGGCAGCTGATGGGAAAAAAGCACTCAAATATACGCAGGAACAACATTTCGATCTGCTTATTCTGGATGTGATGCTCCCAGAAGTAGATGGTTTTCAAATCTGTGAACAGGTTCGCCTGACCAATAGGGATGTGCCCATTATTTTCCTTACAGCAAAGGATACTGCTCAGGATCGGATTACTGGCCTGCGCAAAGGCGCGGATGACTATCTGGTGAAGCCTTTCAATTTAGAAGAATTGCTGCTGAGGGTAGAACGCCTTATTCAGCGTACAAGCAAAGCTCCTGAGGCCAGTGCCGATAACTATACTTTTGGTAAGAATACCATCAATTTTGCCACCTTTGAAGCACAGGGGAATCCCGGCACCTTTACCCTGACCAAGAAAGAAGCCATGCTGCTCAAGCTATTGATAGACAGGAAGGGAGAGGTCGTCAGTCGCCAGCAGATTCTGCAATCAGTTTGGGGCTACGATGTTTACCCAAGTACCCGGACCATTGATAATTTTATTTTGTCCTTTCGTAAATACTTCGAAGAAGACCCACGGACGCCTGAATTTTTTCTTTCGGTGAGGGGCGTTGGTTATAAGTTTATTGGCTAAAATCCAGCGAAGTTCCCTATCTTGAGGGCTTCAACAGCTGGATATGCAGGAAGAATTAGGTAAATACATTGCAGATTTATTATATCAACATGACCGCCTCAATATACCGGGGCTAGGCAGTTTTGAATTAACGCATGCTCCGGCTCTCGTTGATCAAGTGCAAGGGCAGGTAAGTGCGCCTACTAAAGCCGTTCGTTTTAACGAAAACCTGGTCTTGGATGATGGTATTTTGATCGATTACTTACAGCAGCAAAATGGCTGGACGCTTAGTACTACCCAAGAGTGGCTCCGCACACGCGTAGAGGGCATCAAGAAATCATTGGCCCAAAAAGAGATTGTTGAAATTCCAGGAGTGGGACGTTTCTTTCGCAATTTTGAACAGCAGCTACAATTCGTCGCCGAAAGCGAAAATTTCAATATCGAATCCTTTGGGCTCCAGCCCGTAAGGGGCCAGTTGGTTCAGCGCAGTCGGGTTGAAAAAATCCCTGCAAGTAAGCCCCAGGCAAGTGCTCCTTCTACACCTGTAGTCAAGCCTGCGCCAGCTGCCGGAGTAAGAGCCGATCAAGTCGCCGGTGGGATTGCCAAATGGTTTCAGGGTAATCTGACCTGGTTACTGGGTCTAAGTTTGGCCATCATCGCTTTAGCGATCTATCTTATGTTTTTGCGGCCTGGCCCCACGGTATCTGATCCCGTTGCAGAAGTACCTCAGGAAAGGTTAAATGCCAGCCCTTCAAAAAGTACACCTCCAGCACAGGAGGACGTCGCTGAAAATGATAACACGACGACCGAGAAACTCCCTTCAGCTCCTTCTGAAGAGGAAACCAATGACCTCGATACCGAAGCACCAACGATGGCTGCGGAGGAGCACACTGCGGTCATAGCAGTAGGCCTTTTCGGCAACCCGGACAATGTGCAAAAACTGATGCAACGACTTTCCGAAGACGGCTATGCGCCCGTTTCCCGTAAGGAAGGCGGGAACTCCCGGATCGGTGTTAGTGTTCGGTTCACTACAGAAGCAGAACTACAGCAAGTCCTTCAAGAGGTCCGCAAAGATTACGCTGAAAATGCCTTTTTACTATCGCGGGATGGTAAGTCGCTGAGGTAGTTCTTTACTCCTCCACCAAAATCAAGGCGGCATTTCGCGAAACGGGAATCATCCCTCCGCTATGCTGACCAATGCCTTCGGTATTGACGACACCACCGTCGACAACGATCTTCCAATTGCCGCTAGGGATTTCGATACCCTGGGCTTGATCTTTGCCATTGTAGGCAACGACAATACGTTTCCAAGAATCACCCACGGCAGCCCCATTGAGGGTATAGGCGACCAGGTTTTCGTCGTCGGTATCTATAAATTTCAGGTTCTTCTGGATATCCGCAGTGCTGGTCATCCGAAAGGCAGGGTGCGCTTTGCGGATAGCGATGAGTTCGCGGAAATAATCGAAAATTTCACGGTATTCATGCTTGCGGCTCCAGTCGATCTGGTTGATTGCATCAGGAGAGTTGAAGGAGTTTTCAACGCCGTCTTTGGTTCTTAGAAAATCAACGCCGGCGTGGAGGAAACTTACGCCCTGGCTGGTAAGTACAATTGTGCCGGCGAGCTTGTGCATCTGAATTTTCTCTGCCTCAGTTGCTTCTGGCCGCGAGAGGGTGAGCCGATCCCAGAGGGTATGATTATCGTGGCAGCTCATGTAAGTCATACATTGATCTGGCTGAGGTGCCCACGCTGCCTCGGAATAGTTGATGTCGCCATAATCAACTTGGGGGTGTTGGGTAGCGGCTACGATGCCGAATTTCAGACTCTCTTTCAGGGTTTCGTTGCCGCTGATGAAGCCGGTAGCATCGTGCGTGAAGACATGCCCCTTGATGGCATCGCGAACATCATCACTAAAAGCGGCGATGCCTTTTAGTTGGGGTGTGTTGGCTTTTACGGCCAGTTGTTCTTCTGAAAGAGGGCTATCGCCAGCCTTCCAACCTTCGCCGTAAACGAAGATGGTAGGATCGATGCTGTGCAACTCGGCAGCGACGGTGTTCATGGTTTCGATATCGTGGATGCCCATCAGGTCTACCCGGAAACCATCCATGTGATATTCTTCGACCCAGTAGCGCATGGATTCGACCATATATTTGCGGAACATGGCGCGCTCGGAGGCGGTTTCATTACCACAAGCACTGGCGTCAGAGAAGCCGCCCTCTGGGTTTTGGCGATAGTAATAACCGGGCACCAGTTGATTGAAGATAGATTCTTCGCTTTGCCCGGTGTGATTGTAAACTACATCCAGAATGACCCGAATGCCATTGTCATGGAAGGTTTTGACCATCTGCTTGAACTCACTGATACGACGTGCGCCATCATAAGGGTCAGAAGAATAGCTGCCCTCCGGGACGTTGAAGTTGAGCGGGTCGTAGCCCCAATTGTACTGTGCTTCTTTCAGGCGGGTTTCATCAATAGAGCGGTGGTCGAAAACGGGGATGAGGTGTACATGCGTGACACCCAGTTCTTTAAAGTGGTCCAACCCTGTGGCCTCTCCATCTGGTGATTTAGTGCCTCCTTCGATGAGTCCGAAATATTCGCCAGGGTAACCAGAGCCGGAAGAAGGGTGGATGGTCATGTCTCGTACGTGTAGCTCGTAGATGATGATTTCGTTGAAATTATTGAGGGCTGGCCGCTGGTCATCGTCCCAGTTTTTAGGGTTGGTTTGATAAAAATTGATGATATGTCCACGCAAGCCATTCACGCCTACTGCTTTTACGTAAGGATCGGTTACTTCAGCATTCCATTGTCCATCATATTTGGCCTGAAAGGCATAGTATTTGCCCAGTAGGTCTTCTTCCACAGTGAGTGACCACACGCCTTGATCTCCAAGCTCAAGGGCGAGGCTGTCCAATGGTTCTCCATCAATGCCTTCAGCGTACAGCTTAACCTGTAGGGCCTCCGCAGCAGGTGCCCAAACCTTGAAAGTAGAGGCAGATGGGCTGTATTGAAGACCCAAATCCTGGCCTTCATAAACTGGATAATCGTTGTAGTTGTCGTAAACGGACACGGCAGGGTCATTTTGGCAGGCGGCCAGACTTACAAGGAGTAAGGTCAGCACCATAGATTGGAGAAAGGAGGCTGCTAATTTCATATAGGCAAAGGTTAATGGTTGTTTGATGCTTTAGTAATTTCATGATGATACCAATATCCAATCATTTCATTGACCGACTTGGTAAGATCAGGTTGTGGCCACCCTAAGGCTGCTTGTATCATCGGAACCAGTTGGTGGAGCCCGTTGATATTTGTTTGTGGCTTAGTGGGCAATATTTTTTTGAGTTGCCGCTTCAAATTTAAGGGAAGATAGCTTGCCAAAGGCCTAAATAGCGGTTTTGTTTTTTGATCTTTTGGAAAAATCAGTTGCTGAGGCCGGAACCAGTTGTCTTCCAATACCTCGCGGTACATTTGCATGTCTATGCGTAATCCGTTGGGGATTTGCTGCCAAAAACGAATGAACTCCAAGTCCCACAGCGGAAGATACCAGGTACAATCGAACCATTCGTAGGCCCGAACACCATTGATAATAAACTTGCTGACGTATTCCCGCAGTACCCAATGTTCGAGTTCACTTACGTAATTGTGTTCGTCACTTAATTCCGCCTGTGGCAGATATGATTGCCATAGTTGGCGTAGCGTAGGGGAGGGGTAGCGGATAAAGCGTTGGTAAAGAAAATTCTGGAGTGCTTTCAAGCGCTTGGGGCGGAGCGAAAAACTACTGTCTGGCAAGTAGCTCCCTGCTTGGAAATCCCCACAATAACCAGGGCAAATGATACTGTCTTTTTTTAACCAACCAGCTGCTTTTAGAAAACGGAGGGCGAAATAATCTTGCTCTTGAGGAATGCTACTGAGGTTACCGGAAAAGTTTGCGAAGTCTTTCCAGTTTTGGTCGCCAAACTGTTGCAAAAGCTCCTTGGTATAAGGTACAAATTGCCAATCTACTCCTAATTTAGTAGCCACCGAGCGAGCGATCTCTACCTCCCAGCTTCCTTCCTGCCCGTAGGTGAACGCTTTGAGGGCAGGGTATTGCTTTTGTTGGAGGATGGTCAGCAGGATTCGGGAATCATAGCCCCCACTGAGCGGAATGACGATCTCTCGGCCTGCCGCAAAAGCGATGAGTCGGTCGATCTGATCTTCCAATAATTCGCCAAACTGTTGCTTAAGCACCGAGGGCGAATCCCTAAAAGGAGCCGGTCGCCGGTGCGGGAAATAATTATGAAGGTAGCAGCGGTTGTTGTGGATTTCGAGGAGTTCGCCTGCCTGTAGCTGTTGCCAGCCGTGGAGGAGTGTCGTATGCCCAGGGATAAACTCCGTTTGGGCGAAAGCCTTGTCCTCGTGGATTTTTAAAAGCGTCCCGTCAGCGGGTAATAAATGATTGTTTAGTTTGATTTCCTTGTTCCTTACCGACCAAAACAGAGGTATGGATCGGGCAATATCCGTGGCGGCAAAGGTACGTTCCCCTTGTGTCCAAATCAGCGCAAAAGAGCCATTCCATTGCTGTAGCAAAGCAGAAAGCGCTTCGGTAGAGGCCACTTCCAGCAGTAATTGTTCTACCTCTTTGGGCGAAAGCCAATGCTGTTGGTAATAGACATGCCCAGTCCACCATCCATCAGATAAAGAATGCCAAACCCGTTTTTGTTGCTTGATTTGTATGTCGATCATGAGGGGCTAAATTACGAAGAAAGTGTGGGGTAGGGGAGTAGTCTCCTACGCCCGCGGACAAACTTGAATCGGCGTCAAATTATCCAGTAAAATATTCCCAGGATAGCGGAACGACCCTTCCTTATGAAAAGCTTCAAAAATGATGTAGCGAATGGGCTGTTCGGCGGTAAATTCTACGCGGTGTTGCTTCCAGTAAGTATGCTCAATGAGGGGTGATTCGTAGAGGAGCTGGTCTTTGCTACAACGGTCGGTGCTGCCCCAGATGCGTATTTTTAGGGGGCTGCTGTAGCCGCTGTAGGTGGCCCCTCGCGCCAGGTCGAGGCCGAAGACGTAGCATTCTGTTTTTTCGATGGTACGTGGCAGACGTTGGGTGATGCTCTCCCAGGTGCCGTTGGCGCGGGTGATGAGGCCCACGTAGGTGTCGCCATCATTGGCTTCTTGGTAGATGCCCCATACGCCGGGGAGGATGTCGGGCGTGGTCATGGCTTCGCAGCCCAGCCAGCCGATGGGGACGGTAGCGTCTTGGGGTTCGCCTTCAAAGGAGGGGTTTTGCCAGTAGATCGGTGGGGCTGTCGCTTCTTGGCTAATGCCTGAAAAAGGAAGGGTGATAAAAAGAGAAAGAAGGATTCGGTAGTGATGATTCATTGGTTATCTTTGTTGTGCTAAGCGCTTTTTTAAACGCTTAAAGTTACTAGATTCTCTCTCTTTTTAGTTAATAAATAACGCACTCTCGGAATGAAAATTCTCTTTTTATCTTGTGCATTACTGGTGAGTATGCTATTCTTTTTGCCATCGCTTATAGGCCAACCTCACCAATGTACCAATCAGTTTTTTATTTCCCTCTATCAAGCGAATAATCCTTCGTTTACGCGCTTTTATGAAGTGGAAGCCAATGAAGATCAGGTCAATTTTAATACCGTCTTTAATGCGAACGCCTGGATCAATGCTATCGGCTTTAACCGTTTAGATCACTACATTTATGGGGTAAGGCGAAATACGGGCGACATTATTAGAATTGCAGCCAATGGGCAAGTGACAACGGTGGGTACTGAGTCGGTAGTGATACCTGAAGGCGGCTGGATTACCGGGGCGGGTGATGTTGCGTCAGATGGGCGTTTCGTTGTCAATCAACGCCCTCGAAATTCCTTGTTTATCTATCAAGTTACACCAAGTTTTAACTTTTTAGAGGAGTTGCCACTGCGCTGGGACCCATCTACAGGGAATTCTGGCCCAGTAACTATCGCATTAGATGATATCGTTTTTGATCCTTGTAACCCTAATGTTGCTTTTACCTTCCAACGGTTTTACGATGTAGTGAGCGCGCCTCCAGAACCCGTAGCTACCAAGAATAATTTGCTAAGGATTGATATGGATGCCGATAGCCCCACTTACGGTAATGTTTTTACCGTAGGAGCAGCCGACCCAAATATTGTTCAGCATATTGGAGCGATGTTCTTCAATAACCAGGGAGAGCTCTATGGTTATGGCGCTACCAATGTAAACCCTGGTGCCTCACCTAACCAGAACCGAATGGTGCTGATTGATGCTCAAACAGGAGCTGCCACGCTGGTAGGCACTGGCCCTTCAGCGGTAGGTAACGATGGCTGTTCTTGCCCTTACACCCTCAGTATTGTCAAGGAATTGGAAGGGGTGAATTATGGTTGTGAATCAACAAACGTAACGTATTCTGTAACGATTATTAACAAAGCTTATGAAAATTTGAGCGGTTTACGTCTACGAGACCAGTTTCCTGCGGGAACCGTTATTGAGCAAATTGTTCCGGCTAATCCGATGGGGGTAGCTGCTGCTGCGGGAACAGGTGTCGGGGAAGAGATACTTATTTACGATAACTTTAGTATTGCTGATGGAGATACTCTCCGCTTCGAAATTACGGTAAGTACGGAGGTGCAAGGGGATTTCTCGAGCCAAGCCATCATAGAAAGCCTTCCTTCGCTTTTAGGTGACCAGATTTTATCCGATGATCCCACAACAGTGGAGCTAAATGACCCTACGAGGGCAACCCTTAATAACCCAACGGCAGGGGAAGTTCTTGTTGAAAACGAAGCCTTTCTTTGTGAGGGTGATAGCCTCTTCTTTGGTGGGCAAACGATTACGGGAGCGGGTGAATTTGAGTACCTAGTGGAAACTCCCGAACCTGATTTGTGCGACACGCTTTTTCGCCTTGTCGTAGCTATTCGCGAGAACGTAGAACTGAGTTTGGAGGCTGCTCTTTGCCCCGGGGATTCCTATACTTGGCAAGACACTATGCTGGGCGCAGGGAGTTATCAGTTTTTAGCACCTTCCGCGACTTCCGGTTGTGATACTATCATTTATTTGGAACTCTATGCACTGCCACCCGCCGTAGGGTCCACTGAAATTGCGCTTTGTGCTGACGAGGCGGTTTTGGTGAATGGTGTAAGCTATCAGCAGCCCGGAAAATACGAGGTGTTATTACCGGGAG
Organism: Lewinella cohaerens DSM 23179; assembly: GCF_000379805.1. Lineage (GTDB taxonomy): Bacteria > Bacteroidota > Bacteroidia > Chitinophagales > Saprospiraceae > Lewinella > Lewinella cohaerens. Next base: position 439,134 of record NZ_KB903531.1, on the reverse strand, counting down.
CGAGTAGTGAAGGTTGTGACAGTTTGATGCTGCTGGAGGTGTTTCCTCCTCAACAGTTGTACATTCCTAATGCCTTTAGTCCGATGAATAAAGATGGTGTTAATGACGAGGTCGTATTGTTTCCTGGCGAGTCGGGAGCGCGCATCGACCGTTTTGATATTTTCTCCCGCTGGGGGGAACACCTTTATCGACTTGATGACGCTGCATTCAATGGCCCCTTATCTACCTGGGATGGAACGTTCAGAGGGCGGCCGGCACAGGCAGGCGTTTATGTGTATTACCTCATTTATACCTGTAGTTCTGGCAAGCAAGTGTTTTTAGAAGGAGATTTACACCTTGTGAATTGACCGAAATTCCAGTAAGGAAGTGTACAGCTCTTCCATCTCTTGGTTTAGGGCATCAGGAAGTACCCAGTTTTCCTTGGGCAGCGAAGGCCTTTTGATCAAGACAGAGGAAATAGGGTAGTTTTCTAATTTGAATCCGAAAGTGGTAAGTTTTTGAAAGATACTGGAGGAATGCTTTTTTACATCATCGGTGGTTCCCAAAAAATAATCCTTTTCAGGAAGAGAAGTTACCAAGGTTAAAAGCTGCTCATTGTAATATTTCCATGCTTTGGCATAACGGAGTGCCCTGGCTTTTCTGTTTTTTCTCAGCAAATAGCCTTTGTACCAGCGTTTTATTGGGTGATCGCGAAAACTCAAGCGGATGCGAGTCCAGTCGCGCTGCATGAGTGAATTGATTACTTTGTGTGGAGGGCGGACCAGAATAATGTATTTGGCTTCTGGAAGCAATTCCTGGTAAAGGTCTGTGAATAAGCAGGTTCTTGGTTCTTTCCAGCCCCATTGTTGGTGCAGTTGCTGCTTATAGGTCACCATGGCTTTGGCCCGGGCGCGATGATAGGCAGAAAGCTGCAAAGGCGTTTCGCCGGCGTAGGTATAGTCCGTTTTATTGTCTGCCAGAATGTCTTTGTGAAGTTGTAAAAAATCGATGTCTTCATAATGCCCAGTGGGGTTACTCTCGTCGTGGGTCAGCAGCCTGTCGCCAAGATGAAGGCCACAATGATGAAGCCAATTGGCCGTTAGGGAAGTACCCGAACGGTGCATACCCAACAAGACGAGCACAGAGGAAGAATCAATCATGTAGCATAAATATTGTTCAAGACTAAGGAAGGTTATAACTTCGTCGCAAAAGTAAGATCAAAATTTTGAAAATACCACCAACCGTTGGTCTTGTAATTCCATATTACCTGGGCGATGATTTTATAGAAGGGTGTTTGGCGAGCATTCAAGCTTCTGAATACCCGGTAAAGACGGTTTATCTGGCGGATAATAGTCCTGAACCTTATGCTGGGGTAAACGCGCCAGTAATAGCGCGTCTGCCGCTACCTGCGGGAATAGGTTTTGGTCGTGCGTGCAATGCAGGCTTGGCCAAAGCACTATCTGATGGTCACGACTATCTGATAATCCTCAACCAGGATGCTGTTTTGGCACCGGATACTATCAGCCATTTGGTGGAAGCGATGGAGGACTGTTCGTCAGCGACAGTAGCAGCACCATTGTCGTATGACCTTTCGCTAAAGACAATCAGCGAAAAAACTTATCACCATTACGTAGCGCCAATTACCGGGCTAGCTGCCGATTTGGAGCGAGGTGATCTACAACTTAGCTATCCTGTAGATTATACTCAAATCAATGGGGCCTGTGTTATTTTCCGTGCCACAGCAATGGCCGATAAACCGTGGTTTGACCCTGTTTTTAAACAATATGGTGAGGATACGGAGCTTTTTCAGCGCCTTCTTTATGAATACAATACGCCATTGCTAGTGGTCCCTCGGGCACGAATTGGCCACCAGCACTCCAACTTTTCGGCGAAAGGAGAGCGTGCCGACTGGATAGCTGCACAAGTACGAACAGGTATGCTCATCTGCTGGTTGAAAGACCCACGCCGGTCGTGGGGCGGAGCACTATTGAAAGCATTTATTGTTGCTTTACACACCCAATGGATAACGGTTCGCGCAGGTAAGGGGCATCGTTTGCCAACATTTTGGCGAAGAGATATACAATTATTGGGGCAATTAGCCGAAATTCGCCGCCGCAGGGAACGCAATTACCTTTATCAGTTCGTTCAGGATACGATAAAAAAGGATATCACTGGTGGTCAATAAGCAGTTATGGGTGTAATTCAAAGACAAGGGTTGAAGGCAGGCATCTGGATGTATGCAGGGGTCTTGTTGGGCTTTTTAAATGGCATTCTGCTTTACCCTCGTATTTTGGGCCCCGAGGTTTATGGTTTTGTTCAGTGGCTTTTTCCAACGGCAGCCGTGCTGGCGACCTTGGCTAGTTTGGGGATGAGATCTGGACTTATTCGATATTTCCCATTTTATCGGGATAAAGAAAAATCACATTCTGGTTTTCTGGGCTTTAGCCTCTTGGTAGCTCATATCGGTTTGTTGGTCATGTTATTGATTCTGTGGGGAGGAAAAGACCATTTTATTGAATGGTTTCGCTCGGATAACAATGAGAAATACCTTCTGAGTAGTTATTGGCTGCTGCCTTTGTTGTTGACCCTTTCTGTTTCCTTTGATATATTGGTTGCTTACCTCACGGCGCTTTTACGACCAAGTATTACCTTGTTTTTCAAGGATTTAGTGGCTAGGGTGATTACCACAGCATTGATCGTTTGGTTTTATTTTGGAGGCTTGACGGTGGATCAATTTCTACTTTTGATTGTATTAAAACAAGGAGTTCTTGTTCTTGGAGCCTATGTTTATCTAAAGCGAATGGGGGAGTGGCACCTCAAAATTAATTGGCCGGCTTATCCCACCGAGCGTCTGCGAGAAATGGGGAGTTATAATTTATTCAATGTGCTCAGTGGGGTTGGTAACCAGTTGATTAACCGTATTGATAGCATCATGATTCCGGCTATTTTGAGTTTTGAAGCCAATGGCGTCTACAGCATATTTTATTTTATTACGACCATCATTATCATGCCCTACGAGGCCGTTCGGCAAATTGTGACGCCACTGATTGCACAAGCCTGGAAAGACAATGACCAGGTTCAAATTCAGGATATTTACAAACGCTCAACGAGAGGGGCTTTTGCCATAGCACTCTTGATTTTTATTGGCATAGTTGCCAATTTAGACAATGCTGTTTTACTTATCGGTCCCGAATTTGCCGGGGGCACTACTGTGGCGATATGGTTGGGTATTGGCCAGTTGATCCATTGTGTGAATGGGTACAATGTGACGATTCTCAACTTGAGTGACCACTTTCGCTGGGACTTGGTTGTGAAAATATTTGCGGTGGTCTTGAATGCTTTGGCCAATTATTTGCTGATTACGAAGATGGGCATCACTGGCGCGGCTATCGCTACAGCAAGTACAATAATGTTGACCAACGTGATTTACCAAGGCCTGATTTGGCGCTATTACAAAATGCACCCTTTTAGCTGGGAAATATTGGGAATACTGCTGCTGGGAATTGTTGTCTTTGGGGCGCAAGCCCAGCTGGCAAGTATCTCTTATCATTTCTTGGTAGACCTAGTGGTTCGGTCATTGTTGATCGTCGTTTTATTCGGCTTGGGCATTTTAGGTTTTAAGCTGGTCCCAGAGGCGCGTGATATGCTCGATAAACTTCCGTGGAGAAAATAGAAACCTCATTTTGATTTTATTGAGAAAGCGGGATGTAGACGGTCAATTTAGTGCCTGTGATTTGGCCATTGACATCACGAGGTTCTTCTACCTCTACTTCAAATTGGTTATTATTGAGAATAGATAACCTACGCTGAGTGATGGTCATGCCTAGGGATTTGTGTTGGTACTTACTGGCAAATTTAGCTTTTTCGGCTTTTGTTGCGTTAATACCTGGGCCGTTGTCTTCAATGGTTACCCGCAAAGTATGGTCTATTAATTCGTAAGAAAGAATGACCTTCCCATCTCCATTTTTCTTTTCCATGCCGTGCAGGACAGCGTTTTCTGCAAAAGGCTGAATAAGCATTGGTGGCACGCGCACCCAGTCGGGCTCAATGGTAGGTTGAACCTTAATTTCGTAAGTAAAACTGTGGTTAAATCGGAGCTGTTCCAGTGCTAGGTAGTTGTGCAAAAGTTTGAGTTCTTCTTTTAATAAAACGGTCTCTTCTTCGGCAAATTCCAGTGCGGAACGGATAAGTTGGGAAAAACTCGTCACCATTCTGATGGCTTTATCTTGCTCTCTTTCGTCACCAATAATCATCCCCTGGATCGTGCTCAGGCAGTTGAAGATAAAGTGGGGGTTCATCTGGGCGCGATAGGCTTGTTGTTTAAGCTGGCTGACTTGCTCTTCAAGGGCGATGCGTTCTTTTTCCTTTGATAGCTCCTGCATTCTGCGAAGAAAAATAGCGTAACCAATCAACAAACCAATAGTGATGATAAGGGTTAGGAACCAGATGGTTTGCCAGAAGGGAGGAGAAATATTGATGGCAATCGGTGCCGCCGCGATCCAGTCACCTCCTTTGCCTTTGGCTTCGATATCTAGTTGATAGTTACCGGGATTGAGGTTGAGCAAGTCCATGGAGTTATTAGCGGTTGTGAACCATTCATTTTGAGGGTTTAAGCGGAAGCGATATTGTATTTTTCCGTCTTGGGAATAATCCAAAAGATGATAATCCAGCTGAATATTATTTTCCTGCCAGTCGAGTTGTTGCAATTGGCTTGGATGGTATGCTTTCCCATTGACGAACATTTTGTCAATGTAAAGAGGGGAGGGGGCAATTACTGTGGGTGGCTGCTGGCTGATTCGCGTAATGTTGTTTTGAGAAATCAAATAAATGTAATCCCCGAGAATAGCGAGGTCATTAATATGCTCATTCGGTAGCCCATCTTTACGGGTGAAGATATAATTAGCAGTAATTCCTTCCTGTAAGGGGATACGATTGAGCCCTTTGTTACCTGTTGCCCACAAAATACCGTCTGCTATGTGTAGGTGGCTGATAGTGTTAGAGCTAAGCCCATCAGCAACCGACCAAATGACGAGCGAATCTGCTCGTTGGAGGTAGATGCCACTTCCTCGGGTAGCTACTGCGATCCCTCCGCCGGGTAATAGTTGAATATCTTCGACTCTTTCCTTGTAAATGGGGTGGCCCTTCTGGGCAATTGGGGCTGTCTTATCTCCTGCCAGTTTAAATAAACCGTCTAAGCCTCCTAGCCATACATTGCCTTGCAAATCTTCTGCGAGTGCAGTCATCTTGTTACTACCTGGCAGGGAAAAATTCTCTTCAATATTGATTTTTTGGTTTTGGTAGGAAAATTTAAAGAGCCCTCGCATCGCATGTATCCCCCAGAATTGATTGTTTTGTTGGGAGGGTTCTATTTTTTTTAAACCAATACCCCGCATCATTCGATTGACCTCATAATAGCGTTGGTACTCCGTCCAAGCACCATTGTTCCAGTATTTAAGTGGAGAAGTACTCAAGATGGGCAGGGAGTCAAAGGCAACCAAATCGTTCAGGCTATTCATGTTTTCGATGAAAGAATGTTCTTGCAAACTCAAATCCTCCTTCACTGCATAGACTTTTCCGGAAGATTGAGCCACAATAATGCCTTCATTTTTGCTGATCGCTATTTCACTAAGAATACCACCCTCTTGATTGGTCTCAACAGTATTGGTAAAGTTTTCTGGAACGGGAGCATAAAATATACCATCCTCGAGGGTGGCGGCCCACAACCCGCCCCAGCGATCTTTGAGCACATGGGTGACCGTGTACCCTTCCAGTAGAACAGCACTGGGCTGATGGGCCAGAAGCCGATCCACGGAAGTATAATGTTTGAGACCAGCCAGTAGGTTATAACCAACCAGAATACTGCCGTCGGTATCATTGAAAACGCAATTGATGAAATCGGGAGATCGACCCGTCAAAAATTCAGGTGCTCCTTGTACTGGTATATGGAAAAGGGAGTCGAAGTTTTGGATGAGTGGTCCAGCTGTGAGAGCTTGGACATTGGTGCGACTACCGGACCCCTGTTGTGGACGATCAGAGTGGTCTACGGGAAAATGGTAAGACAAGGGAGCCGGGTTAGATGCTTGGTAAACCACAAAAAAGAGCAGATTGTTATCCCAATATTTTTGAGTGAAATAGGCTTTGCCTTCTTCGGAATCGTTCAATTCTCTGGATAGATAATAAGGGGTGTTACTACCTTCAGCGTAGTAAATTGAATGGTAGCCTTGCTCTTCGATCGTAGCGTTAAAGAAAACACTCAGTTTCCCCTTTTTATCAATTTTGCCAATATTATACCCCTTCATAACCACCAGCATTTCTCCTTGCTCGTCGATGTCGAAGTTTTCGATTAGGTAATATTTACTTCTGATTTGCTGAAGGACATCGTTATGAGCATAAGGCACAATGCTGTCCCCCTGGATAATGTAAAAGTTACCTGAAAAAGTGCTGAGCCAAATCCAGCCCCGGTGATCTTCTTTCATCACCAATACGGTTTTATCCAGGAGACCTTCTTCCGTGCCGTAATTCTTAAATTCATAGCCATCGAAGCGGCTTACACCATTGTCTGTAGATATCCAGATGTATCCTTTTTGATCCTGGATAATTTCGTAGCATTCGGAACTAGGCAAGCCATCTGCGGAGGTGTAGTGAAAAAAAGAAGGCTGTGGATTTTGTCCAGCTGCGATGAAACTCCACCCGATGCTCAAAAGGGATAATAGCAAGCGCTGGAAGATGTTAAAGTCTAGTAATGGCATAGCCGTTGGATTAACTAAAGACTGGAATATTGATGGTAACGGTGGTACCGACAATATTACCGTGATCATCCCTAGGTTCTTCGACAAGGAAGTTGTAGTCTTCATGATTGAGAATCTCCAATCTCCGCTGGGTAATTGTCATGCCCAGTGACTTGTGCTGATATTTGCTTTTGTTTTTATGCTTTTGAGCCTTGGTTACACTGATTCCTGGCCCATTGTCTATAATTTTCACTAGTAAGCCTTCTCCCGCTAGTTTATACTGGATGACGATTTTACCATCACCGGTCTTTTTCTCCATTCCGTGCAAGACGGCATTCTCTACGAAAGGCTGTACGAGCATTGGCGGAAGCCTAATCCAGTCAGGATCTAAATCAGGATCAATCTCAATGGCATAGGAAAAATTGTGATTAAAGCGAATTTGTTCGAGTGATAAATAGTTTTCTAAAAGGGTTGTTTCTTCTTCTAAACTCAGCGTTTCCGCTTCCGAAAACTCTAAAGACATTCGAATCAATCGAGAAAAGTTGGCCAGCATTTTTACCGCCTGATCCTGGTCGTGATTATCACCAATAATCATTCCCTGGATGGTACTCATGCAGTTGAAAATAAAGTGTGGGTTCATCTGTGCGCGGTAGGCACGTTGTTTGAGTTCTGTGACTTGCTCCTTAAGTTTCAACCGTTCCTGTTCTCTGGCTAATAAGTTGAGACGGCGCTTGAATAACCAGTAAATAAGCACCAGGCCCAGCGCCAGTCCTAAGACGATAAACCAGCTTCGTTGCCAAAAAGGAGGAATAACAGCAATGGACAAGGAAGCCGATGTACTCCATTGCTGATCGCTTTGAAAAACCTGTATTTCGAGGGAATAATCATTAGGTGCGAGGTCCAGTAAGTCAATGCGAGGTTGTGTGATTTCCACCCACTGGTCATTTGTAAATAAGCGATAACGGTATCGATTGGGCTTGTAAGCCGAAAAGTTAAGGGAGGAAAACCGAATACTGATATTACTATCATAGGGTACTCTTTTCAAAGAAGCTACAGGTACTTTTGCTTCATTGACAAAAATATCCTCGACAATGACCTGTAAACTATGGTTTTGAGATTCCAGCGAAAGCGGAAAGATGTTGATTTCCTGAGGGCCTAAAGTCCATAATTTATCTTTTTGAATCGCAATGTCAATAACATCCGGAGACGAGAGCCCATTTTGGGTAGATAGCAAATATTCCTGCCGCAGAGAATCCTGATAACTGATTTTATAAATACCCTGTTTGGTGACCACCCAGATATGCCCCTGGTAGTCAGTGCATATTTTATTGACAGGGTGGGTCGCCAATTGGTCATTAAAGGATGGGCGTTGTACCATGCCGTCTTTGTAATGAAGCAGTCCTTTGCGTTTGGTGCCAATTAGGAGCGATTCATCGGGAAGTAATTGCAAGGCATTAATTTGCTCATTGTGCAAAAGAGGGTCTTCTAAAAGAAGGAGGGTATTTGCCGTTTGTGAATATTGATAAAGCCCCGCTCTTGAACCCACCCAAAGATGATCTAAATCACGCCCGGCGGCACAATTAATGTTTTTGAGATCAAAAGGGAAGAGTAATTGCTGGAGGGTGTTTTCGCTATTGTTTTCCCCTAGCGTAATATGGTATATGTAGGCATGAGAATAACCGGTGATGTTTGTTTCAGGTAGGTCATCAATCAAACCATGCAAGGCTACACTGGAAGAAGTAACGGTATCGTTGATATGATGATAGACCGAATGCCAGGCATCGTTTCTAAAGATTTTTACAGGAGCACTAGTGATTAATGTTTTTGAATGTTGATGGTATTTGACCATCAGTAAATCAAAAGCATTTTCTGAAAGGGGGAGTTCATACTTTAGTTTTTCTTGATGAATATTAAACCATCGTCCTTCTTTTGTACCAATATATAAGCCTTCCTTATGAGGTGAAATAGCAGTGATGCCTCTGTATTGATCAGGAGCAATGTTTAGATCAAAAATTCTATGATCCATTGAGGGGATATAGAATATTCCCTTTTCGGTAGTGGCAATCCAGATGCCTCCTTTTTTGTCTTCAAAGAGGTGACTAACGGTGTAATTGTCAAGTAAGGTAAAGCTGAGAGAATCATATTGAAAATCTTTTCGATTTTCATAAACTCTAATTCCTTTTCCTTCAAAAAAACCGATGAAAACCATTCCCGTTTTTGTTTCCAAGGCACAGTTGATTGTTCCGTGGTGAAAGGGCTGGATTCTTTGCGGATTAAAGTGTTGATCTAGAAAAATATTATTGGTTCGGTGATTGAAAAAATATTGATCTCCGAGTTTGAGGAAGTAGGACGTTTTTCCGCCCGAACCTGTAAGGCTGTCTCTGTCTAAGGTTGTTTCTTCTTGATAATTTTTTGAAATGGTACTTTTGAAACTCAAAACATGAAACTTGGTAAATGATAACTGATCATTTCTAGTTGTATTTTGGAGAAACCCGTCTTCAATTTCGTAAAGCCCAAACTGGAGGGTAGATTTCATAGAGAGCGTCCATTCTGAAACAACTCCTTGTGGCGTGATTTTTATAACTGATTTATACATAAGGGAGGCGTGTAAATTACCTTCCTTGTCTACAATAAAATCGTGTACTAAATTGTAGTCGGTCCTGGATTCTTGAAATAGGTAATTGTATTCATAGGCAGCAATCGTATCTCCTCGGTGAATATAAAAATTACCCGAAAGGGTGCTCATCCAGATCCAGCCGCGATGGTCTTCGTGCATGAAGAGTACGGTTTTATCCAGGAGACCTTCTTCCGTACCATAATTTTTGAATTCGTCGCCATTGAATCTACTAACGCCATTGTCGGTAGATACCCAGATGTACCCTTTGCTGTCCTGCAAAACTTCGTAACATTCAGCGCTAGGCAGGCCGTCTTCGGTAGTGTAATTAAAAGAAAAAGGCTGAACCGACTGCGCAGTTATCAACCCGGAATAGAGCACCAGGTTGGTGAACCAAAGGAGGCGTTTTAAGCCTGGTATGGGAAGAGAGCTGTGCATTGTTTGTCGTAAGTAATGCTCATGTTGTTTTGCGCAATAGCAATAACAGCACAAAAAGAATCGGAGTCTTCGTTTTTCAAAAATCTGTCAAAGCGTTTCATTTTAAGCGTGTCAGATATTTGGAAAACCTCAGAGAAGACTCAGATAGTTTTTTGCGCAATAACATGGTGAAAATAAGCAATCTTTTTTGGAACCCTGAGCAGTGAATGCCCTACCTAAAGCAGTGGTTTACAGAATTCGAGATGATGGGCTCTGAATTCAGGATGGTAAGTTCCGAATTTTAGATAAAGAGAATGTATATTTTTTTTCAACTTACATTTGAGAAGTAAGCAGGAGTGTAATCTAACATATTTGCCGAATGCTTACAAAACGCGCTTTCTCAAAAAAATTAAGCTCTCTCTTGAAATTAGGTTCCGATTAAGTAACAACTGAGATGTTGTTACTTAGTCGGTTTTTAAGCTTAGGGATGAGGAAATAAACTAGGAAGGTGTGTATGTTACTTTTTGCGAACTTCCTTACCTAGAAATTTTTTATTCTTTTGATGAAATCCTCCCTTCTGGCACGTGCTAAAGGAATCGGCGTTTTATCGCGCATGATGATTGTACCACCGTCCTGAAATAAATAGCTGGAAACCCACCTTAAATTAATAACATGTGACTGATGGCAGCGAAAAAAGCTGCTATCGGGTAGCATTTTGGCAAATTCGCCGATGTTTTTGGCGACCGTTATCACTGGCTGATCCTCACTGTGAAAAGCAGTAGTGCCTCGGTCAGAACTAAGCCTCATCAGTCCAGATAATGGAATGAAATGGTAGCCTTGGTCATTGTTGACGACAATTGTTTCAGGTTCATTTTTATCCCAGTCATTGCGCATGGCCTGCAAGCGCCCAGATAGTTGATGGTTGTTTCTCTCCTTAATAGATTTCTGTACCACATAGATAAGGCGATCCGGGTCGATGGGTTTTAGCAGATAGTCCAACGCGCTGTATTCGAAGGCCTGAAGGGCGTATTGATCATAGGCAGTGACAAAGACCAGCTGGAAGTTTGGCCGCTTGATCATCTCTAGTAGGTCGAAGCCGGTGTGTTGGCCAATACGAATATCAAGGAAGACGATCTCTGGCTCCAGCTGTTGGATCAGCTTGCCTGCGTCGATAATGTTGCCCGCTTCGCCAACAATTTCGACTTCCGGACAATACATTTTCAATATACGGGAAAGGGTAATACGGGCTGTCGTTTCATCGTCGACTAAAAGAGCCCTCAAACTGTTTTTCATACTAGTTTATGTCTTGGGATTAACCGAAGCGCAGAGAGAAAATCATTCTACGGTAGGCAAACAGCAAACTGCTACTAGCCAAGCGAAGCAAGATAGGGGAATTTGAAATAAATTACTAAACTTTAACCTTCGCTGCAGGTTAAAGACATCAAATCAAAATGTCTTTGATATTATTCACCTTCTACAAAAATCCTAGCGTTGTTTGTATAAGCTAATTCTAGAAACGCGATGATTTCTTCAAAGAACCGAATAGTGGTTTTCTTATTTATTAATTTGTTACTGTCGTAACTAGATTCCTTCACCTCTGGAAAAGAGTCTTCAATTTCGTACAGTTTATCAGACAACTTTTTTTGTAACCTCCTATTCCTATCAACTTTGATAAGCCCACTACTATAGCCATCTAATTTAAAACCAACAATTCCTTCAAACTCTTGAAAGAAATCATTGAATTCGAATACAACAGGCTCTTCATCATCTATACCCGTTACTAAGTGGTTTGGGACATTTCCACTTGTCCTTTTGTGTTCTGACTGCGTTGAAAAGCCTCGCCGAAACTTAGGTTTCGACTACGTTTTTCGCCTTATCAGAACACAAAATGACGTTGCGCTAATATTCCCAAACCACTTAGTGCTGGGTATAATACGAAGGAAGCTTTGATCGAAGCATTCAATATTTTAAATCGTTGGGCCATATTCTGATATTTGATTTTTTACTTCTTCATGTCGCCGAACTGAATTGTCCTGTTGGTCCTCGTCGTTGAACGGACTTCGAGGGCTACTTTTAGAACGAACTCCAAGCCGCTAACCATCCAACCATATAACAAATCAACCATTCAACAAACCCCTATCCCGGCAAAAACTCCACCAACTCACAATAGCCAAAGAATTTTCCATTCCGGTCGAAGACCTCGCGGCGGATGACACCAATAGAGGGCGCAAACCAGTCGCGGAGCCGGAAGCGTTTGCGTACCAGTTGGGTTACCCATAACTCGTAGGCCATGGCTACGCAGGGGAAGCCACCGGCTGGGGTGCTCAGATCCTCTTGGTCGAGAATGTGTACGGGGCCGATAGCAAGGTCAATTTCCAGGACTTTAGCTCCCTGACTGAAGCCTGTAATGTGAGAATAAGCCTGAGGAATGCTATCGCCAGAGCGGATGCCTTTGGGGAGGAGCCAGCCGTTTTCTTCGGTGCGCAGCTCAAATCCGGCCAGCGAACTCAGCATATCAGGGGTGAGTTTGGCCAATAGATCTTGGGCAAGGCCACTTTCGGTACACCTGATTTCATACTGCCCACGGTAGACCGTGTCCTGAAAAGCATTGAGGATCACGACCTCCAGCTGATTGTGGTCAGTCGTTTTTTGTGGTAAAACCCGGTGGAAGGTGCGGAAACTCGGCTTTTCGTTGGCGCCATACCACTGATAAGTCCATTGCCGGCCCACGGGGAATTCGGCAAGACTACTACAGTCATTTTGGGCCACCCCGGAGAGGGAAACCCCAATAATTAAAAGGAAGGTGGTGAGTAGTTTTCTCAAGGACAACAAATTTCGCCCCAAAAATAGGTCTTTTTTTGCGATCAAGGCTTTCTATTGTAAAATAGAAACTCTACATTTGTGCCCGCTGCTAAAGGGAGGAACTAATTCGAAGAATTACTTGTCTTAAAAAAGCAGCACCGGAATGGTCCCGTAGTACAACGGATAGTATGTAGGTTTCCGGAGCCTGAGATGGAGGTTCGATTCCTCCCGGGACCACAACAAAGCGTAAATCAGTATAGTGCTGGTTTGCGTTTTTTTTGTTTTTGTACACTTAACCGTATCCGTATAGTTGACTAAGTCTATTCAGAAGGTGAAGAAGCCCGCTTATATTTATTGTAAACGAATATCCCGATTCCCCATTAGCATGACAATACCCCTACGTCACCTCAATCAGTTGTATCGTGAAAAATAGTAATATCACTATCCGAATAGTAAAATCACAGTGATAATAATTAGTTAATACAGGAGCTCAGGCAATGAAATCTCCTGAAAACAGCTACTTTGAATAAAACAAAGCGAAAAATATGAACTATGCCAGTTTGAAGTACCTGTTGCTGTTATTAATGTTTTCACAAATAGTTCTTTCGCAAGAAAGTAAATTCGACTTCACTTTAGCGTATTCCCCAACTACCTCCCGACTTACAAACGGAGAGGAAAACGAAAAATCTAAAATTGGTCATAATGCTACATTTAGAATCACTTATAGCGCAAAAGGTATAATAGATCCAACAGTGGGTTTGGGTTTTCTGAATACAGGTGCAGAGGAGTTTCTTGACTTTTCAAATGAAATATTTCAAGGCCAGATAGAAATTGAAAATATTCATAATTACAATTACCTGTATCTTCCGATTGGAGCAAAAATCAACTTCTCTAGATTTTATTTCCTACCGGAAATAGGATTGGGCGTGATGGTTTCTAATAGAACGAAACAGATTACTAAAAGACCAATTGTTAGCGATGAAAAAACGGTACAAATAATATCACTTGATTCAGAAGCATTCAATGCTTTAACTTTTCCCTTGTTATTGTCGCTTGGGACAGATTTTGAGGTGGGTAATTATTCATTATCAACAGGCGTAAAGGGGTATTATGGACTAAACCAAGTTGTAAAAACGGACCGAAGAAACGATCATTATTTTGGCTTTGGGCTAAACTTAGCACTGAATCTCTGAATGGCCCAATACGCTTTAAATTTTCCACCTATAACAGCCCTTTCTCCACCCTCTCCTTAAATACTTTTGGTTGATCAATATGCAAACCCAGTACTTTGAAGGTTTTCTTCTTTCCGTAGAGGCTCGTCAATTCGTAGGCACGGGTTAGGTGAATGATCACATTGTGACTTTCCATTTCTCCTAACGGCGAAAGCTTTTCCGATAAGGAATCCTTAGCCAAAGGCTTTCTTGAAAGTTCAACATGATCGATGTCCGAAAGGGAAACTTCAACTTCACTTAGGATGCCATACTTTAGCGCCAGACTGTTTTTACGGATAGAAATGGGCCTTTGGGAGAGTGATTTTGCAAAGCCTAATAGCTGAACACCAGTGTAAATACTCAAGGTGGTCAAAACCCAGGCTGCTATGTTGCTCCAGCTAGCAAGTAAAAGATGAATGGCAACGGTCTCAATGCCAATAATGAAAATAAATATTCCGAGTAATGCTGGCGTACCGCTTCTCTTGTGGTAGGTAAACTCATGCTCTTGCAGTGACCGCGCGCTCCAATGGATAAATCCGTAATACATAACGGCAACCTCTGTCGCAAAGGGTGTCGCAAGTTTGGTAGGAAGAATTTCGCGGCACGTGTTTTTCAAAGCATTAAAAAAGTCAGGCGTAGCACCTTTTACTCCTTTATAAGTTTTGATGGCTTTACGAACTTTGAATGTCACGAAAAGCAGTAGGGAGACTTCAATTACAGGTAAAACCCAAGCTTTAAAGATGGTCAAATAGGCTTGACTGCCTTGTGGCAGCAGGTATGACCCAATCAAAAGCCCAATAATCATCATCGGGACAACCGTTGTCTTGGGGATCTCCGTTTTCCGAATAAGAAGAAAGTAAACAAGCGGAACGGTAAGCAACAAATCAGCCGTAATTGCAAGGTTAATCGCATCGCTGCTTCCTGTTAGAAAGGAAGATTTCATCAATAAGATAAGCACGCCAAAAAGACTTAATGGAGTCCCAAAATTGATAAGGTTCCTATTGAGGCTGATGGTCTTATTCATATCATTTGTTTTAGCGAGTTACATTGGGAATTTTGCTATGTGCGCGCAGGAGTCATTTGCACAAGCAAGTGCATTTCCCTATTGGTAAATATAACTCAAATTGAGTTGTGATAACTGAAAAGAGAGGAACTATGGACTTGGTTTGTACAACAATATTCCTAAAGATTGTAAAGGTAAGAACACAGATGAAAGAACGTTCAAAACAACGCCATTAACGTAAGTGCTACTTATTTCTTTGGCGAATATTAATAACACAATGTATCTTTGTGATAGTCATTAGACATTATTTCGCATAATGTCTATTAGAGCAAAACCTAAATCTTATTAACCATAGCGTAATCCCCTTCATAGGAGGCGCTAACAATTTTCATTTAGTATGAAACAGCTAATTTTCTTTTTAATAGGAACAGTTGCACTCTTTGCTTATACAGGTTGTAACAAAGATGATGATGACGCTGGCACTAAAAACGAGTTTGTCATCAACGGAACAACCTACGATTTGGCAAAAGGGTTTATTCAAGATTACGGTGCTAACGGTAATGGTAGCTTTGATTTTGATGTAACACTTACCTCCGAAGGTGTCAACTATAGCGATGCTCAAGGCATCTTCAGTGGCATGGGCGAATTCATTTACCTGGATCTTAATTCCTCTCTGGCAACGGGTTTGGTAGCTGGAACGTATAACTTTTCTAGTGACCGCAATGCGTTTACCCTCGTGGATGGATCCATTGGAACCGACTATGATTTGGCAACGCTTACTGGAGAGGACTTTTCCGTAATCGGCGGAACAGTTGAAGTAGAATTAGTGGGTAACGAAACCCGGCTAAGTTGGAGCCTCAGTATTTCCAACGGCACTACCGTTACAGGAGAATTCCAAGGTATCCTGCGTTCGATCTAACACCAGGAAAAAAACAAGAAAGAGGCTGTCTCAACAGGGGTAGCCTCTTTTTTTGTGCAATATTTAGCTTGTTAGAAATTTTGCAAACACGCTCGTCTATCCAACCAGGACGATTCACGCGGTGTTAATTAAAGTGTTTATAAAAATCACCTCAAAATTATCCCCAGTGAAGTATCTCCTCACCTTGGCATTGCTTGCCTGTACCTTGATCGGAAATAGCCAAGTTCAGCCTCTTTTTGAAGCCCCCCCTCGGCGCATTGATCTCCTAAAAGTAGATGGCCGTAATGCCGTAAAGAGTGTCCTACATGCTTATGCTGGGCCTGCGCGCTGGAAAAAGAAAGAATGGTTCATTGCGGGTGGTGTTGCCTTGGGTACTTATGGTCTTTTTCTCCTCGATGAAGAGGCGAATCCTTTTTTTACCAATCAGCACGATGACATTCCCAAAACCGTTCAGGATTTAGCCTTTTATTTTGGGAAACCACAGTATAATTACGGTCTTACAGCTGCAGTTTATGGCGTGGGGATACTCACTAAGAATGAAAAAATTCGCAAAACGGGTGTCTTGCTCATCGCCTCCGCTACTACGGCAGGCCTTATCCAGTCGGTCAGTAAAACCGTTGTTGGCCGCGCGCGCCCCAGCACCGGCGTCGGGAATAGTGATTTTGATTTCTTCAACGGCACACCCGATTATCATTCCTTCCCCTCCGGGCATGCGATCCTTGCGTTTACTACAGCTCACGCGCTGGCCCGTAGCGTCCATAACCCTTGGCTCAAAGTAGGCATCTATAGCCTGGGCGCTGTCACGCCTGTTTCTCGCTTGTGGACCAATGCCCATTGGCTGTCCGATATCGGCCTGAGCTTAGCCATCAGTATCATCTCCGTAGATAGCGTGTACAACTATCTCCAAGCTAGTGGCGATTACGACCACCAGCCACGGATCTCTTGGCGATTACAGGCTGGCCCTTCCTCGGTAGGTTTAGTTGGTGTTTTTTGAAGTCGGAACATAGAAAAGACAACTTTATCTTTTAATTATCCGTTTTTATGAGGGAATTCATCGATGATAAATTACAGTATATGAGCCCACCCTCGGTTGTGTATAAATATAATGTATGGAATGACGGAATTAATAATTGCGATAATCGCATATTAACGAAGCGAGAAATTTATTTCGCCAGCATCGATGACTTCGATGCAGATTATCCTGAGTGTAGATTGCCTCTTGATTTTGATGCAGTAACTGAGGGTGATCTGGATAGGACGGCGCGATATCATGCTGAATTAGTAAGACCTAATTCACCAGAATGGGTTATAAAAAGTGAAGCTAAACGATTAAGGGGGTTAATGGTTCTCCATGATAAACAAAATCAAGCAGAGACTCTAAAAAATCATGAGGCAAGGTTGAAGAAAGATGTTGGCATTTTTTCTACTAGTTTGAATGAACTAAATTTAGAAATGTGGGATAAGTTTGGAGATTTGGGGACAGGATATTGTGTGGGGTTGAAACCGAGTATAATATATGACAATATATTATGTTCAATGGGGAGGGTTAGGTACTATGACCGATCGAACCCTCCTAAGATATTTCCTCTATCATTTAGTGATGAAGAAAGAACAGAAAAAGTATGGCAACAATTTTCTTCAATTCCGAAGGATTTAGGCTTCGAAGAAGAATTTCGATTTACAAAAATGATTAGAACTAAAATACAGCCATTGCCAAGTTCATACATACAGGGACAAAGAGCTTTTGTCTTACCCCCAGAAGCTTTTGTAGAAGTTGCTTTAGGGCCAAGTATTAGTGATGAAGATAAAGGATATATTATAGAAGTGGTAAATGAGGAATTCTCAGATTTACCTGTTTATAAGCTTGTTTTCAATAGAAAAACTAAAGAATTTGCTAAAGAGTTGATTGTTTAAAGAATAGTTGTGTAAGTGAGTGCCATTTATATGGTTTTTGAGATAAGTTACTTTACTATAGAGGGCCACCTCACTTGATATACGCTAACGAAAGTTTAAAAGCTTTTTTAGAGGTTTAGATGTAGGAAGCAAGGAAATGGAGTTCGGAAGTTGAGTGAAAAGGAGAAGTTGGAGGTTATCGATGAAGCGAAAGCACATTGGGGAAGTCAAGTTGACGAGTTACGATGTGTATCCTGCGACGTACGATTATTGGGAAAACAATACCAGGCATATAGTGCAGATGACCTGCACTCCTTCCAAGTCAAAATCTACCTATTCGAGAGCATTCCCAAAGTGAGTTTGCCTAGATTGGCCAAGATTCTGTATTTTAGGCTATCAAAATAAACTAACAATATGCCAAACTACAGTCTACGTATCAATGGGCAGGTCCACGAGGTGGAGGTTGCTGAGGATACCCCCGTGCTTTGGGTGCTCCGGGATCATATCAAATTATTAGGCACCAAGTATGGTTGCGGAATCGGCCAATGTGGTGCTTGTACCATCCATCTGGATGGCTTGGCCATGCGGTCTTGCTCTGTACCAATTTCAGCTGTTGGCAGCCAAAAAATCACTACCATCGAAGGGCTTTCTGAAAAAGGCAACCATCCTGTTCAGCAAGCCTGGATCGAGCACGACGTGCCCCAGTGTGGTTACTGCCAGGCCGGACAGATCATGAATGCTGCGGCGCTGCTTGCCGATACACCTAGCCCCAGTGATAAAGAAATCGCTGCCCGGATGAACGGAAATATCTGCCGCTGTGGCACGTACACCCGTATCCAAAAGGCCATCAAGACGGCTGCTGAAAAAATGAGCTAATCCCCAAAATCCACAACAATGAAAGTTAAAACACAACATAACCGCCGATCTTTCTTGAAGGTATCGGCTGCCGCTGGAGGAGGGTTGGTACTCGGTTTCAGTTGGCTGGCTGGCTGTAGCCCTGCCGAATCGGAGATTGCCGAAGAAGTGGCCCGCCAAATGCCGGAAAACTGGTTTGATATCAATGGTTTCCTCAAAATTGGCGACAATGGCCTCGTAACCATTATGTCCCCTAATCCAGAGATCGGGCAAAACGTCAAAACCTCCATGCCGATGATCGTCGCCGAAGAGCTGGATGTCGCTTGGGAAGACGTTATCGTAGAACAAGCCGGTCTTGATACCGAGATATTTACCCGCCAACTGGCAGGTGGAAGCCAGTCGATTCGCTTTGGTTGGCCAGGCTTACGCAGAGCTGGGGCTGCTGCCCGTCATCTACTCGTAGCTGCTACCGCAGAAAAGTGGCAAGTGCCACTCGAAGAACTCACCACTGAAAATGGCATAATCACTCATGCTGCCACGGGCCAGACCATCGGTTACGGTGAGATCGCATCTGCTGCAGCTGGCATAGAAGTCCCCGAAGAAATAGCCCTCAAAGAACCCGCTGATTTCAAAATCATTGGCCAAGGGAAAAAGAATGTCGACGGACGAAAAATAACCACAGGCGAGCCCTTGTTTGGCATTGATGTGCAGCGCGAAGGTATGCTCACGGCGATGATCATCCATCCGCCCGCTTTTGGGATGAAGCTCAAAACTTACGATGCTACTACCGTTAGCAGCATGCCCGGTATTAGCAAGGTCTTTACGATTAACGCCGACAAAGAAGGCGTAGAAAAGCAATGGTCAGATACCAATGCTTTCCCGGAATTGATTGCGATCGTTGGCGAAACCACTTGGCAGGTAATGAAGGCCAAGAAAGCTTTGCAGGTCGAATGGGAGCAAGATACTCCTCCGGAAAGTAGCCCCGAGTTGCAACAAGCACTGGTGGCATTGATGGAAACCACGCCCAAGGAAGCTGCCCGTAAAGACGGTGACCCAACAGGCGCTTTCGCTGGTGCTGCCCAAGTGGTAGAAGCTACGTACACGGCCCCTTTCCTGGCGCACAATACCATGGAGCCCATGAATTTCTTTGCGCACGTTACCGCCGATCACGCCGAATTGGAAGGGCCTATTCAGACGCCCGAATTTTTGCGGCCTACGGTGGCTGCCCTGGTGGGCTTACCAGAAGACAAGGTGTCCATCATGATGACCCGTATGGGTGGTGGTTTTGGCCGCCGACTCTACGGCAATTTTGGGGTAGAGGCCGCCTTGATCTCCAAAGAGATGAACGCACCGGTAAAACTCCTCTACACCCGTGAAGACGACATGACCCAAGGCACTTATCGCCCGGATTACCGCGTGACGTATCGCGCAGCACTCAATGAAGATAATGAGCTCATAGGCTTTCACGTTCGTGGCTCAGGCACCGATGGAAGTCCTGTATTTGCCAATCGATTCCCTGCCGGAGCGGTAGACAATTACCTGGCTGAAAACCTTGAAAAAAGCTCCAATATTTCTACTGGCGCCTGGCGCGCACCACGCTCGAATTTTATCGCTGGTGCAGAGCAAGCTTTCCTGGATGAGGTAGCTGAAGCAGCAGGAAAAGATCCTATCGAATTCCGTTTGGAACTCTTTGATCGTGCGATAGCAAAGCCAGTAGGAGAGAAGAACGATTACGAAGCAGATCGCTACGCCGGTGTGCTTAAGTTGGTGAAAGAAAAGGCTGGCTGGGGCACCGAACGGCCGGGTGTTCACCGTGGAGTAGCGGCTTATTACTGCCACAACTCTTACGTGGCGCAGGTTGTCGACGTGGTCATGGAAAACGACCGTCCCAAGGTGGATAAAGTGTGGTGTGCCGTAGATTGTGGCATTGTGGTCAACCCGGAGGGGGCGATCAACCAGATCGAAGGAGGTATTATCGACGGTATAGGCCACGCTATGTATAGCGCCATTACCTTTGAGAATGGCAAGCCCCAGCAAAGCAATTTTGACAAGTACCGCTTGATTCGTCACGCAGAAGCGCCCCGAGAAATAGAGGTCTTCTTCGTTGAAAATGGTATTGATCCTACGGGCTTGGGCGAGCCATCGTTGCCACCTGTTATCGGAGCATTGGCCAATGCATTGGCTAAAGCCACTGGTGAGCGATTGTATCATCAGCCGTTTGAGTTCAACCCACAAGAAGTGTTGGGCTAAAGGCAAGCTTAGGTAAAGAGCGGATAAACCTGTCAGGGAAGGTCATTGATTTGGCATCCCCCGGCTCTAAGCCGGGCCGGGCTATCCGCTCCTATGCGCCTTCGCTTTGCTGCGGCGCATACCGCTGCTATACCCGTTACGAAGCTGGTTGAAGATTTATGCCGAAGTTATTTTTGGTTAGGACGAGGCAGAAAACGTAGGCGACACCTTAGTGTCGGCGAGGCTTTCTAACGAACTCCTAAGTGAAAAGAGCAAGGGAGAAACGCCCAAGTCGTTTTGTAACGGGTATTACCTGGCTGTGCTCGCTCCGCTGCGCTTTTGTTCACCTAAGTTGTTTGAGGCCTGACCTAGGACAAAGTCGTAGATGTAGTTACAAAAAAAAATCGCTGCGGGCTATCTAGGGCCAAATAAGTACAAATATGTTTTTGATAGACAAACCATACGTTTCAGATTTTCTCATTGAAACAATTAGGCAGAATAACTTCAAAGTAATAGCAACCAAAGCTGCCAGAGCATTAATTAACGATGACGATTTGGCTTGGATAGAGGAGGCGGAAGCCGTTTCTATCATGAAGAAAGCCCCACAAACGCCTATTTACAGCAATTCGGAAAATGCATTAAGCTGGATAGCGCAAAATCATGGTGGGGGAGCGTTGTCCAATCAAATAAGTAGCTTAAAAGATAAAGTGAAATTCAGAGCGCTTATCAAAGCGTTGTTTCCAGACTTTTATTTTAGGAAAGTATCAATTGAAGACATTCACAAACTGTCTTCTCAAGACCTCCCTTTTCCATTTGTGATAAAGCCGGCTGTTGGTTTCTTTAGCATCGGCGTACATATCATAGAAAATGAAGAAGACTGGATAAAGGCTAAGGAGGAATTGCACCCCGAAAAACTGGAGAGTATATTCCCTGAGAATGTATTGAATACAAGCACATTCATTATCGAGGAATTCATTCACGGAGAAGAATACGCAATCGATTATTACCATGATAACGACGGGGAAGTTGTGTTGTTAAATGTTTTGCATCACCTCTTCTCATCAGGGACGGATACTAGTGACAGGGTCTATTCCACCTCAAAAGAAATCATTGAGAAGCATAAAGTTGATATCGAACACTTTCTAAATAAAGTAGGCAATCAGTTAGGTTTGAAAAATTTCCCGGCCCATGCAGAAATAAGAATAGATGGAAACGGGAAGATTGTGCCTATTGAAATAAACCCTTTAAGGTTTGGAGGCTGGTGTACTACCGGCGATTTGCTAGGGGTAACTTTAGGATTTAATGCCTACAAATGCTTTTATGAAAACAAAAAGCCAAACTGGGAGGAAATATTTGCAGGCAAAGAAGATAAGAAATTTAGCATCGTCGTTTTAGATAATAACTCAGGAATAGCCTCTGCGGATATTTCAAGTTTTAAATATTCAGCGCTTGCAGATGATTTTGAGCATCCAGTATTGATAAGGGAATTAGATATTAATAAGTATCCGGTATTTGGATTTGTTTTTGCTGAAAGTACTGCTGATAATGATAAAGAATTGAAAGATGTTCTGGTTTCTGATTTAAGAAAGTATATTACTACTTAAGTGATTACAAAAATGAAATGATGAACAGCCTATCTTTTTTACGTTATTGCATTCTATTGCTTGCTTTCGGAGCATTACCTAACTGGTCAGTATCCCAAGTTTATGTTGATCTTTTTGTAGGAGCACACCCTCAGTTTTTGAATGATGGTGGTGCCTCCACTCATATTAACGGTGCAATAGGCTATCAGGGGAAACCGGGATTAGGTTGTGGTGTCAGTATCGGTGGTATGAGTGTGTTGTCGGTTAGCACAACGCGGTCTTTTTCTACCTTGGGGGTTCAGTACCGGTGGATCGGTAGCCAGCGGCATAAATGTTTTGCAAAGGCAGAGTTTGGAACCTTATTCGATGCTAGTTATACAACGGATGGCCCTTATCTATATGAGTATCAATCAGGCTTTAATCCTTATTTTAGACTTTATTCGGGTTATCGTTTAGGGCGCTTTACCGTAAGCCTCAATTATACCCAGATTACGCCCTTTTCTGAAAATATTCTGGCCTACGATATAACCGCAGGTGATTTTCTACCCACCGGTGATATCCGTCAACGCGACCAGCATGACTTGCAGCTGTCTATAGGCTTTATGTTAGATAACTTTCGCCCAGTAAAGAAGATTCGATAAGATTCGCTTACTTTAGAGAGGCTTCATTTGGGCTGATTCTGATTTAATCTTCAATGCTAAACGATATAAAATGGAAAATCGAACAACAACAATTCCAAAGTGGTATTGGGCACTGGCGGTATTCTTTTTACGTTTGGTTTTCTTCCTATGCGGTTAAGAAAAATTGGCTAATCTGATCTTGCTTTTTCTTTTGACGAGACTTGTGCTATGGAACCTTACCAGCCCCATGAGCCGGGTGCCCCTTTAAAAGGCCCTACTATATCATTGGTAATCCAGCCGCCGTAAAAATCACCTTCCTGGGCTTTTACCAATTCATCATTGACGTAGCAAGAGGTTACTCTACTTGGGTAAAATGCAACGTAGTCTTTGATGAGTGCAAAGCGCTGGTTAGGAGAAGGGTAACTCCAGCCAGCAGATTTACTTGTACCCTCTGGACTGACGATGTGCCAATACTCAGCACTACCTTTCCACTCGCAAAAAGTACGTTGGCCGGTGTTTTTTTTGAGAAGAGTCATTTGAATATCATCCTGCGGGAGGTAATAAACAGGAGGGTGACTGGTTTCAAGAACCCGGTAAGCCTGGTTGGTACTAGCAAGTAAATGGCCATGCCAATATACCTTGATGTGCTTACTTACGCTTTCCAGGCGAGGCGGGCGTGGATAATCCCAAACACTTTCTTGCCCGGGGCCGGGTTTAATTCTTTTTTTCATAGTGGTGAAACGGATAGTGGTGCAAATGGTTTTCGGTAGAACCTACTTGCTTGTTCTCCTCAGCCAGCGATAGCAGTGGAATGCGCGGAGCTTCGCGAGCACATTATAACGGATAGCGCGGTGCCTTGGCAGGCTGCAAAAAAAATGATCATTATGGTGCGGAATTTTGAAATTTGTTTTTGTGTTGTTCCCATCCTTCGCGTCAACTGTTCTACCTTTACGGAAAATAAAAAAGCTTAACATGTCCTACCAAAATCTGCTGGTGACCGAAGAGGGTCCCTTTCTCACTGTAATGATCAACCGCGAGAAGGCGCTTAATGCCTTGAACCAACAAACGATAAGCGATTTGGCGCAATTTTTTGGGGAAGATTTGCCTAAGCGTAGCGATGTTCGGGGAGTGATCCTTACGGGTGCTGGCGACCGTGCTTTTGTAGCTGGTGCTGATATCAAGGAGTTTACCAGCCTGGAAGGAGAAGGTGGCGCAAATATGGCCCAACGTGGGCAGGATGTCTTCTTCTTGATTGAGCGTTCGCAGGTGCCTGTAGTTGCTGCTATTCAAGGCTTTGCACTGGGCGGTGGTTGTGAATTAGCGATGGCTTGCCACCTGCGAATAGCAGGAGAGAAGGCGCGTTTTGGCCAGCCAGAAGTAAACTTAGGCATCATCCCCGGTTATGGAGGCACGCAGCGGTTGATCCAATGCATTGGCAAAACAAAAGCAACAGAATTGATGATGACCGGCGATATGCTAGGCGCAGAAGATGCGCTACAGCTTGGGTTGGTGAACTATGTTGTAGCACCTGGTGAAGAAGTAGCTAAGGCGAAGGAACTGCTACAAAAAATTGCCACCAAAGGCCCGCGCGCAATCGCTAAAGTGATCGAAGCCGTCAACGCCTATTTTCAGTACGATGTCGATGGGTTTGCCAATGAAGTTACCGGTTTCGGGGATGTCACCCAGACCGACGATTTCAAGGAAGGAGCGCAAGCTTTTGTTGAGAAGCGGGCGGCTAACTTTACGGGGAAGTAGGGGGGAGTGTTCGCTGCGCTCACGGAGGTGCTCGCTGCTCTCGCGGTTTTTGCACCCCCCTAGATGATGTATCTCCTCTTTAAATCTGGATCACGTTTTAGCTAGTTCTTTGGAGAATCTAGAACCAATTAACTTAGCCCCGTGAGCGCAGCGAACACTAAAAGCCTCCATCCATCATAAATGGGAGGCGCATTTGCATCCCTTGGCCATCAGACATTTCCTTTAGGTAGTTGTAGTAAGGGTAGAAGCTGCCCAGCTGTTCCTTGAGTGCCATTTTTTGCAGTGCATCTTGGGGATTGAGCAACTCGTTGGCCAAGCGCTCCCAAGGGTGTTGCGGCGTGGGATAGGTGGTGGTGTGGTAATCCTCTAAGCTGGCTAGTTCTGCTGCTTTTGTGATGGCGGCATCCAGGTTGCCTAGTTCATCTACCAGGCCAATTTCTTTTGCGGTGGTGCCAACCCATACTCGGCCTTGTGCAACACTATCTACCTCTGATACCAACATTTCACGGCCTGTACTTACTCTGCTGAGGAAGGTTTCATACATCTTTTGGGTACGTGCCCGCAAGAGGGCTTTTTCTCCTTCTGACATATCGAATGCCGGGTTGATGCCTGCGGCGAATGGGCCAGTTTTTACACTGTCAAAGTGAACGCCAATTTTCTGTTTTAGTAATTCCTGAAACTGAGGAATAGCACTTACTACACCGATACTACCGGTAATGGTACTGGGTTCAGCAAGAATATGATCAGCAGGAGCAGCGATGTAGTAGCCGCCGGAAGCAGCAACGGCCCCCATTGATACGACCAGTGGCTTACCGCTGGCCTTGAGGTCCATCAGGGCTTGCCAGATATGATCAGAAGCCATGGCGCTACCGCCAGGGGAGTTGACGCGGAGTACGACTGCTTTGACGCTTTCGTCGTTCTTGAGTTCTTCTATTAGCTTGACGTAGGTTTTGTCGCCTACTTGTGCTACTTGGCCCTTACCGTCGACAATGACGCCTTCAGCCATTAGCAGGGCGATTTTTTCACCACCATGATTAACATCTTCCAATAATGGATTATAGTAGCCACCTAATTTGACAAAATTGATATCCTCGTTACTCTCTAACCCGATTTGGCCGCGCAACTGATCGAGTAATTCCTCGCGGTAGATGATTTGGTCTACTAGCCCTGTGCTTAGCGCATCATCAGGATCTATACCTGCATAAGTAGCCGCTAGTCTGTCAAGGGCAGCCGTGGAAAGTCCTCTGGTCTCGCTTACATCCTCGAGCATTAGGCGATACATTTCTCCCAAGAAAGCGCGAGTTTGATCTTTGCTAGGCTCCGACATGCTGTTGCGACGATAAGGCTCGGAAGCACTTTTGTAACGGCCAGCAAAAAAGACTTCATAATCTACACCGATACGGTCCAGTACATCTTTGAAAAATGGGTATTGAGCGGAGAATCCACGCCAGTCTACCACACCTAGGGGAGCCAGCGTTACCTTGTCAGCAACCGAAGAGAGGTAGTAGCCGCCTTGCGCATAATAAGGAGCATAGGCGTAAATGAATTTGCCGCTGGTGCGAAAATCCACTAGCGCCTCACGAATAGTGCGCATGGTCGTAAAGCTGGCCATTGGCATTTCTGGTTCGAGGAAAATACCTTTTATCTTATCGTCGTCTTTAGCCTTTTCAATGGCCTTGATAATGTCGTGCAGCCCCAGGGTACGTTCAGGGTCAAGCTCAAAACTTGCGGTTTCAATATTGTCCATTAATTCAGGAATCGCCTGGTTCAGCTTGAGGTGTAAAACCGAATTAGCGCTCACAGGAGTCGCTTGGTCAGCTTTGCTGGCCAGGGCTCCTATACTGCCAACGACAATAAAGAAAATTACGAAAAGGGCAATGAAAGTGCCTAGGCACGAAGCGAAAAGAAACTTGAAAAATTGACGCATGCTGTTTTGTTTGGGAACGCGAAATTTGGGATAAAAAAATCACGAACACAAGGTATTCATTGTACCTTGGTTACAAGCCTTTATTCGATGAAGGACAAACTTCTGTAGACTAATCTAATACCGACTACCACCCTTTGCGATGGCAAGCCACTGGTAAAGGAAGATACCGATGAATAAATACATCATAAGGTTGTCGGCCATCTCATGATTTCCCAGGAATACTGTTATTACTCCCAAAATCCATAAGGCCCCTAGTAAGATGGTTGAGCCCACCAAAATACGCTGGTCTTTAGGCGTTCGTCCGGCAAACATAGAAGATAGGGGAATCATCATTGCAATAGCACCAATGCCTGAGAATAGGTAGCCCTCGTGTTCCACGTTGCTAAAAAAGTGGAATCCAATAAATACTAAGGCTACTGCTAGTAGGATGCCAACCAGTCGTGCACTTATTTTTGCCTTTGGTTTCAATAAATATTTACCGAAAGGGTGTAGAAACAAAAAGAGGTTAGAGATAGGTTCAAAAAACCAAGTGGACAAGGCAAAAGCGATGTAAGCGTAAAGGATAGGGTTGAGGAAGGGAGCTAGATCGGGGTTATTTTGTGCGATGTTATTCACTACGCGGTAACCTAGGTAGATACCGATGATAAAAGCCCATTGGTATTGTGCCGTAAGGCGATTCATCCAAAAAACGTAGCGTAAAAACTGCCGGTAGAAGAAGTTTTTAGCTTTGATGGCTTCCATCATACCGGCCTGGGCATATTCGAAATTAGGCTGTAGGCGGAGTGCTTCGGCAAAATGCTCTTGTGCTTCCTGCGCGCGACCGGTTTCTAATTTTGACCAGCCCAGGTTAGCGTGTGTATAGCTGTTTTCTGGCTGGTGTTCCAGCGAAGTGGCAATAGTATCAAGCGCCTCGTCAGCTTTTTCCAGTTTTACCAATGCTCGGGCACGAACGTTGAGGCAAAAGGTGTTTTCGGGGTCGAGGCCAAGCCCTGCGTTAGCTGCTTCAAGAGCGCCTTTGTAATCCTTGGTCGCCAGTTTCAATTCGCCTAGAATGCCACGATAAGCGCCTACCGTGGGATTCAGAACAATGGCATTTTCTATCTCTTCTATGGCCTCAGGTTCTCTGTCGAGTCGGAAGAGGATCAATGCTCTTTGAGCAATCAGTTCATCATCGTTGGGGCTAAACCCTCGTGCTCGGGAATTGATTTCCAGTGCTTCTTCGTGCTGATTTTGTGCAGAGAGCACCTCTGCCAGTAGGAAGAGTGCATAAACCTCGTCGGGGTTTTCACTTAGGTGCTGTCGGACTTCTCGTTCAGCTTCTGGAAAACGTTGTTGGTTATAGTAGAGCTTTGCTTTTTGGAGACTGTGGTCGTTGCTCATAGGGTTATTTCTTGACTTTAAGGTAGGAGAGGATGTCGTCGTAAAGGCCACTTTCGTTAGCATAAAGCGCATAGTTACGAGCGGTGTTGAACCACTCGCGGGTAGTTGCTTTATGTGCTTTAGCAGCTTTGAGCAAGTCTTTGGTGGCAATAGGATCAGGAATACCTGTACTGAAGGAAGCCTTTAGCTTGTCTTCAATGCATCGATCGATGACGGCTTGTAAATCCGCACCGGAAAAGCCTTCTGTTTTTTTAGCAACGGAGGATAAGTCGACTTTACCCATTGGCTTACCAGCCAGCATTATCTGCAAGATAGCCTCCCGCCCTTTTTGGTCAGGTGGCTCTACGAAAAGAATTCGATCAAAACGACCGGGACGGCGAAAAGCGGGGTCCATGTGCCAGGGAGCATTGGTAGCTCCGATAACCAGTAGGCCATCGTTATTAGCATCTACACCATCCAGTTCGGACAGGAACTGGTTGATTAATTGCCGGCCAGCAGATTGACGCATATCTGAACGACTGGCACCCAGAGCATCTACCTCATCAAAGAAAAGTACACAGGGTGCCTTGGCACGAGCTTGTTCGAAAAGTTGGTGCAGGTTTTTTTCACTGCTACCAATCCACATGTCCAAAATATCGCTAATGCCTACGCTGATAAATTCTGCATTTATTTCACCTGCTGTTGCTCGTGCGAGGTGGGTTTTTCCACAGCCGGGAGGGCCGTACATCAGGATGCCTCCTCCAATTTTTTTACCGTAAGCGGCGTACAGTTCTTTGTGTTCTAGTGGTTTGATGATCTTGAGGCTGATCTCTTCTTTCACACGATCCATACCACCGACATGTTTGAAATTGATGCTGGGGCGGTTGCTTCGCAAAGCATCCTCATCAATACCATCATCTGCATCAGCGGAAGCATCAAAGTGAAAGTTGCGGAAGGCCTGATCTAGTTCTTCGTCGCGTAGGGTAGGGTTGGCACGAACCAGTTCTTGGAAAGCCTGTTGCGCTTCGGCCTTGTTGTCGTTGCGCAAGTAAGCCCGACACAAGAGAAGTTTGTAGCTCTCGTTATCGGGGGCGAGGTGAAGCAATTCTTCGATTACCACGATGGTAACGCCGTATTTTTCCTGATGGAAATAAGCTTTCGCTAAACCGAATTTTGCATCCTTGTGTTGTGGACTTAATCGTAAGACGGCCTTAAACTCCTGTTCTGCCTCCTGGTATTGAAACAGTTGGGCGAGCGACTGAGCGAGGTGCAAACGCAAAGGGATATTATCTGGAGAATGCGCAAGCGCTTCGCGAAGATTATTGATAGCATTTTGGTCCATGAAAAGGTTGTTTTTTGGAGCGCATTATTGGGACTGGAGTAATGTGTAGACATTAGAGCTTGTTGGGGGATTTTATTACCCCTAACCGTTCAGCAAGAACGCAATCCTAAGCCGTAAAATTCCAAAATATTTGCTCATTTCCAAAATAAATCCTGAACTTGAAGACATGAAAGTAAGTTTTGAGCACGAAAAGCTGGTGGTTTTTGAAAGTGAGCTGATGCAAACCACCTGTACTTTGATTATAGGAGGCCGGCACATGCTGCTTGTAGACCCGAATTGGCTGCCCTCAGAGGTAGAGAAGATTGCGCAGCGAGTCGCAACGTTACAAGGTGATCGGAGTCTTTATCTTTATTTTACACACTCTGATTATGACCATATTATTGCTTACGAACGATTTCGTGACCAAGCTCAGGTAATCGTTTCACAAGCATTGTTGAGTAATCCGGAATGGCATCAACAGCTAGAAGAGATTCGTCAATTTTATGATCAATATTACTTATCTCCTCCTTGGCCTGTAAGCTACCCTCAAAAGGCGGATTTGATTATAAGTGAGCCTACAGAACAACATGAAATTGCAGGAGATATCTACCATTTTTATCAAGCCCCAGGGCATAATCGTGATGGATTGATTGCTTTTCATGAAGCCACAGGTACGCTGATCACGGGAGATTATCTTTGTGGGGTAGAGTTTCCGTTTATCTATTACAGTGTTTTGGCTTACCAAAAGACGTTAGCACTATTAGGTCGCTTGTTAAACGATTTATCGGTAAGGACTTTAGTGGCTGGGCACGGTGCCGTCACACAAGATCGGCAGGAGATGCAAGCACGCTGGCAAGCATCGCAGTGGTATCTAGATGCATTGATGGCTTATGGCCGAGGGGAGGCCGCTTTTCCGGAAACAGAATTATGGGAAAAGTATCCCGACTTTCAGCACATTCAAAAGAAGTACCATCAGGCCAACCTGGCTTTGGCTAAGCTGGAATTAGAAGGGGGGTGAACCACCAAAGGACACCAAGGTTTTTGAACCATATAAGAGATTATAAGGGCATATAAGGGGGAGGATTTGATAGGTTAAATTCACGAATTTAACCGGTATATCGAGGGAATTAAACGACCAAAGACACCAAGGGCAAATTCATGAATTTGCCTTGAGCCTATTCATACAACAAGTATTTCGCCCTTACCTGATTGAAGGTTTCAAGGTCATCTTGCCAGCTGGCTCGGATTTGTTCCGCGTTCCAACCGGCGGTTATCTGTTCGCGGAGGCGACTGCTACCGGCGAGTTTGTCTACAAAATGATTGGGAAGGAAGAAGTTTTCCTTATCAGGGTAGTGGGTATAAGCTTGTAGGAGGTAGAAAAGGTTGAGCTGGCCTTCTGCACGAATTGTAGATGGATTAAGACGCTCAAGAGAAATGCCGTTACAAGTTTCGTTTTCGAGTTTTGGGTATTTGGAACCTGGCCCGCTACGAGGGGTGAATTGATAGCTGCCTATATTGAAATTAGGATGCCCGTATACCTGGAATTGGGTATTGGTGCCCCGCCCAACACTAAAGACGGTGCCTTCAAAAAAGCACAAACTAGGATAGAGGTAAATCGACCTCATGTTGGGTAGGTTAGGAGAGGGGGCAACCGGAAGGTCGTAGGAGGTTTGGTGTGTATAGTTGGTGCATTTGACAACTGTAAGCTTTGGCTGGAGCCCATTGTCTAGCCAGTTTTCACCGATAATCATTTGTGCGTATTCTCCTACTGTCATGCCATGTACAACAGGTACTGGGTGCATACCGACAAAAGACTGGAAGTTTGGGTCGAGGATAGGCCCATCTACATAGTGGCCATTGGGATTGGGGCGGTCGAGTACGAGTATCGGTACATTGTGTTTAGCACCAGCTTGCAGCACATAATGGAGGGTAGAGATGTAGGTATAAAACCGCGCACCCACATCCTGTATGTCAAAGATCAGTAAATCAATGTTTTTTAAATCCTCAGCGGTAGGTTCTTTGTGCTTTCCATAAAGGGAGATAATCGGGATACCAGTTTTAGGGTCTCGGCCATTGGCGACTTTTTCACCGGCGTCGGCATCGCCCCGAAAGCCATGTTCGGGAGCAAAAACGGCCTTGATGTCCATTTGGTAATGAAGAAGTGTATCTACCAAGTGAGTTTTTCCAATGGTAGAAGTTTGATTGACGACCAGTCCTAATCGTTTGCCACGGAGTATTGGCAGGTAGTCTTGCAACTGCTCGGCCCCAACTTGAAGAGTTAGTTCTGGCGTATCCGTTTCCTTTGTTTTAGGACTGTTTTGGGTAACGACAGCTTCTTCAGTAGCGTTATGTTCACCGTTTTGAAGGTCGGTGTTTACACAAGCTTGTTGCCAAAAGGCAAAAAGTAGAACAAAAATTTTTATTTTTGCGTTGTACATAATAATCATGGCTAAGAAAGATCAGCGATTTGCAATAGTGGATGTGGAAACAACGGGCGGCCGAGCCTCCCGCGATAAAATTACAGAAATCGGGATAGTTATCCACGATGGTAAGCAAATAATCGACACCTACGAGAGTTTACTTAATCCTCAGACGTATATCCCGGCGGGGATAATACGGCTGACTGGCATTAACCAAGAGATGGTAAAAGATGCTCCACTTTTCCATGAAATAGCTCGTGATATTGTAGAATTTACGGAAGGTTCCATCTTTGTGGCACATAACGTTCGTTTTGATTATGGCTTTTTGCGCGAGGAATTTAAGCGATTGAGTTATACCTATACGCGCAAGCAGTTGTGTACCGTTCGGATGTCTCGCAAGGCTTTCCCTGGTTTGCCTTCCTATAGTTTAGAAAACCTGATCAAGCATTTTGGGATACCTACAGATGCTCGTCACCGAGCGCTGGCCGATGCCTTGGCCACAGCAGATATACTAGAGCGTATACTGGACAGGGAACAGAACCAGGAGGAAGTGCGTGTGATGGTAAACATGGGGATCAAGGAGTCTAAACTCCCGAATGGTATTAAACTGGATCAAATTCATGGCTTGCCAGAATCTTGTGGTGTTTACTACCTCCATGATAAAGCCGGTGATGTTGTGTATGTTGGAAAAAGTATTAATATTAAGAAACGGATTGCAGAGCATTTTGCTGATCAAACGGATAAAGGTAGACGACTACAGAAACACGTTGCCGACATAAGCTATGAGGAAACAGGGAGTGAATTGATCGCCCTTTTGCTGGAATCATACGAAATCAAGCGGCTTAAACCTCCGATTAATAGAGCCCAACGGCGTACGAAGTTTCCCTTTGCTATACATTCGTATACTAACAAGGAGGGTTTTATCTGTCTTGATGTGATTCGGAACAATGCCGAGAACCGTGAAAAATATGAAGTGATTTCAGAATACCCTAGTATGTCGAGTGCAAAAGGGCGGTTGAATTTTTTGGTTAAGGATTTGGAGTTGTGTTCTCGGTTTTGCCACCTGTTTCCAGGTACTGGGGCTTGTTTTCATTATCACCTTAAGCAATGCCGAGGAGCCTGTGCTGGCAAAGAAGGTGTGGAAGAATATAATGAGCGGGCTTTATTAGCAAAAGAGCGACTCCGTACTGTTTTTGACAGTGATTTTTTATTATTGGATGAAGGTCGACATACGGAAGAGAAATCAGTAATTTTGGTACAAGAGGGGCACTTCGCTGGATTTGGTTATATTTCTTCAGCAGAAGCCGCTGATCAAGAAACATTAATAGAAGCAGTGAAAACCTACCCTGGCTATCCGGATACTGCCCGTATTATCCAACGTTTTATCAATGATCATCCGAAGGCCAAAATTATTGCACTGTAATGCTAATAGATAAGCGTTAGCGAAAATACTATTACAATTGTCCATTAAAATTATTCGTCCACAAGACTGGTTTGACCTTGCTGCTAAGCCACTATTATTTGATGTTCGTTCTCCAGGAGAGTTTACCGCTGGGCATTGGCCAGGGGCGAAGAGTTTGCCTTTGTTTACGGATGTAGAAAGGGCCGAAGTAGGAACGTTGTATAAGCAAACAAGTCCGGATGAGGCTTTTCTGCGGGGGTTGGAATTCTCGGGTAAAAAGATGCGTTGGTATATAGAAGAAGCACGAGCGCAAACGAAGGAAGATACTTTGGCAGTGCACTGTTGGCGCGGAGGGCAGCGGTCACAAAGTATGGCTTGGCTGTTCAGTAAGGTGTTTCGAGAAGTACTAGTTGTAGAAGGAGGATACAAAGCGCTACGTAATACAGGGCGACAAAACCTTGCTGAATTTGAGGTGCCTCTGTTTATGCTGGGAGGTCCGACGGGCTCTGGCAAAACTAAAATATTACACGAACTGCAAGCACAGGGAGGGACTATTTTGGATTTAGAGGCAATGGCTCATCATAAGGGGTCTTCTTTTGGTGCCTTAGGAGAAGAAGAGCAACCTACTGTTGAGCAATTTGAGAACGATCTTTTTTATAATTTTCACAGTCTAAAAGCAAATACCCAGCCGATTTGGTTGGAAAATGAAAGTAAATCGATTGGCAGGGTTTATTTACCAAATGAATTGTGGCAAAAGATGCTGGCGGCACCTTTGGTACAATTGGATATTCCGCTGGCTTGGCGGGTGGAGAACCTGGTAGCAGATTATGCCAATTTCAAAAAGGAAGACTTAGTACTCGCTTTTGAACGAATCCGTAAACGCTTAGGGGGGCAACACCTTAATGCTGCGCTGAAGGCATTAGCAAAAGATGATTTTGCTACGGCTGCCAGTATTGCCCTCAAATATTATGACAAAGCTTACCTCTCCAGTTTAGCGAAAAATGGGCAGGAGCCTGATTGGGTCCTTAAACCAGAGGAGAATGACCCTAAGGCTATTGCTAAAGCATTGTTGACTTGGCAGGAAGCACAAAGCGGGCTGAAATCATAAAGGTGAGCAATATCTTGATGTAGCGTGGTTGTGGCTATGGTGGAGAATGTTCCGTAGCAATCATGAATGGAGTTTAGGGGAGGAGGCTGCGGTATCACGGTGTTTTGAGTTTGCTCCATGACCCGCATGGCGGGACCCACCCTATATCTGGTGAGTTCCAGTCCGAACACCGCACATCTCCTGCTAATTTTAGCAAGAGACACGCTGTCACACCCTCTCCTCAGTGAACTGAAAAGAGGCCTACATTGCGTAAAAAAACCGCTGATTGTCTCTGCGACCGTGCAGAGGGTAGTTACCGCTGATTGATAAGCAATCGGTCGATTTGCTCTTTACAAAGATAGTGATTTGTAATTAGTTTTCAGGTTTTGTTTCTTTTTTTTATTTAAAATATTATTTGTGTCTATTTGTGGGGCGAATTTTCTTGCCAACAATCCTTTATTCCAACACAACTCAATTACTTTTACATTTTGGCAAACTAGCTATTCCCAAATTGCTTTATAGCTGGAATAAAGGCCCCAAATATCAAACCTTCAACTGAAAGATGTCAACCACAAATCAATTTCCATTAACACAATACAGTCATGGTGCTGGCTGTGGATGCAAAATTTCGCCACAGGTTTTAGATACCATCCTTGCTTCTGACCAGGCGAGCCCTCATTTTTCTTCCTTGTTGGTCGGTAACAAAGAGCGTGACGACGCTGCCGTAATGGAGCTGGGAGACGGTAGTGCAATCATAAGTACGACAGACTTCTTTATGCCCATTGTTGATAATCCTTTTGACTTTGGCCGAATCGCTTCGGTTAATGCCATTAGTGACGTTTATGCGATGGGCGGGACTCCTTTATTAGCCATCGCTATTTTGGGATGGCCAATAAATACTATTCCAGCAGAGGTCGCTCAGCAGGTTATCGCTGGTGGCCGGCAAGCTTGCCAGGATGCTGGAATCCCATTAGCCGGAGGGCACAGTATTGATAGTCCTGAGCCGATTTTTGGACTTGCAGTGACCGGACGGGTTGCTGTTGAGGATTTGAAAAAGAATGGCGGAGCTCAGCCGGGAGATTATCTTTTTCTGACCAAGCCCTTGGGGGTAGGTATCCTGAGTACAGCACAGAAAAAAGGGAAACTGAGGGAAGCAGATCAATTCTTGGCTCGGGATAGTATGATTAAACTCAATAAGATAGGAGTAGCTTTGGCAAAATTACCTTATGTACACGCCATGACCGATGTGACGGGGTTTGGATTGATTGGACACTTGCGTGAAATGATGGACGCGAGTAAAACCAGTGCTCGAGTTATTTTTGATAATGTCCCTCTCATTGATCCAGCTGTTATCCATTATTATTTATCGGAAGGCTGTATCCCCGGAGGTACCAACCGCAACTGGGCAAGCTATAGCCACCGGGTTGGATATTTAACTGACTTGCAAAGAAATATTCTTTGTGATCCCCAAACAAGCGGTGGATTATTGATAGCCGTTTCTCCAGGTAAACTGGCAGCATTCCAACAATTTCAAGAAAAGAACGATTTGGTATTATCACCTGTGGGTAGGGTAGAAGAGCAGGGTGAAAAATTAGTGTATATAGGTTAGTTTTTTGATAGGCCTTAAACTGATTAATGAAGAGCATTAAAAACTTATTGATATTTCGCATCGTGTAGGGTGATAGTCATCATCATCTTTGTTCTTAGTAATCTGGTACTTTAGGGTAATAAAGTATTCCGAATGGAGTGTGTTTTTGATTTGCATAAACACTTTGAAATTGGGCGTATTTTCGATTACCAGCATAAATTAACAATTATGAATATCAAAGTAAAAGACCTGATGGTAAAATCAGTCATCACCACAATGCCCCATAAATCTGTTGGACATGCTCAGTCAATAATGACTAAAAACAAGATTAAGTCTATCCCTGTCGTTGATAATGAAAATAATATAAAAGGCATCTTTACGGCGACTGATATGCTTGGTGATTTTTCAGATAATACTCCCCTCAGTCATGTCATGACTACAAAAGTATATACTATCCCTCCTTATTCAGACGTCCATATTGCCGCTCGTGTAATGCGTAACCACAATATTAATCACCTTGTTGTTGCGGATGAACAGAAAATTGTTGGTGTCTTGAGCGCTCATGATCTTCTGAGATTAGTTGAAGACCATCGATTTGTTATGAAAAACGCGCCAACGCCTTCTAAAAAGAAGAGGGGGCGGGATTAATATTACTTTTAGCACCTAAATAGCGAAGCTTGACTTTTACTAAAAGCCAAGCTTCGCAACGACATCATTTTCGATAGACGGTTATCCTTTAATTTCTTTGATCATCTGAATGGCATCCCTCGTAAGTTGTTCGATGCGTGAGAAATCAGGCAAGCCATCTTTGTCTTTGACCATGAGTTTTGAACCCATACCAACGCAGCTTACTCCAGCCTTGAACCAAGTTTCAAGTGATTCACGGGTAGGAGAAACGCCACCAGTAGGCATAATAGAGGTCCACGGCTGTGGGCCTTTAATGGCTTTTACAAAACCAGGGCCGTATACACCACCAGGGAATAACTTTACGACTTCACAACCTAACTCTTCCGCTTCGCAGATTTCTGTAAGAGAGCCACATCCAGGTGACCATAGTACTTTTCTGCGATTACACACCAAAGCGATATCTCTGCGGAAAGCAGGCGTAACAATAAAGTTAGCTCCCATCTGCATGTATAATGAAGCAGTGGCCGCGTCCGTAATAGACCCTACGCCTAGGATCATTTCTGGCAACTCTTTTCTAGCAAAAAGACTCAGTTCACGAAAAACCTCGTGAGCGAAATCACCGCGATTGGTAAACTCAAAAAGGCGTGCACCTCCACGATAACAGGCGCTCAATGCCTCTTTGGCGATAGCAACATCTGAGTGATAAAAAACAGGAATTATACCACTGTCCTGCATAGTCTGAACAACTTGTATTCTACTAAAATTAGCCATAAGAAATAAGAAGTTTTAATAATGGGGATTCATAGAGAACTAGTTGGTTTCTATGAATCCCAACTAGTTCTTAGCCACAGAGGCACGGCGTTTGTTTTTAAACCTTCCGTGCCTCCGTGGCAATAAAATTTAACGACTCACACGACCGCTGGCATCGCCTCCCATCAATTGCGTTACTTCAGAGATAGTAGCCAAGTTTGCATCGCCATAAATGGTGTGCTTTAGGCATGAAGCCGCAACCGCAAAATCTAGTGCTTTTTGATCGTCGTCAGGATAAGTAATCAGGCCGTAGACAAGGCCGCCCATGAAGCTGTCACCTCCACCTACTCGATCAACGATATGGGTGATTTGGTAAGTTGGCGCCTCAAAGAGCGTTTTGCCATCATAAAGTACCCCCGACCAAGTGTTATGTGATGCACTGATCGAGCCTCTTAAAGTGGTGATGGCTTTCTTACAGCGTGGAAAACGTTCCATTAGCTGCTGCAAAACAGATAGATAGGCCTTGGCGTCAACGGAGTGTCCCTGGGTCACATCGACACCTTTAGGATGAATCCCGAAGTGCTTTTCGGCATCTTCTTCATTACCTAAGATAATATCGCAGCCAGCCACCAGTTCGGGCATTACTTCTTCGGGCTCTTTACCATACTTCCATAGGTTTTTCCGGTAGTTGAGGTCCGTAGAAACGGTAACGCCCATACGATTAGCTGTCTGGATAGCTTCCAGACAAGCATCGGCTGCCCCTTGTGAGATAGCTGGTGTAATACCCGTCCAATGAAACCATTGTGCATCGGCAAAAACGGCTTCCCAATCGACCATGCCTTTTTCTATGCTGGCCATCCCGGAATGTGCTCGGTCATAGACCACTTTGCTACCTCTGCTCACTGCTCCTATTTCCAAGAAGTAGATGCCTAGTCGCTCGCCGCCGCGCAGCATGTGTTGTGTACCTACGTTTCGTTTACGCATCTCCATCAATGCACATTCACCCAAGTCATTGGCAGGAACGCGAGAGACAAATTCTGTGGGTATCCCATAGTTAGCCAGCGAAACGGCTACATTGGATTCACCNCCGCCATAAACAACATCGAAGCTGTTGGCCTGAGAAAAACGTTGCATTGCTGGAGGAGTCAGCCGTAGCATGATCTCTCCAAAAGTGACTACTTTTTTCATATTATTACTTAACTTAATGTTTAATATTGTTCCTTAATTAAGTGGCTTTAATGGTTCAATTTTAGGGCATAAGACCCACACTGCTGCTAATGCAATGATCGCCAATGCAGCTCCTATAATAAAAGCTGGTGTATAGTTTCCTCCGGCAGTAAGTAAGGGAACTAATACGGTAAGCCCTGCCGCAGTTAATTTTGCTGCAGTTCCTGCAATACCTGCAAGTGTTCCAACAGTATTGGAACCAAATAAATCACTGGGTAGTGTTTGAACATTACCTATTGCAGTCTGGAATCCAAACAGGATCACAGCCATCAGCAAAACTGCTGTTACTGGCCCTCCGGGATTCGACATTGCAAATAATGCTGGTAACATGATTATACAACCTAATGTTATCACCGTTTTACGTGTCTTATTGACAGACACACCTGCTTTTATTCGGTTCTGCGCAAATAACCCCCCAAACCAGGCACCTAACATGGCTCCCACGTAGGGTACCCATGCGTAAAAACCTATTGATTTGACGTCCATGCCATAAACCTCATTGAGATAAATGGGAATCCAGAATACAAAAAGCCACCATATTGGATCAATAGCTGCTGAGGCGATAATGACCCCCCAGCTTTCTTTATGCTTAAGCATGTTGGTGGTTGTCGGATTATAGCCTTCGTCAGGTTCTCCATCATCATCTATGTCTTGGTTCTTCTGACCTGTCAGGATATAATCACGTTCTTCGTCAGTAATCCATGGATGTTCCGACGGAGGCGATTTTACAATAATCCACCATGGAATTAACCACAACATACCAATCAGGCCAACAATAATGAAAATGAACTTCCAAGACATGTAAATCGATAATATACCGATTGTCGGAAAGGCAATGATACCTCCAATCGCAGCACCTGAATTGAAAAGCCCTTGTGCAAAAGCTCGCTCCTTAGTGGGAAACCATTCGGCATTACCCTTGGCAGCGCCAGGCCAGTTACCAGCCTCCGCAACACCTAATATTCCTCTGAATATACTAAGGCTAACAACACCTCTTGCAAAAGCATGCATAGCTGTTGCGATAGACCAAAAGCCAATAGATAGTGCAAAGCCAATGCGGGTACCCACTTTGTCAAATATCTTACCAAAGATAGCTTGACCAAAGGCATAAGAGAAAAGGAATACTACTGAAATAGTCCCGTAAATTGCTTTTCGTTCGTCTGCATTTTTCTCCGGATACAGATCCTCTGCAATATCCGGCCACAGAACAGGCAAAGCCTGTCTGTCTATGTAATTGATTACCGTAGCTAGGGCGATGAGACCGATTACCCACCAACGCAAGCCACTTACCTTTTTTTTGATTTGATTTAACATAAGCTATTGGTCTAATGTTTCATGGCCTACCTCTTGCCACTCAATTTTGTCGGCTAAGAGAAATTTATTACTTGCTTTCATTAGAATTAGTTGTTTTGATAAGTTGATAAGGGCCTTTCCACTCCCACGTTTTTTCTTTGGTACTTACACTGTGAATAGCTTCTGCTGTTGCATTGTTTTGGGCAAGCATTAGTTGCCAAGTGTCTCCGTTTTTATGCTGAATTTGACAAATAATATAAGCTTCATCAGCATGTAAGAGGTTTAGTTTGGTCACATTTCCAAAAGGAGCAGAAGGAATTTCTTCAACCGGATTGTAACTCCCATGCGACTCCAGAATGGATATAAACACAGGATTAACAGCCGCCGTTTTTCGAATCATAAAGGCAGGATCACGCCGGAGGTTGAACAAAGGGTCGTTTGCGCCCAAGCGTAAAAAATAAAGCTCATCTGATGCATTGGCTAAAGAGGTCTGACTGTAAAATTTCCCATCGGAAAACCAGGTCACTTGCGCCTGTCCATCGGTACTATTTCCTTTCGCTTCTGACCATAAGTGCTGGTAACCATGGCCATCTCCCATTACTTCATGCTCAATTTCATATTCAAAATTGGTAGACAGTAGTTGCCCGTGAAACCAGGTAGGAAGATCAAATTGAGCAGGGGTAGCACCTGTTGCCTGATAAATATCAATGATCACAGGGTGTTCAAAAGCTTCATCCTTAAGTAGAAGCATGGTTCGTTGAAGCGTATGGTCGGTATAAGCACCGGTATCGATAGCCCCTATGAGTTGAATATCTGATTGATCGGCCTTGCCAATGTATAAATCTGGTTGCCTTGTTTCCGCAATACGGATGTCTCCGTTATAGTGAGAGGTTTCGTTGATAACAAGGGTGTTGTGAGCGATGGATTGCTTGGCCCAGCTGTTGTTTTCTCTTAAGTATCGCCCTCCACCTTTTTGTTCAATGTTTACCCAACGAGCTGAGGCGTAGTCTTGAATAACTTCCCCGGTTTCATCATACAACGAGTAGGAAAGCTTATCAAAGTGGCCATGTCCCATACCTTGGGCGGTATATTTCATTACCAAACAGATTTCAGTGTCTTTCTTTTGGCTAGTGCGTAGAATGGCTAAGCCTCCTTCTTTACCATCGGCACCATCTCGATAAAGCATAGATTTGGGGATAAAAGGCTCTGCTAAACCTTGGCTGATTGCTTTAGCTACAGCAAAACCAGCATCCGTAAGGATAACTTTTTGCTGATGCTGGGCTATAGACAGCAATTGTGGGTCACGTCCACCATCCAGGTACATTAAATCCACTGCGGTGATCACTTCGCGCGCCTGGATAGACATCCCTTTTTGGGAGTCGTTGATTGGAAAAAAGACACCTTTGTAATCGGCTTGATTCAATAAGGAATAGGTTGCCTTTTGGAGTATGCGATCACGGTAATTAAAAATATCCAAGGCTGGCTGATTATTTGCTAAAGCCTTGCTGAATAGCAGAAATGGATAAATGGCGTAACGCAAATAATAAGGCCCTTCTGTAAAGTAGCCATCAGGCGAGAAAGAGTAATCGAGCTGAGCAAGAAACCCTGCTGCTTTTTGCCCGGTCTGTTTGATTTGACCATTATCATTATCACGTAAATCATCAGGCAGTTGATCATTGGGTAAGCCGTAGAGGGCCTTTTGTAATAATTCGTCGTCCTCCATCACGATCGCTATCATTCCTACAGCGGCATTGGCCCAGGTGCTGTGGTTGTGAATACGATTGAAGAATTGAGGGTTCTCAACAGAAAGAAAATCGGCCATTGGGCGGAAAAGCTGATCATTTAGCAACTGCTGTTCTTGCGTAGAAAGCCAGTCGTAGATACAATCATAAGCCTGGCTTACGTAGACCAACCAGTTGGCATCGTTGAGGCATTGCCAAAATAATTTTCCTGTAGCGTATGACCTTTTAGTTGGGTGTATGGGTAGAGTAGGGTAGAGCTTGGCGTAAGACAATAAGGCATCACGTACAAAAATAGCATATTTCTCTTCTCCCGTGATTTGAAATAGTACACCTGCCTTTTGTAGTAAAAACCAATTTTTCTTATGCTGTTCATGGGTATAGCCACCGGCCATATCCTTAGGCACCGGTACCGGTAACGGTTGCCCCAGAACTTCAGCAACTTCTTGTTTAGCTTTGTCTAAAGCCTCATCAAATAAGGGCACACTACCTAAGCCAGCCCTGATACGTTCAACCCCTTCGAAAGTCAGACTTAAAGATGGATGTTGAGCATTAATCGAAGTCAACAACAAAAAGGATAACATGAAGGTACAGATATGTCTAATCACTATTTTTAAGTTTAAAAATCAAAGTGAGTAAAAGAAAGTAATCAACAATAGAACTGTGATTAAAATACGGTCGACCGGCTGAAGTCTATTACATCACGTAAATGCTTGCGCATAACTTCTGCCGCTCCCTGACTATATTTATCTGTAATATGCTTAAGAACGAGCTGATGCTCATGAAATGCCTTGTATTCTGTCTCATCATCACAAACCTTATATTGAGTAAAGTTTTTAATGATATCTGGCGTTATGATCAGCATCAGAGACTTTAACACCACGTTTTTACTTGCTTCTGCAATTTTTAGGTGAAAAAGCAAATCTTCCTCAATGGCAGGTTCTCCTTGCTTTACTTTGAGTTCGTATGCTTTTAGTGTTTTCTTTATTTCTGCTAAGTCATCCTTTGTGCGGCGCTCTGCTGCAAAGTGCGCCGCAGAGGTTTCCAGAATAACTCGTGTTTCCACTAAAGAAGTAAAGTCACTTTTCTCCAATTTTAATACATCCGTAATTAGCCCTTCTAAAGCCGTTATTCCAATACCAGCGACCACCGTACCACTTTGTGGTAATGTCTTCAGTATGCCATAAAACTCCAGCTTCTGTATGGCATCTCTAACATTTGAACGACTGATGCCAAGTCGTTCTGCCAACTTTCGCTCAGCAGGTAGGCGATCTCCCGGAGTCAGTTGTCCAGTAGTAATCAGCTCTTTGATTTGCTTGATAAGCTTATCTACTGATGATTCTACCTTGATTTCATTGAAATTTTCTAACATCCCTGTTTATTATAGAAGCTGGGCGTAAAATTGGTTAACCATAAATTGGTTGACCAAATATAAGTCATATTTCCGATTTGCCAAATTTTTTTTGTGCGAAGACCTCAAATACAACACTTGATATTGAATTTGCAATGGAAGATAAGCTCGGAGGCAGGTGATATGTGCTAAAATAGCATAAAGCAAGCACTTCCCCTTAATAAATAGCAGCAATTCCCTGTATGGCCTATTTGTGGTACAGCGGTAGAAAAATAATGCTACAATTAGTATAGGAGATACAAATC
This sequence comes from Lewinella cohaerens DSM 23179, assembly GCF_000379805.1. Classification (GTDB taxonomy): domain Bacteria; phylum Bacteroidota; class Bacteroidia; order Chitinophagales; family Saprospiraceae; genus Lewinella; species Lewinella cohaerens. The sequence goes on along the minus strand of NZ_KB903531.1, from coordinate 396,130 downwards.
CAAGATACTGGTTACCCGAACTGTCGAGAACAAAAAGGTGTGATTAATTTCTCACCACCCTACGGGTCAACTCCCTGTAAATAGTGCCATTTTGAAGCATGAATTTTATATTCAATATATAAGTACCAGGCACCAATTTGTCCAAATCAACCAACAATTCATTATTATCTATTCGATACTCCTTTGAGAAAAGACTTCTTCCGGCCAGATCAACTAGCTCTAAATGAGAACTGTAGATTCCTGATGGTAAATTACTCAACCTTACGCTGCCATCTGTTGGGTTTGGAAATAAAAGTACTTCACTTTTAAGGTTTTCCTGCACACCAACCGGTCCACCGGGATCTTGAAACACATTAATAGTCACCGATTGTGTGCCACCAGTAATTGTCAATGTTCCCGATCTATTAACGTTCTCTTCGTTTGCATCAATCGTTACAGTGAGTTGGGCATCTCCCGATCCAGATGAAAGGTTGGTTGATATCCAGCTTGTACTACTCGTTATGGTCCAATCGATATTACTGGAAATCACAATAGACCTATTCTCTCCTTCTCCTCCAATATAAAGCTGTGATACATTGGCCGCAATATAATTGACCAGGTTGTCAAATAAGTAGGAAGGACCTGTATTCATTTCAGTAGCATGTGGCTGGACATTGACTGTTGATGAAAATTCAGAAGCACCAATCGCTCGATCGGCTATTGATACCGGTCTCGGTTCTATCATCAAATCAAACAATATTTCATTATCATAATCCATGCCTGGATAAAGAGGAACTACTGGGTAGCCAGCACTAGCTGCGGCAATAACCGGGCTGTTGGATGCTGGCTGAAAAAAGCCCTCGATGTTTTCAACAAGCTCAGGGTCAGTATTAGAAAGCCCAGATGATGGGGAGTCAATCCCTAGGGTACCAAAGGAAAGATTGCCAATCCATGTTTCATTTCCAGTGTCTTCGTCAAATAATTGCGTTTTTGGATCTGTAAAAACATTATTAGCAATGATAACATTGGTGGGCGGGTTATTTCCATTACCTCCCAGTCTGAATTCCTCCGAATCGATAATCGTGTTATGATAAATGTGAATATCAGATAAAGGGTCAGACGGGTCGTTTTGTAAGTAAATTGTTCTTCGATCTTGTCCCTCGAAATAGTTGTTGTAAATGAAATGATTAGAACCCTCTCGTATTCTAATTCCTCCCATATTATTCAGAAAAAAATTGCCGTAGACGATTCCTTCATCACCATGTCTTAGTACAAGTTCAGCTACCGGGTTGTTTTCAAAGGTATTATAGCGATAAACATTTTGTCTGGACTTGTGCGAGATAATTTCACCATCTCCATTGCACTGCGTAAAGTAGCAATACTCCACAAGTGTACGACTATCTAAATCCCATTGTGAACTGACCCCAATTCTGATTGGTTCAATACCTTGGTCATTGCCTATACCATCGAAATTTTTAAAGGAACAATATTGAATCTTGTGATAGCCGGGTTCATCATCTACTAATATGGAGAGTATATTCTGATCATCTAAGTTGAGTCGATTCTCGAAATTACAATAGCTAATGGTCGTTCTTCTGGATTCTTCATACACCCTGAGATACTTGAAGCTCGTGTAATTTTGAATGTTTACCTGCGTAATCAACACATCACTTCCATATACTCTAATTACATCTAAAGTGGGGACAAAACCTCCAATATATTGAAAGCCAGAAAAAGTGACATCATCACCATTGATGACAACTCTAGATACTCCTGTAAATAAAACAGTTCCGTACGGTATTGCGGTTACTATTAATCCATCTTTATCAATATCCATACGAGTATCGGAATACGTACCCTGCACCCATGCTATTGTATCCCCTGCGTTTGCCAGGTCTTGGGCGGTATTGAACTCTGATTGAGACGAAACATCATAGCGGTTTTGGGCACTTACCAGAACACTAACGAATAAAAACGAAAACAGAAGAGGAAGTTTCATAGGGACTTAGTATTGCACATAAAATAAAAAATGCGATTAGCTTCGCTCTTTCTTCGAGGTCTCTTCAGGTTTTCCATAATAGTTAACACATTTGAAATGAATCATTTAGTTAACTATTATGGAAAACAGACTACAAAGTAGCCGCAAAGCGACCACGTAGTAGCGGCGTAGCCAATCGTATTTTGTTTTCTTGCTGTTCCTTAAATATTTAGCGTTTTATAAGCTTACGAACTTCGGACTTGTTACGGCCTTCAAGCTTTATAAAGTAAGTTCCTGATTGAAGTCCACTTATATCCAGGGTTATTAACTTATTAATCGGTTTTTGGATGACGCTTCTTCCTGTTGCGTCATAAACGACCACGGCATCGTATTCATCCCCGGCTTCTATTGTTACGATAGATGAGGCAGGGTTGGGAGATATTTGTATTTTTTCTTCCTCTAATTCCGTCACATTTGTAAATGTCCGTTCACCGTCACCAAACACTCTCAATTCCGTAAGACTTACCCATGGACCAGTATAAATATCTGCACCCGATACCGTTATTCTTACGAATCTGGCTTCAATACTATCTACAGCATTGATAATAGGCGCAATAGCAGTACCTGGAATATTATTATTTGATCTGTCTATGATAGTGGTAAAGGGGCCATCTTCATTTAAAGCACCTTCAATAATGAATTGATAAGCTCTGTCTTGGTAGCAGGTAACTTCTGTCTGGGTTATCTTTATATTCCCTTCTAAATCAACAGTTGCAGATTGTGGAAAGCCTGATACAGCCCAACGCGTACCGGTATCATCATCTACAAGCTTATCTTCATCGTTGTTACCATCTGGCGTACCGGTACCTACAACCGGCTGCCCCAATGCCCAGTTGAAGTCATCGGAAGGAGTGAGTACATCTAAGGTTTGCGAATCGGTAAATCCTCCGGCAACTGTTGTTACTGTGATGGTCACCTCCCCCTCGGAAATCGCGGACAGTAAGCCGCTTTCTGTTACTGTAGCAACGCTTGTATCGTCAGACTCAAAAATCAAATTTTGATTGGTGGCATCTCCAGGAGAAACGAGTGTTTCTAATTGGAGATTAGCCCCAACAGCAATTGGTCCGGTAAGCTCAGCCATGTCCACTCCAGTCACATCTATCGGAACCTGAACCGTAATATTGGTACTTAAGGAGGTCTTTGACCCTCCTTCATTATCGGTAGCTCTGGCTGTCAATGTATAGGCTCCCTCAGGTACATTTGTCCAGGTAAACGAATAGGGAGCAGTAGTGTCTTCTCCAAGTATATTACCACCGCCTTCAATAAACTCTACCGCTGTAACGGAACCATCAGAATCTACCGCGTCAACGGTAATCGTGATGTCACTACCGGGTAAGAAATTAGTACCGTTGGCAGGATCAGTTATACTGACAGAAGGGGAATAGTTTTGTGGCGAACCATCTTCTTCAAATAGTTCATCAAAATGTGCAGTTGCTTCACCAGCATCCTGAAGGTAAACCCCTGCTTTCCAATAACTAGGCCAGGTCCAGTAGGAGACATCCATATTCACCTTTTCTTCTCCTTCAAAATCTATGATCATATTTCCATCAACCAATCGAATATCACAGTTAAAATATCCACCGGGGTCTTCTCCAAGGTCCACATGAGTGGTGTTGGATCCTCCGTCGTCTGTTTTAATTGCCGCCCACAAATGATTAGTAGGTACTTTGTTATTGTGTTTATATATTCTCAGTAAGGGTTTGTTAGGTCCACTACCAGCATTGGCATCATCATGAATCTGCATTACAGTCACCTGATCACAAGTCTGCTCTACAATGTCAATTCTTCCGTGCAGCGATCGATTCTCGTCGTTGAGGTCCCAATTCGTTTCATTCCGGAGTTCTGTTCGTTGGCTATCACCAGATTGATTGAACCGTATTTTATCACCATCAACTACATAGAACCACTCGGGATGCGTATAGCCAGAATTAAGTGCATCTCTGTCGCGAAGCGTTGAGCTGGTAGGACCTTGTAATTTGCATTCTGCGAGAAAAGGTTGAAATCTTGGTATATCAGATGGGGCAAGATAGGCGGTTGGTGGGGTAGGGGCAAAGTGCGTAACATCTAAAGCAAAGAAAGATACTTGCGCATATTCGTCGGGATCTCCAGCATTGTTTTGGTTATAGTTTCCTGCTTTGAAGTACATCCAATCATCAGCAAAGCCACTATCTGTCATATCTACTTCTTGAACAACATCATCCATACCCTCTCTCATGATGGTTACCGTCAGAAGATTGCCAATTACCTTAATCTCGTAGCTAAACTGTTCACCTAAGGCAATCCCATCTACTGGATCGGGTACACCATCACTTCTACTACCAATCATTTCGTACCATTGTTCAGGGCCAGTAGTAGGTTCATGAGCGAAATAAATAGCCCCCTTGGTGTTCCCTGGCAATTTGCGATAATACAATCTACAAGGCTCATCATTGGAGGCGTGTATTTGCCCAACGATAGTTCGACCTACCTTAAAGCTCGCATCAGAGGTTTCAGACACATGATCCACAGCTACGGTGGCAGTCATAATGCCGTCTACGCCTCCAGCAGCTTCTTGGTTTTCCATCGTAGAAGAAGAAAATACCCAGTTGTTTTTATTTATTCCTTGAGTAGGAATGCTGGTGTCAAGTCTACGAATCATTTCTCTTAACTCGTTCCTTGGATAGCTGCTACCACCTGTAGCTCCATCGTTGGGGCACCAAAATACCATGGCGCCAGTAACCGGATCGGTGTAGAATTCACCATCCACTTCATAGCCACCTACCAGTTGTTCTGCATCTCGTTCTTGTTGATTTGGACGGGTAAGTTTCCAGTAAGAAAGATCAAAATTCCCACCGGGAGGAAGGTTGGGATCTAAATCTTGTGCCGTAGCAGAACTAACTACCATACTCATTACTAATAGCAGAAAAACAGATCGAGTGTAAGGTAAAATATAAGAAAATTCAAGTTGTCTTATACTTAGAAAGTTACAGCTAAATGACGTTTTCATAATTATTTTTTTGAAAGGGGCGAAGAGTATTGAGTAGGAAATATCCAAGCCAAGCATGGAAAATGTCCAACTAAGAGGATGTTTGGTACATTAAGAGTATCCGTATAATTAGGGAAAGATTCAAGCTTCCTCCAAGCACTTATTTTGGTGCTGTTTCCTAGAGTATTTCGCAGAAAATAATTCCGATAATTATCTGGATTATTTTCGTGCTGTTCTCTAAAGAAGGAGGAACCTTGAATCTTCTCAATAATGCCCTGACTAGTACCCGGGGTTTTGGGTCAAATTAGGGTTGTTTGTAATTTCCAATGGAGGAATTGGCAGCAAATAGTCCCTAGATGGATCAAAGTTTCGTGTTGGAAGTTCGGCTTCAAAACCATTTGGTCCGAACACCTCATTTCCCATTTTTCTTCTGACGATATCGTACCATCTTTTATGCTCAAAGGCAAGCTCTAATCTTCTTTCCTCTAGCACATCTTCAACAGTCGCTCCCGAGATGTTGGCAGGTGCAGCACTAGGAGCACCAGTTCCATCTCCATTTCTCGCTCTTTCTCTTATCATATTAATCCATTGGTCGGCCTCTGCCGTATTACCAAGTTCAGCAGCAGCCTCCGCAGCGATTAATAGCACTTCGGCATAGCGCATCAACTGGTAATTGGATTCCGAATCTCTTCCGCTAGTATTCGCTTGTGGCAAGTCGCCCGCCATTGCTGTGTACTTAGAAATATGTGGACGATTCGTATTACGACCATCTAAGCTAGAAAAAGCAGTAAAAGGAATTAGATTACCACTGTTATCTAATGCTTCATCATCAAAACAGACGTCCTTTCTGTAGTCTCCATCTTCCCAAGTATCATATACTTTTTGAGCTGGCACCATAACAGACCATCCACCTGAAGGGTAATAAGTTGCTTGACCAAAGAAACCAGTGAAAGCAGCTAGATAATCTCTGGATTCATCATTAATATTGGTTGCAACAAAGTCTATTACAAAAATTGGCTCTAGAGAAAAATTGGTATTCTCTGCATGAAAGATATTCCGATAGTCCGGCTCCAATGCCAAGTTGTAGGTTCCTGCCTTATTGATGATATCAGTAGCTTCATTGTAAGCCAGTTGATATTCTCCTCTGGTTAGGTAAACACTAGCGAGAAAAGCACTAGCGGCTGCTTTGCCAGGAAGGGCTCTGTTAGCTCGTGAGTCTGGTAACCATTCCTTGGCATATTCAAAATCTGCAATGATGTTCTCATATACAGTTTCTACAGGTGTTCTTGGTGCCACTGATGCTTCAGCAGTAGTAATTTTCTCGTCCAAATATGGAATGTCTCCAAAAAGTCTGACCAAATGATAGTAGGCATAAGCTCTAATGAATCGCGCTCGTCCTGCTATTTCTTCACTCACCCCAGGGTTTTGTTCTTCAAGAGCAGCTACCTCTCGCAAGGTCTCATTGGCACCTCTCACCATCTGATAGAGCCGAGGCCAGAAACTTCTTTCAGGATTAGACGGATTTAAAATCAGTGGATTAGTTGCCGAGACAGTAAATATATCGTGTTCAATTCTTTCAGCCGCAGTGGTAGGGTTTCCTATAGCTACCATATCTGAACGCAGCATAATCGGTAAGCCCAATCCTCTAGACAAAAATGCTCTAGCCGATAAATTACCATAAGCACCAGCAATGGTAGTCTCTACTGTTTGCAAATCGACCACACGCTCATCGGGCTCCAATTCGCTTATTGCGTTCTCTTCTAAGTCCGAACATGCCACCATTGATAAACCAAGTATCAAGGCGAATAAATATTTATATGCTTTCATTTTAATCATCATTTTAGTTCTTTAGAATTTCAAGTTGAGAGCAAGCGTAATTGACCTTAGATTAGGGTAATTACCAAAATCATGCCCTTGAATTACATTATCATCTCCACTGCTTTCGCCACCACTACCAAAGTAACTCACTTCAGGATCTAATCCAGAATAGTTAGTAATGGTTAGTAGATTCTGAGCACTAACAGATAACCTTGCAGAACCGACGCCAACTTTATCCAACATACCATTTGGCAAGCTATAGCCTAATGCTACATTCTTAAGTCTTACATAACTTCCGCTTTCCACAAAACGAGATGAACGTTCTCTTCCTCTAATTGCCGCTCGAGGTATATCGGTATCTGTATTGGTTGGCGTCCACGAATTTAATACATCCGTTAAGCCATTACTGTCACCATTATATAATTGAACAGCTGTCAGGTTGTAGATATCTCCACCTACAGACCCCTGGAAAAAGATATTTAAGTCAAAACTCTTGTAAGTTAAGGTATTGGTGAAACCAAACGTAAAATCAGGATTTGGGTCTCCTATAATCTGCCGGTCATTGTCGTTTATTACGCCATCAAAATTGCCCTCTTCATCTGCTACTTCAGCGAACAAAGGCTCTCCAGGGATTGCGTTTCCATCTCCATCCAAAGACACGTCTTTTACAGCTGTACCTTCGGGAAGAGCACCACCTTGGTATACACCTTGGTAATCTAATCCCCAAAAGAGACCAAGCGCCTCACCTTCTCGTAATATGTAAGTATTACCACCAGCGAAGTAACCCGGAGCTCCACTGCCTAAAATCTCGGTTCCGCCAGACAGCTCCACTATTTCATTTCTGTTCCTTGCAATGTTGAAATTAGATGTCCATCTAAAATCTTTCTTGTTAATATTGGTTGACGTCAAAGAAAACTCAACTCCACGATTATTAATAGAACCAACATTTCTGAGAACATCTAAATCAGATGTTCCTAAGTAAAAATTAGAAGCTCTATCTACCGCTAAAAGGTCTTCCGTGTCGATGTTGTAATAGTCTGCACTAATCGTGATTCTATTTTCAAATAAACCAATATCCACACCGATATTTGTCTGATAGGAAGTTTCCCACTTCAAGTCTGGGTTTGCTTCACGAGCTAGATCTACACCAAAAGCTCCACCAACCACTGTAGGTGGCTGAACACGATACGTAGAAAGTGACTCATAAGGGCCAATGGCCTGATTACCCGTTAGACCATAACTAGCTCTTAATTTGAGGAGAGATAGTGTCGGGTTGTCGAGTAAAAAATCTTCTCTTGAAACCTTCCATCCAACTGCGACAGAAGGGAAGATTGCATATTTATTATTTGCTGCAAAGTTGGATGCTCCATCTCTACGGACGGTAGAAGTCAGCAAATATTTGCCTGCCCATTCAAAATTGACGCGCCCAAAAACGGACTCGATTTCCGATTCAGAGAAACGAGAATCAATGGTGCGTTGATCTATCTGCCCAGCTTCTAGGTTATACCATGAGAACGCATCAGTCAATAACCCTCGAGCACCTGCTTCAAACCCTTCGGTGGTATTTTTTTGATAGGAGTGTCCGGCTGTTGCTGTTAAATTACCTTGCCCAATTACTGAAGTATACGTCAGGTAATTTTCATTTAGTAGCCTTGTTCTTTTTACGGATTCTAAAAACGCTCCACCAGCAGAAAGCACAAACGTCTGTGGCTTAAAATAACCTTCCGTACTATTTTGCGTTCTGTAGCCTAAAGTAGTTTTGAAATTCAGGCCTTTCAAAATCTCAAAATCGGCATAAACGTTTGTTCTTGAATTATCCGTTTTGGTTTCGTTTGTTATCTGTGTTGCCACAGCCCACGGATTTTCTATGTCATCTCCCACTGTATTTTGAGAGAAATCTCCTGCGTCATTAAACCTGCCAACATCGGGAGCAAATCTGAATGCCAAAGCGACTACATCATCTCCTCCTCCGTTCACAGAACCAATATTATCACTACCAGTTGATTGAGTTGAAACACCATTTTGCTCGCTTCTACTAGCAATACTGTTTATTCCAATCTTTAATCGCTCACCAACTTTTGCATCTACATTTGCTAAAAACTGAACTTTGTTGAAGTCAGAGTTAACAATGATTCCTTCTTGGTCAAAATAAGTACCAGAAAAATAATAGTTTACATTATCACTACCTCCAGAAACTGCCAACTGGTGATTTTGTGTGCTTCCAGCTCTATAAATTTCGTCTTGCCAGTCTGTATTAGCCTGTCCTTGAGCATACGGAGCATCTCCGGCATTATTACGGATCATGTTTTGATATTGAGCAAATCCGTTTGCATCCAGCAAGTCCAACCTATTGGTCGTCTCCTGAGAAGAATAAGTGGAATTAAGCTCTACGACCGCTTTCCCGGCTTTACCTTTCTTAGTAGTTACCAGGATAACACCTCCTGATCCTCTTGATCCATAAATTGCAGTAGCAGAGGCATCTTTTAATATCTCTATAGATTCAATGTCATTTTGCTGCGGAAAAGCAGCTCCAACAAAACCATCAACCACCACAAGTGGGTCACTGCTTGCATTAAGTGATGAACTACCTCGAACTCGAATAGAAATACCTGCACCAGGCTCACCTCCATTCTGTGTTTGAACAGCTACTCCAGCTGCACGACCTTGAAGTGCCTGTGCTGCATTTAATACGGGAAAAGCTTGTATTTCGTCCGCTTTTACAGAAGATACACTACCCGTAACATCACTCTTTTTAACACTTCCATAGCCGATTACGACAACTTCGTCCAATACCGTTGAATTTACCAGTAGCGTGATGTTGAAGGTGGTTTGCCCGTTAACGGGAATAGTTTGTGGTTCATATCCAGTGTACGAAACCTGTAACACCGCGTCAGAGTCAACCGCTAAGCTAAAATTTCCGTCGATATCAGTTACCGTACCAGTAGCAGTTCCTTGCACTAGTATGGTAACTCCTATTAAAGGTTCACCACTCTCATCGGTGATGTTACCATTGATGGTTTCCTGCGCGGATGCGCTCGTTGCCGCCACCAAGCAAATGAATATAACCAGGAGGCTCATCACCTTGCTGGTACACCCAAGAATTTTTTGTAAAAAATACTTCATAGAATAAGGTTATTAAAATCCATTAAAAATGCACTTTTTGGGTCATATGCATAGCCAAAGCAGCTAAATGTATAACCACCTTCAAATTGGTTGACCAATTTAAGGCCATCTAATTTCCTGACCAAATAATCTTGACTATTTTTTTATTAAAAAATAGAATATTGCTTCAACACGCAGTGCTTCCACTAAAAATGCTGGATTTTTGATTTACCTTTTTGGTGTCTTCAAGTCAAATCACTATAAACTAAGCTTCATTGTAAAGAGGATCATTTCCTCAGTTTGAATTTCCAGGATATAAATTCCGTCAGGCAGATTTTGCTGCAAATTGCCCCGGTACTCCACCCCTTCAAATATAAAATGATCTACTTTCCGACCGTACAAATCAAGAATGCTGACGGCATAGGACCCCACCTCTTTCATTTCAATAGTTAGCTCCCTGTTTTGTGTTGGGTTGGGGTAAACTCGTATTTGTGAGTGCTCATTTTCTTCTTCCTCCTCATTAGGCGGTGGCGGATCTCCTCCTATAATAGCTATTCTGGTAAAATTTGTATTCGCATCATTGTCCGTAACAATAGCTTGTAGGTAATGAATTTCATGAGAAAGGTCTTGAATGGTAGCAGTTAAATTAGTGAATATGTAGGGCGCTTCATTATCCGTCCCAACGGGTTCTCCATTGATGAGCAATTTCACATTTTGAATTGTTCCATCACTATCCGACGCATCAACTTCTATATCACCCCCCTCCCAAATGGACACATCAATAGCACTCGTTGGATTTATAAAACTCACATTGGGTATCTCCCCATGAAACCCTCTATCAGAAAAATTTCCATCTCCACCCCACGTAGCTAGCAAATCATATATTTCTCCTGATTGCTGCTCAGGTATTAAAACATTATCAAGAGCACTCACGCCTAAGCGATCTTCTAATTGCTGGATATAAAGACTCCTGGGATGCACGTTAGTACCCCAACTTTCCCAATATCCGTCGCCTGTTTGATTTGTACCAATACAGCCGATACCCCAATTCATTGAACCCTGTGGACTGTCTACCCGAAACTCTCCATTATAGGAGTCCATATTCCAAAACATAGTTTGTGCACCTGACCATCCATGTCCACTACCCGAGCTACCCCGGTTCCAAACCCTGGTAGAACCTCCACGAATGTTGTCAAAAAGGGTCCCCGTAGCCCATCTATGGTGAGGGCCAATATCTGAGTTAGCGCTTTCTGCCAGCCCATCCAAAAAAACATTGGGTCCGGTGACTCTGGATCCTGTCACAAAATCGTGTCGTCCATTAATTGCGTAACATCGTTGAAATAGATTTCCTAATCCCTCTTGGATAGCAAAAGGATACCTCCTGCCCCCAGAAACTCGAGATTTTGGGTCAATATATGCGCAATCCTGAACCGTTGTAAAATTGGCACTTTCAATATTTACGGTACTATAAGCAAGGTATTGACCGGTTACTTGTTTTACCCAACAGTTTTCTGAATCTTTTAGTCTAACCGCAGTCCAGGCATGAGATTCATCCAGATCACCATCGTAAAAGGATTGGATTCTCATGTTTTCAACACCGCAATGGCTGATGCGCCTTGATGATTGGATTTTCGAAATAGACCCGCCGCCATACACCTCTTCCATGACATCAACTATGGGAATATTGATGGAAATAGTATTGCCAGATATGGCGGTGATCATTCGTTCATGATCAATGGTATAGCCATCAGGTGTCCAGCCGTTACAACCACTTTCTCCCGCACAGAGTGTTTCCTGATCCATACCTAATTCATCAATCCAGACTTGATTTGGTGTTCTGGTAACCACAATTTTTCCTCCAACCTCAAAACCCGATGCATCTTCAACTTCAAAGGAATAGGCTCCTACCGGTACATAATTGGTTGTAATAGCTTGTTCCGATTGTTCATCTTTAATAATAATGGTACCACTTGGCCCCATAATATTGATAATACTATGGTCAACTCGCGGATTTGAATGGAGCACAGTTCCGTTTAATCCCTGCCCTTCCCCTCTTAAAACGACACCAGACGCTCTGACTGTCAAAATGTTTTCCAAGCTATAATGCCCTGCTTTAATTAATACTACACCTCTAAATCCATTTTGATCAGGTTCGAGTGCTGCGACGAGGTCTATCGCAGCCTGAATTCTTCGAGCATCCTCTCCTTCCTCTGGGGTGACGATAGCCTCAATTGGAATATCAGTAGGAAGTGAAACACCTCCCCCCATATAGCCAGCGTAAGAAAAATCCGGAATGGTGTTGACCTCATTTGATTGCCCCGTCATAGAGAAGGGAACATAAGTTAATTCACCTTGATCTAAATAGACCAATTGAGAAGAATTTTGCCCATGAGCTAAATAAGCCCCAATAAGGCTAGAAATCAGAAATAATAATCGTTTCATAAAGCGTTAATTTTCAACTGGAGTGAGTACCAAACATGCTCGTAATGTATTGCCAAAACCAAAAAGAGGAGCGCCTGAATAGACACTCCTCTTCTTGATTAAGGAAACTTATGTTCCACTCCTAATATCTCATTGAGACATTAACAGTTTATTCATCTTCTCCTACTGTAGCGTCTGCACTGTTTACATGATAAGGAGAATCAAGGTTAACATCAGGATTTAGATTATCACCTTTTACTCTTCCTTGGAAGTTATCTTCGAAAGCCACTACTTCACTTCCTGAATCTGAAGAATATATTACGATATCATCAACATGAAACATACCGTCAGAAATAGCTGAATTTCCAGCGTATTTCCATTGGAAATTAGCAGCACCGTCTTTGACAGCCTCTAAATGCGGAGCTTCATCATCAACACCACCGTTAGTAGTACTTACCGCATCAGTGATTATAGTTACACCATCGATTGTAAGGCTATAAGTTGGGTAATTAGTGCCATCAGCAGACCAACTTATCTCTACAGGAACCCAAACGTCAGGCGCTCCCGTAGGGAAATTAGCAGCAGCAGCAGCAATAGTCGCATCGGAAGCTCCTTCACGGAACTCATGTGGTGCATTGTCTTTCAATCTTACTTCGACCATTGCAAAATCACCAGTTGTGGAATTACCTGAAACGTTGATAAAGCCATCCTGAATATCCATTGCAGGACCTTCAGTTAATCGGTACATAAAAGTAATTCTTCCGTTCCGGATAGAATCCATCGGTGCATATCTAAGCTCACCAGTATCACTATCCGTCATATCGGTAATAATAGCATATCTGTTCTTAGGTGCAGTAACTTCTACTGTTTCAGTTGTCGTAGCTACTACTCCATCGGAAGCGGTTACAGTCAATGTCACGGTATAAGTACCCTCACCAGAAAAGGTATGGGTAGGATTCTCATCAGTTGAAGTCCCGTCGCCACCAAAGTCCCATGATGAATCAAAACTAGTATCCGTGATTCCATTTACTACAGAGTTGTTTGTGAAATCATAGGTCAAAGAATTGTCGGCATCAACCTGTGCGGTGAAACTGGCAACAACGGTTGATAGGTCTGGCACTATCATTTCGTCATCGTCTCCACAAGAGGTGATTAAAGTAAACGCTAAAAATAAGGACATCATTAGAATGATGTTTTTATTTATTTTAGTTAAGAAACTTTCCATTTCAGTTACGTTTTTTATTAAAAAAGTTTGGTAAATTATTAAAGTTGTATTTTTAGTACTGTTTACGTTTTTTGAAACCAGTACTGTTCGTTTAGCGTGTTGTAGTAATGTATCCACTGAAGTGCTCTTCAATCCGCTGTTTCAGAATTTTCATTTCTGATGTAATGAAGCAGTACCTGGTGGCCTTCTAATGCAAATTTTGCTTGACCTTTTTCTTTACCTTTCAATTAAATACCTGGATCTTAAACAGCAGAAAATTTGGCCAACCATCAATTGGTCGACCAATTTAGAGTGAAGAATTTGAACTACCAAATTTTTTGACGATTTTCTACTTTTAATAAAGTACCGGTCGCGGAGCAAAAGTTGAAAAAATCATGACTTTGAGCGTAGCAGTCAATTTAGGATCGGTCACTAGGAGACCATTCTTTATGCTGCTTTACTGCAATTCAGGCTTGAATGTATTTGTGGTGATTTAACTTCAGAAACAAGCTCTAATTTATCCTAGAATGTTCTTCGACTTGCTGAAGGCTGAAACTTCCTGAAGATGCGCTCGCATAGCTTCGGCAGCAGCCTCGCTATCTTTATTAATGATATGTTCCAGAATCTGCTCGTGCTGGTGGTAGGCTTTCAATTCTGATTGATCATCGCATACCTTATATTGGATAAAGTTATTGACGATGTCGGGGGTAATAATCAGCATTAGTGATTTTAAAACCGCGTTCTTACTGGCTTCTGCAATTTTTAGATGGAAGAGTAAGTCTTCTTCTACCGCTAATGCACCAGAACGAATTGTTTTTTCGTAAGCAACTAATGCTTTCTTCAGCTCAATGATATCTTCCTGTGTTCTGCGCTCCGCAGCGATTTTCGCAGCGCTTACCTCCAGAATAACCCTGGTTTCAACCAAGGAAGCGAAATCACTTTTTTCTAGTTTCAAAACATCAGTGATAAGCCCTTCTAGTGCTGTGATCCCCATACCTGCTACTACGGTGCCACTCTGGGGCAGCGTTTTAAGAATACCGTAGAACTCAAGTTTTTGGATAGCTTCGCGAACGTTTGATCGACTTACACCTAGTTTCTCTGCAAGCTTTCGCTCTGCAGGTAAACGATCCCCAGAGGCAAGCTGTCCTGACGTGATTAATGCACGAATTTGCTTGATAATCTTATCAACAGGGGTTTCAACACGGATTTCACTGAAATTTTCAAGCATAAGAGATTATAGTTTTTAAACCAGGATTATTGGTTGACCAATTGGCTAGTCAACCCAAAATACGGTAATATTCCTTACTGGGGAATATTTTTTTGTAAAAAACGGTAAAATAGATATAAATATGGTGTGAGGCCAAAGAAGGGGGTGGGTAAAAACGGTTCTCGGAAAAGGTATTACTCTTTTGTGTTCGCTTTATTCACTTTGGGTGCTCACTTCGTTCGAGCTCATGGTTGCGAGACACTATCTATAGGTGCAAAAAAAATCGCGAGTGTAGTGAGCACACCCGCGATCGATTTATAGGAAAAGCTCCCCCGTGAGGCCCGATCTTAAGGACGAACACTACGCGAGGTAAAGCCAAGCACCTAATACTTCGCCGCCTCCCCATTTGGCATACTATCCAGAATAAAAGTTCGGAGGTGTTCATTTGCTGCTTGCAAATCCTCTAGTCGGAGATACATCATGTGACCACTACGATAACCCTGGAAACTTAGACGATCTTGTAGTTTGCCGCTAGGGTCTAGTTGCCACATCATGTATTTGGCTTTGAAATAGGTAGTAGCCCCATCATAGTACCCTGATTGAAACATGACGTTGAGGTAAGGGTTTTCGGCCATTGCTTTACGCAAATCATCGCGCACATTGTTCTTCTGGAAGTCCCAGGGGCGCACCGGGCCAAACATATTGTACTTCAAATCTGTCTTGAAGCCCAACTCTTCCCGTAGGTAATAATTGATGGCCGGAGTGAAAGAGTGTAACCACGAGGTTAGTTCTGCACTATAATCAGGTCTTTCCCCTGCTTCCCTGCGATCTAAGCCGAGGTAGCGTGAGTCGAGGCGACCGATAGTGTGGCCACTGTCGTTACGTAATAGTTCTTTCCAGAAGTATTGGGTGGGAACGTCCAGGTTGTGTTGCAAAATTACTTCGGCTGAGATGCCTGCATATTCCGCCATTTTGGTGGCAATAACCTCCTTTTCTTCTTGGGGTAAAAAACCGCCTCTCGCGAGTGCTGGCATCAGGGTGTTGATAGCAAAATCCTCTGAGGCAGGGAGGATGTCCAATAGGTCTTGCTGCTGCAATTGAGGAGACAATTGCTTGTGGTACCAGGCCGCTGCTGTGAAGTAAGGAAAATTAACGGCAGATGATACAGGGCTGTCCGAAGCTGATGCTTGATAATCTGCCGGGGAGACCATTATTACACCATTAAGATACATCCACTGTTTTTCCTGAAGGGCTAAGGCCAAGCCAGCTACCCGGGTGCCACCATAGCTTTCTCCAATAATGTACTTGGGTGATCGCCAACGCTCTTTGCGGGTCACAAAAGTGGTTAGCCACTCTGACAAGTAGTTGATGTCGGCATTTACACCGAAAAACTGCTCACGCTTAATTTCTTTACCACTCATGGGTATGGTCCGAGAGTAGCCAGTATTAACAGGGTTTACATAAACAATGTCTGCTATATCCAATACCGAATAGGGGTTCTCGTGAGTACCGTAGGGTTGTACGGGGTAACCTTCCTCGTCTATATTCAAGACCTGTGGCCCGGTGTAGGCAACATGCATCCATACAGAACCTGATCCAGGGCCGCCGTTGAAAGAGATGAGTAGGGGGCGTTCTCCACGGTCTGTCACTCCATTTCGTGTATAATAGGTATAATGCAATGTGGCAATGGGTTCCCCCATTTCATCCCAAACGGGTTGCATGCCGATGGTCGCGGTGTAGTCAATTTTTTGGCCCCGAATAGTTGTACTATGTTGAGTGACAACCATGGTGTCGATAGAAAGGTGGCGATGTTGTCCAAAAGCAACACCGTCAACTAGGAATAATCCTAGAACGAGTAAAAATGCATTTTTCATAACTAGTCTTGTATTGTGGTTAATTTACAATAGCATATTGAAGCTGAATTTTAGATAGCTTCATGTAATAGATGGAAGATAATGAGAGGAATTTGGAATAAGCAGCTTAAGGAAAGAGAAAATAATGAATGGCGTATTTAATGATTTAGGATTACTAATGTAAAGCGCTTATTTTGGGCTATAAACACGGAATAATAATATGAAATTAGATCATGCCTATTTTATGAGACAGGCAATCCAGCTGGCTGCGAAGGGAATGAACAGTAATGCAGGTGGACCATTTGGAGCTGTTATCGTTAAAAATAATGAGATCATTGCGCAAGGATATAACAAAGTTACATCTACCAATGACCCCACTGCGCATGCAGAAATGGTTGCCATCAGAGAAGCCTGTAAAAAGCTCAATACTTTTCAGCTGGATGATTGTGATATCTACACGTCTTGCGAACCCTGCCCAATGTGCTTAGGTGCTATTTACTGGGCTAGGCCACGAGCCGTTTATTATGCCTGCACAAAAGAAGATGCCGCCCGCATTGAGTTTGATGACCAATTTATTTATGATGAATTGGATATGAAGATCGAAGACAGAAAAATAAAATTTATTCCGCTCTTGAATGAAGAAGGCGTAAAGGTTTTTGAACAGTGGGACAGCAAAACAGATAAAACTGAATATTAAGTACTTAATCCTTCTCCACGGGCCCATGCTGCTGTAAAAAGGCTAAAACATCGGTAGGCTCATCGGTAAGATGTAGTAAGTCGTAGTACGTTTTACCATAAGCAAGTTGCCGCAAAAGTGGGTAAATCATCGTGTTAATTTCGTACCGTTCTCTGCCCAGAAAAACCATTGGACTGTAGTAATTGAAGGTCGCATAATGGTTTTGCGCAGCATCCATGAATATTTCCTGAGTAGTGCCTGCACTGCCAGGGGCGTAAACAATACCGTAGAGCGCTACTGCCAGCAAGGTGTCCTCCCTAATGCTGTTAGAAAAGTATTTGGCAATATGACTAGCGAAGAGGTTACTGGGTTCATGGCCATAAAACCAAGTGGGTATGGCGAGATTTTCTTGCCCATTAGGGTAAGCTTCTAACACGGCCACTGCGGTTTCGTGATATCCTTCATCGGAATAAAGCGGAGCCTCCTTTAGTAGATCAAGTGCCTTGTCAATTGCATTTGCAGGTTGGCCAGCAAGATAGGCGCCAAGGTTAGCAGCCTCCATAATGCCAGGCCCTCCTCCGGAAGCGATAAAGTAGCCGTGTTCGCCAAGTAATTTTGCGGTAGCTACCGTTTTACGATAGTAGGGATCTGTACGAAGTACGCCATGGCCTCCCATAAAAGCGACGCACCGCCGATTGGTCATGCCTTGTTTATCAAATTCCAGCAGCTGGCGCAGCGAATTGTCCATTGCGTGGTCGTGGATTCTTTGCCAGAGGGCCTCATTGATGGTAGGGTTATAACGACAAGTACTGAAGTGATTGTAAACCTCCAAGTCATGACTTTGCCCATTCGTTGTTTTACAAAGTTCTTTCCAGGTATATAACTGGGTACGGAAGGGGTCGTAAGGCAAATCTTCGGGGGCGTGATAGATATTGGCACCCTTTTGGCGGAGCTGCATTTCCTCCTCCATGCTCATCTGACAACCTAAAAAGAGGGTATTGTCGATTTTGAAATTTTCCCAGTCCAGATTTAGTGGTCTAAAGTCAAGAGCTTGCACGGTACAGTTGGCTAAAGAATGACCATTTTTCAGAAGTTCCTTGAAGGTACTGATCTGGTTAATGATCTGTTCTTGTGGGGCAATAAATTTAGGGCGATCAGCACTCATTCCTTGGACTTGCTTAGTTGTTGATGAATTTGATATACTTGTCGAATCAGCGAATGTTGACCATCATTGTGGATGACGAAATCAGCGAGGTCTACTTTCTTCTCTTCTGGCCATTGTTTATCGATGCGAGCCTTCACTTGCTCGGCGCTGAGGCCATCACGTTCGATCACACGTTGGATACGTAAATCCTCAGGAGCGGTTACGGTAATGACCTGGTCGAGGAGTTGGTCTATCCCACTTTCATAAAGAAGAGCTGCCTCCCGGAGGGTGTATGGCGTAGCTTGATGCTGTTCATCCCATTGGATACCATCCTCTTTGACGGCAGGATGGACGAGGCCATTGAGGATACTTAGTTGTTCCTTGTTATTGAAAACAATCTCAGCGAGGTAGGGGCGATTGAGTAACCCTTGCTCGTCATAGGTTTTTTCGCCAAAAGCATCTTTGAGGGCTGCTACGAGTTTTGGGTCGTTTTGCATCAGCCATTTGGCGCGGTCATCAGCATAGTAAACAGGAATACCTAAGGCTGCAAAAATACGGCAAGCTGTTGTTTTCCCACTTCCAATTCCTCCGGTAATACCAATCCGTTTTGTCATACGAGACGCTTCTTTGGGTGCAATTTACCACATATTAGCCCGTAACCAGGTTATTCTGTAACGCAAAAACCAATAATTCTGAGGAAGAGCGCAAGTTGAGCTTTTTGAGAATATTTTTACGGTGGGTATAAACGGTGTGTGTACTCAGGTGTAGCTCGGCGGCAATCTCTTTGGCCACTAATCCTTTAGCAATTAAACTGACGATTTCTATTTCTCGGGGACTCAGAATAGTAATGTCAGGACTAGCTTGTGAGGCAGACCTTTCAAGGAGGTAATCAAGTACTTTTGCACAAAAGAATTTTTCTTTACGAACTGCTGCTAGTAGGGCGTCTTCGACTTCCTCTTCATTACAGGCCTTGGTGATGAAGGTTTTTACACCACTTTCCAGAAGCCGTAAAATCTGATGCCTGCGATCATCATCAGTGATGATCAAAAGCTGAATATCTGGATAGTTCTTAATAACAGTGTGTACCGTATTTGCACTGAAATGAGGCGAATGATCGTAATCAATTACGAGGATATTGGGTTGTTGTATCTTCAGTTGACTAAACAGTTCTTCTTCACGGGTAGATTCAAACAATAGCACTAAGCCTTCGTTCTGACTGAGAAGGTGCTTGATGCCAGCCCTGGAGAGGAGCTGCGGATCGGCGATGGCTATAGTTGTACTTGCTTCCATAGGATAAGGCTGCTGCGCGAAGATAAGCGGGGAGCGTTGGTTAGCAAAATTTATTTAGACTTAATTCAAATAAGGAAACAGGAGACTCTTCTTTCTCCTGTTTCCTTCTGATGATTTTAGCAATGTCGTCTAAAACCGAAAGAACAATAGTTACAACTATCTAATTTTTCTTTAGTTCAATAAAAAGTTCATTCCCCAAGCGAGGAGCGATAGAGTAGGGGGTGATTTCTAACGATATTATCTCGAAAGATGGGGCAAATAATTTTCGATAGTCTTCGGCAACTCCACCGAAAGGAGGGCCAGGGAAAGAAAACTCTTTGGCAAATAAAACACCGGCCAATCGGCCTTGATCACCAAGTAGGTTAGCAGCTTGTGCTACATACTGTGGTCGTAGAGCGGGATCAATGGCGCAAAAGAAGGTTTGCTCAAGGAGGAGATCAAAAGGAACATCGATTTCGAGTTCAAAAAAATTGCCTACCAGAAGGTGTTCTTCAGGGAAATCAGTGGCCATCTGCCGGAGGTGATCAAAGGCGCTTGGGGCCCAATCGCAGACAAATACATGCTGATACCCTTGTTGGTGAAGATAGATGGCCTCATAAGCTCGGCCAGCTCCGGGAATTAAAATGCGGGATTGCTGATAATTGTTCTCGTTGAGATAGTGTATTAGCGGGGGAGAAGCCTGGCCAATATCCCAACCTGTTTGTTGGTCTTGCCATTGCTTCTCCCAATATTCCGCATCCAATTTTTTCATGTGAGTAGAGCTAAAAATAGTGCTTTCCAGGGCTTACCACTTGTAGGTAACTCCCAGACTTGGTAGAATCGGCAATTGATTTACCCGCCTGTTAGTAAGCCGGTCAACGTAAAATACATTGGCGCGATCATAGGCGTTGGTTACACTGATGATGGCTTCCAGCCCGCCGTAGCGACCAAAACTCCAGTTGCGTTTCAACGAAAAGTCTAAACGATGGAAATAAGAAAGCCGTCCGCCATTAAGGTCTTCGTCCAGTAAAATGTCAAGATTGTAATTGCCTGTTAGGAAGTTGACAAGCACCGGATTCTGAGAGGTAGCATTTTCATAGAAACCTTGCGTTTCTGTGAAAGGGAAGCCAGAACCAAGGTTCCAACGAACGCCTAATTCCCAGTTTCTTTTTTCACCTAAAAGATAGCTGGCTAAAAAGTTGGCATTATGACGGCGGTCGAAATTGGTAGGGTATTCCTGGAATCCATCATCGCGTCGTACGTGACCATAACTGTAGGTACTCCATAAGTACAGACGATTTCTTTCGTACTTCAGCGATAAATCTATCCCGTAGGCATAGCCTGTTTCTGTAGTGAAATCGGGGTCGGTAGCGCGAAGTTTGTTACGATTAATCGTAATGAGTTGGGTGAAGCCCTTGTAATAACCTTCGATATTGGTGGTGACATAATCACCGAGGTCCAACTCAAATCCTGCTACGCCATGAAAGGCTGTTTGCAAGCGATTATCGGTAGGTGTACGAGAATTAGGTTCGTATATAGTTTCTTCTGGCCCCGCTAGGAACCCTACAAAGAAATTGACAATATCCAGGTCGTTGACTGTACTGATTAGGTTTTGAGAATACAAGCCGGCAGCTCCTTTGAAACGCAGATATTCCGTAGCGTTCCACTTTAAGCCCAGGCGTGGTTCCGGAGAGGCTGTATTCTGAGAGGCATAGTATTGCATCCGGAAACCAGGTTCCAAAATCAAATTACCTATTTTCTGCTTATACTTCATGTAGGCCGACAACTCGGTAGTGAAATCAAGTTGTTTAAAGCGCACGCCGATGAGGTTGGTAAATTCAAAATTGGTGTTGAAACCATTGAATTCAATACCGTAATTCAATTGGCTGTTGCGGCCGAAATACGCGAAATTCAAAAGTGCATTGTAGGTGGTAATACCACTACTACGTGGTGCTCCGTCTGATTCTTGAAGACCAATATTGTAATCAGAATAGCTCAAGGTACCATTCATGATGATGTTACTATTGAGCGGAATCAAGATGAAGTTGGCACCGCCGCCACCATTGTCCCAAGTGAGGTCAGCTACATTGGGAACCTTGAAGCCATCGGTAAAATTGAACCCGAAAAGATCCAGTTTACTACCGTTACCTCCATTGATAGAGAGCTTGCCATAAACGTCGGTATAATTAAAAGGTAAGCCAATGTCTTCCGGGCGCAAATTCAGGGAGTCACCTGCATAAGCATAGTAATTCGTATCTACAGCGTATGCATACAATTGCTTAGAGGTCTGGTCGAGGTAAGAGTGTTTTGCAGTCAGCATGAAGCTGATGCTGTTACCTGTTTCAGGGTCAAGCTTTTTGATGGGGCCTTCAATCAGTGCTTTCGCCTGAAAAGGACTGGCGGAAACCAAACCACTCAAGTTGCGCTGATTGCCCGTTCGTGTCTTAATATCTACGACGGCAGATACACGGCCACCATATTCTGCATTAAAGCCTCCAGTAAGCACGTCTACACTACGTACTGTTTCTGTTTCAAAAACAGAGAAAAATCCAATCGAGTGAAAAGGATTGTAGATGGTTACCCCATCTAGCAAGATCTTGTTTTGCACCGGAGAACCACCACGAATATATACTTGCCCGCCTTGGTCACCAGAAGAAACAATACCGGGAATAACCGTGAGGTACTGCGCAATATCTGCCTCGCCGCCTGTGGAAGGTAAAGCCCTGATATCGTTTGCGGAAACAGTAATTTTAGATACCTGAGTGTCAGAGCGTGCCTGTTCCCGATCAGCAGAAACATTGACGGTAGAAAGGTTGACCGCTTCTGTGGAGAGATAAATCCTTACGTATTCAATGCCACTTTTAACTTCTACCTCTACCTCTTTGGTGCCAAAGCCAGTATAGGAAACCAGCAACTTGTAGGTGCCAGGCTCCAGGTTAGAAAAGGTAAAGAAACCATCAAGGTCGGTGGTCGTTCCACGGTCGGTGCCATCCATCATTACGGTACCGTAAATGATAGTTTCACCGCTTTCTTCATCAAAAACATTGCCTCGGATAATACCAGTTTGGGCAAAAGCCAGGAAAGAGAAAGCACAAAATAACAGGAGGGTAAATAACTTCTTCAAAATATCGTCTGTTTCAATCTGTTTCAATAAGTCAATCGGGGCAGTTAACCCATTATTTCGGGGGAACTGTTTTCAACGGCGCAAAGATAAAATGATTTCCCGCAATATGGTTGCTTGCTTGGTCGGGTGTCGGTCATTTATTAAATTGTAGGCCAACTTTGCAACGGAATGCTGATCTTCTGATTTGATTATTTTCGTTTTTCCCTCTTTTGGGCGTGCCCACTTTGTGGTCGCTACGTTGCGGGGCTCGTTATTCACTCGGCTAGCTCCTATCGTCGCTATCTCACCTCCCGCTGGTCGGTCACCCCTCCACATCGCTCACGCGGGGTATTCACCTATTGAAAGGTTTTCAAATAACCAATTCCTTCCCGCCCCAAGCTACCAAAATACAAATGCCCATTCCATTCTTGCACGCTACTGATTTGGGAAAACTTGCCATCGGGGTCTTGTATGTTGTAAATCACCTCTCCCTGGCTATTAATGCCTAATACACCTGCATGGGTAGCGGGAGCTGGTTGTAGCCAGTTAGGTAGGCGTGCGATAGCCTTACGCAGGAAAGGCCACTCCGACAAATCATCAATGAGTGAGTTGCGGGGGCTGATCATAGCCAGCCAGAAGATGCCATCGCTCCCACGGCTAATGCCATCGGGAAAGGCGGGTAGCCCCTGTATGAAAGTATCTACTGTTCCTCCTTTTTCTCCCTTTAAATAGTAGCGTAAGGTGCGGTAACTGCTGGTTTCATTGACGAGCACAAAGAAAGTGTCTGCCGCCAGTGCTATACCATTTGCAAAATAGAGCTTATCCAATAATAGGTCTAGCTCCTTGGTGAGAGGGTCATAGACGTATAGTTTCCCTACAGGAAGGTGTTCCAGAATATCCAGCTTATAAGATTCAATGGCCCAGCGATCAGAAGCATCTGAAAAATATACTTTTCCATCAGGCCCCACCTCCAGGTCATCGGTAAACCCAAATGGTTGTCCATCATAACTGTTGACTAACTCCTCGAGTTGCCCGTCTGTTGAATAACGAAGCAGCCCCTTACGGGCATCGGCAATATAGAGGTTGCCAGCTTGGTCAAAATCCAACCCTAGTGGCCGGCCACCAGTATTAACCAACTCCACAGGATCGGCGTCGGGGCTATCGTACCTTAATAACCTCCCATCCACTGCTGCGCCGTACACCCTGCCGCTGGAGTCAATAGCAATATCTTCACATTCCGGACAGCTCAAGTGGCGCACTTCTACAGCTTGTAGCAATGTGTTGGACGCAAAGTCGCCAGTATAACCTGGGTTGGGTGGCGCTGTCCATGTTTCTGGTTTGAGGGCAGTTGGCCAGAAAAGGAGATACAGGAATAGTACTGCAATGATACTAGAGGTGAGTGTTGCTAATTTTTTCATTATTAAGTATTTGTGTTGGTTTTTTTGCTAGTGGGCTGTTAAACGTAGCTTGGGCTTCAGCCCGAGTGTGAGTATTACGCTCGGGCTGAAGCCCAAGCTACGTTTAGTACGAACATTTAGAGCCAAAGACACCAAAGACACCAGGGGAGCAGGGTAGGGATTAAGATACAACCAATAAGTTAAACACACACCGAGGAAGAAACACATATTCTTTTATCTTTAGCTTAAATTTCATTCCTTTATGCAGTACCTCAAATGGTTCTTGATAGTTGTTGCCATCCTTTTAGTAGGTGGATATTGGTATGCTCATCCTTTACTAAAGGTAGGCGCGGGTTATGCGGCTAAGATGGCATGTTCTTGTCATTATATACAAGGCCGAAATTTGGAAAATATCAAGGCTGAAGACCTGAATTATTCTGCATTACCGCTGGTGAAATTGTCTCACAATCAGGAAAAGAAAGTCATCAAGGCTTCTTTCTTTGGCTTGATTTCTCAGCAAGCACAGTTTATTGAAGGAAGAGGGTGTGTGCTGATCGTTGATGAAGATCAGCCGATGCCAGCGGAGGTCCCTGCTTCTCCAATGGCTTCTATCGTGATGCCTTTGCCTACTTACGATACACTACCAGAAGGGCTAAACAAAGAAGCCCTGGAGCAAGCAGCACAGAATGCTTTTTTGCCCCTACCTGGTGGAGGTACTCGTGGCCTGGTCATACTACATGATGGACATCTGGTTCACGAAAAGTACGCTCCGGGTTTCACCAGAGATACACCTCTGTTAGGTTGGTCTATGACGAAAAGCATTACCAATGCACTGGTGGGGATATTGGTGAAAAATGGGGCTTTGAGTTTGCAGCAAGACCACCTTTTCCCTGAATGGGAAGGAGATGAGCGAGCCAATATCACCTTGGCAGACTTATTACACATGAATAGTGGTTTGGAATGGAATGAAGCTTACGGTGGTGTATCTGACGCTACAAAAATGTTGTATACGCAGTCTGATATGGCTGCGTATAGTCGTGCAAAACCAGCCGCATTTACACCAAATACCAACTGGGTATATTCGTCTGGTACGACCAACTTGCTGAGTGATCTTGTTCGCCAAACATTGGGGAATGATCAGGCCTATCACAATTTGGTACGGGATAGCCTTTTTAATACAATAGGTATGCATTCTGCACAAATGGAAACCGATCAATCTGGTACTTTTGTTGGCTCTAGCTACGGCTGGGCTACAGCTCGTGATTGGGCACGTTTTGGGCAGCTGTATTTACAGGACGGCCAATGGGATGGTTATCCCGTACTGCCAGCAGGCTGGGTGGACTTTTCACGAGAAGTTGCTGCTGGTTCTGAGGGCGTTTATGGCGCTCAGGTATGGTTGCCTGATCCCGAAGAGCTGAGTGATGTACCCAGCAATCTTTTTATGTTTCGAGGCTACCAGGATCAGCGGATTGCTATTATTCCTTCCCGCAAGGTTGTAATGGTGCGTTTGGGAATGAACGAGGACAAAACTTTCCCCTTAGCTAAGTTTATTGAGGAGGTTTTGGCGGCGCTGCCTCCTAACTAGAAGGCTGGAATTTTTACGCCTTCCACTTCGGTCAATGCCCGGAAATGAGCGGATATTTTTTCCAGTACCTGTTCTCCTGAGCGGTTAATGATTTTCCGACCATCGATGCTTTCTACGCGGGTTAGTTCCCCCATCGTACCGGTGGTAAACACTTCGTCGGCAGTATAAAATTCAGTAAGGGAAAGCCGTTTTTCAGCATGTGGAATATTGTTCTCCTTGCAGAGCCTAAGAATAGTTCTGCGCGTAATGCCAGGAAGACAATAGTCTGCATGAGGGGTATAAACGACTCCTCGGTGTATGCAAAAGACATTCACGCCATTGGCTTCAGCGATGTAGCCATCTGTATCCAGCATTAGGCCAGCATCAGCACCTGCATAGTTGGCCTCTATTTTAGCCAGGATATTATTCAATAGGTTGTTGTGGTGAATCTTGCTGTCAAGGTGCATAGGGGAATTTCGGCGCGTAGAACTGGTCGCCAATTTAATGGACGGAGGATACACAGGTGGTTTAAACTCTGCCAAAACAATCAGTGTGCAACCGTATTGATTGAGGCGAGGGTCCATCCCGGAGGTGATTTTTCGGCCTCGGGTGAGGGTGAGGCGAATATGCACACCATCACGCATCTGGTTGGCCTTTAGGGTTTGGAAAATTGCATCTGTTATAAAGTCATTATCGGGAATAGCTTTGAAATCCAAGGCATGAGCAGATAGTTGTAGCCGTTCAAGGTGCTGCTCTAGGTGGAAAATTCTGCCATCGTAAACCCTGATGCCCTCCCATACGGCATCACCTCCCTGAACAACACTATCGAAAACACTTACTTTGGCATCATCGCGGTGTACCAAAGCGCCGTCTACATAGACGATAAGATTTTCGTTCTTTGGATTGAGTTGTTGAAGCATTGTTTTCTTAATTATTTCAATTTGTTCTAAAACCTACGAATTCCTTATCTCCCTTTTTTCAAGTCGGAAATATTTGTGTAAAAGTTGGTTAAGTGTAAAGGTGTAAAAGTAGGATGTCATGGCCCTTTGGAGCCGCAGAGGTTTTTTATTGTTGAATATCAAGTTGTTTTTTTGGCTTATTTGAACAAATAACGATCAACCATCAACCATCTAACAAACAAACCATCCAACTCTTGCAGGCTTACATCCTAAAACCTCCCCTCCTGATTATACAATTCTTCTTCTAGAAGGAGCGCTTCTTCGCCGATATTTTTCCAGTCAATATAGCGCTCTAGTTCGTAGTTGTCGAGCCGGTTATGATAGAAGTAGAGGACCTTAAAACTGGCACTAACGATACGTTCTTTCTTGTCGTAGTAAAGAGGGTTGGAAACATGGAAATTCCCCAAGTGTTTGATACCATCTTGTAAAATGAAATCTACTGCCTCATGAATATCCGGCGAAAGCTTAACCTCTTCGAGTCGTTCCATGACTAGCAAACGGCTACGTAACTGGTTGATGACATCTCCGAGTGCTGCTTTAGGGAATACAAACTCTTCCGCAGGTAGGCGCAGTATGCCGTAGAGGTCTAGTTGTGGATTTTGGTGCTCTAACAACCGGAAGGCAGCAAAAGCAACGAGATGGCTGGTCAACACGATATTATCCTTGTGATAACGGTCGACAATGCGATCACCTAGCAAACTGGTGTACTCTGCTTCGCGTTGTAAGTCTTCATTGACTTCGCCTTTCGCATTCAGGAAATATTCTGAGACATCTACCTTGCGGCCGTGCTGGTCGTAGCTATTACCTTCTTCATCAACAGGGTTGCCCAAAACATCCATAGGTTGCCCAAAAGATAAGGTGATGTTGTTCCCTTTGGAGAACACTTTCCAGGCAAACTGGAGTACCCGAAACGGGCTGTAAGAGTTGTCTTTGGTTTTGAGGTATTGTTCTTTACCAATTTGGCGGAGATGCTGCTCAATAAGGAATTCGGCCTCCAAGACAAAATGGTAGCCCAAAACCAATGGCACAATAAAGACTTTTTCATCTCGGCCTTCCTGAAAGATAGTCCTTTGAGCTTCCACAGTCGTCCCTAGCAGACCTAGTTTTAGTTTGTCTTCCAGTTTGCCTGATCGGGAACGAGTACCACCAGGGAAGAACAAACTATTGATTCCTCGTTTGATGGATAGCATACTCATCGCCTTGAGGGTCTCCAGATAGATGCCATTTTTCTTGCGGCGATCTACCCGGTAAGCACCGAGGCGATTCATGAAATAAGCCGTATAACCAGTGTTGTATAGATTGAGGCCAGCGCCGTAGCTGAACGAAGGCAAGCCCATGTAGGTATCCATGGCATATCCGATCAAAATGGAGTCGAGGTTACTAAAGTGGGTAGGGACGACTACAACGGTACCTTGTTTGAAAAGCTTGCGTACTTTTTCTACTTCACCTTCTACAGCGAGTTTTTCAGTGAGCCGGTGTTCTCGACCCCACAATCCTCGCACAGAACGCAATGCTGCAGTATTGAGCAGACGCGTAAAAAAGAAGGTTAAAAAGCGGCGGGCGAAAAGGAATGTTTTAATCCTGAAAGTCCCCACAATTTCTTCGGCGTAGCGAAGAATAATCTGATGCAGATGTTCACGATTGATTTGATCAACTTCCTCGGGTTTATGATCCATCGCCAGGCGGACATGCCGGTGACTTAGCCGTCGCCAAAATTGCTTTTCTTTTGGAGGATCAACCTTCCACGGCTCTTCTTTGATCCGGATGCGCTCCTTGTAAATAGTTTTTGAGATGAGATCCCTGGTCTTGGAGGGGGACTGGCCCATTAGCCTTTCAAGGGTATATTTCTCAATTTCTTGAACAAAGGCACGGCGATCTTCACTGAGTCGGTAGATCGGCCAGTCTTCAATGTCATCGATGACAGGAGGTAGGATGGTATTGCTACGTTTTTTCATAGCTCAATGCGATCTAACGTTTCTTCAATGATCTTTAGAATTTCTTCCCGGCCTACTCTCGTATTAGCACTTGAAGGGATTCCGGGTGGGAGCTCCTCCCAATGTTCTAACAAGGCAGCAGTGATAGCCTCGATATTCGCTTCCAGTTCGTGGGGCTTGGTACGGTCAGTTTTGGTATAAACAATGATAAAAGGTACGCCAATCTCCCCAAGCCAGTTGATGAATTCAATGTCTACTTTTTGAGGGCCAATATTACCATCCAATAAGACAAAAACACATTGTACACTCAACCTTTTCTTAAAGTAAAAATCCATCATCAAGCGCCACTGCTTACGCAGCTTTTTGGAAACCCTGGCGTAACCATAACCCGGTAAATCCACTAGATACCAGCTATCATTGATGAGGTAATAATTTAGGTGTTGTGTTTTTCCGGGGACGTTGGAAATTCGCGCCAAATCTTTACGCTCAGTAAGCATATTGATAAGTGATGATTTTCCTACGTTTGAACGTCCTATGAAGGCAAATTCAGGCTTACCATCTTGTGGTGCCTGGCGTTGCTCAGGAAAACTTCCCTTAAATTCTATTTCGTGAATGACCATTTTTTCTTTTATGCTAGAGGAACAGCACGAAAAGAAAATGCGATTCTGTTTTTCATAATAGTTGAATAAACGATTCATTCTAAGTGCTTTAACTATTTGAAAAACCTAAAGAGAATCGCATTTTGTTTTCTGCGCAATATAAAGACAAACATAAGCAATTTCCCCGCAAGTGTAAAGCGCCGATTAAAGGCACATAGGAATTCCATGTTGTAAACAAAAAAACAATAACACTGTTGCTTGACAAATGGGATAAACTGAAAGGCTTAACTTTAGCAGATTTTTTAAATACACATAAATACAGAAATAGGATGAAGCCATTTTTACCAAATTTTTCTTGTTCGATTTTTAGCCCACAATCGATCAGGTTTTTATTTACACCACTACTCGTTTTGGGTGCAATAAGTTTTGCCAACGCACAAGCTTACCCTGGTTGTGATGATATTCGCTATCGCACAGATGTATTTACCGAAGTAGAATCAACCTTAGGCCTGTCTTACGGTTCTGGTACGACCATCGCAGGAAATGAACAGGAGCTTTTTCTGGATGTTTATGAGCCTGTTGGTGACGAGCAGGCGATTCGCCCGGTAATTATCCTTGCCTTCGGGGGGAGCTTTATCTCCGGCGAGCGAGGAGACCTGGCTGGCCTTTGTGAGTCTTATGCCCGGCGGGGTTTTGTAGCCGTGAGTATTGATTACCGCTTGTACGATCTTCCATTAATTCCATTCCCTACTTCTGATGAAATGCGGGATGTAGTGGTACGGTCAATCTCTGATTTCAAAGCTGCGATTCGATATATGAGAGAAGATGCCGCTACGAGCAACACCTTCCGGGTTGATCCTGATATGATATTTATAGGTGGTGTGTCTGCTGGCGGCATTGCTGCTGCGCATACTGCGGTATTGGACGAAACGGACGATATTGACGCAGATTTAGTAGCACTGATTGAAGCCAATGGTGGATTTACGGGTAATTCCAGCAACAATACAGAATACTCGCATGAAGTGCAGGGCTATATCAGTCTATCTGGTGCATTGAACGATGCTTCCTGGATGGATGAAAATGATCCTCCTTTTGCAAGTGTTCATGACGATATGGATATCGTTGTTCCTTACAACACTGGCTTTGCGAGCATCTTAGGCGTGCAAATCGTGTATTTAGAGGGGAGTCTTCAGCTTCAGCTAAAGGGAGATAGCCTTGATATCCCCAACCGTCTATTGACCATCGAGAATAGCTTTGATCACGTTAGTTATTTTGGTACTGCTGAAGAATATGCGGCTACAATCGATTTTACAACAGAATTTTTGCAGGACATTATGTGTGAGCAACTTGTTGGCACCAATGACCAGCCGGAAGCATTAAGCGGTATCCGCAATTTCCCAAATCCTGCTACTGATCGTATCCAGGTGATTAACCCTGAAGGGCTGGTACTCAATTTGAGCCTTTTCAACAGTATGGGCCAAAGGGTAATGCAGCGCCAAAATACGACTGAATTAATGATAGGGCAGCTAGCTGCGGGTATCTATTGGCTTCATGTAGAGGACGATGCCACACGGGCCAGTACAGTACAGAAGGTGATCATTAAGTAGCGTGACCAAATGTGTAAATGCATAAATGTATTTATACAAATGGTATCCTTTCCCAGCAGCGGCCTTGCTTTGCCAAGGCCGCTGCTGGGATCAATTTGATTCACTAATACGGACTGGAGGGCTTGTCTAGTTTGTAGGCATTACTAAAAAAAACTTAAGTGCCTTTGGTGGTTCAAAAGAGAAGTTTTACCAAACCCCCTCCAAAGGATAAACGTCCAACCGCTGCACCGCCACGCCTTCGTTTGTGAAGAAACGAATGGTCGTAAAATCTTCCGTCGGGAAGAAAATGTCTGTGATAGCAGTCAGCCCGTCATCGGCAATGAGCTCGGCCGAACTTACGTCCAAAACCAAGTGCATCGTAATCAATACACCTTCCAATTGCTTAGGCGCGTAGTGTATTTCTTGGGCGAATTTTTCTGAAAAATCATGATTGCCCGCTTTGGTTCGATCACTGAAATAGGCTTGCATATCAGCGCTGTAACCTATTCGGTAAACCTCCCCTTTGGTATTGAGTAACTCAAATCCAAAGCTACCAGTGGCGTCGGTAGCAGCCTCAAGGATAATTTCCAGCTTCTGTGGATCAACTCCTAAGTCGTGTGTTGTTCCGGGGCTTGTATTGATCGTGATTTCCTTTTTTTCTCCCCGAATGTTTTGTAGTTCCTGCGGGAAAAATTGCGCTAAACGTGGACCCATCGCCGTCGATTTAACTTGAAATTGGCGAGGCAACGTCATGGCACTTCTCCATAGCTGGGTGGGCACCACTTGCGCGTAATCCCAATTGCTCATCCAACCCATGAATATCCGACGGCCATCTTCTTGTGGAATGTCTGACCAGGTTACCCCAGCATAGTTGTCGCGACCGTAATCTACCCAACAAGCGGCAACATTGCTGGTGTCTTTTCTCGCTTGGCGAGCCATTTCTGCACCAAACTCCTGATCTAAACGGAAACGTTGTCCATCAAATTCACCAATGAAATATTGCGTAGCAGACCCACCGTTAGGCCCACCAGGGTTGATGCTAACGAGTAAAACCCATTTTCTGCCCCCCGTTTCACTAATGGTAACGGGGAACAAATCTGGGCATTCCCACACGCCACCGTGAGCCCCCCTGTTTTTACCGAATTGACTGAGGTAGTTCCACTTTTTTAAATCTTTTGAAGCATAAAACATGACTTTGTCCTGTGCGGCGAGTACCATGATCCATTGGCGATTATCTGAATCCCAGATGACCTTTGGATCACGAAAATCTCGAATCCCTGGATTAGGGACGACCGGGTTGTTTTCATACTTCGTCCAGGTGCGCCCACGGTCGTTGCTGTAGGCAATGGCCTGACTCTGGAAATCGATGGCACCACTTTTCTCTCCCTCAGGATCATGATAGGTGAAAATGGCTACCAACGGCGGCTCTCCATCATCACTAAAGCCACTGGTATTGTCCCAATCAACAACCGCACTACCAGAGAAGATGTAGCCTTTTTCGTCAGGGGCTATTCCTACAGGCAAATGCTCCCAGTGAGCGAGGTCTTTACTGATTGCGTGCCCCCAATGCATGGGCCCCCATACCGTACTGTCTGGATAATATTGATAGAACAGATGATATTCATTATCAAAAAAGACCATCCCATTTGGGTCATTCATCCACTGGGTAGGAGGGGAGAAGTGGAGTTGTGGCCGGTGTTGTTCCAGATAAGTTGGGCCAGCCGTGGCGTCTCCTGTTTCATCCTTCCTACAAGTTGTAAAAAGCGTAACAGCGACCAAGAAAATTAATAGTGTTTTGGCATACATAGTAATTAGCGTTTGTCCTAGTTTATGTTGTGTTCTCTCAATAAAGTGGGTTCACGGTTGTGCTCACTATACGGGCGGTTTTTAGAATCACCTGTATCATGGGCTATCGCTGAGGCAGTCGCCCCCACCGCGAGCGAAGCGAGTACTGCCACTAATCCGATTTATCGGATGAGTAGTACCCTCGTGAATCCCGAAAATTGGGATGAACACCTCCGCGATTCCGATTCATCGGAACAGCACTACTGTGAGTGCCAGCGAACACCCCGCACTTCGCACAAAGCCCCCCCCCGCACCATCACGCCTCGTTATCCGTCAACTGCTTCTGCAATTCCTCCAACGATACCCCTTTTGTTTCCGGCATCATAAAATGGACGAAAAGTAGTTGTAGTACCATACAAAAGGCAAAGAATCCAAATACGGTAGTCGCAGAGAAGGCGTTTAGTACAGGTAGTGTAATCATCGTAATAGTTGCCGCAAACACCCAGTGGGTTCCTGAGCCCCAAGCCATGCCGAAATCTCGTACCTGGTTGGGGAATATCTCGGAGATAAACACCCAAATCACTGCTCCCTGTCCTACGGCATGGGCAGCAATGAAACCACAGACCATTACGACTACCCAACCTCCTGTGGTACCCGTAGCAAAGGCATAAGCAACCAGTGAGAGGAAAACGATATAACCAATAGAGCCTATGTACATGAGTGATTTACGCCCCATGCGGTCGATGAGGTAAAGCCCTACGAAGGTAAATAGGAAGTTGATAAGCCCCAGCCAAATGCCAGAGGCGCGAGCAGTTTCAGCGGTCATGCCTGCTTCTTGCATAATGCGGGTAGCATAATAAAACACAAAATTGATACCCGAAAGCTGATTGAACATAGCGAGTAAAAACGCTAAAAATATAGGCCAGCGATGTCGGGCAGAAAAGAAAGAAACACCAGCAGTTTTACGCTCCGCAGTCTCTCGTGAATCTTCGATGATTTGTAACTGTTCTTCGACTTCTTTTTCTGAGGAGAAGATATTAGCAAGCACCGCCCTTGCACCTTGTCGGTCGCCTTTGGTGAGTAATAACCAACGAGGACTTTCTGCAATGGTCAACACGACCAAGCTGTAGAGCAGTGCGGGTAGGGCTTCTATCCCCAACATCCATCGCCAGGAAACAGCCGGAGCCATGTATTTACCAATGAGCCAATTCGATAGAAAAGCAATTAGAATACCCAACACGATATTAAACTGGTAAAGGGCTACCAGTTTGCCTCTGTTTTCACGCGGAGCTATTTCAGAAATATAAATGGGAGCTGCTACCGAGGAAGCACCTACGCCCAAGCCACCAAGAAAACGGAAGAAGGAAAATAGATAAGGGTCTGTTGCCATCGATGAGCCCAAGGCAGAAACGAGATAGAAGATACCAATCCAAAATAAGGTTTTCTTGCGCCCAAAGCGTTTGGTCGGAAACCCGCCACACAGCGCTCCAATCACAGTGCCCCACAGCGCCATCGACATGATAAAGGTACTGTGAAACCAGTCGCTGGTTTGCCATAAATCCTGAATGGGCTTGTCAGCACCATTAATGACGATAGTATCAAAACCAAATAAAAACCCTGCCAGGGCCACGGTGACGGACCACAAAATAACTTTGTTGTTCTTCATTATGTTTTGTTAATAGACGGGGGAAATAGATCAATTTATTTCCGTTAAATGCTTGTAGCTTGCTTCTTTGGGACAGGAACTCTGTTCGCAGAAATTTGCGACAAGAGCTTGGAATAATTTTAACTAAGATACAACCGTTTTACGAAAGTGCAACTCTTTACATTATAACCACGATGAGTTTACACCTAGGTGTTTTTTTTCTAAGAAATACTCGCTCATGACTACGGCCGCCATGACGGAATCAGAATTGATAGATGCTTGCCTTGATAATGATCGCTTGGCTCAGAAAGAGCTATATGATCGTTATTCGCGGGCAATGTATACTGCTGCTTACCGAATAACCTCCGACTTTGAACTTGCTAATGATGTGTTGCAGGAAGCTTTTGTGAAAATCTTTCGCCACCTGGCAGGATTTCGCAGAGAGTCAACCCTTGGAGCATGGATCAAAACCATTGTTGTCCGAACAGCTCTTTCCCGGATGCGACGGGAAATCAGGATGGAAACACTGGAAGATTATCACCATAAAGACCAAGTTGTAGACTGGGGGCATTATCTCGATGCGGACTACCTGGAAAAAGCTATTCAAGCTTTGCCAGCAGGCTATCGTTCTGTATTTGTGATGATCGAAGTAGAAGGGTATGCGCACAAAGAAGTGGCAGAAATGCTGGGGATTTCGGTAGGAACATCGAAGTCGCAGCTTTTTTACGCCAAGAAAAAATTACGAAAATCGCTGGAGAAATACCGGTAGAGATAAGAACAGGTTATTGTATTTTTATATCAATTATTTTGAACCATGTCTGAATTCGAAAAGAATAGAGATAGCCTCAAAAAAGCACTGGGCCAAATGCCTTCCTTCGATCCCCCTGCGGGACTGTGGGATCAGATTCAGTCGGAGTTAGCCACGCCTCATGCGCCCGTAGAGGAGGCACTCCACGATGCGGTACAGCATTTGCCCGGTTATGCTCCTCCCGTTACGGTGTGGAACAAATTGGCTCGTCAGCTTGACACTGACCATCAAACCCGGCAACTGCGTGTAGTGCGCCGCCGGCAAGTATTACAGTGGGCCGCAGCGGTGGCACTCCTGTTAATGGCTGGCTACGGTATCATGCGGGAACCCGGCCCGAAAGTAAAACTGCAATACGCACAAGAAACGGTTCAGCAATTCCAGGCGGAACTTGACTGGAATACTGATGAAAATATTTTTGCACAACTGGAGCAAGAACTTGTGCAGGTCAATGACCCTGCTATCAACAAGTTGCGTTTTGAATACGAAGAACTAAGTTCGGCACACGAAGACGTAACTGCGATGCTAAGGTCCTATGGTCGCGACCCTCAGCTGATCCGACAAATGGCCGATATTGAACGCGAAAGAAGCGATATTTATCGTCAAATCATTGAAGCAATCTAATTAATTGATGCAAAGATTATTCCTGTTTTTCCTGGGGAGTTTACTAACCATCTCTGTTTCCGCGCAAGAAGTCGTGCAAGTGGTTACCAAAGTTATTGAGAAAACCTTCAACTATCAGGATGGCTACGAAGTCAATGTTGAAGGCCAGAAAGCGGAGATTTTCGTCGAAACCTGGGACAAACGTCAAGTAGGTCTACGCCTAGAAATTTCAGCGAAACATCCAGAAAAAGCTACCGCCGAAACTGATCTGGAAACCGTCAACTTCGTTGCAGAGCGCATCAAGAATAAAATTTACCTGCGCAATTACCGCTACGGTGGGGCCGAACAAACCGAATCCGTACTTTCCGTTACCTATTACATTACGCTCCCGGAAGACTGCCCGGTGTACGTCAAGAATTACTTTGGGGCGGCCAATATTTCCAACCTTACCAACCGGTTACGGATCTTCGGAGAATACAGCCAGATTGATATCGACAACGTTAAAGGCCTCCTCGATATTCGTACCCGCTTCGGTGATGTCGTCGGCGAAAAGATAGACGGAAATGTGACCATCAATGCCCGCCGTTCTGATGTGACCCTCTATGAGATAGCCGGCAATTACCAGATCAATGCCCAATACGGTATCCTGAAATTGCAACCCGGAGCAGGCCTCTTAGGATTGGATATTAGCGCCGAAAAATCCGAAGTCTACCTCTACGGCGATCAGCCTGAGTTGTATGGCTACACCCTCACGGCCGCCCACGGTAAAATCCTTACCCCCGAAAACCTCCGCCTACTTGCCTTGGAAGACACCCCCGAAGTCCAGAAGGTACAATTCAAACCTACCCGTAAAGAAACTTACCCCGTCATCACAGTCAGCGTCACCTTTGGCGATGTGCATTTAGAGAAGATACCAGCAGAGGGGCTGCGGTATTAGCGATTGGGGTTGTACGCTTTTCTTTCCAAATGTTGAATCACCGAAGACACCTAAGGGATTTTTTCTTCAACTTTCCCGCATTTGCCATTCCGGCGAATGCAGAGCTTATTGTTAGTTACAAGTGATAAAATCTTTAATATGAACCTTAAGTTTTTACTAATCATATTAACATTTTCCGTAGGGATAGACTGCGTCAGTCAAACTTTGATTCCGTATTACGATGAAGGTAAATATGGCTACTGTGATACAAATGGAATAGTCAAAATTGCACCTAAATATGATCAAGTAGAATTCTTTTTAAGCGACGCTATCGCATTTGTGATAAAGGATGATAGAAAAATAATAATCGATAAAAACGGATTAGAACTTTCTTCTTATTCGAATGACATTGAGATTCGATTATTACCTGCTACCTACAGTACAGATAACAGGGGGTGGAGGCGAGGGGCTATTTCAAGAGACACAATAAAGCATCTAAAGTGGGTGATGTTGGATAATGGCGAATGCCAATTGCTGAATCTGAACACTAAGACTTTATCTTCTAGGTATATTATTGATACTCCAGATGAACAATTGTATTCGTATAGAAGGCCACGAGAATCGGTGGAGTTCTACCATGGTTATTTCATCGGTGACAAATCTGATGGGAGCTTTGAAATTCTAAATGTAGATGGAGATGTCCTTAAGTCCACTTTAAGCAAACCTACTATATGGGGGGATGAACTGATAACTTTTGGACAAGGAGACTATTCGTACCTATTTAACCCCAAATCTGGATACATAAAAGAATATTCCTATAAATCGATAGTCGAAGTCGTTGAGGGTAAGTACTTGATTGTTTCTACTCAAGAAAAGAATGGAGGGGGATTTGTCTTTCATCGGCAAAACACTAAATATGGGGTTGTCAATTTAGATGGACAAGTAATTTTGGATACGATATATCAAGGGGTTTCACCTCACAACGGAGTTTATGTCCTTAAAAGGAACGGTAACGCATTTTTGAGTGACCTTAAAAACGACTTAGTCGATACTTCTGAATACAAATCAATATATCCAATCAATGATAGCTTATTCAAAGCCATAAGGCATGATGACAAGATACAGGTTGTGGAGCTATTGGGAAAAATCACTTTAGAAGATCAGGTATTCGATACCTTCAAATTTATCAAAGATGGAAACTACTATACCTCAAAAAAGGGTGAAACAGTATCAGTGCTAGATAGCGCTTTGAATGTAGAAATAAGTTACGAGGCAGCGTCCATCCATAGAATTAGCTCAAGGAATGACAGATACCTTGTTTCGTCAAA
The DNA here is from genome assembly GCF_000379805.1 of Lewinella cohaerens DSM 23179. Taxonomy (GTDB): domain Bacteria; phylum Bacteroidota; class Bacteroidia; order Chitinophagales; family Saprospiraceae; genus Lewinella; species Lewinella cohaerens. The sequence goes on along the minus strand of NZ_KB903531.1, from coordinate 358,230 downwards.
TGGATTATACGGGATAATCGATTCAAAGGGGCAGATAATAATTCCAATTGAATACGATAGGTGTTACTATAGAAATAACAATTTCTATATCCTCACTCAGGGAGATAAAAAAGGATTAGCCAATGCTCAAGGGGAAATAATACTCCAACCAGAATTTGAAGAAATTGAGTTTGAAGTAGTCCAAAATGAAACCGTACTCCGACCAAGAAAGAATGGGCGGTATGCTAGTTTTGATTTAAGTGGAAACCAACTATCATCATTTAATAGTAGATCTTCTCATCTTTCGGGCCGCAGCGTCAATTGGCATCGTCATGAAAACAGTTATCATTTTACAGATATACATGGCAATCCTTTAAATGTAAATAGTAAGAACTTTTTCACGGGCTATACAAAGAAAGATTCTGTTTTTATAGCTGTATTGCATGTGCGAGATACCATAAATGAAGTGATCATTGATGGTAAGTTATTTGAGCATTGGGGTAAGCAGTTTGATAGTATTGTAAAGGTCAATATATCTCTGGGATTGATTGCTGTAGTTGCTGGAAACAAGCAAGGTGTTATTGATGTACACGGCAATGTAATCTCTCCATTTTCAGAACAAGAAATTACAGAGATCAACCAGGAGTTCTTCGTAGCCAAAAAAGAAGGAAAGTATTTTCTTTTTACTCCTGATGGGCAGCAAATAAATGAAGCTGGCTATGATTACATTGATGACTCTTCAATAAATGGTCGTCGTTCCGTTTTTAGAATTGCTTCCGATAAATTTTACGAACACGTTTCAAACCCTTGTTTCACGGGAAGCCAAGATACCATTCTGAAACTGCAGAGAAATGTTGGTTACATTGACAAATTTGGACACGTTCTGGTGCCTCTGGAGTATAGGTTCACGCTTCGATTCTTTGAGAATTATGCCTGTTTATCAAAAGGCTGCATGGATGGCCAAAAGCAGGCTGTATTGGTCGATACCCTAGGTGAAGTTTTTTTGGAGACGAACTATGATTGGCTATATCCCCTTAACCATACCGATAAATTCCGCTACTACGTTGCTAAGCTGAAGGAGAGATATGGCTTAATTGATATAGAGGGCCGTATCGTGATCCCTTTTGACTACACTGCCATTCGTGGATTTTATGGAGATAAGATAATTAGCGTTAGAGACGATAACCACGATTGGCACTTGGTAACTATAGATGGTAAAAGGCTATTCTCGGGAAATTACGATTATATTAGCTCACTTGAACGATGTTATCAATTGTCAATAAACAAGTTTTTATTTTTCTCAAGTGGCAAATCAGTAGTTATGGATTTAGATGGAAGAATCCATCTTTCTATAACTACTCAAAAACTGAAATTTTTAGCTGTTGATGGTGTCGAATTAATTGAAGTGGACATGAATGACTATAAATACTATGTCGATAAGAGAACATTGGTAGCATATAAAAATACCAGTAATTAGGCGAGTAGATATGGCCCTGACTAGAAACTAAAGAGGGAACACCTCTTACACGACTCCCGCCTTTCCAACCCCAAAAGATAAACATAAGAGAATTCAGAAAAACACCCAGACTAAGAGGTTAGCAGAAAACTTGGCAATTGCTCCTCTCTTTTTTCTATTCAAAAGAAAATTTGTCAGCTAGAGGTGGTCATCACGGTAGAATGAAAGCGAGACGGAGGAAGACAAAATTCCACAGCTAATAGACTTGAGATGAGAGTAGGGGGGTGAGTTATGCCAATAAAAAAAGCAGCACCCGAGGGTACTGCTTTCTTATGCGGAGGAAGAGGGATTCGAACCCCCGGTACCTTTCAGTACGTCGGTTTTCAAGACCGGTGCATTAAACCGCTCTGCCATTCCTCCTTAGCTTAGATTTCGAGTAAAAACTAGACTTTCTAGCCACACTCACTTCCTAAGCGGCTGCAAATATAAAGATCAGTTTCATTATCCAAAACGAAATTGAATAAATTTTAGTTCCAAACCGTAAATTAATGGAATAAACCATGTAATTCGGCCTGAACCTGGTTCAATACGGTACCTAAATCTTCTGGATTCTTCTTAAAATCGATACTGTCAGCATCAATGATGAGTAAATTACCTTCTGTGTAAGTACTGATCCATTCGTCGTAGCGTTCATTGAGGCGCTTGAGATAATCAAGACTCATGCTACCTTCGTAATCACGTCCTCGTGACTGGATGTGATTGACGAGGGTAGGGATACCCGCTCTTAGATAGATAAGGAGGTCTGGTGGTTGAATCTGAGAAGTCATTGTTTTAAACAAAGACATATAGTTCTCAAAGTCACGTTTGGTCATTAGGCCCATATCGTGCAAGTTGGGCGCAAAGATGTGAGCATCTTCGTAAATGGTGCGATCTTGAACCACAGTGCGGTCTCCCTGGTGGATATTTAAGATCTGAGCGTAGCGGTTATGGAGGAAATAAATCTGGAGGTTGAAGGACCATCGCTGCATATCGAGATAAAAATCACTCAGATAGGGGTTGTTGTCCGTAGATTCGTAGTGAACGTCCCAGTCGAAATGCTTCCCCAGCTGTGTGCAGAGGGTGGTTTTTCCAGCGCCGATATTTCCGGCAATTGCTACGTGTTTTATGTTAGCGGGTGGTTGATGATCAGCCATTAAAATTATTTTGTGTGCAGTTGTGTTCGCGAAAATAAACTTTCTCTTAGAAATAATGGGATTACTTACCTTTGGTATTCGTTTTTTTAACGATGAATACCCATTACTCATCTAAAAACTTATGATGAAGATAGATGATCAACTAATTTCCCGATTGGAAAATCTAGCTCGACTACAACTTTCTGCTACAGAAAAAGAAGGTTTGAAAACAGACCTTACGAATATCCTGGGTATGGTAGAAAAATTGCAAAAGCTGGATGTAGAAGACGTTGAACCGCTGGTTTACCTCAATGAAGCTGTCAATCGGCAACGTGAGGATGTAATAAACAACCAAGTAGATCGGGAAGCTGCTCTGCGCAATGCTCCAGATCAGGATGGTACTTTCTTCCGTGTTCCAAAAGTAATTGATTTGTAGTTAAGAATTTTTTTAAAAAATCACCTTGCATGGCTGTTGTTATATCTACGAAAGATTTGCGGAAGACCTACGACATGGGAACGACCAAAGTACACGCGCTGCGTGGGGTTGATGTCGAAATATCGGTCAACGATTACGTTGCGCTGATGGGGCCTTCTGGTTCTGGTAAATCCACGCTGATGAATCTCCTGGGCTGTTTGGATACACCTAGCGAGGGCGATTACTTTCTGGATGCTATCAATGTTAGCACCATGACGGATGGAGAGCTGGCTGAAGTTCGTAACAGAAAAATTGGTTTCGTCTTTCAGACTTTTAACCTGCTGCCACGCCTCACAGCATTAGATAACGTGGCTTTGCCCTTGGTGTATTCCGGCTGGTCAAAAGCGGATCGGGAAGCCCGGGCACAAGAAGTACTTACAGAGGTAGGCCTCGGTGATCGCGTAGATCACAAGCCGAATGAATTGTCAGGTGGACAGCGCCAGCGGGTTGCAATAGCCAGGGCCTTGGTCAACAACCCCAGTATCATCCTGGCTGATGAGCCAACGGGTAATCTTGATACCAAGACCTCCATTGAGATCATGAAAATATTTGAAAACATCCATAGCAAAGGCAACACGGTCATTCTCGTAACCCACGAACCTGATATTGCAGAACATGCTCATCGTATTATTCGTTTACGTGATGGTGAAGTAGAGTCTGACATCAAAAACGAAAATATCGTAAGTGTCGATGACCCCACCCACCGTTATTTGCGGGATCAATGATTTTTGTGTAAAAGTTGGATGAGTGTAAAGGTGTAAGGGTTGATTTGAGACTGTTTAGAAATGTGTGTGTCTCAAATCACCTCCTTACAACCCCTACACTTTTACACCCTTACACACCCTTACACTTTTACAACATTAGCTTATGAAGATTTATACCAAAACGGGGGATCAAGGCGAAACGGGTCTTTTTGGCGGACAGCGCGTCAATAAATCACATGACCGGATTGAAGCTTACGGGACATTGGACGAACTCAATGCCTTTATTGGTTTGTTGAGAGACCATATATCGTTAGACGCAGAAAAGGCTGTTCTTTCCACTATTCAAAATCGATTATTTAGCCTGGGTGCTTATTTGGCAACTCCTTCTAAAGAAGGCAAGGAGGTTGCATTGGATATTCTTGAAGAAGATGTGGAGTTGTTGGAAAAAGAAATGGATCGGATGGACGCGACCCTAGCGCCTTTGCGTAATTTTATCTTACCGGGTGGCCATCCTCAGGTATCTTACGCACATCTGGCGCGCACTATCTGCCGCCGTGCCGAACGCCAATGTGTTCGCATGCATGTAGAGGCGCCAATCAATGCTCGGGCACTTCATTACCTAAATCGCTTGTCTGATTATTTTTTCGTGCTAGCTCGCTATTTGTCTCATGAGCTAGGAGTAGAGGAAATAGCCTGGAAAGGAAGAAATTAGTGCTTATTGCCAGATCATGTTTCTACCTTTTTTGATATACCGCTTAATGTTGAGCCAAAAAGCAGCAAAAAGATAAATAATGATTGGCGAACCAAGCGTAAGCAAGGTAATATAGATAAAGTAAAGCCTCACCCGGCTGCTAGCCAAGCCAATTTTTTCTCCCAGATAGCTGCAAACCCCGAAGGCCGAGCGTTCCATCATTTGTCTAAAGTATTCCATAGGCACATTACTTGTGCTATAAGGTACAACTTTTAGAGCTTGTTTGGAAATTGTACATTGAAATGGATATTGAATTTTAGCATGACTTCTATCAAGTCATTCAAATGGTTGTGATTTTATTTGGGGAGATGTATTTGATAAACATCTTCGGTTGTTTCTGTAGCCATTACCATTGCTGGTTCTTCTTGGCGAGGCGAGGCCAACCCTGGAGATACGTCTTCTCCTTTCATAATAGTACGGGCTCCGTACAAGCCTGCAAGTAATAAAAAAATTAAGAGTAACGCTTCAAGCGATAGTGTAAAATTTTTCATGATGTAATTTGTTTGGGCATGAGCTTCCCAGGCCACCCTGTGAGGGGTAGCAAAGGTTTAAGTAATAGTGTTCNACGCTTACAACAGGTCAAGTCGTTGCAAGTAACGTTAACGGGTAGGAGGTACCAGCAAGCGCTGGGTCTTCTTGGTTAAATAGCCTTGATAAAGCGGAAGTGTAGATTAAATGATTCGTACGAGAAGTACAATCATTCCCTTAATGGTACAAAAGGGTGAAACCTAACATTGATAAGAATGGTCGTAAAATTTTTCATAGTGTTACATGTGAAGGGGGCCGTTTTGTTATGCAGGAAAGTCAAAAAAAATAACCTCCTGCAACCTAATTCGACACTGGTTATCAAAAGTAGTAGTTCATTGTGTTAGTGACGGGATAAAATGAGTTATTCCAATTTTGGTTTTGAAATATTTCACGACGCAACTGACCAGCGGAAAGTTAAGTGTGTAATTTTCAAAACCTACAAAAAAAATTGTAATAGCTTATTTCCGTCAAAATGCTCAGGACAAATATGGTGAAAAAATATAATATTAAATAATTTCACCATGTGACGCTTTGCATCTTGCCTTCGTATAGCAATAAATCAAAATGTGTGCCAAACTCTTCAGGAAGTCTCTTTTTATGGCAAAAAAGTATAATTTATTTTATTTAATAATATGTAAATGAGGGAACGGTAGTAGAAAAGAAGGAAGCGGTAAGTCTTTTTTTTGTGTATATACTACATTAGCAGTGTTTAATGTATTGTAAAAAAGTGTAATTTATTTTATTCCTGCAAGCGATTAACCATGGTTTCTGCACATCTAAGGGCTGCCCCACCATCACCAAGCTTTGTTTTTAGGCGCTGGTAGCCTTTAGCAATCCGTTCTTTTTCACCTGTTTTTAAAAGATTGGTGAGTGCTTGTGTTGTCCGTTTTACATTAAAGTCATCCTGAATAAGCTCTAAAACGAGTTCCTCATCCATGATGAGGTTAACCAGAGAAATATACTTTACATTAATCAGCCGCTTAGCTATAGCATAAGAAATACTGCTTCCACGATAGCACACTATTTGTGGACATTCTAACAGGGCTGTTTCCAGGGTAGCGGTGCCAGAAGTGACCAATGCAGCTTCTGCGTTTTGCAAAAGTGTGTAGGTCTGTCCTTCTACTAGGTGTACCTTGTTTTCCCGGCCCAATTCTTCAAAAAGAGAAAAATAATAGTCTTTATCCTGAGAAGGGGCTCCAGCGACGACAAACTGATAACTAGGAAAATGATCAGCAGTTGCAAGTAGCACCGAGAGCATCCTGCTGATTTCTTGTTTTCGACTGCCTGGCAGAAGCGCAATAATAGGTTGGTCAGAGAGTTGGTTTTTACGCCGGAAATTAGGGTCGGCCTTGTGATCTTGAACGACATCTAATAATGGGTGGCCAACGAAATTGACCTCCATTCCGTATTTGGCATAAAAATCTTGCTCAAAAGGAAGAATCACAAACATCTCGTCCACATTGGCCTTGATCTGATGAACGCGACTACTGTGCCATGCCCAGATTTGGGGCGAAATGTAATAAAAGACTTTTATGCCCTGCTGCTTGGCCCATTTGGCCATGCGTAGATTAAAACCAGGGTAATCCACGAGTATTAGCACGTCAGGCTGATACGCTAATACGTCCGCTTTACAGGCTTTGAAGTTGCCCAATATCGTTCTGATGTTGAGCAGTACCTCCACAAAGCCCATAAAGGCGAGGTCACGATAATGCTTCTGTAAATTGGCACCGGCAGCTTGCATTAGGTCACCCCCCCAGCACCGGAAATCAGCTGCTGGATCAGCCTTCGCCAAGGCTTTTATTAAATAGGAGCCGTGTAGGTCACCGGATGCCTCTCCTGCAATGAGGTAATACTTCATGAGCCAAGTAGCTGTCTGCCAAAGTAAAACATCCAAACCATTCCATAAGCCAGCGTAGCGAGGACAAGCCCACGAAGTGCTTTGTTGGCATAGGCTCGCATGAAAATCCGCATCGGAATCAAATTAATAGCCAGTGCAAGCAAGGTAAGTGTACGCTCTTTGAAGTCAAAGTTTAGACGGTTATCTGCCAGTGTTTCACTAGCACCCAATTGTTCAAGAATCATCATCAAAACGGCATAGCCCACAAATGGGACAACCACTCCAATCAAGAGTCCAAACCATAATTGATCACGCATATTTCAGAATTGATATGTAATTTTAATAATGAGTTTTATATGGTGTAAAGGTTGGGTAGGTGTAAAGGTGTAAAAGTTGTTTTTTACCATCAACCATCAACCATCAACCATCAACCATCAACCATCAACCATCAACCATTCTCCAACTCCTTCAAGCTGCTATGTCGAAGGGCTTCGTAATTGGTCAGGTCATGATGAGAGGGGACAATGGAAATATAGCCTTCTTCCAGCGCCTGTACGTCAGTATCTGTGCCGGGGTCATCGTTGACGAAAGAGCCGGTCAGCCAATAGTATTTCTGACCTCGGGGGTCAGTAGCTTCGGCAAAGGTTTCTTGCCAGCGAGCATCGGCTTGGCGGCAGATTTTTATGCCTTTGATCTCTTTTGTTGCCAACTTTGGGATATTGACGTTGAGGAGGCTGCCTTTGCTAAGGCCATTCTTCAGCACGTGCTCCATAATGGCCTTTATATGTCCACGGGCAGCTGAAAAGTCGGCTTCGTAACGATAATCCAGTAACGAAAACCCTATAGAGGGTATTCCTTCTAGCGAAGCCTCCATCGCAGCGGACATGGTGCCGCTGTAGATGATGTTAATCGCTGCATTGCTCCCGTGATTGATGCCGGATACACAGAGGTCAACCTTGCGATCTTTGGTGACAACGTGCCTGGCCAGTTTTACACAATCTACCGGTGTACCGGAACATTCGTAGGCTTGCAAATCGGGAAAGGCCCGCGTTTTGTGAATACGTAAAGGTGTATTGAGTGTAATGGCGTGCCCCATACCTGACTGAGGGCTGTCTGGTGCGACGACAACAACTTCGCCCAGTTCCTGAGCGATTTCAACCAACATTTTGATTCCAGGAGCAGTGACACCATCATCATTGGTGACCAGAATGAGCGGTTTGGACATAAATAGAAATTATTTGGAGGTTTTAGTGCCGTGCAATCAATATCTTAATCTTGTTGATTGTACGTCGCTAAGCTAAAAATGCAAAGCTAATCATTTTCCTTTTCTGACATTATTGACAATGATTTTACCATTTAGATAAACCCCTTGCCGGACAATATGTTGTATCCTTGCATTTGCAATAAAAAACAGTTAAGAAATTTATGGCACAGCTTGGCAAGAAAGGCGTTTTGTTGGTTAATCTCGGTACACCTGACGCACCTACTCGTGGAGCTGTCTACCGTTATCTTAAAGAATTTCTTTTGGATCGCCGAGTGATAGATTATCCCTGGATTCCTAGGAACTTGCTGGTACGTGGCTTAATTGCTCCCCTTCGGTCGGGGAAGTCTGCGAAACTATATCAGCAGCTTTGGACAGAAAACGGCTCCCCACTAAAATACTATGGTGAATTATTGGCCGCAGGGGTACAGGAAGGTCTAGATAAAGAGGAGTATGTCGTAGAGCTAGCTATGCGATACCAAAGCCCTTCGATTGAGAGTGCCTTGGATAGCTTGCTGAAACAGCAAGTAAGTGAGATCATTGTATTTCCACTCTTTCCTCAGTATGCGGGTGCTACTACGGGGTCTATCCATGAAGAGGTGATGCGGTTGTTAGCGAAAAAAGAGACCATCCCCAATGTCAAGATGGTCAATTCGTATTTCGATGAGCCTGCGATGATCAATATTTTTGCAGACAATGCTCGTCAGTTTGATCTATCAAGCTATGATCATATCATGTTTAGCTTTCATGGTTTGCCTCAGCGTCAGTTGCGGAAAGCGGATGACTGCAACCATTGTCTGGTGACGGAAAATTGCTGTGGGAGCATTAGCGTGATCAATCAATTTTGTTATTCTGCGCAATGCCATGCGACTACCCGAGCTATTGCTACAGAACTAGGACTGACAGAAGATCAGTATACCACTACTTTCCAGAGTCGTCTCGGGCCTGATGCTTGGGCGCAACCTTATACCAGCGCCGTGCTGGAAGAGCAAGCCAAAAAAGGAGCAAAACGAATTTTGGTCTTTAGTCCTGCTTTCGTCGCAGACTGCCTGGAAACGATCATTGAAATAAGTGATGAATACCAAGAGGAATTCGAAGAGATGGGGGGCGAAAAAGTCGATCTTGTTCCCAGTCTCAACGATGATCCTCGCTGGATAGCGGCGGTAACGGAGATGGTAAAGCGGGCTTAGTTTTACCCAAACATTTAGTGCGCAGGCCAGTAGGCCGAAGCTCGGGGCCAGGATGGACCAAGGACAAGGGACAGCAGTGGTACCGAAGGTAAGAACGGATGGCCCGGTGCCGATCCCGTCCCGACTAGAAAAGTCGGGACGGGAGATGGCATGGCCCATAGTAGGCAGCGACCAAAATCACTCCCAATCGTCATCCAGTAAATTGCTAGCACTGTTGTTTTTCTTGGCTGTAGATGCAAGTACACGCTTGCTTAGGCGACGGAAAACAAGGTTGCTGGTGGCTTGAGCTGAAAATAAGCACCCCAAAAGAAACAGTGATCGCCAAGGGTAATAAGAGGTGTAAATGAATATCGCTAAGGTGATAAATACAATAGCGCTGATGGCTATTAGGTATTTTCCTTTGGTGAAAAATAGAAGCAACCACTGAACGGAAGTCGCAATAAAAAAGGCGTAAATAGCTAGTAAAAAAGTGAGCCCCCAGTCAAACCTATTGGAAGGGTGGTAATAGTGCTCGATGATGGACCAGCCGATAGAATAGATAAATAAAAACAAAATCACCTGCATAAAAGCGCAAAAAAGGAAAATCCAGAATGGCTTTCTAGGGTGATCGGTATTCATTTTTCTAAAAGGTTAGTGTAGTAGTAGGGGGTAACCGTAGATCGCAATTATACGATTACCCCCTTGTATGGTCTTGGTTTCCGAATCAAATCCGTTCCAAATATGCCCTAAGAGTTAAAATTTAGGGCACAATACCGTCTCATCTTCATATTCCCCTAAATACGCTACGCTGATTTCAAAAGCATTGCGATTACGATTATTGAGGTTTAGCTGACCAGGGCTGATATCGTAACTGAAGCCCATTAGGAAATTTTGGTGCTCGATGCCCAACATGGCTACGATTGCATCCAGGTTCCAGGCGTCATCTTCGTTGTTGACGGGCCGGGCCCAGCCTCCAATATGGATAGCGGTACCTGCAATTTCATTTACAAGGAAACGAAAATTACTGCCAGCATTGAAGGTCAGGTGTGGACCTTGGCTGTAGAACAAGGCCCGAGGGGAAATTTGGGTGCGCTCGCCTACAGGTATCTGCAACCCGAGGTGTGCGGAATATTTGCGATATAAAGTATTGCTCAGGCGCTCGTCTTTGTCATCATCGGGCAGCTGGCGGTAGTAGAAGCTCATTTCTGGTTCCAGAACGTGATGCATAGCTGCGCCGGCGAAAACGCCAGTTTCTCCTCTGGGAGCATAGCTGTAATGCAGCCCTACCTGGAAGTCTGAAAAGGCAAAGTTGTTTTCTGGAAATAATTCGCCAGTAGGATCATTGAATAGATCGGTTCCGTTGAACTGGTCGTCGAATGTTAGTTGGTCGTAATTGATGTTACGTTGCACCATGCCAACTTGAAAACCGAGGCTTAGGAATTGGTCACTTTGTGGGTTAAGTGCTTTATGATAAGCGCCGGAAATCATTATTTGATTGGTGGAGAAATTGATGGTATTGACCTTGTCGTTGTAAAAAACCACACCAATACCTACAGCATCGCGGTAGCGTTTCTTGTATTGCTTGACTTTGTACCGGAAGTCTGCCGCCGCAGAAAAAGTTTGATAAGGATTATCCAGCGACGAACGCCACTGGTCGCGATAGATCATTGATACACGGTACTTACCTTCCAGGGCACCTGTAAGTGCAGGGTTGAGGGTAAGGGGGGAGGCGTAAAATTGGGAAAAATGCTGGTCTTGCGCCGAGAGTTGGCTGCCTATCAATACCACAAAAAATAGTAGAATATAATACCTCATGCGCTTAATTTCGGTTCTTTGAGCAATACTAAGGAATGACAAATGTAAGGATGTTTAATTCCTCAGCGGAATAACGGTGCATTTCCTTTCCTTATTTTGAATAAAAAACTATTTTTACGAAGTGTACCAATAACTAGCGAATGTCCGTCTACGCCATTTGTCCTTTTACTGTGGTTCCTGTGCGAACCAGTGCTGCCCATCGCTCCGAAATGGGATCTCAACTACTCTTTGGGGAAATGGTAGAGATTATGGAGACAAAAGGTCGCCAGTGGACCAAAGTCCGCTGTCTCAACGATGACTATATTGGCTGGACGCCAAGCAATCAGCTAAGGGACCTTAGCCCTACTGAAACCCAGGACTTTCGTCGGAATTTTGCTTATTCGTTGGATCTTTTCCACAACCTTATGGGAACGGATGAGGCTTTGCCTATTACGCTTGGCTCTCGGTTGCCTTTCTTTGACGGGATGCGTTTTTCGCTGGGTACGCATGATTTTACTTTCAGTGGGCAAGCTGTTTTTCCAGAAGATATTCGGCAGAGTTCGGCGATGGTGATCAAAATTGCCCGCAAATTGCTCAATGCTCCTTTCCTGTGGGGAGGGCGTACCGTTTTCGGAATCGATAGTCCTGCCTTGGTACAGCTATCTTTTCAGGTTGCTGGCTATCAACTGCCTCGTACCGCTGAGATTCAGATTAATCGTGGTGAAACTGTTGATTTTGTAGAGCAGGCCATGCCCGGTGATATTGCCTTTTTTGAAAACACACAAGGGCGGATTACCCATTCAGGTATTTTACTTCCAGATAGTAAAATCATTCATGTCAATGAAAAAGTGAGAATTGATGCTATCGATCACTATGGTATATTCAATTATCAGGAAGGGAAGTATACCCATCGGCTACGCGTTGTAAAGCGAATTTTTGCACCAGATAAGAACCTACCACCAGTAGTGCTTCCAAAAAAGGAAGAACAGCCTGTGAACCAACAGGCCCTTTTCTGAAAATGTTAAAAATAGATGGAACTCTTATTCGTCTTGCCCGTTGTGCTGGTGGTTTTAATCGGTGCCTCGGTCGCCCTTGATTTTATGTATTACTGCATCAATGGCAAGCGCTTGTTTCGGTCTACACTGTCGCGTACACTGGAAGTGCTTGTCGTTTTGGGGTTTCCTTTATTGTATCTTGGTATCTTCGACTTTGAGCAAGACAATGATTGTTGTAGTGACAGTGCGGTCTTTTCTCCCGAGCATCGCCTGACAATCTATGTGTGGATCGTTTTGAGCGCAGGAGCTTTTTTCTATTCCGCCTTTCGTAAACAGCTCGCCCCACCTTTGCTGGAAGTCATTGTTAATTGTTTGCTTTTGCTGGGGATTGTTCTTAATTTTTTTATTGCTTTTCAAGGGGTTCTGTCTCCTGTTACGCTGGGGCATGTACCCATTGTTTTACTTTTTCTCCTACTGCTTAGCGAAAACCAGAAAGCTGTTTTGCGGCAAACGCAGGATGATTTATTCTCAGAAGAGCATAAACTGACAGCTTGGGCTAACCATGTGCTGCGGCTGCCAATTTGGGCAAAATACCCGGTATTGATCATCATTTGTTTACCCGTTATACTGGTGGTTACGGCGATTTTACTATTGTTTGGGCAACAGCCGGATTCCAGTATACGCGCCTTCACTGATACTTATAAGCATGGCTTTTCGCAATGGGATTATATGTGCGATAATGTTCAATGCGGCGGGCATTTTCTGTGTTCTGTAGCCGCGCAGGGGCATCCAAATATTGTTCGACCAGAACGACTTGGCGTGCGGCATGGACAACTCATTGTGTGCAATCGCCAATTATTGATCGCCAATGCTTTTGAAGAAGTCATCACGGAGCAATTCCCTCGCCTACATCGCCTGATTCGCCGGAATTATAACCGTGTTGGAGACATGATTCATCGCTACTATTATTGGTTTGAAAACAAGTACATCTCAGATGCGATTTACTACCTGATGAAGCCTTTGGAGTGGTGTTTCTGGGTGTACCTATACCTTACAGACCGGCAACCGGAGGATCGTATTGCGCGACAGTATTTATAAAGAAGTGAAATTTCATATCATTTAATGGTTTGCCTGCGGCATTATATTTCTGAGAAAGTCTCTCAAAGCACTTACCTGTGGGTGCAAATAGTACATGTACTTATACCCGGCATGAAGCGGCTTGGGCAAAACATGGGTTTTTCCATAATTCACTTCCCTAATTGTAATAAAATGCGATCATTTTACACCATAATTCTGATTTTGTTTGGAATCATTTTTACGTCTAATTTACAGGCCCAGGCCTGCGATTATATCAGCGGAAATATTAATGTCGGAGGAGATGTCCACGATCCTGGACTACAGAGTAATAATAATAAAAATACGGTTGCTACTTTAAGCAATGGCAATTTTGTGATAGCCTGGGAAACCAGGGATGATATTGATGGTGATGATGCTGGGGCATTTTTTCAGGTCTTTTCAGAAGCAGGTGCTGTAGTAACGAGTATCATCATGCCTTATGCTGACATTAATCCTTCCGGTACAGGAAAACAGGGTTCTAATGGCCCTTTGGTCGTAGCGCTTACGGGTGGCGGTTTTGTAATTGGTTGGGAGTCGGAAGACGGGCCAGGCGATACCGGAGATGTAAATCAGGATGTTTATTTTAGAGTTTACAGTAATGATGGTACTGCCGTTAGTGGTACTACCCGTATTAGTGTTGCTGGCGAAGAAGATCACCTTGAATTCCTTTTACCTCTTAGCACGGGCGGTTTTGTCGTTCTTACACGTATCGAGGAGAGTGATCAAATTCCTGGTAATCCTGATAATAACAATAATACAGACGACTTCTTTTTTCAGGCATTTAATGCTTCTGGTAATGCGACTAGCGGTAGCCCGTTAAACATCACGTCAGATGCACATGCAGAATCTTTTCAAAATACCTATTCCGGTTCGCAGGTAATGGCAGATTTGGGTAATGGCAACTTTGTCGTTACCTGGGAAGGCCGCAATGATATTGACGGAGATGGTAACGGAGGTTTCTTTCGAGTTTTTAATGCCAATGGTACTGCGGTAACCGGAGTAGTAATGCCTTATAGCGATATCAATGCTGCTGGTACTGGTGACCAGGGCCGGTTTGGTCCGCAGGTTGTTGCCTTGGCGGGTGGTAATTTTGTTACCAGCTGGGAATCTCGTGGTGGACCAGGAGATGTCGGTATGGGAGGAGATCAGGATCAAGATGTTTACTTTCGGGTATACGGACCGACGGGTACTGCGGTCTCTGGTACTGTTAAAGCCAACGGTGACAATACGGCTGAAGAAGACAACCTGGATGCAATCATTCCCCTCACTGGTGGTAACTTCGCTATCGTTTATCATACTGATGAAGTAAGCCCCGACACCGACGACTTCTATTTTCGGGTGTTTAATGCGAGTGGTAGTGCTGTAAGCAGCAGCATAGAGGTAAGCGGTGGCTTACACACCGACCTCCGTAGTTTTATGAGTAATGACGATCATCGGTTTGCCGCTCTTAATAATGGCAACTTCGTAATGGGTTGGTCTACTTCAGGGAGTACGGATGGCAGCGCTACAGAATGTTACTACCGGGTGTTCAGTGCTACGGGAACAGCAGTAAGTGCGGTAGTAAGACCTTACGCAGATATTAACCCTACGGGCGTAGGCAACCAGGGGAGTGGCGGCCCTACTTTGAAGGCGTTGCCAGAAGGCTTTGCTGTTGTTTGGCCTTCCGAGCAAGGCCCTGGCGACGTTGGCCCCGGCAATAATGATGATCAGGACGTTTACCATCAGGTAGTTGATAATGATGGTATGTCGCTTTGTGGAACGACAAAAACCAATGGGGGCAATGACAGCCAGGAAGAGATCTTCGAATATGCGCAACCTCTACAGAATGGCAACTTCATGGTGCTGTACCGTGACGACGAAGACACTCCTACGTTTGCTAACCAAGACGATTATTTCTTTCGGGTGATTGGTGGTGCACCAGAACAATCAATTTGTCCTACTATTGGTACTGTTTCAGGTCCTTCCTCTATTTGTTCAAATCAATCTTTTACGCTTACTGCTAGCGGTCTGGAAAATATGGCGATGGCCGATAATGATGAGCAAAATTACAGTATTAATTTTGTAGTAAGCACTGTTTCTACTACCAACCCTTACGTGAATACGTCGGTTCTTGGTACGGTGCCTTTCAATGAGTTGACGGGGACTAATACCACTGCTATATTGGAGGATATTACGACCAACTTTCCTAATTCCACGCTTTATTTTTATGCCATCCTCGGCGATTTACCTGATAATGATAATTGTCGCCCTTTTGCCGAGCTTGTTCTCCAAAACGATCAAACTCCCACAGTAAGCTTCACCGCTTTGGCCGACCTCTGTAGTGATGCGGGCGTGCAAAGTGGATTGGGTTCAGGCTCTCCTGCGGGAGGCGTTTATTCTGGCCCTGGTGTCACAGATGACGGAAATGGAATGACTTACAGTTTTACCCCTGCTACAGCAGGATTGGGTGAGCATACTATTACTTATACGATTAGCGGTGAGTGTTCTGGCATGAGCTCGGGTACGGTAACTGTATATCCAACCCCCGATGTGAGTTTTACCGCCTTACCTGATCTGGATATTAGTGCTGGTGTCCAGACGGGCCTTGGCGGAGGTGCGCCTGCGCAAGGCACTGTAACTGGTGATAGTGGAGTTTACAGTGGCCCTGGAGTCACGGATGATGGTAATGGTATGACCTATAGCTTTGATCCTACCGTTGCGGGCGTGGGGATGCATACACTATCATATACTTATACAAGTGCCGCTGGTTGTAGCCAAACGGCTACCGGGGACGTAACGGTAAGTAGTGAGCCCCTTCCCGGGGATATGTGTACTGATGCTTTAGATATTAATACCCTTTTCGGTCAAACACCATTGGTGCCACAAATATCCGATGGGCAGGACAATACAGGCTACGGTACGGATGCTACCGACCCTACTACTGGTTTTGAGTGTCACTTTGAAGCTGACCCACTGCAAAATACGTCTTGGTATGCCTTCGTTGGTGACGGCAACCGTTACCTGATCAGAACTATTGTGTGTAATGATTCTCCTGCGAACCTGGATTTGCAAGCAGTTGTTTACAGCGGTGAATGCGGTAGTTTGACGGATGTTGTTTGTAACGAAGACGAAGATGGCGGCAATAGCATTTTTAATGTTAGCCTGGAAATGGATACGGAGATTGGTACGACTTACTTGTTGATGTTAGATGGTTATACTGGTACGGCTGGAGCTTTTTGTTTAGAAGTAACCAATTTGACCACGGTAGGTGTTACTGATTTGGCTAGCACTAACTTACGGGTGTATCCCAACCCTACAACTGGCGAAGTGCAGTTGCCTGCTCTGAGTGTAGAACGAGTAGAGGTATTTGATGCCTCTGGCCGCCTGGTGATCAATCAGGAAATGCCTGGAAGCAGTATTGATCTGACAGCCCTGCAATCCGGTTTTTACCTGTTGAAAATGTATACAAAAGAAGGGGTCTATTCAACGAAAGTAGTGAAAGACTAACACGATTCATCCCGGATTTTGGATTAATCCAAAATTCGGGATGACTTATTATCAAGATGCCCTTAGCCTTTAGGCTAAATCGAAGATATACGTGACTTAAATTTCACTGGCTAATAGTTCATGTCCTTGTCGTAATACATTGCGCTGCCACACTGTTTAACCAACCATTCAACCATCTAACCATCAACCATCTAACCTTTAAATTTTTCCCATCTTCCTCAAAACTTCCCAAACGGTAATACCTAGAGAAACAGATACATTAAGGGAGTGTTTGGTGCCAAATTGAGGAATTTCCAAAGCGCCGTTTGCGGCATCCATCACGGACTGGCTGACGCCATTTACTTCATTGCCAAACACCAATGCTATAGGTGCACTATCCGTTGGTTTGTAATCTTGGAGCCAAGTGCGTTCAGCAGCTTGTTCTACGGCCCATATCTCATAACCGGCTACTTTTAGGTGGCTAATAGCTTCTTCTACGGTTTCTGTATAGGTCCAATCTACCGCTTCTGTAGCTCCCAATGCCGTTTTTAGGATTTCACGATGCGGAGGTTGGGCAGTAATGCCACACAAGTAGACATGAGCTAAAGCAAAAGCATCAGCTGTTCGGAAAGCAGAGCCTACATTTAAAGCAGAACGAACATTGTCTAATACCAAAGCAACAGGCTGCTTATCCTTATTCTGAAACTCAGCAATGCTGATCCGTTCTAGCTCTTCTAATTTTAATTTCCGCATAGCTTACTTACGATGGTAAATTTCTAAATGAACCCCTCGTTTCCGAAAGGTGAAAACAGGTGTCCAACTGGTTTGCAAAGTTAATAGCTCTTCATCAGAAAAGTCGTTCATTATATTCGCATACCAGATGTATTTCTGTTGATTAAGATTATAGGAAACAAGACCTTCTTCCATATTGTTGAGCATCCGCAAATGCTGTTTGCCAACTTCAGGGAACGCTGTGCCTACTGCTGATAAAGGGATTTTTTCTTGTTGCAAATACGCTAATCCTGCTTCACGTGCTTCAAAATAGGGTTTATGTGCCAGAGAAGCATCCCAACCTTGAGCCACCTGATCGGGGTAAACCCAAAAATGACCACTTATTTGTCCCAAGAGTACAACAATGACCATTGCCGTTGCCCAGGTTTTATTTTGTATCTCTTTTAGTACGAGTAAAAAGAGGTAAGCGACCATAAGGTATACAGGCAGTAAATAGCGATGCTGCGATAAGCCCGGACTCACGAGCGCAGGCAAGGCCAATGTAATGCCCATAATCAGTAAAAGGGTCGCTGCTCTTTTTATTGGCTTGTTCCATATCCATCCAGTTTGCCACCAACTTAGCATTAAAGCAATCACAACGAAAATGCGACCAAAATCCAGGATTCGCCAACCTACAATAGCCGCCTGCTTAATGATACTAAGCCCTCCTTGGCTTGCAAAACTTGCCGCCCACGGTGAATCCGGATGTGTACCTACCCAGCCTTTGATTTGGTAATGATATACGAGGTAGGCAAGTGCTATTAGGCCGCCCGGTAAATAGGGGAGGAGTAACTTGAAAGCAGCGAATGGACGGTCTTTTTTGCTCCCATATAGGAATAATAAGGCAAGTTGCCAAAGGAAGAGCCCAAAAGCAACCATCATACCCCTGAGACTGGTCAACCCCAACAGTAAAACGGCTATGCCTAACCAAAGAGGTGCCTTCCTTAGGATACTATTGATTCCTAAAAAGAATGCACCGATCAATACAATGTCAGGACTGACTAAGCTGAGTTGCGCAACCAAAGTAGCATCTAGTAGCAATACTCCTGGTGCTAAGGCTAAAGTGGCAAATCTAAGTCCTATGTCAAGTTTGCTGACCAAGCGGTATCCTTGCCATAACACTAACCATATAAATGGAAACATGGCTAGATGACTCACCAATAAGGTTTGCCCGAACAATCTCCAGCAAGTGGCCAGGTAATACCCAAAAGCAGGGATATGACCACTGTCCATCTCCTCCGGAAGTAATAATGTGCTCAGCGGTTGATGATAAAACCAATCGGCATGACGAGCACCCAACTGAATGGTATCCCAGAAGAAAGGTTCTCCAGCGACCAAGAGGCTTATCCCTAGTGACAAAAGCCCTGTTAACCAAAAATAGGTACGCACTATTTTATTTTACGATATTCCTGTGCTGCTCGCACAAAACTTGCAAAAAGAGGGTGGGGATTCTCTACCGTACTTTTGAGTTCAGGGTGAAATTGAACGCCTACAAAGTAGGGGTGCCCTTTCAACTCTACGATCTCGACCAAGTCGGTAGCAGGGTTGATTCCTGTTGGTACCAGTCCACCTTTCTCATATCGATCTCGATATTGGTTGTTAAACTCGTATCGATGGCGATGACGTTCTGTAATGGAGAGGCTGCCGTAGGCTTTACTTGATTTGGAATTGCGCCTCAAGTTACAATCATAGGACCCCAGACGCATAGTGCCGCCCATTTGCGTAACATCTTTTTGGTCTGACATCAAATGAATAACAGGATTTGGCGTACTAGGGTTAACCTCTGTAGAGGAGGCCTGTTCTAAACCAAGGACATTGCGACCAAATTCCACTACACAACACTGCATTCCCAGGCAAATTCCAAAGAAGGGGATATTGTTCTCACGCACGTGGCGAATTGCTCGGATTTTCCCTTCAATGCCTCTTTCTCCAAAGCCAGGAGCTACCAAAATACCATCGAGGTCTCTAAGCGCTTTGGCTACACTTTTCATATCGCCTTCCAGTTGCTCAGAATGAATGGGAATAACATTAACCTTACATTCATTAATAGCACCAGCGTGTACAAAAGCTTCGTGGATAGATTTGTAGGCATCCTGTAGCTCATTGTATTTACCTACCAATCCTATTCTTGCCTCGGAAGAAGGGTTTTTTAGCTTGCCCAGGAATTCTTTCCACCGAGAAAGGTTGGGAGCTTTGCGATCTTGAAGCCTAAGTTTACGAATGACAGTCGTATCCAACTGTTCTTTAAGCATGAGTAAGGGGACATCGTAAATGGTTTCCGCATCACGTGCTTCAATGACAGAGCCTACTTCGACATTACAAAAGAGGGCCAACTTTCGTCGGATTTCCATAGTGATGGGATGCTCTGTACGGCACACCAAAATATCGGGTTGGATACCTGATTGGAGCAGTTGTTTTACAGAGTGTTGGGTAGGTTTTGTTTTTAACTCCTTAGCAGCACTGAGGTAGGGAATCAAAGTCAGGTGAACCACCAGGCAATTGTCGGTACCTAATTCCCACCTCATTTGGCGTAAAGCCTCTATATAAGGTAGTGATTCAATGTCACCTACTGTTCCGCCAAGTTCCGTGATGACGATGTCATATTCTTGGGTGCTTCCCAAAAGTTGCACACGGCGCTTAATTTCATCGGTAATGTGCGGAATTACCTGAACGGTTTTTCCTAAATAATCTCCTGCTCGCTCTTTGTTGATTACCGTTTGGTAAATCCTACCAGTAGTAACATTATTAGCTTGAGAAGTAGGAACATTTAAAAAACGTTCGTAATGCCCGAGGTCCAGATCTGTTTCGGCACCATCGTCCGTGACGAAACATTCGCCATGCTCGTAAGGATTAAGCGTGCCTGGATCTACATTGAGATAAGGATCAAACTTTTGGATGGTGACAGAGAAGCCTCTGGCTTGCAGGAGTTTGGCTAATGAAGCGGCGATAATGCCTTTGCCCAGGGAAGAAGTAACCCCGCCCGTAACGAAAATATACTTGGTCATGAATTATATTGAAGACGCTGAAAAACGATTACGGGACACAAAGTTAGATAAAATGCGACAGACTGTCGGCCCCAAGAAGAAACTACTTTTTTATTCCCCCTATATATTTATAAAAGTGTACTAATTTCACCGGTCATGAACCAAAAGTAATATCCGAATATTACTTTATGGAAGTGCATAAACGCCGTAAACCTTCAATTCCTAACTATCACTACTTGTACAGTATGTTAAAAAACGCAACAATTTTAGGGCTGGCAATGCTGCTAAGCTGCCAAATGCTTATGGCCCAAGTTGATCGACCACTAGAAGTGGCAGACCAACACCTACAAACAAATTATGACAACCTGGGCCTTACGGCCAGAGATGTTGCCAACTATCAAGTGAGCAGTAAGGTTGTCACCAAGCACAATAAACTAACCCATGTTTATTTGCAACAATCACATTTGGATATTCCTGTTCATAATGCTATTCTGAACTTAAATATCTTAGCCGATGGTAGAATGCTTAGTGTTGGAAATCGCTTTGTGCCGGATTTGTCTAATAAGGTGAATGCAAGCGAAGCAGGGATTACACCAGCACAGGCCGTAACCGCAGTGCAGACTTATTTTGGCCTACCAATAGATGGTGGTCTAAAGTTAGTTGAGCAAATTAGCCCACGTGAATTTGTTTTTGACCATAATGGTCTGGCTTTGGAACCCATCAAAGTCAGCTTAATGTATCAGCCACGGAATGAACAAGTTCGTTTGGTTTGGAATGTGGATTATTATGAAACAACGGCTAATCACTGGTGGATGGCTAGGGTAGATGCCCTTACTGGCGAAATGCTTGATTATAATGACCAAGTCGTTCATTGTGAGTTTGATCATCCTGTGCACGAAGAGTGCCCGGAGGATCAAGTAAGTGTACCTACAGCATTCTCCTTCTTAACAGGCCCAGGAGACGAAGGAAGTTACCGTGCTTTCCCGCTTTATACAGAAAGCCCCAATCATGGTCCACGGGAGCTATTGGTTGATCCTGCCGATGAGGTAGCTTCTCCTTTTGGTTGGCATGATGTCGATGGTGAAGAAGGCCATGAGTATACCATTACACGTGGTAATAATGTACATGCCTACCATGATATCTTCAGCCAGAACGAATCCGTTGGAGGTGAACCTGATGGAGGTGATTCCCTGTGTTTTGATTTTCCTTTAGACCTTAGTCTTGGCCGTCCTTATTCGCAGTTAGATGCGGCGACGACGAACCTGTTTTACTGGAATAACCTTATCCATGATGTAATGTACAAGTATGGTTTTGATGAAGAATCTGGTAACTTTCAAGTGAATAACTACGGCCGTGGCGGTGACGATGGTGACCATGTACGGGCCGAGGCACTTGACGGTAGCAACACCAATAACGCTAATTTTGCGACGCCGGCTGATGGAGGCCGCCCTCGTATGCAAATGTTTCTTTGGGGAGGGAGCTTACCTAGTTTTCCACCACCATCACTAGAAGTAACTGCACCTGAATCAGTGCAAGGAAGTTACGAGTTTATCCAAGGAGCTTTTGGTGCAGACTTACCTGCTGGTTCTCCAGAAGTTGAGGTTGTGCTTGTCAGTGACACGATTGGTGTAAGCAGCGATGCCTGTGAACCTATTATAAACGGTGCTGATCTTTTTGGTAAAGTAGCAATGCTTGATCGTGGAGATTGTGAGTTTGGTGCTAAAGCGCTAGCTGCCCAAGAAGCAGGAGCTGTGGCTGTGATAGTTTGTAATAATATCGGTGCAGCTATCTTTGAGATGACAGGAGGTGATGCAGGTGGTCAAGTTAATATTCCTGCGATAATGATAAGTCTTCAGGATTGTAATGAATTGAAATTGGCGATGCCTGGCGTAATGATCCAGTTAGAAGGAGCTGTTGCTGATGTGCCACTGCCTGGTCCTTCTGGGCGGGATAGTGATTTTGACAATGGGGTAATTGTTCACGAATATGGGCACGGTATCTCTAATCGCCTTACGGCTGGCCCTAACCAGGCTGGATGCCTTTCTACTAATCAACAGCCAGAACAAGCTGGTGAAGGATGGAGTGACTTTTTCGCTTTAGTGATGACGACAACCTCTGCTGACTTTGCGGAAGAAGCTCGTGGTATTGGTACTTATGCCGATGGTGAGCCAATTACAGGTGGCGGTATCCGTCCCTATCCTTATTCTAGAGATATGACTATTGATCCTCATACTTATGCGGATGTTGCTACTGCTGCTATACCTCACGGCGTTGGCTCAGTGTGGTGTGTTATGATATGGGATATGTATTGGAACCTGGTCGACGAATACGGTTTTGATGATGACCTGTATAATGGAACCGGTGGCAATAATATTGCTATTCAGCTGGTGATGGATGGTTTGAAATTGCAGCCCTGTAATCCTGGCTTCATCGAAGCTAGGGATGCTATTCTGGAAGCAGACGAAGTTAATAACGGCGGTGTTAACCGTTGTTTGATCTGGGAAACCTTTGCTCGTCGTGGCTTGGGGGTTAGCGCAGATGTAGGAGTGGAAGCTTTCGATAAACCAGACACCTGTCCACCAGCTTATCGTGTGACTAAAACTGCCGTTGCCGAAGCTTTTGCTGGTGATATTATCACTTACCAACTTGATATCGTGAATGGTCGTACCAATGGCATCACCGACGCTATTGTACTTGATCAACTTCCTGAAGGAACGACACTGGTAGACGGTAGCTCTGATTGTGATATTACGGTAGAAGATGGCTTCCTCGTTATCAGTTTGGGAGATGCGGCTAGTGGACAGGAATTTGCCTGTACCTACCAACTGCAAACAGATGATGCTTCCTTCACTTACCCTGCCTTTGAAGACATGATATCAGGAGCAGGCAACTGGGATTTCCTCAGCTCTGTTTCAGATATCACCTGGCAACTGCGCTTGAACAATACAAATACTGGTTTATTGTCTTTCTTTGCTCGTAGTGTTGAAGAAGTAAGTGATCAGCTTTTGGTTATGGAAGAGCCCGTGTTTCTTGATGGCCTAAACCCAGGATTGGTTTTTTACCACCAGTACAGCACTGAAGTAGATACTGATGGTGGAGTTGTAGAGATTTCCATTAATGGCGGAGCGGATTGGGAAGATGTCGGTGCCGACAACTTTATCGAGAATGGTTATAACAGCGAGTTAGCGTCAGGGTCTGGTAACCCTTTGAGTGGTCGCCCGGCTTTTAGTGGTGCAAGCGGCGGTGAGTTTCTTCGCTCGGTAGTAGATCTTACGGCTTATGCAGGAGAAACTGTACTGATTCGTTTCCGTTTTGGATCAAATGACAGTAATGCTCGTGAAGGTTGGTACGTGGATGATATTTCTCTGATGGGCAACCTGGTCACGGTTACCAATACTGCTTGTACAGATAATGGCGGCGAAGAGTTATGCAGCTCTGTAACTACGATCCTTAATGGTATCATTGAGTCAACAGAGAACTTGGTACAAGATTTGCCATTGAGCTTGTTCCCTAACCCTACGGCCGGTCAGTTTGTACTCAGTTTACCTCAGCCAATGACCAAGCGCGTAGATGTACAGATTCGCAGTGTAGAAGGTCGCTTGTTAGAAAGTTTCCAGTACGATAATTTCTACCGCGAAGCTTTAGACATGAGCTATCTCCCTGCCGGTGTTTATATCCTTCAATTCCGAACGGATGAAGGCTTGACTACTCGCCGTTTGATAGTGGAGTAAGCAGACAGGAAGGCTAATTGTGGTAATAATTAGCAAAACATAAGTCATCCCGAATTTTGGCTAAGGCCAAAATCAAGCCTGACTTTAGCTTAGAAAGAGTCATTAAACATCCTGAAAAGAGTGATTTATTTGACTATTTGTAGAAACCCCCATGATTTCACTAATAGAAATCATGGGGGTTCTTCTTTAACGATAGGTTTTACAGTTGGTCAGCACGGATTTTGATGACAATCAAAATTCGGGATGACTCATGTTTATATCCAAAAACAACGGTCTCTGAGTGAATCTTATAGTGCTCTTTATACTCAACCAACTGCAAAGTGCAAAGTCGGAGTCTCTTGGAGCCACTAGAGACGCTCAAATAACCCTTCACCCTTCCACCCTTACCAAACAATCACCTTCCCACTCACTCGTTGATGTGTGCCGTTTTCCAGGAAGTACAACTCGTAAAAGTAGACACCAGCGGCCAGCTGCTGTTGGGCTGTTGAAGGTAAGAGCGTGAATGTTTGTCCAAGTTGTTGTGGACTAGCATGTTGCACTCGCCGTCCTTGGCTATCGTACATTGTCCAGCGTTGTAAAAGCACAGGTTTAGCACATTGCCACTGCCAGGGGCGAAGTCCGCGTGGCCATGCATTGGCCAGGTTACATTCAACTGTGCTGGCTGTAGCGGTGCTGCTGATAATATCCAGCGTCAGATGGATGATACTGTCACAACCCGCTACGGTATTCAAGGGCACGGTGTAGGTGCCAGCAAGGGTAAATACCGAATCACCAATGGTATAGTTCTCATCGGAAAAAATCTCAACCTCCACTTCAGTTGAGTAGATGGGCTCTACTGCTAGATCGAGTAGGTAGAGGGTGTCACAGTCATTTGCGGTGCTGGCAAGGTATTCGTAAGTATCAGGGGCAGTGAGTTGTTGCCCAAACCAGGCGTAACTTTCTCCCTCACAGATGCTAGCTGCTTGCGTTACGGTAGGCGGCGGACTTACGTTAAGGGTCAGCGTATAGAGCGTATCACACTGTTCTTGTGTACCGTCGAGTATATACTCATAGACACCTGCGGTAGTAAGGTCTTGCTCGAACCAGGAATAGCTTTCTCCCTGGCAGATGTCGGCCTCCAGAGCATAGGTGTCGGCGTATTCAAAGCGGAAGGTGCGGCAAAGCTCATAGCCACAATCACTCGTAGATGCTGTTAGCAGCTCACACATCGTGGTGTCGGAGCTTACTTCGCGGCCATAGAAATCGGCGGTGGTGCCAGCACATAGCAGAAGGGTGTCATAGTCGGTTTGCATCTGATCGCCCCATTCGGGAATAAGAAAGCGGGTACGGAAGTAATGGTCACAGCCTTGATTATCGATGACCTGAAAACCTTCGATAATAGGACTAGTGATGAGGTGGGTGGTGTCTGAAGAAGCATCGGAGTTCCAGAACCAGAAGTCGGTATAGTCGGTATTAATGGTCCATACGGCAGTATCGCCGGGGCAGAGGTAAACGTCTTGGAGGTCAGCAGTCACCCCCCCCATAGTTGAGTGGTGGTACGGATGTCGTATTGACTTCGACCATAGCTGTGTCAGGCCCGCAACTGCCCTCCTGGGCAATGTAGCGATAGATGCCGGGTTGGTCGCCAGAGCTGGGTTCGTAAAAGTTGTTGTCGATATTTAGTGCGGGTACCCAGTAGCCTTCCTGGTAAGCATCTGGCCCCAAGCCTTGTAGCAAGTTAGCGACTCGATAAGGGCATAATTCCAGCGAGTAATCTTCACCAGCGTACAGCTCCACCTCGGGTTGTACCCGTATGAAAGCGTAGGCCGCGTCGGAAGCTTGCCCGTTGGCGTAAAGATAAAAGTCAATGCGGCGCTCACCTGGGAGTGGGTCGGGGTCGGTGAGTTCAAAGCGTAGGCTCCGGATTAGGTCAGCGTAGTCTTGATTGGTGACGGTGGCCAGTGGCACGGCCACCAATCGGGTAGGGCTTGCCATATTGATCTGAAACAGCGGGTGTGAAACACTAACGAGTACTTCTTCCCCCGGTTGTTGGATGCCACTATGGATGTTGACGACCATGGAGTCGATCCCACTTCCCGGAGCACGGATGTACACATCGTCGTCCGATAGTCGGTAGCTGACGGCGCAAAGGCTGTCGCTGATATAATGATCGATAAAGCGCCCGCTGCTGTCGTCTTCGTCCAGGTCCAGGCGTAGTGCGAAATTGGTGCGGAAATCATCAGGCCCAGCCAAGCCACGAGGCGGATTGCCTTCCATGGTGAGGGTGCAAAGGGCTTGGTGGGTGGTATCTTCCAGGAAGATTTCGTGGAAGGTTACATTCTGTGGGGTGCCAACGATATTTGATACCTGTGTACCAATCAGACGAAACTGTTCCTGTTCGGGGTCATAAAACTTAGCGAGCCCACCAAACTGGGGATACTCGGTGGTGATGATATCCCCAAAAGAGGTATCATTAGGCACTAAATCAATATTAACAAATTGATTAGCGGTACTTTCGATGTGAAAACGAAATGCACTGCCATACAATACGTCGTCTACGAAAACAAAATCTCCTGCGAATGGATAACTGGACGGAAGAGGCGAAAGATAATCGAAAAATTGTGTTTCCAGATTATAGGTATAGACTTGGCTTCCACCAATATAAAGCAGCCCGTCTTGGTCACAAGTTAGGGCACCTGATAGGCTGGGGATTTCGAGTAGGGTATCAAAGTGTACTCCATTGTCCAAAAATAATTCTATTAAGTAGTCAGCATCAGCAGTATAGCCGATACCGATCAAGCGTCCTTCTGGTGTAAAGGTGATGTCTGCAAGAAAGATGGTAGGGTTATTGGTCGGTAGGGTAGTGTAAGAGCAATCGGCTACATTGAATACTCCTATCCTGGAATCATCGCCGCAGTAATAAACTTGGGTGTTGACGGTGTGAGTAAGGAAAAAGAGGAATAAGAGGAAGAAGTTTTTCATAGGATCATGATATTTGAAAACCGCACTACCATAGTGAAACTACGGTAGTACGGTAATGAATTAGAACTTAAACTTACTAACGTTGCTTGATCAGTGTATTAGTGAGCGTTTGGTCATTAAGGATGACCTTTTGTACATAGGTGCCTGCGGGTAGATTATTCAGATCGTCGCTCGTCAGGATGTTCTCTCCTTTAACCAGTTCAAGCGTTTGACGATGTACGCGTTGGCCCTGCATATTATACAACTCGATAATGCAAGTCTGGGTTTCGGTTACGAATAAGCTAGTGGTATAGCGATCCGCAAAAGGGTTCGGAGTAACGGTCAAATGCGAGATTGGTTCTAAAACTGGTGGTTCAGCAGCATTGCCAATTCGTAGTGATGTGCGGTGTAAACCATTTCGGCNCTCCCCCAAGTTACCGTTGTCTTCTATACTTACAATTCCATCTAAAGTAGTGACCGCTGATAATGCTTTAAGTTCCAGGAAAAACAACGGTTCGTCGGCATCAATACTTTGCGCGTTTTCGTCATAAGGAAACCACACGAAACTGACCCGGTTTTCCTCACGCGGAACAATACGGTAAGCATCGGTGAAGTCGACCAACTGACCGGAAAAGACGTTGGTGACCTCTATCGCATCCTCGTCAAAATTCAAGGTGTAACCAAAGAAGGACAAATCTATATCGGTGCTGGCGTATACTGGTACAAGTGCTGTTTCGTTAGCAGCAAAGGAATGGTCTGCTAAAAATATTTCTTCCAGAGCGTAACTGCCTTCTTCTTCGCCACCTCGTCCACCATTCAATGCGCAGTCTCCCGTTACGTCTCCAATCTTGATCGCTGCGAAATTGGCTCCGTAGTAATTGCTGGAAGAAGCAGGGGCAATAATGCTTGTTGGATAATCGACCTCTTCTACCGGGACGTTGCTTCCGGAGGGAAGTGTCATCCCAAAATAATGCGTAGATGGAATAAATTCCCAATTACGATGAGCATTATCGAAATAAGGATAACCCAATACTACCCGCTGCATACGAGTAAGATCAAATGTAGTTATGGTATTACTCCCGTTCATGTCAGCCGCAACAAATTGCGCGGTCTCGGTAAAAGGCGCTGTCAGTTGAATATGCTTACGCGTTTTGATAATATCAAGCGTAGTAATTCCACAGGTAGTGGTGCCAGTGATTTCGTGGTTTGGTGTAATAGTGAGACCCGTAGTAGGAACAGTTTCGCTAAAGTAGCCTGTAACGTCAGATGTTGCTATTTCTGGAAAATCATAAGAATAATCAATCTCAATCTCAGCATCTTCCACATGACCACCCGTAGCGTCAATTACTCCTTCGAGCGAACCGAATACGCTACGGCTGGGAGGACAGAAAGCTGTCGTCATGTCCTCTTGTATAACTAGACCTGAGCTACAGCCTCCACCCGGAATAAAGAAGCTGACATTTGAAAAGGTTAAGCTATTTACGCAATCACCGAAAGGAATGGAGAAGTAAATCTTAGCCAGTAGATCATCAGAGATAGAACTTACTGAACCACCAAGATCAACGCGAAAATAAGACCCTGATTGTGGGGTTAATGTGATAGTATTGGGAGAGTTCGCTTCGCTAAGGGCATCGTCATAGATGACAGTTAGACCGAAAGGGAAGGATATTCGTGCGTTTAAACTACTTAGCGAAGACACTCCAGAAAGAAGAACCTCCACGGAATAGCCACCTTCATCTTCGGCTTGAATCGAGCCAAATGAAATTGTACCACATTGAGCGAAAACAGAGAGTGTAGACAATAGAGAGAGTGTCAGTGTCAGGACACTGTTTTTACAATAATTCATTACTCAAAATTTAGATTTAAAAATGGTTTAATTGAGAATTTTGAATACTAGCGCGCTTAAGTAAACTCAAAGTCAAAAAGAGCAATTTGCACAAGCAATTTAAAAAAAAGTAATGATATTACTATTGTTTTTTTACTTCTTAATACTGATTTAATATTAAATTAATCCACTCCAATACAAATGGTATTGTGACCTTCTTCCCTTTAGGACCAAGTTTTTACAAATAAAAAACGCCGACCATCACTCCGAAGAGTTCCGGCCGGCGCGCAGAAGGGCATTAATCATAGGTGTGAAGTCTTCCTCTAGAACTTATAGTCCAACCGCAGGGTGACATTTCTAGGAGCCTCCATCAGTGCTGGCCGGATAGTGTATTCTTCGTTGAAAACATTCCCCAAAATGAAGGTGGCTTTTACTTTTTCGCTATGTGCATAAGCCAAACGTATATTATGTAACCAATAACCATTATTGTCTTTCTGGCGATAATCATTAAGGCCACTGAT
Source organism: Lewinella cohaerens DSM 23179 (assembly GCF_000379805.1). GTDB lineage: Bacteria > Bacteroidota > Bacteroidia > Chitinophagales > Saprospiraceae > Lewinella > Lewinella cohaerens. The sequence continues at coordinate 328,756 of NZ_KB903531.1, read as the reverse complement.
GAAGATTAAAAACAATGCATCGATAGCTTCCATATGACTGTTGTAAAATGACTCTGCACCCAAACGGAATTTGCCTAATTCTACCTCACCGTCAAACTTGAAGCTATTGCGAAAACGGTATTTCAGTACATTATCGTTGCTCGAAGAGCCAATAGAATTTTGCCCACCCAGGGTGCTGCCATCCGGTGGAACATTGGTGTCAAACTCATCAAAACGAGGGTCGATGGTTACCAACCCGGTCAGTAATTGAAATGGGACACTACCTAATTTTCCACGCCCGGCGATGGTGAACTCCAATCCTTGGATATTAGTACCTCCAATGTTAAGAGACTGAAAGCCAGAGCCTGTCCAGTTGAATTCAATCATGTCTTCGTACTTCATATAGAAAGCTGTGACATCAACAAAGCCTTCAAAAGCACCCAGTCGATAACCCTGTTTTATGCCAATTTCTGCCGACCAACCTGTTTCTGATTCGAGCGCTGGGCTAGGTTGAATGAAAAATCCTCCGGCATTGGTAAATATGTATTTTTCGGCAATGGTAGGGTAGCGGTAACCTTGCCCCCAGCTTGCGCGAATAAAGGTGCCCTCGGTAGCTTGGTAGTTAAGCCCAAACCGAAATACTGGACGACTTTCTTCCTCTGTAGTGGGAAGTATTGTGCTTTGGATATTATTGAGCACATAGTCGAAACCGGGATTATTGAGCTTGTTGTATTCGTAACGGAAGCCAAAGGAGGCATTCAGCCGTTTTCCAAATTTTTTATCTAATTGGGCAAAGGCCGCGTAGTTCTGAGAGGTGAAAGTCGTATCTCCGTACAATTCTGCTTCTACACCTGTACCACTAGCAACCAAGCCACTGGTCATCACCAGCCCTGAATTCTCAAATCGCCGTTGAAATTGGTATTCGGCGTAGTAGAGGTTGGAACGGTTACTTTGATTGCGATCATTGTCATTGTCTACGCTGTAAAATCTGCCCAGAAAACGGTGGCGGTTATTTTTCTTATCGAAATAGGTAATCGTAGGGTCCAGGTTGTAGCGAAACCGTTTGCGTGTAGCTTGGGTCGTACTGTCGCCCACGTACGCCGTCTCAATACCAGACCAGTAAAAGTAAGAACTACTCTCACCAGCATTGAAGTTACCAGCTAGACCATAAGTCAGACGGTCGCTGGCACGATGTCGGATATTGAAGTTGGCGCGACCAAATTTACGGTATACATCCTTGCGGAAGCTTTCGTCGTTGAGGTAATAACCGCCAACAACAAGGTCAACTTTATCGAATTTCTGGCGATGACTCAGGCTAGCCCCTAAGCTACGCGGAGCGCTGTCCCACCATTTGAGTTCTTCCCGCTTTGGGGTAAGGTGTACGGTAGAAAACAGGGAACCCTTGGTAATGGGCGTTGAAGTAGCGTATGCCGTACGAACATTGACGATGCCGTTCAATGCAGAGGAACCATAAAGTGCCGAGGAAGCCCCCTTGATTACTTCAACCTGTTGAATGACTTCCAATGGCACATCATCCCATTGCGGGAAACCAGCATCAGCCTGTAAAATGGGCACATCATCCATCAAAAGAAGCACACGACTACCGGCGCCTTGGCTATAGCCTGATCCTCCCCGGATATTGGCCTGCCCATCGACAACCGTTACGCCAGGAACTTTCTGAAGGGCATCGTCAAGGGTTAGTTTTCCGGTGCTTTCGATAAGGTCAGGGCGCAAAATTTCGAGTGAAACAGTTACTTCACTCAACGGTTTTTCGTACTTACTGCTACTTACGGTTGCTGTTTGTAGTAAGGTTGCAGCTTCTTCTAGTGCGATATTCCAGGTTGTTGTTTCACCAGCACCAACAGTCAATGTAGCAGAAGCAGTGGTGTAGCCAAGGTAGTTGGCTTTTACTTCATAAGTGCCTGCGGTTAGTTTTAGCTCAAAAAAACCATCATAGTCAGTGACGGTTCCAATATCACCTGCGCGCACCGTAGCGGCAATAAGTGACTCTCCAGATTGTTTGTCAGTAATGGTGCCACTAATGGTTCCTGACTGGGAAAAAGCCAGATTAGTGAGAAGCAGACTTAAAATTAGCCCGCAGAAACGTGCGAATTGCAGCATAATTGAATGTTTATCCGTTGTTAGATATATCAAGCCTGAATTGATGTTGATTCGATGAATATCGAAATTTAATCAACTTTACTTAATAGGGAACAGCAATAGCAAAAGTTCTCCGGGAAGGGAATTAAGAGCAGTAATGCTCTTTGGGAGTAAGAAGTGTGAATAGTTGCAAACGTCTTTTTCTCGAATTAATCAAATAATTCAAATTGAGACGCCGCAATATAGACCTTTGCTTGAAAATTTTAAAATTTCCTACGCTAAATGCGACTATTTGACAATAAAATTCTTGATCAATCCTTTATACTGTCGGCAAAATTAGCCAATATTGCGTCTGAATTAAATCTTATACAAATGAAGAAACTTTTCCTCTTACCTCTTTTCGCCCTAATGTTGGGCAATTTTCAGTTGACCGCACAGAGCGGTTGTACACCGGAAGAAATGCTACCGGATACTGTTATTGTATTGCCTTTACCTTACCAGGAAGATTTTCCTGAGCGTGGTATTCAGGATACGGCTTGTGTAGCTGGTTATTATGAAACCGTTATCCAGATACGTATCCCTGAGACCATTGCTATTGGTACAACAGAAGTGGGAATTACTCAAGTACAGATTACGGATCAGGGAGTTACGAACCTTCCTGAAAGCTTTGACTACGTTTGTGACCCTCCTTCTTGCGTATTCTTGCCAGAAGAAGTGGGTTGTATTCAATTGTATGGTGAAGCTACTGGCGATGATGTTGGAATGCATGATTTAAAGATCAATGTGTTGATTTCTACGCAAATTGCTGCGCTTCCTTACACGTTGCCTGATGGCCAGTTGGTACCCGGTAACTACTTCTTCTTTGTACGCCCTGAAGGTAGTGATAACTGCCTCGTTAATGCTACTGAAGTCACGGAGAATGCTTTTGATCTACGCATCCAGCCTAATCCGTTTTCTGACCTTTCAGAGATTTTTGTTGACCTTCCACAAGGTGGAAAGTACGACTTACAGGTGTTTAATACACTGGGTACTTTGGTACAGCAGCGGTCTTTGGAGCTTGTAAGCGGCCAAAATTCTTTCCGCTTCGACGGATCTAACCTCGCTACCGGAATGTATATTTTCCGTCTTCAGCAAGGCGCACAGGCAGCCTCAGGTCGTTTGTTGATCCAACGGTAAGGAACAACACAAAAATGTTAAGTCCAAGGTAAAAGGATTGATATATAGTCAGATGGTTGGTTTTGCCCAAAATTGACCATCTGACCATTCCTTTTCCTACTCGCCTTTATTTGAATAATAGCAACACCAATACAGTGACGTAAGCATTGTTTTACGTCCATATGTAAGGAATTTCGATATTTCCTTATCTTTCTACTGGAACTATCTACTTATCTCCGCCCACTAAACAGTAGAAACTATGTTGCGATTTGTACTCAATTTGCTGTTTGTCAGCGTATGTCTTTCATCCATTACTGCCCAGACGGGCTGTCCGGGGTGCTTGGTCGATTTACCAATGCTACCCGAAGACACTATCTACCTTTCGCCCGCTCCTGATGGAGAAGCTGGCACCTACTACAACGGAGACCTTAGTTTTCGTTTGCCTTTAACAACAACCCCCGTTAACGCTTCTGATCCTACTATTCCAGCTGGACTTGATATCTCCCAGTTTACAATTCTGGCAGTAGCAGGTTTGCCTGCGGGAATGAACTGGGAAGCTAGCCAGACTAGCTTTGATACCGAAGAAGGTACCGATGGTTGTGTCAAGTTTTGCGGTACGCCATTACTCCCCGGCCTTTACATGGTAGAAGTGGTCATAGAGGCAGTCGTGTTGATCTTTCCTCAGCAAACTTCGTTTTCTTTTCCTTTATTAATCAACCCAGCAGAAACCGTAACTGAAGGATTCACTGTTGTGAATAACAATGGTTGTGGATCGGTTACGGCTTCTTTTGTAAACAACGTACCCTCTGGCGGGGTCGAAGGCTTTTCGTACCTGTGGTTTTTTAACAACGGGAATTCAACGACAGCAGAGAATCCCGCTGATCAGACCTTTGATCAGCCTGGCGAATACCTGGTCAATTATCAGGCAATAGTAGATACTACAGGCTTTTTTATGACCCAAGTCAGCATCGAGCAATCTCCTTGTACGGATTTGTTTACAGCATCGGATCTAAAGTTTGATCTTTTTGATCCCAATGGTGATCACGTGTTTACTGCGCCCATTGTTGGAAATGCTACTTTACCGATCACTTACAACGTTCTCATTCCAATTGGTGAAGGTACTTACGAGTTGCATGTCATTGATGACGACGGCGGCTTGGATGGTGCAGATGACCTCTGTGGAATTATTGAATTTGGACAAGGGGTATCGGGTCTTCTACAAGATGATGACGGCGACCTTCATGTGAATATTGAGATGGTCAACCCTATAGATACCATCCGGTCAAGTGAAACGATCACCGTTTATGAAATACCTAACGATCCAATCCTGACAATCGCAGAGGATAGCCCTTATTGTGATGGTGAAGTGGTGGCGCTGGTAAGCTTAAATTATAATAATTCCCTCACTTGGTATAGGGATAGTGTTTTGGTTGTAGGTGCAACAACAGATACCCTTTTGGTGGAACAAGGTGGTAGCTATTGGGCGACTTACACGACGGAAGATGGATGCCTTGCTACCTCCTTGCCTATTGCCGTAACCTTCACGGATAATCCTGAGGATATTGACCTTATTCAGAATGGCAATTTACTTAGATTGGAAGATGAAAGTAACCTTCCGGTAGATTTCTCGTTTACATGGTTATACGAAGGAGAATTAATACCATCGGCGACGGAGTTGCTATTATGTGCGGAAGCAGCGGGGACCTACACGCTGGTGATAACGGACAATGCTACGGGCTGTAGTACGAGTGCTGATATTGCTGCGGATTACGATGCTGAGGTGGATTGTACGACACCAACAGATAACATTGTAGGTCAGGGAAGTTGGAATTTATTTCCTAATCCATTGAAAAGCTTCCTTTTTATTGAAGGCCCAACAGGCGTTAATGCCGAAATTCGGATATTTGATGCCCTTGGAAGAGTAGTCATCAACAAGCAACTTGTCAGTGGAAATGATAGGGTAGAGGTGCAGCAATTGAGCGCAGGAGCTTATTTTTACCAACTGGTTTCGATACAAGGAGAAAAAATACAAACGGGGACCTTGATGAAGGTCGATTAATAAAAGAGAAAACTACACAATTACTACCGTATGAACATTAACCGATTTGGCATCATTGCTATGATGCTTTTACTAAGCACGTTTGGATTTAGTCAAAATGGTAACAAATTAGACCGGCACGCCATCTCAGCCAGGGTCCTGGGGGTAGACTATAGTACGCCTAATGATGCTGATTTAGCACCCACAGCTGGTCTTGAAGTCAGTTACCGCTATCTAATTACCAAGAATTTTGGCTTGGCGGTACCGCTAAAAATAGGTGTCGCTGATGTCATAGATGACTCTCAAAACCGGAATATCACCAGTTTTGATGCCTTATTGCATGTCTACCCTTTTGGTGGCGAGCAAAAGCTTAAGCCTTATTTGTTAGGGGGGATTGGCTATGTAATCGAGAACATCGATGAAGGCAATACCCAGATACCAGTAGGTCTTGGCATCAATTACATGTTGGGCAGTAATTCTTACCTCAGTATTCAAGGAGAATACCGGACCTCAAATGCTGAAAATCGAGACAATATCCAGCTTGGGCTTGGTTACCTCTATCAGTTTGGAATCAAAGACACGGATGGCGATGGTGTAGCAGACGGCGAAGATGGCTGCCCTGAGATTTTTGGTCCTGTGGCTACTGCTGGATGTCCGGATTCGGATAATGATGGTGTGGCTAATAAAGATGATGCTTGCCCGGAAGTGGCTGGCCCCGCTGCTACCAGTGGTTGCCCGGATACCGACGGCGATGGTATTGTGGATGCCAAAGATAGCTGCCCGGAAGTAGCAGGTCTTGCAGAGATGATGGGCTGTCCGGATACTGACGGAGATGGCGTGACGGATGCTGATGATCTGTGTCCCACGGATGCTGGCCCAATAGCTCAAGCTGGCTGCCCGGATACGGATGGTGATGGTATTCACGATGGGAATGATGAGTGCCCCAACGATGCAGGTATAGCGACAAACAATGGTTGCCCCGGAAGTGACCGCGATGGGGATGGTATCCTTGATGAAGCAGACGCTTGCCCCGATATTAAAGGTCCAGCCTCCACCCAAGGCTGCCCTGATCGTGATGGCGACGGTGTTCGAGATATAGACGATCGCTGCCCAGATAAAGCTGGCCCTTACACCGGTTGCCCGGATACCGATGGCGATGGAGTTATCGATGCCGATGATCGCTGCCCAGAAGAGGCAGGGCTTACGTCTAACAAGGGGTGCCCGGAAATTGAGGAAGATGTACGTGAAGTACTTAATTTAGCCATGAGAGCCGTTCAGTTTGAGACAGGGAGTTCGGTCATCAAACCCGAGTCTTTTGCTGTTCTTGATCAGATTGCGGATATCATGAAGCGGTACCCTGCTTACCAGTTGCGTATTGCAGGGCATACTGATAATGTCGGAGATGCTAAGAGGAATCAAGAACTTTCTGAGGGGCGGGCAGCAGCTTGTTATGAGTACCTGCTGTCTAAGGGAGCGCGATCTACCCGTATCTCTTACGCTGGCTTTGGGGAAGATTACCCGATCTCACCGAATTCTACGAGCACAGGACGTACACTTAATCGGCGCGTGGAATTTGATTTGATTATTCAGTAGTCATGTAGGGTATTTATATAATATTTCCGGTCTGTCAACTGTCGTTGACGGACCGGAAGTATTTTTAGCCCTAATCAGTTATTTTAGAAAACCTGTAGTTTCCCAATACCGATGAGGACGTTATCTTCATCGGTAACTTGGTATATAAACATGCCATTTGACAGCGATGCCGGAATTTCAACATCTAAGGAATTGCTTCCGTTTGAGGTATAATCAACAGTTTGCAGCACTCGTCCTTGTAGATCAATGAAACGAACCTGCCCCGAGGAGGTAAATTGCTCCAGAATGATCGTAATAGATGATGTAGTTGATGCAGGGTTCGGGAAGCTTTTAGCCACAGGTACCCTTAACTCCTCGGTGGAGGTGGCCATGTCAGCTACCTGAGGCCAGTAAACAATACGATTAGTTGCTCCTCCACCTAGCGGTGACTCGGAGAGCAGGACTGGTGTGCCGATGCCAGGGGCATAGAAATTATAAAAATTACGTCCCTTGGCAAGCCCTTGTTCTAAGCCAAAAGCATCCAGTATTGCTTGGGGTGCAAGGCTTCCACCTAGGAAAAAGCTATCCACCTCGACAAGGCTACCTTTCACTAGTAAAACCTCTATTTCTCCAGAGGGGTCACCATCAGACCTTGGTAGAATGATCGAACCATAACCAACGACTTCCCGTTCTTCGGTGATCGTTGTTCGGGTGAATGCTGGTGTCTGGTTCAGACCAAATGCGACTGCAGTTACTTCATAATTTAAGTCATAATAATAGCTTCCTTCCCATTGGTCTTGATAGGTCATTGGTAACTCCATGATGTTCGTTCGGCCCACGTAATCGAATTTGTTGGCGATATAGTCTATTCGATCATTAGCCCCACCTGAAAGAGGGGTTAGAGGCACAGTCAGGCTACCAAATGATCTTCCTGTACGATACCATCCATCGGCATCTATGGCATCATAGAGATTACTGGTGACTTCAAAAGTAAAGCCTCCGAGAAAAAGTTCAATATCTGAGCTGAAATAATTCAAAGCATCGGTGAAATCGGGATCAGTGGTAGCGTCAGTGTAGACCGTTGTTTCAAGGACGCCCTCGCCTAGTGTACTGTAATCCCAGAGGATATTGGCTCCTTCCTCAGGAAAAGGGGTTCCTGGATCAGTTATTACCAGGGAACTATCCGTAAAGCTCGCCGGACGCAAGAGATCACTTTGTGTAATTGTTACCTGTGAAGCTCCAGGGAGCGCATAAAGAATAAAAATAAAAGCACTGAGGAGTAAAATTGCTTGTCTCATTTTTTGAATTTTTTTGATTAAAGTGCACAGCAACTTCCTTTGGTGATTCGTGGGACATCCACAAAACCAGCATTCCAAAGAAGCTTGACTACTTGTGTTTTAGTACCTTACAAAGGTGGGGACCAACTACAGGTGAGCGGTATCAAAAAATAAGGAAAGAGTATAAAATTGGGAAAGGCGGTATCAAAAACGACGCATATCCTATAAGTCATGGCGCATAGGCGCTATTACTGTAATAACGAACCCGGTGTTTGGCCATATTTATCGCCAAAACATTTGACAAAATAAGCAGTACTATTAAAGCCTGTTTGCATAGCAACTTCGGAAACATTGCCCGTTCCCTGTTGAAGCATCTCTTTTGCTTTTTGCAGGCGGAACGACTGGATGAATTTATTTGACGACTGGTCCGTAAGTGCTTTCAATTTCCGATTGAGTTGGCTGCGGCTAAGGCCTATCTCTCGGGCCAAAAACTCAACACTGAATTGTTCGTCAGATAAATGGGTGTCAATGATGGAACATACGTTTTCTAAAAAGGCCTTGTCAACGGCATTCGTGCCCACGGCTTGTGGTTCGATGGTGTTCGATTCGGAAAACTTCTTTCTTAATAGGAGCCTGGATGTGATGAGGTTTTTTGCTCTTATCCCGAGTTCCTTGGTATCAAAAGGCTTGACCAGGTAATCATCCGCTCCGATCTCCAGACCTTGCATCTTCTCTTCAATAGCAGCTTTGGCCGTTAGTAAGATGATAGGAATATGGCTGGTTCGTTGATCTTTTTTTAGTGTTGCGCAGACTTCATAGCCATCTTTTTTTGGCATCATAACATCACTGATGATTAAATCGGGCAGTAGCTCCAAGGCTTTGTCAATGCCCTCTTGTCCATCGATGGCCTCAATGATATTAAAAGACGAAATGAGGTGTTGCTTAATATAGGCTCTTACGGCATCATTGTCTTCAATGATCAAGGCTACGTGGGCTTCATTTTCCTCGTCACTATCATTGCTGGCAGTTGCCAATATTGGTGTTTCGATAGCAAGGCCCATATTTACCCAGTTTTCTAGCCTACTGGATGCTTCTGAAGCAACTAAGGATGAACTACTTTGAATTTCATGCTCTTTTAGATGCGATGTCCCTTTTTGAAAAATGACGGTAAAAGTAGTTCCTACTCCAGCCTTGCTTTCGACTTGAATCCTTCCTTTGTGTAATTCAACTAACTCCTTGACCAATGCCAACCCAATTCCGCTTCCTTCATCTTCACTCATTTTAGCACTGTCTGCTTGGAAAAAGCGATTGAAAATATTGGTCAGACGGGTAGAGGAAATACCTACACCATTATCTCTTACTAAAATTTCTACATGATTTTTATAGTCGGTAATCATTACGGCTATTTCGCCATTTTCCTTCGTGAATTTAAAAGCATTAGATAAGAGGTTATAGAAAATTTTCTCCACTTTATCTTTGTCCACATACAAAGGAATATCTTCTTTTTGGGCTACAAAGTTGAATTGAATATGCTTCCGTTTTGCCAGCGATTCAAAAGACATTGCAATACCTTTTAGCATCGCCGGAAGGTTTTGTTCTACCGCAAACAATTCCATTTTATTGGCCTCCAGCTTAGATAAATCCAGCAGTTGATTGATCAATTGCAGTAAACGTTCCGCATTTTGATAAGCTAGTTGCAGGCGATTTTTGTCTTCGGCTGCCTCGGTGTTTTTCAATACATCCTTGATGGGCCCCATCACCAGGGTAAGTGGCGTTCGAAACTCATGAGAGATATTCGCAAAAAAACGAGACTTTACTTGGTCCAGTTCTTTAAAGCGCTCTTTCTCTACTCTAATAGTATCGATTTTGTCGAAAATACCGTAAAAGAGGATACCTGAAAAAAGCACTGTTCCTATTTGAAAAGCATAATCGGTGCCCGGGCTAGAAGGGATATAGCCGGAAAGACCCAGAATAAACAATATAGCACCTAAGAATAAAACAATCGCTGAAACCAATAGAATGATAGAAGATTTATCTTTTTTTCGAGCAAATAAACCAATGATTGTCATACCAAGTAATAACCAGATAAGCGTGAGGTAGTCAGAGACGGTGTTTATCCAGAGCCAGTCATCGTTAAACAATTTAAAGGCAAGAGGGGAGATCGTTGTAAATAAAGAATAGTATAAATAACCCGTGAAAACCTTGCTGTTACGTGCTCGAAGGTCAATGTAGTTGCTTATAAACATCGAGGAGGATAGCAAAATGGACGGTACAATAAATGTTAGGTCTAGTCTTTTTGATGCTGTAGGATGGTGGTTGAAGATTAAATCTGTGAGGCCGTGGAATGAGGCAAAATAAGCGGTGAAAGAAAACATCATTAAAGAGAACCAAATAAAGACGCTTTCCCTAAACATAGCGTACATGAAAAGGCTAACGAGACCGAAGAAGAGCATGATTCCGGCATAGAAACTCTGTAGCGAATTAGTGGTTATTTCATCCCTGTCCAGTACATTTCGAGGGATTACCCTCAGGGTCGACAAACATTTATTAGCGCAAACGAGTGAATTGTAACGCATCTTAAAGTAATACGTTGTTGTTTCTCCTGGGTATAGGCTAAATGGGAGGTTACTTCGGTTGCTTGATAGGCTTTTTTCTGATGGCCTTAGGCTGTTGCCTGTGAAAGTCACATCTATAACCGTTCCGTCTTGAATGGTGTACATCCAAATGGAGTCAATGAATGTAAACAAGCGAAAATAGCCATCAAACCTGTCATCGCTTTTATTAGTCAATGTTACGCTTGTCCATAAGACTAAAGGAGCACTGAGTTTTACATCGTCTTCTAGCAGAATAAACTTAGAGCTTGATAAGCTAAGGATTTCTTCAAAGCTATATGTTGCTTCCTTGTCAAGGAAAAAGCCTAGAGAATCGGTAAAGTTAGGGCTGTTGTTGGTGTTCTCNTTAAAGTTATAGCTGATGTTACTTCCGAACATCTGCAAACAAGAAACCAGCAAAATCAACAGGAGTATTGGCCGCTGCATTTTTTAGGCGTTGAAATACAGCGTGGCAGTAATAGTTCCGCTGTTACGGCTTAAAGATATAGCTATTGAGTATAGACTGTATCACAATTATTAAAAGGTTTTCTATTCTCCTGATAGGGGAGCTCCTATTAGTAACCTATTGACTTCTTGCCAGCCTTGTTCAATTCTTTCCGTATAGCGGCCATACGCAAGGCTGTGGTGGCTGCTTCTACGCCTTTGTTGCCATGTTTTCCACCAGCACGATCAAGCGCTTGCTGCTCGTCATTGGGGGTCAGTAAGCCGAAAATAAAAGGACGCCCCGAAGTAAGACCCAAATTTGTCAATCCCTGAGCTACTGCCATATTGATGTATTCATTATGAGAAGTTTCTCCTTTGATGACACATCCCAGGCAAATTACAGCATCGCAATTATAGCGACCTGCCAGCATCCTTGCACCAGCAGTTAACTCAAAAGCACCAGGAACCTGAATGGTGTGGATATTGTCAGCTTGAGCGCCGTGTTTGACGAGGGTGTCATAACAACCTTCGTAAAGTGCGTGGGTTATTTTTTCGTTCCAATCTGCGACAACAATTCCGAGGGTAAAATCTTCAGCATTTGGTATACTGTCGGTATCGTAGGAGGATAAGTTTTTTAGAGCACTGGCCATAACGTTACAAAATAATTGGTTGAAAAAATAAAAGGTAAGATGTTATCAATAACACCTTACCTTTTATTAGGTTCTAAACAACGGATTGCTGTTTATCCTTGCACCCGAACGAGATACTTCTCAATATCGTTAGCTTGAGGGGTGTTGTGATACTCCTCTTTGATCGTTTGATAAGCTTCTCGTGCAGCAGCAGCATTACCCTGGTGCTCATTGAGCATACCTACCTTCATTAGGTAGTAGGCAGAAATCAAAGGGTTATTACTTTTTCCTACTGCTTTGTTATAAGAAGAAAGGGCCTTGTCAAAGTCTCCCTTCTCAGAATAGGCATCACCTAATGCACCAGCTGCCATAGCAGGAGTGACATCGCCAGCAGGACTGAAGTCGCTTAGGTAGTCAATTGCAGCATCAAACTGCCCCAACTGCAAATAGCTGACACCAGCGTAGTACAGTGCCAAGTTGCCTGCTGCAGTACTGCCATACTGGTCAGCAATATCAACAAAACCAAGGAATCCAGCTCCAGGGTTGGTCAACGCAAGCGCAAAGGAATCACGTTCGAATTGTACTTGTGCCTGAGCTATTTGTTCAATAGCCTCGTTCTCCTTTGGTAATTTTACCATCTGACGGTAAAGGAGGTAACCACCTACTATTACTAAGAGCCCAACGAGTAGGTAAGTAATAGTATTTTTATTCTCTTCAAAAATCTCATTGATGGATTTTTGCCCTACAGCATCCGCTAAGGTTTCTTCGTTTGGCAGACTGCCTTTATTATCCTTTGCCATTGTTGCTTTTTACTGCGTTTGATTTAAAACGCGGCAAAGATAAACAAAAAAGCGGCAGTACCACATTGTGGACTGCCGCTTTTTTTTCTTATTTGGATTAAATAAAGGTATCCTTTATTTAAAGCCTTGATTTTACGTAAGATATGGGTAATCTTCCTGAAGGTAGTTATCTGTGTACAGCTCCGATGCATCGGGTAGTGGAGACTCTTCTGCAAATTTATAAGCATGATCAATTTCTTCTTTGATCTCACTTTGAATTGCTTTGATCTCTTTCTCGGTAGCAATCTTGCCGTCGAGAATTGTTTTTTCAATCATTTTAATCGGGTCGCGATCTTGGTATTCTTTGACCTCTTCTTTTGTCCGGTATTTTGCTGGATCGGAAACAGAGTGTCCTTTGTAGCGATAAGTCCGGATTTCCAGATAGAAAGGTCCTTTACCTGAGCGAATGTGTGCTGCTGCTCTGCCCACTGCTTCGTGTACAGCAACAGGATCCATCCCGTCGACGGATTCTGTAGGCATCTCATAAGAAAGCCCCAGTTTAGACATGTCTGTAACGTTGGAAGTACGCTCAATAGAGGTTCCCATGGCATAGCCATTGTTCTCAAGAATGTACAATACTGGAATTTTCCAGGTCATGGCCATGTTAAACGCCTCGTGCAAAGCTCCCTGGCGTGCAGCACCATCTCCAAACATGGTAACACAAAGATTTTCGGTGCCTTTGTACTTTTCTGCAAAAGCGATACCTGTACCAATCGGAATTTGTGCACCAACGATGCCGTTTCCTCCGAAGTAGTTATGTTCTTTACTGAAAAAGTGCATAGAGCCACCTTTTCCTTTGTTTGCACCCGTTGCTTTGCCAAATAATTCAGCCATAGCAGCATCAGAGGTAATGCCTCTGCCAAGTGCAATTCCGTGTTGGCGGTAAGCTGTAACGATACCGTCTCCCTCTATTAGAGCCGATTCTATGCCAGCAGCTACTGCTTCCTGACCGATGTATACGTGGCAAAATCCTCTTACTTTTTGCTGCCCGTAAGCCATGAGCGCTTTCTGCTCAAACTTGCGAATCCTAAGCATTAAGGTATACCATTCCAGGTATTGCTCTTTGCTGTAGGTAGTTTTTTTCTTGCTGGTAGCTCTCTTCTTCGTCGGTGCTGCTGTTGCCATAAGCGAGTTGTCGCTATTTGATGAATAATTGGTTACTAATGCAGGATCATCATCCTAAGCTTTTAAAGATACGTATAATTTCTTACGTTCTGTATTGCAAACAAGCGAATATTCACTTGGTTGCTCGCCAAAGGCAAAGAAACGGATTTTTTAGCTTTTGCGGAAAGGTGAATGATAATTTACTGCGAATTCCTCTGGATTCCGTCTCTGGTTTTTACTTTTTCTTGTAGAAGAATAGTTGAACGAGCAGTGTCTGTATCCAGAAAGTGGTTGCTATAAACAACAACGTATCTGCACCAGGGAAGAACTCCTTGAAAGCCCTTTGCTTCCGTCCTTGGAAGTCAGTAGTTTATGGCTTTTAGCCTGCATTTTTGCCTTGATTTATTCTTCTCTTCCTTTATTGGTTATTATTGATATTCTGTTTACCTTTGCGCCCGCCTGGCACAGATAGTCAGGTGATTTATTAAACGTTGCTATAACTGATTCTCGAAATCACTACTGGCGCAAACTTTTATCATGGCAGTTTATCTTTCAAAAGAAAAGAAAGCGGAAATTTTCACAGAGTACGGTGGTACGGACAAGAACACAGGTTCTACCGAAGGCCAGATCGCACTTTTTACTTACCGTGTTCAGGAGCTGAGCCAGCACCTGAAGGAGCATCCAAAAGATCATGCTTGTCGTAAAGCATTGTTGACAATGGTTGGTCGTCGTAAGCAAATGTTAACTTACCTGGCCAAGAAAGACTTGGAAGGTTACCGTGCACTAATTGAGAAATTAGGTATCCGTAATATTCGCAAATAAGCGAAAAGAACTACCGAACGCTGTCTCTATGTTGAGGCAGCGTTTTTTATATTTATTTCATTGCAGCTACCCAACACTATCTTTACGCGCTTGGAGAAAGGAAAATTAATGAGCGCGACCGATTTTTTCATGTAGTTGCGCTCAAAAATGTTTTATGGGACAAAAGAATCCTATCACTTCATCCTTCAACTTGCCTGACGGACGAGAAGTGGTTATTGAAACCGGCAAGTTAGCGACCCAAGCCGATGGCTCGGTGGTCGTACGCATGGGAAATACCATGTTGTTTTGTTCTGTAGTTTCTTCTACACAACTACGTGAAGGACAATCCTTCTTTCCTCTATCGGTAGATTATCAGGAGAAATTTGCGGCAGCAGGCCGTATTCCTGGTAACTTTTTCCGTCGGGAAACCAGATTAAATGATTACGAAATACTTACGTCTCGCTTGGTAGACCGGGCTATTCGTCCATTGTTTCCTGATGGNTACATGTATGATACACAAGTTATCATCAACCTTATCTCGGGAGATACAGATGTTCCACCTGATGCGTTGACAGCCTTGGCAGCCAGTGCAGCTATTGCAGTTTCTGATATTCCTTTTGCTGGTCCAATTTCCGAAGTACGGGTTGGCCGCGTTGATGGGGAATATGTAGTTAACCCTAATTTCAGCGTACTTGAAAACGCGGATATGGATATCATCGTTGCAGCTACTATGGACAACGTAATGATGGTAGAAGGCGAAGCTGACGAATGTTCAGAAGCTGATCTTGTAGGAGCTATCAAAGTTGGACATGAGGCTATTAAAGTGCAGATTCAAGCACAGCTTGATCTAGCTGCAAAAGTAGGTGACAAAGCAAGCAACAAGCGTCCATTCGAATTACCTCCTGTAGATGAAGATTTGAAAGCAGAGATCAAAAAAATCTCTCATGATGGTCTTTACAAGGTATGTAAAGGTGCTCACAACAAGGAGGATCGTAAAGCTGGCTTTTCTGCTGTAAAAGATGCAGTGAAAGAAAGCCTTCTTGAAAGTAAAGGAGAAGAGTGGATCACAGAAAACTGGGGAACTGCTAAAGAGATTCTGTATAAGTATCAAAAGGAAGTTATCCGCGAGATGGTTATGGGAGAAGGTGTACGCCTTGATGGCCGTTTACCAAACGAAATTCGCCCAATTTGGTGTGAAACCAGTTACTTGCCTTCTACGCACGGTTCTGCTATCTTTAATCGTGGAGAAACACAAAGTTTAACTTCGTTGACCTTGGGAACGAAGTCAGACAAGGCTATGGTGGATAAGGCTTTAGGCCTTGTTTTTGATGATTTTATCTTACACTATAATTTCCCTGCCTATTCTGTGGGTGAGACCAAGCCAATGCGTGGCCCTGGTCGTCGGGAAGTAGGACACGCCAATCTTGCCGGACGTTCTTTGCGTAAAGTATTACCAGAAGAGGTGCCTTACACCATTCGTATCGTAAGTGATATCATGGAGTCAAATGGCTCATCTTCTATGGCTACCGTTTGTGCCGGAACACTAGCACTGATGGATGCAGGTATAAACATTGCAGCTCCTGTTTCAGGTATTGCAATGGGTATGGTTGCTGACGAGAATCGCGTAGTTATCCTTTCTGATATTCTTGGTGACGAGGATGCAGTGGGAGATATGGATTTCAAACTGACAGGAACCCGGAAGGGGATTACCGCTTGTCAGATGGATATCAAAATCGAAGGATTACCATACGAGGAACTGACCAAAGCATTGGAACAAGCTCGTACTGGCCGTATCCATATCCTGGATGAAATGGCTAAGGAGTTGGCTGAACCTCGTGAGGATCTCAAGCCACACGCACCACGTATTGTTCAGGTACATATCGAGAAGTCGTTTATCGGAGCGGTTATCGGACCTGGTGGTAAAGTTGTTCAGGAACTACAGAAAGAAACCGGTACCGTCATCAATATCGAAGAGGTAGACGACCATGGTGTCGTGAGTATTGCCAGTAATGACAAAGAAGCGATTGATAAGGCAGTTGCTGCTATCAATCGCATTGCCTTTACTCCTAAGGTTGGTGAGGCGTATGATGCGGTTGTAAAGACGATTATGCCATATGGTGTATTTGTTGACTTTAGCGGCCGTAGCGGATTACTTCACGTATCTGAAATCAGCCACTCTCGCGTTGAAAACGTTGAAGATCACTTCAGCGAAGGAGATGAAGTTCGGGTGAAACTGATTGACGTAGATAACCGTACAGGTAAGTTGCGTCTTTCTGCCAAAGCGCTTATTCCTCGCCCAGAAGGAGGTGGAGATCGCCGCGATGACCGTCGTGATGATCGTAGAGATGATCGCCGCGGAGGGGGTGACCGCCGTGACGACCGCCGTGGAGGTGACCGTCGTGATGATCGCCGTCGTGACGATCGCCGCGATGACCGTCGTCGTGACTAGTATTTTCCTCTTAGGAGAAAAAATATTGAGCCCTGGGTTAGAAATAACTCAGGGCTTTTTTATTGTTAAAAGGAACCAATACGAACAAATTTTCGTATTTTCAGGAAAATAATGTAGTCTACTCAATAAGGCACAAGCAACAATATGGGGTCCTTAAACGTATTTGAATAAGGAATTGCTGCTTGCTAATGTTTTATAAAAGGTACCAAATGAATTATCCATGCGTCAGTTAAAAATTACAAATAAAATTACTTCCAGAGAGAGCTTAGCGCTTGATAAGTATCTCACGGATATAGGTAAGATTTCATTGCTTTCAGCGGAAGAAGAGGCAGCGTTGGCACGCCAAATTCGAGAAGGTGATCAGGAAGCTCTGGATAAACTAACCAAAGCTAATCTGCGCTTTGTAGTTTCTGTCGCAAAACAATACCAAAACCAAGGATTGTCATTACCTGACCTTATCAATGAAGGCAATGTTGGATTAATGAAAGCGGCACGCCGCTTTGATGAAACCAAAGGGTTCAAGTTTATTTCCTACGCAGTATGGTGGATTCGACAGTCTATTTTACAAGCAATTGTAGAGTATTCTCGAATTGTTCGTTTACCATTGAATAAGGTGGGATCTTACCACAAGATTAATGGAGCTTTTCGTTCCTTTGTTCAGGAATTTGAACGTGAACCAACTAATGAAGAACTAGCTGAATTATTGAATATCACCCCTAAGGATGTAGCGAATGTTCTTAAAGGAAATACCCGTCATGTTTCTGTAGATGCTCCTGTATCTTCAGAAGAGGGGAGTGCCACCATGTTGGATTTTATTACCTCAGGTGATGAAGACCTTCCTGATAATCAGTTGATGGAAGAATCGCTTAAGGAGGAAGTACAACAAGGCTTGTCTATTCTATCTCCTCGCGAAATAGAAGTACTGTCTACTTATTATGGCCTTAATGGCTATAAAGCACTTACGCTAGAAGAGATTGGCGACTTGTATGGGCTCACACGAGAGCGCGTCCGTCAAATCAAAGAAAGAGCTATCCGCCGCTTGCGAAAGTCTTACAATCGTAATATGCTAAGGTCTTTCCTAGGGTAAATAAAAAGTCTATTTACAGCTTAAACATGAGTCATCCCGGATTTTGATGACAATCAAAATCCGGGATGACCAACTGCAAAACCTATCGTTAAAGATGAAGCCCCATGATTTCTACTAGTGAAATCATGGGGCTTTCTACAAAAAGTCGGATAAATCACTCTTTTCAGATACTTAATGACTAGTTCTTAGTTATAGTCAGCTTGGATCTTGGCTTAAGCCAAAATTCGTGATGACCTATGTTTTTACGCAAAATAGTAGAAAGAACAAGAGCAGGTCGTCCCATTGGTCAACCTGCTCTCCTTTATTAGCTGGTTAATCAGCTAACCTATTTGATGAAGAACTTAGTTTTTCGTCAAAGTATAGGTGTAAATAGCATTGGTAAGGTCAAGCGTCACGGTATAGTTACCCGATTCTGCAACGGGAATATCAGCGCCGCCGTACTCCATTTTACCATCGGTGTCATTGTCGCCCAGATCGAGATCCCAGCCGTCATTAACGCGAAATTTAACAAACTTGCCACCTTCCAAATCAATATCAACGGTCCACAGGCCAGTACCTTGGTCGTAGGTCATGTCGGTGTCGTTATCCCAACCTCCCGGAGTAGCATCACCAATAATTCCCCAGTCAGTTCTTAAGGAGCTATGAGTGAGTGTGTTAATGTCTACCGAGAAACGGTAAACACCAGCATTGCCAAGTACAATGTTATCTCCATCGGCATCTAAAGTGCCGTCAGCGCCAGTGTCTCCCCAGTTGACATCCCAACTTGGGCCATCTGCGAATTTATGTTCAGCACCGTCTTCACCAATATAGAGGTAGCCATCAAAGGTACCATCACTATTAGCTGAATAGATGACAGTTGCTTCATTTTCTACATCCCAACCCTGGTAGCTACCCGGCACTTGTAGTTTGGGATAGTCAATTTCCACAGCCACCGGAGAAACGCCCACGGTTATGGCTGCTGAAATCAATTCATCTAGTTCATCGCTAGCAGAAGCACGTACGCGAATTTCCATATCGGTAAATTCACCACCGGGTAGCCCTTTAGCCACCATAATATTGTTGACCTTAGAATTGATTACTGAAACATCATCACTCATAGATGATCCCAACTCAACAGCTTCTGCAAAGCTATTTCCAGCGACATCTATTTCTACTTTGTAATTGACAGCCGCCGCAAAGCCAAAGTCAGCAGGAGTCCAGCTGATGGTGGCAAACTCATCGCTCAGATTGTCTTCTGTAATGTCTACGGATAAACCTGCTTCTGGGGAAATGATCACCGGTGCATCACCCAATTGGGCCACTACTAGGTCACGGTCGTCTTCACAGCCGAAAGCAAAAATGCTCAGTGCAAGGGACCAAATGAAATATTTTTTTAACAACATCATTTTTATGTTTTAGCAAAGGAACTAGCAGGTTCAAGACTGCTAGTTTTGCTTGTTTTCAAAAGGGGAACTAGAACCGGATGCTTTACCTGATCTTGTTCTAGTTCCCGTTCTAATTACCTTAGTATCCGTCGTTCTGAGATAATTTAGGGTTTACTCCTAGGTCAGAAGAAGGAATAGGGAATATATCTCTAAAGCCAGCAACGCTAGTGCCTTCGAGTGAGTTTCCTTTTAAAGGCCAATGGTAGTCGCCATCAGTAAATTGTCCGAAGCGAACAAGGTCTGTACGACGGTGACATTCCCAGTAAAGTTCACGGCCTCGCTCATCAAGGAGGAAGTCTAAGGTGAGTTCGTCAGCGGTTATGTTACCTGCTCCGGCCCGGTTGCGTAGCTCGTTGACATAACCTAAGGCCAATCCCTGGTCGCCATTACCACCCCGCAAGGTCGCTTCAGCATACATCAGGTAAGCATCTGCTAAACGGAACATAGGGAAGTCGGTGTCTGGGTAGGTCAGGTCTTTGCCAGGGTTACCTGCACGGTCTACATTGCGCCATTTGGTAATAGCGTAGCCCTGGGTAAACTGAGAAACGTCGGTGATTTCCAGTGTTTGCCCCTCAGTGAAGAACATCTTACGATCATCATTCGTGTTAGAGATGATAGAATAAGTGTAATCAGGCTTGCCCAGGTACAACTTAATGGTGTAGTTACCACCACCGGGTATCGCAATGTTATCGCCACCTCTGTCTAAAAGTGCATCAGCTCCACTATCACCGAAGTCAATATCCCAGCCATCGTTAGCGCGGAATTTCATTTCTCCACCTGTTAGATCAGTAGTGATTTCCCAAGCACCATCGGCCTCGTTGTAGGTCATGTCTGTATCGTTGTCCCAACCGCCAGCAGTAGCATCTCCAATAATACCCCAGTTGGTAGGTGTAAGGGTGTAGGTTAATGCGTTCAAGTCAACGTCTACTTGATAAAAACCAGCTGCTGGAGCAGCGATGTTGTCACCTCCAGGTTCTAAGGTTCCGTCGGCACCAGTATCGCCCCAGTTGGTAGCCCAGCCGCCGTCAGCAAATTTGAAACCCAGTTGGTCTGCCGGGAAGTAGATATATCCGGTATATATACCGTCGTCATTCAAAGAAGCCAGGGCTGTATTGTCATCTTCTGGTACCCACCCCTGGTAATCACCAGGAACATTGAGTAAAGTGTAATCACCTGAACCAAAAACAGGTTCAACGACACTACCACCCACTTCTGGGAATTTAGAGACAAAAGCACTGGTGGTACGGGTACCACCCCAGCCACCATCCATGCCAAACTCTGAGGCTTGCATATCGCCACCAATAGCAGCATGCATGATGAAGGTCATTCCTCCAAAGGTGCGGGAATTGGCACCATCAAATAAGACAGGGAAAATAATTTCTGAGGAGTTATCATTGTCAGCTAGGAATAGATGACTGTAATCTTCCTCAAGTTCATAACCTGCGTTGATGACTTTAGTACAAAATTCAACACAATCCGCAGCACGGCTCTGGCCAGTGTAGGATTCTGCATTGATATACAGTTTGGCAGCCAACATCCATAGTGCTCCTTTATCTGCACGGCCATATTCATTGGCACCAGGGCCAAGCATATCAGGCTCAATATCCTTGATTTCATCCTCTAACCATTGGAAAAGATCCACTGCGCTGATTTGCTCAGGCAAGAAGAATCCAACACCATCGGCTTCAAGAACAAAAGGAACATTACGGAACATGTCTAGGGCATGCCAGTAGCTCAATGCACGCAGAAAACGTGCTTCTGCACGGTAGGCTACCATCTCTCCTTTGAGGTCGCTCTGACCACGACTATCTAGTTTCTCATCCGTAGATTCCCGGAGAAATTCATTACACAATGCGATTTGGAAGTACAAACGGTCATACATAGCCCGAAGGAACTCGTTATTAGCGTCCCAATCCATGTCTTCAAAATCATGGATGTTACCATCATTCCAGGCAATTACGGCTTCATCGGTAGATAGCTCCTGTGCTTTCCAGTACTGACGCAGGTAGGTCGAGAAACCTTCGTCAATGCCATTGATGTCAGGTTGTCCTGAAGGGCCCTCTTGGCCACTCAATGAAAGACCAGCGTATAGTTTTGCCAATACCTGACGGTAAGCAGCAGGGTCGGTATAAACAACATTAGCAGTTGTATCGTCCGGGTCAATGGGTTCAACTTCCAGATCGCTAAAGCACGATGTTGTCAGGAACACCAATCCACCCAGCAAAAAGAGGGTATTTAAAAGATTGTTATTTCTCATCTTAAAATGCATTTAAAGTTTACTAAAAGTTCAAATTAACACCGAATAGAATGGTCCGAGAACGTGGGTAGATATCATTGTCGATACCAAATTTGTCATTCTCAAATACATCAGGATCAATACCCGTGTAATTGGTGATTACAAATGGGTTTTGCATAGTTGCGTATAAACGCAAATTACCACCCCGATCAGTGCCGAATACATTGGTGAACCGATAGCCCGCCGTGATGTGGTCAAGGCGAATGAAAGAAGCGTCCTCTAAAAAGTAGTCGCTAAAATACTGAGGAACATTATGTCCAACGCTGTTGATTTGGCTATGTACGTTACCCAAGAAACCTGTTGAGTTAACGATACTGTTGTAGTTCGAAGAACTAACAAAGCGGTTGTTGTAAACGTAGTTGCCAATATTTGCACGCCCGGCAAAGGAGAAATCAAATGCACCATAGTTGAAGTTCGATGTAAATCCGAAGAAATAATCAGGTGCAGGGTTTTCAAAACGGTAACGATCATCAGGAGAAACAACACCATCGCCATTACGATCTACATAGAGGCCTTCGATTGGGCGGCCAGCTTCGTTATAAACTTGCTGGTAAACATAGAAAGAGTTAGTAGGGAACCCTACAGAGTGAATCTGAATATTGTTACCTACACCACCTGAAATGCCACCAGTTTCAAAACCCTGAAAATCAGGATCGTCACCTAGTGTAAGGCTGGTGATTTCGTTGCGGTTGCGAGTCATGTTTATACCTACAGACCATTCTGCTTTAGCAGTACGTACAGGTACGATGTTTAAAGACACTTCGAAACCTTTGTTTTCCAAGGTGCCAATATTTGCAGGGATGTTGTTGGTCAAGTTGGTACCAGCAGCAGGGCGGGTAGTTGTCAACAAATCTTCTGTATCACGCTGGTAAATTTCGAAAGAACCGTAGACGCGGTCGTTGAAAAGACCAAAATCAATGGCTGCATTATAGGTGGTAGTTTCTTCCCACTTAAGGTCGGAATTGTAACCACCAGGGCGGTTTGTCGGAATAAATTCATCCCCAAATTGATACTGTGCATTAGACAAGCTAATGGTATAAGTGGGAATGTAGGGGTAGAAGTTATCACCAAGGTCTTGCTGACCTGTAACACCCCATCCCACTCTCAACTTTAAACTATTAAGGAAGCCTACAGGGTTGTCACCATCAATAAATTTGTAGGCCAGGGCTGCTGCGGGGAAGATACCATAGCGGTTCTTTTCCGAGAAACGGCTGGTTCCGTCCCGACGGATAGTACCAGTGAGTAATAGGCGATCATTGATCGTAAAATTCACCCGACTAAACAAAGAAACTAAGTAGTACTCACGAGCGGTAAGAATTTGCACCACGTTTTCTGGCGTACCTGCCAAGTCACTGCGGTTATCTTCCTTCTCGAATTTGAAGTGCTGATAACCATAGCCAGCCATGATGTCGAGGCGATTCTTACCCAACTCTTTTACGTAGTTGAGGTAGAAATCAAAAAGCTGATTGGTGATCTGTTCGTTGTAGCTGTTGTCTGTTCCGCCGCCAGTAGCAGCATCATAAACAGCACTGTAGAAACCAGGCTCGTAGATCGTGCCCTCTCCTTTAGCTTGATCGTAACCTACATTCATATTGGCACGTAGTTCAGGCAGGAACTCGAAACGATAATCAACCTGTACGTTTCCAATGAAGCGGTTGACCGTAGATTGATCATCCTTTAATTGCAACTGCGCAAGCGGATTTGCAGAAGCCAAAGTGTTAGGCGTACCATCGTTATTGACAAAGGTAAAATAACCACCATAAGGACTTTCTGGATCTAATACCGGCTGGGTAGGATCGAAAAATACTGCAGCTCCCAAGGCACCACGGTTGGCAAATTGGTTCTGGACATTCACTCCTTTGATGTTAGCTGTCACCTGTAAGCGATTGTCCAGGAAACCTGGTGTAAGGCTCACACCGTAAGTGGTACGCTGGAAATTGTCTGTTAGCAGCAGGCCATCCTTATTGGTATAACCAAGTGATACACGGTAAGGAAGAACATCCTTGATACCTCCAGAGATACTTACGTTATGATCGTGAGTAATACCTGTTTGGAAGATCTGATCTTGCCAGTCGGTACTCTCATTACCTAAAAGATCAGCATTGGCTGGGAAGCGTTCGTTAACCAGTGTCCGGAATTGATCAGCAGACATAACATCTACTGTTTCCTGAATAGAACTGCTAGCAAAGCTACCGTTGTAGTTGATTTTGACAGCTTTACCTAAGCTACCTTTCTTAGTCGTAATGATGATGACTCCGTTTGATGCCCGTGAACCATAAATAGCAGTTGCGGAGGCATCTTTAAGTACGGTCACATTTTCTACATCATTAGGGTTAACAAGGTTCAGGATGTTTCTTCCTCCAGCAACACCACGGGACTCTACTGGGACACCATCAATTACGATCAATGGATCATTGCTGGCATTCAAAGAAGATCCACCACGAATACGGATGGTCGCACCGCCACCAGGGTCGCTACTGGGAGAAATGGCAACCCCCGCAACTTTACCTGCTATTAATTCCTGTGTAGAAGTGATGGCGCCTCGGTTGAAGGATTCGCTGCTAATGGTTTCAACAGAACCAGTAGCATCTTCTCGTTTTACCGTACCATAGCCAATTACGACTACTTCGTCGAGTATGGTGCCGGAACTCATCTGTACGTTCAGGATATTGCTGGCGGTTACTTTGACTTCCTGCGTGCTGTATCCTGTGTAACTAAAAGATAGAAGGTCTTTGCCTTCGGGCATAACCAATTCATAGTTACCATCAATGTCTGAGATGGTACCACTAGAAGTGCCGACAACCAGGATGTTGGCCCCAATAAGGGTTTCACCCGTTTCTGCATCTGTTACTTGTCCGGTAATGGTACGCTGGGCTAGCATTAGGCCAGGCAGTATAACCATTGCGATTAGCAACAGGGTTAAATTGTGAAATTGTTTCATGCTAAATACTTAGTGTTTAGAATAATTCAAGCGTTTTAATAACTAATGAGAATCCAATGGAAGCGTAGAGGAGATCTACTTTCCAATCGGTTTTAAAAAAACGGCTTAAGGATAGGACGTTGACACTACAACAATACACAAAGATTGTAAAATCTTTAATAACAGACGAATGATTTACGTCATCTTTTTAAAGTAATAAAGATGATTGCCCATTAATTATAAGGTACAAGGGGGAGATACGAAATTAATGAAGGATAGAGGGGAAAGGAAAGGCTTGGTGAAATAGTTAACCATCGTAAATAGATAGTATCATTAAATGAATTTGCCAAACGCTTGATCTGCTCGCCAACCATTTAAAAAATCCCTGGTGTTCATACGACGTTTTCCGGGGACTTGGAGCTCAAGGACCTCTAAGAATCCATCTGAAGTAGCGATTTTGAAATCGGTTTTTCCGTCAGTAATAATCGTACCAGCTTCCAACTGGTGTGCTTCCTGGTGGGGGATGGTTTTTAATATTTTCCACTTTTTATCCTCCAAGGTGGTCCAAGCGGTGGGGTAGGGGTTAAGGCCACGAATAAAATCATGTACTTTTTTTACGGGTTGATTAAAATCAATCCTGGTATTTTCTGCCGTCAATTTTGGAGCAGGGCTGGCTTGTTGGTGATCTTGCTGCTGGGCATCTATCTCTCCTTTAGCGATAGCATCCACCGTTTTTACCACCGTTTGGGCTCCCAGCACCATCATGCGGTCATGAACATCCCCAACGGATTCATTTTCTCCGATGGTCATCTTTTCCTGGAAGATCAAATCACCGGTATCTATCTCTTCTTGAATGAAAAAGGTAGTAACTCCTGTTTCTGTTTCACCATTAATAACAGCCCAGTTGATGGGGGCGGCCCCGCGGTATTTAGGGAGTAAAGAGCCGTGCAAATTGAAGGTGCCCAATCTAGGCATCGCCCACACTGCTTTAGGGAGCATTCTAAATGCAACAACGACTTGCAAGTCAGCCTGATAATTGGCCAAGGCTGCTAAAAAATCTGGTGATTTTAAATTCTTTGGCTGTAAAACCGGGATTTCTTTGGCTACAGCATATTTTTTTACTGCCGACTCCAGCAACTTTTTGCCACCACGACCGCCCATTTTGTCAGTTGCGGTGATAACGGCAACAACATTGTGTCCAGCTTCTATTAATGCATCCAAAGAGGAAACAGCAAAATCGGGGGTGCCCATAAAAATAATTCGTGGCTGCATAGTTAACGGTTAACCTTTTGTGATCACTTGCTAAGTGACATTTATTTTTGCGTAATGCTAATGTCGCAAATATACCGAACTTGTAGAAAGTGATAAAATTCAACGCAGGCTCTGAAAAATGATTATTTTGGCCCTAAATTACGTGTAATACTAAATATATGAGTGCTGAATTTTCGTGGCAAACAGCTGATGGTATAAAAATATACGGTATCGATTGGCCTTGTGAAAAGCCTCTTGCTGTAGTTGGGGTTATTCACGGCTTGGGGGAGCATGTACATCGCTATGAGCACCTTGTGGAGTACTTCCACCAGCATAATATCGCAGTTGTTGGCTATGACCGTCGTGGCCATGGCCGTAGTGGAGGGAAGAAAGGCCATACGGTTAGTTATAAAGCCTTTTTGGACGAAATTGGGCAGCTAGCTGTAGAGGCAGAGGAGCGTTATCCTAATGTCCCTCTTTTTCTTTATGGCCACAGTATGGGGGGCAATTTATTGCTTAACTATATCATAAGGCGTCATCCCAATATTAAGGGAGCGATAGTCACTGCACCTCATATTCGCTTGGCTTTTCAGCCTTCAGCTGTTATGCTGACGATGGGGCGGGTGATGAAGGGAGTCTTTCCTGGTTTTACGCAACCCAATGGCTTGGATGTTGAGCAAATATCCCGCGATAAAGCAGAAGTAGAAAAATACATAAACGATCCCTACGTGCATAATAAACTTACTGCTATTACTGGTATGAGTATGCTGGAGGCCGCTGCGGTGCTCGATAAATATAAAGGTGCTTTTCCCGTACCACTATTATTGATGCATGGTGGTGAAGATGGGATTACTTCGCCTCAAGGGAGTGAAGATTTTGTCGGACGAATAACAGGTGATGTTACTTTTAAAAAATGGGAAGGCTTGTACCATGAAATCCATAATGAGCCCGAAAAGGAAGAGGTAATGGCTATGATTGTAAATTGGATCAATGAAATGGTTTAAGCTGGACTCTCGGTAAAAGTCCGTATAGAGATAACCTTCGGTGATCGTCCTTTCAGTCCTCAGAGTTCGGACCGCTTCGCGTTCCTATGGTAGAGGGTATAGGGGGTGGGAACGACGAGTATTTAATTACCGACTTCGATTAAAAGAGCTGATGCTGGAAAAACAAGTAAATTAAAGATAAATGGCACGTAAGGTAATCTCCAAAGGAGAAATTTTTATTTTGGTAATTTTAGGTTTTGCAATCCTCACATTTGCACTGCAAAAATGTGGTGCAGGTGTCATCAATACCTCTGAAGATTCAGAAATTATCCAGCGCCCTCACCAGTAGTTATCAGAGAAGGGGAAGGTTACAGATTTGTTCTACTGTTTAATGATCCTGAACCAATAGTATTGCTTACCATCCGTGTAGCGGAGAAAGTATAATCCAGCAGGGAATCTACTCATGTCTATGCGATTGGTAATGGACTTCCAGGTCGCTAAATAACGGCCAGTATGGTCAATGAGCACAAGTTCTCCACTTCGCCAGTTTTGTACATCCACCCATCCTGAAGTAGGATTGGGGCTTATAATCAGTGGGAAGCTGTTGGGGTTTGAAACAGCCGATACGTCGACGTTGATAGTTTGTGCAATGGCAACGCCGCAATAATTATTGCTGGCGCTTAAGCTCACTTCGTAGATGCCAGGGGTGCTGTAAATATGTATAGGGTTTTCTAGGGTACTGGTGTTTTCGTCTCCAAAGTTCCAGGAAAAATTTGTCGCATTGAGCGAATTATTCTGTAAACTAATCATCAAGCCATCAGTGATAATCTCAAAAGAAGGGGTAGGAGGAACTACGACTGCAATTTGCTGATTGCTGCTGGCACTGCTAGTGCTGTTACTAATACTTAAGTCTACCGTGTAAACACCCGGTTCCGTAAAAGTGACAACTGGTGCGACCGCTGTGCTGGTAGCCGGGGTGCCACCTGGAAAAGTCCATACTCGATTTTCGATATTACCCGTCGATTGATCTTCAAATAAAATAACCAAAGGGGCGCATCCTTCAATACTGCTACTGCTTATTTGTGCAACAAGCGGCTCGTTAAGGCTTACTAGCAGATCGTAAGTAGCAGAACCGCATTCATTTGCAATGCTAAGTGTTACAGGGTATTCTCCAGGCCCGGGAAAGGTAAACGATGGGTCTTCTTCCGTACTGCCTTGCCCTGCTAAAAAACTCCAATTCCAACTGCTTCCACTACTGGTATTGGCAGAAAAAGAAACATCGTTGCCATTAGCCAAATAGGAAGGGTTACCTGCCGGCAAGGGGAGAATACTTACATCGATAGTTGTAGTATTAATTTCAGCAAAACAATCACTTTGAGGAAGTAGCGTTAAGCGATAACTTCCAGTGAAGGTTTCGTTTGCTTGAAATTGAAGGCTATCGGTTTGAGTACCAGTTAAAACACCTGGAACTTCTACTAGGTCGCTCCATGTTCCATCCACAAGGCGTTGCCATTGGAGGTTGTAGTTACTGCCTGAACTTAAGGCAATGAGCGTAAGTAATGTGCCATTGCAAACCGTGGTATCTCCGGTTAGTGCAACCAGCGTAGGTGCGGTAAAAAGCTCACCCTGTGGCAAAGCTGTTATTGATGTTGTCGAGCCATTATTACCATTTTCTGCTCCATTACTACTTTCTCCACAGCTCGTTGAGTTAATGCTCAAACCTGCATTTCCTCCTGTAAGATCAGCAAGAAGGGAGGTGTTGGATTTTAGGACTCCTCCACTACCGCCACCACCGGGGCCAAAGCAACGGTCAGCATTGCTATTGTTTACCGTTGATCCAGTACCTCCCTGAGCAGTAATTTGCACTTCTCCACTGACGGAATTAGTTAGAATAAATATGCTCCCACCAGCGCCGCCACCGCCACCGCCATCACCGCTAATGTTATTGGCATTGATGCCATTGTTGAGGATACGACCACCCGCAAAGTTGATAGTTTCCGCTTTGATAAAAATAATTCCGCCACCGTTTCCGCCGCCGGAAAGTGTATTGTTGTTGGCATGGCCGCTCCCGCCGCCGCCGCCAAGAAAGGCTAGCGAACTATCATTCAGTAGTGTTTTTCCTCCTCTGCCAGGGAAATCACCATCACAGCCAAAGGTGCTGGGTTCATTATTGCGGCCGCCTTGTCCACCTGCGGTCACTAAGCTTCCGCCACCGCCGCCACTGTTGTGGTCATTGCCGCCACCTCCACCGTTAGCTTGTGCGCCACGGCCAAAAGGTGCACTGCTGTTGGCAGCACCTATTCCTTCGCCTTTCGGAGCCCCTCTCCAATTGTTGTCGGCGTAGGCAAAATCACTTGCATTTGTAAGAAAATTGCAATTGTTATCTTCTATGCTAATAGGAGCTCCTCCCCGAAAGCCATGACCACTGGCATCAATATTGGCATTTAGCGTAAGCGTGCCAGTTACTTCGATAGCTACAACCCCACCAGTAGCCCCGTCCCATAGCGCGGGAGCCAGTGTATTATCTACATTTGCATCTTCGTAAACATGAAAACCAATGACTTGGGTGTTGTTGCCACTATATTCATTGACGAGCGCAAATTCAAGGCTTATTTCATTTCCGGTAATACTACTTATACGGTTGTACTCGTATTGGCCCGCACCATTCAAATCCGTAATGTTTCCGTAATTATCCGTATTGCTAAGATTAATATTAGCTCCATTCATTTGGAGAATGATTAAACCCATGCCTGGATTGAAATCACTAGCATTCTCAAGTAAGAGTGTATTTGTGCAGGCATCCTGGCTGACCAATTGCCCGTAAACATTGATTTGTCCGCCTATACTTGTTTGGCTGAAAAGGAAAATAGGGAGTAATAAACTGCAAATTAAACAAGGGTATTTCATAAGGTATTTGGGATGACGAAGTGAAAGAGCTGTAAAAATAAGCTATTTTCGAAAGAGCTTATTTGGGACTAGTTTAAAATATTTTCTGGATTCTTCCGGCTTTTTAATAATTTGCGGCCTTAACATACGTTAAGAGAGCGTGTAAAAAATAAGTTATCCAACTTTGGGGTTTACAAAAAGCGAAAATTACGGACCACTGGAACGTGAAAAGTACTTGTGTGAAGACCTTAAAGCAAAGCGGAGAACCTGTTTTAGCTCAAACTACTAAGGACTTATTCATAAAAAACGATGAACCACATGTTCAACCACCTCCTTTTGTTTTTCCAGACAGCGAATATCGGAACGGAAGAACCAACTCAAGAAAGTGAGAGTTTATTTTCAATTATAGCTAGCAGTGGTACCATGGGTGTCATAATTGTAGCTATTTTGTTAGCATTGGCCGTTATTGCTACTGTTATCTTTATCGAACGTTACGCGACGATTAAGCAAGCAGGGCGGGTAGATGAAAACTTCATCAATAATATTCGTGCCAATGTTTCCTCAGGTAATATTGCTGGTGCAAAAGCACTCTGTCAGTCTACGGATTCTCCTGTAGCACGTATGGTAGAGAAAGGCCTGCAGCGTATTGGAAAACCATTACGTGATATCGACGCCGCTATCGAGAATGTCGGTAACCTGGAAATCTTCCGCTTGGAAAAAAATCTCAGTACGCTGGCTTCTATTGCTGGTGCAGCGCCGATGATTGGTTTCTTTGGAACGGTAACAGGTATGATCGCAGCCTTCCAGAAAATGGCAACAGAAAAGAATGTTGCACCGGATCAATTAGCAGAAGGTATTTACCAAGCCCTGATCACCACTGCTGGTGGATTGTTTATTGGTATTTTAGCTTTTGTGGGGTACAATATTCTTGTTTCCAGTGTAGAGAAAGTTGTCTACAAAATGGAGCGTACGACCGTTGACTTCATGGATCTTTTGCAGGAGCCTACCGTATAATGTAAAGACGCGATGCATCGCGTCTTTGATGACTTAGGGAGTTCGCAAAAAATAAATTACCATGGGGTTTAAGAAAAAGAACAAGGTTAGTGCAGAATTCAGCATGTCCTCTTTGACGGATATTATTTTTCTGTTACTTATCTTCTTTATGTTAACGTCTAATTTTGTTCGGATCCAACCCTTCGATTTGCCACAATCAGATTCGAAGACGGTAGCTCCGGTGTCCATTGTAGTAAGTATCACGAAAGATGGTGCTTATATGGTGGATGACCAGGATGTCCGTCAAAGTGATTTGGTCGGAGTCATTCGAACGAAGGTGAGGGGAATCAACGACAAGGAACATACAGCTATTACCATTGTAGCAGAAGTTGGTACTGACTTTGAGAAAGTAACCGAAATATTAGGAATTGCAGCAGCACTTAAGGTGCAGGCAATTTTAGCTACTCAACCAAGATCATAATTATGGGCCTTAAGAAAAGAGCGAAGGTTAGTGCAGAATTCAGTATGTCCTCTTTGACGGATATTATTTTCTTGTTGTTGATCTTTTTTATGTTGACATCTACCTTGGTGGCGCCTAATGCGATTAATTTTAATCTACCAGGCAGTACGCAAAAGCGGGTTAATACCACACGTACCCTGGATGAAATTAAAATCAATAATCGAGGTCGTTATTATTTCAATAATAAGAGTATTACCTTGATTGAGATGGAAGATCAACTTCGGAGTTTAAGTGCCGGGAAGGCACCAAAGTCAGAAAGTGTAATCATTTCTATTGACAAAGGCGCTAAGGTTGAAAACGTTGTAGCAGTCATGGACTTGACGCTGAAGTTTGAGATCAATAGGGTTTTGGCACCGGAGAAATAGTAAGGAATGATGCTCTTTATGTAATCGGGTATATTTCTGCATCTAAGGAAGAGCACGAAATTAAAGAGCAAAAAACAAGTAATAATGGACGATATATTAACGGCCAAAGAATTAGAGAATAAACGTAAAGGGCAACTCGCCGGTGGCTTGATGTTCCTTCTTCTGGTAATAATTCTGTTGTTACCATTATTTTGGTACCAAAACCCGCCTCCAGGGCAGGAAGGTATTCAGGTTAACTTGGGTATTCCTGATATTGGAATGGGTGAGGAGCTGAATGCACCGATGGCAACTACAACGGAGACGGAAGAAGCTTCTGAACCGGAAGTACAACCTGAACCACAGGAAGAAGAACTCCCACCTCCTGCTGCTGCAGACCCTAATCCAGAGCCGCCGCAGCGTGATGTTGTAACGACAGATGATGCCCAAGCAATTGCTATACGTAAGCAACAAGAACGTGAAGCTGCCGAACGCAAAGCAGAGGAAGATGCTGAGCGCCGAGAACGTGCAGCCGAAGCAGAAAGAGAACGCCAGCGTCAGGCGGATGCCGCAGAAGCCGAACGCCAGCGTAAAGCACGAGAAGCTGCTGCGCAAGCAACCCGTGATCAAGTTGGAGGGTTGTTTAATTCTGGTGGAGGTGGAGGAACTACGAATACTCCAGGTGATGGTGGTGCCACAAATGGTGATCCTAATTCCAGTAACATTGGTACCAAAAGCTTCGGTAGCGGTACCGTTGGTGGTGGCCTAGGAAGCAGAGGTGTTTCTAATTCTCCACGATTGGTAGAAAATAGCCAGAAATCAGGAACCGTTGTCATCAGCCTTTGTGTAAATGCAAGTGGTAGTGTAGACCCCGGTTCTGTTAAGTTTACCCAGCGAGGCTCTACGACTACGGATAGCCAATTGGTAAATGCGGCCATCAGAAATGCCAAATCATGGGGCTTCTCCAGTGGTTCTGTTGATCGCCAATGTGGTACGATTACTTATAATTTTAAAGTACAGTAATTGTGTACTTAGTGGCTTGTAAATATTGACAAGGTGCTAGTTATGATACCATAATATGAGTCATCCCGAATTTTGATTGTCATCAAAATCCGTGCTGACCAATCGCAAAACTTATAGTTTAAAATAAAACCTCATGATTTCTATTAGTGAAATCATGGGGTTTTGTACAAATAGTCAGATAAATCACTCTTTTCAGATGCTTAGTAACGGTCGAATAATTAATTCCCGACTTTCGGTTTTTAGTGAAGATATAAACGATTGCTAATGAGTTTATTCAAGCTAAAAACCGAAATTGAAAGAGGAACTTAATTTTTGACCAATACTTAATGACTAGTTCTGAGTTAAAGTCAGGCTGGATTTTGGCCTTAGCCAAAATTCGGGATGACTCATGTTTGCGCAATATAACGCCATGAATTATACAGAGACCTTAACCTTCCTCTACGAGCAACTGCCTATGTATCAAAGGGTGGGGAATGCTGCTTTTAAGAAAGACCTGACCAATATTCGGGATTTACTTGCTGTATTGGGTAATCCTGAATCAAAGTTTGCTAGTATCCATGTGGGAGGCACCAATGGTAAAGGGTCAGTGACTCATTTGTTAGGTGCGGCTTTGCAAGAAGGGGGGTATAAAACAGGACTGTATACCTCTCCACATTTTAAAGATTTTAGGGAACGTATCAAGGTCGACGGGGAATACGTTTCCCGGAAATTTGTCGTGGATTTTGTAGAGCGTATTCAGCCGGAATTATCGATAATCAGACCTAGCTTCTTTGAAATTACTGTTGCGATGGCTTTCCAGTATTTTGCTGAGCAAAAGGTGGATATTGCTGTCGTAGAGGTGGGCCTGGGGGGGCGACTGGATTCTACCAATGTATTGGCACCGGAATTGGCAGTGATTACTAATATTAGCCTTGATCATCAGCAATTCCTGGGAGACACTTTGCCTGGAATTGCTGGAGAGAAAGCTGGAATTATTAAAAGAGGAGTACCTGTTGTTATTGGGGAAACCCAGAAAGCTACCGCCAATGTGTTTCGCGCGAAAGCGACGGAGTTGGAAGCTCCATTGGTTTTTGCAGATCAGCTTTTTCAAGTGAGAAAAGCAAAGCAGGACCTTACTCATTCTTATTACCAAATCAGCCGACAGCACAAGCCGTACATCAATGAGTTGGCGATTAATTTACATGGCGGTTATCAACAGTTGAATATCCAGACAGCACTCGCAGCCTTAGAGGTCTGGCAAATGCACAAGGCTGATCGCTTTTTACCTTTCGATGCCATCCAGGAAGGATGGTCTAACCTTCGGGCGTTAACCCGTTTTCAGGGACGTTGGCAATTGTTGAGTGACCAGCCGCGCGTATTAGTAGATAGCGCCCATAATGAAGGAGGATTGCGAGCTATTATGGAGCAGCTCAAGACTTTTTCTGGACAATTGCATATCGTGATGGGGGTCGTGAATGATAAGAAGCTAGACCAGATACTACCATTATTTCCTAAAGTGGCGAAATACTATTTTGCAAAAGCTGATATCCCAAGAGGGCTTCCTGCGAAGGATTTGCAGCAGGCAGCTGCCTTGTTTGAATTAAGAGGAAGAACGTATTCCAGTGTTAAAAATGCACTGAGGGCAGCTAAAAGAGCTGCATCTGTAGAGGATACCATCTTTGTAGGGGGGAGTATTTTTACTGTGGCAGAGGTTCTTTAGCTGAATATTAGTCAAAGGATATCTACGGACTTTTTGTAAGTTTACACACAATTAATATTCTGCCTTAATCGTTTTTTACCAGATTATCTACTAAACCCTAAGCCCATGAGAACCTTCCTCTCTGTTTTATTCTTAACTGCCGTCTCTGTTTGCTTATTTGGACAAACCAATTATGGGATTGCTTCCTATTATGCTCCTGGCCTAGATGGTAGAAAAACCTCTTCCGGAGAACGCTATAAACATGATGGTTTTACTTGTGCCAATAAGGACTATCCCATTGGTACTACGCTTCGAGTCATTCGTGTGGATGATGGCCGTGCAGTAGAGGTAAGAGTAAACGACTGTGGCCCGCATAAAGCAGGTCGTATTGTTGATGTATCAGGCGCTGCTGCCGAGCAAATAGGTCTGATCCGTGATGGTATTACCGCGGTACGTTTAGAGTTGGTTAAGTTGGGTACTGGAAAATTGGCTTGTGGTGGTCGTTATCGTCCGGCACCTGCTGCTTCAGACCAGCCTGCTTCTTATGAAAATGCCGGAAAATCAGTGCCGGAGGTTGCTGTTTCTACGCCAGTAATAGAAGGCCAGGGCACTTATCGTGCTGATGCGCTAGCGCCCATACAGGAAGGGTTTGGTGTACAGGTAGGGTCTTATCGTGTTTATGACAACGCATCAAAGGTCGCTGCTGACCTACAGGCAAAGGGCTACAGCAAGGTGCTGATCCGTTTACGTGGCAATGTACATCAGGTCGTTCTTGGCCCTTTCGAGAATAGAGAAGCCGCAGCCGTTTATCGCGACAATCTTTTACGTAAATACAAAATGCGGGGCTTTGTGACGGCTATTACGCAGGATTGATTTCTTGGTGTAAACGTTGGGTAAGTGTAAGGGGGGGGGAGTTGGAGCCTTTACACTCTTACACCTTTTACATTGTTACATCCTTAAGAAAACAGGTTGTATTTCAGAATACAGTAAATCGCCCGGAAACCGTCGCGCCAATTGATTTTTTTGCCTTCTGCGTAGGTACGGCCGTAGTAGGAAATACCTACTTCATAGATGCGAATATTGGGAATGCGGGAGATCTTAGCAGTTACTTCGGGTTCAAAACCAAAGCGATTTTCTTTGAGCGTTAGCTGCTTGACGTATTCAGACCGGAAGAGTTTATAGCAAGTTTCCATGTCTGTCAAGTTCAGGTTGGTGAATGCATTAGACAGGAAAGTGAGAAACTTGTTGCCGATGGAATGCCAAAAGAAGAGGATGCGGTGCGGGTGGCCTCCAATAAAGCGAGAGCCGTAAACCACATCAGCCTGACCATTTTGGATAGGTTTGAGCAGAATGTTGTATTCCTCTGGATCGTATTCCAGATCAGCATCCTGAATAATGAGGTATTCTCCGGTAGCTTCCTTGATGCCGGTGTGCAATGCTGCTCCCTTTCCTTTGTTGTACTCATGTTCAAAATAAGTAATCGGAAAATCAGGGTTGCTACTACAATAGCTTTCAATAGCACCCTTAGTATCGTCGGAGGAGGCATCGTTGATTATTAGTACCTCTTTTTGCCAGCCACCAACCAATTCTACTGCTTTTACCTTATCCAGAATAAGGTGGATAGTACGCTCTTCATTGTAAGCAGGAATAACAATCGACAAGGTGGTTGACATAGCTTTAATTTTTAGCGGAGCAAAGGTAACAAAGTTCCGAAAATATGGATTACCAGGGGTTTTTCAAGTCTCTTTTTTTGTAAGTATGGTTACGATTAACAAAGTAACTGTTTTCTGTTTTGGATTTGTAGAAGGTGTTTTTTTTGAAACGTCGGTAAAGCATTGCTATGGGCGTAAGTAAGAGGAAAAACACGATCGTCAAGAGAATGTTATTCATCACTCCACCAATGGTACGAGTAAAGAAACTCCAGAACCGTTCTACGATATGCGTGAAAGCAGGGCTTAGTAGGCAGAGCAATACAAAAACCAGGCTTACAGCAAGCAGCTTAGGTTGTTCGGAAAAGAAAAAATAATGTAGTAGCAAAAGCAGAAAAGTAACGGCTAGTGCAGCTTCATAAGGCGGATGGGCAGGTTTGGTGTCCATTACTTCTGTTTAGAATAGGGTGTAAATAAAGGAACCAACAGCTGAACTTTCAGCAAAAAGAAGCAAAACGCCAATGAGTAAAACCACTAAAATAATGGGAACTAACCACCATTTTTTTCTTTCCATCATAAAGTTCCAAAGGTCTTTCAAGAATTCCATTTCAAGAAAATTTAGTCAAGTGTAAAAGTATGATTTGTAATTGCTGTCGTCTTTGGGTTGGGAGTCAATTGACTTTTTGAGAAAAGATAGTCTCCCAAAACCAGATAGTCCATGTTGGTGCGAATAAAACAATGAAAAGCATCCTCAGGGCTGCAAACGACAGGCTCTCCTCGAACATTAAAACTGGTATTTACCAATACAGCACAGCCCGTTAGGTTTTTAAAATGCTGAATAAGTTGGTAGTACTTGGGGTTTGTATCCTGGTGTACTGTCTGTACTCTGGCCGAAAAATCTACATGAGTGACCGCTGGAATATCGGAGCGGGTACTGTTTATTTTTTCCTGCATTGGCAACTGGTCATATTCCGGAGGTAGTTTGTTTTGACGTTCAGGCTTTACTTCAGCGACGAGAAGCATGTAAGGACTGTCACGATCAAGGTCGAAATATTCAGAGGTGTCTTCTGCGAGTACGGAAGGGGCAAAAGGACGGAAGCTTTCCCTGAAT
The DNA here is from genome assembly GCF_000379805.1 of Lewinella cohaerens DSM 23179. GTDB lineage: Bacteria > Bacteroidota > Bacteroidia > Chitinophagales > Saprospiraceae > Lewinella > Lewinella cohaerens. The sequence continues at coordinate 291,616 of NZ_KB903531.1, read as the reverse complement.
TTTATCTTCAGGTTGAGTTTTTGTTGCATCTCAGGATTCCGAGGATCTCCCAAGATACTTCGATTCCCCAAAGCTCGTGGCCCGAATTCCTGCCGACCCTGGTACCAGCCTATGCAAGCACCTTCAGCGATGAGCGCTGCTGCTTTTTCGCAAAGTTCGCTTTGGTTAGAGAAATGTTGATAAGGAGCTTGGTATTTTTTAGCCACTTTTTCAATGTCAAAGGAGGTGTATTCTGGCCCGAGATAGGCACCATTCATGGCATCGTTTTCTCTATTGCGGTCACTACGTTCTTGTCCAAAGAAAATATGATGTGCTGCGAGTGCTGCCCCGATTGCTCCACCAGCATCACCTGCAGCGGGTTGTATCCAGAGGTTGGCGAATAATTGCTGGCGATGCAAAACGCCGTTTGCTACGCAGTTTAATGCTACACCTCCTGCTAAACAGAGCCGCTTGCTACCGGTGAGCAGGGCTGTAGTAGCGGCCATTTTTAGGACAATCTCTTCTGTAACAATTTGGATAGCTAGTGCCAAGTTGCTGTGCTGTTGCTCAAAGGCACTTTCTGGTTCTCGGCGAGGAAAGCCAAATAAATGTTCCCACTTCTTATCATCCGTCATCCGGTCGCCGGTCGCATACTTAAAATAGCTTCGGTTTAAGGCTAGTGAACCATCCGGTTTTAGGTCAATTAAGGCTTCTTTGATTTTTTTGATAAACGATTGGGTCTGTTCACTTTTACGTTTGCCGTAAGGGGCAAGTCCCATCAGTTTGTATTCGCCAAAGTTGACCTTGAAGCCTAAGAAATAAGTAAAAGCAGAATAAAGTAAGCCCACTGAATCAGGGAAATGCAATTCTTTGAGCACTTTGATTTGATTTCCACAGCCATGAGCAATAGTCGCTGTTGCCCATTCCCCCACACCGTCGATGGTCAAGATAGCAGCCTCGCCAAAAGGGGAAGGGTAGAAGGCACTGGCGGCGTGCGATAAGTGGTGCTCTGTGAATAACAGTGGTGGGCATTCCTTCGTCAAAGGAAAAAGACGCTTCAGTTCTTTGCGCAACTGCTGTTTAAGGAATATTTTTTCCTTAATCCAAATCGGAATAGCTTTGAGAAAACTCCGCCAACCCCGAGGTGCGTGCTGGTAATAGGTTTCTAATAGTCGTTCAAATTTGAGGAAAGGCTTGTCATAGAATGCAATGCCATCCAGCTCTTCAAGCGATATGCCATTACTCTCCAGCATCCACGCTATGGCTTGATGTGGAAAGGAAGGATCGTGTTTTTCGCGACTAAACCACTCCTCCTGTGCTGCAGCAATAACTTCCCCATTGATGAGGAGTGCAGCGGCTGCGTCATGATAATAACAGGAGATACCGAGAATCTTCATAAATTGGTAATAAAACTACTGTTCTCCACCTTTTAAGGGGGGCTTATATGCTTTGTAATGAAATTATCATATTGGTCAGTTTTTGATTAAAAAGTCCGCTATAATGAACCAAATCTACGTAGCAATTTTCACATTTGTCGTCAGCCTGAGAAAAATCATGAAAATGGGGTAGCGCACCTGTACGGATATTGTCACGAATAACTTGCTGTGTTGTTTCCAGTAACTCAAAGCACTCGAAGGCATTGTTTTTAGGATGATGACTGCTATTTGGGAATAATATTTTTTGAGATTAGATAGGTTCATACTGGAAACTAAGTAAATTGAATGATAGACAAGATACTTCTTTTGGGTGTTAAGTAATTTATTTTCAACTTTGCGGTATGCAAGTTAATTATTTCCGGTTTCGTTACCTGGCATTACTGGTTGGCGTCGTCTACCTTTTTTCATTTGGCTATTTTCAGCGATGGGATACGAGTATTCGCTATGGTGGAGACAGTTGGGGATACTACGGTTATCTGCCTGCTACGTTCATTTATGGCGATTTGCACGATATCTCAGATAGTTATCTGAAGCGGTTTCCTTATACGAACCTAGGTCCTCATTTCCCATCTCCAGGAGGAGAGTTGCCTATTGCAGAAAATGGCCATCGAGTAATCAAGTATACTTGCGGGGTGGCGATTTTACAGCTGCCTTTTTTTGCGATAGGGCACGTATGGGCAGGCTTAGATGGAGATTACCCTCAGGACGGTTTTTCATTTCCCTATGTTTTCTGTGTTTTACTGGGCAACCTGTTCTATCTCCTTTTGGGGGGCTATTTATTGTATTTGCTGCTGGCTGGTCATTTTAACCCAAAGATTGCATTCTGGACCTTGCTTGTTCTTGCTTTAGGAACAAACCTGTTTAATTTTGCAGTGTACCGTGGAGGAATGTCACACGCTTACTTGTTTTCGTTGTACGCGGGCCTGATGTATGCCACCTGGCGCTTTTATACGCAGCCTCAACAGCGATGGATCATTTTGGCCGCTATTTGCGCAGGCTTGATCACCTTGATTCGGCCGGTAGAAATACTGTGTTTGGCTATCCCCTTAGCCTATGGCCTGACGGATAGGGCTAAACTACAAGAGCGACTAAAATTTTGGGGCGAGCACTGGCGCTGGCTATTTTTAGCGGCAGGAATTTTCATTCTCTGCGGTATACCTCAGTTGTTGTATTGGAAATACGCCTCGGGGCATTGGCTTTTTGATAGCTACCCAAATGAGGCTTTTGATTTTGCGAGAGCAAAAATATTTAGTGGATTGTTTTCTACCCAAAATGGCTGGCTGGTTTATTCACCAATTATGGTTTTGAGCCTCGCTGGGATAGTAGCATTACTGCGAAAGCGAGATTGGCTTTGGCCTGTGCTACTCATCTTACCGCTGCATGTTTATATTGCTTACAGTTGGTGGTGCTGGTACTATATCAATGGGTTTGGTTCGCGGCCAATAGTAGAATTGTATGCTTTATTGGCGATTCCTTTGGCTTATAGTTTTGCTTTCTTAGATCGTCGAAAGTGGACCTCTTTTCTTTTGGTATTGCTTACTATTGGGGCCATCAGCTTGCAGTTGTTCCAAAACTGGCAGCATAGCAAAGGTATTCTCTGGAGTGAAATGGCAAACGGTGCTTATTACCGTTCGGTTTTTGGTAAAACAGAAATGAGCTATGATGCATTGGTGGCTTTTGATAGCGATGAAATGCAACCGGATAGCACTGGACTAATGAGACAGAAGGAACTGGTGAAGCTTGATTTTGAACAGCAAGATAGCACCCTTGACATGGTCAGTTCCCCTGTGTATCGTGGACAACAGGCTTTGAAAATTACGCCCGAGCAGAAGTACGCCTCTATTTACGAAGGCCTTCTAGGTGTTGATGGTATTTCAAGTGGAAACTGGTTGCAAGTATCGGCTTATTGTTACAAAGAGAAAAAGGAATACCCTTGGTATACAGCACCGTCTATTGTTGTGGAGTTTAGTGATGATAAAGGGATGAAGAAGTACCGTCAGGTGAGGATTGATAGCAAACTTGGTAATCCAGGGTTTAGCCTTTGGGGCGGCGAACCAGCTACCTGGGGCTATGTCCGCCTTTGGGTGGAGGCGCCAAGGGATGTGACTCCTGAAACAGTGCTAAAAGTCTATTTTATGGTAGAGCAGCAGGTTGTATATGCAGATGAGGTTTCAGTAGTACTATGGAAGTAAAAAAGATATTTTAGGAATAAGTAATACCAATATCCTTTTTCTATATCTTGTTTTTATTTTGACTTGAGATTAAGAGCTTGTTGGGAAATTTAATTTGGTAAAAAGGGAATAGTTAAAGTATTCGACGGAAATAGGTTGGTGCTTCCTGGTTTTCAAGGATTCGCTTCGCGGCGACTTCGTGGTTTCGAACCTGCCGTCGAACTAAAAATCTCACTTAGCTCGCTAAGCTCGATTTTGACTTCTTAGACAGAACCGTAAATCGTTGAACTCCGAGGAGGAACGACGATCAGCGAAGCTAAAATCAGTTCGCAAATTTCCCAACAAGCTCTAAGTATTGAAAAAACCATAGCCGTTAGCTATTCTAACAAAATAAGCCAGTATGAATACTCAAGGTGGAAAAGATGCAAGGGAGGAGAAAATAGAAAAAACCTTGTTGATTGGCTTGGGGTTACTTGCATTTTTAGTGGTTTTGTCTATCATTTATTGGGAAGAACGTGTGTTTTATGCTGATGCTGCTTTCCAAATATTTAGTGTCATAGATGGTCAGAAATTAGCCATCCAAGTTCAAAGATTTGGAGCAGCTATTGTACAGGTTCCTGCTTTGTTATTTGTTAAGTCGAATGCTCCTCTTGACCTCATTCTCAAGGTGTATTCCTTGTCTTTTACCGTATATCCACTTTTGTTGGCCGTATTTATCTGGAAATGGTTGAATTCAAGTCGCCTAGCATTGCTGGTGGTATTGTTTTTTGGTTTGACACAAGTTCATACTTTTTTTTGGATACAGTCAGAATTGATTCAAGGATGCATGTATTCCATTTTAGCAATTGCTGTCGTTATTAAGCAACCAAAGCCAAATTGGTGGCTACTACTCCTCTGGCAATTATTAACCATACTCGTTATTTATTCCCATCCGCTATCGGTCACTTTGTTTCTCTTTCTGTGGGCTTGGTTTGCCTATGAAAAAAGGAGAGATATTGATTGGAGGTATTACAGTCTCTTCGGCACCATGATGCTTATATTGCTGTATAAGTATGCAATAGCGGAGTTGGGAGCCTATGACGCCAATGCGGTAGGAATGTTCGCTGGGTTTAGGGGGAGATTGACAAATTTGTTTTCCTTGCCAAGTACGGTATTCTTTTTCAAAAGATTGTTGTCTACTTATTACCTGTTGCCCATCGTGCTTACGATAAATTTGGTTTTTCTTTTCAAGCATAAATCCTGGTGGAATATCGCCTTGATGTTGTCGGGTACTTTTGCCTGGTTGGTTTTGATATTGACTACCTATCATTACTCATCGGATCAAATGTATCTGGAGAGTTACTATCTACCTTTGGGCATTTTTATAGGACTACCATTGGTTGATAAGGTTATTGGGGTTGGCCAAACATGGATATGGGTCACTTTTATAGCAGTGGTTTCCTGTTTTAGAATAGGACAAATCATTGAAATAAACGACAGATATAGTGAACGCTTAAGCTGGATGAAGGAGCAAGTCACTTTAGCTGAGAAAAATCCGCACCGAAGATCTTACTTGTTAAAATCAGATGCTCCTGCTTNCCATAGCAACCTTGATTGGGCAGTGCCTTATGAAACAATGCTTATTTCAAGTCTGAAAGCCCCGTCTAATACAAGGTCTATCTACATTATTCCATCAGAAGAACAGGTGGAGGCAGTGATTAATTTGGAAGGAGGAATTCCGTCACCAATAGGTTTTCATCCATTCAATTCGTTGAATGATCAGTATTTCATCGTTCCAGAGGAAAAGGGGCCTATTCGTAATTTATATGAAGGGAAGTAATCAGTAAAAAAAAGAAATGATGATTTGGAAAACTCCACCGACTTTAGAAAAAATTGAAGCTACTGGAAGTAATAGCCTGACAGAACACCTCGGAATAGAATTTACCGAAGTCGGGGATGATTACATGAGAGCCACTATGCCTGTTGATCATCGGACCGTTCAGCCTATGCGATTGTTACATGGCGGAGCTTCTGTTGCTTTTGCGGAAACGCTTGGGAGTGTTGCATCTATGTTTTGCCTTACAGACTTGACAAGACAATCGGTAGTCGGTGTGGAAATAAATGCCAATCATCTCAATTCTGCCACAGAAGGGGAGGTGGTGACAGGTACGGTGCGCCCGATCAAGGTAGGCCGCCGAATTCATGTATGGGAAATCAAGATTCATCGTTCTGATGAAAAAATAGTTTGTGTCAGCCGAATAACAATTGCAGTAGTGGAGCGCCGTTAAGGGCCTTGCCTTCTGAAATTAAGGCTATCTTCGCGAGCAGAGTTTCTTAAAAATATCTGCGCCACACGGTATACCTTTAAGTGTTGTCGATTCCATGTATTGCGCAGAAAATAAAACACGATTTTTTACAAGACTTCCAAATAGTTAACCCGCTTAAAATGAACCGCTTGGCCGACTATTGTGAAAGCCAAAATCGTGTTTTGTTTTCGTGCTGTCCCCATGGGATTATTTCGAGAACACTTCGCTGCTGTGGTAGCGTTCAAGAAACATCATCTAAGCCCTTCTATTTCGAACCAAATAATAATAATAACGACTAGTATGCAAAAACAGCTACTTACACTTAGCTTTTTCCTATTGTTGAGTACGATGGGATGGAGCCAGTTAAATATGACACTGCGCTCGAACATTGAGTACAATACCGATCTAAACGATATTTGGGGCTATGTAGCTCCTGACGGGAGCGAGTATGCCTTGGTTGGAGCCAGAAACGGTGTTTCTATTGTCAATGTTTCTGATCCAGATAATGCCGAAGAGGTAGCATTTATTCCTGGGCAGAATTCTACTTGGCGAGATCTTAAAACATGGGGGGAATACGCCTATGTGGTTACTGACCAGAGTGGTTCAACAGAAGGAGTAACGGTCATTGATCTACAAAATTTACCGGAATCAGTCAATTTTTTCCACTGGACACCAGATCTTCCTGGGCTGGGTACACTTAACCGTTGCCATAATATTTACATTGACGAATTTGGTTACGCCTACCTGGCCGGTTGTAATATCAATGACGGTGGGATGCTATTTATTGATGTCTTTAGTACCCCGGGGACGCCAATTTTCGCAGGTGCTGCACCTAACCGTTATGCGCACGATGTGTATGTTAGGGATAACAAGATGTATTCCTCGGAACTTACTCGTGGTCGTATGGCCATTTATGATGTATTAGACAAAGACGAGGTCATTCTGGAAGGTGTACAAACTACACCTTTCGAATTTACGCACAATATATGGTTGTCAGATGATAGCAATATTGCGTTTACAACAGATGAACAACCAAATGCACCTGTGGCTGCTTACGATGTAAGTGACCCGACAGATATTCAGGAGCTGGATCAATACCGTCCAACGATTACGCTAGGTGATGGCGTTATTCCTCATAATGTACACGTTTGGCAAGATTGGTTGATCATTAGTTATTATTCTGATGGAGGTATCGTTGTTGATGCTGCTCGGCCAAATAACCTCGTGGAGGTAGCCAATTTTGACACCTTCTTTGGCGGCGGCGCAGGCTTCCAAGGGGTATGGGGAGCTTATCCCTTTTTGCCATCTGGGGTTGTTCTTTTAACAGATATTGGGAATGGCCTATATGTTATGGATGTCAATTATGTACGTGCTTGTTACCTTGAAGGTACTGTCACGGATGCTGTTTCTGGTGCCCAAATTAGTGGTGCTGAAATTGTACTTGTAGCAGAAGAGGCTAATGTTAATTATTCTCGTCTTGACGGAACCTACGGCACTGGAATTGCCACTGCGGGAACTTATACTGTGGAGGTATCAAAGCCGGGATATTTGCCTTTTACGGCAGAAGTTAGCATTGATAATGGTGTACTCACTATTCTTGATGTTCCTTTACAGCCATTACCAACTTATAATAAAAACGGCTTAGTCGTTGAAGAAGAAGTAATTATTCCTGTTCCTGGAGCAAAGATTATTCTTCAAAATGATTTTTCTGTTTTTGAATTCACAGCAGATGGGAATGGCGTATTTCTTATCGAAGGTGTTTATGAAGACAATTACGATGTCTTTGTTGGTGCCTGGGGCTACGAGCAGAAATTAATCAGTGATCTTCCGATCGTGAACAATGATGACCTGGTCATCGAGCTTGGTCGTGGTTACGAAGATGATTTTGCCATTGATCTGGGCTGGGCCACTACGGAAGACAATGAAACCCGTGCGGGATACTGGGAACTTGGAGAGCCCAACGGTACTTACAGTGGAGGCTCAACCTCTAATCCTGAATTTGATATAGAAGGCGATATCGGCGACCAATGTTATGTTACTGGCAATGGCGGTGGCAATGCCGCTACAGATGATGTTGACGGTGCAAGTGTAACCCTCACTTCTCCAATAATGGCGCTTGCCAGTACTTATGTTGATCCAGTGGTAGCATATAACCTATGGTTCTTCAATGCCGGAGGTGATGGTAACCCCGATGATCAATTAGAGGTTATTGTTTCAAATGGTACGGAAGAAGCAGTTATCGAAACGTTGTCTACCTCGGAAAGTTTTTGGCGGGAGCGCTCCCAGATTACATTAAGTGAATTTATCACGGTTACGGATGAAATGCAGATTCGTTTTGTTACCAGTGATTTTGACCCTAATGGTCATTTGGTTGAAGCTGCCGTAGATGCTTTTGCTGTTACTGGCGAGTTGCTGGTGAATACAGACGACTTGGTTTTAAATGTAGATTGGTCAGTAGCTCCCAATCCATTCAAGTCAGAGGTGGTACTCAATTACCAGTTGCCGGTATGGAACGGTAATGGCCAGTTGACGGTCGTAAATGCTTTAGGGCAAACAGTAGCTACTCAAAGCTTGAGCGCGCAGCAAGCGTCAGTCACACTAGGGGCTAATTGGCCGCGTGGTGTTTATACCATTAAGATGGAAGTTCCTGGTCAGGGAACAGCGATCCAGCGAGTGGTTAAGCAGTAAGTTCTTATAGCTTGTAGTGAGAAATAGAAGTGGGAAGTTCGGTCAAACGGGCTTCCCGCTTTTGCTTAAAGCCCTGCCTCGATTACCGCATTCAGTGCCCGTATAGCAAGTGCAGTGGCCAAGAGCGGGTCATCTTCTTTATTGGGNCCTCCCCAGGGATTGGTAAAAGAGCCATCCGATAATTGCTTTTCTGCCAATAGCGTAACAACCTGTTGCTGCCAATCATTGTCTGCGGGTAGTAAGTTTAGGTCGTTCATTCTTGAGTAGGCCTGCGCCCTGACGGCTATGTGATAAAAGAAGAGCACTTTTTCCCAGTTCCCTGGCCGTCCTGGTGTAATACCGCTTACTTGTTCCCAGTTTTCGTTGACGAGTAACCAGCGGGCTGCTAATTCTATTTTTCGCGAATTTTTCTCAGGGAAGCTTAATAGTGCTAGTAACCCATCGGCGGTAGCGGTGGCATAGGAAACGCATTTATGGGTTTGGTCATCTGCTTTATTAGAACCAAGGGTATACGTGGAACTACAGAATCCACCATCTTTATTCTGTAATCGTTCCAGGAAAATACCAGCCTTAGGCCAGCAGGGGGGAGTGGGAGAGAGGTTTGCGTGTTGGAAAGCCTCTAGTACCCGACGGGTGTGGGATAGGTCTATATGCCCCACTTCACCTATTGGGAGATGTTGCTCCCCAAAACCCCAGGCACCATAAGCCGGGTGATCAGGCGTAATTCCTCTTTGTTCTGTGAATTGTTGACTAAGGAGATACTTTTCAAAATGAAGTTGGAAGAGTGTATCAAATATGAGGGGACTATTGGCCCATGTTTTCAATAAATAAGAGGTGGCATAAACAGGATATTCAACAACGTAAGCCCCTTTTTGTCCAATAGCTCCAGTACTATCGAGCTGCTGAAGTAGGAACGCGTAACCATTTGAGGAGCAAGTGTCTTGAGAATCAATAGCATTCGATTCCTGAAGCGCATCCAGAATATAAGGCGTATAAGCGGCACCTCCTCGTAAAATACCGTGAGTTTCACTGTGCCAGCCTCCATCTTCAGCTTGTTTTGTCAAAAGCCAGTTAATTGCCTTTTTCTGAATATTAATCGCTTTGATGCTAATGTCGCCCTTGTTAGGTGTGTCTCCTTTACGGCAACCAGTTACCGTGAGGATTGCGAAGAGAAAAAGGAGGGATAATTGGTGCATATGGCAAATGTTTGGAGTCTTTGAACTGGGATAATAGGATTTTTACAGCTTCAGGAAGAGGCTAAACAGAATACTTTATCATGTTTTGAGTTAAAGAGAAGGGGGACATAGGGAGAGGAGTTTTAAGTTTAATAAAAAGATGTTTTTAAAAGTGATGAAAATCAGTCGAAAGCGATGCATCAAAGTGTTAAAATGGTGGATGATGTAATATTTTTTTTTCGCGATATCTAAAATCATCCAAGAATATTTGGAAGTATGCTAAATATTATGCTAAATTTGCAATAGTTGTTAATACAACAAGAATCAGAGAGAGCGCGTTTTTAAAGGAGCCCTGCCTATCTTATTTTCAGGGCTCACTTTTTTTTCCTACCTGCGCCATTTTTTTCCTTTGTTATCGGTTATTTATTTAGGTATGATGCTCATTTTCCCTACGGAAAATAAATTCTACCTTAGCGCTATTGTTTAGAGATGTTTTACATCAAAAAAAATAGAGCATAAAAATGACGCCAACCACCACACTTTCTTCGTCGGAATTGATGCAACTCGAAGACCGTTACGGAGCACATAATTACCATCCTCTTCCGGTTGTTTTATCTAAAGGCCGAGGCGTATTCGTATGGGATGCGGAGGGCAAGCGGTATTACGATTTTCTTTCCGCCTATTCTGCTGTTAATCAAGGACATTGCCATCCTCGGATAGTGAATGCACTCGTTGAGCAGGCACGTGAATTGACACTAACCTCCCGCGCTTTTTACAATGATAAGTTGGGCCCTTATGAAAAGTACCTCACGGAGTATTTTGGCTTCGATAAGGTATTACCGATGAATACCGGGGCAGAGGGGGTGGAGACCGCCATTAAAATCGCTCGTAAATGGGGATACGAAAAGAAAGGTATTCCTAATGGAGCGGCTAAAATTATCGTTTGTGGGCAAAACTTCCACGGACGGACGACGACCATTATTTCTTTCTCTAGCGACCCTGATGCTAAAGGAAATTTTGGGCCTTACACCCCTGGATTCCAAGCGGTACCTTATAATGATCTTGCTGCTTTAAAGGTAGCATTGGACAACGAGCCTGATAAGATTGCTGCCTTTTTGGTAGAACCTATCCAGGGCGAAGCCGGTGTGTTTGTGCCAGATGAAGGCTTTATGGCCGCTGCTGCGGAGCTATGCCGTGAGCGCAATATCCTATTTATTGCTGATGAAATCCAGACGGGTATTGGTCGGACAGGAGCACTTTTGCGGGTGTGTGGCGATTGTAATTGCCAGAGCCACTGTGAGCAACAGGCTACTTACACCCGTCCAGATATCTTGATTTTAGGAAAAGCTATTTCTGGTGGTGTATATCCAGTAGCTGCCGTATTGGCTGATGATCGTGTTATGGAGGTAATCCAGCCCGGACAGCACGGAAGTACCTTTGGTGGCAATCCACTAGGATGTGCAGTAGCGATGGAAGCACTGGAAGTTATTCGTGATGAAAAACTAACGCAAAATGCCCGGGCACTAGGAAAACGTTTTCGTGAAAGGATGCAAAACCTTGTAGAGCAATACCCTGGCTTGTTAAACCTTGTAAGAGGTAAAGGTTTACTTAACGCGGTGGTCATCAATGATAGCCCGGAGAGTAAAACCGCTTGGAATATTTGCGTAAGTCTGGCAGAACATGGTTTGTTAGCAAAACCTACCCATGGAAATATCATCCGTTTTGCGCCACCATTGGTCATGACGGAGGAGCAATTAGAGGAGTGTTGCGATATCATAGCCACGGTAATGGGTAAATTCGCCAAATAACTTACGCATAGAAACGCAATTTATTAATGCACCATTCCTCTTAAGGGGGCAGAATACAACATTCTGCCCCCTTTGTTGCGTTTATAAGGCAGTCTGATGATTACTCGCTTACTTGCGTGCAAAACATTAAGCAACTTCATAAGATTAATTGTAATTTGTACCTTGTACGCTTTACAAAATCAACTACTATCAACCAACTTACACCACCAATGCTGAAACGATTGTTGCCCTTTTTGGTGGCCGTGTTTTTCGCAGGCTGGATAGCCGCACAAGAGACCACCGTCTATACCGAAGCTTACCAGGCCTATAAGCGTGGGGAGCTTTTCTTTGATGATGGACTTTACGCCAAGGCCCAGAACGAATTTCGCGATGCCATAGACGAGTTTCGTCAAGTCAACGAAGCTGATTCCCCATTAATAAAAACCAAAGCCGAATTAGGCTATGCTCAATCCGCAGTCCGCTTAGGGCAATCAGACGGAGAGAAGCTCATCTTGGAATTTATTAGAAACTATTCTCCTGACCCCATTGCTAATCAAGCACTGATTGAAATAGCCAATTACTATTTTGATAACAGGGATTATGATAAGGCTATCTCATATCTCAGTAAAGTGCCTACTTCAGGACTGTCAAGAGAAGAGCGGGCCGGGGTTCGTTTTAAGCTGGGTTATGCTCAGTTTGTAAAGAAAAATTTTGGGGAAGCCAAGACTAATTTCAGGGAAATCAAAGACCTGGAAACGGAGTTTTATTACCCTGCAAATTACTACTTGGGACTTTGCTATTTCTACGAAGGTGACTATGATAATGCTGTTCGGCAGTTCCGTTTGGTTGAGCGTTCGAGTAAGTATGATGATTATATTCCGTATTACACGGCTCAGATTTATTTCGCTCAACGCCGTTTTGATGAGTTAATCGCGTATGCAGAACCACGTTTGTCAGAGCCGAACCTGAAAAATCAGAAAGAAATTTATCAACTGGTAGGTCAAGCTTATTTTGAGAAAGGAGACTATACCAAAGCACTGAGCTATTTAGAGTACTATGCTGATCGTTCTGGTCGCTTGCGGGCGGAGGAGTTTTATCAGTTGGGATATACTCAGTATAAAACAGGAGATTACGCTAAGGCTATCCGCAATTTGCAGGAAGTAAGTGGACAAGATAACGAAATGGGCCAGGCTGCTAATTACTACCTCGGAGAAGCTTACCTCCGCACAGGAGACCGCTCATTGGCACGTGCTTCGTTTGGTAATGCCAAGCGGATGAATTATGACCTTGCGTTGGCAGAAGAGGCTAATTTCAACTATGGCAAGCTAGCCTACGAGATGAAAGACCCGCAGGAGGCCATTGATGCTTTCCAGAAGATTACGCCAACCAGTCCTTATTACGTTGAAGCTCAGACCTTGATGGGGGAGATATTCTTGTCGTACCGCAATTACGAACAAGCGTTGACCATTTTGGACGCGATGCCCAATAAGCCACCACAATTACAAGAGAGTCATCAGAAAGTACTCGTTTTGCGTGGTATTCAGCTTTTGCAGGAAAATAATCCAGCAGAAGCGAAGACCCTATTTAATCGTTCGTTACAGTTTCCTATTGATACTAGAAGCCAGGCACTAGCCCTTTATTGGTTAGCAGATATCGCTCATCGTGATGGTAACTTCAATGAAAGTATTCGATTGAACAGTCAGTTTCTTACCTTGGCTAAAAGCCAAACAGGATTGCCAGATGAATCGTCGTTATTCACAGGTAATTATTTGCAGGGTTACAACTACTTGAAGCAGGATAATTTCCCTGCTGCGCTGGATTATTTCCGTGCTACGGTAGAAGGAATCAAACGCAACCGTTCTTTTATCGCCAACCCGGCGGTACGTGACGAAATGCTTGGTGATGCCGTTCTGCGTACTGGAGATGCTTACTTTAAGCGTAACCAGTACAATCAGGCGATTCAGTATTATGACGAAGCGGTAAACAATCAGTACAGTGGTTTTATCTATGCATTATATCAAAAAGCCTTGTTGGAGGGGCTGCGCAACCGTAATGCTCAGAAGATTTTAGCGCTCGAGCAAATTGTTTCCGATTATCCTAATTCTGAATATGCAGACGATGCTCTTTTCCAGTTGGGGCTTACCTATCAAGAAATTGGGCAAACAAGCAGGGCCATTGAACCATTACGACGCCTGGTTAGTCAATACCGCAATAGCTCTGATTTGGTGGTGCCATCTTATTTGCGACTAGGTTTAATTAACTATAACCTGGGAAATCAGGAGGCTGCCATTAATTACTACAAGCAGGTTTTTGCCAACAACCCTAGTCCTGAAGAGATTAATGTTGCATTAGCAGCACTGGACGAGATTTATGTTTCGGATATGGGGCGGCCAGATTTGCTGGAAGCATTTTTGCGAACGATTCCCGACTACAACTTTAATGACTTTTCGCGTGATAGTTTATTTTTCCGCTCAGCAGAGACACAATATGAGAACGGAAACTATCAGCGTGCTGTAGAGAGCTACCAGAATTATCTCAATCAATTTCCTAATGGTATCAATGTGCTTACTGCCCATTATCACAAAGGAGAGAGCCATGCTGTGCTTCGCCAGTACGACCAAGCATTGGTCCACTATGATTGGGTAGTTTCCAAAGGACCAAGCAGATATTACCTGCGTGGTTTGGAGAAGGCAGCAATTATCGCTTATAACCACGCCCAGGATTTCAATAAATCCTACGATTTGTATACGCGTTTGGAGCAGGTTGCGGATACCGAAGAGTTGCGTTTTGAGGCCCAATTGGGAGGCATGCGTTCTGCTTACCGGATTGGTAATTCCCAGGCGGTTTACGCACTTGCAAATAAAGTGTCGAGTAACCCGAGTGCTACTGAATTGCAACGAGCGACAGCGAATTTCTACATTGGTAAAATTGCTTATGATCGAAGTGATTACACTGCGTCATTGGCAGCGCTTAATGAGACAATCCGTCTAAGCGATAATGAACAGACTGCCGAGGCCCGCTACCTGAGAGCTTCTATTTATTACCAGCGCAGAGATTTGAACAAGGCTAAAGAGCTGACGCTGGCGGCCAACCGTGAGAGTTCAGGTTATCCTTTCTGGGTGGCAAAGAGTGTGATCTTGCTGTCCGATATTTTTGTGGAACAAGGCGACCTCTACAATGGTAGAGCAGCCTTGGAAGCTTTGTTGGAGAATTACAATGAAGATCAAACCCTGGTTGCAGAAGCACGCCAGAAGCTTAATCGGGTTAATACCATGATTGACCAAGGAAGTCGCCTTGATAATTCTGATCCTAATCAACTTCAATTTGAAGGAGGGGGTAATTAAGTATTGCGCAGAAAATAAAATGCGATTCTTTTCAGGTTTTTCAAATAGTTAAAACTCTTTAAATGAATCGTTTATTCAACTATTATGAAAAACAGAATCTCATTTTATTTTCGTGCTGTTCCTAAGCCTCAGGAACGGAATTTTCTTTTTCATTTATTAGAATTAATTAGCATGAAATATATAGGAAGTATCTGCTTAATGTTGTTCTGCTTTAGCCTTGCGGCTCAGGGCGATCTGCCTTCGGGCCAAGTAGATGTCGTTAAGAATTTTGAAGCGCGTTTAGCCGAAGCAAACCGCATTAGTGTCCGCCCGGAATTACCACCATTAGATTCTACTACGCGGCGACTAAATTACAATGTAGTGTCCAAAGATGTGGCTGTTGAATATCTTGCGCCTCGTATCCGGCCTTTGGCTTTTCGTACGGAGAAGCCACCAGAAATTTATGATGGTTATGCCCGTTTGGGAGGAGGGTATCCTAATGCTTTTTACGGAGAGCTATCCTACGATATTACCCAGAATGAGGATTTTGACTTCGGTATAGAATTGATGCGACATACTGCAAACAACAAGAAGAAGGTTGAAAACCAACGGTATAGTAACAATAGTTTAGGATTGGATGGCACCTTTTATTTTGACCAGGGCTTTGCCGTAAATGGAGAGATTGGCTACGAGAATAATGGTGTTTATTACTATGGTTATAATGATATCAATGAAGAATTGGATACCATGCTGTATTCATTTACCGATGAAGAGGTACGTCAGCGATTCAGTATTTTTGATTTCGGTCTTGATATCTTTAACGGTGAGCGTACCCAGGCGGATTTCAATTACCGTGCTGGGATCGATATTTATTTAATGGACGATAACTACGCAGCCCGTGAAAATGGGATGTTGCTGACATTGGAAGGGACCAAGTGGTTTGATGAAAAACACCCATTGAGTATTGTGCTTAAAACGGATTTTTCAACCTTCCGCGATACGATGAAGCAGACCCTCAATAATTTCTACCTGGAGCCTAGTTATACTTATCATGGTGATGCTTTTCAGGTAAAAATTGGTGCGAATATCACTTCTTTTGAGGATAATTTTTCGCTTTTTCCAAATCTGGAAGCCAGTGCAAACATTGTTCAAGGAGCACTTACTGCTTACGTAGGAGCGAATGGTTCACTTACTAAGAACAATTTTCGTAACCTGATTGAGTATAACCCTTTTCTACGTTCTCGTATGGAAATTCGTAACTCTAAATGGACGGAATACTACGGTGGTGTAAAAGGAACAATTGCAGGGATTACCTATCAAGGGCAAATTGGTTACAAGGCGATCGATGACTTGGCTTTGTTTCAGCTGAACGACCCGCTGGAAAGCATCCCCCGTTTCGATGTACAGTACGATACCGCTACGATTGTTACGATTAAGGGTACTGTTATGATGCCCTTGTTCACAGGGCTAGAGGTGACGGGTTCTGTAAGCCAGAACTTCTTTTCATTGGAGCGGGAAGAGAAGCCGTGGCACCTTCCTTCCTTTACGGTTAATGCCGGAGCACGTTATACAACACCAGAGCGTAAATTTTCTCTCAAGGCAGACTTCTTCCTTGAAAATGGCGTGCCTTACCGGAATACTGCCGGAGAGGTAGACAACCTCAATGCCTTATTTGATCTGAGTATTATGGGCGAATACTATATCACCAAAAACATTGGGGCCTGGGTACAGTTGAATAACCTGGCTGGTAATAATCGTCAGCGCTGGTTCCGTTATCCTACGCTGGGCTTGAATGCGATGGTGGGAGTGAGTGCGCGGTTTTAGAAAAGACCTTTACCACTTAGCCTGATTGAAAGAACTCAGTTGTTTGTCCTTTGAAATCCCAAATCTTGTCGTGACAGGATTTGGGATTTTGCGTCTTAGGACGCGAGTAGTTGTTTTTTGAGTTCAACGAATTTGCAGGTAATTATTCGTTAGACTTACCTTTTAGCTTTCATTGGACATGAATAGATAAACCTGCTGTACCAAAGAGGTATAGCACTAGTTTATCAACCCATATAATTCAACAACAATGAAAAATCCAACACCCTTTGTTTTTAACAAAACATTCTTTTTTTTACTATTTGGCATTATCTTTTTCACCGCTTGTGACCCTGCGACTACCATTACGGACCCACAGGAAGGAGAGGAGATTACAGAATTGGGGCCTGCTACCCCGCCGCCTAGTGAAGAGGCCGTTCGGCAGTTTTTTTATGCCTGGATGGCTGATTGTGCTAATGACCAATATTATTCGAGTGATTTTAAGGCTAGAGAAGATGCCTTTAAATACCTTAGGGGCTTAGCTGAAACGCGAATTGATAATGCAATCAAGGATGCAACTGCTATCGGAGAATCAACACGTGTTTGGGGTCCAGCCATTAATATTACTTATGAAGACGACACAGATGACGGGTATTTTTATATAATAGAGAATTTAATTTATTGCACTTATGCAAAAGTTGGTGGAGTGAGTCATTATTATGTTGGGATAGCAGGAACAAATGCGATTTCAGAATATGATTGGTTACATGAGGATGTTAATGAGGGTACTGTCAATAACCCTACTACTGGTGGCAAAATATCTAAAGGTTCACTCTTGGGATTAGAGCAACTAACTGCATTAAAAGATTCAGTTCAAGGCATAACTTTACTATCCTTTTTGCAGGAAAAAATAAGTGAAGACTCTACTGCGGTTATATCAGTGGCTGGGCACAGTTTAGGAGGAGCACTAACCCAAGTATATGCAGGTTATCTTAACAATAAACTAGGAGCTAATGTAAACGTAGAAGCATGGGTCTATGCTGGGCCAACAGCTGGTGATTCTACATTTGCACAAAATCTTGTTCAGAATTTAAAGGCAGAGAATTACCATGCTTATAACAATGCACTAGATGTTGTTCCTCACGTATGGCAGATAGATAGCTTGAATAAAATTTGCAGTATTTATGAGGAAGAGTCTTATTGCAAGTTTGGAATCGAGGAGAATCCTTTAGTCAGCTTAGTTGGAGAGTACCTTAAAACCATTTCTGTAAATGGTAATTACACTATTCCTATTGGACAAAACCATGTATTTACCAAGTCGCTCACGCCTGCTTCATTAGATGACTGTGCAGATTTTTTCACTGCGAGTATGTTGGAAATATCGAAAGTAGATGGCTATTCCGTCCCTTACACTCTTATTCCTAATTTGACAAAATTGAATTCACTTTGTAAGGTGGGTTCCTCTAATGCACAAGACGTGAACCTCCGCTTGCTCATGTTTTTAGCAAAAATGGCAGAAGAACATACTACTGCGTATATCGATTATTTCTTTCAGGGGGAATATAGTTCATTGAAGTCTATTGTTGCTGAATATACTGCAGCTCCTACTGACGATACAAAGGTTAGAGGTAATGCGGAAGAAGGTGTAGATATATTAAATGCTTTTTTGACGAATGTACATGAAACCATGAAGTCAAAGAACCCCACTTGTAAATGTGGCAGTTAAAATAAATTTAGTGCTCTCGAACAACTGACAGTTGTTCGAGAGCACCTATCTAAAACCCAGGAAAAGGCTGTGGGCCAGCGAGCAATTGCTGGAGCATATAGGTTAGCAATTCTGGTTTCAATAAAAGGCTAGCTACGATAATAAAACCGATACCATAGATAGCTCCTGAAAGGTGGGCATTGTGGCCGATATTGTCTCTACCTTGCTTGTCCATATAAGAAGAGTACCATAGGAAGCCTACCGCAAGTAAGATACCTGGCAGGGGAGGGAAAACGAACCATTCCCAAGGAAGAAACATGATGAAGATCATAGATAAAGCTGACGTAGCTCCAGAAGCCCCTAGTGCACTGTAAGCGTAATTATCCTGATGACGAAAGTAGGAGGGGAGGCTGGCTACTGCTACCGCACTAAAGTAGAAGAGTAAAAAAGCTACTGGGCCAATGATAGGCCCAAATAGATAGGTGGTGAAAATATTCTCTACGAGTTCGCCAAAAATATAGAGTGCCCACATGTTAAAAAGCAAGTGGGAAAAATCTCCATGAATCAAGCCACTGGTGAAGAAGCGATAATATTCTCCATTACGGATATCAACCGGGCGGAAAAGCAATTTGGCCTTCATCTCAGGGTTGTTGAAAGCCTGGTAAGAAATGAGGCAGGTCAGAATAATTAAGACCAGCGTTAACGATATAGACATAGTAATTTAAGGATTGTGGTAAGGTTCGTTTTTTAATATGGTCATAGCACGGTACAATTGCTCTAACCAAAAGAGCCGAACCATCTGGTGGGAAAAGGTCATTTTGGACAGCGAAAGTTTCCCGTTAGCCCGTTGATAAATGGCATCATCGAAACCAAAAGCACCACCGACCAGGAAAATTAAGCGCCGATGAAAACCTTGGAGTTGTTGATCAACCCATTGCGAAAGATCCTCAGACGTTAATTGTTTCCCTTTTTCGTCAAGGATAAAGAGGGCATCTTGGGGTTTGAGCCGGGAAAGGACCAACTCTGCCTCCTTTTGCTTGAGCTGTATAGAACTGAGTTTGCCCGCATTTTTAATATCGGGGAGGATCACTTTTTCAAAAGGAAGGTAATGAGGTAGACGCTGTGCGTACTTATCAATGCCTTCTCGCAGATAGCGGTCAGCCGTTTTTCCTATAAACCAGCATTCTACCTTCACAATAATTAAGCTTTGAGGATTTGGGTTGAATGAATCACTTTTACGCCTTTTTCAGACATTTCCGCAACGGCATTATCTACATCGCCTGTAGATAAATTTACACCACGTGAAGCATCTTCAATGAGGTAAGTTGTAAAACCTAGCTCAAGGGCATCAAGGGCTGTAAACTTAACACAATAATCGGTAGCCAAGCCCATGACGTAAACAGTGTCAATACCTTGCTCTTTAAGCCAGTCGCCCATGCCCGTCGCTTTTCGATGGCCGTTGTCAAAAAAACCACTGTAACTGTCGATGGTAGGGTCAGTGCCTTTAGTGAAGACTTTGGTGATTTTTTCCTGATCTAGTTCTTGTACAAATTCTGCTCCAAAGCTATCCTGCACGCAGTGGATCGGCCAGAGTACCTGAGGAAGCCCATGTAAATCAATCACTTGCCCTGGCTTGCGCCAGGGATGGTTAGCCGCAAAACTGCCGTGATTAGCAGGATGCCAGTCTTGGGTAGCAACGATGGTGTCAAAATGTGGGATAAGGGCATTCGCAATGGGGATAACTAGATTACCTTCTTCAACAGGTAGTGCTCCTAACGGGCAAAAGTCATTTTGTAAATCAATCAGAAGAAGTGCACTATGGGGAGTAAGATTCATGTAGATTCAATTTGTTTTGTTTGCGCAATACTTATCGTTGTTTAACACCACGCTATATTAGTAAGAATGTACAACGAACGTATCTATTTGAAGGTCATAAGTCTTGATATAGTTGCTGATAAACGTTGTTAAAGCGACTTCCTGGCGCTGCCGAGTTCGTGGCCCCGGCCGGTTAGACCAGTGAGCGATAAACATAGGGATGGTTTGCGCTGGTTGTGTAAAATCAATAATCTGAGTTTGTCCGTAGGCAAGTGTATCAAGAACTTTGAACTGTTCTGCTTGATGTAGCGTGGAAGAAAGTCGAACAAATTGTAAAGAATCAAGTTTGGGTTTCAATTGTTCTTGTAAGCGGGTAATACTATCTCTTACTGCTTCCTCCCGCTGGTAATTACGCAGTTCTTCCAACTGACTTTTGACTTGGGTAAGCTGCCCTGAGCCTATCGCGTTTTTTTCAATATCACCTAACTTAATCCGATAGTCGGGAATCACCTGAAAATAGGTGTTTGGTAACTTGTATTTACCCGCCAACATGGTATTGTAGTTATTAGTCATACTGTCAGGAACGTCTCGGTTGATGAGTTGTACGACCAGTATATTGGAGTCAGGAGTGATATTGAAAACATTGTAATCAATACAATCATTGTCAAATTGATCCTTAACGAAAGCTTTGACATTTTGCTTGTACTGCAAATCCTGAATAACCTCACGGAGGATAGAAGTGCCGGGTATAATAATTACTAAACTAAAGACTACGACAGCAATCCTCGCCCTTAAAGATTCTTTTTGATTAGGGTGTTCCTTGTAGGGGAATTGTAAGAAACGGATAATCAGGTAAGAGGTTAATGCAATAAAAAAGGAGTTGAGAAAGAACAGATAGAAGGAGTTGAGTGCAATCTCCATATTGCCATTGGCAATGCCGTATCCTGTCACACAGAGCGGAGGCATCAAGGCAGTAGCGATGGCTACGCCCGGAATAGCGTTCGATTTATCCTTACGGGTAATGGAAATAATACCAGCCAGGCCTCCAAAAATAGCAACAAGCCCATCGAGAAAAGTAGGAGCTGTCCTTGCCTCGATCATATCGGTAAAAGTACCCAGTGGCGTGAGCCAGAAGTACAGTGTGCTTGTAAGGAGTGCTATAAAAATGGAAATGAGGAAATGCTTAATAGCAAGTAGCAGCATTTCCCGGTCATTGATACTGACCCCCAAGCCAACTCCCAAGATAGGAGACATCAAGGGTGAAATCAACATGGCTCCAATGATTACGGCTTCAGAGTTGAGGTCAAGACCGAGGGAAGCAATCATGATGGAGCAAATAAGCATCCATGCATTCGCTCCTCGCATGAGTTTTCCCGACTTGATAGCAATAACGGTTCCTTCTCGATCCATGCCCTCCTTGAGGTCTATGAAATCGATGATCCATTCTCGAATATCTTGCACTAATAGCCTAAAAGAAGTCGCAATCCCGGGGCGTTCTTCCTGTGGGTTAAAAGATTGATTTGGTTTCTCCATGAGAGTAAAAGTAGCAGAATCTAGAGATTGTATTAACTATTAGTGTTGAAATTTTGTGATTTTACAAAAAAAACGCCCGAGAGTATTTCTACTCCCGGGCGTCTCTTATTTCTAAATTCGCTAAAATTTAGCTTTAAGCTTTAGCGGAAGATTATCTTCCTCACGCTAACTCCTTCGGCAAATTTGACTTTGACAAGATAAGTGCCTGCCGGTAAATTCCCTCGCTCAAGTTCGTATTGATGATTATCAATGCCGTTCTGGGCGCGGATAAAGCGTCCGTTAATGTCAAATACCTGGATAGCTTCCATTGGGTAGGTAGCATTGGTGCGGATGAATACACGCTCGGTAGCTGGGTTAGGAGCTACACTTAGACCAATAAGGCTATCGTCAGCAATCTCTTCAGAAGAAACGATGGCACATTCTTCCAACTGTAATACCTGACACGCACGTGGAATGTAGTGAGCCATAACGGTATCAAGGTATGCACGTGCTTTCGCAGCCGACATATCTGGGTTGGTAATCAAACCGTTCAAGTGCAGGGTGTCAGAATTGAAATCAGTACCGAATACACCATTTACCTGAGGGATGATTACATCTAGCAATGGCTTGCTCCACCAGTCCCATGGACCAGATCCCAGTCCGTCTACAACAAACGGATACATGTGAGGAGTAGTCAGTGTCGTAGGTGATTGCCCTAAGGCTGAAAGATCAACAGGAACCCCCGCAGCAGCATTGGTGAATGCCTCCAAGCCAGCAGCTAGCCCTGTCATTTGTCCGTTTACAGCATTTAGGGGGTCGTTGGTTCCTTTTTCGTTAGCAACCTGTACAGATAGGCGAGTACCTGCTACCTGAACAACAAATTCCTGAGTAGTAGGCACAATTACCGGGCCGTCTCCAAAAGGAGCGAAAGGATCACTAACTACGTGGTAACCAATGATAGGAGGCTCGTTGAACTCAGGCGTATCGCCATCAATCCAAGAGGTATCACCCAAGGCACCACCCATATTTACGGCAAATTGAATATCTGAAGAATAGCCAGGTGTATTAGGGCTGTTAAGCTGCGCTTCTACCAAGCCATAGATATCTCCGTGTACACTTTCTACCACGTAAGGCTGGAAAGTTTCGGTATCGATAAATTTGTCTAAATCTGAAATTTCAGCATAATCATCCAGTGTTGCCATACCCAATGATAAGTAACCACCAGTACCTTGACCCCAGGCTACAATCTTATCGGAATCAACACCGTAAGGGTTACCATCTTCCGCAGCAGTTTTACGCAAGTAGCGTACACAAGCACGCATGTCCTGAATACCGCGATACGAAGCCTGAAGTAGGGTAGATGTACGGATATTCTGATCAGGAGCGGTAGGTGCCCAACCCAGACGATAAGTAGGCGCAATGGCGGTATAGCCACGCTTGGCCAAACGGGTACACATTTCAACGACGGTAGAATCTAGTTTGCCACCAGTAACCTGTCCATTGAAATACTGAGGAAGAAAACTACCGGTGTGGATGTAAAGTACAGTAGGCCGCTCGGTATTGTCGTCTCCATCTGGCGTGTAAACATCCATTGTAATGGGAGACAAAGCTGGAGTTCCAGTGAGCACGGTATAGTTATTCGCATAGACCACATTAGAGGTTACCGTAACGTCTGTAAAAATTTCGTCTACATAACGGGTGTCTTGAGCCTGAAGGCTGGTGAAAACACCGCAGACGAATAAGATAAGTAGAATGTTAAATTGCTTCATAATTAAGATTAATGCAGTTAAATTGATAAATTATTTTTTCTTGAATTCGTATAAAACAGAGAAGTAAGCCAGGCGCCCAATGCGGGGCCCACCGTACGTCTGAAAAGTTTCGTTGTTGAGAATATTTGAAGCACCTAGCTTGAAGGTACTGTTCAATTTGGCTACCTGCCAATTGATCTGGGCGTCCAAAAGGTCGTAGGAAGGAATCTCTCCGGTAAACTGTGGTGATCCTTCAAAAATGAAGCCTTCAATCCATTTGTAATTGACACTGAAGCCAAAATTAGGGACACGGAAGAGCCCCAGATTCAGTGGAACATTTCTTCCGGAAATACCAACATTGTACTTGTGTTCTGGCGTATTAAAGGCCGGAATAATTGGATCGTCCGTAATGGTATTCAATTTGTTCCACGAGTAATTAGCGTTGAACACAAAATAGTTGGCAAAGTAGTAGTTAGAACCAATAGAGAAGCCTTGGGTAGTGACCTCTTCTGTGGCATTGGCTGCAACTCGATAAGCCTGAGCGGATACCAGTGTACCAAAGGTATTGTCAAAACGGGTATCTACTCCGATATTGAAACCGATAAAGTCGGTATAGAAACTGTAGTAGTAGGTCGCATCCAAATAAAGCCGCTGAAAGAGGGTTGTACGGAAACCAGCTTCTACGGTCTTTACTTTTTCTGGCCGAATTGGAGCTACGTTGAAGTAATCCAGCTGGTTTTGATCATTGGCGTTAAGGGCGTTGGATAGTGACTCTACGGTCACGAGGCTATCAAAGCCGTTTAGATTGCCCAAAAGGATGGCTCGGCCTACATTGTAGTTCAAGTACTGATCTGCCAGGGTAGGATTACGAACAGCAGCGGAAAAAGATGCACGTACAGTTGTCACTTCGGTTGGGCTATAAACCAACGAACCCGCTGGTGAAAAGAGATAGTCGAAGTTTTGGTTCTTGTCCAAGCGTAAGGACGCACTAACTTTCAGCTTGCTCTTTAGCTCTAGGGTACCTCCACCGTAGATGCCAAATTCCTGGGTATCAATATCTCTTCCCATGGTATCCAACAAAATAGAACCATCGGAATTTGGTGTGTAACGACGGAAACTGGCACCAGCTAGTAAATCGAGGTCAGTAATATTGCCGCGAGCAACGAGGTCATTGAATTTGTACTCTCCTTGGCCGTGTATGAGTGCTGATTTGTCGAAGAAACGGGTTCCACCACTGTTGAGGTTGCGACTAGTAATTCGATCAAATTCTTCGTCAAAACGGGCAGTACCTGGCTCGTAAAATTCTACAGCATTGTTAGCAATAGGATCTGCAACTAGTGCCGCTTCCTGAGCTAAACTGTGCCACTCGAAAAGGGATGCTTCAACATCTGGCTGCCCGAGGAATTCTGCTAAAGCTGCGCGATAACCAACCGGATCACCAGGGAATTGAGAAATACTAGGAAAACCTTCTATCGCCCGCATTTGGGGCATCACTTGGTTATTCCAATAAGCACTGTAAGCATTTCGCCAAAAACGATTCTCCTTGGCATTGGTTTGGAGTAGTAGAGAGGTAAAGTAAGGGTCGTAAGAATCTCCTGCATCTTCGTGGGTGACGTAAAAGCGCAGGAAGTAAGTATCGTGTTTTTTTAATTCCAGGCGATGCTGGAAGAACTGAATGCCCCTCAGACTGTAGCGATTGTCTCCTTGATAAACGGTAGTTCCTGTACTATAATTAGAGGCCGCAATAAGGGTAGGGGAGCCTAAGTCCATACTTGGCTTGAGCCTGAAATGTACAGCTGCACCAAGCTTTAGGTTGTCTGAATCATAATCAACAACATCAATCTCGCGGTAGCCTTTGCGGTGAATAATACCAAGACCAGGAAGCTGGAGGATATTAGTGAAATCACTGCCACTGGTAAATTCGTCACCATAAATGTTAACAGCGTCAAAACCGCCAGGATTGTCTACGCCTGTATCCGTATCATCAACTGGGTCATAATTATCTGCTACCCAGTCATCTGCCTGAAAGTAGGAGAAGTTAATCTTGTAGCCAATGCCTTTGTTTTTACCAAAAACATCCGCATACCGGAGCGCACCTTCAAACAAAGAACGGTCGCCACCTTTGGCCATAGCCGAAAGTCCCTTATGGAAAAATGGGTCTTTGGTTTCCATACTGATCACGCCATTGAAGGCATTGGGCCCATAAAATGCAGAACTCGCACCCACAATCAGGTTTACCCGATTGACATCCAATTCAGAAGAACCCAGGAAGTTGCCGAGCGAGAAGTTCAAACCAGGAGATTGGTTGTCTACCCCGTCAATCAGCTGTAAAGAACGAACCGGGCTGGTACTGTTAAATCCACGGGTGTTGATAATCTTAAAGCCAAGGCTGGCTGCTGTAAGGTCTACATCCTTCAATGCCCCCAGGCCGTCATAAAAACTAGCGGCTGGTGTTTCTTTTATGGCAATATTATCGAGCGTTTCTACCGTCAAGGCCGACTGTCGCTGGCGTTCACCAATACGGCGCCCTTTGACTTCTACGGTTGCTATCGTAACCGAGCCTTCTGATAATTCTATCTTGAGAGGTTCCACCAATGATTCTACCAACACTTCTGCGTCTGCAAAGCCGATGTACGAGAAAACCATCGTAAAGGGAGGAGTGGCTGTAGTAGGAAAAGAGAAGGCTCCATCGAGATCAGTGACGGTACCTTCAGAGGTCCCTTTAATGATGGCATTGGCTCCAATCAAGGGTTCACGGGTAACACCATCAATAATTTCTCCGCGGACAACGGTCTGCGCTGAGGCAAAAACACCTATCCCCAAAAAGAGAATAAAATACAATAAACGTGAGTGTAGTAGAAATTTCATGCTTTGATAAGGTACGTAATAAGTCAATAATTCGGCTTACGACGGCAAATTAGTGAATTTTCGCTAACGATGGTTTTATATTTTAAAAATAATACTAAGATATAAACCCAGAGCGCTGTTGTTCAATGAGATAGGGTAGTGGTGCGGTAAAAGAGGCCAGTAAAAAACAATCTTGATCAGTTAGCTTGCCGTTTGAGTATAGACTACTCAATATACAATTAACTTAACGAGTTGTACTTAAAAATGTGATTAATATTTATGCTTTTGGCACAGAACTGTCGCAAAAATCTGGTATTCGCCACCTTTGCCGCTCATATATTCTGTATACAGCCCAGCCAATGAAACTGCCTAGCAGCGCCCCACAGGTGATATCAAGCGGGTAATGTACCCCTACATAAACCTGCCCAAGTGCAATACTGGCTGCCCAGAAGATAAGCAACCATCTCCATTTTTTCCAACGACGCCCCCATCCCAGGAAAAGAAAAATAGCAACCGCAAAATGATTGGTCGCATGAGAGGAGGTGAAACTATAACCACCTCCACAATGCACCCCAACGTCTCGAGTAGGTTGGCTCAATGCAGTTTCTCTGCATGGGCGTGGGCGTTTTACGGATTTTTTTATCAATTGGCTACTGCTAAAATCAGCTATGCCTACGGCTACTCCCAGCGCGAGTAAATAGTACAGACCTGGCAACTTGTATTTATAAATCAACCCGGCTGCGAGCAGTAGATAAAGCGGAATCCAGGTGGTTTTTTCCCGCCAATAGGGCATTATGGCATCTAGCCAGGGATGTTGCCAGCCGTGATGAATCCATTCAAATAGGGAATAGTCGAGTTGAATAAGTTGCTCCATAATGCAAACATAAAAATTGTTGGCTAATAAATACAGTCCGGGTATCTTTGCCGACCTAAGTATTGCGCAAAAACAAAGACTCAACTTGTTTTGTGCTGTTCCTAACAAAAAAGAAATACGTGGCCTTTATAAAGTCTATCTCCGGTTTTCGGGGAACCATCGGTGGAAAAGCAGGAGAAAATTTGACTCCTCAGGATATTGTAGAATGTACAGCTGCTTATGGGAGTTGGTTGCTACAAACCGGAGCTGCTCCTAAAGTCGTTATAGGCAGAGATGCCCGCCCCTCGGGAGCGATGGTGACCCAACTGGTAACCGCAACCTTGCAATCATTGGGGATTTCCGTTGTCGATTTGGGCCTTTCTACGACTCCTACCGTAGAAATGGCAGTACCTCACCTCCATGCAGGGGGGGGGGTCATCCTTACTGCTAGCCATAACCCCAAAGAGTGGAACGCGCTGAAATTACTCAATGCAACCGGAGAATTTATTTCTGCGGAGGATGGCAAGACCCTCCTGGGACTATTAGATCAGGGGGCGGTAAATTATGCTGCCGTAGATGACTTGGGCACTTACGTACAAAATGATGACTTGTTGGATTATCACATCGAAAAAGTCCTTGCTCATCCTTTGGTGAAAGCTGCCGAAATCAGAGAAAAAGGCTTTAGGGTCGTTGTAGACGCTGTTAATTCCAGCGGTGCTTTGGCCATTCCCGCTCTACTCAAGGCCCTGGGCTGTGAGGTAGAAGTGTTGAATGCTGAGATGAACGGTCAGTTTGCGCACAACCCCGAGCCTTTGCCCCAGCATTTAACGGAACTTTGCGAAAAGGTCAAATCAAGCAAGGCCGACCTGGGCATCGCTGTTGACCCCGATGTTGATCGTCTCGCACTTGTGGGCCCCGGTGGAACATGGATAGGAGAGGAGTACACTCTGGTAGCGGTAGCCGATTATGTTTTGCAACACCAGGCTGGACCTACGGTATCCAACCTGTCTTCCAGTCGTGCATTACGCGATATCACCAACAAGCATGGGCAAACCTATTATGCAGCAGCAGTAGGAGAAGTGAACGTTGTCAACAAGATGAAAGAAGTGCAGGCGGTCATTGGCGGCGAAGGAAATGGTGGCATCATCGACCCCCAGTTACACCTTGGCCGTGATGCACTGATTGGCACCGCCCTGGTGCTCAGTAATATGGTGTGGGCAGACAAGTCTATCAATGAGTTGCGCGCAACTTATACCGATTACTTCATGGTTAAAGACAAAGTCGCTCTTTCACCAAGCTTGGATGTAGAGAAAAAGTTGGAGCATATCCAGCAGAAATACCAACACGAGGCCGCTATCAATACCATCGATGGCCTAAAGTTGGATTTTCCTGAAGGCTGGATTCATTTGCGCCGTTCAAATACCGAACCTATCGTACGCATTTATGGTGAAGCCAATAGCGTAGAAGCTGTAAATGCGCTGGTAGCTCGGGTAAAAGCTGACTTTTAGAGACGCTGTTAGTGTTGTGTAAATGCATGAATGTATTTATGCGAATAGTAGTGGCTATAATGGCGAATGCATTGTAATTTCTATAGGCCATGCCGGTAGCGGTGTTGCTGCGCAACCACCGCTACGGCACCAGGCTGTCGGTCGCTACCGCTCCTGCCCATCCTTTGTCCTTGCGCCGTCCCGGCACCGCGCTTCGGCCTAAAGGCCTGCGCGCTAAGTTTATATGGCAGTGGTTAAACTTGACCTATCCGAGATCAGGTATTAAAAACATAAAGACCAGTTAACTAATCTTTTGGTTTAGCTCCTTCGGTGTAGCGTAGGTTTTCCTCCGTCATACCCCCCTCGTGTTTATTCCCATCTATCGGATCAGTATCCTCCCTTCTTAAATGTCCTTCTTTGGGGTGAAAAAGACCAGAAAATCAAGCAAATTTCTTGCTTTGGGGGAGCTTAGAACGCATGAGAAGAAATTGCCGGCCTAGCGTTGGGGGAAGCGCCATTATTATCTAAAAGTTACTGTATTGAAACTAATTATGTTAATTCATTGTTAACTAATAGTAAAATTAAAGTGTATATTTAGTTATCTTTGTGTAAACGAAACACTGTTCAAAGCGATGTTTACCGATTTTTTTCAAGAAGAACAGGAATATGAGACAGTTATGGCAAATAGTATTTTTTATCCTTTTAGGGAGTAGCATGCTGCATAGCCAGCGTAGTATCGCTTATCTGAACAGTCCTGTTCGCCCCATCAATGAGGAAATGGTGATCACCGATAACCTTATTACACTTTCCTTTAAGCTCGAACGGGGAATGATTTACCTGGAAGGTGTAATTGATGGCCAATCCGGAGATTTTATTCTCGATACGGGGGCGCCTGGTTTAGTGATAAACGAGATTCCAAAAGATATTACCGATGATTATCAAGCGCAGTCCTGTTCGCAGGGCGTAGTTGTTGGTGTAAAGCCGGTGAAGAAATTTTCTTGGGCAAACCGCACTATTCGTAACATAGAAGCTATCACACTTGATCTTAGCCACCTGGATAAATTGCATGATGCTGATGTTGAAGGAATGATTGGCTACGAACTCTTAAAAAATAATACCCTCTTTATTGATTACCAGCGGAATCAACTCTTGTTATTAAAAAACAGGATGAATGTTGCTTTAGCAGCACCTTCCGCACGTATTCCATTTGAGTTGTACGATCACCTTCCGGTTATTGAGGTGGTAATCGCAGGTAAATCCTTCCGTTTAGGAATAGATACAGGAGCCGCCACTAATTTGCTAGACAGAGCTTGTGCCATTCATTTGGCTAGCACATTACAGCAAAGACCTACCGAAGAAATTCAGGGTTTAGATCAAGGCATTCAAAAGGTAGAGGCCGCCTATCTGGAAGGAGTAAAAGCAGGAAGTTTTGAATTCTCCAGTAAGTTTCTCTTTTTGGACCTGTCTCACCTTAATATGGATGAAGAATCCTCTCTTGATGGGCTATTAGGTTACCAGTTTTTATCCAACTACCGAGTAGCAATAGATTATCCTAATCAGGAAATATTACTTTGGCCGTTGGCGGAGCAAGCACTTAGGTGATTACTTTTTGCGCAATGTTAAGGCATAATAAGTATCACAGCTACTGTGGCCTGTGGCTCCTTCAGCCGCTGCTAGTGGCTGAAATCCTCTTTGTTGATAAAGTGCGTTGGCGGAAATCATACGATTCACCGTTTCGAGGTACATTCTTTGGTAGCCCTGCTGGGTAGCTGTATCAATACAATGATTGAGCAATTGTTTCCCCATTCCGTAGCCGCGTAACTCAGAAAGGAAATACATTTTCTTCAATTCACAAGTAACACCATCTCCACCTGAGAGTGGCCCGAAGCCTCCACAACCTTGTACCTCCCCGAAGTGTTCAACAACAAAAAAGGCAGCTTGCTTACTTTGGTAAGCCTCGTACATTTGATCTACTTCAGGATCTTCGATAGAAAAACCTGGCCCTACACAACTAAATTCGGTCATTACCTGACGAATAATTTGGGCTACCCGTTTGTTATCAGTAACCTGGATAGGGCGAATGATAGGATTAGACATGGTTCTATTATTTGATGGAGNATTAGCACAGCGAACTAACCTTACAAGAGGTGTATGCTTTGAAGTCGGAAATCGGAGGTGGGAAGTCGGAAATATTGTTGGTTCTTAAGGACAGAGAAGAACCAAGCTAATGCGCACTAATAAATTGTTGGAAACATTTCTCATTTTGTACGCGTGTTCTATTAATTCCGACTTCCCACCTCCCAATTCCGATTTCCCTATATCTCTTCCTTATCTAAATCAACTTGGCCAAAATAAACGAGAACGAACCCGGTAAGGACTATCAAGATTTTGGTCATAAAGGCCCCTAGGCCGCCAAAGGACCTCAGCCAATAAAGAAAGGCAAAGTCGACTCCAACGAAGTTTAGAAAAATTGCTAAAAAACCAATTACAACAAAAAGAAACCCGATTATGGTTAAAAACGTTTTATTTTTAGTCATAAGACTTTAGTATTTCTGATAACTTTTAGAAAACCTAACAAGTATAACCCATTTATGATCAAATTGATCGAATGCCCCCGTGATGCAATGCAAGGTTTGAAAACTTTCATCCCCACGGAAACCAAGGCCAAATATCTGAATTTACTCTTACAAGTCGGCTTTCATACCCTTGATTTTGGCAGCTTTGTAAGCCCTAAAGCCATTCCGCAGATGAAAGATACGGCGGAGGTGCTTTCTTTGCTTGATTTGTCCAGTACAAAAACCAAGTTGCTGGCGATTGTTGCCAATCAACGTGGAGCGGAAGCTGCTGTGGCTTTTCCCGAAATTAGTTATCTGGGATATCCTTTTTCGGTATCAGAGACCTTCCAATTACGGAACACCAATGCTACGATAGCGGAATCCCTGGAAAGGGTGAAAAGAATCCAGGCGCTTTGCAAACAGCACGATAAAGAGATGGTGCTTTACCTCTCGATGGGTTTTGGTAACCCTTATGGCGACCCCTGGAACGCAGAGACCATCATGCACTGGGTGGAACAATTATCACAATTAGATATCAAAATTTTTCAGCTTAGTGATACGATAGGGGTGGCCAAGCCGCCTAGTATTTCCTATCTTTTTAATGAGTTGATCCCTGCTTATCCTGAACTTGAGATCGGTGCGCATTTTCATACTACACCCAATGCTTGGAAGGAGAAGGTGACCGCTGCTGTTGATGCGGGATGTATACGTTTTGACGGTGCGATTCGTGGTTACGGTGGCTGCCCAATGGCCAAAGATGACCTTACGGGAAATATGCCAATGGAACACCTGGTCTACTTTTTTGAAGAGCAGCAGCAATCCACGGGGGTAAATGTCGAATTGTTTGGTCAGGCATATCTGGAGGCTGCCAATGTTTTTCCGTCACATTAGGCCAAGCCGCGCTAAGAAAAAATGAAAAAATTATGCGGTCATTTTTTTTACCTTTGGCTGAATTATTGTTCCCGGGCCAGAGAAGGCCATGATTTTTTTAATAGCACGCTACCCCTATGAGTTTTTGGGATCGTATTAAACGTTGGTTTGCAGGTGGTGAAAAGCCACCCATCGTTACAAAAAACACCCCGAGTAAGCCTCCACAACCTGCGATGGCTCCCAAGTTAGATCATCCTGATGATGGCCTACCTTCACCTGGTGATGCACCCATTGATACTTTTCACGTGCTTTTCAGCAACAAGGACAAACACACTACATTTATGCTCAATTCTATCTCCCTCAGTTCGGATATGAAAACCCTTTACCTGATCGACAATGGTCGGGCGATTTCTTTTGATCTTACCGTGCCGCAAGGGGTGTTGGTGGGCTTGCTTGGTGACCAACTGGTAGTCGCTACAGGTAGTACGCTACCTGTTCCACAGGATGCTCCCGACCTTGGTGTAGCAGGTGCTGTTGAAGGTGGCGAAGTAGCACGTACTCGCCCGGTAGACAAAAAGTATACGTTTAAGGCTGGGGAGAATAGCCAGTATAACCTTAGCTATAATTCCAAACATAAAGCGCTGGGTATTATTGGCGTTGATGATGTGGTTATTCACTTAGAAGCTCCTGATGATGGCACTTGTTCTGAGCAAATGTTTGATTTAGATAACAAAAAAGTAGTAAGGATAAATTGGGCAGAAGATGAACTGGTTTTAACCAATTTGGTATAACTTTCTTTTAAGCAAGAGTTGCTAACTGCGTTTTTGCAGCCTTAAAGATTTTATACTCTTATCCAAAACCTGACTTTCAATCCATAGAAGTGAAATCTCGTCAAGACCAGCTAGCACTGGTCTTGGTAAGCTTGATATTTGTTCCTTTAGCTGAATTAACACTTCTTTCTCTTCCTTTCTTGAACTACTCTTTTGTAGTTTTTGGATACTGTTCGCTATTAATTTGTAGAAAGAAAATAGATTTGATTTCTGTAGCTTACTAAAATAGCGGTTTACTGATCGAAGTGTGTTTTCTGTTTTATCAAAGTCTCCAAGACTATGTATAGCCAAAAGATAGATGATTTGGCTGCCTTCATGGATATCTCTCCTTAAATCAAGGTTTTTGCGTAATAGCGGTTTCAAACTCTCCAACCATTCCATACACTCTTCAAATCTATCATTGAGAAAAAGTAGTAAGATCGTATTGAAATGAATACTAAGATGCGAGCTTGGAGTAAGGTCGTATTGTTTGATTCCCTTGGTGAGATCCCGTAAACTCTCATTGATATCTTCTGTTGGCTTGTTTAGCAAATATATCAAGTCATAAATAGCAATTCTTTCAAAGAGTAAGGTTTTACCTTGATAATTGGGTGCCTCGTGGCTTTTTAGTTCAGTCAGCAAGCGAGGAAGAGAATCAAAGATGTCAGGATTTCTAGAGGTAGCAGACAAGAGATTAGAAAAGTCACCAACATAGAGGACAAAATTTTCCGAAATCAATTTGTCGTGGTTTCTCCAGGTTTCTACCGTTTGTAGGTATTGGTTGAACACTTGCTCACTGTCTCCTTTTAGACGGTAAAAAAGCGCTAGAAATTGATGAAGTCTCCATTTGGCGTGAAAGGATTGGAGTTGACTAGACTCAAGACTAAGGATTTCTCGATAGTTTTCAGCAAGCACTGAAATTTCTTCATTTGCTAGCCGCTGTGGGTAACGAAGAAAATCGATGGAGAGCTTATCATAATTATCATGTAGCCAGAATTCTTTGGTCAATATTTCAATGTGATAATCTTTTTCTCTGGTAAGCTCTTTTACTTGCTCCTGATAATCACGGTCTAGTGAACCACGCATCAGTTGCCGCTGCCTTAGATTAATTTCCAGCACCGCCAGATGATCCTCCAATTCCAAAGCCAAGTCCTTTGCTTCTGCCAATCGGTTTTCGGCCTGCTCGTAGAGCTTGCGTTCGAACAGGATTTTGGCATCCGTCAATAATTCTTTAATGCGGGTTTTATAGGATTTTTTGCTCTGATAGTCCCGCATGGAACGGAGGATCGCTTCGTAAAGTCGTGCTTTATCATCGCCTAGTTTGGAGCCAAACAGCTTTTTGAGCGGCTTTTCACTGAATTCTTCCTGATCGTTGATGGTTTTGAAGAGTGTCAGGTAACGGCTTTGTTTGCGGCCACTCTTTTTGGCATCCAGGGTAAAGTACCGCTTCTCCGACTTGGACAAAGATTTGATCAGGTGAAAGAGGTGGTCTTTACTGCGCATAATATTGTGCGACCTTCTCCGAGGTCGAATAGGTTAATGAAAGGACTATAGCTACCAATGGGGCACCTCTCCGAGGTGCTGTAAAGACCTCGGAGAGGTGCCATGGAGATCCTGATACCATATAGGTGAAAAGGCACGTCTGAATCTGCACCCTCTGGTCTCGGAGTATCATACTTAATACCTAGTACATTGTACCCAGTACCAAACACCTTCTAATTTCCTCCTAAACTATTCAGCAACTGCAAATACGCCAATGGAATTTCAATAACCGTACGGCCATTGACCATTTGTGCGCGGGCATTGGTAGCGGGTACGATGGGCTGGTTACTGCCCTTTCCGGAAGGCGTAAGCCTCCCTGCATCAACACCAAAGGTTGCCAGATCACGAGCGACTGTTAGTGCGCGGTCTACGCTCACTTCCCAATCGTAGTCGATATTGCTACTTGGGTTTACGTGCCCGATAACCAGGATAGGTAGCTCTGGGTTGTCACGAAGTACAACGGCAATTTGCTGCAAAGCTTGGCGGCCCTTCCAGTGTACGGCGTTTGATTCTCCTTGCGGGAAAAGCAAGGCTTGGTTTAGCGTGAGTACCACGCCTTCTAGGCTCGTTTCAATATTAACTTCGTCATTAGGGAAACCTACCAATACGCGCTGGAAATAATTTACGAGTGCTGCCCGCTGTTGATCGATGCTTGCTTTTTCTGCGCTTAATTGATTGTAGCGAGCGTCGGGGACTGCATCATAACCAGTGGGCGAATTATAAGCTCCACGAGCTTCCATTTGCTGGAGTTCTGCATTTCTGCTTCGTAGCTGGCTTTCCATCGTTGTCAGTGAGCGCTCTTTACGGTCTAGTTCTTCCTGGCGGAGTGCCAATTCTGCTTCCAGGGTTTGAGTTTCATAGCTGGTGGTGGCCAATACCTTTTGATTATCACCTACCAGGTTGTTGTAACGCTGAACAACATCTTGATAGTTGCGATTCAGGCTAATGTTGGTAGCCGTTAATTGTTCCAACTTGCGGGTCATGGTTTGGTATTCAGCCTGCGTTTGGTTGTTGTCAGACTCTATGGCCTGATTGACGGCACGGATACTATCGGTGGCCAGTGCTTCTCCTTTGTAGTATTCCAAAGTTTGTTCCAGCTCCGCGTATTGCTGCTGGGGAACACAAGAGAAAGCCAATAGGGTGCTTAAGACAGCGAGTATGGTGAAAATTTTCATAGGTAATGCTCTATTTCAGTTTACAGTATAGCGAAATTAGCATTATGTAGCAAATTCCTCTTACTTTTGAGGCATAAAATCCTGTGTATATATGTTTATGAAATTGCTTTCTTTCCTGATTATGTCCATGTTTTTCTTTCAATGTGGAGGAGACAATGCCGTTCGCGAACAAGCAAAAGCAGAGGTCGAGCAGATGGCTAAAACAACTTCTGGCACAGCTGCACCTGCTTCTGGCGACCAACAGGCTCCTTCTTCGCCAAGGAATCCTATCATCAATGAAACGCTTACCTTGGTAATGGGCAAAGGCGAGGTCAAAGCAGGCGAGGAAACCTGTCTGCCGATTACGGCTACTGGTTTTGCGGATTTAATCGGCTTGCAGTTTTCTATCCGTTGGGAGCCCGAAGAGCTGGAATATGTTAAAGTCGATAAGCTGGAACTGACAGACCTTGGGCCACAGAATTTCGGCGATACGCATTCCGAGTTAGGGGTGGTAGCCCTTAGTTGGATACATCAGTCGTTGCGAGGGGTCACACTTCCTGCTGATGCTCACTTGTTTGATATTTGTTTTACACCAAAGGTAAAAGCAGGCTCCAAAGTAGATGTTCGCTTTGAAGCCCGCCCGGTTGCTTTTGAGGTGATTAATGTAAAGGAAGAGTTACTCCAGTTCTCTGGTGAGAATGGACAAATAACTGTGGTGGAGTAAGTACTGGAACCATGGAACCAATGAATTACTGTAGCCATTGTGGAGCCCCAGGCCCGGTCTTAGAAATCCCTAAAGGTGATAATCGCCCACGATTTGTCTGTAAATCGTGTGATACGATCCATTATTCCAATCCTAATATTGTAGCGGGGTGCCTGCCGATATGGGAAGATAAAGTATTGCTTTGCCGCCGGGCTATTGCCCCTCAGGAAGGGTACTGGAATGTCCCTAGTGGTTATCTCGAAAACGGAGAAACTGTTGAAGAAGGAGCAATAAGAGAGGTATGGGAAGAGGCAGAAGCTCGCGTAACGATTCGTGGAGTACACAGCTTGTATAGCTTGCCTCAGATTAACCAGATTTATATTCATTTTCTGGCTGAACTCACTGATGGCAAGTACGGAATAGGCCCTGAAAGTTCAGAAACTCAATTGTTTAGCGAAGCGGAAATTCCCTGGGAAGAGATTGCCTTTACCTCCTCGGTGTTTACCCTCAAAAAGTTTTTTGCTGACAGAGAGGAGGGGCGGCACAATACCCATCTTGGCGTTTATCATCACCCTAAAAAAGATCCGTCGAAATAGAAGGGGAGGAGAACTTTGGCGGAGGCCAATACATATACTGGCCCGCTTTCACCTTGCAGCAGTATTTTGATGTCACCACTTTGCCGATGTTCTGCTTCGACCATCACTTGGCGGCAGGCCCCACACGGAGCAGCTGGTTGTGAAACAGGCTTTTGAGGGTTTCTAACCCTAATGGCCATTTGCAAAATTTTAGCCTCCGGATAAGTGGAAATGACAGTTGCCAAGGTGCTGCGTTCGGCACACAGGCACATCGGATAAGCCGCATTCTCGAAGTTGGCGCCTGAAAGGATTTCGCCGTTGTCGAGCAAAACTGCGGCCCCAACATGGAAATTTGAATAGGGAGCGTATGCTTTGTCCAATGCTTCCGCTGCTGCGGCTAACAGTATTTGATCTGCTTGAGGTAGTGCTTCTGCATTAACAGATTGCCAGTTAACTTGAAGACTGTGGTTGTGGTCGGGCATAAGATTCTTATATAGTGGGCTGCATAAAATAAAGCGCTCTTAGAGACTGTATTAAACCAGTATTAATTATGGTAGACTTAGCGTAAAAACGAAACTAAGTCAACCATATTATTCCTAAAGGTAGTATCTTACGCCTGATATCCTCAAAAAAAATACTGTTCAGATATGAATAGCATCCTCATCATAGGTGCAGGCCGCTCTTCCGGCGCATTAATCAATTACGTACTCGAAAAGGCCCAGCAAAAAGGGTGGTTTGTCACTGTAGCAGATGCTGATCCTGCTTTGGCTGATGCAAAAGTAAATGGCCATCCTAATGGCCGCCCCGCTTGGCTAGATGTACTTAAAGTCAACGACCGTAAAGAACTCATTAGCAGAGCTGATGTAGTCGTCTCGTTATTGCCAGCCCATTTACACGTAGAAGTTGCTCAGGATTGTATCAAGCTCAATAAGCATCTCATCACGGCTTCTTATGTTTCCAAAGAAATGTACAGCCTGGGAGATGAAGTTCGTGATCGTGAACTCATTTTTATGGGGGAAATGGGCCTCGACCCGGGAATTGATCACATGTCGGCGATGCAAAAGATCGATGAAATCAAAGAAAAAGGAGGGAAGTTGCTTTCGTTCCGTTCATACACTGGCGGCCTAGTAGCCCCTGAAAGCGACGACAACCCCTGGCATTACAAGTTTACCTGGAATCCACGCAACGTCGTACTCGCAGGCCAAGGCACCGCCCAGTATTTACGTAAGAAGAAGTACAAGTTTATCCCGTACAATCGCTTGTTTCGTAAGACGTGGAATATAGAGGTGCCAGGGATGGGGCCTTTTGAAGTTTACGCTAATCGTGACAGTCTCTTGTATCGCGAACAATATGGCCTTAAGAATATTCCTACAATTTTGCGAGGTACTATCCGATACCCTGGTTATTCTGCGGCCTGGAATGCACTTGTCAAGATTGGTTTAACAGATGCAGATTTTCCTATTCTCAATAGTGATAAACTAACTTACCATTCCCTCATGGAAGCTTTTGCGCCCGAAGGGAATAGCTCTGTGAAAGACCGTATTGCTGGCATGATCAAGGAGAAGCCCAATTCAGAGGTAATGAAGAAACTGGAATGGCTTGGTTTGTTTAGCAAACGCAAGATTAAGATTCCAAATGCCACGCCAGCCCTGATTTTGGAAAATCTTCTGCTGGAAAAATGGAAACTAGAGCCTACAGATAAGGACATGATCATTATGCAGCACGAGTTTATCTACTCGCTGAATGGCAAGAAGCATAAGCTGATTTCCTCCATGGTGATGAAGGGAGATGGTGAAGATGATACAGCTATGGCTCGGTTGGTCGGGTTGCCGATGGGAATCTTTGTAGGCCTTATTGCAGAAGGCAAGATCAAGTCTACGGGTGTACAGATCCCTGTTATGAAAGAGGTTTACGAACCCGTTCTTGAAGAGCTCAAGCACTATGGGGTAGAATTTACAGAACAGGAAGAAATACTTAAATAAAATTATTGGGCCGATTTGCTACCATTGAGAATAGCTTGACCAACGCTCGTGCATTCCAGTTGTTTCAGCTGATGCGCCAGGGCGGGCTTATTGTTATTGCGGTGGCTTTGGCCAAAGCTCCATTGTCCGTAGCCCAGGTAGGTAACTATGAAATGCTTACCTATCTGGGCTACTTGCTTACCTTTTTCTGGGTATCTGGCTTCATGCAAGGTTTATTGAGCCAGTACCCGACGCTACCACCTCCCCAACAGCAACAGCTTTTCTTTCAGTCTTTTGTTGTGTTTACGGGCGTAGGTTTAGGCTTAGCGCTATTACTGCTCTCGGCAGATAGTTTTTTGTTGCCTTTGTTGGTGCAACGTAGCTCCCTTCCTTATTTAGGTATTTTTATCGTCTTTCTGGTTACCAATCTGACGGCGAGCTTGCAGGAGCATTTTTACTTGCTTACCAACCGCAAACTGACCTTGGTTTTGTATGGTGCATTCAGTGCGGGTGCCCAGATGTTAGCGGTGGCTTTACCGCTCTTTCTTGGTTATGATTTTGCTTATAGTTTTTGGTCGCTGGCGGTAGTTGGAATACTCAAGTGGTGCTGGTTGCTTTTTTTTGTCATTCAGCATGGCCGTTGGCGTTGGTCTGGTGCAATACTCAATAGTTGGTGGCTAATTTCTTGGCCGCTGGGGCTTTATGCGCTGGTGGCGGGGTTGAATCAATCTTTAGGGCCTTGGTTAGTGGGTTATTTCTTTGCAGGTGATACGGAGGCTTTTGCGCTTTACCGCTATGGAGCCCGTGAACTTCCCTTGCTTTCGGCATTAGCTGGTGCATTGGGGAGTGCATTGATTCCAGCGATTGCCCATCATCTTGAAAATGGGCTAAAAGACCTTCGAGAAGAGTCTGTAAAACTTTATCATTTACTATTTCCGCTCACGATCTTACTGCTTCTTACGGCGCATTGGTGGTTTCCGCTAGTGTTTTCGGCGGATTACCAGGATAGTGTCCCTTTGTTTCGCACCTTCTTGTTACTGACCTCTGCTCACCTGCTTTTTGCGCGCACGGTCTTGGTGGCCAAGCAGGATACGCGTTTGATTCCTTTCTTTGCAGTGGCGAGCTTTTGCTTGCAGTTGTTGTTGGGCTTCCTGTTGGTGCCTTTGCTAGGGTTAAATGGTGTTGCTCTGGCAGCTGTGTTCGCCTTTAGTGCAGAGAAGGCACTACTGATCTTTTATGTACAAAAGAAATATGCCCTTTCGTGGCGGGTTTATACGCCTTGGCAGTGGTGGCTATTTTATAGCGTAGTGCTGCTAGGTGCTTATTTTTTGGTTTTATAGGGGTTTTTTACCACCAAAGGCACTTAAGGTAGTTTTCTAACTACTTCGGGGTTTGAACCATACGAGAGATTATAAGGGCACTTAAGAAGGGCAGTAAACCAAAAGATTGGTTAACTGGTCTTTTGGTTTTTAATGTACGATCTCAGGGCGTATTTACGAATTCAGCCGCTGTATAAACCTAATTTAGTGCGCAGGCCGTGAGGCCGGAGCGCGGGGCCCGGTAGGGACCAAGGACAAGGGATGGTAACCTCCTCGATAGAGCGGTGGACAGCCCGGTGCCGTAGGAGCGTTTGCGCAGCAATGCGAATACCGGCATGGCCCCAAATAATCAGAACAAAATCTATTGATCCTAATTTTTGAGAAGTGGGTAAGCCGGAGGAAAATGTGTAGTTTTGTAGGTCTAATCAACAACCATCAAACAGAATAATTTACATGTCTAAAGTACTCATTATCGGTGCCGGGGGAGTAGGTCGGGTGACGACTATCAAATGTGCTCAACATCCGGACGTCTTCTCGGGAATTATGCTGGCTAGCCGTACCAAATCTAAATGCGACGTTATTGCAGAAGATATTCGGCAGCAGTTAGGTTATACCAATATAGAAACAGCTGCGGTGGATGCCGAAAATGTGCCGGAATTGGTAGCGCTCATTCGTTCGTACCAGCCCAAATTGGTGGTTCATGTAGCACTTCCTTATCAGGATTTGACGATCATGGATGCTTGTCTGGAGGCAGGTGTACACTATCTGGATACGGCCAACTACGAACCTAAAGACGAAGCCAAATTTGAGTATAGCTGGCAGTGGGCCTATCAGGAGCGCTTCAAAGAGGCAGGTTTACTCGCCGTTTTGGGTTGTGGCTTTGACCCTGGTGCTACCAGTATTTTTACTGCACGAGCGGCCAAGCATTTCTTTGACGAAATCCATTATCTGGACATTGTTGATGCAAATGCTGGTGATCACGGCAAGGCTTTTGCGACCAACTTTAACCCCGAGATTAATATTCGTGAGGTGACGCAAAAAGGCCGCTACTGGGAAAATGGCCAGTGGGTAGAGACGGAGCCCCACGAAATTATGAAGGTGCTCAACTACCCGGATGTAGGCCCCAAGAATTCTTACCTCATCTACCATGAGGAACTGGAATCATTAGTGAAAAATTTCCCTACCCTCAAGCGGGCCCGCTTCTGGATGACCTTTGGTGATGAGTATCTGACCCACCTGCGCGTTATTCAGAACATAGGTATGGCTGGTATTGAGCCAGTGATGCACAAAGGCGTGGAAATTATTCCGTTGGAATTCTTGAAGTCGGTATTGCCTGACCCCGGTGATCTGGGCGAAAACTATACAGGCCAGACGAGCATTGGCTGTCGTATCCGTGGTGTCAAAGACGGTAAAGAAAAGACTTACTACATCTGGAACAACTGTAGCCACGAAGCGGCTTACAAGGAAACCGGTGCCCAAGGCGTGAGTTATACCACGGGCGTACCTGCGATGACGGGCGCTATGATGGTGGTGACTGGTAAGTGGGGCGGTGTCGGCGTGAAGAACGTTGAAGAGTTCAATCCAGATCCATTCCTGGAGGTACTGGGCAAGCACGGCCTGGAATGGCACGAGGAACATGATGTGGACTTGGAGCTGTAAAGCTTTTGGTTTATTGTTTTAAATAGAAACATGAGTCATCCCGAATTTTAGTCGGTTTTGACAAAAAAGGCCTTTTG
This sequence comes from Lewinella cohaerens DSM 23179, assembly GCF_000379805.1. Lineage (GTDB taxonomy): Bacteria > Bacteroidota > Bacteroidia > Chitinophagales > Saprospiraceae > Lewinella > Lewinella cohaerens. The sequence continues at coordinate 249,781 of NZ_KB903531.1, read as the reverse complement.
AGTAAATTCGAGGAGTAACCACACTTCAAGAACAACTCAAAAGGCCTATGTTTTTAGAGATACTACAAAGTAAGTCAAAGTCTAGCAGTGTTCAAAACGCGAGTTCCTTTTTATTAAATCAAATAGATCGCTACACTTTTGATTTTCGTCATCAATTAGACGAACAGATTGATAAACGTTTAGTACGAACCTTTTTTGATTTATTCGTGACTATTCTGTTGTTTAGAGATCGCGCAATGGGATTGTTGCTCAGTGAGTTAGGTGGGTATATATGTGGAATGGATCACGCTCCCGCTGGTACTAAACGAATTAGCAATCTCCTGCGTAGTAAAAAGTGGTCATCGGATTTGATTGATGATTTCTTATTTAATCGTAGCGCCAGTCGGATAAAATCCTTGTGTCTTGATGGTAAACGCCCACTGATGTTATGGGACGATAGCTGTATTGAAAAACACGAAAGTTGGTTTTCCGAAGGTCTTTGTAGTGTATTTAGCAGTAAAGCGAAAAGGCTAACGAGAATAAGACCGGGCTATTATGATCCTCCTTCTAAACGTATTTGTGTTCCTGGATTTAACTGGACGGGTGTTTTCCTATCTCACTTAGGTGGTGTTCCTAGTGTATGTCAAATGACTTGGTGGACGACACGAGGTAAGCACAAGGAAGATCCTGACAATATTATTTTCTGCTTGCTCCGAAAGATAAATCAACAAGTAGGAAACGCCGTACTTCATGTCTTTGACCGGGGATATGCTAACGAAAAAATGCTTAGATACCTCTTNAAATTTGAGCAACATTTTGTTATTCGATGGAAGAAAAATCACCTACTAAATCACGCTGTCAAGGGGGCTAAGAAAACCCATTTATTAGCGCGATCTTTCAAAGGAGTACGCAGTAAAATAGTGCAGGACAAAAACCGCAAGAAACTCAAAAAAGTCTCTATCGCATGGGCTGCTGTAAATCACCTCGAATACCCTGAAAATCAGCTATATTTAATCATTGTAAGGGATAAGCACAATTATAATGGCCCTATGTATTTGCTTACCTCCTTACCCATTGAAACAGCTGCTCAAGCATGGGAAGTCATGTTTAGTTATATCCACCGATGGGAAGCAGAACAAGGCTTTCGATTCTGCAAATCGGAACTAGCTATGCAATCTCCTCGATTGTGGTTTTGGGATAATCGAATGAAGTTAATGGCTATTGTAATGTTAGTCTACGACTTTTTACTGAGCATTCTCAGAAATTGGGGAAGTTGGATAAATCTATTCTTTCGGCGGTGGTGTCATAGAACAGGAGAGCGATACCGAAATGCTTCGATACCGCTCTACAGGTTACGTCTTGCCATTCATCATTGTCTGGCTGCCCTATTTTATCAAAATTCGGGATGACTCATGTTTGTTTTTGTAGTGCTAGTTGAAAATTACTGCACCACTATCTTCTTCATTCCTCCTCCAAAGGAGTCGGTGTCTAAGCGGAGCCAGTAGACGCCAGCCGGTAGGTTTAGCGCTAGCGGAGTACGGTAATTTCCGCCTGGTAAACTAATGTTTTGTTGTGTCATTTGTTCTCCCAGCGCGTTGAAGATGGTAACTTTACCATCGGTGATAGCGGGCCAGTCGATCACCTCTAGCCAGACCCTATCTCGTGTAGGGTTGGGGTAGAGACGCCAAGCGGATTGGAGGCCTAGTTCCACCAGGTTGGTCGTCATTACGTTGATGGTATCGGTGATGTCCACCGTTCCACATTCATTTCCTACTGTCAGGATTACTTCGTATTCTCCAGCTTCGAGGTAGATGTGTACGGGGTTTTCTTCCAGGCTGCTATTGCCATCGCCGAATAGCCAACTGTAAGTATCAGCATTACTAATGGTGCTAGTGAACGCTACTGTTAAAAGATCATTTTCAGCAGTGAAATCACCTGACGGAGGAGCGCCTACCTCGATGTAATCTGTTTGTGTAAGGACACTGTTCCCCGATTCGTTGGTGGCAGTCAATTCTACGGAATAGATGCCGGGGGCATTGTAAACGACGGTTGGATTTTCTTCCTCAGATGTTGCCGGATCAGCACCGGAGAATAACCATTGGTAACTCACACCATCGGTGGTCTCATTGAGGAAAGTAACGCTGAAGGGCGCACAACCCTCTGGAGGCCCTTCAGTGGTAAATGCTACCGAAGGAATGGGGCGCATAACGCCTACTTCTTGCGTGAGGGTAGTCGTACCACATTCGTTGGTCAACTCCAAAGTAACCGTGTAAGTACCTCCTGTTTCATAGGTGTGAACAGGGTTGGCAATGATGCTGGTATTCCCATCGCCGAAGTCCCATGAATAACTGCTGGTATTTTCAGCATCACTCATGAATTGAACCTCTAAAAGGTTATTTGTGTAAGAGAATTCACCACTTGGTTGAGCGTAAACTTCAATATAAAACTGAGCAACCAGTGTATTAGTGCCAGATTCATTGGTTGCATTAAGCTGTACGTCGTAAATGCCTGGTGTTGAGTAAGTAACCGTAGGGGCTTCTAAGGTAGAGTTGCCCGGTTCGCCACCAGGGAATACCCACATGTAAGAGTTGGCGTCAGTGCTTTGATTGATGAAGTTAACGGTCAGTGGTGCACAGCCTTGTTGCGAGTCTTCTGTTGTGAAACTCACTTGAGGAATTGGCCGGTTTACACCGATTTCCTGTGTTATCACGACCGTTCCACAATCATTGGTGATGGAAAGGCTCACGGAGTACGTTCCACCCACATTGTAAGTATGGCTAGGGTTTGGATCGGTACTGGTTTCGCCATCACCGAATTCCCATAAATAGCTATCTGTATTCGTGGTTGTACTTGAAAACTGTGCGGTCAACAAGTCGCTGGTGTAACTGAAACTTCCTGCCGCCGAGGGGAATACCTCTACCAAACTCTGCATCTCAGATGTGCTGCTGCCTGTTTGGTTGGTGGCCACTAAGGTCACATCGTACACGCCCGCATCAAGGTAAGTTACGGTGGGGTTGGGTAGGGTAGAGGTTTCAGGGACGCCGCCAGGGAAAGTCCATTCATAGGATTCCGCATTGACACTTTGGTTGACGTAAGTAACCGTCAGTGGCGCACAGCCGATTGTCGACGCTACGGAGGTGAAGGCGGCTTGTGGTGCTGGTTGCTGAAGGGTGACTTCTTGCGTAATAACTTCTGTGCCACATTCATTGCTGATGGTTAAACTTACGGTGTAAGTGCCATTGGCCGTGTAGGTGTGTGATGGATTAGGAGAGGAGCTGGTCATGCCATCCCCGAATTCCCACAAGTAAGTGTCTACATTGCTGGTAGTGCTAGTGAATTGAGCCGTAAGTTCATCTGTAGTCGTTGAGAAATTGCCACTGGGCCCTGCCAGTACTTCTATGTAGTTTTCTTGACTGTCGGTTGCGATTCCACTCTCATTGCTAGCGATGAGTTGTACCGCATAGGTGCCGGGTGAATCGTAGGTAACTGTCGGGTTTTCGTCGTTGGATGTACTGGGCGTACCACCTGCGAATGTCCATTGATAATTAACCCCGTTTATACTTTGATTGAGGAACGTGACGGTCAGTGGTGTACAGCCTTGAGTGGGATCCAAAGTCGTAAATACCACTTCAGGAGCGGGTCTTTGGACCGTAACCTGTTCGGTAATGACCACGGTGCCACAGCCATTGGTAAGTGTCAAACTTACATTGTAAGTACCGCTGGTGCCGTAAGTGTGTTGTGGGCTTAAACTGCTACTAGTAGATGTACCATCTCCAAAGTCCCAAAGGTAACTGTCAGCATAATTTTCAGTTCCGGTAAATTGGACGTCGAGTTGATTTGCATCAAAGGAAATACTACCTGTAGGTTCAAAATCTGCTACTTGAACCACGCTGAAAGTAGTCAACATTACACTGCTTATCTCGTTGGTAGCGGTCAGTTGTACTTGGTAATCGCCTGGTGAATTATAGGTAACTACCGGGTTTACGTCTGTTGATGAGTTGGGGTTTCCGCCGGGGAAATTCCATAGGTAGGTGTCGGCGTTTATACTTTGGTTAATAAAGGTTACCGTTAACGGGGCGCAACCTTGTGAAATATCGGTTGTGAAATTTGCTTGTGGTGGTGGTTGTAGGCCAATGGTTTCGATAAAGATGTCGAGCCCGCAACGAGTAGTCACCGTTAATTCAACATCAAAATTATTGCCTACGGGGAAGGTGTGTGTTGGTGCATATTCCGTAGAGGTAGTGCCGTCACCAAATTCCCAAAAGTATTCGGTATCCGCATATTGTGGGTTTGTAGGCTGGAACTGGTAAGTTAATCCGTTGTTGGTGTAGGTAAATTCAGCAATAGCTAGGTTGGTCGAAAGGATGCTGATCTCTTCCGATCTTTCACAGCCATAAAAATCAGTAGCAGTAACGCTGTAGATATTGGTTGACCCTGGCATAGCAGGTACGTAGATACTTGCGGTAGTGGCGCCGGTACTCCATTGGTAATTATCCGCCGGGCTGGCCACAAGCAGGGCCGAATCACCAGGACAAACAATAGTGTCTAGGGAAGTTAACGCCAATCCAGGCCCAACGACTGTGACGCTGTCTTCGTAAGTACAACTCAGGTCATTATAGGTGACAATAACAGGAATGACATTTTCTTCTCCTGGGTTAAGGTTATCAAAGGTTCTTGGGTTTTCTGGAGCTTGGAGGTCCGACCATAAGATGATGGTTTCTCCATTATTATCCGGGAAACTCACCTGTCCAACCGATGAGGAACAATCATTCACGGTGAACTCATAAACGAATGGAGGTGCCTCAAGGTAATTAGCTGTAAAGTCGAGCGTATCGCTACATCCTTGGGGATCGTACCCGACCAGACGCAATTCAAGGTCATCGTCGATTGGTCCGAAATCCCACAAGTTTTGACTGGGGAAGTAGGAAGGACTAAGCACTTGGCCGGTATTGGCCTCCAACCATTGATAACTGCTGCCGCCTGTTGCAGTCAGTTGTAAGCGGTTGTCGGCACAGGGCGCTCCGATGAAATAATCGACTTCCAGCGGTAGTGAATCTCGGAAAGAGACCATTATGGAATCACTAATTCGGCAGCCATTTTTTCTGATCGTAAGGAAATAGGTGCCATCCTCATAGACGAAAGGATCTTGCTCTGAGCTTGTGAAATCATTGGGCCCATCCCAGCGGAAGGTAGCGTTTTCCAAAACGGGCCACACTGCTCCGCGCAATTGGATACTGTCCAGGCTACAGCCTGCTATCACTCGGGGCAATACCTCGAAAGGATCGTCAACGTGAACAATATCTATAACGCCGGTATTACAGTAGCCTAAAGAAGGCGCACTGGGCGCTTCTACGAGTATGCCATAATAACCAGTATCTAATTCGGCAGGAGAAACAAAGGGCATCGTCACTCCGGGGTAGGAGTAAAGCAATTCATCATCGAGGCTAAATACGGATACATCGAAACTACCCAGGTCTGTAAATGGGCTGTTTACCACCAGGAAGCCGTCCATTTCTCCAGGGCAGGAGATGGGCTGTTCGTCAATGATGGCGAACCAAAAGGCACATTCTTCTAAGTTGCAAAGGCTGTTGTCGACATTCAAGGATAGGAACTCATCTGGTTCGTCATCACAAGTATTGAAAGTCCATGAACCAGAATTACCATCACCGTTTACTCGAATTTCAATACTTAAATCGAGGTCAAAGGCTGTAGGGTTTGGTGGACAATCTGCGACGGTGATGGTCCAGCAGAATTCACGAGGAATGGGAGGGACAGCGGTACATTGGCCTTGACCATCACCCCAGTTGTTGCCGGGGTCGCCATCGAAGGGGAAGCCTCCACATTCCAGCCCTTGAGTACCGTCATAAGCAAATCCAGGTCCAAAAGCCTCACCGGTAGCGCAGCTTACCCAGAAATCATACCACTCCCAACCTCCTTGAAAGTTGCAACTTTGAGGTATTTCATAGTATAGGGAGGAGAGGTCCCAACCACCACCGTGGAAGATTTCTACCGAATGTATCCAGTTGTCGGAAACAGGATACCATTGTTCAATAGTATAGCAAATATTAACCTCCTGCCCGGGTTGGTAGGTATTGCCTGGTTGGCTGGGAAGGGGCGAAAATGAAATACGATCATTTACCAAGCAACTGGGATCAGTAGAATTGTTTATCTCACTACAATAGAGGGTTGTAATGGTGAAGTTGAAGTTGTTTTGATCGCTGTTGCTACCGCCGCTAATTCGCAAGAAATAAGTGACGCCAGCGTTCAATTCAACATCTCCCTGGGCATTGCCATCACTGCTGCTGACGCAAATGAGCTCTATGCCTTGACCGCAACTTGCATTTTCAATCACATTGAATTCGGGGGCATTCAATCCTGTGACACTGATAGAGATACAAGTATTTTCAATAGGTGTAAATTTGTACCATACATCAGCGCCAAACCCACTGAATAGTCCTCCCGGAGAGCAGTCCATGTAGTATATCGGTAATTCCGGCGTTGCACCAATATTATTACCATCGAAGGAGTAGGTTAGCCCAGGTTGGGAAGAAAAAAAAATCTCGCGTGCTACAGCACAGCTGTCATTGGTAGGCTGTGCGAATAAATTATTTCCTCCTAATAATGTCAGTAAAATTATAAGCAAAAGAGACCGATGGACATAAGGACGATCTTGTGACAGAAGGCCTGTCAGTAGATTCACGAGCATAGTGTAGTTGTTTTAAATATTTAATAGCATTTGCTAGTGGTTTGTCAACCAGAATCTTTAGGTTTGACAGGACACTAGCGGCTATTGTAAAATTATTTTTTGCACGGCTCCTGGAAATGCGACCTGATCTAGCCGTAACCAATAGACACCCGAAGGTAAATCTAATATTAAAGGTGTTCGGGAATTGCCAGGAGCTAACTTTATAGTCTTTTGTCCCATTTGTTCCCCCAAAGCATTGAAAATAGTTACCTGATTATCCGTTTGTTTGGGCCAATTTGTTACTTCTAACCAAAGCAAACCACTGCTGGGGTTAGGGTAAATCAACCAGCTGGTATGCTCGTTGATGTCTACAACAGCTGTAGCAATAACCATGATAGTGTTGCTTATACTGAGGGAACCACATTCGTTTTCGACCATGAGGTTTACCTGGTACTCTCCTGCCTGAGCGTAAGTATGTATCGGGCTGACTTCTGTACTGGTATTTCCATCACCAAAATCCCATAAATAGCTGTCTGTATTCATCGCTGAACTGGTGAAAGAAATCATTAGCATATCGTTGACGAAGGTGAAACTTGCAGAAGGTAGTGGAAAAACCTCAATATAATTCAGTTGCTCCAAGAGAAGTTCTCCACTTTCGTTACCCGCAGTGAGTTGCACAGGGTAACTGCCTGCTTCGTTGTAGATAACAGTAGGGTTTTCTTCTATAGAACTGCTGGGGTCACCACCAGGAAAAAGCCATTGGTAGCTATCAGCATCAATACTTTCATTGATAAAATTGACGCTGAGTGGTACACAACCCTGAGGGGCTTCCTCTGTAGTGAAGGCGACCTGCGGTAATGGCCGCATAACGCTGACGTCTTCCGTAATGACTACTGTGCCACATTCGTTGGTAATGCTCAGGCTTACTTCGTAGGTTCCGCTGCCGGAGTATAGATGCGAAGGGTTGGCTGCTGTGCTCGTATTTCCATCGCCAAAGTCCCACAAGTAGCTATCTGTGTTATTGACCATGCTGGTGAATTGCACTGAGAGAAAGTCGCTTACGTGTGTGAAGGTGCCGTTGGGTTCAGGATAAACCTCTACAAAAAACTGAGCGACTAAGGTATTGGTACCTGTTTCGTTGGTTGCGTTGAGTTGTACGTCGTAAATGCCTGGTGTGTGGTAGGTGATCGTAGGATTGGTTTCCGTAGAATTCCCCGGTTCACCTCCTGGGAACACCCACAAATAGGAGTTGGCGTTAGCGCTTTGATTGATGAAGTTAACCGTCAATGGCGAGCAGCCTTGTTGTGGGTCTTCGGTGGTGAAACTCACTTGCGGGATTGGCCGCATTACGCCGACTTCTTGTGTGATCACTACTGTTCCACAATTATTAGTGATGGAAAGGCTCACAACGTAAGTTCCACTAATATTGTAGGTGTGACTAGGGTTCGGGGCGGTGCTCGTAGTACCATCACCGAAGTCCCATAAATAGCTATCCGTATCCGTGACGGAACTTGAAAACTGAGCAGTCAGAAAGTCGCTAGTGTAGCTGAAACTCCCCGCAGGGGAAGGAAATACTTCCACAAAACTCTGCGTCTCCGAGGTACTGCTGCCTGTTTGATTTGTGGCCACTAAAGTCACATCATACACGCCCGCCTCAAGGTAAGTGACGGTGGGGTTGGGTAGGGTAGAAGTTTCAGGTACGCCGCCAGGGAAAGTCCACCCATAGGTGTCGGCATTCAGGCTTTGGTTGAGGTAGGTGACGGTCAGTGGTGCACAGCCGCTTGCAGATTCTATGGTGGAGAAGCCTGCTTCTGGTGCGGCCTGCTGAACGGTGACCTCTTGCGTAATCACCGCTGTACCGCATTCATTGCTGATAGTCAAACTCACGGTGTAAGTGCCGTTGGCCGTGTAGGTGTGCGATGGATGAGCAGAGGAGTTGGTCGTACCATCGCCGAAATCCCACAGGTAAGTGTCTACGTTGCTAGTGGTACTGGTGAATTGAGCAGTAAGTTCACCTGTAGTCGTTGAGAAATTGCCACTGGGCCCTGCAAAGATCTCTATGTAATTTTCTTGACTGCTGGTTGTAATTCCGCTTTCATTACTGGCGATAAGTTGTACGGCGTAACTACCTGGTAAGTCATAGGTCACTGTTGGGGTTTCATCAGTAGAGGTGTTGGGGGTAGCACCTGCGAATGTCCATTGATAATTAACTGCGTTGATACTTTGGTTGAGAAAAGTGACGGTCAGTGGTGCACAGCCTTGCGTTGCGTCTATCGCCGTAAAGACAACTTCGGGAGCGGGTCTTTGAACCGTGACTTGTTCGGTAATGACTACACTTCCACAGGCATTGGTAAGTGTCAAGCTCACGTCGTAGGTGCCACTGGTAGCGTAGGTGTATTGTGGACTCAGACTACTGCTGGTCGTACCATCACCAAAGTTCCAGAGGTAGCTGGTGGCGTAATTTTGATTGCCGGTAAATTGTACTTGTAGCTGATTGGTGTTGAAGGAAATACTGCCCACCGGTTGATAGCCAGCTACCTGTACTGCGCTGAATGTGGTCAATACGACACTGGTTACTTCATTGGTAGCCATCAGTTGAACCTGATAATTTCCCGTAATATTGTAGGTGATTACCGGATTTTCTTCTGTTGATGAACTAGGACTTCCACCAGGAAAACTCCATAGATAGGAATCGGCATTCAGGCTTTGGTTAATAAAAGTGACGGTCAGCGGCGCACAACCTTGGGAAATATCGGTGGTGAAATTTGCTTGTGGCGGCTGTTGGAGGTTTATGGATTCGGTAAAGACGTCAAGCCCGCAGCGAGTAGTCACCGTTAATTCTACCTCAAAGTTATTGCCTAGCGAGAAGGTGTGTTCTGGCGCGTATGCTGTAGAGGTATTACCATCGCCAAAGTCCCAAAAGTATTCGGTGTCCGCATGTTCTGGTGCTGTAGGCTGGAACTGGTACGTTAGTCCGTTGTTGGTGTAGGTGAATTGAGCAATAGCAAGGTTCGTCGAAAGAATGCTGATCTCTTCTACTCTTTCACAACCATAAAAATCAGTAGCGGTAACACTGTATATGGAGCTTGATCCAGGTATGGAAGGTACGTAAATACTCGAGGTTGTTTCTCCCGTACTCCATTGGTAATTATCCGCCTGACTGGCCACAAGCAGCGCCGAATCACCAGGACAAACAATGGTGTCTAGGGAAGTCAATGCCAACCCAGGCCCAATGACGGTGACGCTGTCTTCGTACGTACAGCTCAAGTCATTGTAGGTGACAAGCACAGAAATGGTATTTTCTTCTCCGGGGGTGAGGTTGTCAAATGTTCTTGGATTTTCTGGTGCTTGGAGGTCAGCCCATAAGACGATGGTTTCTCCATTGTTATCCGGAAAACTTACTTGCCCAACCGTTGAGGAGCAATCATCCACGGTGAACTCATAAACGAATGGTGGTGCCTCAAGGTAATTGGCTGTAAAATCCAGTGTATCGCTACACCCTTGTGGGTTGTAGCCTACGAGCCGCAGTGCCAAGTCATCGTCGATCTGTCCAAAGTCCCATAGGCTTTGGCTTGGAAAATAGGAAGGGGTCAGTACTTGGCCGGTATTGGCATCTAACCATTGGTAATTACTACTGCCAGGCGCTGCACCAGTCGCGGTGAGTTGTAAACGGTTGTCCGCGCAAGGTGGCCCGATAAAGTAGTCGATTTCGAGCGGTAGTGAATCTCGGAAGGAAACGATGATGGAGTCACTGATCCTACAGCCATTATCTCTGACAGTAAGGAAGTAGGTTCCTTCTTCGTAGACAAAAGGATCTTGTAGGGTACTGTTGAAATCATTGGGCCCATTCCAGCGGAAGGTAGCGGCTTCCAAAACGGGCCACGTCGCTCCGCGTAATTGGATGCTGTCCTGGCTACAGCCTTCGAGCACCCGAGGCAGCACCTCGAAAGGATAGTCTACATGGACAATATCTATGACGCCGGTATTACAAAAGTTAAAGGAAGAAGCATTGAGGGCTTCTACGAGGATGCCGTAATAACCCGTGTCTAATTCTGCGGGTGAAACAAAGGGCATGGTCACATCAGGATAGTAGTAAAGTAATTCATCATTAAGGGTGTATACTGAAACATTAAATGGGCCTATCTCAGAAGATGGACTATTTACAACCAGGAAACCATCCGTCTCCCCTGGGCAGGAGATGTTCTCTTCGTCAATAGCGGCAATCCAGAAGTTGCAGTCTTCTTCGTTACATTCGGTGTTTTCTACCTGTAAGGAAATGTACTCGTCGGGGTCGTCATCGCAAAAGTCATAAATCCACGAACCTGTATCTCCATCACCGTTTACCCTGATTTCGATACTTAAATCTAAAGAAGAGGACGAAGGGTTTGGAGGGCAATCATCGACACGAATTGACCAGCAGAATCTGCGCGGGATAGGTGGTACACTGGTGCACTGACCCTGACCATCCCCCCAGTTATTGCCGGGGTTCCAATCATCCCAGTAGTTGTAGGGGTGGTCGGGGTCATAATTACCGTAAACATCTGTACACTCAGAATATGAGTTGGCGTATTCTTGCCCCATAGGGCTTTCGTAAGCAAATCCGGGACCCTGGTAGGTGCCGCTGGCACAATGATACCAAGAGTCATACCATTCCCAGTATCCGATGTCATTACAACTAGGAGATGGAAAACCAGATAATAGGCTCCAATAATCCCAACCTGACCCATGAGAGACTTCTACCGAATGTATCCAGTTGTCGCCGATAGGATCCCATTGCTCAATCGTGTAGCAAATATTTACCCGTTGACCAGGCTCATAGGTATTGCCTGGTTGATTCGGTGGTGGGGTAAGTGTAAAACTACCACTTACTAAACAGGTAGGGTTGTTCGGGTCTTCATTGTCTGCACAATTTATTTTCGTTATTCTCAAGGAGAAATTGCCTTCATCCAAAAAAGTACCACCACTGACTCTTAATAGATAATTTCTCTGAGCATCTACTTCAGCTGTTTCGTAAACATAGCCTGGGTTATTACCACTTGCACAAAGCAGTTCTAATCCCTGCCCACAAACACTACCTTCTATGAGGTTGAACTCAGGCTCTGAGAGTCCAATAATTTCAATCGAGATACACATACTGCTAGGAGCGGTAAAGGTATACCATACATCAGCCCCAAAACCACTGAACAAGCCGCCTCCCGGAGAGCAATCCTGATAATAAAGAGGAAGCTCGGGGTTAGCTCCTAGATTGCTTCCCTGGTAAGTAGAAGATTGTCCAAATACAGAAGGAATAGCAATCTCCCGCGCCACCGCACAGCTATCATTGCTAGGCTGCGCAAACAAATCATTCCCACCCAATAGCGTGAGTAAAATGACCAGCAAACAATACCGATAAGCATGAGCGTAACCTGAAGACAGGCGACCTGTCAGTTGATTCCAAAACATAGTAGTGTTGTTTATTGACGTAGAAAAATAGTCAGAGAAGAGCTAGTGGTCCAGCTCCTAAGTCCTTGACCACCCAAGTCTTGTTCTTTTGGCCTCTAATTTCGCCTGAAATACTCGCCATAGCTTTGGCTATGACTGCGTTTTCAAGCTTTATTAGAAGCCAAAATTCCGGCGACTTAATGGTCAGAGACTTAAGGTTTGAACCACTCACGAGTCAATATTACACGAGCGACCTATTGTTACTTTTGTCGTAACAAAAACAAAGATTAATTTAATTTTGGTTTTTTGGGGACGGGTACCAGTAAGACCCTGCCAGGTGTAAAATCGCTGCTTTGCTTCAAATAAAAATGCGAGCTATAGGGATATTATTACCTTTATGGTAAATCTTAAAAAACCTGCGAATAAGCAATGGATGTAAGTCAATTTTCCTCTCCCGCTTTTGTTCTCGAAGAAGAGAAATTAGTTGCCAACCTGGAAAAAATAGCGGCAGTGCAAGCCGCTGCGGATATTCATATCATTCTGGCACTCAAGGCTTTTTCTATGTGGCCAATGTTTCCTCTGGTAGGTAAATACCTTAGTGGCGCTACGGCTTCTTCATTAGGTGAGGCACGTCTTATTTTTGAAGAAATGGGCGTGAAGGCACACACTTATTCTCCGGCGTATTTACCGGAAGAATTTTCGGAATTATTAACGTACAGTAGCCACCTTACTTTTAACTCCATCAGTCAGTACCTTCAATATGAAGAGCTGATCAAGACGAGTGATGTATCCTTTGGCCTACGTGTAAATCCTGAATATTCAGAGGTAGAAACAGACTTGTACAACCCGGCTTCACCGGTTGGGCGGTTGGGAGAAACCCGGCCTAACCTTCCGGACATTTTACCGGATCATATTGAAGGTTTACACTTTCATACGCTTTGCGAATCTTCCAGTTTTACTTTTGAGCGGACGTTAGCTGCTTTCGAAGAAAAATTTAGCACCTTCTTTCCCTACCTGAAGTGGGTGAATTTTGGCGGCGGTCACCTCATGACGCGTGCTGATTATGATCGCGAACACCTCGTTAAGGTATTGAAAGGCTTCAAAAGTCGTTACCCTCACCTACAGGTTATCATGGAACCGGGGAGTGCGATTGCTTGGCAGACGGGGTTTTTACTCTCACGAGTATTGGACATTATTGAGAATAATGGCACCAAAACGGCTATTCTGGATGTCTCCTTTACGGCCCACATGCCGGATACATTGGAGATGCCTTACCGGCCTGCTGTACGCAATGCTACAGACCCTGTAGAAGGCAAGCCTACCTACCGCCTCGGCGGAGTAAGTTGCCTGGCCGGAGATTATATGACGGAGTACAGTTTCGATCAGCCCCTGAAGATCGGTGATCGGTTGATTCTGGAGGATATGATCCATTATACGATGGTGAAAACGTCTATGTTCAACGGCGTTAAACATCCTGATATCACAGTGCTGCGTCCTTCTGGGCAGCTTGAAGTGCTGCGTACGTTCAATTATGAAGATTTCAAAAACCGCCTGGGATGAGCAGTATGTTGACCGCATATCGTAGCTTGGTAACCGACTTGTCGGCAACAGTGGGAGAGGGGGAGGCTCAATCTATCGCCCGCCTGTTTTTTGAAGACTTATTTGGCTGGCACCGTGGCCGCCGGGATCGAGAACTTTCGCTTGAGGAAGCACAATTGTTAGCGAGCAGTAAAGCGAGGTTGCTGGCCGGAGAGCCCGTTCAATACATTACCCAACAAGCTGATTTCTACGGCTTACGCCTAAAGGTTGGCCCAGGTGTACTCATTCCGCGCCCAGAAACGGAAGAGCTGGTGGAGTGGGTGTTAGAAGAAAAACAAACGGCTCAAAGCCCGAAAATACTTGACATTGGCACCGGCAGCGGTTGCATTCCGCTAGCGATCAAGAAAAACTGGCCCGCTGCTGAAGTGTGGGCGATAGATGTGAGTGAAGAAGCCTTGGCCATTGCCCACAAGAATGGTATCCATCAAGGGCTGGACATCCACTGGACGCAAGCGGATGTTTTGGATACAGCCACTTGGTCTGACCTGCCTCAATTTGATATCATTATCAGTAACCCTCCTTACATTCCGCATAAAGAGGCGGTATTAATGCCAGATGGGGTGAAAATTTACGAGCCAAACTTAGCGTTGTTTGTTGAAGACGATGATGCACTGATCTTCTATCGAACGATCATGGAATTGGCCATTCAGCAAGCACAACCCGGAAGTATACTCTTCTTCGAGTGCAATGAATTTAATGCGGAAGAGGTGGCTGATCTAGCTACTGCCCTTGGTTTTAACAATGGGGAGTTGCGCAAGGATTTGCAGGGGAAATGGCGGATGTGGCGAGGGGAGGTGGGGCTGGATTAGCGCTATAGCGTTCCTTGCCTTTTCGATGTCTTTCACCGTCTGTTCAGCAGGAGGCAAAAAGAACCACTCACTAAACACTTTCCTCTAATTATCCCGATTATCCGTATCTTCCTCCCATGAACACCGTGTTAATAATCCTGATTATTGTGGGAGTGGTAGTGCTCGGCTGGAAATGGCTAGACACCCGCGCTAAAGTAGCCGCTGCCCCTGGGTATGGAAAACGTATGGGCGTTTTCTACCTGCTGTCGGCTTTTACCATCCTGGTTGGTATTACGACTGTGTTTGCTGACGCACTATTTGAATTATTGGGCCTGGATAAACCTGCCCATTTTGAGTTAATGGCCTTTGTGGCCTTCGGGATATTCTGTGCGGCTGCGGTGCTCATCTTGCGAGATAAAGGGGAACCATCTCAAAGCGCTAAAAACAGTGAGGTCAATGTAGGTGGAGATGCAGGGGTTGTGGTCAACAAACCCCAAGGCCCGGTAAACATCGGCACGGGGATGGATAAAAAAAAGCGCTGACGAAAGCTGAACCTCGCAACTTCTCGGGGACGAACCAGGGCGTTAATGTGCAAGGCGATGCCGGAAACGTGGTGTATGGCCCAGCCACCATCATCAACCAGCCGCAAAAGGAGCTGCCAAAGTGGCTAACGAATTACCCCCGCTTTGACGAAAAACTGATTGGTAGAGCGAAGGACCTGCAGCAGCTCGCTGAGATGATCGAGACCAGCAAGAATGTGGTACTGGTCAATGGAATGGGAGGCATTGGCAAAACGACCTTGGCCATTGCCTACCTGGATCAATACAAAGACCAATACGATCATATCGTTTGGTTAGAACAACTGGGAGACTTTCCTGAAGCCATCCTTACCGACGAATTATTGCTCGAAAACCTGGGCGTGATCTCTGTATCTGGCGAGCCTGATAAGGATGCCTACCGCATCTTAAATCAATTAAGTAATATCGGCGGCCGCTGCCTGCTGGTTATTGATAATGCGGATGAACGTTTACAGCCATACCGTGGCCATTTGCCAGGCGATTGGCGTGTACTGATTACTTCCCGGCAAGAATTGAGTTTTTCTGCCACTTTTAACCTCGCTTTTCTCGACGAGGCAAGTGCGCTTGAATTATTCTACGCACATTGTAATCACACACAGGATGATGCTTTAGTACTGGAGATCATTAAAGCAGTAGAACGCCATACCCTCACCATTGAGCTACTGGCTAAAACCGCCACCCGCAAGAGGAGAACGTTACCCCTTGCTAAGCTATGGAAAAATATCCAGGAGCGAGGACTAGCGTTGGGTAAGACCATCAATATCACCAGTGTAGTCCACAGCAGAAATGAAAATATCGAAAAGATATTTCCCTACCTCTGCTCCATCTTTGAGTTACAAAACTTATCCGAAGAAGAAATAAGCTTATTTAAACAGCTGGTATGCCTCCCACCTACCTTCCATACTTTTAATGAGTTGCAGGACTTATTACAAATAAACACGGAGGAAACAATCGAACAATTAGAGGATTCCCTGCGGCGGCTACAAGAAAAAGGGTGGCTACTGACCGATGAAGCGGTCGATGCCTACAAAATGCACCGCATTGTCTTAGACGTAGTACTCACCCAGCTGGATATCCAAGAAGAGGACGTGGCTCCATTAGTGGCACAACTCATCAGCGCGACGGATTATCATGCTGGCCAAAACCCAGTGGAGCAATTTCCGCTAATCCCCTATGGAAAGCAGCTACTAAGCATTATCGGCCATCAGTCTTCCCAAAATATAGGAAGGCTATACAACAATATTGGCCTGCTGTATCAGGCCCAGGGGCGCTACGACCAGGCTTTGAGTTATTTGCAAAAAGCGATTGAGATTAGGGAAGCGGTGCTCGACCCAGAGCATCCAGATTTGGCGACTTCCTACAACAATATTGGCCTGCTGTATCAGGCCCAGGGGCGCTACGACGAGGCTTTGAGTTATTACCAAAAAGCGATTGAGATTAGGGAAGCGGTGCTCGACCCAGAGCATCCAGATTTGGCGACTTCCTACAACAATATTGCANNGCTGTATCAGGCCCAGGGGCGCTACGCGGAGGCCTTGGCCTTTTACGAAAAATCCATCGGAATCCTACAGCAATCTTTGGGAGATCAACACCCGAACACGCAGCAAGTGATTAGAAATTTGGAAATATTGAAAAGCGAGATGGATAAGCAAGAGCGGTGAAGTCTTAGAGTATGAGGTCGGAGGTACTTAGTAAAGGGTATAGGGATCTTCGGTGATCAGAGTTGTTCTTTCAGCCCTCCCTCGATCCTGTGGATCGGTCCCTCCAAAGGGACACATTTTGATGGGGCTAGTAGCAACAATACTACTGGTTACTATGGTGGTGATATATTAATTTGGCCTTGTGGGAGTTCTTTGGAGGAAGTTGTAGGACCAATCAGTCCCCCGCGCTAGGGGTAGTAGCCAGCCCCGCGACGCGGGGAGCCCGACCAACGGAAGGGCCGAGTGAATAACGAGTGGCCCCGACCAGCGGGAGGGGGAGCGCCCTTGTCATAGTTGGAAAGGTGTAAATGTTGGAAAAGTGTAAAGGTGTAAAAGTTCGCACCCCGCACCTCGCACGCAAAACACCCGGCACTCAAAGTGGGAAGTCAGTTCTGGTGTAAAGGTGTAAGTGTTGGAATGGTGTAAGGGTTAGGTTGCCGAATGCAGGGAATTACTCGTACCTGGCACTATAAAGTCGAAGTATTTACGACCTCAGGTTGTTACTATCAAACCAACCAACTATCAAACCAACCAACCAATACTAAACCACATCCATTCCCATAATCCGTTCTTCCAGTTGCTCAATTAGCTCCTCTAGATTCCAGGCATCTTCGATGCGGAAGTCTCCTACCTGGGTGCGGCGAAGTTCGGTTAGATAGGCACCACTGTCGAGTACTTGCCCCATGTCGTGAGCTAGCGATCGGACATAAGTGCCTTTCGAACATTGTAGGCGGAAGCTAACATCTGGTAGCTCGATATTAGTAAGTTCAAATTCCTGGATGTGGACGGTACGTGCCTTGATTTCAATGACCTCTCCTTTGCGTGCGCGCTTGTAGAGCGGCTGTCCATCTACTTTGATGGCCGAAAACATGGGAGGTACTTGCTGGATGGTGCCCAGGAATTGCTGGCGAGCAGCCTCCAGACTTTCTGGTGTGATATGCTCGTAGGGGAATTCGCGATCTACTTCTGTTTCAGAATCGTAGGAAGGGGTGGTACCACCAAGGTGGAACGTACCTGTGTATTCTTTGCCTAATCCCTGAAAGTCGGTAAGCTTTTTGGTGAACTTACCTGTGCAGATGATGAGCAAGCCAGTAGCTAGTGGGTCAAGCGTACCTGCATGGCCTACTTTGATACGTTTAATGCCGGTAATCCGCTTTAGTCGATGCCGGATTTTATTCACAACATCAAAAGAGGTCCAGCCTTGCGGCTTATCCACCAAGAGGGTCGTACCCGCTTGAAAATCCATCGACTTTATGGAAGGAGGTTCAGTTTCGTTCATCCTAATTTATCTGGTTAAAGCGCCCAAGCTAGCATGGCGATAGCAGCTATGATAAAGCAATAGATGGCAAAATAGGTTAATTGACTGTTTTTCACAAGTTTAATCATCCATTGACAGGCAAATAAGCCCGTAATGAAAGCTGCTGCAAAGCCAATCATCAGCGGAAGGAGGTTAGGTGTTTCCACAAAATCACCATCCAAGACATCTTTAGCGATCTTGCCCAGGATCAGTGGAACGACCATCAAAAAGGAAAAGCGTGCTGCTTTTTCTCTATCAATACCAAGTAATACAGAGGTACTAATAGTAGCCCCGGAACGCGAGATGCCAGGAATAATGGCGATGGCTTGAGCGACACCTATGAGTAAGGCATGTGACCAACCAACTTCTTTATCCGTTATTTTAGCCCGATCTGCCATAAATAGCAAGAGGCCAGTAACGACCAGCATACCTGCTACGAGTGGGATTTGTTGGGCAAACAATTGCTCAATGGCATCCTCAAACAAAAGTCCGACCAGTGCAGCTGGAATCATGGATAAGATAATCTTCCCACTAAAACGACTTGCTTCGTTGTTTTCGAAAGCAAAGAGTCCTCGGAAGATTTCCACAATGTCTTTTCGGAAGATGACAATAGTACTCAAGGCCGTAGCAGAATGAAGGACAATGGTCATCAGCAAACTTTCTTCGGCGGCACTGGTGTCTCCAAGAAAGAATTTCGCGAGCTCTAGATGCCCGCTACTACTCACCGGCAGAAACTCGGTTAATCCCTGAATGATACCAAGCAGGGCAGCTTGTAAAAATTCCAAGAAGAATTATTTTTTGAAAATTGCATATACTTCTACAACCAGACCGGCGAGAATTACGATAGGAGCCAAAACGGTTCGGCGGAAGCTATAGATAATATCTTCCTCCCAAACATCAGCGTTGGGCATGTGGCCGCCACTCATGAGCATCATCCCTATTAATACCAATGCAAAACCTACGCCCATCCAAATATAGGTGTCGCGATTAAAGGTAAGTTCACGTTGGGTAGAGGCGGTACTACTACCGCGGGTGCGGGCAGTGGCAGGGCTGCGATCAGCATCTTTAGAAGTTGTGCTTACAACAACCTTCTTCTTCTTGCTAGGCTTATTACTCATTGATTATGTTTCCTTGATATTGCGCAAAAAATATATCGAATATTCTCTGGTGTTTCTCAATTGGGCAAAGGTACACGTTTTTTAGTAGAGTTCATCTTCCCGCATTCGCAGATACTTTCTTACAACGACATAGGTGCTAAGCCAGTTGATGACCATTCCTAAAATGATGAGTCCTGCAAATAAACTAGCGAAAGCCAATGGGTGCTGAAGTGCTCTGATTTCAGGAATTTGCTGTTGAAACCAAAATTGCAGTAAAAGGAGCAATCCAATGGCAAGCAATGCGCTAAGTAAGCCATGCCAGAGTGATTTTCGTAAATAGGGGCGTGAGATAAACTCCCAGCGGGCACCTACCAACTCCTGTGTTTTGATTAGAAAACGATTGGCATACAGGGCCAATCGGATGGTATTGTGAATAACCGTAAGGGCCAGTAAGACAAAAAGAGCAGCTATACCTAATAAAATCCAACTGATCCTTTTGATGTTTCGCGTCAGCTGATCAATGAGGCTTTCCTGATAGTAGACGTCGTTGATAATAGGGTCTTTAATCAGTACTTCGCGGATGCGTTGAAGGCTGTCTGGTGTAAGGTAAAGCGCACCTACATTGAAGGTATAAACATCGTACAGCGGGTTGGGTAAATCCAGGCTCAGGAGGTCTTCGCCGAGGTCATCGCTCATCAATTCCAGGGCATCTTCCCGTGAAGTAAACTCTACGGATTGAGGGATCACAAATGAACTTTTACTAAGCTTGTTTTCCAGTGCCAGCCTTGCGGAATCTGCGGGTGTATTGGTCAGTTCAACAATGATGTCGACCTGTTCCTTGAGGACTTTGGTCAGTCGTTGGCTCTGCAGCAAGAGTAGCCCAAAGAAGCCTAATAGAAAAAGTACGGCAGCTACACTGATGATGGTGTAGAGGTAATTTGGCCGATGTTGAGGTGGTTGCTGTTGCGGCTTACTCATGGAGCAAATGTAGGAAAATTGAAGGACTAATTTGGACTTTTGGCAAAAGTCCGTATTGGGATACGGCTTGCTTTGCGCGCCTATGGTACAGGGTACTGGGATTTTAAAATACGGAAGGATTAATTCCCCATAAAAGCGTGAAAAACCAAGGTTGGAAATTAAACGGTTAAGATGCTCATTTCTATTTCAAATCCTTCTAGGATCTTTGGCAAAGTCCAGTTAATGGTTATTAATACCCGATTTATCAAGCGGTAGGGTAAAGCCGAGTTTCCCAAGCATTCGCGCAAGGCGAAAGCGCCGAAAATAAGCGCCTTCCTCTTTGGTTACCGCATACTTATCTCTACGCAGCCAAGCCTCGCAGAAGCCATACATGACCGCCAAGCCTGAAATAATAAATGGCCGATGGCGACTGGCCGTTTTGGCTGCAGAAATCAAGCTGATCCAAAAACCATAACGAAGCCGATAGAAGCTGTAGCCAATACGTACCTGGATTTTTACTAAACCGGTTTTAGTGCCTAAGGGGCGGTAGTGTTTGATCGGTAAAGATTCATCAACCTTTACTTCCCAGCCATTGTATTGCAAGAGAATCTCGTCCGCTGAATCCCAACCGATGGTAGATCGTATGCCGTTGATATCTTCAAATGCGGCTTTGCGCCATGCTTTGAATGCCCCTTTTACATGATCGCGGTCAGAGATGTTTTCGTAGACCCACTTTCCGTTTTTTTCGGTTAGTAGCTGTCCGCCGGCAAGCCCCACTTTTGGGTGTTTCTTGAAGATATTGGTGATTTTCTCGAAATAGTTGGGCGCTAATATTATATCGGCATCTAGTTTTACCAAAAAATCATAAGATTCCAGAGGAATGGCATTGTAACCATGGTAGAAGGCGTTTACGATTTTAGCGCCCCCAGCGTAGCCTTTATCCTGTGAAAGGTGAACAGGGTGAATCCAGGAATGCGTTTTAGCATATTCATCAATAATTTCTTTTGTGCGATCACTGGAACCGTCATTGACGACCATCAGTGCGGCAGGCAAGTGCGTTTGTTGAATAATGCAATCAATGGTTGCGGGCAAGAATTCCTCCTCATTGTAGGCTGGAATGATAACGATATACTGCATGTTCCTTGATAAGGCTCTAAAGGTTTATCTCTGAAATCAGTACCAGGTTTGCTGGGTCAGAGTAATCGTACTGAATGATTTTTTCAGGACCAATGACCAGCAACTTATCATTGAGCACAATCACATCATTCGCATGAATATTGGTCAATTGGCTAATGGTACTCACGTCGTTAACATCGCTGATGTCGAGGACTTTTAGCCCATTGGCTCCTTCACAAAGAAAGAGGACATCACCAGCCAAGCCTACACCTCGTGGATCATTCATGGGGTAGGAGGCTACAGGATTGGGGTTTTGGATATCCTGGACATTGTAAATGTTGAGGACATCTTCGGTGGCCAAAGGTCGGAACAAGCCAGCACAACTTTGAATGCGTAAGGTTACGAAAGCGAATTCATCATTCGCGACGACGGGGTCACAACCGACAACGTGATCAATTTGGGAGCGAAAAACGGGCTCTCCTGTGCTGCTAATTTCATAGATGCTCATGCCTGAAGTTGAACCCAGAAATAGTAAGTTATCTAGCGGGAAAATGGTTTCTTGCCCTTCGTTTAAGCTGATCTCCCCCTGAGGAGTTAGTCCACCGTTTTCTTCGGCCTTAAACCACTTGAGGGTAGTTACTTCGAGGGTGTAAAGGTAATCGCCAACGACGGTGAAACGCGCCAATGACCCACCCTGTCCTGTAGAGCTGCTACTGTTTAGCGTAGCAGCGGAATCGTTGGAACAGGCCAAAAAAGCAAAGCACAAGAAAATAGCGCCTAAGTATTTCATGGTAATTTTTATTAATTCTTTACGAAACGAGGAGGAAGAATTTACTCTCGCCAGCATTCTGGTTCTCGTATTGTCGTTTCAAACCAGCCAACCACTTGACCAAGATTTGGATCAACGCATTCAAAATACCCAATATAATTTTCGGGAAAATCACTGCCGGTAACCTGATAAATATTAGCTAATCGCTCGACTACCTCAATATCTGCAAGGTCGCTGATATCGATACCTATCAAATCATTGACATTGTTGGCATAAAGAATACCATTACGGATGGCAAGGTCAGAGTTTCCGGCAATTTGCAGAAAAGCTTCGGCCTTAGGTTGTGCTGGATCAGTATTGTCAAAAATATGGATGCCTCGCCCGCGCTCGGTGGCATAGATAAAGGGTGACTTGTAGTAAATTTTACCCAGGTTTTCAATGCTTTGAGGAGCGAGTATTTGAATGTCCTGCCAATCATCGCTGGCATAAATGGGAGCAAGGCCAATCACTTCTGCTGGAATTGTCTGACGCTCTTGAATACAGGCGTTTAGAAGCAAGGCAAAGAAACAACAACAAATAAAAATTCTCATAAACTAGATTTTATATCCTACAGCGGAAACAGTTTACACTCTGCAGAATAATTAGCCGCGGAGACACTGAGGCACGGAGTTTTTTGTGCTTTTATAGTCACAGTGAACCTGTGGCAAAGAATAGCACGCAATTTCTTTTGTGAGATTTAGTGTTTTGGTGCTATGTAAAGTATGTATGAGGCATACATTACCTCTACAGCGGCTAAATTACGGGAAAAAAATAACCATTTGTACGTTAGCACAAATGGTCAGTCTAATAAATTAATTTCTGCCGGTTTTTCGGGTGTCAGTAGAGGCGTAAAACAATGGGTAGTGTTGCTCCGAAATGAATTTGGTTTATAAACCGGGGCGCATTTCTAAAGGAGCTTTTCAGCAACAAAACTAAAATTAAAATAAAAACGTCCTTTGGAGGATCATTTAGTTTGTTTTAGCAAAGTTTTAACGCTTTTGTCAGCTGTATTGCTGCTTGATGCCCTAATTACGATGTAATTATTTGTCTTGCCTATCAGGGCAAAAGCTACAAAACGCACGGTATCCCTCTCTTTTGGTGCGTTTGACTTGCTTGTCTACAAAGGAATAAGGATAATTTTCTGGAATCGTTTATCTTCGCACCTATTTCCTGCTGGCCTACAGGAACTTTTTATGTTGTTCAGGCTTTGTTTTCTTTCAACCAGAAGAATTAACCAATGGATTATCAAGCTCGCGACATTGAGCAGAAATGGCGGCAGCGCTGGGAAACCGAAGGTACATATCATGTATCTAACGAAAGTGACCGTCCGAAATACTACGTTTTAGATATGTTTCCCTATCCTTCGGGGGCAGGGCTACATGTGGGGCACCCGCTGGGGTACATCGCCTCGGATATCTATGCACGCTACAAACGACTACAAGGGTTCAATGTACTGCATCCAATGGGGTATGACTCGTTTGGTTTACCCGCAGAGCAGTATGCAATCCAGACGGGAATTCATCCGGCCATTGCTACTTCAGAGAATATTGATCGCTATCGCCAACAGTTGGAGAACCTTGGTTTTTCCTTTGATTGGAGCAGGGAAGTACGCACAAGTAGTCCGGAATATTATCGCTGGACGCAATGGATTTTCCAACAGTTATTCAAGCACTATTTTGATAAAGATGCAGGATGTGCCAAACCCATTACCGAGCTAGTCGAGCGTTTAGCTTCAAAAGGTAATGCTGGCCTTAATGCGGACTGTGAAGAAGAGACTCCAATTATTTCTGCTGAGGATTGGAATGCGATGAACGAGCGGGAACAACAGCTGTTTTTATTGAAATATCGCTTGACTTTTCCTGAAGAAAGCTATGTGAACTGGTGTCCTGCCATGGGGACCGTTTTGTCGAATGACGAAGTAAAAGACGGTGTCAGCGAGCGGGGTGGATATCCTGTGGAGCGTAAATTGATGGCGCAGTGGAGTATGAGGATTACCGCCTACGCCGATCGTTTACTGGACGGTTTGGATGATATTGACTGGCCGTACAGTTTGAAGGAACAGCAACGCAACTGGATCGGCCGTTCTGTCGGAGCCAGTGTTAAGTTTTCTTTGGCGGAAGACGAGGCAACGAAGATCGAAGTATTTACCACCCGGGTAGATACGATTTATGGTGCTAGCTTTATGGTATTGGCTCCTGAGCACGACTTGGTAGATCAAATTACGACCGACGCTGAACGCGCGAATGTAGACGAGTACCGCACCTGGGCAGCCTCTCGCTCAGAGGTGGAACGTATGGCAGAAGTCAAGAAAGTGACGGGGGCTTTTACAGGTGCTTACTGCATCAATCCTTTCAATGAGCAGCCTATTCCAATTTATATTGCCGATTACGTGTTGGCTGGTTATGGCACGGGTGCTGTAATGGCCGTACCGTCTGGTGATCAGCGGGACTGGAGTTTTGCTACCCATTTTGATTTGCCGATCGTCCCTATTTTGGATGCACAGCAAAATCTGGAAACAGAAGCTGACGCCACCAAGGAAGGAAAGTATATCAACTCTGGCATGATTAACGGCCTGAGTTATGAAGAAGCAACACCTAAGTTGATTGCTTGGCTTGAAGAGCAGGGGATAGGCAAGGGGAAAGTTCAATACCGTTTGCGCAACGCGGTCTTTAGCCGCCAGCGTTACTGGGGAGAGCCGGTACCTGCTTACTGGAAGGACGATGTGCCTTATTTGGTTGCGGAAGATGAATTGCCGTTGGTACTGCCTGATGTGGATAAATACTTACCTACCGAAACCGGCGAGCCACCACTGGGGCGTGCTGAAAACTGGAAATACCAAGGTAAGTACGATTACGAACTGAGCACCATGCCTGGTTGGGCGGGTTCATCTTGGTACTGGTACCGCTATATGGACCCCCACAACAGTGAGGCCTTCGTAGGCAAAGAAGCGGTAGATTACTGGCAGGGTGTAGACCTTTATGTTGGTGGATCGGAGCACGCTGTAGGGCATTTGCTGTACAGTCGTTTTTGGAACCATTTTCTATCTGATTTGGGACTTGTTCCTCAGAAGGAATATGCTGCCAAGTTGATCAACCAGGGAATGATCCAGGGAGTGATCGAGTACATCTACCTCATCAAAGCAGACGAGGGAGATAGCAGTCGTGTATTTGTATCTGCCGATAAATTGGGGGACTATCCTGATGCCGAGTTTGCTCAGATTCCTGTTCACGTTGATTTTGTAAGTGAATACGGTAGGGATGAATCCTATCTTAATGCAGAAGGCATCAAGCAGTTTATCGAATGGCGGCCTGATTATTCAGCCGCTACCTTTGTAACGAATGATGCTGGCCATTTGGTGACCAAATCAGAGGTCGGAAAAATGTCGAAGCGCTACTTCAATGTGGTGAATCCCGATGATGTGGTTGCAAAGTACGGCGCCGATTGTTTCCGTATGTTCGAGATGTTTCTCGGTCCGGTTGAGCAAGCTAAGCCTTGGAATACGAATAGTATCAGCGGAACGAGCCGTTTCTTAAATAGTTTCTGGCGCTTGTTTTATAATCGTGATGAATGGGTAGTGAATGAGGATCAGCCAACCAAAGAGGAGCTGAAGAGTTTGCATACTGCCATCAAAAAAGTAACAGAAGACGTAGAGCGTTTCTCGTTTAATACTTGTGTGAGTGCCTTTATGGTAGCGACCAATGAACTTGGTAAAGCAAAATGCCACAAACGCGCTATTTTGGAACCACTCTTAGTATTGATGGCTCCATTTGCAGTACACATGTGCGAGGAGTTGTGGGAAAAACTGGGACACACAACCAGTGTACATCACGCTGCGTGGCCAGCGCTGGAAGAAAAGTGGTTGATCGAGGAAAATATTACTTATCCTGTTGCTATTAATGGCAAAACGAGAGCTACCGTTGATTTTCCTGCCGACTCGACCAAGGCTGATCTAGAAGCTGCGGCACCTGGTTTGGAAGACATCCAAAAGTACCTGGAAGGAAAAACGATACGTAAGATTATCGTTGTACCAGGCCGGATGATCAATATTGTGGTGGGGTAAAGCCCCTCATGGAAAAAGTTGTGCCTATGTGAGAATTGCTCCCACATAGGCACATTTATTTTAGCAAGATTAGGTTTAAACCGTCTGCAAGATATCGTACTGCGTTACAATCTGCCAAGTACCTGCCTGGGTTTTGGTAATCACAGCAGGGATACGCTTGTTGAGATAAGGGCGCAACTGGCTCAATGGTGTCTCACATTGTACTATTGGGAAAGGATCATCCATGATATCGGAAACGGGTTTCTCTCCATTGTTGAGCGGGTTGTCAAGAAGGAATGACAGGACGGTGCTTTCTGTTAGTCCGCCAATGATTTCTTCTCCTTCCATAACAGGAAGCTGAGAAATATCCTTGTCCTTCATGATTTGGAAAGCTTGACGTACGGTATGGTCTTTCTGGATAGCAATAAAATCTTCGGCTTTGCGACCCTTAACGAGATCGACTACACGTAATTCAGTGTCAAGGAAGCCGCGTTCCCGCATCCAATCATCGTTGTAGATTTTGCCAACGTAGCGGCTGCCGTGGTCGTGAATAATAACAACAACGACATCTTCTGGCGTAAGCTCCTCCTTTAACTGTAGTAAGCCTGCCATTGCTGATCCAGCAGAATAACCAAGCAATAAACCTTCTTCTCTTGCTAATCGACGGGCCATTACAGCGCCATCTTTATCGCTCACTTTCTCGAAGTGGTCAATGATGCCGAAGTCAACATTTTTAGGCAAAATATCTTCGCCAATTCCTTCGGTGATATAAGGGTAGATTTCTTTTTCGTCGAATTCACCCGTTTCGTGGTACTTTTTAA
This sequence comes from Lewinella cohaerens DSM 23179, assembly GCF_000379805.1. Lineage (GTDB taxonomy): Bacteria > Bacteroidota > Bacteroidia > Chitinophagales > Saprospiraceae > Lewinella > Lewinella cohaerens. Next base: position 222,896 of record NZ_KB903531.1, on the reverse strand, counting down.
AGACAGACCCGTAGGTGTCGATTCCCCAAACTTTGATATCCGGATTTTGCTCTTTGAGGTAGCGGCCAGTACCCGAGATGGTACCACCAGTGCCTACTCCAACAACCATATGGGTGATCTTTCCTTCCGTTTGCTTCCAAATTTCCGGGCCAGTACTTTCGTAATGCGCCAGTCGGTTAGAGAGGTTGTCGTATTGATTGAACCAGTAGCTGTTAGGGATTTCCTTACTCAACCGTTCGGCAATAGAGTAGTAGGACCGTGGATCGTCTGGGGTAACATTTGTAGGACAAACGATTACTTCAGCACCCAGTGCTTTGAGGAGGTCAATTTTTTCTTTTGATTGCTTATCACTGGTGGTGAAAATAGAACGGTATCCTTTTACACAACCAGCAATTGCTAATCCCATTCCTGTATTGCCAGAGGTACATTCAATAATTGTTCCACCTGGTTTCAGTTTGCCAGCGGCTTCAGCATCTTCGAGCATCTTCAGTGCCATGCGGTCCTTGATAGAGTGGCCGGGGTTAAAGGTCTCTACTTTCATCAGCACGAGCGCGGGAACGTCGGCGGTAACTTTGTTGATCTTAACCAATGGGGTATTGCCAATGGTATGTAGAATGTTTTCTTGGTATTGCATTTGGTAAGTTCCTTTTTTGCATTAATCCGGCCCAAAGACACTTTAAGCGAGATTTGGCTGCAAAGGTAAAATTTTCCTCTTACTCTTACATTCACATAGAAAAAAGACAAAGGGCTTCCCTAGTATTTAACCCGGGAAGCCCTGTTTTTGGCCTGCGTTTGCTAACCAGTTTTATCAGTAAAGACTAGCTTAGTCTATTACCATAAACTTTGTACTAGCTTTGGAAGTGGTATTGGCATTTATGAGGAAATACATCCCTGTTGGTAAATTACCAGCTTCAAAAGCTTGTCTACTTCCTCCCATCAATGAAAACGTATTTACGATCTGCCCCTGACTGTTCACCAATTGGAAAGTCATCAGTTGGTTAGGAAACTGGGTTAGGTCAATTTCCATATGCTCTCCGGTTTTTACCAGGTTTGGATAGATGGCAATGGTAGGAGTACCAATATTACCCTTAAAGTTAACGGAGATGATTTTACTATAATTCGTTGTTCCGTCGAAATCGACTTGTCGAAGGCGATAGTAGTTGATACCGTTAAGCGGAGCAGCGTCTTCCAGCTGGTAGCGGATAGCGCTATTGCTATCACCTGCACCTTGCTTTCTGCCAATTTCGGTAAATAATTTAGCGTTAGTACTACGTTCTACAGCCATATAGTCGTTGTCGATTTCGGTAGCTGTTTCCCATTCGAGCATTACGCTTTTTTCTTTGCGAAGAGCAGTGAAACTTGTTAGTTCGATGGGGAGAATAGCGGCGGCACAGATGTCAATCAAAGTCAGCGAAACATCAATGCCACTTGCATTGATAGTGGCGGAAGCAACATCTGGAAAAGCATTAGAAAAAGAAACATTTGGCCCAGCTACAGTGACTGTGTCCCCAAGGATATTCTCCCATAGCTGACCAGCTCCTGCGCCTCCGATGATAACAGTACAGGCTCCAGCAAGGTTAAAGGTGGTTTGCGCAGGATCATTCATATTGATGCCATTGTCAGTAATACTTCCTGCGCCATTAGAGAAAGAGCTGCTATTTGTACGGAAAAAACCATCATTAACGGATGTGCCTGATGCGCCTGTAAATACACCTGGCAGCATGGGGAAATTAGAGACAATCAGGCCATTGTTGGTAAAGGTCCAAAGGTTTACATTGATGCGCCCGTCACCGGTATTGATTGTACCTGTAGGGCCATTGATGGTAGTTCCTTTTGTAAAGAATAATTGATTGGGGTTACCGTTACTAAGGGTAATCAGACCATTGTTGGTAAGCGTTGTAGCACCTCCTGTTCCTGGAAAAACATAAACCGCTCTACTAGTTCCAAGGGTATTAGCACCACCATCAATTTCAATAATTCCAGTATTGATAAAAGTACCGATTGCGGAATTGGATCCAACAGATAAGCCATTGTTTCCCGTTGCTGCACCATCCTTAACGGTGAGGTTCATCGTACCATCATTCGTAAAGCTACCACCGAGGGCATCTACGGCATCATCAGTCATGGCACCTATTGTGATTACACCTAAGCTCTGATTGTTGAAGGTTCCGCTTGAGAAAACACCATCATTAGTTGTATTGAGTACATCACTGATTTCGATCAGGCCATTGTTGGTGAAAGTCCCTGTTGTTTGGTTGTTGATACCACTACTGTTAACACTAATGATATTGATCGAACCAGTATTGGTAAAAGTGCCAGAATTATCGATGCCGTCTTGGCTTGCTGCAAGAATAGTTAGACTCCCGTTATTATTAAATGTTGCTCCATCGACCAAGTTGATGCCGTCTTTAGCACAAGATACCAAGGATACGATTCCGTTATTAGTAAAAACAAAGCTACTGTTTCGGAGGTTGATCCCTCGTTCACCAGTAATGAAAATAGAGCCACCTGCATCGACGGTTACTGCTGCATTTGCAGCGCCACTGAAGTTTACGATTCCGTGTTCGGTTGCTGGAGCATTGATGGTGAGCGTTCGTGTGTCAGGTATGACCAATGTAGCATTGGCATTCATCCGGATGGCATGCTCTGTTGTAACACCGTCACCGACTAGAATGTCTAAATCGAGGGTGAGTACAGTGCCTGCGCCACTAACTAATATTTGAGCAGGAGGTATTACTGCTCCAGTACTTATAACCGTCACTGTTTGGTTGAAAACAACAAGGCCACCTGCGATTGGAATTATATCGGTGTCCCAGTTGAGTGGATTGTTCCAGTCGTTATCCATGGCGTCGCCATCCCAAGTTTGGGAATGAATACTGGAAAAAGAGCATAGGATTATCAGTAAGAAAAAGAAATTTTTCATAGGGATGTGTAGTTTTGGGAAGTTGTTGCTTATGTTTTTCTCTGTGTATGTTAATGTAAAATTAACATTCTTTAGCGAGGTTGTGTCACTCGTTTATATATTAATTAAAATATAATACATTGTATTGCTTAGTGCTTTTTTTACACCAAGGGGGCTCAATAATGTTTCAAATGCACATAGAAACGGTCATCTCTAACCCCCAGTGCTTTTGCAGCTAATGGAGATACGACGACGACTGTATTACGATCATATACGCGCTCGGGTAGTCTGCCGCTTACTTTGAGATACATGGTTTGGCGAGTCAGCGGATTGTAGACCTCGACCAAACTATTTACAGGAGCACTACGGTGTAGGCAGAAGAACCCGGAGTTGTCATCGAGGTCGCGTGGCCAGGTAGCTGCACCTCTTTCTTCTGTAATTCGCCGGTCAGCAGAGCGCCGGAAATATTCCAGTTTAAGAGGATGATTCATCTGCGCGTATGGGCCTCCTCGTACTTCGCGCCATTCCGCAGGAATACCTTGGGTGGATACCCAGCCAATGCGTAATAGCTGACCTGGTTTTAAACCATTGGATAACTCCGGGTTTTGGAGCATCAGCCATTCTGGGGGAATTTCAAAAGTACGTTTGCAAATACCATACACTGTTTCTCCACGCTGTACGCGGTAATAAACCAAGGCCAGGCCAGGGAGCATTGCCGGAGGCGGTACCTGCCGAATGATAGCCTTCAAAGGCAATGGAATACTTAATTGATCACCCGGGTCGTATTTTGCACTGACATGCGGGTTGTAGGCATAAAGCTCCTGGAGGGTTAGTCCGTAAAACTTGGCCAGTGAAAAAAGCGTTTGCTTGGTTTTGATTTTATGGGTGAACATCACTTCTCCCATTGGGTGCAAATAAGTGAAAAGCGTATCAGTTGACGAAAGGTAGGGAACAGTGTCTTGCTGCGCCTGTAGTGGGAAATATCCAAGCAGCGAGAAGACCAACAGGAGTGTTAAGCGCATAGGGTGTATTTTGTTTTCTCTTAGTCTCGGCAAATATAAGGGGAATGACTATTTTTAACGCTATGAAGTTTACTGCTATTATCCCCGCTCGTTTTGCATCCACTCGTTTTCCAGGTAAACCCCTCGCGCTTATTGGTGGTAAACCCATGATTCAGCGTGTATATGAGCAAGCAGAATCTTGTGAGCTATTTTCTAAAGTCGTCGTAGCTACAGATGATGAACGAATAAGTAATGCCGTAGAGCACTTTGGCGGGCAAGTCATGATGACGCGTTCGGATCATATTAGTGGAACGGACAGGNTTGCAGAAGTTGCAGCAAATTTACCGGATACGGACGTGGTCATAAATATTCAAGGCGACGAACCTTTTGTGCGTGTTGAACAATTGAAGCAATTGTGCTCTTTTTTTGATCAGCCTGAAGTTGCTATTGCAACCCTTGCTCATCCAATCGTAGCACCTGAAATGATTGTTGACCCCAACGTAGTCAAAGCAGTCTTTGCGCCTAGCGGCAGAGCTTTGTATTTTAGTCGAGCGCCAATTCCTTATCTGCGTGGTGTAGATCAGTTGGAATGGGTGAAAGAAGGTAAGCATTTTCAACATTTAGGTCTGTATGCCTATCGAAAAGAAGTCTTATTGAAGCTAACAGAATTGTCCCCTGCTCCATTAGAAGAAGCGGAGTCCTTGGAGCAGTTACGTTGGCTGACCGCTGGTTATTCTATCTTTGTGGGGGTGACACCGTACAAATCTTTAGGTATCGATACTCCTGAAGATTTGGTTAAAGCGGAAAAATATTGGGAGCAAAACAAAAATAGATAAGCTATGAAATTAGAGAAAATCTCAGATTACGCGGTTATCGTTATTGCCTTGTCGGCCCTTTTTGTATCTATTTGGCAGGTTCGGCTAGGGCATCAGCATAACAAACTCTCCGTCAAGCCATATTTGGATCATCATATAGTTCAGACAGACTCTATGATGGTTGTTAGTTTTTCCAATAATGGATTTGGCCCTGCAATTATCAAAGAGATTTCCTTTTTTTCTAATGGTCAAAAATTTGATACCCTGGAAGAATACCTGAAGTCTTCCGGAGAAATCAAGAATAGAAAAGGTAGTTACAATTATGGTGAGGGTACGATTGTAGCAAGTAATAGCGATAACCTAGTGGTAAAGCTGGTAGGCACACAGCTAAGGGAGGTAGAGGTACGAATACGCTACATCGATATTTATGAAGAAGAAGGGCAATTTAATTTTTCGTTTTAGACTAATCAGCTTTCTCCTAACTCAATGGCTCTTGCCAATGCCGCCTGCGCTCCTGCCACAATATCCTCTTGTACCAGCCGATCTTGATAAGTTTGCATAGCGGCCTCTGTGGTGCCGCCGCGAGAGCTGACTTTTGCAATCCATTCCCCACAAGAGAAATTACTTTTGTTATAAAGGTCTACCGTTCCGCGAAAGGTTTGGCTAACCAATAGCTCGGCTTCTGATTCATTGAACCCCATTCCACGAGCTGCTTTCATCATCGCATCCATGAAGTAAAAAACATAGGCCGGCCCACTACCGCTGATAGCTGTTGTAGCATCAATGGCACTTTCTTGATCGACATAAATAGTTTTCCCCGTAGTATTGAGAAGGTTTTGAACCATCACCAGTTCAATTCTTGTCACCTCATCACTGGCCGTATATGCGGTCATTCCCATGCCGATCTGAGCAGGAAGATTAGGCATGGCCCGAATGATTTTGCTAGCCTTTAGCCCTTGGGCAATGGTACTAATCTTAACACCAGCCATGATGGATAAATAAACCTGTTGTTTTTCAACGAGCGGCCTTAACACGTCGAAGAGGGTAGGGGCGTCTTGAGGTTTTACCGCCAGAATGATTAAATCTGCCAAGCCCAGGCAATCCTTAGGTTCGCTGAAGACGGAACCAATATTCAGTTGAGCCAATTGGACGGCCTTTTCCGGAGATTTCTCCAGAATCATCATGTCCTCTTTTTGGGTAATATGTGAACGCAAAAAACTTTGAGCGTAAGTAAGGCCCATGTTGCCTCCTCCGATAACAAGTATCTTCATAAGAATTCAGAAAATTTAAACAGTGAATGGCTAGGGGCTGCAAAGGTATAATTTTAGAAGGTTTGGCAGCCAATAAACATTTATGTAATTTTATTGTTAGCTTACGGCCACAACATTTTATGCGAGTATCATTATAACCTATGAAATTAGAGGAGGCTATTCAGCAGACGAAGTTTATCAGTGAGCACCAGAAAGTTCATCTTAATATATTGTTCTCCGCTTCATGGCTAAGCCAGCGCAGCATTGCTATATTAAAGCCTTATGGATTAACCTGGCAGCAATTCAATGTATTGCGGATATTGCGCGGGCGCCATCCTGAACCGGCCACGGTTAAGTTATTAACGGAGCGAATGATCGACAAGATGTCTAATGCTAGCCGTTTAGTCGATAAATTACTGGCTAAAGGCTTGGTTGTTCGAGTAACTTCTAAGGAAGATCGCCGTCGGGTAGATGTTAGTATTACCGAATCGGGACTTAAACTATTGGAAGAAGCCAGTGCCGAACTGGAAAATGAAATGAGGTTCGAAAAAGGTTATTTGAGTTGTGCTGAAGCTGAAGAGCTAAATCGTTTGTTGGATAAAATGCGTACGCTTCAGGAAGAAGCGGAATAGGTTATTAATTTTCTGCTTCGTCCATATTCATTTGTGCTTCCTCCCATTCTTCCATAGCTACGGTTAGCTCGTCTTTCTTCTTTTGGTGAAGGGCTATCTTATCTTGAGCATCACTTTGAGAATAAAAATCAGGATCGGACATTAGGGTCTCTAATTTTTCGATATCGTTCTCCAGGCGTTCTACCTTTTTCTCCGCATTTGATAGCGCACGGGTAAGCTTTTTACGCTCTTCGTAAGATAACTCTACTTTAGGCTGACCAGATGCTGTTGCCTCCTCTGCTAATCCTGTATTATTGGATTTACTTAGCTCTACCTCCCGCATGTTCGCCATTTGGCGTTTCTCAAGAAAGAAATTGATATCACCCAAGTGGTTATGGAGGTGATGATCTCTAAACTCAATCGTACGGTCGGTCAAATCGGCAAGGAATTCCCGATCGTGACTCACGACTATAAGTGTACCATCATATTCTATGAGGGCCTGTTTGAGGACATCTTTCGAAATGATATCAAGGTGGTTGGTAGGTTCATCCAGCACCAGAAGATTAAAAGGCCGCAAGAGCAACGCTGCCAGCGCAAGACGGGCTCTTTCTCCTCCGGATAATACAGACACCTTTTTGTCAACATCTTCTCCACTAAAAAGGAATGCGCCAAGTACACTACGTAATTTGGTTCGCATTTCTGGCGGCGAGGAGTTTTCGAGGGTTTCCAAAAGGGTAAGGTCTCCTTTTAGGGCTTCCGACTGATTCTGGGCGTAATAACCGATAGATACGTTATGACCCAGTTTGATATCTCCGCCAGTAGCGGGGATTTCGTCGATAAGAATTTTTGCAAGTGTAGTCTTACCCTGTCCATTTTGTCCCACAAAAGCAACACGATCTCCACGATCTAGCTTTAAGCTGATATTGTCAAGTACTTTTAATTTGCCATATTTCTTGCTAATACCTTTACCGTCTACGACTACAGTGCCTGATCGTGGCGCTGGAGGAAAGCGCAGAACCATTGCTTTGGTATCTGCCTCGTCAATCTCCACCCGCTCCATCTTGTCGAGCTGCTTTTGCATCGACTGGGCCAGCTTTGTTTTAGTGGCTTTAGCCATGAAGCGGTTGATGGTCTTCTCCCGTTGAGCAATTACCTTCTGCTGATTGGCATAAGCCGAACCCAGTTTTTCACGTCTTTCTTCCCGTAGCTCTATGTATTTAGAATAGTGGGCCTTATAGTCATATAATTTACCCAGCTCAACTTCAACAGTACGTTTAGTCACATTGTCCAGGAATTGCTTGTCGTGTGAAATGACGACAACTGACCCAGGGTACGTTTGTAAAAAGTCTTCCAACCAAATGATAGACTCGATATCAAGGTGGTTGGTAGGTTCATCAAGCAAGAGGTAATCTGGTTGCGCAAGCAGCATTTTGGCCAACTCAATACGCATCTTCCACCCACCACTGAACTCGTCTGTTAAGCGAATGAAGTCCCCTTGTGCAAAGCCTAGACCTTTAAGAACCATCTCTGCTTGTGCCTGCATTCGATCACCACCTAGAAAAAGGAATCGATCGTTGAGGGTTGAGAAATCTTCCAGCATTTTCAAGTACGAATCCGTTTCGTAATCCGTACGGACAGCCATCTCTTTGTTGATCTCGGCCAGTCGCGCTTCAATTTTTCGTACTTCCGCAAAGGCTGAGAGCGTTTCTTCCATGACGGATTTGCCCTGCGGGATGTTCATCTCTTGGTGCAAAAAACCTATGGTGCGATCAGAAGGGATACTGAGGGTGCCTTCATCCGACCTTTGATAACCCGCGATAATTTTTAATAAAGTGGATTTTCCAGCACCATTGCGGCCAACAAGCCCAATTTTATCTTTGTCTCCAATCACCAAAGTGACTCGATCCAAGAGGATTCGGTTGCCGTACTGTACGTAGATATCGCTGAGGGTAATCATATTGCTGAATTTGCGGCTGCAAAAGTACGAGATTGCGTAGACTTATTCAGGTTAAGGAAAGGGATTTTATAGAGGAGGCGTGGTGATGAGGGGGTATAGCAGCCCCAAGTGGAGGGCCCACCCTCCTGCCAGATCGCCAAAACCGCCCCCTGACCCAATGGCCATACCGGGCGTGCGTCATCATCTGCTCCTTTTCAGAAGCAGCCAAGCAATACGCAAAAATAAAACCGCTGAATGCTCTATTGACGATAGAGGTATTAACCTTCGATTGGAATCACCAGCGTCACATGGTGAAGTAGAATGTAAATGTAATTAAAAGTTTTATAAAATCAAAATTAAAACAAAAAAACAACGCAAACTAAGCTGGACTTTGCCCTAGGCATGCCTTCGGCGTCGGCATTCGCCGAAAGTAGTAGAAGGATTAAAGGTAGAAGGTATAGGGATTTGATCCTTCTGCGTTTTCTGATCCCTGTACCCTGTACCATAGGCACGCGAAGCGAGCCGTACCCCTTAGATGCTACTGCTTTGCTGCCTTGATCTCATGAAAGAAAATATCATCATTGGGCACATCAAAGCTCAGTCCCGTAACTTTTCGGTTATTGTCCAATTCAAATTGTACGGTTCCAAAATCAAACCATGCATGAGTTTGTTCCCAATTGATTAGCCAGGTATCGTAGTGCCAATGACTAAGCGTAGCATTGAGTTGCGGGGCCGTAAGGAAGTTTAGTTGCATGGCTTCTCCCTGTTGTTTTACTTCTATTTTACCATACATTGGGTCATCATAAACACCCACGTAGGCCGCCGTTGATAGGCTAGGGGAGGTGTTCATCACACGAGCATCAAGTCGCTCCTGATGGCGGTCTTCCCAAGCTTGATCACCTCTTTTTTGTCGATCAATAGCGCTTGATAACCAGTTTTCGGTAGAGATACCCAAGTAGCTATTGATGATGTAGTTGGTCAAGGCCGAAGACAAGCCTGTCATACTATTGGTAAAAATCACCACGCCCAAGTTGTCATCCGGTGCCATCATCACCTGCGAGTACATCCCGTCATAGCCTCCTCCGTGATTAACCAGGCGGTGTCCTTCTCGCATTCGCAAAAACCACCCCAAGCCAGCACTTGTAAACGAGGTACCCCCTGCAAGTGGATTGTGAGGCCGCCAAGTCGTGGCCGTCAGCCCTTCTGGAAAAATTGCCTTCCCTTGCCATTGCCCATCGGCCATCTGTAGTTCTAGCCACTTTAGCATATCTGTTGCGCTAGAGATAATACCACCGGCTGCGCCCATATTGTCCCAGTTGACGTAGGGAATTGGCTGGTTATCATGGCGACTCAAATGTGGGGTTGCTACATTATCCAACTTTGCCAGTGGTGTCACCGAGGTCTGCGTTCTGTCCATGCCCAATGGCTGCAAAAAGTTCTCCTGTACGTATTCTCCCCAGTTTTTACCAGTCACTGTCTTGATAACTTCTCCGGCAGTAATAAACATCAGGTTAGTATATCCATAACCGGACCGCCATTCATATGCCTGAGGCAAGTGCATAACCTGACGGATAACCTGCTCTGCACTCAATGCACTTTTATACCAGATCACATCGCCACTAAAAGTACCCAGGCCCGCCCGATGACAGAGCAAGTCACGCACCATCATGTGGTTAGATACGTAGTCGTCATACACCTCGAAATAAGGGAGGTAGTCGCGTACGGGCGCATCCAAATCCAGCTTGCCCTCCATATGAAGTTTCACGATGCTACTAGAAACAAACGCTTTGGTGTTAGAGGCAATCGCAAACAAGGTATTCCCATCTACCGCTTCGACTTTTCCAGCTGTGCGGGTACCAAAACCCTCCGCCATCACTATTTTACCATCTTTAATAACTCCAACCGAAAAACCGGGTACGTCAAATGCCGTCAGCGCTTCCTGGGCAGCGGCACGGAAATCTTCAGCCGTTTGAGCAGCAGTAAAAAATGGAACCAACAAGCCTAATAACAGCATGTTGGCAAAACGAGGGAAAGGGAAACTTTTCATCACCGAGGTATTTTTCCCAAAAATAGGAAAAGGGAGTTGTTCAGAATAATTTTTCTTTGGGCACTGCCCCGCCTTTTGCGGGGCCGCTACGCTTCGTAGCTCGTTATTCACTCGGCCCCAGCAAAAGCTGGGTCTGCCAGCCTGCGGCCGTCACTACTACGCATCGCTAGTGCATAGCGGTTCAAAAAAAATGATGATTCACCAAATAAAAAACATAAAGACCAGTTAACCAATCTTTTGGTTTGCCGCTCATTTTAAATGCCCTTATAATCCCTCATATGGTTCAAAAAGCCTTGGTGCCTTTAGTGGTTCAATTGTGGGTTGCATTCATAAATGGAGCGCATGTTGAATTCGTGATTTTACCTATCCAATCCCCCCTCTTAAATGCCCTTATAATCTCTTTTTTGGTTCAAAGCCCGAAGTAGTTAGAAAAAAAACTTAAGTGCCTTTGGTGGTGAAAAACAAAAAAAACGAAGCCTCGTCTCCGAAGCTCCGTTTTCAAAAATTCTCAAATCGTTTTTTATACTAAATAATCGTCGATATGCGATCACTGATTTTCTGGATGCGCAGGCTGTGATTTTCGGTGTCTTCTACGATATCGGCGATGATGTCACCAAGTTCGGAACAAGTACACTTGATTTTAGGCTTCAGGTCCTCTGTCCCTAGTCCCTTTTCCATTACTTGGGCGACAGCATCTCTGATTTGCTCTGCTTCCTTGTGGAGCTCCAGGCTATCTAAAAGCATGGCTGCTGAAAGAATGGTCGCCAAAGGGTTGGCACGATCTTCGCCAGCCGCCTCTGGATAAGAGCCGTGAATGGGCTCAAACAAAGACGTATGACTACCTACAGAAGAGGAGGGCAACATACCCAGCGAGCCAGCCAGTACACTGGATGCATCAGAAAGAATATCACCAAACATATTGCTGGTAATAATAACGTCGAACTGTGCAGGATAGAGGATAAGCTGCATAGCGGCGTTATCCACAAACATGTATTTGACCGTTACCTCTGGGTACTCTGGGGCCATTTTTTGCACCACTTCCCGCCATAGTCGGCTTGATTCCAGTACATTGGCTTTGTCTACCAGCATGAGTTGCTTGCGGCGGTTCATCGCTTCCTGGAAACCGATCCGGGCAATACGCTCAATCTCGTATGCGGAATAAGTACAAGTGTCAAAAGCCGTTAGCTTATCTTCACTTCTGCCTCGTTCACCAAAATAAATGCCGCCCGTAAGCTCCCGCACGATTAACATATCTACACCTTCTACGCGCTCTGGCCGCAAGGGGCACAAATCACGTAAGCTGGGGTAGATGGTTACAGGACGTAAGTTTGCGTACAAGCCCAGCGTCTTCCGCAGTTTCAACAATCCTTGCTCCGGACGTACCTTGGCACTGGGATCGTTATCGTATTTTGGATGACCGATAGACCCGAACAAAACAGCATCAGACTGCAAGCAAGTCTCTATGGTCTCCTTTGGTAGAGGGTCGCCTGTTTGATCAATCGCAATGGCGCCAACCAACGCGTGGCAGTATCTAAACGTATGACCATAGCGTTGGCCAACCGCATCCAGCACCTTCATGGCTTGAGCAACTACTTCTGGCCCGATTCCGTCTCCCGAAAGAACGGCAATTTTATACTTTTTCATAAGCTTCTATTTCTTCTTTCTGACTCAGTAGGAAGTCGATGTCATCATAGCCTTTCAGAAGGCAATTCTTTTTGTAAGGATCAATGTCAAAAGTAGTACTAGTACCACTGGCGTCAATTTGAAAACTCTGATTTTCAAGAGAAACCGTAAAGGTAGCACCGGGGTCCTGTTCGATGGCCTGAAAAATTTGATCCAAAAAATCAGGACTTACCACTACCGGTAGAATACCATTATTCAAGGCATTACCACGGAATATGTCCGCAAAAAAGCTGGAAACAACAACGCGCAAGCCATAATCGCCAATGGCCCAGGCAGCATGCTCGCGACTCGATCCACAACCAAAGTTTTTCCCAGCCACAAGAATCTCTCCACGATAAGTGGGGTTATTGAGGACAAAATCCTTCTTGGGCTGGCCTTCGCGATCAAAGCGCCAGTCACAGAAGAGGTTGTCACCAAATCCTTCTCGGGTGGTTGCTTTCAAAAAGCGCGCCGGAATGATCTGGTCCGTATCTACATCCTCAATAGGAAGTGGAATGGCCGTGCTTTTTATAGTCGTAAATGCTTGCATAAAGCAATTTTTATATTGAATTCTGGTAGGTTTTGACTTTGTCAAAACCTACCAGAATCATGATTTAATCTTAAATGTCCGTTCGGCGTAGGTTGTACCTACGCCAGCACCCCTTCTTATAATCCCCTTATAATCTCTTATATGGTTCAAATAAGGTGGTTCAAATAAAGCATCAGGCCAATACGCCCACCTGCTTACTCACATCCACAATCTCACCGGCAATGGCGGCTGCGGCAGCAGTCAGTGGGCTTGCCAAGATAGTACGTGCTCCAGGCCCTTGCCGTCCTTCGAAGTTGCGATTACTGGTAGATACGCAGTACATGCCTGCGGGTACCTTGTCTTCGTTCATGCCAAGACATGCAGAGCAGCCGGCTTGACGAAACTCAAAACCAGCAGCGATAAACACTTTGTCTAAGCCTTCAGCCTGCGCCTGTAACGCTATTTGCTGAGAACCGGGTACGATCATAGCTTTTACATGGGAAGCGACTTTTTGCCCTTCAATTAAGGCAGCAGCCATCCGCAAGTCCTCCATGCGAGAATTGGTACAGGAACCGATAAAGACATAATCAATGCGTTGGCCCAATAGCGACTGACCGGGCTGGACATCCATGTAGGCCAGAGATTTCTTAAAGGTGGCTTCACTTTCTCCGGCTTTAGCTTGCTTTGGAATCTGTGCCGCTACTCCCATCCCCATGCCAGGGTTGGTGCCGTAGGTGACCATGGGCTGGATATCTTCGGCTCGGAAATTGTATTCTTTATCAAAGGTAGCTTCCGCGTCAGTAGGGAGGGACTGCCAATAGGCAAGTTGCTTGTCCCAATCTGCACCCTTGGGGGCAAATTCACGGCCTTTTACATAATCAAAAGTGGTCTCATCCGGCGCAATCAATCCTCCGCGAGCACCCATTTCAATACTCATATTGCAAATGGTCATCCGGCCTTCCATACTGAGGTCGCGAATAGCAGAACCCGCATACTCTACAAAGTAGCCGGTGCCGCCACCTACACCCAGTTGAGCAATAATATAAAGGATGATGTCTTTGGCGACAACCCCGGGTGCCAATTCTCCATCAACCGAGATGCGCATCTTCTGAGGTTTGCGCTGCAAAACGCACTGGGTAGCCATCACTTGCTCTACCTGGCTGGTTCCAATTCCGAAAGCAATACCACCAAAAGCACCGTGGGTACTGGTATGGCTGTCTCCGCAGACAATGGTCATGCCGGGCTGAGTAATACCCAGCTCAGGGCCAATAACATGGACAATACCTTGGTATTTATGGCCCAATCCGTAAAGATTGACGCCGAATTCGGCACAGTTTTGCGTAAGAGCATCAACCTGTTTCCGCGAAAGCGGCTCCTCAATAGGTAAATGTTGGTTGATAGTAGGTACGTTGTGATCAGCCGTAGCAATGGTTTGTGCTGGGCGAAATACCGGCAATCCACGCTCACGAAGGCCAGCAAATGCTTGCGGACTGGTGACTTCGTGGATAAAGTGGCGATCGATGTACAAAATTTGTTGATCTCCTTCGATGGTTTTCACTACGTGGCGATCCCAGATTTTGTCAAACAAAGTCTTAGCCATTATTATTGGTTAGGTTTTTTTAATGAATAGAGGACTCAATGTCCTATGGGCAGTACTATGCTGTTATCTGCTCGTTCTTAAGGATTGCTTCCAAATCCTCATCATTGACTTCTTTCTTAACATCAGCAACTTGTACAAATTGAGCGTAAGCAGTATCCAATTCTACTTTGCTCAGGTCGTGGCCGATGTTTTTAAAACGATAGGCCAAAGCTGCACGGCCACTACGGGCGGTGAGTACAATTTTGCTGGTATCGACACCTACTTCTTTGGGGTCAATGATTTCGTAAGTATCCCGGCGCTTGATGACACCATCTTGGTGAATACCGCTAGAGTGAGCAAAAGCATTGGCTCCTACAATGGCTTTGTTAGGTTGTACAGGCATACCCATACTTTCACTAACCAAGCGACTGGTTTGGTTGAGTAGTTTAGAATTGACCTTCGAGTCCAGGTTCAGGTAAGGGTGCTGACGCATAATCATAACTACCTCTTCCAAAGAGGTATTGCCAGCTCTTTCACCTACACCGTTGATCGTACATTCGATTTGCCGAGCACCATGTTGGATACCTGCAATGGAGTTAGCTGTTGCTAAGCCAAGGTCATTATGGCAGTGGGTAGACAATACGACGTTTTCGATGCCTTTGACATTATCTCTAAGGAAAGCAATTTTTGCACCGTATTCTTCGGGAAGACAGTAGCCTGTCGTATCAGGAATGTTCAGTACAGTAGCACCTGCTTTGATGACAGCTTCACAAACTCGTGCAAGGTATTCGTTATCGGTACGCCCCGCATCTTCGGCGTAGAATTCTATGTCTTCTACAAATGTCTTTGCGTATTTTACAGCATGGATCGCCCGTTCCAGGATCTTGTCCTGGGTAGAACGCAGCTTATGCTGGATATGTGATTGTGAAGTACCAATACCCGTATGAATGCGCGGATGCTTGGCATAAACCAAAGCTTCGGCAGCTCGCTTGATGTCGGCGTCTACTGCTCTGGATAGTGCGCAGATACTGGCATTTTTAATTACTTTACTGATTTCAACCACGGAGTTGAAATCTCCAGGGCTTGAAATCGGGAAGCCGGCTTCGATGATATCTACCCCTAGGGCTTCCAGCTGTAGCGCAATTTCTATTTTTTGCGGAGTGGCCAATTTACAGCCCGGAACTTGCTCGCCATCGCGCAAGGTGGTGTCGAAGATAAAAATATGCTCTGTTGCCATAGGAATAGAAATAATTCTAAGTTTGTATGTTTGTATAATTCAAAGATATTTGGATATGGCTATCTTCGGTAGTTAAAATAGTTAAGTAGTACAAGATGCTATTGGACTTGATTTTGATTTAAGACATTGTCTATTAGGGTTTTAGTAAAGGTGAAATTACAATGCCAAAGCAGAAAACAGATGATTTACTCCAACTGATTCTTTCGCTAACTAGAGCAGAAAAGCGACACTTTCGTTTATTCGTTAAACGAAACCAGTCTTCTAATGATATTCTCTTTCTTCAGCTCTTCGATCACTTGGATAAACACCAGGAGTACGATGAGCCTACGTTACTAAAGAAAATACCGGATATTAAGAAGACTCAATTGAGTAATCTCAAAGCACACCTGTATAAGCAATTACTTACTAGTCTTCGATTACTGAGCAAAAATTACAATGAAGATATTGAGATTAGAGAGGCTATTGATTATGCTCGGGTGCTCTATAATAAAGGCTTGTACCAGCAAGCACTTGATATCCTGGATAAGGCAAAACAAAAAGCGCGCCTAGCTAAGTTTGATACGCTAACCCTGGAAATTTTAGAATTTGAGAAACGAATTGAAGGCCAGTATGTTACGGGGAGCATGGAAGGACGGGCAGATGCTTTGAGCCATGAGTCGGCAGAGCTTACCGAGCTTTTACATCGTACGAATCAATTTTCCAACTTGAGCTTGCAAATGTATGCGCTTTACCTAAAGGTGGGATACGTGCGCAATCAGAAAGAGTATGATTTTGCACGCGCAACTTTTGAAGAACAACTTCCTGATGTTGATTATCACCAATTGGATTTCTGGAGCAAAGTTTATCATAGCAAAGCCCATTATTGGTATCACCATATGCGCCAGGATTTTCCGCAGTGTTTCCGTTACAGTGAGCGTTGGCTAGCCTTGTTTGACAACTCTCCGAATTCGATCCGACTCCACCCCGCCGAGTATTTAAAAGGGCTACATAAGTTATTGAATGCACTCTTTAATACCTTGCAATACCAACGCTTTTGTGAAGTCATGCAAATATTGGAGGCCTTTCCTGACCAGTATGATATGAGCAAGAACAAGAATATAGAAGGCCTCTATTACTTGTTCTGGTATATTCATCAAATAAAATTCCACTTTTTACAAGGTACTTTTACCGAGGGAATTGTGCTGGTGGAGCCACTCATGAAAATCATAGAGGAGGAAACCTATTATTGGGATAACCGCCGGGTATTGGTCTTTTACTACCGTATAGCTTGTCTTTATTTTGGTAGTGGAAATAACAGTAAAGCCATTGATTACCTCAATCTGATTATTAACCAAAAAAATCCTGATTATCGGGAAGACATTCAGAGTTTTGCGCGTATTCTTAATCTTATCGCCCATTTTGAATTAGGTAATCGCCAGTTGGTAGAGTACCAAGTGAAATCCGTCTACCGCTTCCTGGCTAAGCAGGAAGAACTGAACGAGGTTCAAAAAGAAATCTTCTACTTTATACGTAAGACTCCCCGTATCAGGACAGATGAGCTGCAAGTGGAGTTTGTTCGCCTCAAAGAAACACTCTCCAAATTGGAAGGCAAACCATTTGTGCGCCGCCCGTTCCTTTACTTGGATATTATCTCGTGGTTGGAAAGTAAAATAGAGGGGGTACCTGTGCAGGAGGTTATTCGCCGGAAATTTGTGGTGCGCGAGGAAAAATCGTAAACAGGGTAAGAACCGCAAGCTGGGCTTTGCCCAAGGAGTGACCAAACCAAAGCCTTCAGCTATGTGGCCTACCTAACCGTTAGGTATATATTAGGGATTGTTGCTTTTTGGGAGGAGTAGAATTTGTCTGGGGAATTGGGGCGTTCTACATTTGGGTTATTATTTAGATTTAGTTTAAATAAAAACAACCAAATGAATATCCGTTTAATCACCCTGCTTTCTTTGCTAAGTGTTACCACTTTTTTTGCCTGTGACGACGACGATCAAGGCCCCTCAATAGACGTACCTGATACTTACGAATTTTCTCGGAATAATGAATCTTCCGTTAGTTTTTCTGGCCAGACTACCCGCATCCTGATGGGAGAGGAGCTGATTGCAGCAATGAAGGACTTCTCCTTTACAGCTCAACAGTTGCAGGATATGTATGCAAACCCAGACGGTGTTGATCCCTTTGCCAATGCAGACCTCAATGCTTCAACCAAGAGTATTCAATCTAAAGTAGCTGCATCGGTTGATTATTTTTCTACCAACACAGTTGATGCAGCAGCCATTAAAGCCGATTTTTCTACATGGTTGGATGCACAGGTCAACGAAGTATTTCCTGCCAATCAACAACTTGCCACGGCAGGTACACCTGGGCAAATTGCCGATGGTAACAGTGTTCGTTACGTTAATGCACAAGGTTTAGAGTACAATCAAATGGTCAACAAAAGCCTTATTGGTGCTTTAATGATGGACCAGATGCTCAACAACTACCTCAGTACTGCGGTGTTAGATGAAGCAAGTAACCGTACCGAAAATGATAACGGAACGACGGTTGAAGCAGAAAGCTATACCAATATGGAACACAAGTGGGATGAAGCCTACGGCTACCTCTACGGTCTTTCGGCTAACCCTGCAGAGCCCAACTTAACGATTGGTGATGATGATAACTTCCTTAACGAATATGTAGGTCGTGTTGCGAGTGACCCTGATTTTATGACCATCGATGATGCTATTTTTGAAGCTTTCAAGCTGGGCAGAGCGGCCATCGTCGCCGGAGATTATAAGCTTCGTGATGAGCAAGCTGCTATCATTCGGGATCAGGTCTCTAAAGTAATTGCGGTTCGTGGAGTCTATTATTTGCAACAAGGCAAAAAAGCTTTAGAAACCACACCTATTGCTTACGGCGGTGTGTTTCATGACTTGTCTGAAGCTTACGGATTTATCTATAGCTTGCAGTTTTCCCGCCGTGGAGATGCTCAAGCACCGTATTTTGATAACTCAGAAGTACAAGCTTTCTTGACCGACTTGCTGGGGGACGGAACCAATGGTTTGTGGGACGTAACACCTGCTACTATTGACGCCATTTCTACTGCTATTGCTACAGCTTTTGGTTTTACAGTAGCGGAGGCTGCGGAGTAAGCTGGGCTTCAGCCCGGCCACAATAGATACCTACTGAATGCCCACTGCCTCGAAGGTATGAGATTGTGTCAACGTCCAGCTACGTCTTAAACTTACATTACCAAATGATTTCATCCAGAGCTTGGTTGCTAAATTTTTGAAAATAGTACCATGAAAAATTTATTCTTCCTTTTTCTTCTCACGATAGCTACGTTCTCTTGTGGAGAAGACGATAACGCTCAGCCTAGCGATAACTTCGATCGGCAAGCGATGCTGACTCACTGGGCTGATAACATAATCATTCCTGGCTACGTGGCTTTTACAGGATCAACCACTGATTTGCAAGCTGCTGTTGCTGATTTTGTCGCTAACCCGGAGTTGGCAACTTTGTCAGCCTTGCGTAGCGCCTGGGAAACTGCGTACTTGGACTGGCAAAAAGTAGCCATGTACGAAATTGGTAAAGCAGAAGAATTGCTTCTGACCAATAATCTCAACATCTACCCGGTAGATGTCGCTGCCTTGGATGCCAATATAAATAGTGGCGTCTACAACCTGGAGTTACCATCAACGAATGATCAGCAAGGTTTTCCAGCGCTGGATTATTTGCTATATGGCCTAGATACCGATGAATTAACATTGGTCAATCTATATGCTGATAATGAGAGTTACCGCTTGTACCTGCAAGCAGTTGCGAATAGAATTAACACGCTCGCTCAGGCGGTATTGAACGATTGGACAGACCGCTACAGAGGTGAATTTGTTGCCAATGATGGCAACTCTGCTACCGCCTCCGTAGATAGATTTGTGAATGACTACATTTTCTTCTATGAAAAACACTTGCGTGCAGGCAAAGTAGGAATTCCTGCCGGTGTTTTTTCGGGCGCTCCGCTTGATAATACCGTAGAGGCCTACTACCGGCGTAATTTCTCTAAGACCTTGTTGTTGGCCAGTTTAGATGCCGTACAGGATTTTTTCAACGGGAAATCTTTTGATGGAAGCAGTACTGGCCCCAGTTTAGCAGCTTACCTAACAGAGTTGAACGCAGAAAAGGATGGCTTGCCACTAGCGGAAGTTATCAATGAACAGTTTGACCAAACCCGAGTACAAGTCGCGCTGCTGGCCGATGATTTTACGGAACAAATTGCTGCTGATAATACTGTCATGCTGGCTACTTATGATCAGCTACAAATCAATGTGATTAACCTCAAGGTTGATATGCTGCAAAAGCTGAATATCAATGTTGATTATGTCGATGCCGATGGGGATTAACAAAAGGTTGGCAACTTATTTTCAATCTACTACGAGCGCTGCTCCACTGGCGGTTTTTCGGATCTTCTTTGGCATTTTGATGCTGATTAGCCTCATCCGCTTCGCTGCTTTGGGCTGGATTGAAAAGTTATATTTGGAGCCATCGTTCCATTTTACTTTTTACGGCTTTGGTTGGGTCAAACCATTGGGCGGGTATACTTACCTGCTCTTTGTCGTTTGTGGGTTGGCGGCATTGATGATCACCTTGGGGTATCGCTACCGGCTGGCCATTGCTGTCTTTTTTTGTTCGTTTACTTACATCGAGCTGATGGACAAAACGACCTATCTCAACCACTACTACTTTGTTAGTGTGATGAGTTTTTTGTTGTTTTTTCTACCTGCTGCTGCATATTTTTCTCTGGATGCTCGTAGGAAATCAGCGACGTTGGTACCACGCTGGTCGATTGATGCAGTTAAGCTCATGCTAACCATTGTCTACTTTTATGCAGGTTTGGCAAAGCTTAATTCCGACTGGCTTTTGGAGGCAAAACCGCTGAGCATTTGGTTGGCTACCAAAGATAGTATTCCCTTGATTGGGGGCCTGTTAAAGGAAACCTGGGTGGCTTACGCCTTTAGCTGGTCCGGGGCCTTGTATGATCTTTTTATCCCTTTTTTGCTGTGGTATCGCCCTACCAGAAGCTTAGCATTTGTAGCGGTGGTGATTTTTCATTTGCTTACGCGAATCCTCTTTCCCATAGGGATGTTTCCTTATATCATGATAGTGAGTACGCTGATCTTTTTTGGACCTGAGTTTCACAAAAAAGTATTGAGCGTAATCAGTAGGCTAGGGGAGTGGCTGGGAATGGTGCCTAGTGCTAATTATGAAGACATGACTTCCTTGTCGACTGTTTCTTCTAGTAGCTCCAAAGTCTCTTTACCATCTACCCAAAGTGGCGATGCAACCGGCACGCTTCCCTCTACCTTTAAGATAGGCATCCTCACCTGTTTTTTCGCGCTGCAACTACTGATACCCTTTCGCTATCAGCTCTATCCCGGCGAGCTGTTTTGGACAGAACAGGGCTTCCGCTTTTCCTGGAGAGTGATGCTGATGGAAAAAGCAGGGTATGCCCAATTCAAAGTTGTAGACGGGGAATCGGGCCGCCATTTCTACGTAGATAACAGTGAATTCCTCAACCCTTTTCAGGAAAAGCAAATGGCTTTTCAGCCAGATTTTATCTTGGAATATGCGCATTACTTGGCGGAAACCTATCGTGAGAGAGGTCTGAAGTCAGCGCAAGTATACGTAGAGAGCTACGTGGCGCTTAACGGCCGTGGTAGTCAACCTTTTGTTGATCCTACCGTTGATCTGGCGCAAGTTGAAATTTCTTTAAAGCATAAAAACTGGCTGTTGCCTTTTCGCGATGAAATCAAAGGACTATAATCTTCGTCATATTCTTTCTTTGGGCTTGCTTCTTTGTTGCTTGCTGGCCGGAAACTTGTATGGACAACACTCCTTTAGTGGGCGCGTAATAAACGCGGCTACTGACGAACCCATCATAGGTGCAGAGCTCTTTATTTCAGGTATTAGCAGGACAGCTATTACAGATCGAAAAGGGACTTTTACCGTTACTGAATTACCGAATGACACCTACACGGTTTACCTGTTTTTAGAGGGTTTTAATACCATTGAAGAGCAACTGGTCGTCAAAGATCAGGATGTCGTGCAAGATTTCCGTTTGACAGACCTTCAGGTACAGCTTTCGGCAGTAGTCGTACGTGAAGAGCAAGAACGAATATACGCCCTCAAGCGCTTGCGAGCCGTGGAAGGGACGGCCATTTATGCGGGCAAAAAGACAGAAGTTATTCTGCTAGAGCAGCTAACCGTTAATGCAGCAGCCAATAACGCCCGGCAAATCTACGGACAGGTAAGCGGACTCAATATCCAGGAAGCCAACGATGCTGGCCTACAACTCAATATCGGCGGTCGCGGCCTGGACCCCAATCGCTCCGCTAGCTTCAATACCCGGCAAAATGGCTACGATATCAGCGCCGATGTGCTAGGCTATCCCGAGAGTTATTACACCCCGCCAGCGGAGGCTTTGGCGGAGATTCAAATTATTCGTGGTGCGGCCTCTTTACAGTATGGTACCCAGTTTGGTGGCCTCGTAAACTTTGTTTTCAAAAAACCATCCACCCAGAAAATAGCACTAACCAGCCGACAAACGATAGGTTCCTTTGGTTTGCGGACGACCTTCAACAGTTTGTCTGGCACCCTGGGGAAGTTTAGTTATTATACTTTTTACAACTACAAGCAAGGAGACGGCTTTAGAGAGAACGCTGATTTCAAGTCTCATAATTTTTATGCGCATCTCGGCTATCAGTTTTCACCCAAAACCAAGCTTGCTTTAGAAGTGACCTACCTTGACTACCTCGCGCATCAGGCGGGAGGCCTGACCGATGCACAGTTTTACCGTGATCCTACCTTTAGCAACCGTACCCGCAATTGGTTTGCCGTCGATTGGCTGTTGTATTCCCTGCGGCTGGATCACAAGTTTTCGGTCAATACCGATCTTTCTGTTCAGTTTTTTGGATTAGATGCCAGCCGTAAGGCGGTAGGGTTCCGTACCAATCGGGTGAGTCAGGTAGATGACCTTTCCGCTCCGCGTGATTTGCTAATTGGAGAATTCAACAACTGGGGCATAGAAACCCGCTTGCTGAATCGCTATAAAATCGGTAGTCGGGATGCTGTTTTTCTGATTGGTAATAAATACTATCACTCCACCAACGAAGCCTTTCAAGGCCCAGGTACTAATGGTAGTGATGCGGATTTTCTGTCTGCTTTGACACAATTTCCCACCTACGATGCACAATCTGATTTCACCTTTCCCAACCGTAACCTGGCGTTCTTCATTGAAAATATCTTCTACTTACGTGAAAACCTATCTCTGACACCAGGCTTGCGCTATGAGTATATCAACACTCGTAGCGAAGGGGGCTTCCGGGCCATTGATCGCGACTTGGCAGGCAATCCCATCCGCGACCAATATTTTGAAGATAATCGTGATTTTGCACGTAATATTTTCCTCGCTGGGCTAGGGCTCAGCTACAAGCCACAACCCAATACGGAATGGTACCTCAATTTTTCTCAGAATTTCCGCTCCGTCACCTTCTCTGATATCCGCGTTGTAAACCCTTCCGATCAGGTAGACCCAAATATCAGCGATGAACGCGGCTTTACCGCGGATGTTGGCTGGCGCGGACGTTTGGATAAAGTAGCTTTCGAGGTCGGTGGTTTTGGTTTGTTGTACGATGATCGCTTGGGGGCGGTGCTGCGCCCCCGTACACGCGTTACTGCTGAAGGAGTGACGGTACAAGTACCCGGCCCACCGGTACGCTGGCGAGGCAACATCGGGCAAGCTTTCATCTTTGGCTTAGAAGGACTGATGGACTGGAACTTACTGGGCACTTTCTCTAAAGAAAATAAGTCAGAAGCTCAGCTAAACTATTTCATCAACCTGGCCCTTACACACTCCGAATATTTCGCTTCCGAAATTTCCAATGTAGCGGGTAAGCGAGTAGAGTTTATGCCACTGATTAACGTGAAAACCGGTCTGCGTTTTGGTTATAAAAACCTACTTGGGTCTCTTCAGTACACCTACCTCTCTGAGCAGTATACCGATGCAACCAATGCACCACAAAATAAACAAGATAACCTCAGCGGTATCATCGGCTCTATTCCTGCCTACAGTATTGTAGACATGAGCCTGTCTTACCGTTTTTGCAAATGGCTAAAAGTCGAAGCCAACGTAAACAACTTGCTGAACAACAGTTACTTTACCCGGCGTACTACAGGCTACCCTGGGCCGGGAATTATCCCTTCGGCGCCGAGGGCTTATGTGGCGACTTTGGTGATGGAGTTTTAGAAATTGTACTTCATGTGATCCAAGTTACTGAGTTAAGGCATTTTCTTCCCCAGCTTTGTTGAAAATAAAAGCCTTATGGGAGAAAGTAACACCTTATTATACGTCATCGCCACGATTGTTATCCTACACATTGTAGCGGGTATTGGTTTTTTGATATACAAGATCGGCACCGCCCCCACAGTTGACCGCTCTCAAGAAGAGGAGCAGGGCCAATAACCAACAGGCCGAAGCGTGTTCAAAAAGTAAATCCGATACGCATGACCACCCGCTTGTAGGTGATGCGCTCCACCTCCCGTATGGTCCACCAGTCGTCTGGGTATTGGTAGTCGGTGGTAAAGCGTTGGAATTTGTAGCCGAGTTCCGCCGATAGGTTTTGGTCGCGCCTTGAGGCCAACCGGATGCCTAATGTCGGTTGCCACATCCACCCAGCGTACGACTTGTCGAAATCTTCTCTATTGAACATCCGTTCTACGGCGATGCCTTTTCCAACTTGCAAGCGCAAGAAAGGGGTATTTGACCAGCGTGTCAATAATACTTTGGACTGGGCGTATATTGGCATGATAAATTCATCGTAATAATCAAAGGCTACCCCAGCACCTACAGTCAGCCAGGGCCGGACATAATAGCCCGCCTCCATATCTAGGGACAAAGACTGCCGTTTGGTTTCGCCGTAGCTGAGGTACGAATGCCCGCTAAGGAAGCTCAGGCTTACGCCGCCATACCAACCACGGGCAGGGATGGTGTTTCCATTGACAAGCATTCGTTTCCCTTTATCATCCACCTCGATTTTTTCAATCAACCCAACCGGAATCAGGATGGTGCTATCGCTTCCTAGCAAGCTGAGGTGTACAAAGGCCGTATCCGGGGTATCAATGATTGTCCCCTCCAGCAGATTACCGCCGGGGAGGAGTATCCGATCTATAAAAACCTGTTTTTGCCCCGCTAAGGCAAGCCCCAGCAGTAAGCAAAAACAGGTAAAGATGCCGCGTATCATTTGACCGGTATTAAGCTCAGTAATTCAAATCCAGTAGTAGGATTCAACTGAAATTGGTAAAAACCTTCTTCTCCAATGACGACCGTAATGGGTGCATTGCCCGGTAGGCTGATGGCATCAACGGCGTGTACATTGGCATAGGTATCAATGGGATGTTCGTCGAGGGTTTTAGGATCAGTAATATCCAAAGCCTTCAAGCCGTGGGTGCCTTCACAAAGGATGAGGCTGTTGCCGCGAATAGTCAATCCATGAGGGTTAGCCATAGGGAAGCTTTTCTCCAACCGGGGGTTGGTCAGGTCAGAAATATCAATCAGGTCCATTTGGTTGACAAAACCTTCACAAAGACTTCCGTCGCGGAGGGTCACGTAGGCGTAGTTGTCTTTTACAAAAACGGGGTCACAAGCGCGAGCATGAGCAAAGGCCGACAGCTGGGTAGGCGCTGCGGGGTTGCTGTTGTCAAAAATAAACATCCCACTGTTGGAGCCAATAAACAACTTGTCCTGATAAGGGAAGATGGTCTCAATACCCCAGCCCAAATTGATGGTGTTGACCCGCTCCGGCTGCTGGGCTTGCAGCAGGCTGATTACATCCAAATCGGTATTACTCACGGAATAGAGGTAATCACCAACGATGCTAAAACGCGCCAAAGAGCCTCCGACTCCGACTCCTCCGCTACTGAAGTCTCCGCCAGGAGCAACACTATTTGCTTCGAAAGTATTAAAAGTAGCATTGTCCACAAGAATACCGCCCCAGTTACGCAAGCTGCTAAAGCTGGTACAGTCCATTTTCTCTGTTACCTCATTGATATCGTAACGCACGAGTATTTGCCCGCTGTTGACATCTTCCCAGATCGGCGGGAAAATATCTTGAGTCCTGCCGATCAGACTGGCCTCTTCGATGTTGCTGATGTCGATAGCCAGTAGGTCAATGAAATTGTTGACATAAAGGATGTTGTCTTTAACCGCCATATTATCCGCACCGGGAATATTCAAAAAAGCCACTATGTTGGGCGTCTGCGGATCGCGGTTGTCGATGATATGGATACCTTCCCCTTTTTCGGCGATAAGGATATACTGGTTGTAGTAGTAAAACTGCCCCGGCTGCTCTAGCGAACGAGCTGCTTCTACTACAGGCGAACCTTGCCGTATGACTTCCTTGGTCATATAAACGGGTGTACTTTGCAGGTAGGTGACCTCGCGTTCACATTCATCTTTGACGCAGGAGCTTAGCCCTAAGAAGAGCAACAAGGAGAAGCTGTAAAGCAACAGGTTATTGGACAGTTTCATGGTTTCGTTTTTTGATTCAATATGCCTAGACCACAAATATAGGCTTAAGGGTTGGGTGGTGGTATTTCTAGGTTTGGCGTCATTTATAGGGCTTGTTTTGAGAGTGTTTAAAACTTGGTGTTTGGGCATAGCCATCCCATATAGTGATCCCTACGGGCTAGGGCCTCCGCACATCTTTACGCTCAAATAGCTGTACTATTAGAAAGGCGCAGCGTGGAGCACCTCGGAGAAGTGGAATATTGGTAGAAAAGAATAAACAAACCAAGAAACGACCTCGGATGAGGTCGCGCAATGGCCTGAAGCATGTTATACCAAGTAGCCTGATATTTTCATTTTCAAAAAACATTGAAAGTTTCAAAACCCTTAGCGATATTTAGGGTTTCTTAGAGTATATTCTTTTGGTTTACGATCATTCAGATTACCATCCATGAGTTACAAAAGCCTGCGGGAAGCCGCCAATGATTTAGAGCGACACGGCAAATTAGTTCGTGTAAAGGAAGAAGTTGACCCCAATTTGGAGATGGCGGAGGTGCATCGGCGTATCTTTGACCAGGGTGGGCCTGCTATTCTTTTTGAGCGGGTGAAGGGCAGTCCATTTCAGGCTTTGTCTAATCTTTATGGGACCTTTGAGCGTACGGAATGGTTGTTTAGGCACACCATGGAAAGGGTACAAAAGGTGATTGAACTCAAGGCTGATCCTACCCGGCTACTCCAAAAACCGGGGCGCTACCTCTCTGCGCCTTTTACAGCGCTGAATGCGTTGCCTATGAAAAAATGGTTAGGAAAAGCACCTATTCAATACGGCACTACGACCATTGATCAACTGCCACTGGTAAAAAGTTGGCCGATGGATGGGGGGGCTTTTGTGACCTTGCCGCAAGTGCTGACACTGCCTCCTGGTAGTAAAAAGGCCATGCAAAGCAACATTGGGATGTACCGCATACAGCTCAGTGGCAATGACTATGAGCTGAATAAAGAAATAGGGCTCCACTACCAGTTGCACCGTGGTATTGGCGTTCACCATACGCAGTACAATGCCAGCGATGAGCCGTTTCGTTGCTCTATTTTTGTGGGTGGTGCGCCGTCTCATGCCTTTTCGGCTATTATGCCGCTCCCCGAAGGATTGAGTGAATTGACCTTTGCGGGGTTGCTGGGCGGACGCCGGTTTCGCTATCTTTTTGAAGACGATTACTTCCTTTCCGGGGATGCTGATTTTGTGATTACGGGGACTATCCGTAAGGGGGAGAAGAAACCAGAGGGGCCTTTTGGTGACCACCTCGGGTATTACAGTCTGGAACATGATTTTCCGGTGATGGATGTCCATAAAGTACACCATCGCAAGGATGCTATCTGGCACTTTTCGGTGGTGGGCCGACCTCCGCAGGAGGATTCCAGCTTTGGGCACCTGATCCATCAGTTGGTGAAGCTGCTCACGCCGCAGGAATTTCCGGGTATCAAAGAAATTAAGGCGGTAGATGCTGCCGGGGTACATCCGCTTTTACTGGCGGTAGGCTCAGAGCGTTATATGCCGTTTCGAGAAAGAAGACCGGAAGAAATTTTGGCGCAAGCCAACCGTATTATCGGCTCGGGGCAGACCTCGCTTTCCAAGTACCTCATCATTGCCGCTACGGGTGATGGGCCGGTGACGACCCACGACATTTCTGGCTTCTTCCGCCATGTGCTGGAACGCATCGACTGGACGCGGGACCTGCATTTCCAAACCAAGACTACCATTGATACTTTGGATTACTCCGGTACCGACTGGAATGCCGGCTCCAAGGTAGTGATGGCGTGTTGTGGGCCTAAGCTACGGGAGTTGGCCACGGAATTACCTACAGGAATCACACTACCAGCAGGGTTTAGGAATCCACAATTGGCCCAAGCCGGTATTGTGGCCATCGAAGGGCCTGATTTTACTGGCAAAGAGAGTTACGAGCAGGCCCAGCAGTTGGCCGATTACCTGACGGCTGACCAGTGGCAAAACGTTCCTTTGATTGTCTTGTGCAATGATGCGACCTTTATGCAAGAGACGCTCAACAACTTCCTTTGGGTGACCTTTACGCGCTCGAACCCCAGTCATGATATATACGGTGTGGATGCCTTTACGGAATTCAAACATTGGGGTTGTCGCGGACCACTGATCATTGATGCCCGTACGAAGCCACACCATGCGCCGGAGTTGGTGACGGATGCGGCAGTGAGTGCCAAGGTGGATCGGTTGTTTGCGAAGAGTGGGAGCTTGTATGGGCAGTGATAGTTATTGGGTGCAAACCTGATTTTATTCTACTGAAAGCGGCAAGGTGGAACGATTACCGTTGTTAATGATTTGTATCCAGTACACTCCCGATGCCCATTGGTTGTTGGTATTAATATCTTGCATCTCATTCAAAGATTGAATAAGCTTACCTGCGGCATTGTAGATCAACAATTTCACCAATGACCAATCGTGTATATCCGCATTTTGTACTTGCCAATGATTTGGGCCTAGCCTGCGCAAGGAATACTCGGAGGCAAGCGGATAATTCAAATACTGAACCTCAGAAAAACTAAAGGCCCCACCCCAATCCAGCTGACGAATACGATAGTAACTGCTGGTACTTATTTCGCCATCCAGAAAGTGGTAAAAGCGAGCCTCGTGTTCGGCAGGTAACTCTTCTACTGCTTCCCAATTGCGGGCATTAGTACTTCTTTCCACTACAAATGAACGCAGGTTGGTTGAGGCTACAATCTCCCAACGGATTAAGGCTTCTTTCTCTGCTGTCAGCTGTACGCTCATCGCTCCCCAGGTCACGGGTAAAGGAATCAAAACAGAGGTTTCCAAAGGTCCAATATCAGGCGCTGCACCATAAACGCGATCGTTTCCAGCTAAGTCAAAAGGTAAACCTACGTCGATGGCCGCATTGATCAACGGTGAGCTATTTGTTGGTAGATATGCGCCATTGCTTACGTTCATTAGTAATGGGTCACTGTCTAGGTTACTACTGATGGTATGTCCTTGCTGCCCGTTGAGGTTGTTGAAATCTTCGGCATTGTAATTACTACTTGCATATTGCAGATAGACGGCCTCGGCTCCCATTTGATCACTATAGAAAGCGTTATTTTGAAAAGTGTTGCCACTCACCCCATTACTATTATTATCGTAAATAATTAAAGACGTCCCTTCTTGATAACCATTGCCATAAGGCGCTTTCCCACTGTTAATAACCACGTTATTTCGTAAACTATTCCCCGCAACATGTTGGGCATAACCGTAATTGCGAAGTAGAAAACCTGCCTCATCAGTATCATAAATAAGGTTATGGTCATAACGATTATCTTCACAAACTAAGTCCGAACCATAAATAGCGAGAACGAAACCGTAGGCTGTTGCATCATTCTTAGCGGGTGACTGCCGCATAGCACGGATCGTATTATGATGTACCCAATTGTTATTTCCATTGATTTGACAAGCTGTGCGGCAATCCGTCGCACTGTTGTAATAAAACTCATTGTACTGGCACTTTCCATATACCCCGTCAGCACCCAGTGGATGAGCGTAGGGAATATCCGGCGCGGAGATCGTATTATGGTGGATCAAATTGTTATTCACACCAGCGGCAGCGGGGTCATCTCCTAGCAATTCGATGGCATTATGTGCCCAGTTTTTGAAAACATTATCTCTGATGACACAGTTGCTGGCACCGTTACGGAATCGTACTCCATCTCCGCAACCGCGCTCACTGCCCACGCCGTGCATGAAGGTGAAATTAGAGTCAAATAAGTTATCGATAAACGATATATCGCTACAGGTCCGCCTAGATCCTCCATTATGATATTCTATAGCAAGGGCGCCACTTCCACTAGAATGACCAAGTATACAATTGCTGACCTCAATGTGCTGTCCGCCAATAACGCCGAAGGAGGCACCGCTTCCTCCTCTAAAATCAATATTTTCGAATTCCAGATAATCCGCCCGATCAATAAGCGTGGCGTAGTATTCCAGACTTCCTTTAATGATACTGTACAACAGTGCCGGGTTGCTCGGCGCATAGAGGTGTAAAACATTCGTAGGATTATCTTCGTAAAACCAGTATCCCGTTGCTCCCTCAAGGTCTGTATCGCCTACTTTATGTAGAGAATCAGCTCTCAGAAATTCATTACCATCAATGAAAAGGCGACCGGGTGGTTCTGGTGTACTGAGCGTCCAGATATTGGGAGAGGTCTCTGTCCATAGTATTGGATCGCTAGCATTGGCAACGTCATCAATATTGGTAATTATAGGCATCGGATCACCGGGGTTGCCATCGTAGTAGGCTCCAAAACGAATGGGCTGCGCACTTGTCCCAGAAGTGGTGAGATAAAGCTTTGACACCGTCCAAACCTCGCCCCGTTTCAGCAAAAAAACATCGCCGGGGCTATTGACTTCCCGAATCTTGAAAAGATCTTTCCAGGGCGTCTCGCTGCTCAAACCATCATTGCCGTTGTTACCACCAGAGGCATCCAAATAGTAGGTTGTTGCTGACAAATAGCAACTACAAAAAATAAACATTACAAATAAGAGAGCTCGCATCAAATAAAGTTTGATTAAACAAAAGGAGGTGAGAGCGTTCGCAAATAACAATATACACCTCCCTAAGTCAAAAAAAGAATTTGCGTTAGTTGAACCTCTTATCCTCAAGGTTCGTTCTATTGCTTTGAGATTTGCCTTAGAAACGGCTCAACTTACCCCGTAGGGGTGCCTATGGCATTTTTTGCGCAATATTTATTCCTTCTCTAAGATACCAAAAAAATGCGTAGAGTCCTATTTTTAACTGTTGGTCTGGTTGTCTTGCTCCCACTGTTTTCCAATGCCCAAACCAACCACACTATTAGTGGCTACATCACCGATGCTGCCAGTGGAGAAACCCTCATTGGAGCCAATATCTATGTAGCTGAAAGTCCTGAAAAAGGGACCGTAAGTAATGTTTACGGCTTCTACTCTCTGACTTTGCCAGAAGGAGACTACAATCTAATTATCAGCTACTTAGGATTCAGCAACCAAACAATCTCTTTAAGCCTCAGTGCTAAAAAAACACTGGATATTGCCATGAACGAAGGTGTAGCTTTGGAAGAAGTCGTCGTCGTTGGTCAGCAGGAGGACAAGAACGTACAGGATACCAAGATGGGGACGCTGGAAGTCTCTACCGATCAGATTAAGAAACTGCCGGCCTTATTGGGGGAAGTAGATGTTTTGAAGGCTATTCAATTACTACCTGGCGTACTGTCTGCGGGAGAGGGCAGTTCTGGGTTTTATGTGCGGGGCGGCGGGCCTGACCAGAATTTGGTTTTGCTGGACGAAGCTACCGTATATAACTCAGGACACCTACTGGGCTTCTTTTCTGTTTTCAACCCTGACGCGATCAAAAACACGACTCTTATCAAGGGAGGAATGCCTGCTAATTATGGCTCGCGCCTCTCTTCTGTGGTTGATATCCAGATGAAGGAAGGTAACAAGCAACGTTATGAGGTAGATGGGGGAATAGGAATCGTTGCCAGCCGACTTACGGTGCAAGGGCCAATTGCCAAAAACGAGTCTTCGTTCATTCTCTCGGGGAGAAGAACGTACGCACTGGATTTGGCGCAGCCTATTATCAACAACACCAATTTTGCGGGGACCAACTACTATTTCTACGATCTGAACACCAAGGTCAATTACCGCATATCAGATCGGGACAGGATTTTCCTCAGTGGTTACTTTGGCCGCGATGTGCTCCGATACCGCAGTAGTGTCCGTGACTTCTTCTTTAACTTACCTTATGGGAATTCTACTGCCACCCTGCGCTGGAATCACCTGTTTAATGATAAGCTCTTCTTCAACTTGTCTGCGGTTTACAATGACTATGATTTTGGATTTGAAGGTGGGCAGGCGGACTTTTCTGTTGATGTGGCTAGTGGCGTTCGTGATGCCAATTTGAAGCTCGACTTCGATTTTTTTCCTAACCCAAAGCATAGCGTCAAATTTGGGGTCCACTATACCTATCACAAGCTTACGCCCAATGTTGCCAATGCTACCAACGGTGAAGAAACCTTCTCCAACAACCTGGAGCCTAAATACGCGCATGAAACCGGCACCTATGTGCTTGATGATTGGAAAATAAGCTCGCGGTTGAGTATCAACTACGGGGTACGCTTCTCTACTTTTACGCAGTTAGGCCCTTATGTTTCCCCATTTGATGGCACCGTTTACACCAAAAACGAGCCTGTGACCACCTATACCGGATTCGAGCCCCGCTTGAGTGGGCGCTACAAGCTGGGAGCGGCAGCGAGCTTAAAAGCGGGGATTACCGTCACCAATCAGTACATCCACCTGGTGAGTAACTCTACCTCTACTCTGCCTGCCGACATTTGGGTGCCAAGTACAGAGAAGATCAAACCACAGCGAGGTATTCAGTACGCGCTCGGCTATTTTCAGAATTTCCGAGATAACACCTATGAAACAAGTGTAGAAATCTACTACAAAGACCTGGACAACCAAATCGATTACCGCGAGAACTACGTCAACAACGCTGCTGACGACCTGGAAGATGAGTTTGTCTTTGGCCAGGGTGAAGCCTATGGCGCAGAGTTTTTTATCAATAAACGCAAAGGAGCACTTACGGGGTGGATTGGCTATACGCTATCCAAAACCGAGCGACAATTTCCGGATATTAATGACGGTAATCCGTTTCCTGCTGTTTACGACAGAAGGCACGATATTTCTGTCGTTGCCAATTATCAGCTGGCTCCTAAATGGGAGGTCGGTGGCGCTTTCGTTTATGGTACCGGGCAAGCGTATACGCCTTTGCAGAGCCTTTATTTTATTGAACAAAATTTGGTACAGGAGTATGGTGTTCGCAATAGTGCCCGCATCCAGCCCTATCATCGCTTAGACCTTTCGGCGACTTTTACCAATCGGCCAGATACAAAGGAGAAGCGTTTCCATTCCAGTTGGGTTTTCTCTGTTTATAATATTTACAACCGTCGGAATCCTTTCTTCATCTACTACGACTTGAGTACGGACACTGCAGCTGGCACTGCTCAAGCAAAGGCGGTTCGCGTATCGTTGTTTCCGGTCATTCCGAGTATTACCTGGAATTTTTCTTGGAAAGGGAAGTGAATTTCAGTGTAGTAGAGGTTCTTCCTTCCTGGTGACAACCTGACTACTATAAGTAATACGCTATCGTTTGTGGAGCCTGCCGATTGGAAACAAATAAGGAGACATTTTCAAAAGCCGCCAATTTATCAGCGTGAATAAATAGCTCTCTTTTGTTTCCTTGCTCGTCGATCCTCACAACTTCTCCGCCTTCAAGCTTTAGGTCTAATGTTGGTTCAGGTTTAGTAAAAAGTCTATAGTTATTCATTTCTATAAATCTAGGGAATATCTAGGAAACAACCTTTACACCTTACACGTTTCCAACCCTTACACTCTGCGTTAAACCTCCTCCTGAAAAGTATCTAAACTCTTGTACACCACCTTGTGAATACGCTCACGCAAGCCCATTTTTTGCAACCTGTTATTGTACTTATCCGGATGAATACGATTCGAAAGAAAGATAAAAACCAAGTCATTATCGGGGTCAGCCCAAACACAGGTGCCCGTGAACCCTGTATGGCCAAACGTTTCTTTAGAGGCACCGTAAGGCTGTAGTGACTTAGAGTGACCAGCTAGGCGATCAAAACCAAAGGCACGATAGTTATAGCCATTGCGGCTGGTGAACTTTTCTACCGTAGCAGGCTGTAGGTACTCTTCTCCGGCGTAGCTTCCTCCATTCAGCAGCATTTGGAACACCACGGCCAAATCCCGGGCGTTACTAAACAATCCGGCGTGCCCGGCGACTCCGCCCAACAACAAAGCACTTTCGTCATGCACTTCGCCACGCACCAACTGATGGCGCCATTTTTTGTCCTTCTCTGTAGGAACAATTTCTTCTTCTGGGATTCGTAAACCAGGGCGGTACTGAAGGCGACGTAAGCCCAATGATTCATAAAAATGCTGGTTGAGAAACTCATCAAGAGGAGCTCCACCTACCTCTTCAGCAACCTGCTGCAACAAAAGGAAATTGACATCACTGTATCGATAAAAAGGACGGCGCGCTGTACGTACTTTTCCAAGTTCTTCCAACAGCCCCTCTCGCACACCGTTCTTGATGTATAAATCCTTACCAATGGCCGTGAGGTACTCGGAATTCTTCTCTACTGTAAAAAGGTCATCCTGACGCAACCATTTTGCAATCGGCAGGTTGGCCTGCAAGCCCGTGTGATGAGCCAGTAGGTGCCGCACCCGTAGGTATTTAAGCCCACTTCTATTGTAAATTGGTAAATAAGACTGAAGGCGTTGCGACAAATCAATTTTCTCTTTGTCGTACAGTTCCATCAATGCGAGTGTTGTACCTGCCGCTTTCGTCAATGAAGCGAGATCGTAAACATCTTGTGGATCAACAGGCTGTACTTTTTCGTAAGTGTGATAACCAAAGGTTTTATCATAAACAATTTGCCCTCCTTTAGCGACCAATACCTGACAGCCGGGGATGGCTTTTTTGCGAATAGCACGTTGTACATAACTGCTAATGCTTTCCAATTTTGCACGATCGATACCAGCAACTTCGGGTGGTGCATGCCCCAGGCGGGAAGCAGCTAACATTCCTCCTGATGATAAAGTCAGGTTTTGTGCACCAAACAACAACTGAGCAGCCATGGCCTGCGCCGTAGGCGTAGCATCAGGCAAGAAGAGAACGGGAACAGGCAGCTTGGATAGAAAATTGTCCGGCGTTGAGCCAAAGAACATCACGACCATAGGGTGTGCGGTATACAGTTTCATGAAGCCTTCAAAATCCGTTCTAAGCTCGACCAGGGAAGCATTGTCTAATAGCAATACAACCGTCTCTTGTACTTCGCAATCTTGAGAAAGCGTTGGCAAAATATTCTCCCAGCTAAATTCTCTGAAATTTGTCCTTTCCCCTAAGTCTTTAGTAAAAACAGGGAAAACGGTATTAAACGGACGAATGAGTTTGATGTTTTGCGCTGGATTCAGCGGCAATGTATTCCCAAAGTTATGGTTCAAGGAAATCTGTCTGGCATTTCGCTGCCAGTCTGCAAAGGAAATGGTGTCTAGTAAATGGCCCGCTACAGCTACACTGCTTTTTCCACCAACTTCAACTTCTGGCAGCCAGTGATCGTCAAATAGCTCGGAGTCCTCCTCCAGGCGATCCAGGCCATAATTATCAGCAATCATAGAAGTATCTACACCGCTAGCCTCTACACCATCAAGAGGAAACGGCAGATAGGAACGAAAAGCAAAAAAGCAAAAGAGGCCAGCGCTCAGCGCTACGACTACCCGAGAAGTTGTATTCATAATCAGTTTGGGGCTCAAGCGAGAAGGCCAAATCTAAGTTATCCCTTCACTTAGATTGGTAATCTCCCCGTTTTATGTTTGAAGTCAGTATCCAATAAAAACTATGAAACGGTCTAAAGTATTCCCAAAGAAGCTCTTAGACCGTTTCTATCCCTATCAACGGAGGATTGCCCAAAAGAATAGTTAAAACTTTGTTAAAACTTCAAGTTTGGCACAAAGATTATTCCTCTTCCTCCCCCCTTGTTGCCAAACCGGCCAATTGTCCGGCCAATCGGTGACAAGTCAATCCTGGGTTTTTCCAAAGCTCTTCTGAGCTAAAGCTTAGCAACTGATAGCCCGAAAGGTGCAACCGATCCTTCTGCCAGTTCTCCCAATCGAGTGTCGTCACATGCCCCTGGGCCAAGAAACCATCCGTAAGGAGAATTATTTCATTACCACCGGGAGCTGTTGCTAAAAGCACTTTTTCTTGTACTCCTCTCACATTGGTAAAATTCCATTTCCAGTCGGGCAATTGTGGCTGCAAGCGATGGATAAGCTCCCGAGGAAGAGAATCTGAAGCTGTCTTTCTTGGTGTAGGCAGTGGCCAAATCTGCCTTATTCTATCTATCTCGCCGTAGTCGTTCTCACTTACCGCATACGCCAAGCCGATCATTAGTGTCTGCAATTGTTCGCCGGGGCGATCAGACCAGGATTGCCGAACGCTTATTTCATCAAGGGGCAACGAATTCAGAATATGAACTGTTTGAGCACGAGAAAGAACCTGTTGTAATACTTCCAGGCTGGCCCTTTCATTCGCCTGATTTAAGCGAGGCAAAAGTGAAGACAAGTGCCCTTTATGATCGACAGGACCATAAACCGGACTATAGATGACAACCTCAAATTGCTGCGACAAGGCATCTGCTGCATGTAAGATTGTCAGGCCATTGCGTTCTAGTTGTTGTACCAGTTCTGCTCCGGCACTTCTTTCCTTTTTTATTCGGAATAATAACCGCTGGATGAGGTCACGCTGAGCAGAAGTGAGGGTAATTATTCCTACTCTTGGGAAGGTTTTTAAACCTTGTTTCTCAATGGCATTAAGTAATTTCAGCAGTTCTTGGACTTCTACCTCATTGATTTGTTCTTGCTCTGAAAAGCGGCCATCGACTTGATGGAAAAACACCTGAGGTTGATTGCTACTCCAGCGTTCTGCCAAGTTAGGTACTCGCTCATCAGTACATATTACCGTTGGGATATTACCTTTCTTCAAGTAAGCAACAACCCCATCGTCGCTAAGCCCCAATTGATTGGTATCTGCGACTACCGCCAGCTGCTTGGCTTGGCTGATGACATTTGCGACTTCCGATCGGTTTAAATCCTGTGCTTTCTCTAAAACCACCAGATCATAATAAGGAACAAGGTCGGCAGCGACTTCTGGGTTAGCAAAACTAACTGGAAAGCAATTTACCAGATGTTTCCCATGTTCCGCCATTAATTGCTCCATACTTTCAGGCCAGGATTTTAGTGCCGACTTGATTTGTTGGTGGCCTTTATTTCTGCGGCTGACCCATTCGTTCTGAATAAATCCGGGTAGCTGCGACCGCAATTGCTCTACTTCCTCAATATACTGTTCCCGTACTGCCGAATTTAACGGAGAAAATGGCGTGTAATTCTTTTGCAAGCATTCATGGAAATACCAGCTTGAAAAAGCCGCCTCCCAATCATTGGGCCGGGAACGAAGAATGGCCTGGATGGTTTTGCGGCTGATTTCGGACAGTGAAAACCAATTTCGCTGCCAGTTATAAAAGGCTTCGTATTGTAAAAGACCTTCCTGGCTACGCTCCAGTTGATCAATAATCTCTTCCAGATACTTCTGCTGCCTGGTTAGCGTCAGCGTTTTTGATTGCAACGGAAGTTGGTAAAGCCCGCTAGCGTTAACTTCATCAATATAAACTTCCAGGTCTCTTTCCAGAACCTCAATCCCTGATGCAACATCCAACTCAGAGATGGCTGTCTTAAAATTCAGGCGTACCATTTCTTCCTGCACACCCTGAAAAAGTTGATTCCTCCAATTATCCAGGGTCTCCCGAAACGCGATCAACAAAGCGCCTATTTTATCAAAGAGCTGCCGAGGTTTCTGTGTGGGCCAAGCGAAGGGGAAAGGATCTAATTCCGTGTGTAAATCTCGCAAGGCCTGATAATCAGCTTGCAGGGCATTCTTTTCGTCGAGCGCCTTCTCGTATTTTTTCGAAAACCGGCTATAAATTTTCAAAGTACGGTCACCAGAACGCAGTGTGTCCGCTCCGTAAGCATTTTGGCTATCTTCCAGCCGTTGCTCCAGCCGCTCCAATAAATTCCTTAACTGCAAATATCGGTGCTCATGAAAACTAGCCAACTGATCAGCATACTGGCTTTGAGTCCGTACATAACGCTGATGAAGTTTTCGAGCGAGTGCAAGTAATCGCTGGCTTGTTGTTTCTATAAACTGCTGGCTTTCCGCCAAATCCTGGTGAATAAATATCGCCGCGCTGAGGTTGCTTAAAGGATGGTGCAAGGTCCCCAGCTTTTGGTGAAGCGGCTTGGTTGTCAGAAGCGCAGTACTGATCTCCTGGTATTCTTTAGGAAGAAAGGTGTACTGGGCAGCATTAAGCTGGCTTGCTAAAAGTTCTTTGCCCTCCACACGAGCATAGTACAAGTAAAATCCGAGAAGATCGGACCACGATTTGTCGCCAAAGATTTTCTTCCGCGATGCATCGTACCACGCATCGTATTGTCGCTGCAAGCGATTACACCGGCTCAGGGTTGTTCTCCATCGTAATGGATCATAAGTTGCTGTAGCTGCTTTGTTCTTATCAAAGGTAGACAACAAGCCTTTTACTATAGGTAAATCTGTAACCGGGTCTTGCCAAAGCAAGCTAAAGCCGTTTAATGCCGATATTTTATTAAGCTGTTGGTGCAGTGTTTCCAGACTTTTTTTCTTCCGTGAAATGACCAAACAAGACTTCCCTTCCACCAGCGAAAGCTTAAACAACTCGGAGCTGATCGCACTCAACCCAGATTCAGGGTTTCCTTCTGCCAGCGTATACCTTTGTCCGTAAACCTGTTTAAAAAAATGATATTGAGAAGGTGCCAAACGAGATAAAGACAGGTTTCCAATGGCAGACTCTTCATGCGTGAAGGGTTCATGCCAATGCACGGGCAGCTTGTTGTCCGAGCTACGCCAATGCGTATCATCAAGGGTTAATCTAGCCGACCACCACAGCTCTCCTTTACCTGCTGGTTCTATTTCCAAAGTCGGCATTTGAGCGAGTGCTGGCTGCCAGCTAGAGGAAACAAATTCCGTTTTCTCGGAAAGCTCTTGCGCAAAGAAACTGAGTTTTTGCATGGAACCAGGAGAAGGCTTTAGCGCCGCCTCCAACACGCCTTTCCAATCATTGGACGCTGTCTCTTCTAATTCACCAACCAAACGTCCCTTCATTTCTCCGGCAACACTGTCTACGGTCTTTAACAACCAATGTGGGCGGTTACTCACGGGTGGTTCAAGCAAACAAGCCCAACGAAGGAGCGGTGTTTGGGTCAACTGCCCCATTTCTTTACGCAACAGATAAGGATAAGTAAAATAGAGCACGTGCCGCCCTTCAAGACGACGAGCAGACCTTTGCTCATTAAAGAAATGCCAAAGTTTTTTCTCCTGATCAGAACGTGGCTGAAGCGAAATTTCTGCCGCACCCGTGGTGAGTAAAGACTTTAACCAACCGTAGGCTAAATCTGTTTCCTCTACCAACATCATCCAATCCAAGAAATTATTTGCCCTTATCGTTTCGATCATAGTTTTATAGTTTGCCAAATCCGGCCGACCGTCAAAAATAGCTAGGGCAACTTAATTGCACAACTATTCCTTTGCATTTGTCTGAGATTGACCATCGGGAAGAAACTTTGATGAATGCCAGTATCAAACAATGTAATACTGGCACTCAAAGGTCCAAGTAAGTGACGGTCAACTTACTCTACCATACCACCGCTAATTTTTTCACCATCGCGGTACATGTATTCGACCATCACATTCCCTTCAGGATCGTAGTCGCGAACCAAGCCATCTAGCTGGCCAGCTTTATAGGAAGCTTCTTTTTTGATCTTACCATCGCGGTAATCATATTCTCGCAGGACACCATCCAGCTCTCCGTCCTTATAGTTGGCGGTTAGCTCCTCACGGCCAAAGCGGTATTTTCCCCAAGGGCCATGTAGTTTATTGTTTTTGTAAGTAGCNATCAACTCCGCCTGCCCACGTTCGTTAAACTCCATGTATACGCCGGTGTACATGTCTTCAACAAAGCTGATCACTTTTATAGGGAAACTGCCCTCTGCACCGTAATACGCCCAACTACCATTCTTTTTACCATTGACCATAGGGCCAGCTTCCATGATTTTTCGGTCTGGTGTGTAAAGTGTTGCCATCATTGCATTTGTCCCCGGAACAGGTGTCATTTCATAATCACTTGCCGAAGAAGGTACTTCGGTGCCAGCAGGAGAAGCAGTAACAGGCGCTGGTGAAGTGTTGTTTTCACAACTAAACAACATCGCCAACACCAGCACTAAAGAAAAAAACGTTTTCATCGTAGTAATTTTTGATATTTAAAAAAGTCATTAGCTATTCCGCAAAAATAGCGCTATAAATTTAAGGGTCTTCTTATTCAATTTGCTAATTTTCCCAATAAGGTCTATTTTTGATCCTCGGCAATACTTTGCAACCTTCGCAACAATGCCTTCGTACAACAGCAGGAATGAACGC
Source organism: Lewinella cohaerens DSM 23179 (assembly GCF_000379805.1). Taxonomy (GTDB): domain Bacteria; phylum Bacteroidota; class Bacteroidia; order Chitinophagales; family Saprospiraceae; genus Lewinella; species Lewinella cohaerens. The sequence continues at coordinate 182,664 of NZ_KB903531.1, read as the reverse complement.
AGAAAATTTCATGGAATACCTGGCCCAGCCAGCTAAACTGTACCAACTACCGTATCAGGAAATAAAAAACCTGGTACAGGAATACCCCTATTCTGCCAACCTCCGCCAGCTACTTTTGCTCAAAAGCAGGATCGAAAAAGACCCAAAATTTGAGCAATACCTCCACAGTTTAGCAGCACACACGTTCGACAGGGAGCATCTTTACTCCTTTGTTCACAACAAACTCCCACAGTTACTCGAATTAGATACAGCGCCAGAAGAACGGCTCGAACTCAAGGATCTTGCCCAGCTTGATCTTGAAGAGAAAGTGCCCGTTTTACTCAATGAACTTGAAGCTAAGGTTTCAGAAGTTTCTTTTGAAGTGGGAGATCAGAAGTCGGAAGTCGGAAATGATGACACACACGAAGAGCTAGATGAGGGCTTACCGGAATTCATCATTGGTAGCCACGACTTGGAAGAAGAGGACAATACGCCACTTACGGGACCTAATACTTCCGACCTTGAAAGCGGAAGTCAGAAGTCGGAAGTCGGAAATAGCGAGGTACACGAAGAGTCAGAAGAGAGCGTACCGGAATTTATTATCGGAAGCCACGATTTAGAAGAAGAGGGTAGCTCGCCACTTGAGGCTACTGATACTTCCGATCTCCCACCTCCCAATTCCGACCTTGAAAGCGGACATCAGAAGTCGGAAGTCGGAAGTAGCGAGATACACGAAGAACCAGAGGAAAGCTTACCGGAGTTCATCATTGGAAGCCACGATTTAGAAGAAGAGGNTAGCTCGCCACTTGAGGCTACTGATACTTCCGATCTCCCACCTCCCAATTCCGACCTTGAAAGCGGACATCAGAAGTCGGAAGTCGGAAGTAGCGAGATACACGAAGAGCCAGAGGAGCGCGTGCCGGAATTTATCATTGGAAGCCATGATTTAGAAGAGGAAGACAGTACGCCACTTGCCACTAATGATACGTCCGAGTTTGAAAGCGGAAGTCAGAAGTCGGAAGTCGGAAATGATGAGACACACGAAGAGCTAGATGAGGGCTTACCGGAATTTATTATCGGTAGCCACGATTTAGAAGAGGAGGAAAATACGCTACTTGAGGCTACTAATACTTCCGAATTCCCAATTCCCAATTCCGAATTTGAAATCTCTGCTTCTCTCCTCCAGACGCTTATCAGCGGGTCGCTACTAGGAGGCACACCTTTAGCGCCAAGAGCGAAAGAAAATTTTGCCAGTTGGCAACGCCAGCGTAAAGGGCCAGGAAGCCGTTGGGACAAGCTGCGCCAACGCTCTTTGCGGAGTGTAAAAGAGGAGGAGAACCCTGCAAAAGCAAAGGAGATGGCCAAGCAAAGTGTGCAGGACCAGGCTAATCTTGCTTCGGAAACCCTGGCCAAACTACTGACCCGCCAGGGACAGTACCGCAAAGCCATAAAAATCTACGAACGTTTAAGCTTGTTATATCCAGAAAAAAGCCGTTACTTTGCGGCCACAATTGAAGAACTGAAACTAAAACAATAATATATGATCACCGGATTGACAATTCTGACCGCTCTGGTATGCTTGTTACTGATGGGAGCCGTTCTCATTCAAAACCCCAAAGGAGGTGGAATTGATTCTACTTTCGGTGGTAGTTCAGCTAACCAAGTATTTGGTGCCGCCAAGTCTACGGACTTCATTGAAAAGGTAACTTGGTACTTGGCTATTGCACTGTTCGCACTGTGTATTATCACTTCTCTCGTAGCAGACAGCTCTGCAACTGATGCCATGGGCCTCTAAGCAAAGCGGACACAAGCATAAAAAAGCCTGACCGATTTTTCGGTCAGGCTTTTTTTATGGGGTATTTACACTTGACCGTCCACTAGATTTTAACGATCTGCTTCTGATAAAATTCCCCATCTATTTCCAGTAGCAATATATAAGTTCCACTAGAAAGCATCCTGGTGTCAAGCTGCCAACTCTTGTTCAACTGTTCAGCCAAGGATTTTTCCACTACCACTTGCCCATCAGCAGCAATTAAACGAATTCGTTCAACCCGCTTCGCTTCCCTTTCCTCAATTTTCAGATAACTTTTACAAGGATTCGGGTAAATCTCAATAAAACCAGCGAGAACTTCCGTAACATCGGATAGTATACTGACTGTTACCTCATCCTGTACTTGACATTCGTTGATATCCGTGATCGTTAGCGTGTAGGAACCAGCAGCTAACATATTGATCTCTGCTATCGTTCCTCCTGTACCCCAGTTGTAAAAATACGGACCTACTCCTCCTGTTACTTCCGCAGTTACTGCACCGTCCGGCTCACTTGTAAGCGGGTTATCATCGACTACATTGAAGGTAATCGCTATGGGATCCGGTGCGTCAATAACGATTTGCTCAACGATCTGACAACCTGTGCTATCGCGAACCAGGACAAAGTATTCTCCCTCCAACAATTGTCCGATACTGTTGACTGTTTCCCCGGTGTTCCACTGATAAGTGATCGGTTCTACACCTTCGGTAACAAACACAACCGCACTCCCCGTTGCTTCGTTAGCGCACAGTGGCTGCACGACGGAAGAAGTTAACTCCAGCACAGATTCTATAATTACGACGGAGTCTGTCTGTACACAGAAATTTCCATCATCTATAGTTACATAGTACGTTCCCGGATTTAGGTTACTGGCTATATTCGTTCCCACTGCATCACCACTCCACATAGTGAAGAAGGGAGGTGTCCCAGCTTCGATAATGACCTCCGCAGACCCATCAGGTTGGCCATTGCAACTTGCCGTGAGTGCCTGTACATCAATGAGAAGCTCTGCTTCCGTCATTTGAAATACTTGGGTAGTTTCACAGCCATTTTGATCAATAATGATCACAGTGTGCATACCACTGTCAAGCGCATTATTGAATGCGTTGCCAACTTCCTCGTCCCAAAAATACTGATAAGGGGGAAGTCCCTGGGTTATATCTACCGATGCAACACCATTAGCAGTCTCTACGCAAGAAGGCTTCTCGATTACAACATCAGCGGCTATCGTACTCTGCTCAACTTCAAAAAAGAAGACATCTTCACAATTGTTACTATCAGTGATGGTGAGGCTATACGCTCCTACGGCCAATTCCTGCAGCATAGTGGTCGATGCCCCTGTTGACCAGTCATAAGTAATGGGCATTAGACCGGCGGTAACCTCTGACACTGCTTCACCGTCGTCTTCTCCCACACAGGATCGATCAGTGACTTCCAGCGTCGAAATTAAATCATACTGAACTAAACTGAGCGTCAGGCTTTTTTGACATCCCATCTCATTGCTTGCCATCACCGAATAATTGGCAGCAGGTAAATCCTCCAGCGCGTCTTGAAAAGTAATCGCACCGTATGAAAATACCGTTGTTTCGTCCTCACTCGTACCAATGATAGCACCGTTATTTTCTCCACAGGTAGGATCGACCCCGACTAGTTCAGCATCAAACCATAAGCAACTTGCACAACTAGGATCAATCTCAAGAATTCCGTTGACCGTACCGACTATAATATCTATTTCACCATCGTTATCATAATCCTTAATGACTAATGCATCATAAGCTCCCATGTACGAACTGAGGATATTGCTAGTGAGGTAATCCCCATTTTTGGCCATGGCAACCATACGGCCGTCTTGCGTGATAATCATTTCCTCTTCTCCGTCGTTATTGAGATCCGCAAAAGCAATCCCCTCGATCAGGTTATACTCAAGTTGAAATTCCTCAATTATGGAGAACGAAAGACCGTCAAACACCCGAATTCTCCCCGAAGAAGTACCCGCAATAATTTCCAAATCACCAGAATCATCCCAGTCGTGAAGTGCAATCGCTAAATAACCGCTCGTAGTCGATTGTTGCTGGGTGAACGTTCCATTGTCAAAGGTGTAGAGCGTATTCTTTGCCAATACAATTTCGCTGAAGCCATCTCCGTCAATATCTCCCGTTAACAATCCACGCGGGCGAGGACCAGATAAATTACCACTGCTCCATTCAACAGTATAATCAAAGCTATTAATGATGTGAAGCTTACCATCGGTTCCACAGATAAACTCCTCTTGTCCGTCACCGTCGATATCGATAACCTCCAACGCGTATAGTTCATCGGGGCCTCCTTGTGCCGTGTAAGTATAATCGGATTCGATAGCATGGGTATCACCGTCGACTACCCAAATCGTTCCGTTGTATGCTCTACCCGCCGCGACTACGATATCTAAGTCTCCATCATTAAGATAATCTGCGATTTCAAGATTATACATCCCAAGCCAAACGCTTGAGAAAAAATTAGTACTTGAATGAAATTCCACTTCTTTGGTAATTGCATCGTAAATAGTCAATACCCCACCACGATCGCCACTGTTGCTTTCTAAGCTGAGAGTGATAATTTCCTGTCTCCCGTCCTGGTCCACATCTTCTATCTCGAGCGCATAATAGGGACCATCCAGATGAGGCGATTCCCACTCAAAATTTTGATTGTTAGCTTGGTAAAAGAACAGATGATCTGCCCCCGTGGTAAAACAACCAGCTCCCCAAACAACTTCCAATTGCTGATCATTATCGAAATCAGCCACCGCAATACCAGTCGTTCCAGATGGGAGTAATTCTACCTCCCACAGCATATCACCATTTTGGGCATCATGGCAGTATAGGTTTCCCCGAGACTCTTCGTTACCGTACAAGATTTCCTCCATACCGTCATTATTAATATCAGCCATTAAGAAGGCTCCTACACCGTAGTTCGTTTCAAATTCATACTTAAGCGTGTTTAGATTGATATCATATACCATTAGTAAATCTGCTCTATCTGCAACGACCGCCTCCTCAAAGCCGTCTTGATCAGTGTCGGACAAACGAATTTGTCCCTGCGGCGTGGTTTCTTCTGGACGAAAATCGTATTCTTCTACATACGTACCGTCGGCAGCCACTTGTAACGTAAGGCCGAAAGAAAAAACAATCTCTAATGCAGCATCTCCATCCACCTGACCAATATCGAAATCCCCCGTATGCATAGCGAAAGCGTGCTCCAGTGTATAAGTCTCAGCATTTAGAAAGACCAAGTCATTACGGTCGCTGATCACGATTTCTTTAACTCCGTCATTGTCTCCATCAGCGTATATAATTTGTTGAACCTCGCCTAAACCTGATGTAGGCAGTGTCGGTAAGGTATAAACTTCTTCTTCTAAAGTGATGAGATTGACAACGTACAAATTAGTTTTAATAACATACAACAACTCCTTTACACCGTCATCCCCCAGATCGAAAACGACCATCTTATCGATCGGATCTTCGTACGTGTTGCTGATGTGTACTTTATCATACTCTCCCGTATTAGCGTTGTGCTTGAGAATATACCAATACCCTCGATTTCCCAACCCACCATCAGTACGCGCCGAAGCAATTAGTTCAATGGTTCCGTCATTTGCCAAATCAAATGGGATCAGGCTGTTATTATTACCAATGCAAATCCCAAAGACGACATCTTCCCAATGCTTGCCGCATTGCATATTTCCGAGATCATTGATTTCAAATTGTTGAGAGAATAAAGAGAGTGTGAATAAGATAGAGAACGTAGTTGTAATCGTAAATTTCATTACAGAGAAGTTTTATGCGCGTAATTTTTTAAAGGTAAAAATAAATTGATATACTCCTCTTCTATAATTACCTTTTTTGCATCCTTTCGCCCCGGGTTTTGGCCTTGCCTACCTACCGCACATACCCATCGCCCAAAAGAAACAATCGAAGGATACCAAAAATGCGCTAAGGATAGAAGCGGTATGCTGGTATTAGCACCGCGATGCATCGCGGTGCTAATACCAGCATGAGAGCGGATAGCCTGACCCGCAGGGGAGCGCCCAAAAACACCTGCTTACACCATGCGGTCCTGTCAAAATTTCACGGCCAAAATCGCAAACCTCTGCCGCATTTACCGTCAAACTGTCGCTTTGTCAGCTTGGGCGTATTTGGCACGTATTATGCTAATAGATCGGTGTTGTCATCATGGCAACTTCCCAATTAATTAATTATTTCAATCGATAATCAAACTTATTCATTTATGAAGCCCATCAACGACCGAGTAGTGATCAAGCCGGCTACGGCAGAAGAAACCACAAAAGGTGGTATCATTATTCCGGATACAGCCAAGGAAAAGCCCCAACGTGGCGAGGTTGTAGCAGTTGGTCCTGGTAAGGACGGCAACTTGATGACTGTACAAATCGGAGATGTCGTTCTCTACGGCAAATACGCTGGCCAGGAAATCAACTTCGAAGGCGAGGACTACCTCATCATGCGCGAAGACGACGTCTTGATCATTCTGTAGTAGCGCTTAACAACGCTCACATCAAACTTCGAGATCATTGGTATTTAGAAGCCGGTTTTGTTACCTGTTTCCTTACTGATGCTCAGATTTTTCCAAAAAAAATTCAAAACACATTATAGATATGGCTAAGGAAATTAGCTTTGACAGAGACGCACGGGAGAAACTACGCAATGGCGTAGATGCCCTGGCGAACGCAGTAAAAGTAACGCTAGGACCTAAAGGTCGTAACGTTGTTATTCAGAAAAGCTTTGGCGCACCACAAATCACTAAGGATGGTGTAACCGTTGCCAAAGAGATCGAACTGGAAGACGCCGTAGCAAATATGGGCGCTCAGATGGTAAAGGAAGTAGCCAGCAAAACCGCTGATATTGCGGGTGATGGTACGACTACCGCCACTGTTTTGGCACAGGCTATGATCGGTGCAGGTTTGAAGAATGTTACTGCAGGTGCTAACCCGATGGACCTGAAGCGCGGTATGGACAAGGCAGTGAAAGCTGTTATTGCCAACCTGAAGGAGCAGAGCGAAGTAATTGGTGATGACTTCGAGAAAATCAAGCAAGTAGCATCGATTTCTGCTAACAACGATAACGAGATTGGTACCCTCATCGCTGACGCTATGAAGCGTGTAAGCAAGGATGGTGTGATCACGGTAGAAGAAGCAAAAGGTACTGACACTTACGTAGAAGAAGTATTGGGTATGCAGTTTGACCGTGGCTACTTGTCTCCTTACTTCGTGACCGATGCTGAAAACATGATCACAGAGTATGATAATCCTTACATTCTGATCCACGATAAGAAGATCAGCAACATGCAGGATATCGTTCCAATTCTGGAAAAAGTTGTACAGGCTGGTCGCCCACTATTGGTAATTGCCGAGGATATCGAAAGCCAGGCATTGGGCGTATTGGTGGTCAACCGCCTACGTGCACAGTTGAAGATCGTTGCTGTTAAGGCTCCTGGTTTTGGTGATCGTCGTAAAGCAATGTTGGAAGACATCGCTGTACTGACTGGTGGTACCGTAATCAGCGAAGAAAAAGGTTACAAGTTGGACAGCGTAGAGCTAGAACACCTTGGTCAGGCGGAGAAAATCACCGTTGACAAAGATAATACTACCATCGTAGATGGTGCTGGTACTGACGACCTGATTACTGCTCGTATCAACCAGATCAAAGCTCAGATCGAGTCTACTACTTCTGACTACGACCGTGAGAAGCTCCAGGAGCGTCTTGCTAAATTGTCTGGTGGTGTAGCTGTACTTTACGTAGGCGCGCCTACCGAAGTAGAGATGAAAGAAAAGAAAGACCGTGTAGATGATGCACTTCACGCTACCCGCGCTGCGGTAGAAGAAGGTATCGTTGCTGGTGGTGGTGTTGCGCTTGTACGTGCAATTTCTTCCCTAGAAGGCATGAAAGGCGATAACGAAGACCAGACCATTGGTATCAATATCGTTCGCAAGTCACTCGAATCTCCGCTACGTACCATTTCGGACAACGCTGGTGTAGAAGGTAGTGTGATCCTACAGAACGTAAGCAACGGCAAAGGTAGCTACGGCTACAATGCTCGTACCGATGTGTTTGAAGACCTGAAGAAAGCAGGTGTAATTGACCCAACCAAAGTGACCCGTATTGCTTTGGAAAATGCGTCTTCTATCGCAGGTATGGTACTCACAACGGAGTGTGTAATCAACGATAAGCCTGAACCAGAAGGCGGCGGCGGTATGCCTGCTGGTATGCCTGGCGGCATGGGTGGAATGGGCGGCATGATGTAAGTCGTGGCGTTGAGACGCGATGATTCGCGGCTTTACATGCTAAAAAAAATTAGCCCTCTACGCTTTTGCGTGGGGGGCTTTTTGGTTTCGATGGTTCGATGGTTCGATGGTTTGCTTGTTGGATGGTGTAAAAATGGTTGATGGTTGATTGTTGTTGGTTGGTTTCGCTAGTAGCATCCGACTTTAAGAAGGGCGTGTATAACCTTTACACTTTTCCAACACTTCCACCTTTCCAACTTTGAGACAAGGGCGCTTCCCCTTCCGATACTTTTGGCAAAAAGTGTTAAAATTTCAGTCAATGCTTTCAATGCATAAGAATATTATGCATCTTTGTATTATGCATTCAAAAGAACTCTTTAAAGGCACCCTGAAAACACTGATTTTGCACCTGTTGCAAGCAGAAGGCAGGATGTACGGCTATCAAATCACCCAGCGGGTGAGAGAACTTACTGATGGCGAACTGGAACTCACCGAGGGGGCATTGTATCCAACATTGCACAAATTGGAAAAAGCTGGCCTGATCATTTCCGAAAAGGAAAGGGTAGGGGGGCGTGTGCGTAAATACTACCTGCTCAGTGATATTGGCACTGTAAGTGCTACCGATTATTTGGATGAGTTTCGGGATTTCGTACTGACGATGAACCGCATCTTTAAGTTAAATCTCGACTAACAATGATATTGGATACGGATCAAACGGGGCAAGTAGATGCCTTTTTGCGGCAGTACCGAAAACTTACAGCGCCTCAAAAAGACGAGTTGCTAGATCATCTTTGTTGTGATATTGAAAAAACCATGGGAGCAGGTGTGGGCTTTGATGAAGCCTTCCTCCGCTGCCGGGAACGATGGAATGAAAGTGAAGTAAAGAAAATTCATTCATCCACCCAAAAAAGATTTACCATGGTAAAACTGATTGGCATTTTGCTCATAGGAATGAGCACAATTACTTTTTTCTCCCCATCATCGGGAGCATCATCTGAAAAACTTCCGGAGAAAACAAGTCAAGAGATACCCGCCCTAGCTACGGCTGAGTATTTCGAGCCGCCCTCCTTTTGTCCCCTCACAGACAGGCATGAGTTGACCTCAGATTATGGGAATCGTATCCACCCCATCTCCAAAAAGGAAGTATTACATCGTGGCGTCGATTGGAAGGCTCCGCTCGGAACACCCGTACTTGCTGCCGGAAATGGCATAGTCCTCGAAGCGGGTACCAAGGAAAAGTACGGCAATTGCATTATTATCCTTCACGATGAAATCTACCAAACACTGTATGCTCACTTGGAAAATATTGATGTAGCAGTAGGAGAGGAAATTACTGCCGGACAGCAGATCGGTTCGGTGGGCAATTCAGGCTTATCGTTAGGCACCCACCTTCACTATGAAGTGATCAAGAACGGTGTGCCAGTTAATCCTGCTGATTACCTCCCTTAAGGAATTACTTCATTTTCATTCGCAGGGGGATTTGTATCGTCAAGTCCCCTTCTTTCTTTGCTCATTTAGCTTCACGTCTCCTCTTACTTGTGAGGCGCTGCCCCGTAAGGTCTAGTCCTGATAAGTCTAGGATCGTATTGAAAGAGCCAAACGAAAAACGCCACTGCGGTTGAACCACAGTGGCGTTTTATATTTCCAATCAGTAAGTAAATTACTTTTGAGCTTTAGCAACAACCTCCTTAAATACATCAGGGTGGTTCATTGCCAAGTCGGCTAGTACTTTACGATTCAGATCGATATTACTCTCTTTTAGGCCGTGGATTAAACGGCTGTAAGTTAGACCGTGCATACGCGCACCCGCGTTGATACGAGCGATCCACAGACGGCGGAAAGCACGCTTCTTGTTTCTACGGTCACGGTAAGAATACTGCATGGCTTTCTCCACGGCATTCTTGGCAACGGTATAAACATTTTTACGGGCACCAAAGTAACCTTTGGCAGCCTTGAGAATTTTTTTGCGCCGGCGACGTGAAGCGACGGCATTTACTGAACGTGGCATAGTTCGATTTTTTGTTCAGTGTAGAGGCTTTTTGCACTTATACCTACACTCTCGTGAAAAATCACTGAATTAATGATAAAATTACTTACAAAGCATACGACGGATGCGAGGACTGTCGGCAGTACTTACCAGTGCTGAATCACGTAGATTGAGCTTGGCTTTCTTACTTTTGTTCCGCATCATGTGCGAAGTGTAAGCCTGAAAACGCTTGATTTTCCCTGATCCAGTCAACTTGAAGCGTTTCTTCGCGCTGGAATGGGTCTTCATTTTTGGCATAACAAAATTTGTTTTCTTTAAACGGTCCGCAAAGGTAGTGATCCTTTAGAAAGAAACCAAGAGATACCTTACTTTTTACCCTTTTTAGGCTGGACGATCACCGTCATACGGCGTCCTTCCATCTTGGGTAATGCTTCTGCTGCTCCGAATTCTTCCAATTCTTTGAGGAAACGCAGCAATAAGAGCTCTCCGCGATCTTTGAAAACAATCGTACGGCCACGGAAATGTACATAAGCTTTAACTTTAGCACCTTCCTCCAAGAATCGTTGTGCATGACGCAGCTTGAACTCGAAATCGTGCTCGTCCGTATTAGGGCCGAAGCGAATTTCTTTCACTACCGTCTTAACAGCCTTTGATTTGATTTCTTTTTCCCGCTTCTTCTTTTCGTACAAGAATTTATTGTAATCAATGATTTTGACTACGGGCGGTGCGGCATTAGGGGAAATTTCCACCAGGTCAAGTTCCAGGCGACGTGCCCAGTCAATGGCTTGACGGGTATTGTAGATACCGGGATCTACTTTTCTGCCAGCTATTTCACTGACCTCCTCTAGGTTATCTCCTACTAATCGAACTTCCGGAATCCGGATTTGATCATTAACACGAAACTGGTCTTTTGGGTCTTCTCTTCGTTGGTTTCTGTTTTTTGAACCTCTTCTCTTTGCCAAATGATATAAAATTTAGTTAAAAATATAAATGAAAGCACGCTTTCCGGACGGGTTCCTGAAAGCGTGCTTACAAGATAGGACAATTTTTATTCTTCTACGTCAGAATTTACTTCTTCAGTAGCTAGAGTAATATCTAAACCATCCTCGTTTTCGTTCATAACTGCCTCAAGGACAGTACCTGCCGGGGGATTGTTGGTGAGAATAAACTCAGCCAACGGATCTTCAAGATACTTTTGAATAGCTCGTTGTAGCGGGCGAGCACCAAATTGTGGGTCAAATCCTTTCTCTGCAACAAATTTCTTTGCTTCATCAGATAATTGCAGCGTGTATTCCATTCCAGCCAGGCGCTCAAACAAATCTTTCAACGTAATATTGATGATCTGGAAGATTTCTTCCTGGTCTAGGCTATTGAATATGACTACATCGTCGATACGGTTAAGGAATTCAGGAGAGAAGGTCCGTTTCAGGGCATTTTGAATAACACTCTTACTGTGGGTCTCCGCAGCTTCTTCCCGAGCGGCCGTTTTAAAACCAACGCCTTGACCAAAATCTTTCAACTGACGTACACCAATGTTAGACGTCATAATGATCAATGTATTCTTGAAGTCTACTTTACGTCCAAGGCCATCCGTTAACTGTCCGTCATCCAGTACCTGGAGTAGGATATTGTAAACGTCAGGGTGTGCTTTTTCGATTTCATCGAGCAAGATCACAGAGTAGGGCTTACGGCGTACACGTTCGGTAAGCTGTCCACCTTCTTCGTAACCGACGTACCCTGGAGGCGCTCCAATCAATCGGCTAACGGAGAATTTCTCCATGTATTCACTCATGTCGATACGAACGAGCGCATCATCGCTATCAAAAATGTAACGCGCCAGTGATTTTGCCAATTCTGTTTTACCGACTCCGGTAGGACCGAGGAAGATAAAGGTTCCAATAGGCTTCTTCGGGTCTTTCAATCCGACACGATTCCGCTGGATGGCTTTGGTCACTTTCGCAAGAGCTTCATCCTGGCCAATAATAACACTACGCAGATCATTGGTCATACCAACCAGTTTCTTGCTTTCCGATTGTGCTACCCGACGTACGGGGATACCGGTCATCATAGAAACCACTTCGGCAATATCTTCTTCCTCTACGGGATAACGCTTGGTCTTGGCTTCTTCCTCCCAGGTTACTTTTGCCTGTTCGAGGTTGCGGCCCAGTTTTGATTCCTGATCGCGCAAGTCGGCAGCTTTTTCATACTGCTGATTGCGAACGGCCTGGTTTTTCTGTTCCTTGACCTTTTCAATCTTGGCTTCCAACTCTTCGATGTGCTTAGGCACATGGATGTTTTTCAAGTGTGTGCGAGCACCTACTTCATCCAGAACGTCGATAGCTTTATCCGGCAGGAAGCGATCGGTAATATAACGGTCACTCAATTTAACGCAAGCCTTGATGGCATCGTCGGAGTAGACAACGTTGTGGAACTCTTCGTATTTAGACTTGATGTTTTCCAAGATATGGATAGCTTCCTCCGCACTTGGCGGGTCAACCATTACTTTTTGGAAACGACGATCCAGTGCGCCATCTTTTTCAATGTGTTGGCGATACTCATCAAGGGTAGAAGCACCAATACATTGCAATTCCCCTCGAGCCAGTGCTGGCTTGAAAATATTGGAAGCATCCAGGGACCCGGTAGCTCCACCTGCACCTACGATGGTGTGAATCTCATCGATGAACAGAATGACATCACGGCTCTTTTCAAGCTCCGTCATGATGGCTTTCATCCGTTCTTCAAACTGACCACGGTATTTGGTACCAGCAACAAGGGCTGCAAGGTCAAGCATTACGATGCGCTTGTTGAAAAGCGTACGTGATACTTTCTTTTGCTGAATGCGCAAGGCAAGGCCTTCCACTATTGCTGTTTTACCAACACCGGGTTCACCGATGAGGATAGGATTGTTCTTTTTTCTGCGGCTAAGAATCTGGCTGACACGCTCGATCTCATTTTCACGACCAATGATAGGGTCTAATTTACCCTCATCGGCGAGCTTTGTGATATCGCGCCCAAAATTGTCGAGGACCGGTGTACGAGACTTTGTAGCACCTTTACCGCGTTGCTGGTAAGAACCGCCACGGGTGCCGCCTTCTTCCTCTTCGTAGGGCTCATCCTGGTCACCGGAAGCACGCGTATAAGGGTCGGTGCCACTAGTGAAATCTTGTTCTTGTTTCACGTATTCTAATTCTGCTTTGAATAAATCGTAATCGACGTCGTATTGACGCATAATCTTCGAAGCGGGATTATCCTTATCCTTAAGGATGGAAAGAAGTAAATGCTCAGGGCTAATTTCTTCGCTCTTGAGCATTTTCGCTTCGAGGAAAGTCACTTTAAGGACTTTTTCAGCCTGCTTGTTAAGCGGCAAATTGCCCACATTGAGGCCCGTATTGCCCGAGCTGGGGATACGATGAATGCTTTCTACGACGGAACTGCGCAATTCACCGGGGTCTACCTCCAGCGATTCTAGTACCCGCAGTGCTAAGTTGTCATTGTCGGTCAGTAGGCCCAGCAGTAAATGCTCGGTGCCAATGAAGCCGTGCCCAAGGCGAACCGCTTCGCTGCGGCTGCGGGAGATGACTTGCTTGACTTGTGGTGAAAATCTGCGGTTATTATTCATGTTTTTTACTCGCTTTATCTTTTAGGCTGTTCAAGGATTATGGTGAACAATAATAGGGGACTTCTGTAAGAAAACAAAGTTTGCCTTGATGAAGTTTCATCCTTCCTTGCCTTTTTTTCCGATGCCTGTATGACGAAAAAAATCAATTAATGCCTACTTAACAGAAAAAATGGTGCCACGTTTAAAAATTATACTAATAACTGCCAATTAGGCGGTAAAAAGGGCGGCTGGTTGACAGATTAACATAAACTTAATTTACTTTGCCTATTGGCCGACAGCTTTTTCTTGCTTACATTTGCGTCTTGCGGTTTCACCAAGATACCGTATCAGCAAAGTTCAGCATTAATGAAGTACAGCATAGACAAAAAAGACAAGTACGCCGTTTTTCAACTGTCAGAAGAGAACCTAAACTCTATATTGGCACCGAAGTTGAAGTCGGAATTGGTTATTTTCGCCAACGAAGGAGTGCGTAACCTTATTTTCGATCTTTCGCAAGTTCAGTATGTTGACTCTTCGGGCCTCAGTGCCATCTTGACAGCAAACCGTTTGTGGAAACCACTTGGATCGTTCATTCTGACGGGTGTAACTCATCCTAGTGTGAAGAAATTGATCGAAATTTCTCGCCTTGATTCTGTCTTGTCGATTATTCCGACGGTTGAAGAGTCGATTGAGTTCGTTTTTATGGAGGAATTGGAACGAGAAATCAATGCGGAAGACGGTGATCAGGCTCCTGCCGATCATTAGTAAAAAGGATGGATTTCAAGCTAACGACTTTGGGCACCTCTGCTGCTGGTCCGGTGCCAGGGCGTTGGCCTAGTGGGCAATATCTTAAAACCGGTAAAGCCGGATTCCTGATTGATTGTGGTGAGGGACTTCAAATTTCCCTCCAGCGAAATGGATTGGGGTGGAGTAGTATTGATGTTATTCTCATCTCTCACCTTCATGGTGACCATATTTACGGTTTACCGGGATTGTTGACGTCTTGGGGTATGAATCAGCGTAACACTCCTTTGACTATTGTTAGTCCTCCAGGCTTGGAACCTTACCTAGCAGCGGTTTTCGAACACAGCCATACTGGTTTGCCTTATCCGGTAAAATACATTGTTGTTGACCCTGAGCAGACACCGGAATTGGTTTTTGAAGACAAAGTGGTTACCGTAAAAACGCTGCCGCTTTCCCATCGGGTGCCTACTGTTGGCTATCTTATTCAGGAAAAACCACGACCTCGCACTATTTTAAGCTCCGCTATTCAAGCATACGAAATTCCTTACAAGAATATTCCGGCCATCAAGGCAGGAGGTGATTATCAGGCAGCCACCGGTAAGCTTGTACCTAATACTGAGCTTACGGTCGACCCTCCACCTGCACGTTCTTTTGCTTACGCAAGTGATACTCGTCCGAATTCAGCGTTGCTACCTTATATAAAAGGAGTAGATATCTTATTCCACGAAGCCACTTTTCTGAACGAGCTCAGAGAACAAGCGGAAATTTCAGGACACTCAACAGCTGCTCAGGCAGCAGAGGTCGGCCTCGCAGGCGAAGTGAAGAAATTGGTGCTAGGGCATTTCTCGCCCCGCTATGGTGACCTGAGCCCTTTGCTGACCGAAGCACAGACGATTTTCTCTAATACCTCATTAGCCAAAGAAGGTAAGGTGTTTGAGGTCCCTTATGGCGGGAGAATATCAGCGTAGTTTGGTGTTTTTGATGAGTCTACATGACTAATCGGGCTTTCTTGGCACCAGTGAAGTTTAAATCGAAATAGCTAATTTTATGTTTTTATTCTGAACCATATAAGAACATATAAGCATTTAGAAAGGACTTAAATGACCTTATAATCCCTTTTTTGGTTCAAAAGGTTGATGAAAAGCCCTTCAATACTAATTCCCCGATTGGATACCTCGCGTAAAATAATACACATTGACATGGATGCTTTTTATGCATCGGTGGAGCAGCGGGATGACCCTTCGTTGCGGGGTAAACCTATTGCGGTAGGTGGCGGTGGTTTACGCGGGGTGGTTGCAGCGGCCAGCTATGAAGCTCGTCGCTATGGGGTGCGTTCAGCGATGCCGAGTGTGACGGCGCAGCGTTTGTGCCCGTCGCTAATTTTCGTTCGCCACCGTTTTGATGTATATAAAGAGGTGTCGAGCCAGATTCGGGAAATCTTCCATGAATATACAGATTTGGTAGAGCCGCTTTCATTGGATGAAGCTTACTTGGATGTGACGGAGCCCAAGCTAGGTCCTCATTCTGCTACTTTGATCGCGCAAGCGATACGAACCAAGATATTGGAGCGCACGCAGCTGACGGCATCGGCAGGCATCTCTTACTGCAAATTTTTAGCCAAGGTAGCTTCCGATATCAATAAGCCGGACGGGATGAAGGTTATCCTGCCGGACGAGGCATTGGCGTTTTTGAGTGCACTACCGATTGAGAAATTCCACGGCATCGGAAAAGTGACGGCGAGTAAGCTCCAACGGATGGGCATCCGTACCGGCGAGCACCTGCGGGAGCTAACGGAAATACAGTTGGTGAAACGCTTTGGGAAAGCAGGCCGCCACTACTACCGGATTGTGCGTGGCCAAGACGAACGCCCCGTGAACCCTAATCGGATACGGAAATCTATCGGGGCGGAGCGCACCTATTCGGAGAACCTCCGCGAGCTGCCGATCATGAAAGAGAAGCTGGCCTATCTCACGGAGAAAGTCTTCGATTACATGAAGAAGACCCAAAATTTTGGCCGTACCGTCACCATCAAAATGAAGACGCCGGAGTTTCAGGTTTTTACCCGTTCCCGCTCGTTCAATAGCGAAGTCCGCCAGCTGGGAGAACTACGGAAAGTCGTCTTTGCCTTACTAGAAGAAAACATCTCCGAAGTGGGGGAGGTGCGCCTCCTCGGCATGTCGATCTCCAACCTAGAGCGTGAGCAAGAGGGGGATGGAGTTGGGATACAGCTGCTGCTTGAGTTTCCGGAGGAGGAAGAGTAGGGGGGCTATTTTATAATGATTTTTATTACTTCTAAATGACCTATTCGTAACAAATAAAGCCCTGCAGCCAAGGCTGAGGTTGTTATTTCTTTTTCGTTGTCAACGAGGGTACATCTCTGTACGACCCTTCCTCTAGCATCATGGAGAACTAATGGATAAGAGATTCCATCATCGGCCAATTTTCGAATAAAGAAAGCGTTGGTAACAGGGTTTGGTGCAATCAGAAAATTAGACTTTGTAGCAGGGGGGATTTCTTCATTACTAGAAATAATATTTACCAGTGTATTAGTAACGGTATTTGTAACAATGGCTGGGTTTTGGTCGAAATATATACTTGCCGTATTGTTGATTACGTAGTTGTCCGGCAGATTTGGCTGAGGAGAAATTTTGAAGCTTACGAAGCCATGGCTTTCGGGTTCATTGTTGACGGAATCGGGTAGCCAAATGTCTTCAAAAACAAAGAATAGACGACTGTCTACACGTTTTATTTCTGTAATTGGATGACTGGCATTAATGAATTCGAAAGTCGGTAAGTCAAAGCCTTCGTGCAGATCGTCAATGATCTCAATATCCTGAGCGGGAAAATTACCTGTATTTTGGAAGCGAATGGTGTAGAACAACGCTTCATTTTTGAGTATTTCGCTGGCTGGTCCTTCTCCCTTTGGAGAAACCTGTTTATCATTAGGATCGTAACTACAAAGTAGTATATCTTGGTACCTGAATGTTGTATCGATTAGTGTAACGCCATCCGTATCGTACCAGGTGGCTGTTAATTCTAAGGTCAATAATTCTCCTAATTGCTGGGCAGTGGGGGAAAGTAGGGTGATCGTATTGGTTTGTGTGGTACCAGGTAGAATATCAGAATACAACCAGAACAGTGTATCTGCTTGCTGACTTTCAGGAGGAGTGTCAGCGTTAATAAATTCACCAATGTAAGTAAGGCTAATTTGTACATCTGTAGCTGTAGTACCTATATTTTTGAACTGAAGATGAACCTGATTTTCTTCATTACAGATGAATTGTTCTGCATTCAGGAAAGGTCTGATGTTCGCGTTATCTTCCGTAGGCGAAATGCCGAAACAGAGTGTGTCTGTTTCCTGTGTAATGTCGTAAGGGTCAACTTCATAGGTTAAGAATTCGGATGTCAGTTGCCATTGGTCAGGGAGTTGGTAACTGACTTCATGTAGTCCGGGTATCGTTAGGTGATGAATATATCCTAACTGATTAGGAAATAGTTGTTGTTGGTTGTCAATTAGGAAATCCCCAACGGGAATGGTAGGTTCGCCTGTTTGTTGTAAGCCATCTTGATTGTCGTCCAAAAACACCTTAGCAATGATCCGGTTTTCCAACGATAGCTCGTTGATGTAAAATAGAGCGGCTTCGCTTGGGCCAGGAGCCCGTTTTAGTGTTCCTCCCATTACCGTTGCGGTGCTGCTGGCATCACTATGCAAAACAAGACCACGGGCATTTTGTAAAATACCGACGGCCTCGTGGCTAATGGCAGAAGTAATATTACCATCTGTATTTAGGGTTGCAAAATACAATTGCTCTTCTCCACCTGTTGTTGATCTTCGGTGACCGGTGATAGCTATGTATTGGCCAGCGGTATTAAACGTAATATCTGTTGCCGTTGCTAATGTGTATAAAGGATCAGACGAAGAGACTTCTTGTTGCCAAACAATTGAATTGGCTGTGATATCGTACTTGGCGACAGCCGTACTGTTTTCTCCGGCACAGAGGGAATAAATATAATTGTCAGACTCTCCTTGTACCCATTTTTTAGCAGCATAACTGCCTTGGCATATTTGTACATATTGAATCTCTTCCCAATCTAATGGGTCAATAATATAAGATATCTGTGAATAGCCAATACGTCCATTGACAAAAAAGCGACCATCAGGAAAAGTGTCGATATGATGTAGGCGAGCTGCACCAGTGCCAGGGTAGCCCGTCAACAAGGAAAGGTTCGTTTTGGGAACGCGGTACCATTTGTTTTTCGAAATGAAGAGAAAATGATCAGGAGAAACGTCAACCATAAGTTGAGCATGTGTCATCCATTCACTGGTTTCTGTTCCATTATCTGCGGTTCGGTCTGCTAATAACATAGCAGGAACGTTTATCCCGTAGTCAAAGCGATATAAGTTAAGATTATCCGACTGTGCTCCACAGATAAACAAGTTGTTTGTACCAGGATCGCAAAGAATATCTACAATTTTAAACGGCCTGATTGAATTACCTAGGAGGTTTTGTCCGTAGTTGATGAAGGTTCGCTGATTGGTGTTGAAAATGTAGAACCTCATCTCCTGCTCATAAGTCTCGTAGGGGTCTGGAGCCAATAGTAGTTCAATGTCATTACTTCCAATTCCACCAATAAATAGAGTTGAATCATTAATGGCCTCAAGGTATTGAGGCTGGAAATTGGGATAGTTAGGGCTTGTGAAGACCGTATCCCATTGGGTTTCTCCATTGGTGGTTTTTAGGCTCAATTTGGCTTTGGTGCCATGTTGTTGTAGAATGGCTAAGATTCCGGGGCCAGCTTGTTCGATATTTACTATAGCTGAAGGGAATGGGATCGTATCGGGGATGATTTTTTCAAGTAGAATGTCTCCGTTTTCATTATCAATTTCCACCCATTGCTCGGTGGCAAGGCCAAGGTTTTGCTCAAGCCTTTTTGTTCCTAAACAAGCTACCCTGTCATTCAGAACCTTTAAGCCGATACCTAGGCTGCCAATGCTTTGTTGGATGTTGGTGATCAACGTCGAGTAAACCAATCCCCCATCTGATTTTTGCAATTTTAGCATGCCCCAGTTGGTGTATCCCTGGCTAGTGGTGAAGTAGCCTGTTAGATATAGCGCATTATCATCCTGTATCATCTCTAAGCCAGCTTGTTCTCGGTTATTACCGACCTCGTAATTGGAGGCCGATTCCCAAACGATCTCTCCTGTAATTCTGTCAAATTTGTTTACAAGAACCTTGGAGTTACCAGTAGTAGATGGTCGCCAGTTAACGTAATAGTACGCTTGATCAAATAGGTAATTACTGAAATCAATATCATCGTTACTTTCGATGAATGTCATCCATTCTATTTCACCTGTCAGTGTATTTAGGCGACTTGCGAACCCCTCGGAATAATTATCAATAATTCCCGCCACGTATAGGGCATTCTCTCCGTCTGCATAATGGAGTGATTGAGGGGAAACGGTACTATTACTGTAAGGAGAAAGTAAAGGAGTCTTCCAGATGATACTGTCGGAAATAAAAGGGTTCATCTTATACAAGGTATCAGCAGAGCTGAAAATCAGATGCCGATCATTATCAATCACAACGATTGGAACATCACTCTCTATTTGTGGAGCAAGAATATCCTGTATAGACAGCGTGACGCCAGTAGTCCGGTCGATCCAGGCAATTCCTTTGGAGCCAGTGCTAGGAGAAGATGCCGGGCGAAAAGAAAAAAGGAGTGTATCCGCATTGAAAGGGATAACCTTGCGATTTGCAGAAGGATCTAATTGAGCAGGTAAAACTTGCTTGTAAGCTAACGAGCCATCAAGTGCATCAATTTTCCATAAATACTTAGGCCCTGAATTGGTTGTTTCAGAGGTTACTAGATACAGGTAGTTGTCGTCGAAGAGGTTGAAGTCTCTCAAGAAATTAGAAGTCGGAATGAAGTATCCTCTCTCTGCGGAAGACCAGCAGATATTACCTAGGGTGTCTAGTTTTCGGATGACATAGGTGTCTTTAAATCCTCGAAATGTTGTTTTCCCGGCAGTATAAATGTATCCATCCTCCGAGTTGATCGACCAATCTAAGGTACCGTAAGTATCTCCCGTAGAAATTTCGTCTGCTTGTTCGTATTGCTCTAAGTATTGAGCATTGAGTAAAGTAATCGGAAAACAGAGTACGAATAAATAGAAATACTTTGAGATGTAGGGGGGGCATAAAACAAGGTTTAGAGAGCGTTTTTGAAGACGAACGCTATCAAATGTAATGAACTTATATTAGTCTTGGTTAAATCTTGTACAGGTGTAGTGTAATAAGCCTGACAAAAGCTGGTTAGCGTTTTTGATTGTCGTATCTACTTCTCGTTCTACTCTAGAGCGCGGTGCGCTCTCAAATATTGATGGACGTAACTTGACCTTAATACTCATTTTTCTTCCTTATGGAAAGGCCAATGGTTGCTAATATTGGATCAACCATAAGTCCAGTGTACTCTTCTCTTGGAAAATCCTTTTTGGTGAGTTCATTGGGTTTATCTACTTTCAAGTTCTTGGTAAAACTCCAATCCCCATAAACGATGCAACCCATTCTCTCTTTTTTATTACTACTACTTACCAGCTTATTATTAGGTCAGCAAAGCACTCCTCCGGTATGTATAGTGTACGAAAATATTGATGCGTATACCCCCTTGCAGCGCTCGCCTCACCTCTCTTCGTATTTCAGTCAAAAAGATGGGATCGAATTCATACAAGGAAAAGAAAGAAGCACCTTGCGTTTGTATGAACATGCTGGCATCTTTACAACNGATTCCGTCTATGTGGAATCTCCTGGTAATAAAGTCAAAGCCTGGCGATATTCCATCATCAGCATACGGGATTATGCCGCTGGTCAAAAGCTCTCTATTTATCCTAATCTACCTGCCGACTTTGCTTATTTTGAAAGTTGTGATGAAACAGTAGACTGGGAAATTGACAAAACCAAAACCAAGAAGATATTGGGACTGGAATGTCATTATGCTTCGGTAGTGATCAATAAAGAAACTCATCAGATTTGGTTTACGAATGACTTGCCTTACAAAGATGGCCCTATTCATTCGAGGAAAAAATACCATTGTAATTTGCCCGGTTTGGTTTTAGAACACATCATGGGGGATGGAAACATCACGAAAGCCGTTGATATTAAATTCATAGCCCCTTTTGCAGGATTGGAAAACAAAGTCAGCCAAATTCAACCGTGGGAAAAAACACCAAAGCCGAGCTATCCGCCTGAGGATCCTGATTCAGCATGGTTTATGCTCCTCAATAATGAATTTCCGACGCAAAGCTGGATTCCTTTGATCTATACCGCAGAAGGGCACAAAGGATGGTTGAAAAACTAGGCATATAGATGTATGCAACCAGATATTTAATCTTTCTCACTTCCATTTTAGGCTTTAGTGTCTTTGGCTATAGCCAGCATACCTTGCGAGGTATCGTCTCAAGCGATGATGAAATGGAGAAGTCATTCATAGAAGTTGAATTAGCGGATGCTTCTTTCAGACGGATAGGCTATCTCATTTTAGAGGGGGGGGATTTCTTTGAAATTGAAGTCGACACTTCCTACAGCATCGTTCATCTTATCGTTTCGGTTTTGGGCTGTTCGCCTTTTCTTCAAAAGGTTGATTTCTCTGAAAGTAAAACGATTTTTTTAGCCGTAAAACTGGAAAATTGCACCCAGCAACTTGATGAAGTGATTGTATCGGCCGAGCAAAGTTTTATTAAGGAGAGCGGTGATACATTGACATTTGACGTAGAAGGTTTCAGGACCAAAACAGACCTTACCCTGGGTGACCTACTAAGCCGGATGCCAGGCATAGAAATCAGTACCAGTAATCAGATACTGTACCAGGGCAAGCGGGTCAAACAGATCTGGGTAGAAGGCCGAGACATCCTGAACAACCAGCACAGTCTGGCCGTAGAGAGCTTACGAGCAGAGGATATCGAAAAGATCCAGATTGTCCACGAATACAAACCTTTTCATCTGCGTTTTTCGCAAGGGCATTCATCGGATGTAGCCATGAACATCGGTCTTAAAAAAGCGGCTCGCGGTAAGGTCAACGGCAAAGCTGAAGCGCTGGGCGGAGCAAACCAAAAATACCAACTAAGCGCAGAAGCCCTGAGAGCAAGAGAGAAAAGCGGAGAATCGGCTTTCGTTCGCTCCAACAATATAGGAGCAGCCGTTATTCAGCCTTTAGAATATCTGGGGATGTTGCCAGACTTAAGTTCAATTGGTGGAGGAAAAAGTGGAGAGGTGGAAGTCATACCCAAGGCACTTCTGCCCGATGTAAATGCCTTTGAAGAAACCCAACACCTTTTTTCTGCCGGTATAGACAACGACATCGGCGAAAAGACCAGGGTGACCGCAACAATTCTTGGCGTCTGGAAAACCGCCAGAGAACAGGCGAATATAGCCACTCAATTCTTCGACGAAAATGCCAGCTTTACAGGTCAAGGTAGGGGCCAGACCCGCTTTCCTATGCTCTTTGGCACCTTACAGACCAAATACGAGCCCTCCAAAAATTTACTACTAGCCTTTGATATGACCGCACAGTTCAATGAACAGCAAGCGGCGGATACCCGTGCCGGGATTTTTAGAGAAGCGTCCTACTTTTCCGAGTTTACCAGTACCGACCGTTCTTCGCACTACTCGCCAGTAGTATCCGTGAACATGCGGCATCCGTCCAACTGGTCTTCGGGGCACCGTACGGGGGTAGACATAAAAGACCAGCATCTTGACCTTGCTTTTATTGAAGATAACGGTAGCGAGCCCGTTTATGGTCAAAGGTTGGATGATCAACGCGTAAATGTTTTTTTGTCCTCGTTTTTAGAAAATAAGTACAATATCTTCCTGCTTGAAATCAAGAACCACCTTGAGTTTGGTCACCTTCGCAGGAGCATCCAATTTGATCAACTGCCTGGCTTTGACAACGCGTCTAGTTACGCGTACAACTGGAAAAACTGGCAGCCAAGCATCCGGTATGGCATCAAAACGGACCATTGGATGACACACCTGCAACTGGAATTGGCACACAATAACCTTGATCTATCTCACCAGACTTTTCAGCGTACCTGGCTGAACCCCCTTTTTTGCTTCAAACACAGCTGGAGTTTGGTGAAGTTCATCGGGTTTTCTTTACGACAGACGCAAGCGTTCATTGACCAACGAAATACCTTCGCATTTTACCAGCTCCAGGACAATTTACAAGTTATTTCTTCGGCCTTGGAAGCAGGGCAAAGCTCCCGCACTCGACAAGCAGATTTTTATTTCTTTAATTCGAAAAAAGATAAAAAGTCTTCGATCAACTGCACATTCAACTACCAGGAAAAGACCAATGCTATTTCACGATTAAATAGCTTTGATAACGACTTTGTAGTCAGTGAAATTTTTCTTGCCCCAAAGTTGCAAAGTACTACCATTGCCATGTCCTATTCACAGCCTTTTGGAAATAAAAAGTACCAGTTGAAGACAAGACTGAGAACAATGCTCACCTCCATAGAGCGGGGCGTTCTTTCAAATATTGACGGCCGTAATTTGAGTCTTGGTACTCATTTTTCTTCCTTATGGAAAGGCCAATGGAACGCCGATTTGCAGGGTACTTATAATTGGTCCGAACAAAAACAAGGGGCGATTGACCAAAACTGGCATACTTGGGTAGTGGGAGTTGGCCTACGCCATAAAGCCAAAAAGTGGAACGGTTCAATAAATTACGATTGGCAACTCAATCGAATAGCTAGTGCTTCCATCTACCTTCATGTATTAGACTTCCGGTTAGATTATAGCTTAAACACCTGGCTAACACTTAGCCTTTCCGGGCAGGATCTATTCAATCTAAATAGCTCGCAGACGCTAAGGCTCACCACTGCTCCGTCATTTGTAGAACAGGCAGAATACCGGCGGTTACAAGGGAGTCTGATGGTTGGTATGAAGGGGAGTTTTTGATGCACGTCGCTTTACTGCCTACCAAAGCAGGTCAGCACGCTTACGGTAAGCTTTCGAGTTCAGCAGGATTACTTTTGCTATGATCGATTCTAACCACTAAAACACTAAGCTCATTTTCTTCTATGGTGAAAATGATCCGGTAAGACCATTTGAGTACTCGTCTATAGACTGTTTGGCTTTTATGACCTTTCAGTAGTCCTCTTGAGTCGGGAGCCTGAGATGACTTTACTATTTCTTCTTCGATACCAAGCAAGCTCTAAGAACTACTTGGTAAGTTGGCCCCATTTGGCAGATTGTTTTTGGAAGTCTTCAATAGTAACAAACTCTCCTTTTCTTGCTACTGCCACCTCAGCATCTAATATAGCAGTGAGTTGCGAGACTGTTCTTGGAGTACCGTCAATATCATAGCTAACGATTGGGTCTTCTTGCTCCTAAAGGTATGTGTCGAGCATTGAATGAACAACTTTCAAAAAGCTTTCATCTTTGACTTGTTCTAAATAAGATTGGATTTCGGCTCTG
The DNA here is from genome assembly GCF_000379805.1 of Lewinella cohaerens DSM 23179. Taxonomy (GTDB): domain Bacteria; phylum Bacteroidota; class Bacteroidia; order Chitinophagales; family Saprospiraceae; genus Lewinella; species Lewinella cohaerens. The sequence goes on along the minus strand of NZ_KB903531.1, from coordinate 157,797 downwards.
ATCTCTACAGTACTCATAAGCATTTGTTTTACTATCATAAATATAACGGCTCTTCTAGCTAGCCAGTTATTTTACAGGAAAGTTAGCCGTCCCTACAAAAAATACTCACTCCGCCCCGCCAGCTTCGCGCTATCCAAATCCGTACCACCTACAAAAAGCCCGAGGCGGACCAGCAGCATGTAAAAGAAGACCTCAAAGCCCTGGCTGCCAAGTCAGATCAGAAAAGCTACACCGCCTACGTAGAGCGCAAAATCAAGCGCCTGGACAAAGACGGGGTGCGCATCACCAAAGCGGAGATCATCCGCATCGGGATTGCGCTACGGCCATTGGTGCAATCGGTGCGGGGAACCTTACAAGATGCCCAAAACACCAATCGCAAGGTGCTCGAACCAACCCTGGATAACTTGGTGCGGTGGGCGAAGTCGCCTGGTGGGTATGACCTGGCGGGCGTGGACGCTGCGGCGGAGCGGGAGGTTACCGCTAAGGCGAAAGTTTCTGCTCCAGAGAAGAAGGGGTTCTTGGCTTGGGTGTTTGATTGAGATTTATTTTTATCTTGACTGCTGGGCCCGTCAGCAGGATGAACTTATTAACATGTGTTTCTCTTCGCTATGGGTGAGGGGAGGCCAGTTTTTGATTTTGACAAGGGGTTGGAGGACTATAATCGAGTTTATGCAATGCGTATAACAAGCAAACACATGCAACAGATCTCTTTTTGGCAAACATGGGTAGTGGCAGGCTTACTGATGGCGATGCCCGCAACGGTCATAGCACAGGAAGGTGAGCTCACTCTTGATGACCTGTTCGCAACGCCAAAACTGACGGGAACAACCCCGTCCCGGCCTGCGTGGGCACCGAACAGCGAGCACTTCGCCTTTTCCTGGAGTGAACCAGGAAATCCTGGGCGTGGCCTCTGGGTATCCACAAGCGATGGGAAGGAGGTACGCCTCAGTTCCGATACAGCATCCGCCTCAGTGCGCGATATTGTCTGGATCGACGCGAACACAATTGTCAGTCTGCGAGGTAACCACCTATGGCAGACATCGCTGAGCCAAGGAGAAGACCTCCAATTTATGCCCGTCGAGGTAGGAGCAAGTAACCTGTCGCTATCGCCAAGCGGCAACCAAGCGGCGTATATACAGAACGGTGATCTGTGGCTTGTTGACTTCCCTTCCAAACAGAATCGCCAGCTCACCGAGATCGGCATCGCCAGTCTTTCGAGCTTACGGAAGGGGCGCTACAGCCGACCGGAACGTGAAATTGGTCCAGGCATCTGGAGCGGGCCAACGTACAAGTGGTCCCCGGATGGCAAGACAATCGCGTTTCACGCCGTTGACCGACGCGAGATGCGAAAGGTGCTGTTCCCGGATTACCTCGCTGCCGAAACCAATCCTAACGAGGTACGCCGAGGTTACCCGGGCGATCCAAACGAGATTCGCAAGGTTGGCCTGCTCAATGTAGAAAGCGGTAACATTATGTACCCCGATTTGCCAGACCCGCAAGCCAACCAGGTCATTGACTTCAACTGGTCACCAGGCGGTGCTCTGCTGGTTGATATCGCATCCGACACGGCGGTTGAACGTAAGTTGTTCGTCCTTGCACCCGGAGAAAGCCAAGTGCGCGAGATTTGGCGAGGTGTTCGAGAGAGCCGCATGTACACATCGTTTGGATCTACCTGGCATCCGGATGGGCAGCAGGTCGTTTTCTTAAGCGATATGGGGGATCGCTACGGCCTTTATACGATCGATGCCTCACCGTCTGGGGATGATCGTCCGCAGCTCCTGACCGATCCGTCCTACGATGTGCTGTCCGCCCCAAGTATTGCTGGTGATGCACTGTTTTATGCAGGCAACGGCGTTAACCCGTACGAACAACACGTGTATCGCCTGAATAGGTCCGGTGGCGACCCCGAACAGGTGACGCGTCTTGCGGGCCGGAACGTTGGCTACCCCTCACCGGATGGCCGGCACTTGGTGTTCATGCACAGCAACGACACATCACCGCCCGAGCTTTACGTGGTAAGCAGCGAGGGTGGTGAGGCTACGCGAGTAACCCACTCGCCCTTGCCCGCCTTCACGGAGCGAACCTGGGCAGCTGCGGAATACGTTAGTTTCCCCAGTCTTGTAGATGACTACACGCTGCATGCCCGGATTCTGAAACCTGCCAACATGCAGCCCGGTAAGAAGTATCCAGTGCTGTTTGGGCCCGTGTATTCGAATACAGCGAGGAACCGCTGGGCTGGCAACTACAGCCTCGTACAGCATCTGTTGGCCAAGAAGGGATATGTTATCGTGCAGGTGGATTCACGTGGTAGCAACGGTTATGGCCGGGCATTCCGTGAAGAGTTCTTGCTGGGCTTTGCCGACCAGGACATTGAGGATTATGCGAGTGCCGTTGCCTACATGGAATCACAGGTTTATGTCGATCCCGATCGCATCGGTATCTGGGGCAGCAGTTACGGTGGCACACTCTCCGTTTATTCGCTGTTGATGAAGCCGGGCTTATTCCAGGTGGGTGTTGCTGCAGCGGCGGCTGTTGACCCGGTGTTCTTTGGTACGGACGACGTCGCGATTGTTCGTAGCCCACAGACACACCCGGAGATCTTCGAAAGAAAAGCGCTCAACTATGCAGCGAATCTGGAGGATAAACTCCTGTTTATCCACGGCATCCAGGACCATGTGGTACCATTCAAGACGACGGCCGTGTTAGCTGAAGAACTGATTAAACAGGGCAAGGACTTCGACTTTGCGTTTGCACCGGGTGCAACGCATGGATGGAGCCGTGAGCGGAATTACGATCGCTACCTGTTTGGCAAGATAATCGAATACTTTGACCGACACCTAGCCGTGCCGTCTGAGTAGATGTTTGCAGGCATTCTTGTTGCAAGGGGGTGAGGAACGCTGCTGCGGAGCGGGAAGTTACCGCTAAGGCGAAAGTTCCGGCTCCGGAGAAGAAGGGGGGCTTGGCGTGGGTGTTTGATTAAGATTTATTTTTACCTTGATTGCTGGGAATAGAAATATCTCAGTAGGATCAACACCTGTAAAAAAAAATAGGTTTTGCCTGCGATTTTGGGTGGGGTAAGGTCCATTTTTTTGTTTAATGATGGGTTGGTAGGTGTTTCAGGAATGGGCACCTTTTGAGCAATGATTTATTTTCGGAGATTACTTATCCGTGACAGAAATGGGGATGTTTTGACTACTCAGAGAGTACTTAAACTCAATGGTGTAAATGGATACAGGGGTAAGTGTAATGCGCTCTAACTGCGCTGGGGCCAATTTAAAATAAAAGCTTGAGGAAAGGATTGGAAAAAATAACAACAATAACATCCCTAACTTTAATCTGATAAACAGGAGGAAAGAAAAGGAATGGCTAAAAAGCAAAAAAGCCTATTCTGAAAATCAGAATAAGCTTTTTTTGAGAGTGGCTCGGCTGGGGCTCGAACCCAGGACCCATACATTAAAAGTGTATTGCTCTACCAGCTGAGCTACCGAACCAACTGCCCTTGTTTCCTAAGGCGACGCAAATATACGTCGCTTATTTGCTCTTAAGCAAGAAAAAAGCGAACATTTTTTCTAGAAAAACGTAACGGACTCATTATCAGTGATGAAAAATGAAGGGGGTGTTTGTTTTTTCGTATTTACTCCTTTGTAGGAGTATCTTATACAGATATTTGGCTGCTACTTTAGGATTGATTACTTTTAAACCACACCCTAACCAAACCTACAACCTACCCATATCATGCCTAAAAAGAAACTGTTTAATATTCCTACCGTCGTTATGCCCAGTAACTTTGATGCGGCGATGGAGCAAGCCATCACGTTGGAGTTGGCGACTATTCCCACTTACCTTTCTACGTATTACTCTATTCAGCGACTTCCGGATCAGCAAACGCTTTATAAGAAGCTGTTGGAGCGTATGCCCGGAAAGGTAAAGCAGGCACAAGACCTTACCCTGGAGATCATGGTTTATGCCAATAAGACGGCAGCTCTGATTATGGGGGTTTTGATTGAAGAGATGCTACATTTGGCGCTGGCCTCTAATGTCAGACAAGCGATTTGTGGTTTGCCGCCCAATTTGATGGGCATTGCTGCTTCAGAGGGCTTTAAGTTTCCTACCCAGTTGGATGGGCATGAGCCAGAGTTCCCGATCAATTTGGGACCGCTTTCGCTAAAACAATTGGCGACCTTCCTGAAGATTGAAAGCCCTAATGCTTTTGAATTGCCAGCAAAACTGATCGAGGAGAGGGCGATTGATTATCAAACCATCGGGCAGTTTTACACGATGATTGAAGACTGTATAAAGAATCACTTTTCTGGTGCTTACGATTTGGGAGACCGCTTGCAGTTGACACCAAATCCACGAATGGGCGTCTATTCTCCTAATTCGATCAACACCGCTTATTACGATAAAGACCATAAACCGCATTTCGTCAATCAGGATGATAGTGGTGGACTGGTGGAAGTGATAGACAGTGAAACCGCATTGGCTGCACTGGGTATCATTGTAGAGCAAGGTGAAGGTAACCAGGATGGTAATAAACTACAACTGGATGCAGCAGGTATGCCCATCCCGCTACCCGTAATAGATGGTAAGGTGGTAATGGATAAAGGAGATGCTGATGACCCTAGCGGCAAAGAGTTGGCTCACTTTGATAAATTTTACGAAGCGTATAGCTTAGGATATTATTATCAAGAAATGCTAGCAGGCTATGGCCTCGACTTTTTCTCGCTCTTTGTGCATAATCAAGATCTTGACCCCAAGCAGGCAGATTATGACAGCCCTAACGCTAAACCGAGTATTAAAGACCCCAAGAAGGGCGATAATGCTGTTGCTGCTTTAAAACTGGAGTCAGAGCTTGGCAATGCGATCTTTACCTATATCCTTTTGATGATAGAAACTTGCTATCGGACGAAAAGTACGAAAACACAGTTTCAGATTTTTATGTACGGTGTACACAAGGCGATGATTTGGCTGCTGAGTCATTTTGGTGGTAATATCTCGAATATCCTTTACCAGAAAAAAGGCAAAACGTATTCTGCTGCGCTGACGTTCGAGTTCTATGATTTTGCAGCGAAGCCTAAGATGCGGCCCAAAGCCCAAATCATTGAGTTGGCCGATCAGCTTTCTAAAGTATGGACGGTAGAAGGGTGGCTTAGTAAAGGCAACAAAAGCAGTGCTGCTTTTATGGCACTGCCGGATATTGATCTTGATTACAATGTCAAAGACATTGATAAAGACCTGGGGATAAAAGGTAACGCGTTCCCAACGGCTCATGCTTAACTTAACTCAACCCGATTCTGATAACTCGTCAATTATTACTAAGATGGATCATTCTGATAAAAAACACACCATTGCACCTGAGCCCAACAAGCGCAGGCAGGCACAAATAACGGATATTCCTAGCCCAGTTGGCCCTGAGTTGCACGTATGCATGGGACTGAACGCTTGCAAAAACCAAGGTTTTACCAAGAAAAACGACTGTGCCGGAATGGGTTTATGTGCTACCATCGTTCACGCTTGCCATACCGTCAATGACTGTCGTGGGCAGGGTGGATGCGGCTTGTTTGGCACCGCGCCCGAATTTTGTCATCCTGGTGAGAACGATTGTAAATACCAGGGTAGTTGCGGCTCTCCCATTTTGGCTACCCGCTATTTTGTCGATGGTCCCAACCAAGGGCTGAGCGTTTGGCAATTGGCACGAAAACGTTTTGAAGAGCGCATGAGTAAGGCCGGAAAAAAATACGGATCACCTCCGCCTAAGCAAGCTTACGGCCCCACGGCTGAGTTTGCTGCTAAAATTGGGCAATACCAGTATGAATCTTGCGGGCAGAGTGGTTCTCATTATTGTTCCTTCGCTTTTGATCCAAAGGTGAAAGATGCAGAGAAGAAAGCTAACAGAGAAGCTTTTATGAAAAACAGCAGCAAGGCTCATTATTCGGATGAGGCCTGTGTGAAAAAGTAATAATGAGCAGTAATCTTCTCCATCTGCCAGATCTCGGCTTGGGCCTCGGTCTGCGAAGCAAGCATTTTGACCATATTCTGGAACATGAACCAGCGGTGGATTGGTTTGAGGTGATCTCCGAGAATTTTATGGATGCTTACGGCCGGCCTCGGTATCTGTTGAAGCAGATTGTTGAACGCTATCCGGTAGTGATGCACGGAGTGTCGATGTCGATAGGAAGTACCGACCCGTTGGATTTTGATTACCTGAAAAGCTTGAAGACCCTTGCTGATGAGGTGAAACCTGCCTGGGTGAGTGATCATCTTTGCTGGACGGGCGTATTGTCTATCAATTCCCATGACCTGCTGCCGCTGCCGCTCAATGAAGAGTCTTTGGCGCATGTGTGCGAACGCGTCCGGATAGTGCAGGATTACCTGGAGCGGCCGCTGGTACTGGAAAACCCCAGCACTTACGCCAGTTTTCAGCATTCTACCATACCGGAATGGGCATTCTTGAAAGCAATGGCCGAGGAAACCAACTGCGGTTTATTGTTGGATGTAAACAACGTCTATGTCTCTGCCTTTAACAATGATTTTGATCCCGTTCACTATATCGAACAGCTGCCGCATGAGCGCATTGTACAGATGCACCTGGCCGGACATCAGCACTGTGGGAATTACATCATTGATACCCACGACCGGGAGGTGACCAATAACGTCTGGCAACTCTTTCAACTAGCGTGGCAAAAGACCGAGGGTGTTTCGACCTTGCTGGAGTGGGATGGAAACATTCCGCCCTTCGATGATTATTATGCTGAACTGATGAAGGCCAAAGACTTTATGTCGTCTTCCTTTTCCAAGCCGCAAATGCAAGAAGAGGCACCCAATGATGCGGCAGAAGTATCTAACCCTGTAGATTTTCTTATGACTAACTTAATGAAAGAAGCTTAAACTGTGGCGAACTCGAAACTCTCTTTAGCGGATTTTCAAAAATGGATGTTGCAGATGCTGCTTCAGCCAGGTTATGCCGCCGCCAAAATAGGCGAGGGGAGGAGTGTTTCGATTGAGGAAGTTTTTAAGCCTTCGAGCCGGTTACCGGCAAGGCAGCATTTGGCGATTTATCAGCAAGGTTATACGGCCCGTTTACGCGACTGTTTGGCAAAGCAGTTTACGGCCTTGGAGTATGCCTTGAGTCCTGATTTATTTCAGGCTTTCGCTGATGAATACTTACGGAAGTACCCATCAGAAAGCTACAGCCTCGCTAACCTCGGAGATCGTTTTATGACCTACCTGGAGGAAAGTCGCCCTGATCGAGATGAACTCATCAAAGAAGACTGGCCTGACTTTATGATAGAGCTTGCCCGCTTTGAATGGCTGATCAACCACCTTTTTAATGCTGATGTTGAGCATGAAGACCCAATGGCGACCATGACTACGCCACTAGAACGGCTCTCCCTCGTTCCAGGCATCCGCCTATTGGCGACCAAGTTTCCGGTGCGTTGGTTTTATCAGGCGGTGGCCAAAGGAGAACAACCCCATCTTCCTGAAGCCCAGCCAAGCTACTGTGCCATTTTGCGCCGTGATTACAAACTGACTTTCTTTGATTTGCATCCAGAGCAGTATCTCCTTTTGCAAGCATTGGCGGATGGTCAGGGGGTGCCTCAAGCCCTTCGGTGGCTCTCTGAAAAGTATGGTTATGATGCCAAGGGCTTAGCGGAAATTTGGCCGGTTTGGTATGCGCAATGGCAAAGGGCTGGTTTTTTTTCGGGAAGTGGTAGTGTAGGTACAACCGACGCTGAACAGGTATAACGAATGCCGAACAGGGGGGGGTGAACCATATAAGTTCATAGAAGAACATATGAGTGCTTTTTTAAAATGAAGTAGTCTAACGCTACAGTGGTAGCGTAAGCCATGCTAGTGCGCAGGCCAATAGGCCGAAGCTCGGGGCCAGGATGGCGCAAGGACAATGGGATGGTAACGCTAGTGAACAGCCCGGTGCCGAGGCACGAAGGCATGGCCCCTGATCGATCAAGAAGCTCTTGAATAGGCGTATGAATATTGAGAAAGCCTTTCCTATTTTTCTTCCTTCTCCTGAACTTTAGTATTTTTCCATTCAAAGAAATTTTAGCTGTACTAAACCCTTATTATGAAACCCTTACGCATCATTGGGCGCCTCTTCGGTAGCTTCGCCTTAATCTTTCTGTTTTTCTCTGTAGTTGTTGGCCAGCAGGATTTTTTGGCGGTCACACCTGAAATTGGAGGTGATGATTTTGCTTTCCAGCCGTTTGAAACCTTGGATTTACCTAACCAGCATACTGGTTTTGTAAGTGAGGTGCAATATCTTGAGGTAAAGCAGGAGATACTTGATCAGATTATAGCTGAGCGACAAGCTACGTTGGTGGTAGAAATTCCTAATGGGAGCGCAGTATTGCAGCTGGATTTGAACCGGGTGGATTTATTTGCGAATGGCTACCAGTTGAATACAAGTAGCGGGGAAACCTACCCCGAAAATGAGCAACAGGTATTCTACCAAGGGAGTGTGAAGGGCCGTCCGAACTCGCGCTGTGCCGTGAGTTTCTTTCCTAATGAAGTACGCGTTTTATTTGCCGATGAGGATGGTAATCATCGTGTTACCCAACTAGATGGCGGCACGCGGTATGCTTTTTACCATGAAAAAAACTGGTTACGCGCCTTGGATGGTGTGTGTGCGGTGCAAGAAGAAGAGGGGAGTGGAAGCAGTATTCCTCCTCCCGTAATTCCTGAAACTGAAGCCTCTTTTTTCGGCGATTGCCTGGATGTTTTCTTCGAATGTGATTTTAAAACCTACCAAGACAATGGCAGTAGTGTAAGTGCTACCGAACAGTTTGTGACGGGTACGTTCAATGAGATGCAAATCCTCTTTGAGCAGGCTGGTATTCCGCTAAATATTTCTGAAATCCTAGTCTGGAATTCACCTGACCCCTACACGGATACACCAAATACGCTAACGGGGTTTATCCAGTTTCTTTCCAATTACGCCGACGTTCGGCAGGATAATTATAATGGTCGCTTGGCTCAATTGCTGACTACCCGTACCATTCACCCGTTGTATTATGGTTTAGCAATTTTTGGTGACGATGTCGTTTGCCGAACTTATTCTACTGATGGCACCTGGGCCAATGGCCCTTACAGCATGGGCACTCGTTTGGAGGCGAATCCAGCTCCTTTTCCCAATTATTCGAATAACCTACACGTTATGGCTCACGAATTGGCCCATAACCTCGGTGCACAACACACCCATGCCTGTGTTTGGAATGGCAACGACACCCAAATCGACGACTGTGCAAGCGTTTACTTTGAGCAAAACCCGAACCCTGATTATACCTTTCCTGATTGCTATAATAGCAATAGCCCGATCTTACCCACCAATGGAGGAACGCTTATGAGCTACTGTCAGCGTATGACGGGCATTGGTGTGAACTTTAGCCTGGGTTTTCATGCACAGGTGCGAAATGTTATACTCAATAACTACAACAGCGCGAATTGCTTGACGGGGGAGGACTGTGCGCCTTCTGCGTTTTGTAATATCAATGATCCTTTTTGTTTGGAGTGGTTGCCGGGTTTGTTGAATCAATTCCAAGAGAGTTGTGATGAAACCAGTACGACAGTGGTTCATTTTGATGTGTACACTGCTACTGCTAATGGGCAAGATTACATTTACGTTAATCAACTTGTGGAAACGATAGGGATTCCTACTGTAGATATTGACATTGTATATGATTGCGAAGGCACGCCCGTTGATGGTTGTATAGAGAATCTAGTTAACGGAGGGGTTGATTGTAGTAATGGCCCTGCGATGGGCGCTATTGTCAATGCGTTACAAGATCAAGCCCTGATCTGGTCTTGTGATGATCCGATTCCTCCTTGTGTGGGTTGTGATTTGAGTATTTCTACCAATAGAACCAACCCTAGCTGTGGCCTCAATAATGGAAGCATCCAAATCAATGTAAGCGGTGGTACGCCGTCTTATCAATACAGCATCGGCGGAGCTTTTACGTCTAACAATTTCTTTACCAATTTAGCAGCTGGGACCTATTTTATAACCGTTCGAGATAATGCGGATTGTGAAGAAACGACTGTAGTTACGCTTCAGGGTGCGGGAAGTGATTTGTCATTATCCATTACGCCGTTTTCGACATTGTGTAGTGAAAATACGGGCTTTATCAATTTAGAGGTTAGTGGAGGCACGCCTCCTTATAACTACAGTTGGCAGCCGAACCAAGGGAACACTCAAGATCCTGGTGGTCTAGCTGCTGGTTTTTATTCGGTAACGGTGACGGATGCCAACAATTGTACCGCCAGTATCAGTACCCAGATCACGGTCGAAGCCTGTCCGCCGGACGATAATCCGGTATGTGGTACTGATGGCAATGAATATGCTAATCCTTGCGAAGCGATGTGTGCTGGTGTTGGTTATACCTTCGGGCCCTGTGATGACGAGCCTTGTATTTGCCCCGCTGATTACAATCCTGTCTGTGGCTCCGATGGCGTCACCTATCCTAATGCCTGTAGTGCTGAATGTGCCGGTATTACGGAGTACGAACCGGGTGAGTGTTTCGCCGATTGTATCTGTCCACTCAATTATGATCCCGTTTGCGGGAGCGATGGCATCACTTACCCTAACGCCTGTGCAGCAGAATGCGCTGGTGTAGATTGGGTGCCTGGGGAATGTGAAGCACTTTGTGTTTGTCCTCACGTTTATGACCCTGTTTGCGGTAGTGACGGGATTACGTACTCTAATGCCTGCGTAGCCGAATGTGCCGGCGTAGACTGGGAGCCAGGGCCGTGTGATAATCCTTGCATTTGCGACGCGATTTACGATCCCGTTTGTGGCAGTGATGGCAACACTTACTCCAATAGCTGCTACGCCGAATGTGCAGGGATTACGGAATACACGTCAGGTGTTTGTAATGAACCGTGTATCTGTGAAGCGCTCTATGATCCTGTTTGCGGGGTTGATGGCATCACTTACTCCAATGCTTGTTACGCTGCGTGCGCAGGTGTAGAAGTAGCATCAGATGGAGCTTGCACCGAAGAATGTAATTGTCCGGCGCTCTATGATCCCGTTTGCGGTAGCGATGGAATTACTTATTACAACAGTTGCGTGGCCGAATGTGCCAATGTAGATTGGACACCAGGCGCTTGTGAACAAGTTTGCGACTGCCCCGCTATTTATGACCCTGTCTGTGGCAGTGATGGTCTCACCTATCAAAATGCCTGCTATGCCGAATGTGCTGGTGTAAACTGGACGCCCGGTATTTGCGAAGAACTATGTATTTGTGAAGCACTTTACGACCCGGTTTGCGGCAGTGATGGGAATACTTACTCCAATAGCTGCTATGCCGAATGTGCTGGCATTTTCGACTACACCAGCGGCGCGTGTTTCCCACCTATTGATAATGTCCTTTGCCTGCCTTGGTTGAGAGCTATCGTTGATGATTTCGGTGTTTGCGGTACAGATGAAGCAGGGGGGGAATGTGGACAAATCATTTCGCTTGGCAGCTATCAAGGTGAAGTCTTTGTTGTAGTCTACGATTACTGTTCTTACCCGTTCAATAATAGTTATACGGAGACCGCCTACAATCTTGATGGTGTGGCTGTAGATCAATGTTCAGGTGCAGTGCTTGGGTTTACCTGTGATTTCTTCCCTCCACAAGGGGCAATCTTGGAAGGCTTTACTAATACAGAACTTATCTGGTCTTGTGGTGACGATCTGCCCGATTGTTACTGCGATCTGGCGATTTCCGTCAATACGACCTTGCCGGATTGCGGGGGCGACAACGGTCAAGTGTCCATTTCCATTCAAAGCGGAGCGCCACCATTTGTTTATCAATTGGGAGAGCAGGTCAACAGCACAGGCTTGTTTACCAACCTCACGGAAGGAGTCTATAACCTGGGTGTAACCGACGATAAGGGATGTGTTGTAGAATCTTATGCCGTACTGTTGTCGGAGGGATATCCAGATTGCCTCAGTGGAGATATTACGATTATTAGTGATCTTGATGATTGCTCAGATTTTGTTTACCAAGTCAGTGGTACGTTTGCAAGTTCATGTACCGGTTTTTCAGGAATAAACTATTCTCGGCAGGGTAATGTGTTTACGGCTAATGTACAAACCTTTATAAATTTCCCACCATGTACGAGCCCCGGCGCTGATTGGTCTGGAACGGCTGTGGATACACCACTAGCATCAGGGAGTTATACTGTTGAATTGTTGATTAATGATCAATTCGTCACCAGCATCACCTTCACCATCGAAGAATGCAGTACAACTTGTGATCTAAACATAGTTGTGGTCGGCACCAACCCAGATTGCGGCCTCAACAATGGATCTGTTTCTGCTACGCCAAACGGTGGTACGCCGCCTTATACCTATGATTTTGGTAATGGTTTTCAAGACTTTTCCACACTATCTGGTTTAGCAGCGGGGGCCTATTCCGTGACTGTGATGGATGCGGAAGGCTGCACCGCAGAAAATAGTGTTATACTCAACTGTGACCCTGTTATTTCTCCAATGTTTTATGTAGCGCCTACAACGATAACTAGGGATGTTGGTAATACGCTTACCCTGACGGTGGCCGTAAATGACCTGGTGGATGTGACGAGTATTCAGTTTCCAATGACTTGGGATAGTGACTTAATGACTTTTCAGTCTATCTCTATTATCAATGATTTGCCGGGGTTGAGTTCCTCGAATATTATTACCCCACTTACCGGTGGTCCGGCAGGGCAACTCTCCTTTAGCTGGTTTGACCCAACAGGTGATGGCGTCAGCCTTGATGATGCGGGCTTGTTCAGCGTTACGTTTCTTGCTGTTGCGGAAGGTACTACAACCTTTGCATTTCGTGAAGACCTGCCGCTCGCTGCGGAAATATCAGCAGTAGGAGGTATAAGCTTGGATTTCAATGCTGCAAACGGTCAGGTAACGATCATAGATCCTAATACTGGTGGTGGGCAAGCGACCTTTATTCTTGGAGATGAAGAAGTTAATCAAGGCGAAAGCTTCTGTTTGCCGATAACGGTTACCGATTTTGATAACATGTTAGGGATGCAGTTCAGTGTCAACTACGATGCAAGTGTACTCAGCTACACCGGGGCTCAAAACTTTACGACGCAGCTTGTCGGGTTTGGGGCAGGGAATGTAGGCAACCCTTCACCGGGTAATCTCACATTTACCTGGACGGACCCGCTGATAACCGGCGCAAGTATGGCCGATAATTCCACTTTGCTGGAACTGTGCTTTACAGCTACAGGAACGACGACGACCCAAGTGATTTTCTCAGGAACACCAACTTCGATAGAGCTCATTGATGCCGATGAAGAACAGGTAGAATTCCTTCAACAAGACGGCACCGTCACGATCATTGTCCCCGAACCGGGAACCTTTGGTCTGGCGATATCAGCGGCTAATGCTTGTGAGGGAGAAACCTTCTGCCTGGATGTGACGGCGAGCAACTTCACAAATATCTCAGCGTTTAGCTTCCCCGTTTTATTTGACCCTTCGGCTTTAAGCCTAAATGAAATAATAAATGTTACGCCTAACCTCCCTGGTTTTTCTAATGCGAGTTTCACAACCCCAGCGGGAGGGGAGGTTGCTGTAAATTGGATGGTAGCGGGTGTATCTGAGGCCCTCGATCCTCAGGAAAATCTCTTCACCATTTGTTTTGAAAAGCTGACAAATACCACGACGACAGTGAGTATTCAGTCCTCGCCCAATACGCAAGCTGCTGTTGTTGATGGTAATGGAGATAATTTGCCATTTACTGATTTGTCTACGATGATAACGAGCAATGGCTGTACCAACGGTGATGAAGACCAGGATGGTGATGGCTATTCCTCGACCGTTGATTGTGATGACATGAACCCAGATATCAACCCTGGAGCAGAGGAGATTCCTGGCAATAATGTGGACGAAGACTGCGACGATATCATAGGAACACTACCTACAGACTTGCTTACCTTTATTGGTGGTGATGCTGCTGGCGGAGAAGGCGATACCGTGATGATTCCGGTAACGGTAGAGAACTTCAATAATATCAGTGGCTTCCAGTTTACGATGGTCATTCCTGAGCCTGATCAGGGCACTTTCGTAGAATTTGTACCCAGCCCAGCGCTGACGGGTGTTAGCGTCAATCCAGCCAATGATATCTTCCGGGTGATCTGGAATATTGCGCTTGGTGCACCACCGCTTGATCTACCTGATGATACGATCATCTTTTGGGTCAAGGTGCGCCTGAATGGCGAACCCGGCGATTGTAGCATTTTTAGCTTTAGCAATATCCCTACGGCGATCTCTGCGGTAGAAGGACTAGACAATAGTTTTGTGCCGGCTACCATTAGTGGCACCTTCTGTGTGCGCGCCACGGTAAATATTAGCGGTACCCTTTTGACGGAGTACAATTTGCCGGTAAGTAATGCAGAAGTAGGCAATCCTGATGGACAGGTGTTTACCACTGCTACGGATGGAGTCTATACGTTCACTGAACTGCCTGCCGACCAGGATTACTTGATTGAACCTCATCGTGATATTGAGCATTCAGCTGGCGTTACAGTGGGGGATATTGTCCTTATTCGAGCACACATTATCGGTTTCCAGGATTTGAATTCCCCTTACAAGATTATTGCGGCAGATGCAACGGGTGATGATATTGTAACGGTGCTGGACCTGATCACTTTGCAACGCTTGGTGATTGGATTTTTGGATACATTTCCAAACAACGAATCGTGGCGATTTGTACCTTCCGATTATGATTTCCTCAATCCATTGGCACCATTGGAGGAGGATTTTCCTGAAGCACTGCGCTTTACTGATTTGACAACGGATATAACGAATGGCGATTTTGTAGGAATCAAAGTAGGGGATGTCAATGAAGATGTGATCCTTGCTGTTCAGGGCGGTTCTCCTGTAGCTTTGCAAACTATTGATCAGAAATACGCTGCTGGAGAGCTACTCAATATTCGGCTGTCTTTCGCTGATGGGCAAACACCCGCTGGCTGGCAGTTCGCCTTCTACCTTCCCGCGGAAGAATTCGAGCTATTGGAGGTCATTGGCCAGGATGGGAGCCCTTTGTCTACGGATCAATACCATCGCGATAAGCACTTACTACGAGTGATTTGGTACGACGATGATCCAGCAAAAGCACGTCAAGCTACTTCGGAGCCACAGCTACAGCTCAGGATGAAAGCGCTTCGCAAAGGGCAGCTAAGCAAAACGTTGAGGCTGGCTGTCAAAGGCAATCTCCTCTCCGACGAACAGGGGAGGGAGGCGATCGTCAATGACTTGGTTTTTGTGCCTGCCAAAGCCGGTTTTGAACCACTGGAAGTGAGCACTTGCTATCCTTTACCCTTCCGGGAAAAATGTACGCTCACGCTTACCAGCACGCAACAGGAATCAGCAACTTTGAAGATTCTAAGCCCCGGAGGAGCACTCATTTGGCAATCCAACCGAGAGTTACTTCCAGGAGTGCAGTCTTGGGAAGTTCCGTCGGAGAGATTACCCGGCGCTGGCTTGTATTTCTTCCAATTGCAAACGCCAACCAGCACTCACACGGGTAAACTAATTCACAACCGCTAAGCCATCATCATGAGAAAGTTTTTTATCATTTGGGGCTTATGCCTGTTGGGAGCACTGAGCAGCTTGCAAGCCCAGACATTGCCGACACTTTTGCTACCAGAAACCGAGTTGGGAAATACAAATGTAGCCTATCCATTGACGGTCACTGACTTTACGGACATTGTCGGGTTGCAATTAACCCTTAGCTGGTCGTCAGAGGCTTTAGTGCTTGATAGTGTTGGTGCTTATCAATTGCCAGACTTGGCGCCTTTTTCGTTCAATGTGGATAGCCTTGCTGGAACGCTACGTTTTATTTGGTTTGATGCTTCGCTGGAAGGTGTTACACTGGCTGACGGAGCTGCACCTTTCACCATGTACTTCTCAGCGGGAGATACGCCAGCTGACACGAATCATGTGGTGTTTACTTCCGTGCCAACGGTGCCACAAGTGGTGCAACTAGATAATGGTAACTTCAACGAGTTTGCACCCATGCTTGATGATGGTTTCATCACGCTACGGCCTGGTTTAGCAATTGAAAGCCTTACGGTTGATCAGGTGACTTGCTTTGGTGCCAATGATGGTGCTGCTAGCGTTCAGCTTACGGGAGGCCTTGCTCCGTATCGCTACTTTTGGAACAATACAGAAGGTCTAAGCACGATCGAAGACCTCTCGCCGGGCAATTACGAGCTACTGGTGTTTGATAGCGATCTGGATACGCTAATGGCTAATTTTATAATTGTTGAACCTACGGAACTATTAACGACAACGACGGTGACCAATGCCAGCTGCCTTGGCGCTGCCGACGGAGCGATTGACCTCAGCATAAGCGGTGGTACGCCAGGTTATACTTTTCAGTGGTCCAATGAGGAAGAAACCGAAGACCTGGACAATTTACCTTTCGGTGAATATTCGTTATTGGTCACGGATGATAATGGCTGTACAGCTTCTTTGGAAAACATCGCTATTGAAGCTCCGGGCTTACTACTTGAAACCATGGTTACCCAACCTTCGTGTGCCAATAACAACGATGGTATGATCAGTGTTGTTACCATAGATTTGGAAAACATTGCTTACCAATGGGATTACAACAATGCTACCACGGCGAGTATTGAAGGCTTGTCGGCAGCAACCTATTCAGTGACCATTACACACCCCGGTGGCTGCCAGGAAACGGTTACAGAAACGCTAACTATACCCGATGCTACCGACCCCGAACTCTCCATTGTTTATGGCTGTGGCGACGACAGTGTACGGATTCGATCCAACCCTCCCGGTGATGTGGAGGACTATATGTACAGTTGGGGTACAGGGTCTACCGCGTCCCAATTGTTCAACCTCAATGCAGGTAATTACGCCCTGACTTTTACAGACCCCAACGGCTGCGTTACCGAGGAAGAAGTCCTTGTTGAATACCGTCCACCTTTAGTGGTGGATGCCGTGGTGACGGATATTTCCTGTTTTGGAGCCAGTGATGGAGCGATCAGCTTGCAACTCACTGGCGGCGAGCAACCCTATGTTTATGATTGGACAAATGGCGCTACAACTGCCGCCCTTAGCAACTTGTCGATGGGCGTTTATGAAGTCAATATATCCGCAGGCGCCGATTGCAATGTTTTCCGTTCTTTTATGGTCAATGAATCGGCGCCGCTAGGTTTTACCACCGAGATCATGATGCAAAATGATGGTCTCTTTTCGGTTGTTGTCGCGGTGAGCGGCGGCACGCCTCCTTTCGTTTACAGCTGGAGCAATGGAGCGAGTGGGGCTGTGCTCACGGATTTGCCAGCGGGCACCTATGAGTTGCAAATTACGGATGCTGCCGGTTGTCAGTACACGGAATCGGTGCTGGTGGGGGCAACGAATACCACAGGGCCGGCGGCAGTCAATGCTTTGAAGGTTTTTCCTAACCCGGCCCGGGGGGAGATCAATGTGATGATTCCTGCAACGGGGAGTGTATCACTCGTTTTTCAAGTGTTTAATCTCGCTGGGCAGCAAGTAAATGTTCCTGCATATAAGAAGACGCAAGGCACTTGGCGATTGGATATATCACAATTGATTGTGGGAACTTACCTGGTAAGGGCTTCAGGGGATGGAGGGTATTATTTTGGGAAACTGGTGGTGTTTTAGAGGAGGTGTTTTCTTGTGATTTTTTGATATTCAGTGGTTTGCTCTGCAAAGTGTATGGATAACAGAGAGAATCATAAGTTGCGTATAGAACTTGTTAGCATCAAAAACAACAATGAGTAACGATATACTTGATGAAGTTGAAAAATATACAGGACCTCGTACTTGTCCTGAATGCGGTCATCAATTTCCATTTGGGCAATTCGTAAGGCAATATGTAATGTCCTACGGCGGCTTATCTAAATGGGCTTGTCAAGGTTGCCGTGAATTAATAAAATGCGACTTTGTTAAGATTCAGGTTTTTTGGTTGATTGGTATAGTGCCTTTTGGCTTTTTATTCAGTGTTTTGATATCTTACTTTGACTTAGGCTTCCTCAATATCATTTTTTCGGCTCCATTTTTTGCTTTCGCTTTGCTAACATTATATTATGCTAAGTTCGAAAAATATGAATGACTTTTATTGTGAACAGGTAATCCCTGGTAAAGTCAAGGTAGAGATCATTTTTGAAACAGATGAGGTTATGGCTTTTTATCACACTGATCCGTTCTGGGAAAAGCACGTTGTAATTATTTCTAAAGCACACATTGATTCTCTTTCAAGCTATCCAAATACAGCAAAACTGAACTTTGACTTTTTCGAAGCCATCAGGTTGGTCACTAAAATGTTTGAAGAGAACTATGGCGGTTGCCGAATCTCATCAAACATAGGAAGTTACCAATCCAGCAAACATCTTCATTGGTATGTTCATTATGGAGCAAGGCTCAGAGCCGAAAATGGCGAGCGTATTAAGATGTGACTTTGCATCTCGCACTCAAAAAGGTGTAAAGGTTGGGTAGGTGTAAGGGTGTAAAAGTTGTTTGTTTTCCGCACCTCGCACCTCGCACCTCGCACCTCGCACCTCGCACCTCGCACCCCGCATCCAAAATCGCACCTCGCACTAAAATTCGAGAGAATTTTCCGCACCCTGCACACACTCCTCCTATTTCTCAAACACCAGAATCCGCCCACTCTTCTCCACATTCACCGTTGGAACACCACTGAAATCCTGGATGACGCCAGTGACACTGATCACCTGCCCATCAAAGAATTCCTTGGGGTCGCCCTCAAAATTGACGAGGTCGTCTTTGCGAATGAAGACCGAAAAAGTCTGGTTCGGAAACTGCTTGTCTAGATTAAACCACAGATTGCCAGAGCGGCTGTAGCGGCTGCCCACCACTTTACCCACCACCGTAATGGTCTTGTTTTCGCCCATGTATTGTTTGGCCTGTTCGGTGTTGAAATGGCCACGCGGTAGGCTAGGAGGGTAGATGGGGTCAACATCACCTTGGGGAAGGTCTGAAAACCAATGCTCCAGGTGGACATGGCTCTCGATAATTTCTTCTTGTTCGATGAGCGAAAAGAAATCCAATCCGGTCAGGGCTTCGATCTCATCAATGGATTTTGCGTATTCAGAAATAGGTTGGGTAATGGTCGCATTGGGCATCAAGAAACCAATGGCATCGCCTGTCTTTAGGTTCAGCACTACTTTGAAGTATTCCCGCGGAATCGATATTTTATTGACGCTGCGTTCAATCACAGGAAGGTTGTCATCCAGTAGCGGCCCCGTCACAACGTAGAGTTGTGTCTCCGGATGATCGACAATGTAGCGGCGGAGCAACCCCTCCAATTCGGCCCATCCTTCGCGGTTGAAGTCGGGAAGCTGAGGCGACATATTACTGTAAAAGTAAGATTCCGACAAGGCCGTTTGCGACCAACGAAAATCGGCAGATGGTGCCAGGTGGCCGCGGTCGTAGCCAAAACCATCGTATTTATACGTACTGTCGGGCTGTAAATATTTTAGGAAATAATCAACCTCCGTAGCTGTCCCGGTGGTGATCAGTGGGTCTTCCCGAAAATCATTGGTCCGAAACACATTGCCGTCAATAACGTCAGCGGTGATGATGTGTGCTACCCATTTGGCCTGTTCATGCTGCTCGGAGTATTCCAAGATCATAGCACTGTGCTCGATGAACTCCGCAGAAGGTAAGCCCACCGCCTTTAGGTCGCGACGAATCATTTGCAGTTTCACATCTTCTACCTTGCTCAATAAAGTCGCTTTCTGAGCGTCTAGTTGAGCGATTTCTTGTTCTAGGGTACTTACCTGATTTTCGAGAGTTTGACTAATCAGCGGTCCTCCAATCAAACTGATGGAGAGGAGTAAAATTACAGTGGTCTTATTCATGCGGCAAAGTTAGGTAATAGAAGGATGCGTTGGGTGGATAGTAGTTTAAATCCTTGTTAAAACGACGATACATTTGTATGGTTTGCCCTCTGCAAAGAAAAATGATTCGTATTGCGGGAAAGACTATTTATATTTGACTGTATTTGAATACGAAACTATGCCCTTTACGACAATCCTTAAACCACTTTGCTTTAGCTTGTTGCTATTGCTCTTTTGCCCTTTTATGCTTTCTGCGCAGGGGGGTGACTGTCCTTACCCCATCATTTTTCTGCACGGCTGGACGGGCGATCAAACCTCTTGGGGGGATGCTTACAATAATGGTTCCTTTGAAAGTATCTTCGGAGACCTGACAGACAATCATGTCTTTCANGCCATGCTCAACGCGCAGACCAACACCCATATTTGGGGAAATGACGGCACCAAAGGCACCAATGACGACGATGTACTCGTCACCTTCAACAACGAAAATAATGAGCTTGCTCCCGGCTGTGTCTACGCCATCAATTTTGATAACTCCTGGAACGAAGATGTAAACAACCCCATCATTAATCGTAACGATGGTTCCGCTATTTCATTTACAGAATCCGACAGTAACGAATCTGCCATCTTCAAGCAGGGCTACGCTTTAGGGGTAATGATAGAGAAAGTACTAGCGGCCAATCCTGATAAAAGTAAAGTCATACTGGCCGGGCACTCGATGGGCGGCTTGGCGATCCGCGAGTACCTCCAACGCACAGGGAGCGGCGGTCACCCTTGGTGGGTCACGCCGGGCTCTGGTTCGGGGCACAAGGTCGCGAGCGTTCTTACCACCGTCACACCACACCGGGGGAGCAACACGCTGGGGAATATCACAGGTGTTCGCGACGATGATAATCCACCACAGCGGGATGGCCTGCCGGATTTGTCCTCTGAAGCGGTACGGGATTTACGTTATTCCTGGTCCTGTGGTTTTTTGGGCTTAAGTGATTGTTCAGGTGCTTACTTATTCGGTGGTGACGAAGATGCTGGTTGGGGTTGGTGGAACGAAGATGTAAATTGCGATGGTGATGAGTCCGATAATATTGAAGGTATCAATATCAGCGGCGAAGACCAAGGTACGGGTGATGCCTGGCATGGAACCTACGATAACCCCAATATGCCTTTGCCAACCAATATTCACTATACTTGGATGACCAGTGATATCACGGGCTTTTCCGGTGATGGGGTAGTGGCCTGGGAGCGGCAATGGCTCTTCAATGGTAATGTCCCTTACCCCTCAGATGGTATCAGTGGCCGACTGACAGACACATTACTCAATAATGCCACTCACCTTGGTGCCAATGACGATATGAATAAGTTGATTCGGGGCATGGACGAGGGAGATTACCCTTATTTTGCCTGGACGCTTGATTTTGAGAACCCCTATACCGTAATCCCCACCTTCCGTGCGCGCAATACGCCTCACGGTAGCACCACCGCTGATCCTGATTGGTTTGCTTTTTCGGTCCCCTCTGGCTTTGCTGATGATTTGGCCATTGACATAAACCCCGCTAGCGGTGTTGCTACCCAGGTAGATTTCTTCGGCAGCAGTGTTGGCGATTACACCGAAATGAACCAATCTGGAGCCTATTCTGCGGCATACCCGTTAGGCACCAATTCAGAGCAGCGCCTGCTTATTCCCAATGCTGCCTTGCAGAAAGACGGACTAAATTATTTGCGAATTTTGCACACCAGCGTTAATTATTTAGACTGGAAAAACCCGGCAGATGTTACGCTCACTGCCGTGGCAGTATTGCCATTGGATTGGTTGAGCTTTACCGTGAAATCAATAGATGAAAGCACCGCAGCGCTTACATGGTCCACGGCTTTCGAAGAACAACTGGACTACTACGAAGTACAAAAGTCGGAGGACGGAAAAACCTTTCTGCCGCTTGATGTTATTCCTGCCAAAAACCAAGCCGCAGCGACTTATCACTACCTGGATCATGAAGCAGATCAACCAGTGATGTACTACCGCATCCGAGTCAAAGAGTTTGATGAAAGTACCTCTTATTCGGTCATTCGCAGCTTGCAGCGGCAATCCTTGGAGATGACGGTAGGAGATGTTTACCCCAATCCTGTTCGAGACGAGGTCTTCCTACCTGTAACCTTCCCGCAAGAAGGGGAGGTGTACTGGGCTTTTGTCAACGCCCTCGGCCAGGCGGTAGATCAAGGTATCGTGTCGGTTACTTCTGGCAATCAGGTGCTTACTTTGCCCACCGCACATCTCCCCGTAGGTTGGTACCATTTGAGCCTGGAAAAGGATCAGCAGCGGAAATCCGTCACGCTTTTTAAGCAGGAATAGGCTAGTTCTTTTGGGGTTGTTTTGGTGCCATGCCATCTCCCGTCCCGACTAGAAAAGTCGGGACGGGATCGGCACCGGGCTGTCCACTAACGTTACCATCCCATTGTCCTTGGTTTCCGATGGAAGATCGGAACGCCCGGTCTCCACCTGTTCGGTTCCGACTTCGGTTAAAGAAGAAACCTCAGGTTGTTAGCGTCAAAGGGACCAATACTGCTTGCTGCTGACTACCCGTTTGTTGGTGTAATAGCTACCAAACTTTGACTTCTCCGAGGTTTACAAACGGGTTTGTCCCCGACTCCTCGCTCAGCTTAGTCCCCAGACTAAGCTGTTGTATCCCGCTGGTCCCCCGACCAGCATCGCCACCTTAGTCTCTTGCTCACTGGTGAGGATCACAGCAACATTTCGGAGGAATCGACAAGAAGCTACTTCTATCTCCTTCAAAATTCCTAAATTTGGCTTTCAAATGAGGACACTTCTATGCAGAGGCTTTTTCGAGCAGTAAAAATCATGAATCCCGGCAGCGAATGGCACGGGCAAACGGTAGATATTCGAGTCACCGACGGCATATTGGCTGAGATTGGATCAGGCTTATCCCTTGATGGTGCGGAAGAAATACACTTACCCAAAGCAAGTGTTTCTACAGGCTGGATAGACCTTGAGGCCACAGGCGGCGACCCCGGGTTTGAACACCGAGAAGATATTGCCTCTCTTACAAAGGCAGCAGCAGCAGGTGGTTTTACGAAAGTAGGCCTTCGCCCGGAAACGCAACCCGTTATTCACGATAAGTCAGGGGTAAGTTATCTGTTGCAGCAATCTCGCTTTGCGCCAGTAGACCTGCTGCCCATTGGTGCTGTAAGCAAGAACCTTGCTGGTGCAGAAATTACAGAAATGCTGGATATGCGTGCTGCTGGAGCCGTCGCTTTTTCAGATGGTAGCCACAGCATCCAGCACGCTGGCCTATTGTTGCGCGCCTTACTCTACGCAAAGACTTTTGATGGCCTGATTATGAATCAACCCCAAGAGGCAACCATTGCTGGTAAGGGGCAACTCCATGAAGGGATTGTAAGCACCATGCTGGGTATGCGCGGTATTCCTTCCCTGGCTGAAGAGTTGATGATCGAACGCGACCTCCGCTTGTTAGAATATACCGACTCTCGGCTTCATCTTAGCCATGTTTCTACTGCTAACGGTGTTGAGAAAATTCGCGAAGCTAAAGCCCAGGGTTTACGGGTGACGGCTTCAGTGGCGGCGCTCAACCTTTTACTAACCGTCAAGGATGTAGAGAGTTTCGATAGCCATTGCAAAGTGCTTCCTCCTTTGCGGGAAGAGAGTGACCGACAAGCCCTGCTAGAAGGCT
Source organism: Lewinella cohaerens DSM 23179 (assembly GCF_000379805.1). GTDB lineage: Bacteria > Bacteroidota > Bacteroidia > Chitinophagales > Saprospiraceae > Lewinella > Lewinella cohaerens. The sequence continues at coordinate 134,245 of NZ_KB903531.1, read as the reverse complement.
TGAAGGATGGCACGATTGATTGTATTTCCTCTAATCATACACCCCTGGAGTTAGAAACGAAACACCTTGAATTTGCTTACGCAGATTTTGGTGCAGCAACGATTTCTACTGCTTTTGCAACTGCTCGCAAGGGCGTAGGTGATTTCCTTACGGAAGAGGAGTTGATTGCTAAGTTTACGAGCGGACCACGGGATATTTTTCAACTTGAGTCATCAAGCATTGCTGTGGGTGAGTATGCACAACTTACTTTCTATCAGTATGATAAGAATTGGAGTGTTGCACTGCAAGATATACACTCAAGGTCAAAAAACTCACCATTGATCGGCACTGAACTTAGTGGTTGCCCTCTGGGTATTTTGAATGGCGATCAATTTGTTACCTCTAAATAACTACTTATGACAAACGAACAGCAGGAAGAACAGTGGCGGCAAGATGGTATTCGCTGGGGTATTATAGCCGGAGGGATAGTCGTAGTGCTGTTTGCTTCGGTCTATTTTTTTCAAAGAGAATTGGTGCTTAGCCGTGGTCTTTGGTTGAGTACTTATGTTGTTTTCATTTTTGCGATGTGGAAGTCGCAAAGTAAAGTAGAGGGTGAAGAACTCAAGTCATATATTCAGCCAGGTTTTATGGTTTTTGTGGTAGCTAATGCCTTGTTTTATTTTTACTATCACCTGCTTTTCGCGGTGTTTGATCCAGAATTGGTCAAACTTCAGGGAGAGTTGATGGCTGCTCAGGGCTATGACCCCAAAGACGCAGTGATGCCTACAGCAGGAAGCTCGTTTTTCGCTTACGCGCAAAGTTTAATTCCCGGTTTTTTATTGGCGACAGCTATAGGTTTTATCCTCTCTCGGAGAAGGTAGAAGTCTATTTTATTGCGACTTCTTCCGTCGGGAAAGTCCGTATATTGTCGCTTTGCTTAAATTCTAACCCACATTAGCTAATGGATTTATCCGTCGTTATCCCCCTTTTCAACGAAGAAGAGTCATTGCCTGAACTGGCTGCCTGGATCAAGCGTGTGGCTGATCGGGAGGCTTATCGTTATGAAATCATCATGGTAGACGACGGTAGTACAGATAGATCCTGGGAAGTGATTGAAAAACTCTCGGCAGAAATGCCGGAAATACGAGGCATCAAATTTCAGCGTAATTATGGTAAGTCTGCCGGCCTTTTTGTAGGTTTTGACGCAGCCGTCGGTGATGTCGTTATAACGATGGATGCTGATTTGCAAGATAGCCCTGACGAGATTCCGGAGCTGGTAGCAATGATTCGTGATGAAGGCTACGACCTGGTATCTGGTTGGAAGAAAAAGCGCTACGATCCAGTGCTTACCAAAAACCTGCCGAGTAAGCTTTACAACTGGACGGTTCGGCGAATGACAGGCATTCAACTCCATGATTTCAACTGCGGGCTAAAAGCTTACCGCAAAGCAGTCATCAAGAGCATTGAAGTTTACGGTGAAATGCACCGCTACATCCCTGTATTGGCAAAATGGGCGGGCTTCAAAAAGATCACAGAGAAGGTCGTTCAACATCAGGAACGCAAATATGGCGTGACGAAGTTTGGTATAGAACGATTCATCCGAGGGCCTTTGGATCTACTGTCGGTCATCTTTATATCGCGTTTCCGCAAACGCCCGATGCACTTTTTCGGGATGCTCGGCGCGGTAGTTTTTCTTCTGGGTTTTGTGATTTTGGCCTACCTCAGCATTTCAAAGTTGGTTTATCTCAATTACGGCATTACGGATCGTCCTTTGTTTTACCTGGGACTGATTTGTGCCATCATTGGTAGTCAGCTGTTTCTCACAGGCTTCTTGGCGGAACTGATTGTACGCTCGGCCACAGATCGCAACCACTACCTTGTCGAGCAGAAAATTGGCCAAGCAGCAGTCAATGAGTAGTCCTTCTAAGCACATTCTCCTCTTGGGGCCAGCTTATCCATATCGTGGTGGGCTGGCGGCTTTCAATGAGCGGCTCGCTTACGCCCTACAAGATGCAGGCCATCAGGTAACATTGATCACCTTTACCTTGCAATATCCGGACTTCCTGTTTCCAGGAAAAACCCAATATTCTGAAGATGCAGCGCCGGAAGGCCTGGCCATTGAGCGTAAAATAAATGCGGTCAATCCATTCAATTGGTGGAGAGTAGGCCGGGAACTGCGCAAACGCCGCCCGGATGTCGTCATTGCGGCTTACTGGATGCCCTTTATGGCGCCGTGCTTGGGGACAATTCTCCGGCAACTGGATGATAGGCATACCCAACGAATAGGTTTAGTACATAACATCATCCCGCACGAACGCCGACCAGGAGACCAGTTGTTGTCTCGTTATTTTACGGCGGCTTCTGATGGCTTTATGACGCTTTCTACTTCGGTCAAAGAAGAACTAGCGGATTTTTCTGCGGCACCTGTTCGCACCTCTCCACATCCCATTTATGATTCTTACGGAGCGCGGGTAAACCCTACTGTCGCACGCCAGCATCTAGGCTTGGATGCCGATGGGAGATACCTTTTGTTTTTTGGATACATTCGCGAATACAAAGGACTGGAGTTGTTGCTGGAAGCCATGGCGAATCCGATGATTCGGAAATCTGGAGTAAAATTGATTCTCGCAGGAGAATACTATGGCAATCAGGAAAAATATGAAACCTTGATGGAGACATTGGGGATAACAGACCTGGTGATTGCCCATACCTCCTTTATTGCCAATGATGAGGTGCGGTATTATTTTGGCGCAGCTGATTTAGTCGTGCAACCTTATAAAACGGCTACACAGAGTGGAATATCCCAACTGGCTTACCATTTCGAAAAACCGATGGTTGTGACCAGGGTAGGGGGGCTGCCAGAAATTGTTCCCCACGGAGAGGCAGGCTATGTCATTGAACAGGATGCCGAAGAATTAGCCGTTTCGGTACTTGATTTTTATCAAAACGAAAGGACAGAATCACTTGGAAAAGGCGTGCGAAAAGAAAAGCAGCGGTTTTCCTGGTCCACTTTTGTGGAAACACTGGAGCAGTTGTTCTAACTTGCGATCAATTAAGGAAACAGTATGATACAGGAACGAATAAAACAAGGTATCCAGGACAGTATTGACCTCAAACAGCTATTGGTGTCAGATACCGAGATGATTACGCTTACAGAGCAGCTCGTAGATTTGTGTATCGACTGTTTTGGTCGCGATGGTAAACTTCTTTTTTGTGGCAACGGAGGCAGTGCGGCCGATGCACAGCATTTGGCTGCAGAGTTTTCTGGGCGCTTTTACTTTGATCGTCCGCCGCTTTATGCCGAAGCATTGCACGTTAATACGAGTTACCTGACGGCAGTAGGCAATGATTATGGCTACGAAGAAAGCTACGCTCGTATGGTAAAGGCTATGGGACGCAAGGGCGATGTTCTTTTTGCGATGTCAACTTCAGGGAATTCCCCTAATATTTTAAGAGCGGTAGCGGCTGCGAAGGAACAAGGAATGACCATTGTCGGCTTTACGGGCCAAACCGGTGGTAAACTGGCAGAACATTGTGATTATCTCTTGGCTGTTCCCTCTAAGGATACACCACGCATTCAAGAGTGCCACATGCTGGTGGGGCATCTTATTTGTGAATTGGTGGAGGAGGGGATGTTTGGGTAGTGCTCGCGTAGGTGTTCACTTACGTTCACGAAGGTGCTCACTGCGTTCGCGGTGGTACTCCCCCGGAAAGCCGGGGTTGTGGTAGTGCCGACGGTGTCGGCGGTAATGCGCTACGCGCGAGGCAAGTCAAAAAAATAAAGATGCTAGGCAGCTAGTCATAAAAACAAACAATAATGGCAAAACGTAAGAAAAACCCTGAGCGCTCCATGGAAGTGGGCCTTGATCACGAAGACAAGAGAGCACTCTGGCGCACGGTTATGGTCTCAAGTATTGTACTGGGTGTAATACTGACGGTGATTTATATTCTTATAGGCAAGTTATTTCCCAATAATGCTAATTGGCTCAATGCTACCCGTACAGGGGTGAGCTTGTTGGCCTTTTGGCTGGTGATTACCTCTACGATCCGAACCTTTGATAAAGTCCGCGAAGGGGTCGCTTTTTTCTGGCATCTTATCATTGGAGTCGCCAGTGCCGCTATCGGTATTCTGCTCTTTTTGTTGGCATTGCGTGTGTGGAATGAGTTGGGGCATCATGGCGCCACCCTCCCTGGTTACAATATTATAGGGTTTTATGCGGCGGGTGGCTTGGTAGCCTCTTCGATTTCTATGATCCACCTAAGGGTAGAAGGAGAAAACAACGGGAACTTGTTGGAACTACTGGTGATAGCCATTGCTGTAGCGATCTTCTTCTGGGTGACGTGATTGTACTTGCAATCGGGGTGCGTTTTTGGTGCGGAAAATTCTCCCGAATTTTAGTGCGGTGTGCGGCTTTGGGTGCGGAGTGCTAGGTGCGGGAAATACTTCCCACTTCAGCTGCAGAGTGCGTTTTTGGTGCGGAATGCGAGGTAGTTGACCTAAACTTTACACACTTACACTTACCCAACCTTTACACCTTTTGGTGCAGTGTGCGGCTTCGGTGCGCAAAATACTTCCCACTTCTGACTTCTGACGTCCCACTTCAGGTATGTGGGGACTTGTCTATCAAGCAAAGTCATGCCATTCTTGTACGGTCTGCGTCTTTGGCTACCTCGCGCTAGGGGTAGTAGCCAGCACCGGGCACCGGGGCGCCCGTAGGGCCAAGCGATAGCGCGTGGCGAATGACCCGACCCGAAGGGGAGCGCCCAAAAGCTCCATCTCTTCCCATTGTTGAAAATGGCTTCGTTCCGGGATGTGTTTTACAGGAAAAGGGATGTGTGTTGCGCGAAGTTGTTTTGGGTAGCCATCTAGCTATTCCAGATTTTCCATCTAACCATCAACCATCAACCATCTAACAACCAAACCACCTAACCAGCTTTCTCCTCCTTTCTCGTTTGGTAGAGCGATACGAAAACCCCACCGGCTAACAATATAAAGATCACGACCAGGCTCAGCCATTCGGCGGGATGCCAGTATTGGTGGAGCATCATTTTGGCGGCAACGAAAAACAGGATGATTGCCAAGCTGTATTTCATGTACTCAAATCGATCCATCATAGAGGCCAATACAAAATAAAGGGAACGTAGCCCCAGGATGGCAAATACATTAGAGGAGAAGACCAAAAATGGATCGGTGGTAATCGCCAGAATAGCAGGGATAGAGTCGAAAGCAAAAAGCACATCGGTAGTTTCTATCATCAGTAAAGCAATGAATAGGGGAGTGGCTGCCAAAATATGTTTGCGGCGTACAAAGAACGATTCGTCTTCGATTTGCTTACTGACAGGGAATATCTTCTTAGCGTATTTGATGATTGGATTCCGATTGGGATCAACCTCTTCCTCGCTGGTGAGCATCTTGTAAGCGCTATAGATCAGGATGATTCCAAAAAGGTACATCATCCATTGAAACTGCTCTAATAACCAAACACCAGCTCCAATCATGATACCTCTAAATACCAATGCCCCTAAAATGCCCCAGAATAGAACCCGGTGTTGAAATTGTTGAGGGATTTTGAAATACTTGAAAATCAGGGCCATGACGAACACATTGTCCATGCTCAGCGAAAGTTCGACCAAATAACCGCTCAGGTATTTTAAAACGGCATCACCACCCGCTAAATCTCGGGTACCCCAATGGTGATCGTAAAGATAGTAGACTACTAAAGAAAAACTTAGCCCTACAACAGCCCAAAGGCTCGTCCATCGTAGCGCTTCACGCGTACTCGGAACATGGTTGTCCCGGTTGAAGACGCCGAGATCTAATCCTAATAAAAAAAGTATAAATACGATAAAGATGCTCCAGAGCAGCATAGAATAAGTTTAGCCTTGTGACCTTGTGTTGGCCCTAAAAGTAACACAATGCAGGCCCTTTTATGTTCGATTAAAGGGTAGAATTCGACGAAATGCCGTTTTCTGCCAACGAAAGTATGATATTACAGGAATACAGAGGCCCGGATACTAAATAAAAAGTACCCGGGCCTTTATTTTTTAGGAATATCCTACAGCTAGCATTGCGCAGAAAACACTTTATTTTCGTGCTGTTCCTTAGGACTCGATAGCAGCGATACCAGGTAAGGTTTTACCTTCCAGGTATTCGAGCATAGCACCACCACCTGTAGAGGCATGGCTAACGTCATCCGCTAGCCCCATTTGGTTGACAGCAGCTACAGAGTCACCACCACCAATCAATGAATAAGCGCCAGCTTTGGTAGCTTGAGCAACGTATTCGGCCATGGCTTTGGTGCCGTGAGCAAAGTTCTCAAATTCGAAAACGCCCATAGGGCCATTCCAAAGAATTGTTTTGGATGCCAATACCACTTTGCCAAACGTTTTGATACTGTCTGGGCCAATGTCCAGGCCTTCCCAACCGTCAGGAATGGAACCTGTGGCTGCAAACTGGCTTGCTGCATCATTCGAGAAACCATCCGCGATCTTGTTGTCGGTAGGCAGGTAGATGTTTACGCCTTTGTCATGACCTTTTTGGAGCAACTGAAGCGCCAAGTCTGTTTTATCCTCTTCGCAGATAGAGTTGCCAATGCTTCCTCCTTGCGCTTTGGCGAAAGTATAAGCCATACCACCGCCAATGATGAGATTGTCAACACTGTCGAGTAGGCGATCGAGCAGCAGAATTTTGTCAGATACCTTAGCACCACCAACGATAGCGGTGAGCGGATGTTCCGGGTTGTGGAGTACTTTATTAGCACTCACCACTTCTTTGTCCATCAAAAAGCCAAATGACTTTTCATCGGCCTTGAAGTATTGGGCCATTACCGCTGTAGAAGCATGAGCTCGGTGGGCAGTACCAAAAGCATCGTTGATGTATACATCACCGAGTTCTGCCAATTGCTTAGCAAAAGTTTCATCGCCTTTCTCCTCTCCGGCTGCAAAGCGGGTATTTTCCAAAAGGATCACCTGGCCTGGCTGCAAGCTTTCTGCCAAGGCACGGGCTTTAGGGCCAACGGTCTCCGGACAAAAACGAACATCAACACCGAGTACCTGCGAAAGGTGAGCAACGATGTGGCGCAGGGTGAACTTCTGCACATCAATGCTGCCGTCTTCCAGTTTCTTTTTCTGTGGACGCCCAAGGTGTGACATTAGAATCGCTGCACCTCCATCGGCCAGGACCTTTTTAATGGTAGGAACGGCAGCCTGGATACGCGTGTCGTCCGTAATTTGGAATTCACTATCAAGAGGAACATTAAAATCAACGCGGATAAGCGCTTTTTTACCTGCAGCATTCAGCATGGAGTGGGGATTTTAAAGGGGTACTTTGTACAGGGTACTAAGTACTAGGTAGAAGGAAAAACAGAATGGCTCACTTTAACCAAAACGTAGCCGTTGTAATGTCGTTGTCAGGACTTGGGCTGAGAATGGTTAAAGTGAGCATTTAAGTGAAAAGGCAAATAGTACTTGGTAAGCGTCTTAGACAACACTGAGGACTGAAGGGGTAATCATTACCATAGGTAAATCCCTATACCCTATACCTTTTACTAAGTACCTAGTACTAAATTACTTAGTACAGATCAAGTGAGCGAAATCAGCCAAACGAGCTGAATAACCCGCCTCGTTGTCGTACCAGCTTACTACTTTCAGCATGTTTCCGTTGATGTTGGTCATCAGGGAATCGAAAATAGAAGAGTGAGGATTACGAACGATATCGCTAGAAACGATAGGATCTTCGGTGTACTGTAGGTAACCTTTCATTGGGCCTTCAGCAGCTTCCTTAAACTTAGCGTTTACCTCAGCAACACTACCAGGTGTTTTGTCCAGTACTACGTTCAGTTCGATCATAGAACCGGTAACAACAGGTACACGTACGGCAATAGCCGATAGTTTGCTACCAATAGCAGGGTATACTAACTTCACCGCCGCTGCAGCACCAGTGCTGGTAGGAACGATGTTGTAAGCAGCTGCACGTGCGCGACGAAGGTCCTTGTGAGGAGCATCCTGAATGCGCTGGTCAGCAGTATAAGCGTGGGTAGTGGTCATCGAACCAAGCTGGATACCATAGTTGTCATTGACGATCTTTACGACCGGTGCCAAACAGTTGGTGGTACAAGAAGCGTTCGAGAATATATTAGCACGACGATCCAGGTCTTCGTGGTTTACACCAAGTACAATGGTTTGGATGCCTTCACCTTTGCCAGGAGCAGAAAGTAAAACATCTTTAGCACCTGCCTTCAGGTGCATGCTAGCATTTTCTTTAGTAACAAAACGTCCGGTACATTCTAGTACCAAATCAATGTTATGTTCTGCCCAAGGAAGTGCAGAAGGATCACGCTCGGAAAGGCAAACGATCTTTTTACCATTTACGATTAAGGCATCATCGGTAGCTTCTACGGTACCCTCGAATGGGCCTTGTGCAGAATCGTACTTCAAAAGATGAGCGAGTGTAGCGTTATCAGTCAGGTCGTTGATAGCAACAACTTCAAGGCCGTCTTTTTTGAGGAGGTTGCGGAAGGTCAGGCGACCGATGCGTCCGAAACCGTTGATAGCAATTCTCTTTGGCGTATTTGCGCGAGATTTCATGTTTGTGCGGAGTTTGATGGATAAAATTTAAAGGTGTTGATCAGCTAATGAATAGTTCCATCTACTGATCTCTCTAAAAGAGGAACAAAAATAGCACCTTAAAGATCAATAATCAAATGACTTAGTGTAAAATATACAATAATATTTGTCACCATGCATGGTTTTCGAGTTGGTAAGCAGGAGTTTATGGGCCTTTCTAAGGGTAGAGAGTGGGTAGGCACAAGCATTTGTTTACAAATAAATAGCATTTAGGGGTAAGGTTTTTAAGGTAGCGGCAATTGTAGGGTAGTACACCTGCTATAACATCAGGTGCTATTTACAACTAAACCTTATCTATGAAAACCCTAAAATTTTTATTGCTACTGTGCTGTAGCTGGCAAGTAGTAGCTGGCCAGAATGCGCTTCACTTTGAACGCAATGCAGACGATTTTATTCAATTGCCGCTTGTTGCTACTTCTCTTGCGGGAAATCCTGCCAGTTATACGGTAGAATGCTGGTTTAATCCCCAAAATACCAACCTTACTGAGTTTCGCCGACTGTTTAGTTTTGGTGGCACCAATACCCGGATAGAAGTGGGGCAATTGGGCGGCCAGCTCGTCTATTTTATCCAGGGAGGTGTTTTCAATAACACGGGAGTCAATAACATTACGCCTATTGGCGTCAATGTTTGGCAGCACTTGGCATTGGTGAAAAATGGCGCCCAGATAGATTTCTATCTAGACTGTGTGTTGGTAGGAAGTACGCCTTCTTTGGCCGCTTACACTTTTAATATTACCAACTTCCGACTGGGACGCTGGCCAGGTGGAGCTGCCGCTGCCGCTGATTGGCAGGGGCTGGTAGATGAATTGCGTATTTGGGATACTGCACTTATCCCGGCAGAGATTTGCGGCCGCTTGAATTGCCCATTAGCCGGCAACGAAAGCAATTTGTTTGCCTATTGGACTTTTGATGAAACAACGATTGTACCCGGAGGAGTCAATACTTCTTTGACGCAGGTCATGGACTTTTCTGGAAACGGAAACAATGGCAACATCATCAACTTTGGTCTCACAGGATCAACGAGCAATTTTGTGGCCTTACCTGGGCCATTGGTCTATCCGGCATTGCACAACCTAAGTCTGGAGATTAGAGACTACCCTTACCGAAACAATTTGCTTACCGGCATTTGTGATGGCGATCCAGCCCACTTTTGTTTGTATGACAATGGCCAAACGCCTGGCCCTTTTGGCAATGTAAATGTACAATGGCAGTATTCTGATAACGGTGGAACGCTATGGAGCAATTTAGTGAGCCCACCTTTTACGGGTTTTTGTTTTCCGATTTTGCCAGGGATACTCACGACAGATTGTACCAGTGCTGGTAGCCAAGGGTTTGTTGATCGGAAATACCGTGCTGTAAGCACAGTGAGTGGCCCGGGAGCGCTGCAGTGTACCTATGTAAGTGACGAATACGACTTGCAAATCTGTTGCCCCATTGGGCCAGCAACCATTAGCATCGTGCCGTCGGGACCTTTCTGTGAAGGCGAGTTGGTAAATTTTCAGGTGACCCTAAATGCAAGCGATCCCTTTGTAAGTACACCCGGACCCAATGTGACCATCGACTGGTTTTTTAACGATCCTGCTACGGGTAGAATTCCGATTCCTTCAGCGTTTAACCAAACGAGCTTGACCTACAACAACTGGACGGCTCCTTTTCCTCCGGGTGGTGTACCGGGGAGCTACTGTTTTGAAGCAGAAGTACGCAACTGTCAGGGGAAACTGGCGGTGTTCTCGCAGTGTGTGATGGTAGACCCTCAGCCTGTTTGTGGCACCATTGATGGAGCACCATTGGGATCGCCTACCAACTTGAACCTGGTGAGTGCTACGCCGCTGGTCTACGAAATATGCCCAGGCAATGATGCACAGTTGACTATTGCTACACCTTTCCAGTATTGTATCCCGCAGTGGCAGTACACCTTTACGAATCCTGGTACAGGCACACCTGTTTGGACAGATATGGGGCTATCCAACAGTTTGCAGAATACCAATATTCTGCCCAGTTACCTCTGGCCGCCTGCGGCTACGAGCATCTATTACCGGATACAATGTAACCCTTTGTCGAGCCCATCTGCTTGTGATCCTTGCTATAGCGATTGGTTGGAAATACGCCTCATTTCGGCACCACTTGTGCCAACGATTAGTGGTATTAACCAAGTGTGCCTGGAAGATTTGCCAGAAACCTTGATGGTGAATAGCCCTCAAGCTGGGGTCAACTATCAGTGGTATTTAGATGGCTTGCCGATTGGGACGGGAACGAGTATTTCGGCCACTGCTGGTGGCTGCTATTGGTTGGAGGCCAGTAATGGGTGTCAAACAGTAGAAGGCCCGCAGTTTTGCCTGGAAGTGTGTGAAACGGTGGCGGTACTAAGTTGCCCAATCACGCCCAACGAGTGTGCCAGCCTAGGTGACCCGATCACGCTGTCTGCTTGTGATTCTTATACGATATGTAGTAGCACTGGTCCGCTGAGCTACGAATGGTTTATAGATAATGTTTCCCAAGGGCCTGCGTCTGCGGTATGTACCCTGACCGATACTCCTGCCATTACCGGAACGACCTACAAGGTGATCGTGACCGATACGCTGACCGGCTGTGTGGGAGAAGCCGAACGGACAGTGGTGCCTTGTGATAAGAACCCTTAAAGAGGGACTTGGTAAATAATTGTTGATGAACGCGTGAGCGCTGCGCAGGGGCGACCGAAGGGAGGACGAGCCCGCCGATGAGGTGGGCGAAGCTGAGGCCCTGGGCCGAACCCCGAAGCATAGCGACCCGATAGGGGCACGCCCAAATAAAAAATAAAAAATGCGAACGATAAAATATATGCTGGGCCTACTGTTGTGGTGGGCAGGGAGTGCACTTTATGCTCAATGTAGCTGTGATGCCCAGATAGTGCCTACGAGTGATTGTTGTGGCGACTTGGAGTTGTTTTTTGGTCCTAATTGTGATCCATCGACTTCGTTGTATGACCAATTGGTGATTGACCCAACGGTGCTTCCCGCGTTTTCGGGAAAGGTAGAAAGTGTAACGATTAACTTGCCGGGCTTTTCGACTACTATTGACCCGATTACGGGTATTGCGACGATAAGTTATAGTGGCAATCTGGTAGGATTGACGGCCCCTGGGACGGTGATTACACTGGGCGTTGTTTGTTTTGAAGACCTGTCTGCAGGGGTGGTTACTTCCCAAGTGACGGTGAGTAACCCGAGCGGCGAGCAGTGTGGTGGTTTTACGGAAACGCCGCTTAATTGCCCAAATGCAGCCCCTTGGGCGAAGCTGTATGGTGATACGTTGGATAATCGCCCTGCCCGAATTAAAGCTTTTACTGATGGTGTTTATGTTGCTGGATATCAGGTGGATATGTCGGGTGTGGTGTATCCTACGATGAGCAAGTTTTCGGTGACGAGTGGTGCTTTGGTTTGGCAACGATTGCTAGAGTTTCCCGGCAGGATCACGGACTTGGAATACGATGCGCCGAACGATGAGCTGATTTTGGTGGGCGTAGTCGGAGGGGTGAGTACCGGCCCGGGCCAAAATGCCAGTGACCGCTCCTTTATATTGAAGATGGATGATTTTGGGAACCCTGGTTTGCGTAAGGTTTATGACCAGAATGGCCGGGAAGGTTTTACGCGCATAGTGCGACATCCCAATCCTGCGAATCCGGCTTTTCCGTACTATGTGCTGGGACGGAAAAATCCATCACCGACACCATCGGGAATTGATGTGCCTGTGGTCTATAACTTTGCCGCAGATTTGACCTTTAACTGGGCGCAAGAGTACCAAGCTGGTGTGGAGATCGAAGCTTACCGGGGACTGGTGCCGATCAATGATGGCTCGCTGTTTTTGGTGGGCAATGGTTCCAGTTTTGGGAGCAGTAGCAACGAAGGAATTTTGATTGATATAAACGGACTGACGGGCGCCTGGCAGGGTAGGGCCTACTACCCAGGCGTGATAGATTTGTACGATGGGGTAGACGTGCAGAACGGTGAGGTAGCGCTGGCGGGTACTGACTTTGGTACAGACGAGGCTTTGGTATACATCATTGACCGCTCCAACTACAATGTTATCACGGGCTTCCGTTTCCCTGGTGTGAGTGTCTTTAGAGAGATTGGCCGTGATGGATTGCAGGGTAACCTGTATACGGTAGGCCGGAAAAAAGGGGCAGACCCGAACTACCATGTGGTGCATAGCCTGTCGTATATCAATGGTATTGGTGGTTTTGTGCTCAATGATGTTTTTTACAAATACCTGTATGATAACGAAACGGCTTTTGATGAACCCCACCTTTCGGTAAAGGCTAATCATGATGCTATCTTTTATGCTGATGCCCGCCAGAACAACCCTTCAGGTTTTGGGAATTACGATATGTTGATCGGTAGTTTTGATTTGAATATGACGAATGCTTGTGCAGAGGATTTTGTGCAGGTAGAGCAAGCCTATTCCATCAATCAGCTGCCGTTTATGGTGAGTAATACGCTGCTGCCGGAGCCACCTTCGTTTTTTCAGTATGCTGTATACGACCCTGGTTATGGATGTAATGACTTCTGTGAGATGGTGGCCTGTACGGCTGACTTTACATGGACAGCCGATTGTTGTGAAGTACAATTGACGGGAATTGCTACGGGAACAGGGCCGTTTACCTACGAGTGGGACATCAATTGTGATAACCTACCCGGCAGTCCGCCCGATTTTACGGGGCAAAACGTGACGGCTACTTTACCGGGCACAGGTACTTATCAGGTTTGTCTCACTATAACGGATGCTACCGGCTGTGCGGCAACTAGTCAGCAGACGGTAACTGTGACGGATAACCCTCCGGTGCTGAATTGTCCACAGAGTGTGACCATTCCTACTGATCCGGACTTGTGTACCGCTACCTATGCATTGACAGACCCTATGGCTACAGACGATTGTACCACGATGTTTATTTACAGTTGTACGATGTCTGGTGCTACCAGTGGTCCAGCCATTTCGCCGGTGGTACTGAATAAAGGTATCACTACGATCACCTGCGTAACCGAGGACAGCAAAGGACAGATGGCGACCTGTAGCTATACCATTACGGTAGAAGATATGGAGCCGCCAATGATTACTTGCTCGGACTCGATCAACGTGACGGTACCGGCTTGCGCAGGGGGGAGTATTGTCAACTTTAACCCGCCGATGGTGACGGATAATTGCCCAATGGTGACTTACATTTGTAGCCACAATAGCGGCGATTTCTTCCCATGTGGAACCACTATGGTGACCTGCACGGCTACAGATATGGCAGGGAACCAGACCACTTGCGTTTTTCCCATTACCGTAGATTGCGAATGTGCGGAGGTTGGTAACGAGTCTATTGAATGTACTGCTGTGGATGATCAGTTTGCCTTTTCTGTAGATGTGATTGACCTTACGGGCGCAGGCGCGGGAGGCTGTACGGTAAGTGTAAGTACTAGCCAAGCTGGTGTTACGATTAGCAACGTGGCCGTAAGTGGTACTGGCCCTGGCTATACGGTGACCGGATTGATAGATGTGGCAGCGCCGCCAATGCCGAATAGTATTGCGATTACGGTAACGGTCAACTGTATTTGTCCTGATGGGAGTACTCACAGTTGCTCCTTTCCTATTGTTTTTGCGACCCCGTGTTGTAAAGAGATTAGGGTGGCCCCACAGGAAGTATGTAAAACGGATGGAACGGTACAAATTCCGCTGTTGGGGTGCAATACGCTTTATGATGTCCAACAAGTTCGCTGGTACGTGGCTGATGCGCCTTGTCCGCCTACAAGTTGGGGCTTGCCGTTTCAGGTAACTAATGGTTGTTCGCCGTTGACGCTGTCTCCTCAGTACCACAGTGGTGACGTATGTGTTTACGCCGAAGTAGTGATGGGCGCTGGAGCTGGACCTTGTACGATGCTGGTTTCTAATATCGTGACGATTACCTTGTGCGAACCGGTAAGTTGTAGTGTGGCAGACCAAGCCTATTGCTATACCGGTAGCCCGATTACGCCCGCACCTTTGGTGGTGACCTTGAACCCGACTACGCCGAACTGTACGTATACCCTCCAGTGGTACGATCCTAATGGGAACGCTATCCCAGGAGCGACCAATCCTACTTATCAGCCAGGACCGCTGAGCTTTACCGGTTCGGCGACGGATTGCTCTCAGAGTTATGTGTATACGGTTATAGTAAGCTCGCCAGCCTGCGGTGATCAAAGCTGTTCGGCTACGATCCGCCTGGATAATGAAGCTGCTCCGGTAGGTACGCTGACATTGTTGCCACCCGATACTAATCCGCTGTGTTATGGCGAAGATGCGGTGCTAGAGTATATGCCTGAATGTGCCGGACAGCCAGCGCGCTGGGATTGGTTTATTCGTCCAATCTCGAATAGCAGCTACACCGCCTTACCTACGAATGGTGACCGCAACCCCTTGTACTTTACCAATCGCCTGTACCAAGATACCTGGGTGAAAGTAGAGAAGACCAATGGCGTATGCCCTGCTGACGAAATAGAGTTGCTCCTGGATATTATAGATCCATTGGTTGTCAATAATTTTACTGCAGATTATAGTCCGATATGCGCGCCGACTTCGGTGGATTTGGAAGTTGATTTTGCGCCATCGCCGGCTCCGGTAGGGTGTACTTACACCGTGTTTTGGTACCAGGGAGGGAGTTTGATCCACACCTCAGTGCATACGACGACGACCGCGACATACACCTATACGCCGCCGGCAGGAGGTAGCTTGGGTGGAAATTACTATTGCATTATAGAAAGCAGCTGTTGTCCGCAACGTGTAAAGAGCCCCGTGGTGACTTTGGCTCCGCCGATGGAAGTTTATGCAGTAGGGCCTTGTTTCCGATGCAATTGTGATACGATTACGCTACAAGGTATTGTCTTGTATCCGATAGCTGGTTTTAACTGTACTTACCAGTGGTACGACAATGGTGTTTTACTGCCAGGAGAAACAGGGTTAGCGCTAACCGTAGATCCTACCTGGAGCGGCCCCTTTACCTTTGAAGTGACTTGTACTGACGGTGTGACGACGTGTGTGCAAACGGATAGCTATAACCTGCTCCAATGTGGTACCTGTATGGTCGCCGCGGATGATCTTGTAAAACTGAATGCAGAAGTGTATCCGACGCCCACTAGTGGTCAGGTTACGGTCTGGTTGGAAACCAATACTGATTTTGAAGCCGTAGAAGTATTTGACCTCCAAGGGCGGATGGTACAACAAATTCGGATGGAAGGAGCAGTGCAGTCGTTTCAGTTAGATATTTCGGATTTACCAAACGGGGTCTATGTCCTTCGAGCAATCAGCAAGGAGAACGAGTTGTTGATTCAGCAATTGATAAAACAATAGCCTAGAGTGACGAATGAAGTGCTTGTTGTTGATAGTCAGTTGCTTATGTTGGTGAGCCGTTCGTTGTTTGCTAATTGCTGAGTATTTTAGCGGGGATTACTGCCATTGCTGGTGGTAATCCTCGTATTTTGATTATTAAACCTATTCAGTTGGTTATCAGGAGACTTGTGGATTTGTTGAATAAAAAACAATAATAAGCTTTGGTGGAAATGATAAAACGGTTTATATTTGCATCGCTTTAGAAAAAAGCAGCCACGTGCTAAGGCGAAAGCGCCTTAAATTACCGTCGAGATCAGCCCGTTCGTCTAGCGGTAAGGACGCAGGAATTTCATTCCTGAAACATGGGTTCGAGTCCCGTACGGGCTGCTGGTTTTCTGTTTTGGTTGTAGATGCAACATCTTTTTTCGAGTATTTTTTTGTTTTCGATAGACTTTGGAGATAAAAAATATAGGAGAATCAAAATATTGTAGTATCATTGCAGCCAGGATCAAATGAGGTCCGTTCGTCTAGGGGTTAGGACGCCAGGTTTTCATCCTGGTAACACGGGTTCGATTCCCGTACGGACTACCAAGCGTAAGGTTAAATGCGCAAAAGAAATTGACAATTTTCTATTTAGTTAGAATAACGTCGAGGCCCGTTCGTCTAGGGGTTAGGACGCAAGGTTTTCATCCTTGTAACACGGGTTCAAATCCCGTACGGGTCACTTAAAAAAGCTCGCTTCCAATTGGAAGTGGGCTTTTTTTGTTTTTGAGTGTTGAAAAAAAATAATTCTTTAATTAGCGAAGAAAAAAGTATGCCCTATTTGCCATTTTATAATCTTTGCCCTGAAACCGCCATCGAAGAAACGAGGGTGATTACAATACTGGATCGTGACAATGACTTTTCTCTTCCTGTAGGGGAATATGCGTTTATTGAACTTTTTTGCGATGAATGCGATTGCCGCAGGGTGTTTTTGAAAGTTTTATTGGATCAAAAAGAAGTTGCCAACATTGTTTATGGATGGGGAAAACTTTCTTACTATAAAAGAACATTTAGGGGGGGGTGATGAGAAAAGTATTAAAGATTTAAAAGGACCTAATTTGGAGGTGTTTCAGTACCAGTCCGATATTGCTGATTACGTTTTCTTAATGTTCAAGAAATTGGTGTTTGCTGATAAAGAATATTTAGCGAGGGTTGAAAGGCATTATAGGCAGTTCAAGACGAGGTTGAAGGCGGTGAATGGGTAGCGCTTTTGGAGCGTCAACAGCTATAACTTTGGAAACTAATCACACCACCACAACCCACCCACCATGAAGCAAGTCAACTGGAGAAAATACGGCTTTGAGTTTTTATCCATCTTTATTGCCGTCATAGCGGCCTTTGCGTTGAACAACTGGAACGACAACCAGCGCAATGCGACCATTGAGAATAAAATTTTAGTGGAAATAGCCAATGGCCTGGAAAAGGATATTGAGGATATAAACGTCAACGTAAAAGGCCACGAAGATGGCATCGAAGCTTGTAAATATTGGCGGCAAGTCATTACGGGCCAGGAGGTGAATACCGACTCGGTGATGATCCATTATCTGGGCCTGACCCGCGATTTTATCTCCATCCAAAACGTATCGGGTTACGAGGCTTTAAAATCTAAAGGCCTAGAGTTGTTGAAGAACGATGCTTTGCGCTTTGAAGTCATTTCCTTGTACGAATATGATTATCAGACCTTGAAGAAATTCGAAGAAGAATACCAGGAAATGCAATTCCAGGACAACTACTTCATGGCGATCAACAACATCCTGGCTCCCAATTTCACCTTCGATGAAAAGGGGAATATCATTGGAATGCGTACCCCGTTTGACCTATCCGACAGCGAGCAAAAAATAGTACTATCCTATCTGTGGAAAATTCAGGTCAACCGCCGTTTTATCATGTATTTCTATGCCGAAACGGCAAAGAAAGTAAACAGCCTGAAGGAGCATGTCGAGGAGGAGTTGGTGCGTGCGGGGAATTGAATGGAATATCACAGACCACAGATTAAATCTCTCGCTACCTCACACTATTGCTGATGCGCTCCTGATGAAAAAACAAAACCACCATCGCCTTGAGGCGTTATTTCAAAGTACCCCGCTGTTGGTGCTTTTGTGTCCCCTTCTCTGACAATACCTCTCATGTCAACCTGTAGATTGTAAATTCTTATTTTATCCTGATTGGCGGTGACGGTGTAATAGCCTTTGGCAAACCAACGCATTGTTTCAGCTGCGCTTGAGGGTATTTTATCCAAGAGGTGTTCATTTATCGGGAAATATTCAAAAACAGGTTTACTGTCATTATCACTCCGCATTGAATATTTACTCATATACAGACCATTGTCTGCTTTTATTACGCCGTACCAGGAAATGCTGGCTATTCCTACTGGCATCGTGAGTAGGGAGTCATAAGCAATGTTCTGCTCCGCTAATTCTTCCCTGAAGTGGTTGTTGACATGCGTTTTAATACCCAAAGTGCTTATCAGATAGAGGGTACTAATGGCAATCCCGGCGTAGTTGAAGAAAGCTCTTGAAGGCTTGTTTTTAAAGAACATTAAACTACCGAGCAAGCCAAGGATTAAAGGCACCGTATAAACCGGATCGACGATGTTGATACTGTCAAAGCCAAGCCTTTCATTGGAAAAGGGCAAATACAATTGTGTGCCATAAGCCGTAAAAGTATCCAGCAGCATATGGGTAAATAATGCCAGCCAGCTAAATACCCAAAGCCTTCGATAGCTCACTTGTTTAGTCCATTTGATACGTTGTAACAGGTAAGCGATTAAAAATGCTCCGACAATACTGAATAAAATAGAATGACTGTACCCTCGGTGAATACTGAGCATTTCAAATTTATCATAAAACAAATACAAGGCAACATCAAGGTCTGGAACCGTCGCGACTACAGCTCCAATAGCGGCACCTTTATTTCCGAGCTTTTTACCTAAAATAGCTTCACCAATGGCTGCTCCCAGGGCAGCTTGCGTTAAACTATCCATTTGCTAATAGAAATCACGGGGTTTCGTTTTTAACGATAAGTTTTGCGGTTGGTCAGCACGGATTTTGATGACAATCAAAACCCGTGCTGACTTATGTTTTTGTATTCTATCTGGTCTTTACATCTTCAAATTTTGGAATATCCATGTCCATGTGGCCATGGCCTCCAAATCGGTAAGAAAAGCCAACGTTGATTAAGTAATCAGCGAATGCGGCGTCTCCGTGGCGGTATACGCCCGTTTGTTGGGTTCGTTCTTTGTCCTCAAAACTTTGGATTCTGTTCCGGTAGAGGGCAAGGGGAACGCTTGCAAAAATAGAATAGTTGTTTTTATTGTATCCGATGCCTGGTTCTACAGAAACGGCATAACCTGGTCTACGATACCCAGCGCTGCCTCCAAAAATATCGGTTGCAGGTACGCCTTCTACTCTTCCTCCTAAATAGAAATTCACATTTTTCAGGGAATTGTAAAAGGCTCCGATACGTAAGGCAAACTGGTCGGGACATGAAAATTCACTGTTCCCGTTTCTGGTAAGTACGCCGTTGGTTTCCTGGAAATTGAACAAGTAATACAGGTTGGTGCCTATCCCGAAATGACTGGATATTGGATGGTATCCTTGAACGTCTAAGGCTAATCCTAATCCGCCGTCGCCAGGCTGGATAGATTGATCAACCACTTTCTCCAAGTCTTCATCTTTATTCTCCCCCTGGTTGTAAAAGGTATCTGTATAATCATATTTTCCTGTGGGCAACTTTACGCCAATACCAATGGAGTAATTGAAATCATGCGTGTTGGGGTCGAACAACCAATATCCAATCCCCAGTCTGATGTCGGAAAGCCCTTGTGAGGAGGTTTCATTTCGCTCACCTAAACCATTCGGCGGGTTGCCTCCATGTTCATACATTGAAGAACGGTTATGAAAGGCAAAAGGCAAAATAATATTGGCGTAAAGCCTATTTGAAATCCCATAGTTCAGCGAGAAATCTAAGAAAGTAGATTTATTGATCACTTCCGTGTGGTGCTCTAGTCTGTCTGCTTCTTGAACATCTCCTCTAAAGTGGCGAAACGATTTAAAGTACCTAAATCCAGAAAGTACATTAAATTCACCTTTGCTGAGGTTTAAGGTACTTCCAAGACTGCTTCCGCAGGAAGAATTTCCTCTTATCGCCACACAGCCTTGGCTATAAACGGTAGTACAATAAGCAAGGGTAAAACTTACTATTGCTAGTAGTAGACTTTTTTTCATTTTTTCAAAATTTTGATAGGTTTGTTAGTTAGCTAAACCAAATGATTCACTAACAATAGTACCGGTCAAAACAATACTCATCGCACAGTATCATAAGGCAAAGCCCTTGCGAAGATAAAAAATTACTTGGTGACGCATTTTTTTGTAATGCGTTATAAATCAAACTACTACTTGTTGTTTTGAAAAGCAAGCCCGTGTGGTCACATAGTGAAATTCCGAAAACAGCTATCCGCTACTCCTTCTCCATATCCTTCATCAACTCTTCTGTTTGTCGAAGCAAATCCTGTACTTCTCCGCTTACCCTTTCTTGCTCCTGGGCATCATAGCTTTCGGGCGTTTCTCCAGCCAGTTGATTTTCCAACTCTTTTTGTTTGGCTTGTAGCTCTCCGAGTCGATCAAGGGCACCAGAATCGTTGAGGTCTTTAGCTGTGCGGCTAAGGCTTCCTAATAAATCCCCCAGGCTTTCTACGGTATTGCCAACTTTATCAACGGCACCATCGTATTTGCCCTCTTGGTATTTTTCCTTTTCAGTTTTTAGCAGTGCCCAGGCGTCTTTGCCTACGTCCTTTACTTTACCGAATATCCTTTCCGACTGTTCTTTTTCTGCTTCTGTACCAAAGAAGTAATTGTATCCGAGTACACAAACTAATAGCAGGAGGCCGAGTTTTAAAAGACTCTTTATCATTTTTAAGGGATTTTGGTTTGTGTGGCAAAGATAGTGTTTAAATGAAAAAGAGGCAGCCCTTTCAGATAGGACTGCCTCGTAAATCTACGTTTTGGAATATTCTTCAACGATGCATTCGCATCGAATTAATCAAGTTTTACCAGTTTTTCCGTGAAAATATGGCCTTCCAGGTGTACCTGAAGCATATACACGCCTGCTGGCAGGAGGCTTACATCTAAGTGCATACCTGGCTCTTTCAGACTTTGTATGTGCTGACCCGCAGCATTGAAAATGTCAATTCTGTTAGGAGCCATGTGGTACTGGTTTTGGAAGTGCACCCAATCTGTTGCTGGATTCGGGAAGATGCCAAATGAGTCAATCAGTGCATTTCGATCAAAACCATCGTCGGTTTTTGTTACTATAGCAGTGCTGGTGCCAGGGCGCAATACCAGGGGCTCTTCCTCGTGATTGAGACCCCGTAGGTTTTTCACTACTACTTCCGTAGGGACTTCTACACCAGCAATATCATCAATGATAATTCGTAGGTACATGATCGGGCCGAAACCTGAGACATTGTTATGGTCGGTGCGGCTGATCGCTACTTCGACACGGCCATCAGGGTAAACCTGATGAATAGTCGCTGTATTGATGCCTGGTTCTCCAAACCAAGAGGTTGGGTAAATAACCTCCAAGGTGCCCATGCTGAAAATTTCGGGGTCAAGCTCCAAGGTGAACGCTAGTCCGTAGATATTTTGGATATCTTGATCAGGGCTTCCTGCTACTACAGGTATTTCTACTACAGTGTTAGCTGGAAGTTGATCATTCTCACTAAGGTCTGCAAAAATCGGAGGATCAAGATCGGTGTAGGGGAGTGGCTCGAAGATAGTCGTCGGGCCATGTTCTAAACCGTAATTCTGCTCCAATACTTCAATGTCATCCATGTCTACGACACCGTCACCATTTGCATCAGCATGCTTGTGGTTGGTTCCGTCAGCGAAGTTTTCACCCCAGTTCTGACTGATCAGTCCCGCCCATTCGCTGGTCATAGCGTTACGTGAAGGTCCGGTATTTCCAAAGGTCAGACCAATACTCAACAAGTCCACATGTGAGGCGATGTTGTCGGAATTGGTATCACCTGGCCACACGTTGTCATCAAGGCTCATACAAACATTGTCGAATCCTGCACTGTCATCCGTAAAGAGCAGGATCGTCTCAATGTTGTCTCCACTGAAGGTCAACATACCTGTTCCAGGGTTGTTAGCGTCAGGAGTTACTTGTAATTCCACACCAGGGGCAATATTCAAAGGAATATCGTTGATGTTGCCTACAATAGCAGCTGTTTGCCCATTCACGCTGATACCAAACTCACCACCATTATAATAGTAGTCGATGTTTACAGTATTGAAAGTGGTATTCACTTGGCTAAAATTGAGCCCGAAGCCAGAATTCTGAGTAGCTACGATATGGCCATTCCCAAAGCTAATTCCAGGAATACCGTCTGTTACAAACAGGTTACAGGCACAGTTGGTACTCGGGTTGCGTTCGTAGGTCAGAATTACATCGTTTTCTACCGTAATTACGTCACCGGAGTCGTAGCCAAAGGCAGGGGCAAAGACACCCTCTACTCCTTCAAACTCTACACAGGCATCGTTATCACAGAAGACAGGTTCAATGGTCGTTGTCGCTGCACACTCATTTTCCTGGTCATTGAGCACCACGATATAAGAGGTTGCACCGTCGCCGGCTAAAGGCCCAATCGAAACAGGAAGGCTACTGTATGCAACAACTTCTGTAGCAATAATACTGCTACCTGCTGGTGCATAATTGATCACGAGTGAATCACTAAGGTTGCCACCGTTGAAGTTGCCTACCGTGAAATAGTATTCACCATTATCCTGGCAGTCAGCTACTTCAAGTTCGTTGATGATGTTGCCCAATGAACAACAAGGTACCTCGAAGTCGATGGTTTCTCCACAAAGTTCATTTGTGAAATCTTCTACCCGAATGATTTCTCCATTAATAGCGTAGGGGAGAGTGATCGTGATGGGTAATTCAGCGTAAGCGAAAGATTCAACAGTTTCGCCACCTATCTGTAGTCGGAAGCCATCACTTTCCGGATTCTCGTAGATGAAGTTAAGCGTCAATGAGTAAGTGTCATTACCACAGTCAACTTCGTAAACTAAATCACGGATATCACAAGGAAGACAGTTAATAGGTTCAATTTCTGTGAAATTGGTGCAACCAGGGTTTTGTAAATCGATCACACCAAATTCGTAGCTGGTCGTTGCATCTCCTTCAAAAGGACCGAGCAGAATAGGTAAGTCAGCATAATTGAAGACCCCGTAGTTATTGCCGTTTCCGACTACTGCAAAGGTTTCTCCCAAGTTGTTGCCAATTACATTTAATTCAACGTTGAATAGTTCTCCGTCACACTCAGTAGGCGTCGCAATTACCTGCTGAATGTTGCAATCGTCGCTACAGCTGTAGTTGAGGTTGTAGTTGCCAAAACAAGCAGGACTGGCAATGTCAAGAAGAAGTATGTCATGTTCTTCTTCACTGCCATCAAGAGGGCCGAAAGTATAGAACGGT
This sequence comes from Lewinella cohaerens DSM 23179, assembly GCF_000379805.1. Taxonomy (GTDB): domain Bacteria; phylum Bacteroidota; class Bacteroidia; order Chitinophagales; family Saprospiraceae; genus Lewinella; species Lewinella cohaerens. Next base: position 110,803 of record NZ_KB903531.1, on the reverse strand, counting down.
TCGCCATAAGCAAATGGACCAAAGATCATCCCGTCACCAAAGATGTAGAAGCCTAATGGCCCACCGTTGGGGTTGTTAAAGGCCACGTCTACCATGAATTGGTCGCCGTCACAGTCGTAAGCTTCTGCGAAGACATCGTTGAAGTCACATTCGCCGCCGGTGCCACAATCAATGGCGTAATCCGCTCCAAGAATACATGGAAAAGGAGCATTCGAATAAATAACCTGGATTAAGGAGGCAGGGTACTCATCGGCACTGTAAGGCCCAAATGTTAGCGGGAAATCATTGATGGAAACATCGGTAAATGAATCTCCTGTTTCCGTATTGATTACGGTAAATGGTCCGTTATCGGATGCTTCAAGACCTACGATAACCTGATAAAGGCCATTAGGGTCACAGTCTGTGGTTGTAACAATGATCTCTTGTAGCGGACATTCGAATTCACATTCGTGAACGTAGAGTTCTTCAATGGTACAGCTATTCGTAGCTTCGTAGTAAACAATAATCAGCGACGTTTGAATTTCATTGATATTGTATGGTCCAAACTGCACGGGAAGTTGATCCAATGTAACGGTCTGGCTTTCTCCGGTAGCTTCGTTAAGTACCACGAATGGCCCATCAATATTGGCGTCGAAATCAACGTCTAGGAAATAGTCGCCGTTGGCATTACAATTGGTTCCTTCAATGACGAGGTTAGAGGTTTCACATTCTATTGGTTCGCAAAACTGCTCGACAGCAATAAACTCAGCGCAACTTAAACTTGTAACTTCGGTAAGAATAACTTCAATTACGCCACTTTCGAATGGACCGATGGTGGTGCTTATAAAACCTTGCTCAAAAGTTTGAGTATAGCCACCTGCTTCTAAGACGAAGAGGCCATTGTCCCAACTCACTAATGCTTCGAATTCTAGATCGATAAAGAATAGCCCATTATCATCACACTCTGTTGGTGTAGCAGAGATGATTTCTATAAAGCAGAAGCAAGGATTATCTACCAATACTTCTTGTACACATCCCGCTTGTTGGTCGCGGAAGCGGAGTTCGTAGCTGAATACACCAACATCTCCGTCGATGATTAATTCGTAGCTGTCTTGTCCGTATACAAAGGGGTATTCTTGGCCTCCTGCACGTACAAAGAAGGGTAGACCTGTTGGACCTTGAGCAGTGAAAACAAACGCAGGGTTTCCTTCGGTACAGAATACCTCAATCACCTCAAACAGCCCGTCACAGTTATCACTACAATCCGATGGTGCATTAAAGGCAACTTCTGTACTACAGCCGTTACCAAGTTCTGTGATCTGTAGTATTCCTTGATCAGCTGTTGGCCAAGGGATCACAAAAGGATTCGTCGTCAGTTGAATAGCGTAGAAAGTGCCGGTACTCGTGTTTTGTATGAGCACTTCTTGGCCATTTGCGTCTACTCCTGTTAATAGAATGGACAAGCTGGCATAAGGAAGGTCTTCGTAACATTCAATAAATTGAATGTCAGCTGCGAAATTGTTACAACCGTCCATACAATCCTCTGGAATGGTAAAGGACAAGGTGGTTTCACAGTCAATTCCTTGGGCTTGCACCACAATTGTGAGCACATCTTGCCCTACTATAGGAGGTATTGAAACCTGAATAGGGTTGCCTGAGAATGTCAACTCTGTAATGAAGGTGTTGGAGGGAGGGCCTGTTGTAATACGTAGTGGTTCCCCTGGTTCAATACCATAGAGTTCAAAGGAAACATGAAGGAAGTTATTGGGGTCACAGTCAAGTCCCAGAGGCTCGGCAATAAAGTCGGAACATTGACCTCCGCAGCCTACAGGTACTTCAAGATGATTACTTTGTGTCTCACAATCAATACCCTGTGCTTGCACAAAAAGGGAGAAAGAATTGACATTAGCGAGTGGCAGAAGCAATGCTATAGGATTGGATACGAATAAGCCTTCGTAGACGAAATCAGGATGAGCGCTGCTCGTAATCCTTAAAGGCTCACCTTCTTCTATACCGTAAACATATAGTTGTACTAATAAAGAATCATCGGAAAAACACTCGATATTGACGAGCTCTGCCTGGAAGTTTTGACAGTCTTGGCAGTTTTGGATGAATTCAGTAAAGTAGGAGCATTGGCCATTAATGCTGATGATTTCAACAGTAACAACCTCATTCGGATTGCCAATTAGTGTACCTACGGTCACTGGGAACTCTGATGGAAAGAAAGGCCCAAAGGTTTGATCATCATCTAGAATTATGAGTAAAGGCTCAGAATCATTGGTGCTCATCAGATCAATGGTTACACCATAAACGTTGTTGGGATTACAATCTGTAGGCTCAATAACGACATCATATAGTTCACACTGGTAGCAGTCTTCCGGGTTGAAATCCAGTGGCCCTATGATGGTAGAACATCCGCTAAGACTATCTGCGAGGATGTAACCTTCAGGGTCAGGTGTTCCGAAGAGGTCAATTTGTACCATAGAAGGGTGTGTTTGAGCACCTCCGTAAATGATACCATTACTCAGCCCTTCCATGGTTACATATTGGCCAACCATAGGACTAGTGATAACCAGCGAAATTTGATAACCCTCTGGGCCAGCACATTCTATGCCAAGAATCGTTGCCGCAAAATTATCACAGACGGACTCACAGCTTTGTGTTAAGACGGTAAGGTCTTCGGCACAATTTTCTGTATTTACATCACGGACTAGGAATTGTAGCGCTGTGCCTGGAGCGACCTCAATTTCTAGTTCGCTAAGGGGGAGGTCGGCATAAGCATAACGGCCATAAAATTCGCCACCAATACGCAGGTTGAAAGAGTCTAGTGGCGCTCGGTTGTGATCAAACGTAAGGAGAAAACGGTAAGGTTGAATATCTTCCTGGCAGTTGTATTGTAGCACTTGTAAGTTGCTGATGTCACAGACAGGGTCGTAGCTACAGACGTCATCCACCAGTAGTTCAATTCCACCGATGGTAAAGTCTTCAATAATACCGGAAATACACACACTCACCAGCCCATTAGCATTGGGGCCATAAGGTGTAACAGTAATAACGTGGTTAGGAAACGCTGTTAGTAAATCTGGATTTAACCAGTTGTCATAAACATTAACGGTGCCATTGATCCCAAAATTTATAGGTAAGTTGTTTACGGTTGAATTAAAGCATACAGAGGTTACCGGTGTGGAGTAGGAGAAGGTCGCAGTGGCAAAGTTGATGTACATGGAAGGTGCATCAAGATTGGAAATCCAGGGTTCGATAACTCGAATTTCATCAAACTCACTACCGCCATTTGCGTTGTTATAGATGCCCATGCTCACATTTACACCAGGAAATTCCATGATAACATCACCAGGTTCTACATCTGTGTCAGGATCATAGGTTGTTCCCGGTATTATCTCTGAAAAGGTGATACAGCTTTCGTCGATACACGTAGGGAGTGCTATATCCTCGGTGTAGCAGCATTCAGGGATATCGTTTATACATACTGTAACATTCACGGTGTTTTGTTGCCCGGAAGGAATGGCATTTTCCAGCACAAGCGGAAAGGCTTCGGTAGGGTAGAAGTCGTAGAGCTCATCCTCAATATAGACGTCAACAAAATCATTGGCACCTATAATAGCACCAAAGTCCAGACTAAGGCCGATAGCCCCACTGTTTTGGCAAAAAGCCTGTAAGTTGGGTTCATTGAAGGCGCAGTTGATAAATTCATCGGTACAAACATCATCCAATAAAAACTCAATGCCGCCAATGGTGAATGTTTCGATTGGGCCAAAAATGCATACTGATACTAAACTTCCTGCAGTGTTTCCTAAAGAAGTGATAATGATCTCATAATCAGGCCATTCTTCCTGGATGTTAGGATCTAGAAGGCTTTCAAAGACACCTACTTCACCGTTGATGCCAAAATTGATTTCATGGCCGCTAAGGAAACCCGTGAAGCATAAGGTATTTACCAAATTGGCATACTCAAAAGTAGCAGTGGAATAATTGATATACAGAGAAGGTGCCGTGAAGTCTTCAATAAAAGGATCAACCACCTCGATTCGATCAAAATTGATATTGCCATTCTGATCCGTGAAAAAACCCATACTCAGGTTCACACCATCATATTGATAGACGACTTCGTCAGGGGTGTTGCCATTCTCCTGACTGAAGGTTGTGCCGATTTCTGGTTCAGTAAAATCCAGGCAATTTGTAGGCTGTGCAATCACTTGAAGGGTGATCAGCAAACAGCAGAATAAGAAGAAGTAGCGTGGGATATTGTTCATGTTGGCATCATTTTAAACTGGTGACAATACAAATGTGCTGTTTGTATAAGGTAATTTTTAGTATTTTGTATTCCTGTTTTTGATAAAAAACGTCAATTTATTTATTGTAATCTATTGATTTTTAATGGTTAATGATCTTTTTTTATTGAGAAAAATATGCACAATCATCATTTGCTAAACGTTTTAAAAACCTTTTCACGTAAAGAGATGACCCGCTTTACGGAGTTTTCGCTGTCTCCTTACCATCATAAGCACGAAGCAACGCAAGCATTGGTGAGCTATTTGGATAAATGTTTTCCGGAGTTTCCTCAACGTCTTTGTGATCGGAAAATGATCTGGAAGAAGCTTTTTCCCAAGGATGATTTCGATCAATCGAAGGTAGCGCTTCTGTTTACATACGCATGGCGGCTTTGTGAAAATTTCTTGATTGAGGAGCAACTCGCTAAGAACCAGCAAAGGGAGCAATGGTTACTGATCGCTTTGCGCGAACGCCGGCAGTGGGCCATTTACGAGCGACAGCTTAAAAAGAGCAAAAAGGCATTGAATAATACCAGCCATAGAGATACCGATTATTACCGTCAGGTGATGGCTCTGGCCGAAGAAGCGAACGAGTTTTATACGGTATGGGAGCCGCGTGCTCAGGACCAGAGTCTGGTAGAGAAAGAGCATGCGCTAGATCAATACTATGTTTTAGAAAAATTGCGGGACGCGGTACAGTTACAAATGCGCCGGCAGATTTTGCAAGATGATTATTCGGCCCGTCTTTTGGAAGGGGTATTGGAAGAACTCCGCCTCAATCCCGAAGCATACAGTAAAGCCCCTGCGGTACAAGTGTACTATCAACTGTATCAAATGATAGATCAGCCCTCCTTGAGTGCTTACCAGGCGGCCCTGATGATTTTTCAACAAAATGAAAGTAGGTTTCAAACGCACGAGCTTACCGCTATTTATAATTATTTGCAAAACTTTTGCATTGCGCGAATTAATCGCAACGAACTGCCCTTTCTTCGCGAGTTGTTCGGCCTGTACAATGCCCAGTTGGCAAGAGAGCTTCTCCACGAAGGTGGTTACTTAATTGAATGGCATTACAAGAATATAGTCACCGCTGCCCTTCGACTAGGCGAACTGGAATGGGTAGACCATTTTATTGAGACGCAAAAGGAAGCTTTGGCTCCTGCCTCGGCGGAAAACGCCTATCGGTTTAATAAAGCCGCCTATTGCCACGCAGTAGGAGAGTTCGGTAAGGTATTGGAGTTACTCACGCAGGTTGAATACAGTGATCTGCGATATAACCTTGGTGCTAAGGCCCTGTTGTTACGCACCTATTACGAGCTGGATGAATTTGAGGCCCTGCACGCATTGGTGGAATCTTTCCGGCAGTACCTTCAGCGCAATCGCTTGCTGGCCGACTCTCGGCGTAGCGGGTACTACCATCTTTTTCGACTCACCCGCCGCTTGGCTAAGTTACGCGCACAGTATTCTTATATGGATATTGATCAGGCCGTTCAGCGCCTGGCCAAAATTAAAGAGGATATGAAACAAACTGATTCCATTTTCAACCGCGCTTGGTTGGAACGCAAGTTGGAAGAGTTGGAGCAAAGTCGGAGTAGGGTAGGTTGATAGTTAGATCGTTGTTGGTTTGATGGTTCAGGCTTCTCATGGTCAAAAATGACTTTATTTCGGTATAGGTTCTGTAAGGGAAGGCAGGATGCGCGCGCTCGTTTTGGCTTAACCATCGAACTATCCAACAAACAAACCAGTAAAACCCTTTAAAGAATTTCAGATTTTCAACCATCAACCATCAAAAAAACTCCAATTCCCGATCAAATCTTACCGTCGCCCTTAGGCCAAACTGATAGAGGTTTCGGTTGAGCAAAGAATCTCGGTAGATACCAGCGAGCCATAGCCGGAAGGTAGGGGCAATGCTGAACAACATATTTTGGGATAACTTATGCTCCCAGCCCATAGAGGTTTGAAAGCAATAGTTGACTTTTCGAAAATCTTCGCTATCAATAGTATTGACTTCTCTTGCGCTGGATTCTCCGTTAAAACGGGTGATAATATCCTGATTGCTGAGGTTATAACTCAGGCCACTACCCAATGAAAAGAAGAAGTCGTCTTTTTCGGAGAGGTTTTGATAGAATAGGACGGAGAAAGGAATCTCAATGTTTTGAGCGCGGAAGCTGTATTGTTCATCGTCAAAATTGGCTCGATTGGGGTCGTTGAACGCTATAGCGGTTCGTTTACCTCTGTAGCCTGTTTGACTGTAGTTTAAGCCTACTTGCACGCCGGCTTTTTTGCCTCTGTAACTCAGTACAATTCCCCCGGCGTAGGATGGACGGGCAAATTCGCTGATTTCCAATGAATCAGCCTGACCTATCATATTGAGGTCCAAGTTTACAATCCGGCGATGAGAATAATTAGGAAAAAGATTAACACCAATGCCTGAATAGCGTTGTGCCAACAGGGAAGAAAAGCCTAATAAAAAAGTCAGTAAGAGAAGTGGTAAGCGCGTCATTTTGGGGATGTTTAAGTTAACAATGCACTACTAAGACAAGGTGATATAGGAAATTGCTGCACGGAACCTCCTGAATTCCGCGTCTGCCAATTGACAGAAGAAATTATTAAGGAGTTACAAAACCGAGAAAGAAAACGAATAATCAGAAAGAATATTGGACTTGCAGCACCACGTTTGGGCTTTGGCCTACGCCAGCTGGAATGATCACCGGCATCACTTGCCATTGGCTCAAATCCTCATCCATATCAAAATTGCGCAAGTGGGTATCCACGTATGCTTCTACTCCCTGAAGTAGATAAACGGCCAAAAGCATAAAATAATTGGTCTGCCGGGATTTGTTAAAATTATCTCTAAATACCAATAGCCTGCTGGCATCATAACCTCGGCTAGAGAATTCGTGTTCCTCGCCTGCGAGTTCTAATTGATAGGCATCTCTGAAACGCTGGTAGTTGCTTTGGTTAAAATCCAATACCGCAAAAACACCGGAGAAGGCACTAAATACCAGTGGCACCTTCCACCAACGGCGGTTATAAATTTGCCCACCGCCAGGTACTATCGACCACATCAGTGCAGTGCGAGGTACATAGACTCTTGGTTCTTGGATGGTTAATGCCAGGTCTACCTCCCTGGCAAGGCTTTGGTTAGCAGTTGGTAAACTGTCCACTTCTTGCGACAAACCGGAAAACTGCTGCCCCAGGAGACAAAGGAGAACCCAACAGTATTTTTTCCAATGCGGCATAAGTCTACTGCTCTACACACTTAAATAAATCCGTCAGTTGGTCGTGGTCGTCAAAAGGGATAACTACATGTCCTTTGCCGGTTTCTTTGTCCTCTAGTTGAATCTTGATTTTACCACTGCCAAAAAAGGCTTTGAAGTCTTGCAGAATCTTGTCGTATTCTGCCTGATGCTTATTGGCAACCTTTACTTCTGTTTTCTTAACGGCCTTTTTAGGCTTCTGGTACGCCTTAACTTGTGCTTCTGTTTGCCGAACCGACCATTTCTTATTGATCAGTTCTTTAAGGAAGTCCGCTTGTAAGAGGATGTCTAACCCTGCAATTGCTTTTGCATGCCCCATAGAAACTTGTTCCTTGCGGAGTGAATCCTGTACGCTAATATGCAAATTGAGTAGCCGCAGGTAGTTGGTGATGGTGGTTCTTTTCTTGCCTACGCGTTCGGCAAGGAGCTCGTCGGTAAGCTCACATTCCTGCTTTAGTCGGTTGTAAGAGTTGGCAATTTCCAAAGGGTTAAGGTCTTCCCGTTGGATATTTTCGATGATGGCCATCTCCAGTAGCGTCTGGTCATTGGCAACGCGAATGTAGGCAGGTACCTCCTTTAGGCCGGCCAACTTCGATGCTCTCCAACGGCGTTCTCCAGAAATGATCTGATAGCGCTTAGGTTCCAGGTAACGCACCGTAAGCGGCTGGATGATACCGTGGATTTTTATACTATCAGATAATTCACTTAGAGCTTCTTCGTCAAACTCGTAGCGAGGCTGATCAGGGTTTCGTTCAATGTGAGCGAGGGGAATTAGCGCAAACTTCTTGGCCAGTTCCCGAACTACTTCTGCCGGGTTTTCTGCAATAGCCTTATCTACTTCCGCCTTTTTAGCACGGCTGGTACCTCCTCCTCCAAAGAGTGCGTCAATACCTGATCCTAATTGTTGTTTCGAAGCTTTTGATCCTAATTTCTTTGCCATACTAAAGGGCTTACCGGTTTATTCATGTTAATCAAAGGAACAATGAGAGAGTGAACTTACACGAGTACGTCATTATTCTTACGTAAAAACTCTTGGGCCAAATTCAAAAAGTTGACCGCACCACGGCTACTGGCATTGATGAGTACAATAGGCATGTGCATATTAGGAGCTTCGCCAATACGGGCATTACGGTGGATGATGGTGTCATAGACCTGTTCTCCAAAAATCTCTTTTACCTTATCTACCACCAGGTTAGCCAGCCGCAAGCGGCTGTCGTACATACTCATGAGAATACCTTCCAGCTGTATATCCGGATTGAAGTTTTCCTTCACCAGATTAATACTGTTTTGCAGCTTTGAAAGCCCTTCCAGTGCAAAAAACTCACACTGCACAGGCACCAAAACAGAGTCAGCAGCAGTAAGCGCATTGATAGTAACGATGCCCAAGGAGGGCAAGCAATCAATGAATACGTAATCGTAATCGTCCTTCACTTTGTCTACAACACCTTTCAAGACAAAAGAACGGTCTTCGTAACCAGCCAATTCCAACTCCGCGCCTACCAAGTTGATGTGCGATGGCATCAAGTGTAGATTCGGTGTATCGGTTTCGTAAATGGCGTCGTGTGGCTCCAGGTTATTGATGAGACAGTCGTAAAGCGAGGTGTCTACATCTTCTTCCAAAGCACCCACGCCTGAAGAGGCGTTGGCCTGCGGGTCCGCATCAATAAGGAGTACCTTCTTTTCCAAAATTGCCAGACTGGCAGCAAGGTTAATAGCAGTAGTCGTTTTACCGACTCCTCCTTTCTGATTGGCAATAGCAATGACTTTTCCCATAAAGCGAAATGGAGATTAAAAAACTGTAAATGGTTAAAAAAGGTATCCTGTAAGCTGTTTTGAAATCGGAAAGAACGAGGTAACAGTCTGTCAAGGTAGACTATTATATCTCTATGCTCTCTCCAATCGACAGCAAAATTAACTCTTTTCCGCTATCCGCAAAAGCCTTTTTTGCCGCAACCGTATCGATTTCGATATATCCGAACGTATCATAGTGAATTCCAATGACTTTATCGACCTGCGCAAACTCGGCTGCAAGCACAGCATCTTCATAGCCCATGGTGAAATTATCGCCAATCGGCAGCAGCGCAAAATCTAGTTTCGGGCAGGTCATCGGAATTAATTTCATATCCATGGTCAACGCAGTATCTCCGGCATTGTAGAAGCAGCCCTCTTCATTCCACACCACAAAACCTCCTGGCTGTCCGCCATAAGAACCATCCTGGAAACTGCTGGTATGCACCGCATTAACATACTTGGCTGTGCCAAACTCAAAGCTGGCTTTGCCACCATGATTCATCGGGTGGTGAGCAATGCCTTTAGCACCATAATGATTGGTAATTTCATAGTTGCTGATCACCTTACTGCCACAGCGAGCAGCAATAGCCCTTGTATCAGCTACATGGTCGATGTGCGCGTGGGTCAACAGGATGAAGTCGGCATGGATATCATCCACATTTATATGCGACGCTTTTTCATTGGGAGAAATAAAAGGATCAAAGAGTATAGTCTTTCCTTTGGTTTCAACTGCCACACAGGCGTGTCCGTAATAGGTTACTTTCATTGATGAAATATGTTTTTGTAAATTTAGAGCTTGTGCTGCCACTTGCAAGCCAAAAGTGCAACCTTTTGGTCTAGCCAATGTTAAGCTGTAAATAAATTTAAGCAAAGTTAATGATTACGGTCATCTCCGGAACAAATCGCAAAGGTAGCAGGTGTAGGGCCTTTGCTCATAAATATTACGAATTTTTATCTGAATTGGTAGGGAAAGAAGAAGTTCGTTTCCTTGCTTTGGAAGATATTCCCCAAACTTGGTTGTCTTCTGCAATGTACGAAGAAGGAGGGCAACATCAGGATTTGGCCAAAATTCAAGACGAATATATCCTACCCGCGGATGGCTTTGTATTCATCAGTCCCGAGTACAATGGTAGCTTCCCTGGTGTATTGAAACTGTTTATTGATGCCTGTTCCGTTCGGAATTATGCCCGCAATTTCAAAGGTAAAAAAGCGGCCTTGGTAGGCGTAGCCACTGGCCGTGCAGGTAATCTAAGAGGTATGAGCCACCTTGCAGGAGTTCTCCATTATTTGGGCGCAACAACTTTGCCCAACCAACTCCCGATCTCCAGCATCGCCCAATTGATGAACCCTGCCGGCGAGGTCACCCACGAAGATACCTTGACTGTAATGAAAATGCACACCCAAGAGTTCGCCCAATTTGTCGGCGCTTCAGATATGGCAGGATAGATCACCATTAACCAACAACCATCTAACAATCAACCACCTAACAAACTAACCATCAACTCTTTCACCCTTACACTTTTTAAACCCTTACACCAAACTACCCCCCATTCCCAATCAAATCCTTCCCTTTTCGGCCATTTAACACCGGGCTCGGACGGGGAGCTTCATCAAGAATTTGATCAAATACTTTTTCTACGTATTCCCATTTGCCATTGTTTAGGCGATAAGCCTCATAAGTGCCGTCTGGGATTTGTACCGGCCCTTCACCGTATTCTCCGCCAATCATAGTCAGGTGATCAAACATCAGCAAATCCAACGCTGGGTCATAGTTGCAGCGTACACTGGCGGCAGCAGAATATTCCAGTAGCAGCCTGTTCTTTTGGCTAAAGCTGCCGTCGTTTTCTTGTTTTACAAACACGGGAGCGCCAAATACAGGCTTCCCATCCACAAAACGCAAGACATCCACAACTTTTCGTTTGCGGAAAAATTCATAGCCATCATAGCCGAAAAGTAAATGGTAGGTTTCGTCGCCGTAAGCAACCGTATGTAGGTTGTAATAAACGGTGCCGTACCAGCGATCTGGACTCAAGGCCGCAGCATCCAGGTCTTCTTCCATCTCAAAGGAGCGATCCACCAAGGGGAAGAGCTTCAGCTCATCACTGTTTATCTGTATTGCCCCAAAATAGCGGTAAGTATCTTTATCAACATAGAGCTGCCAAGTGAAAATCCGGAAAGTACTATCCGCCGGATATTGGATAGACACACTGTTGAGCTGATCAAAAGGGTAGGAGAAGCTCCCCGGCTTTTTAAGCGCCTTTACCAATGTTGGAATGAAAGCTCTGACGGCTAGAAAACGATTTTCTTCAAGTGAATCGTTCACAAAAGCATAAGCCAGCAAGCCCAGGGTGTCCTCTACGGCGTTTACATACTTGGTGTCCTCAGCGTTTAGGCGATTTTGGCCCCACAGTGTATTGGTTGAGCTACCCAGGGTGAGTAGCAGCAGTGTAAATAGTACGTATTTCAATTCTTACAGATTTTCCGGTCGAGTTATTCAGCAACCCATTCCCAATAACGGAAAAACAGATCAAAGATTGCCTGCAATATCGCGCTACCGCTTCTTCTTGTTGTTCTTGTAATCCCGGAAGATAAATTCGCCCAAACCTTTCAGGCTACTAAAGAATGCCTTGCCATTGTTGGCTTTCGTAAACTGCTCCACAAATTCCACCAGATAGGGGTCGCGGGCAATCATAAAGGTAGTCACAGGTACATTCACTTTGCGCAAGCGTGCAGCCAGGTTCAGCGTCCGGTTTACAATTTTACGATCCAGCCCAAAACTGTTTTGGTAGTACTTCTTTCCTCGCTTCAGGCAGGTCGGTTTCCCGTCCGTAATCATAAATATCTGCTTGTTAGGGTTGCGCCTGCGCCGGAGGATGTCCATTGCCAGCTCCAGGCCAGCAACGGTATTGGTATGGTAAGGCCCTACCTGCAAATAGGGGAGGTCCTTGATCTTAATCGGCCACGCATCATTACCAAACACGATAATGTCCAGCGTATCCTTCGGAAACCGCGTCGTAATGTATTCACTCAGCGCCATGGCTACCTTCTTGGCGGGCGTTATCCTATCTTCACCATACAGAATCATCGAGTGCGAAATATCAATCATTAGCACCGTACTCATCTGGCTTTGGTAGTGGGTTTCCCTCACTTCTAAATCGTCGTTAGTCAGCCTGAAGTCATCAATGCCGTGGTTGATATGTGCATTGCGCAGGCTTTCACTAATAGCTATCTGATCCAGCGGATCGCCAAATTCGTAGGGCCGCAACTCCGAGGTAGGCTCGTCACCACCACCGCCATAGCGGGTATTGTGATTACCGCGTTTGGTCTTCTTAATATCACCAAAAATATCAGTCAGCGCTTTCTTTCTTAGCTCTAATTCCAACTTTGCAGAAGGCACAAAATTGGGGTTCTGCGAATCCTGGGGCTGAATATAGCCCTTGTCTATCAAGTCCTGAATAAAGTCCGCCATCCCGTAGTCCTCATTGGTGAGATTATGCTCCTTATCCAGCTGCGTCAGCCACGATAGCGACTCCGCCACATCTCCAGAGGTATACACAATCAACTCCTGAAACAGCTTCAGCAACTGATCAAAAAGGCTCCCTTCTTCCTCACCGGGCACAAAATGCTTAAATCTCCATCCAATCATCACTACCGTTATTTCGCGGGTTATTTTTATATGGGCGCATCCCCTGTGGGGTCGCTCCCTTCCAGGGTTCACTGCGTTCCGTCCTGCGGTCCCCTTGCTTCGCGCGGGCCTTCCAGGCAGCTTGCGCGGGCATACCCTTTATGGCACCTGACCACTACAACAAAAACACCCCTCGCTTGGTTGCTACCTGTCGGGTAAAAAAGGTAAATTCACGAATTTGCCTTTACCTGAGAGGCTCCCGTTCGGCGTAGATTGTATCCACGTCTTTACCTAAAAAATAAAACCTTGGCACCTTTAGTGGTTCAAAATCCCCGCCGATGTATCTTCGCCCTATGTCCAGTATAATTTGTACCGTCACCAATGACCTCAGCCAGGATCAACGTATGATTCGTATTTGCAGTACGCTGCAAGCTGCGGGGCATCGGGTCACACTGGTGGGGCGACGCTTGCCTCATTCCCGCCCATTAGTAAATCATCCTTTTCAGCAGCATCGCCTACGTTGTTGGTTCCATACGGGCAAACTCTTTTACCTCGAGTACAATCTTCGCTTACTGTATTACCTCTACCAGCAGCGGGCAGAGATCATCAATGCCGTCGACCTCGACACCTTGTTACCTTCTTATCTTATCAGCCGTCTCCAAAGGGGCGTTTGTGTTTATGATGCGCACGAGTATTTTACGGAAGTCCCCGAAGTCGTTCGCCGCCCCAAGGTGCAGCGGCTTTGGTCGGCCTTGGCGGATTGGATCATCCCTTCCCTCCAACATGCCTATACCGTTGCACCAGCATTGGCCGAATTAATGACAGAACGTTACGGGACCTCGTTTAAGGTGGTACGCAACGTGCCCTATCGCCAATCGGCCTTACATAACCAGATTATTCCTGATAAAAAAATCATCTTCTACCAGGGAATGCTCAATGAAGGCCGTGGCCTCGAAGCGGCCATCTTGGCAATGAAGCAACTACCACCAACGCTTGTCCTCCACATCGCTGGTTCTGGTGATCTGGAGCAAAAACTTCACCAGTTGGTCGTTGATCATCAACTCGAAGACCGCGTCCACTTCCTTGGTTTTGTGCTTCCTGCAGAATTGCCCGCTCTTACGGAAAAGGCTTGGTTGGGCCTCAATCTACTCGAAAATACAGGCTTGAGCTATTATTACTCTCTGGCCAACAAGACCTTCGACTATATCCAGTCAGGTGTACCAGCTTTGCACATGGACTTTCCGGAATACCGGGCCCTGCACGATCAGTACGATACCTTTGAGTTGCTCGCCGACTTGGAGGTCAATACAATTGCTTCTGCGATCCAGGGGCTCGTCGATACTCCCGACCGCTACGCTCAGCTTCAACAAAATAACTTGGAGGCAGCAAAATACCTGACTTGGGAAGAGGAAGAAAAGAAGCTTTTGGCTATTTATGAGAAGCTGTAGAAAAGAAGGATTGATTTTTTTTAAAAATTTTCTCTCTGATGATTACCTTTTTTAACTAAGCACAATTAAGGGTAAACAATCTTACACTTTACAAAAATCCTTTTTTATGAAATTTTCATTTTATGCGCTCTTGATGGTCGGTCTTTTTTCTTTCTCTTCTTGTGATAAGGACGACCCGGAAGTAAAATTAGACGATGAGGCAATTGTAGGCACCTGGAACCTTACCGCCTACGACGCTGATGCCGATGTAGGGATTGGCTTTGCTGGCGTTTTTGAAACAACTAAGTCGGTATCGACAATCAGCAACAGTACCGTCACCGTTACCTTTGATGCTACAGGAAACTGGACTTCTACCGGAGATTACACTCTGACAACCACGGTAGATGGTGAAACAGAAACGGAAGAAGTCACCGGTGGTATTGGCAGCGGCACATATACCGTTGTAGATGGTCGCTTAACCATGAGTGATATTGATGCTGGTGATGAAAACGATGTGGAAACTATCGAGTTTGATACCAGCTACTCTCCTGATACCAAAATCGATTTGGTGGCCAATGTCAAAGAGTCCGGTTCTGATCCCGTCTTCGGTCTCGATTTCGAGATTGACTTGATGCTGGATATGACTTTGGAGAAATAATCAGTTTCTCTATTCTCCGATAGGGAAGGCCTGAAAGCCAAAATCACTCCTAGAAGATCTGATAGTTATTGACTTGGCCTCGCTATGGAGTTCATAATGCGCTACTGTATCTATTGAGATACAGTGGCGCATTGTTTTTTTTAAATCCCATTGGTGGTTTAAATTCGCCAATGTTGGGTAAATCTGTGAACTTACCTTGTCAAAATTCCCTTCCCTTATAACCCCCTATATTTCCTGATATGGTTGAAAAATATTGGTGCTCTTTGGTGGTTCAAATATCCCTTCATCGGGTAAATTCGTGAATTTCCCCTAGCCGGCCCCTCTTAAATGCCCTTATAATCCCTTATATGGTTGAAAAATCTTGGTGCTCTTTGGTGGTTCAAGTGATAAGGTGAATGAATTTACCTTATAGATACCTCTTCCTCGTTTTCTTTTACCAAACTCCAGGCCAGGGTACTCACGCCAAGGCATACGGCACAAATCAGGAAGGTCAGACTCTTGTCGTCAGCTTCTTTGAGGAATTCACCAATACCGAGGCTGGCTACCAACTGTGGCAAGACCACCGATAGGTTGAATAGCCCCATGTAGAGGCCCATTTTTTTAGCTTCGACCTTTTGCGACATGATCGCAAAGACCAAGCTAATCGTCGCCGCCCAACCAATACCGATGACGACCATCAAGAGGTAAATCATATTGGCACTGGTGCCTATCAGCCATAAACCCAGGTAGCCAATCGTCATGATTCCAACACAGATTAAATGAGTGCGGACACGACCAATTCTCCGAGTCAAAGGCTCCAGCAGAAAGGCCGGGAGGAGTGCTGCGATGCCATTGAGTACCAGAAAAGAGATGTCAATTACTCGCCCAACACCGTCGTTGTCTAAATCCGGTAAGCGGTATTGCAAAAAGGCAAACATATAGATAAACATGGTCTGCACACCAATCCAGGTAAAGCTATGAGCAGCTAGTACTTTTTGAAAACCAATCCGGCTGGCAACTGCCAATGGCTTGCCTTCCTCTTTTTGCAACAAGGTCTGAATAATCAGAAAAGCGGTAAGACCAACACACAAGTATTCTACGTAATAATTATTGATTTCCCACTCAAAAATTCTGACAGGAATGCGGTACAATGCATAGATAAGGAAGCCCCACAACGGTCGAATAGCCATCAAGCTTTCCAACCAGCCACCGCTTTCTTTTTCTTCATCGGCTTCTTCCTCAAAATCACGAGGCTCTTCGATGAAGAAAGGAGGAATTACGGTAAACAATAACACCAGGCCTGCGCCAATATAGATCAACCAGTATTTGTCTAAAACAGCACCAATGACGTATGCCATCATTCCGAAGGTGCCCGATATGGTTTGCATATAAGTAAACCCTTTGGTGCGTTCGGCACCCTCCGGCGTGACATCGGCAATGATAGAACGAGTCGGGTTGAAGCCAACATTGATGGATAGATCCAACGCCAGCGCAACCGCAATAGCTACCCCCAGAATACCTTCTAAACCAAGGCTACTGGAAATGATCTCGAGATTGGGAAGCGCCAATAAACTTAAGGCCGCAAGTATTCCACCAATGACAATAAATGGCCGTCGCCGACCACCCCAAAACCATACCCGATCACTGAGCACACCAAAAATAATTTGTCCAAAAATACCGGCAATAGGCCCTGCTGCCCACACCAATCCGATTTCGTCAATAGCCAGTTCATACTTGGTGCTCAATAGCCAGCTCAATGCTGATATCTGTACCGAGAGGGCAAAACCCAGTGCAGTGGAAGGTAGGCTAAGGATGCCGTAGAAAAAATTACTTAGTCGCTTTTGGATAGGTAGCATGAAGGGCGAATTTGTTTAGTACGCAATAGGTCACCCAAGAAAAGCATTTTTTGGAAAACTACTTACCTTTTCCTTGTAAGAGCACAAGAAGTGTGTAAAACATAATCTTAAAATCGAGCGCCAGCGACATGTTTTCGATATAGAGGATGTCAAATTTTAGTCGTTGGACCATTTGGTCCACATTGCTGGCGTAGCCGTATTTGACTTGCCCCCAGGAGGTAATTCCTGGTCTAACTTTCAGCAAATGCTTGTAATGTGGGGCCTTGGCTACGATGAGGTCTATATAATACTGACGTTCGGGCCTCGGGCCTACCAGCGACATATCTCCTTTGAGCACATTCCAAAACTGAGGTAATTCATCTAGTCTCCACTTGCGCATAACTGCTCCCCAAGGAGTACAGCGATTATCGCCGTCAAAACTCAGTTGTGGGCCCTGGTACTCCGCATCCGTAGGCATAGACCGGAACTTGTAGATCATGAAAGGCTGTTTGTTGAGTCCTATTCTTTCTTGTTGATAAATAATAGGGCCTTTTGAAGATAGCCGAACACGGAGGGCTACATAAGCATAAACGGGTGCTAAAAGTACCAGCATGACAGCAGAAGCACAGATGTCAATACCTCGTTTGATGAGTCGTTGCCATCGGGGCATGAGTTCCCTACTTATCTCAATGAGCACCGCACCGTAAACGTGATTCATCTTTACAGTACCCAATAATATGTCATACATGTCAGGGATAATCTTTACCAGGATATTGCGATCCAGATCAAAGAGGATATTCATCATTTCCCGAAGTCGGTTGTGCTCCGAGGTCTCAATGGCGATGATGACTTCTTCGATGGTGTATTCCTGGATAACCGCAGCTAGATCTTCGATCTTGCCTAGTGCAGTCAGGTTCTCGGCCAGTTCGTTGGTGCTATTTCCGTTAGCATCGATGAAGCCAACAAAATGATATCCGAGGCTCTTCTCCTGATTGATAATTTCCTGATAGAGTTCTACTGCATTCTGGTTGCCGCCTATGATAAGTGTGTTGAACTTGACTTTGCCTGCCTTTAATTTCCAACTGGCACGGGTGAGTAGTACCATTCGAACTACTGCAGTAAAAGTAAAATGAAGAAAAAACAAGGTCAGGAAAGAGGAATAGTAGGTTTTATAGTTAGTGACAAAATCGTCCAGGATTAAGGTGAAAAAGAGAAAAAGAACCCCGAAAAAACTTAGAAAAAGCGTTCTGGCTAGTGTTGCTAATCTGGAAAGGCGATAAACATCCTGGTATTGATCAAAAATGGCATAAAAGGAAATCCAACCTAATGGAATTAGCAGACAGCCAAGAATGAAATTCTGATCATTCAAAACTTCCCAACCTAAGTGAACACCTTCTAGCTGTTTTCGATAAAAGAAAAAGCAAGCCCAGGCTAGCAACGCGGTTAAGTAGTCGGCTATGCGGTAAATAAAAGTGTCTATTGTACGCTGTCTATTCATATCGTACGCTACGGGGTATGACCGAAGCCAAACTCACCTTCTTGGGTTAAAAATGCACAAGTTTAATATTATCTAATAGAATCGTAGAAGAATCTGGACTTTCCTCCAGTAGGAAAGCTTGAAAACCAACCTGGTATTCGTCAAATTCGGTGTTAAATAAAAGCTGACTCAGGTTGAAGTAAATCTTGTTCCATTCGTTTTTTGCCGAAAAACCAGGGTCATAAAAACGCAGTGGGCCGGCAATTGGATCAGGGTCACCAACAAAACCCCAAACTACTGGAGCATCGGATTTATAGTTAACTTCCAGGTATACATATACGCCTCCTTCCTGCAAGCCGCTAAAGAGGCCGGACGTGGCAATTTCGACTACCGGACTATATTCACGGGAAAGGGCAAAACGGCCAGAGTAATTGCCTTCAAATACATCGTCTTGAGTTCTTTCTAACTCGGTATTTCCAGCAATAAGATCTGTAAATATACGAGGACGGTTATCTTCAAAATCTTCGATGAAGGCAAATTTGGCCTCGCTGAGGTAGCTGGTCGAAGGATTGATTACAGCTGTTTCATTGGCTTTGAGGTCAAGCGTTACCTTGTAAGGTTCATAAAAGGGATAGATATCAGGAAAAGAAGCAATGCCATTGTCTCTGATACCTGCTTCTAATCGAATTTCGGTTGGGCCTGCCTTGAGTACAGGGACGAGGGCGGGAAGGTCATACATTCCGAGGAAGGTACCATCCACAAAAACCCAAACCTCGGTAATTAATTCATCATCGGAACCTTGGGTACCTGGTTGGGTCGTCAGGGTGAAATCGTTGATTTCAAGATAGGCGGGAACTTCCTCCTCAGGGTTGATCAGGTCACAAGTTGTAAGACTAAAAACAAGGGAGAGAAGCCCAAGTAGTTTCCAAAGATTTTTCATAATCAGTAATTAGTTAAGCGCATTGTTTTGCAAGCTTTCCTCAATGGCTGCTGTAATTTGATAAGCTAATGCTAAGGCGCGATAGCCATCTTCTCCATTCACTTTGGGGCGTGAATCGTTGAGTATACTTTCGGCAAAAGTTTCCAGCTCTAATCTAATGGAGTTGACGGGCTCGATGTCCGGCATATCCATGTGTATCGTTTTCTGCCCGCTATTGGTCTGCAATTCAAATTGTTGCCCACTTTCAGGCACGGTTTCCTGATCATCATAAAGACGGATCAGTTGCGCTTGCTTTTCCAATAAATCTAAACTGATATAAGCGTCTTTTTGGAAAAAACGGACTTTACGCATTTGCTTTAGGGAGATTCTACTAGCCGTTAGGTTGGCAATACATCCATTCTCAAAAGCAATTCGAGCATTGGCAATATCAACGGTTTCGCTGACTACCGCTACACCACTGGCATGAACCTCTGCTACCTCACTGTCTACAAGACTGAGGATAATGTCTAGATCGTGAATCATCAAATCAAGAACTACAGAAACGTCGGTACCACGAGGGTTGAAAACTGCCAATCGGTGAGCCTCAATAAACATAGGAGCAACTGGGGTATCTCCGAGTGCCAATAAGGCTGGGTTGAAACGTTCAACGTGACCTACTTGTATTTTTACCCCTTTTTCTTTTGCTAAATTGACCAAAGCTTTGGCTTCGTCAAGTTTATGGGTAATGGGCTTTTCAATAAATAGATGCTTGCCTGCCTCTATAACTTGTTTCGCCAGCGCGTAGTGAGTAGTGGTAGGGGTGACGATGTCTACAACATCTACGGCAGCAATAAGTGCCGCCACATCCGGGAAAGCTTTGGTCTGATAAGTTTCGGCTACTTGTTTCGCCACAGTAGGGTCAGGGTCGTAAAAGCCAACCAATTCATAGGTAGTAGCTGCCAAGCCAATACATTTCAAATGAATCTTTCCCAGGTGCCCGGTTCCCAAAACGCCAATTTTCAACATGAGTACTGCTTGAAGTAATAGAGATATGCTCTTTCCTTAGTTAAACGTAAATACTTACAGACAGCTGCTTGGTTTGTTGAGAAATGTAAGGTGTAAGACGATAGTTATCCTTGGTACGACAAATAAGGAGCTGAAAACAAGTGGCTGCAAAAGTAGGGAAAATTAGTTGCTATCCACGGCCGTAATACATGAGAATGGCACCAAACATAGTGATCAGTACCAACAGGACGGTGGCCATCTTGATGGAGTAGCGCAAATGGTTAGCAAAAGTCTGTATCTCGGTGGTGAGGTGGGGATACTGAGGAAGTATCTCTTCTTTCATTTTTTGATTACTGAAAACGTGGCTAGCTCCAAATTCAACGCGGTTTTGTACCAAGACTCTGTAAGATTTCATCACTTTTACTCTAAAGTAAATGTTGACGAAGAGCATAGCTACAAAAAGTCCTATGACAAGTGAGATTAATAATATATACATTCTTTTTCGCCAAAGGTAATAAGTAAGGGAGTTCGCAAAAAGTTTGCTACGTCTTTTGCGTATATTATTTATTCCCTCAGCCTTTATAACAAAAAAGAGGAGCTGTTGTAGCTCCTCCTAAAAACACCTAAAACCCATATTCATATCATGAAAACCTTCTAACTCGTGAGATGGGTAAAAGGGAGGAGCAAAAGAATGCTCCTCCTAAAAACACCTAAAACCCATATTCAATTCTTAAATATCTTTGAAGCGTTCATGAGGGGGCGGTGAAAAGGGAGGAGGTAACCTCCTCCTTAAAAACACCTAAAACCCATATTCATATCATGAAAACCTTCTAGTCATTGTGCATAGTGTGCGCACTTTAGCGCTGCTTTTGAAACGATATTGTTTCCGTATTGTTCGATGTTCAGACGCTGATTGTAAAAAAGGTCACAACAAAGACTAACCTAGAACTTATTTTTAACACTTTTTAACAAATCTAGCTCAAAGGACTGTTAATCAGTTTCTTGTATATGTGAATTTTTATTTTGGTAGAATAGTTTAACACCTATTAAAAATTCACTATACACGTTAGACGAAAAATTTTACCTTTTTTTTCAAAAGGGTAAGAAAAAATAAAATTTTATGGAAATTTTTAATGACTTACCTGCGGTCTGGACATATTCCTGGCAGCAATTGGAGGAAGCCTCACAGGAGAACAATCATCCATGGCGACTTCCGGTTATCGCGAATTTAACAGGGAGTCAAGTAAGTCAGCGCACAGTAGTTTTGCGTAAGGTGAGCCAGAAAGAACGACACCTTAGGTTTTATACAGACCTTAGGTCAGCAAAAATAAGTCAAAAAGATGAAAGGTTGAGGTTTTCTTGGCTTTTTTATAACACAGTTAGCCAAATTCAACTACGTATCCAATCTGAAGGAGTGGTAGTGTCTGTTGAGGAAGCGGATCGTATATGGAGAGGGTTACCCGTTTATGCTCGTTCGACTTATGCGTCCATAAAACCACCTGGGACGATTATTACTCGACCTAAGGATGCTTTGCCTGCTGGTTTTTTCACTATGAGTTCAATACAAACGGATGCTGCCCGTGCTAATTTTATGGCAATTGATAACCAGGTTAAAGAACTTGAATTTCTTCAGCTCCATCGGGAAGGGCATCGACGAGCCCGATTTGTTTGGACAGATGGTCAGTGGGAAAGCAACTGGCTGGTTCCTTAGGGGCAAACATGACTCATCTCGAATTTTGATTGTCATCAAATCCGTGTTGATCAACCGCATAACTTAGAGCTAAAAACCAAACCCCATGATTTCACTAATAGAAATCATGGGGTTTGTTACAAATAGCCATGTTGTTATATTGATGGCGAAATTACGTTACATCTATTGTTCAGCGGAAGCTTTTAACTTTAGTGTAACTGCTACTTCACGCTCATCTCGTTTTACCCGGATGTTTACCTGGTCGCCAGCTTGGTATTTTTCGAGAGCAAGATAAAGGTCACTATTGGTGGTAATAGGATCATTGTTTACAGCAATGATTATGTCTCCTAAAATAATGTTACCGTTGTTATCTGCTTTGGTACCANCAAGCCCCGCAGTTTCAGCCGGGCTGTCTTTAACTACGTTGAGCACTACTGCACCAGAAATATTTCGTAAAGGACGCGTTAGTTCTACGCCAATTAGAGGTCTATTAACTTCTCCGTATTGGATTAAATCGGGAATAACCCAATTGACGACATCCACAGGAATGGAAAACCCAATACCAGCTGATGCCCCGGAAGGACTATAAATGGCAGTGTTAACACCAATCAATTCACCCGAAGAATTGAGTAATGGCCCTCCTGAATTTCCAGGATTGATCGCTGCGTCCGACTGAATAACATCCCTGATGGGAATACCTGC
This sequence comes from Lewinella cohaerens DSM 23179, assembly GCF_000379805.1. GTDB lineage: Bacteria > Bacteroidota > Bacteroidia > Chitinophagales > Saprospiraceae > Lewinella > Lewinella cohaerens. The sequence goes on along the minus strand of NZ_KB903531.1, from coordinate 88,170 downwards.
AACAGATTTGATTTCCCTGCCTAAAGCACTTACAACACCTGTCGTCAGCGTTTGGTCTAAGCCAAAAGGGTTACCGATTGCATAGACATTTTGCCCTACCCGTAGGTTCATGGAGGTCCCTACCGGGATTGGCGTGAGCTCGTTACTAGGAATATTTATTTTTAAAACAGCAAGGTCTTTTTCAGGAGCTTGCCCAACTTTAGTAGCCTGGTACGTTTTACCATTGCTGAGCATAACAGTGGCTTTGTCAGCATTCTGGATAACATGGTAGTTGGTGACGATATGGCCATCTTTATCCCATACAAAGCCAGAACCAGAACCACTGGGTATTTCTTCTACATTGCGGCTGTAATAATTGCGGCGTAAAGTAGAAGTGGTGATAAAGCAAACAGAAGGAGCAGCTTGTTCAAACAAGCGAATAGTATGCTGCTCTTGGGGTGTCATGCCTAAAGGAACCGTCGATGCTGCTGGTGTAAGGGAATGGTCGTCGACAGGAGCTGTGTTTTCATTCTTGACCAACAGCGCACTTTTTTCTTCTTCTGGAGTGGTTTCAGCGACTTGCTGCTTCATGAGCAACATGCCTCCCAAGAAACTAACTACGGCTAAAAGAACCCAACGTAATGTACGCATAGTAATTTTTGTTTTTTGATGATATATAAAAGTGTTCACTAAGGCTCGCGGTTGTGTTTATTCCGACGAAAGGTCGGAATAAACGGCGGTGTTTGCTGCGCTCACGACGCAGCGAGCATCACCGCGATTTCGATTTATCGGAAGAGCACGCCCCCGCGAGAAACGAGCACCCCCGTGAGCGCAGCGAACAGCCCTATGTCTTCCGCTCTTTTTTCTTTGCTGCAGGGAACAGAATATTATTCAAAATCAATCGGTAACCGGGGCTATTGGGGTGTAAGTTTAGATCCGTTTCGGGATCATTGACATAGTGCCGATAATCTTCTGGATCGTGTCCACCATAGAAAGTCCAAAACCCTTTGCCAAAATTGTTATGAATATATCGTGTTTCTCCTGATGGTTTGTTTTCTCCGAGGATAAGGACGTCTGATTTCAGGTATCGGTTGTAAAAGGCAGTGGTTTGTCCCATAAATCCTTTTACGGTGCGGGTGTGATTTTGCGTGAGCATAGTCGGCACAGGATCCCATTTAGCTGAAAAGTCAAACAGTGTGAAATAGTCCTGTTGAGGGTTGACATTGCGTTTGGTGCCGCTATCAATCGAGGAAAATTCATACTCCAGGGGGTCGCGGGTCAGGGAGAAATTCTCAAAGGCAAAAGTTTGACTAAAGTCGAGTTTCTGCTGTGCTGTTGGGTCAGCAGGGTCGCCGTCATACATAGGGGCACAAATATCGAGGCCAGCTGCTGCTAGTGCAATGTCATAAGAATCGGTTGCGGAGCACATGGCAAACATAAAACCTCCGCCAAAAACGTATTCCCGAATTTGCCGAATGACGGAAAGCTTCAGTTGAGAAACTTTGGCGAAACCATTCTCGGCAGCCAACGACTCTTGATAGCTTACCATTTCCCGATACCAGGGTTGGTTGTGATACCCCCGGTAAAAACGCCCATATTGGCCCGTGAAATCTTCATGGTGCAGGTGCAGCCAATCATATTCTACAAGCTTGTTATTGAGTACATCGGTGTCATAAATTACATCGTAGGGGATTTCTGCATAGGTCAACACAAGGGTTACAGCATCATCCCAAGGTTGTATTTTTCCTCCTGTACGGAAATTGACATCAGGAGTATAAACCGCTATTTTTGGCGCTTTTTCAAGCTTCATCGCATCCATGTTGGCTTCGGGGTCGGCAATTTCAGCCAGGATGCTATTGAATTTTCCGTCGGGAATGATTTCGAAGCTAATATCTCTGGTCAGGCACTCCCGTTCGAAAACCCTGGTGTGGGGAAATGCAAAAGAGCCTCCCCGGTAATTGAGCAGCCACCAAGCTTCAATCTCATTCTCCAGAATGAAGTAAGCCATCCCGTAAGCTTTCAGGTGATTACGTTGTTCTTCATCCATAGGGATGATCATATAAGCAGCCCTCATCTGAATGGCAGCTAAAAGGAAAAGAGAAAGAAATAGTATTCTACGCATCATTTGCTTGTTATTTGCTGTTTAATTAACGCACTATATACAAAAATGGATATGATAAACCTTAGTTAAAAGCGGAAAGCTACTGTTGGTTTAACAATCTGTTGACAAAAGTGGGGCATTTGTCGTGTTGATTTTTCAATACAGACGAAACACCAACCGGTAAATGTCGTAGAATCTGCTACCTTTGTCAGCTATCTATTTTCGATCATCCGATTCGTTTTTGAGAACAATTTGAACATGGAGGGAATTAGTTTTGCTTATCCTGCTTGGTACCTTGGCTTGTGTTTACTGGCAGGTCTGATTTACGCGCTGGTCTTGTATTATCGCAACGATAGTTTTCGTGACGCTCCCTCTTGGTTGAGTGGTGTGCTGAGCATCCTCCGCTTTCTAGCGGTGTCGGTACTGGCGTTTTTGTTATTGTCTCCAATTTTGCGTTCAACGCAAACCCAGTCACAGAAGCCCGTTATCGTTTTTGCACAAGATGGCTCCGAGTCGGTGGCTGCTGGCTGGTCTCCTGAGGATAGTACAAACTACGTTAATGCCGTGAAAAATCTCACGGGGCAATTAGCCGAGAATTACGAGGTAGTCAACTACACCTTTGGCCAAGAAGTAAGAGATACACTTGATTTTTCCTTCACTGATAAACGTACGAATCTGGCTAACCTGCTGGGAGAGGTTTATGATGTTTACAGTAACCAAAACCTAGGGGCAGTCATTATTAGCTCTGACGGTATTTATAACGAGGGTGCAAATCCCGTTTATACAGATGCTAAGCTTAACGCTCCTGTTTACACCCTGGGGTTAGGCGATACGACACGACGTAAGGACGTACTCGTCAAGCGGGTTTTTCATAACAAAATAGCTTACCTCGGAGATAAATTTTCTATTCAGGTTGATATCGGGGCACAGAACGCCGCAGGTACCACAACACCTTTAAGAATAGCCCGTATTGAAAATGGACAACGCCGTGAACTCGTCAATGAGTCGGTAAATATTGACAGGAACGACTATTTTTCAACACGAGAGTTTATTCTAGACGCTGATCGCGCCGGCGTCAATCGTTATCGTATCAGTATTGGAACTATAGCAGGTGAAGCTTCAACAATCAACAATACCAGAGACATTTATGTAGATGTACTGGAAGCCCGGCAAAAAGTATTGATTTTGGCCCACGCTCCCCACCCGGATATTTCTGCCTTAAAACAGAGCATCAATGAGGGGCAGAATAATGAAGTAACCGTTGCTTATCGTAATACCTTTGATGGCAATATCCGAGATTACGACCTGGTGGTGCTACATCAATTGCCGAATCGTAACGAATCGCTCAATGACTTGCTGGCACAATTAAAAACCAATAATATTCCTGTCTGGTTTTTTGCGGGAGATCAGTCCGGCCTCCAGGCCTTTAATAGCGCTCAGCAGTTGATCAATATTTCCGGAAACGGACGGAATACCAATGAAGTAGAACCCAAGTTGGCGAATAATTTCACCCTGTTTAAGGTGGATGAAGAGGTAAGAGCTTTGCTACCGGTGTTGCCCCCTGTGGTTACTCCTTTCGGAGAATTCTCCTCAGGTAGTAACGCCTCTGTTTTGCTGTACCAGGAGATTGGCAGAATCAGTACTGAGTACCCTCTTCTCAGCTTAGGTGAAGAAGATGGCCGAAGAATGGCCGTTTTTGCCGGAACTGGCATTTGGAAGTGGCGTTTGTTTGATTACCTCGACAAGAAAAACCATAACCGCTTCAATGAATTGGTCAGCCAGGTAATTCAATACCTGAGTGTAAAAGATGATAAACGTCGTTTTCGCGTAAGTTTGGCAACAAACATTTTCGATGAAAACGAGCCTATCATTTTTGATGCTGAACTATACAATGACAATTACGAACTCATCAACGAACCCTCGGCACAATTGGTGATTACCGATTCAGAAGGACGAGAGTACAATTATACCTTCAACCCAACAGGACGGGCTTACCGGCTCAATGCTGGTATCTTGCCAGTGGGTAATTACCGCTTTAGCGCCAATGTAAATACGGGAACGGAAAGCCTGAATTACAACGGCCAGTTCAGTGTGCAGGCCGTCCAGTTAGAACGGTACGAACTGACTGCCGATCATGATTTGCTACGTTTGCTCAGCGAACGTTACGGAGGTGAATTGCTAGATATGGCTGGTTTCAATGCCTTGCAACAAGCTTTAGCGGAACGTGGAACGGTAAAGCCTGTACTCTATGAAACGACAACAACCAGGTCCTTGATCAACCTAAAGGGCATTTTCTTTGCTATTCTGTTTTTGTTGAGCTTGGAATGGTTCTTGCGGCGGTATTATGGGAGTTATTAGTCCTGACTAAGCTTTACTCGTCTCATGATGAGGTATCCAAGTAAACAAAACACGCAAGCGGCACCCGCACTGGCAATAACACCAGTGGGTTCACTTGCACTTTTTCCAAGGAGTAAGAAAGAAGGGAACAGCAAGACGGCCAAGCTTATTCCGATTTTCATCATGAAATTGCGCACAGCATAAAACATTCCCGCTTGTTGTTGTCCGGTACTGACTTGATGGTCGTGGACAAAATCAGCGATCAATGCATTGGGGACAATCCCGAATGTAGCAAGTGGGTAAGCCGCAAGAAGGGCTACCCCATAGAAAAGTATAGTTTTCCCTAAAGGGATCTGAGGAACCAGGGCGGTTATGGCAAAGACAGCGCAAAACACGAGAAATGCACTTAGTAGCATATTCCTTTTACCAAAGCGTTTTACCCCAATATTTACCGGCCAATACAATAAGAAGCTTGCCACAAAACTAATGGCCAGAAAAGCCGAAGCTTGCTCTTTGGGCCAACCAAAAAGTGCTGTCACGTAATAGCTTACGCCTTGTTGAATAAAGGTAAGTGCTAGCCAATACAATAGGTCTGCACCAATAAATATTCGGAAATTTTTGTTTTGAAAAACCGATCCTAAAGCTTCTTTGGGAGGAACCGTTGACCCGTTCTGCTGTTGGGCGTAGGTTTCTTCTTGCAGGAAAAATGCAGGGATAAGCATTAATAGAAGCGAGAGTCCGGCAAAGGCGCCTATCGTCCACTGGAAAGCCTGCACGCTATCCGTGAAATTTTCAAAATACCCCTGGATGCCGTATGCCATTCCTCCTATCACGAAGCCTAAGGCCCAGGCAATAGAAATCAATGTACTGATGCGCATTCGATCTGGCGGGTGATGCCCCAGTTCAGGAATGAGTGCATTATAAGGCACCAGATATAAGGTGAAAAAAAGGTAGAATAGGAAAACGATGGCTATGAGCCAATAAACATTGTATACACTAAGCCCTGCTACGGGCGGGAAAAACAGCAAAAACGATAAACCTGCGAAAGGAATGGCTGCCAAGCGTAAGACTTTTTTGCGTTTACCGCCCGTAATGGGGCGATTGTCCGACCAAGCCGCAATCCAAGGATCAGTGACAGCATCAAAAATACGGCCACCAAAATTGATGAAACCAATGAGTGTCGCTACGCCAAGAATAGCCCCTTGGTAAATAAAGGCCGGAAATACGGCCGCCCCATCTGATTCTGGTGGCAGATAAAAGTAAACGAGTAAATTAGCTGCACCAAAACTGGCTAATGACCAGCCCAGCTGCCCAAGGGCGTAGATGATTAATTGAGATAAGGGTGGGCGTTTTGTCATGCTTAAAGATAAATTAAAAAATATGTCAAAACACTTATTTACCTATCATTTAGGAATTATTTGCCTCAGCTTGGTCGTGTTCTCTTGCACGCCTGTGGCTAGCGACCCCGCACCGGAAGCTGCTATTCCTTCGGGTCCCTACGTTATCGTTTTAGGGATCGCCCAGGATGCGGGTTATCCCCAAACTGCTTGCCGCAAGGAGTGCTGCACCCAGGTTTGGGAAGGGCAGGAGCAACCTCAAAAAGTAAGTTGCCTGGGTTTGGTAGATCCTGTCACTCAGCAGCTTTGGTTGCTAGATGCGACGCCTGATTTCCGTGAGCAATGGCAGCTTTTATCGAAAGAATTGCCGAATACGACCATTACCCAGCCTAGTGGTGTGTTTTTGACTCACGCCCATCTAGGCCACTATACCGGCTTGCTTCAGTTAGGGCGCGAGGTGATGGGCGCACAAGCTGTACCTGTTTATGCTATGCCACGCCTTGATACATTTTTGCGCAGCAATGGGCCGTGGTCTCAATTGGTAAACCTTGGGAATATTGCACTTCAACCCCTGAAATCTGATAGCACCTTAGTCCTCAACGGCCAACTAAAAGTAACTCCCGTTCAGGTGCCTCACCGCGATGAATATTCGGAAACAGTAGGTTTTCGGGTGGAAGGCCCAGGTAAGAGCCTCTTGTTTATTCCCGATATCGACAAATGGGACCGCTGGCACCGTTCACTCTCCGAAGAAATTGCAGCAGTAGATATCGCCTTTCTGGATGCGACCTTTTTTGCGGATGGCGAATTGCCTAACCGAGACATGAGTAAGATTCCCCATCCTTTTGTTTCTGAAACCATGGATTTACTCGGAGGCCTGCCCTCAACAGAAAGGCAGAAAGTGCATTTTATCCACCTTAATCATACGAATCCTCTTTTACAAACAAAAAGCCCCGCTCGGCAAGAAGTAGCAGAACGAGGCTTTCAGGTAGCTTTTGAGGGCCAGCGGGTTGAGCTTTCTGAAAAGTAGAGGTTACCAGCTCGTACCCTTGAAAGGTGTAAAGGTGTAAACGTTTCTCGCACTTCGCACAAAGCCGTACCTTGTACCAAAGTCGGAAGTGGGAGTTCGGAAGTGGGAAGTATTTAACGCACTCCGCACCCCAAACCGCACCTCGCACGGAAAAAAACGCACCCCGCACCAAATTAATGAATAAACAATCGCTGATTATCAATCACCCCCGCTGAAGAACGGATACGTAGCGAATAAACCCCATCAGCTAGTGATGAAACATTGATCGCCGACTGGTTCCAGTTTTGCCGAAGCATTACGCGCCCTGCCATGTCAATGATTTCGATGGTGATCGGCCCATCTGTAGTTGACAAGCCGCTAATTTGTAGAAGGTCATTGGTCGGATTAGGAAACAAGTGTACCTGTGCTTTGCCCTCCCAGCGTGCGGATACAATCGCCGAGTAGCTGAAACTACCATCGTAATCGACCTGCTTGACCCGGTAGTAATTGAGGCCGGGTAGGGGAGTCTCGTCCAAAAAGCTGTACTGCTGCTCCTGTTGCGTAGTGCCTGCACCTGCGATGCTGCCCAGTTTTTCCCAATTGCGACTATCGGTACTGCGTTCTATGTTGAAATAGGCGTTGTTGGTTTCTGTGGCGGTGGTGAAGGTGAGGTTGTGGGTGTTTTTTAATTCATTAACTCCTAATTGCTTGAACTGCACTGGTAAGTTAACTACTTGTGCCATTTCAAATCCAGTGAAGTCATAACCAGTAGTGCTACAATTATCAAAATCACTACAGCATGCGGCTTGTACCTCAATGTATACGCTTTCGTCAATAGGAAGTGATCCGATGACTACTTCCCAAGTATTTGCAGAAAGAAAACTACCTCTTATCAAACCTGAAAAGGAATTAATTGGAGGAACTCCATTGATATTGTAAGCTACTTCACCTAATACTCCCTGCCCAAAATTAGTTGTAGTATTAATAGTTAGAGTTATTTCTCCTTGATTAGTGACTTCTACGTTACTAATTAAAGGATTAGAACATGATTGAGCAATTGCTAATGTTTGAAAAAAAGTTAAAAAAAAGCCAAGTAACACGTGTTTCATAATTCGGTTTTTAAAAGATTTACAATAGTTGCTTATGGTTTTAAATAGGAAAGCAAGCGAGAAAAATTCAGACCACTTTACATAAGCTTTTAAGGGAGAATCAAGTCGATGATCGATCCTCATTAATAACTGTTCATTACTACACTCAAAGCATAGCAATCCAGTAATCTAAATATTGTTGGGTTAAACTAGGATAGGCAAAAAAAGCGTGGTAAAAATACATTTTTTCCGAATGTTAGGTAAATATAAAGAGCTTGTTGTTATTTTTACACCATTATCCTATTAAAGTCCGGTTTAGAATCTAATCATTGATCAAAAGAAGATGTAATGAGAGTATTGGTAGTACTTGTAATAGCCCTTTCGGGCTATGCCCTGAATGCGCAGGACTTTATGATGCAAGGGTGGTATTGGGATTATCCCAGTGAAAATTGTGGAGGCTTGGGAATAAAGTGGGCCGCAAATTTGCAATCCAGAGCTACAACACTGGGCAATGCTGGCTTTACCTACGTTTGGTTGCCGCCGCCAGCTAAAGGAGGAGGAGAATGTAGCGTCGGATATGACCCCAAAGACCTCTATGATCTGGGCGACTATGGTGCAACACGTTTCGGAACAAGAGCGCAACTAAATAGCCTGATTTCGGCTCTTCAAAGCAATGGTATGGAGGCCGTCGCTGATGTTGTCTATAACCACCGTGATGGTGGCGACTACGAGGACAACCCGGCTGTTCGTAACTATATAATGAACTACCCTAATGTAGGGAACACTTGTAATAACGGCATTACGCCTTATCCCATCAACGGCAAAGTTCGCTGGCGCTTGCCGCTAGGGGGAGCCACGGGCAATAATGCGGGCGATTATTATTTTAAGTTTTCTTCGGCCTCTGGAGGTACTGGCTTTCATGGGCGGGGATACAACCTTTATTTTCAGACGTCACAGGCAGGATGGCTTAATATGAGCGATTTGTCTGAAGTAGAGCCTAATGGCGGAGGTGGTTGTGGAGAAGCCTCCACTACCATCACTTTGGGGCGGAATATGCTGGCTTCCATTGATGCTGGCGGTTGTACAGTTGATGAATTCCTTGTCACCTTAAATCCTGGTGATTTTAATAGCTCTGGTGATTTTCTCGAAATTTACGTCTCACAGACTGGTGGAGATGGCACAGGGGTGGATATACGTCCCTACCATCTTTATTCGGCTCCTCGCAATGCGAATATCATCAACGAACTGGCCCTCCAAACGCGCACGGATTTTTCCAACCTCCCCAGTGGGCTCGGCGCCATGAACTACCTCAATTTTAAACCCAACGGTATTGATGCTACCTGCCTGGAGGGAGATTGGGATTTTCCTTACTTCTTTTTTGATGTTGATCAACGACAGTCGTCAACCCAGGATGTCTACAACGAATGGAGTAAGTGGCTGATTGAAACTGCAGGCTTTTCTGGCGGGTTGCGCATGGATGCAGTCAAGCATTTTGACCCCTCTATGATTACCAATTTGCTCAACTACCTGAGCAGTGAGGGCATCGAGCCAGGGATGATTGTTGGCGAAATTTTTGATTCCAACACCGGTTCCCTTAATGGTTGGGTCAACAGCGTCAAGAGCGGTCTGACGGCCAATGTAGATGTGCGTGTATTTGATTTTAACCTGCGTTCAGCACTAAAAGAGGCCTGCGACCAGCATTATTTCAATTTCTTTTATGATACTCGAAACGTCTTCAATTCAGGTATCGTAGCAGCTGGTGCCGATGGTTTTAGCTCTGTTACCTTTGTTAATAACCACGATTTTAGGGATACCAATGAGCCGGTGCAAGATAATCCCCTCCTGGCCTACGTATATATTCTTACCAACAATAAAGTGGGACTCCCTTGTGTGTTTTACCCTGACTTTTTTGGTGACCAACCGCCCCACTATCCAGCGACGAATATGCAGGCTGAACTCACTGAATTGATGGATTTGCATCGTGATTTTATATTTGGAGCAACCGACCATCACTACTTGAATAGCTTTGGAACAGGTTATGCAAGTAGCTATCTTTCTGGCAATGCAAACCAGTGCTTGATCTACCAAATAAGTGGCGGCCCAACGGGCGAAGATGTTGTTGTAGCCATTAATTTTGATGATGAACCATTGCGCGTAGATCAGCAAATCAACCTGGACAATGTCCCTTCTGGTGCAACATTTGATGATGTTATTGGAAACTCGGCTTTCCCTACGGCTATTGTAAAAACAAGTCCGGGAGGCGTTACAAACAGTATTTACATAGACCTGCCTGCACGTTCCTACTCGATGTGGGTGCAAAATAGTGGTGTCGCACCATTACCGGCAGCGTTGCTGGATTTTCAAGCAAAGAAAAATGGCAGTAATGTTCATCTAGATTGGCGTACAGCCCAAGAGGAGCAGTTGAGCCATTTCCAGATCGAACGCTCCCAGGATGGAAAAACATTTAATTCCGTAGGAAAGAAAACTGCAGTTGGAAACAGCCAGGAGGAACAGACTTATAGCTTTCTAGACCAACAACTTCCTCGTACGGGTGCTGAACGCCTGTATTATCGCCTGGTGATGGTGGATGTAGATGGTACGGAAGAAATTTCGCCTGTTCGGGAAGTCAAATTGGAAAAAACACAAATTCAGATTTGGCCCAACCCTGTACAGGAACAGTTGAATATCTCCTCACAAGCCCCTATCAAACAGGTAAGTGTCTACAGTGCGGCGGGCCAACTTATTTATCAGTCAAAGGATGGCGTAAGTAACTACCTGGACACCAGCAACTGGCACCCCCGGCATGTATCAAATCACCATTGTTACGGCCAACGGCGAACAATGGAGCCAAAGGTTTATGAAAACGTAGGTTGTTCCATTAATTTGTAGAGGGGTGGGTGGCGGTTGTACTGCCACTAAGCGTATAGGGTAGAGAGATGTATTACGCTATTTTGTACTTAATAGACGTGAAGTGTCCTGTACTGTGAGCGTGCTATATTCATGGTTCTTGATATGCCGCCCCCCCTTAGTGAAACTAAAATCCCTATACCCTATACTTCGTACTCAGTACGGTGAAAATTGCCTAATAGAATCCTAGTTTTTAAGGAATACTAAAAGGCAATTTTTACAAGAAAGTACTGCCGACGGGGTTCGAACCCGCAATCTCCGCTGTGAAAGAGCGGTGGCTTAACCAATTCGCCTACGGCAGCTCAAAAAAGTCGACTCCCTGGGACTTGAACCCAGACCATGAGGTCCAAAAACTCATATGCTAACCCATTACACCAGAAGTCAAAAAAAATAGCCTTCACGAGGTATTCGTGAAGGCTATTTAGCTATGCTTTTTCCTTAAGAATTAAACATAGAACAGTTATTCACGAGCCCTGCGGCGGTGTTCTGACTGTTCTTCCTGAAGGTTGTTTATAAAAAGCATGATTGCGTATTTTACGCCTAATAAGGATGTAGGGGAGGATTTAGTTCCCTTTACTAAGAAAAAGCCATAAAATCGGGAATGTCTCAAATGTTGTGCCTTGATATAGATCAAGTACATGAGCCACGGCTCACGCATGTACCCCGCTGGAGGGTTCGACTCACAGAGTCGGGGGAGGTATGTCCAATACGCCTTGGCCTCATACACCTGAACGGAGCTAATCCTTCACTATAATCTGTTAGGCAGAGCTTGTGTCTCTGTCGGGATGCACTACTTTCTACTCATACACCTGTACCGGCGCCAGTCCTTCGCTATAATCCCGTACCTCTAAATAGTAGGGTTTAGGACTAAACAACAGAAACCCACTGGTATCAATGTAAGAAAGCCCTTGATCAGTCGCTATACGGGCAAGCCCGTCGGTAAAAGCCCATGCAAGATAATAATGAGGCGAGGTGAGGATGCTCCCGTCAGGGCGGAGGTACCCCCAAAGTTCAAGATCGCGATAAGCGGCGAGCCCCTGACTAAAGGGGTGTATTTCGTCTAGTGGTTTTTGTAAAAGTTCATTCCCTTCTTGGTCCAGCAGTTGATACCGAGTAGCGTTGGCAGCAATCCAGCGGTTTTCACCAGCGTAAAATAGCTGTTCGTACTGTGGCGCTACCAGCCATTCTCCTTTTTTGTTGATCAAACCCCAGCGGTCCTCTTCTGCCACAGCGGCAAGACCTTCATTGAAATCACCAGCTTGGCGAAAACGCGCTGGAATGATCCATTTGCCTTTCGGCGAAAGATAACCGTAGCGGCCCTCTTTTCGCGCTCGGGCCAGGCCTTCCTCAAATGGTTTTAGTCGCTCGTATTGGCAATCAATTACAACGCCTCCTTGCTGGTCAATAATGCCGTAATTACCATCTTTTTGGACGACCGCTTGCCCATTGGCAAAGGGACCTGCCTTGGTAAACTGAGGCTCAATGATGACTTCTCCATCAGTATTGAGGTAGCCGTATTGGTGGCCTTGACGAAAAGCCGCGCGTTGATCAATGAATTCCTTAAGTTCCTCATAGTCAGGGGTTATGATCCATTTGCCTTGTGTGTTGATATAACCAAAGTTGCCATCATTAGCTTGTGCGCGGGCTCGCCCGTCCGTAAAAGACCAGGCTGCTCGAAAGCTTTTGTCTATAGCGTATTGCCCCGACTTATTGATGTAGTGCCAGCGGCCATCCTTGCGCACCAAAGCCAGGCCATCCGAAAAAGCACGAACCTCGTCAAAGCTGTTGCGAATAACCAGCTCTCCATCACGATCAGCAAAGCCCCAAGTGTAAGGATTGTCCTCGTAGTCGGCAGCAGGGTCGGGTAGGGGAGCCACCTCTCCGTCGGTAGGTGCCGGATCGGCCTGGCAGGCACTCGCCATCATTACAATAACCAGCAGAAAGAGCATTGAACGCCACATAAGGAACTATTTTTTAGAGAGACGACTCAACGAGTTCTGACTACACTTTTTCGAAGTGTAACTACTCGATGGGCCGTTGTGAAAAATCTCTGCGTCTCTGCGCCTCTGCGCGAGACACCCTATTCGGAACACGCGCTATTTTTTCTCTTCAAGATAAGTCTTATAGCCCTTTGCTTCCAGTTGGTCATACTTTACCGCCACACCCTCAGCCATCGACTTCTTGTAGTCTATCAAACGCTGGCGGATTGCTGTATCCTGCGCGCCCAAAATTTGAGCGGCCAGAATCCCCGCATTTTTTGCGGCATTAACAGCTACAGTTGCTACCGGCACGCCATTGGGCATTTGCAAAATAGAAAGCATGGAATCCCATCCATCAATAGAGTTGGATGACTTGATGGGCACGCCAATCACGGGTAGCGGCGATAGAGAGGCCACCATGCCCGGCAAATGCGCGGCACCGCCAGCCCCGGCAATAATCACCTGAATGCCGCGCTCATGCGCACCTTGTGCAAACTCAAACATCCGCTCGGGGGTCCGGTGAGCCGAAACGATGGTCAATTCAAAGGCGAGCCCCAGCTCTTCCAGTACGTCGGCAGCTTGCCGCATGATCGGTAAATCCGAATCTGAACCCATTATTATGCTGATCATTGTGGATCGTTTTTATTTTATGTTTTAACAGGTTTCGCGGACTTCAGTCCGCATGCGTTTCCACTACCCTGGACATGCGGACTAAAGCCCGCGGAACCTATTTTTTTCTCAATATTTGACACCCTATCCTCTACTTCAAAGGGCGATGCAATCGCCCCGAATCCCTCTACTCCTTATATCCCACACCGCAATACCGCCTTCACCTTCTCCGCTTTCTGCAATGCTTCCTGCGGATTGTCGGCCATAATGGTCACGTGGCCCATCTTGCGGAAGGGCCTGGTTTCTTTTTTACCATATAAATGTACAAACACATTGGGTATACTCAGCACTTCGCCCATGCCACGGTAGTTGACCGGGCCACTAGCACCGGGCTCGCCAAGAATATTGAGCATTACGGCAGTTTGCAACAGTCGGGTATCTCCTAGCGGCAAGTTCAGTACACCACGCAAATGTTGCTCAAACTGACTGGTCAGGCAACTCTCAATGGTATGATGACCACTGTTATGAGGCCGTGGCGCTACTTCGTTAATCAACAGTTCGCCGCTTTTGGTGAGAAACAGCTCCACAGCCAGCAGGCCACTTAGCTCATAGGCTGCTGCCGTCTGCTCGGCCAATGCAATGGCTTTTTGCTCCAGTGCTTGCGTAATTTGAGCAGGTGCCAATAAGTAGTCAACCAAATTTGCGACCGGATCAAAGGCCATTTCTACTACCGGAAATGACTTCATTTCTCCATCGGCATTCCGGGCTACTACCACTCCTAGTTCTTTGTCTATATCCACCAATTCTTCGATCAAGGCTGGGCCAGGGAGCAAGTTGTTGGCCAGATCATCAGCTGTTTTGATCACCGTTACGCCACGGCCATCATAGCCGCCAGTTCTACTTTTTTGTACAAAAGGGAGTTGGATTCGACCTTCTTTTACGGCTTGCCGAATAGCCGCTTCGTCGTCTAGCAGGATAAATGGCGAGCTAGGCAGTTGATGCTTCTCGTAAAACAGCTTTTGCGCCCCCTTGTCCTTGATAATGTCCAACACACTGGGCGCAGGATGCACAATCACGCCTTCCTTTACCAACTGATGCAAAGCCCCCGTATGCACATGCTCAATCTCAATGGTGAGCACATCCACCTGACGGCCAAAACGTAGTACATCTTCTTCTTTGCGAAAATCACCGGCCACAAATTCTGTGGCGTACGGTGCAGCTGGTACAGATTCGTCTTTGTCGAGTATCCAGTAAGGTAGGTGCCAGTTGGCAGCGGGCAGCGCCATCATTTTACCGAGTTGCCCACCCCCGAGGATGCCCAGTTTGGTTTCACCATTAAAAACTTTAGCAATAGAATCAGTCATGTCTAAATGTTAGCTATTTGAAAAACTTGAGAAACCTCGAAGAAGTAGCGAAGCTAAATCGCACTTTATTTTTGCGCAATACTTAGTATGATTTGGGGCCTCCCTGCGGGCGCTACGCTCCGTAGCTCGCTATCGCTCGGCCCCAGCAGAGCTGGGTCTGCCCCTGCGGGCCACTACTGCACATCGCTAGGCCAGTAGGTTTCCCAAATCATAGAAGAGCCGCAAATTTACAAACCCAAAGGTGATTTTTGTCCACATAAGACTGTATTTTACACCAATGAAACAATCTCCCGCCATCTGGCAGTCTCGCCGTCATGATCTTTTAGTTCAAATGCAGCACAACGGAGCCAGTTGGCTCGGCTTTACGGAACCTACCCTTTGTGGCCGTGCAGGGGTGCGCTTGCATGAAAAAGACCCTGCCAGTAAGGAAGCTGAACAGGTAAGTACATCTGATTTGATCTTCAATAAGGCAGAATACGCTGCAGAGCAGTTGGCCTTGGGTATAGCTCACGAAAGCGGTGAAATCCATCTGCCTCGCCTGGTGCAGTATGATTTAGCACACGTCGTCGAGGGGCTTCCCGAAACCAGAGCGCGAGCCTCGGAAGATGAGCAGCACAGTTTCTTGCATCGTCAGCAAGCTATCGAGGTACTGACAGAGCATTTAGCAGCTTACCACAAGGAAGGAACAGTGCCTGTTTTGGTTTGGCATGCCTTTCATCCGAGTCATGGCGACAAGAGCATTTACGAAATGCCGGGTATTGACCCATTCGCGGCTACTAAAACCGAAGAAGAACGCGAACTATTGGAAAGTTTAGCAAAGCATATTCATTTGCCCCCGGCAGCGTGGCCAGCAGCCCTTACAGATAGCCAGCGGCAAGGGTTGGAAACCATGCAAGCCAAGTTGCAACGTATTGCCATTTTCGCCAATGCCTTGGCGGAGGAAGAAATTACTGCTGTTTTTCGGCCCTACCACGAAGCAAATGGTCACTGGTTTTGGTGGGCTATTGATCGCTTTTCGGATAATCCTAATGAAGCCGCTGAGCTGTTTTGGAAACTATGGAAAAATAGCCGCATTTATCTGGAAGAAACCTGCGGCATCTACAACCTGGTTTATACCTGGTCACCCAATATTGCGGGCAGCTGGTTCAAGGAAGACGCTGATTTGGTAAGCCTTTACGCGAGAGGAATCCACCCTGATGCTGTGGAAATCTTGGGGGTTGATTGCTATTCAAATAACCTGAGCGCCAAAAAAGAGGCATTGCTAAGCCATCGCCGCGAGGTTTTGATGAAAGGCTTGGAGGTGATCGCCTCCCTGCGGAGAGCCTTCCCTGACAAGCCCGTTGGATTCACGGAGCTAGGACTACGCTACCACGAATTATTAAAGGACGATGAACCCTCTGCAGCCATGGGGCAGCCTGCTCGTGGCGGCGGAACGCTGAATGAACCTTTCTTTAAGCGATTTTCAAAGTTTGCAAACTACGCTCCTCAGTTTACCATCTTTTGGCGCAATGAGCCCCATTCACTAGAGTTTCCCCTGGCGGGTCTTTCACCAGAAATGGAGGAAGAGGTGAGAGGGATGTATGCCTACTTTGAGACGGTGTAGAGGTGTAAAGGTTGGAAAAGTGTAAGGAGAGGCTGTACAATTTTTTTCGCACCCTATGCAAAAAAACGGAAGAGAGAAATCGGAAGTATTTTACGCACCCCGCACCCCGCACCCCGCACCCCGCACTACAAAATCGGAAAAAGTAAGTCAAAGATTACCACTCGTATCAGCGCGAAAGGCGTAGCCTGGAGCTCTGCGCATCCCGATTTTCCATCGGGAGAGCGGGCCAAAGGATAGAAGGAAGTGATAGCGACCGGATAGCCTGGTGCCGCAGTGGTGTTTGCAAAGCAACGCCGCTGCCGGTATGGCCCAAAAAATAATCATAGAGTGGCCTCCTTTAAACTTGGTTGTTCTCTTGAGGTGTCTAAATCGTTAAATTCCTGTTAAACACCCTTGTCTAACTACTCTTGTTTAAGCTTATTTGTCGATTTTAAGAATTGCTTACAGACAGGTGTACTGCGAGCCGACGAACTGCTTTTGCAATACAATTGTTATTTTAATAAATTCTCTGACATCTCTCAAAATCTATTTTATGCGTAATGCTACTCTCCTTATCCTATTAGCACTGGTGTGCTCTTCCTGCTATGTTTATCGCTCCTANGAACAACAACAGCACAGTCAATTGACTGCTTTGCCGTTGACCAAACAAGAGAAAGAATTAGAATTGTTTTTTGCAGGGGAAAATATGCCACAACAAGACTATCTGCGGCTGGGTTTACTCAAAGAAGGACGTACCAGTTATAACAGTAATCTAGGCTCGCTCCTTGATCGGATGAAGGCTCAGGCCCAGGAAATGGGAGCAGATGCTATCATTGTTATGGGGACAGAAAACACAGAGAGGGTGCGTACTGATGGATTTGACGATACTTACTCGGTGCCTGGCGAAAATATGTGGGGTATTGCCATTCGTTATTTGGATAACCTTCAGTTTGAGCAAAATGTCCTTTCTCACCTAGAAGTAACAGGGTTACATGCGAATACTAAGTCAGCCAACGGAATAATTGATCTTGCACCAGACGGAGAACTGGAATCACCTATAGCAGAGCGCTGGGGACAGTATGTTTATTACCATTCCATGGAATACCTGGTAGAGAATAAACGTGATTGGCAATTTACGAAAGTGCTGGTAGGTACGCCGGAGAACTTATACAATATTATTCGTCTACAGAATGTAGGTAGTAGTACAAAAGCTAAGGTCAAAGTCAGTTATGACCGCGAGGACAAGGTCACTGAGTTGAAAATTAGTTACCTGGGGCAAAGGCAGATTAATGAAAAGATGGTCTTGGTTTATGATAACCAAAATCGCATTGTCCAGCGAAGATGGACGGAACTTGGTGGTAAAAAAATTGTTGTTGACCGCTCCTATACTGCAGATGGGCTTATCGCTCGGGAAGATTATACCATTCAGAGAGGAGAGGCTGGAGTAGAGCCCTTGCTGCGTGTGGATTATCGCTATTTTTTGGAAGAAGAATTGTTGCAATTGCTTGAAAAGGAACAAATTGTAAGAGTAGGTTCGTGAGTTGAACTTCAGTTCGTAATTGCTGTTTAAAGGATATTTAGAGCACTAAATTCACGACTATGAAAATCTTTTATATCCTGTTTTTAACTGGAACGCTGTTTCTTTTGACTGCTTGTGGCGGAGAAAATGCGGCTACAGATACGGAAGAAACAAGCACCGAAGAAACAGCAATAGCGCCCAAGATTATGGGAGAGGAAGTTACCTACAAGACGGATACCACCGCGATGGTGGGTTATATTGCCTACGACGAAAATGCGTCTGAAAAGCGCCCTGGAATTTTGGTTGTCCACGAGTGGTGGGGGCATAACGATTATGTTCGTGAACGCGCAAGAATGTTGGCAGAACTAGGTTATGTAGCTCTTGCTGTAGACATGTATGGTGATGGCAAGCAAGCCGATCATCCAGATGATGCTGGTAAATTCGCCATGAGCGTCATGAGCAATTTTCCAACCGCGGAGGCGCGTTTTAATGCGGCCTTAGAAGTGTTGAAAGATCATCCTAAAGTAGCTAGTGAAGATATAGGGGCTATCGGTTACTGTTTCGGCGGTGGAGTAGTCCTTTCGATGGCGAATACGGGGGCGGATATTGATGCTGTAGCTTCTTTTCATGGTAGCCTGGGCTTGCCAGTGATGCCGGAAAAAGGCAAAACGACTGCTAAGGTACTTGTGCTTAATGGTGCTGATGACCCTTTTGTGACTGCTGAGCAAATTGCTGCTTACGCCGCTGCAATGGAGAAGGCGGAGGCGGATTACAAATTTATCAATTATGAAGGTGCTGTACACGCATTTACCAGTGAAGGAGCAGATGCTCATGGTGAGAAGTTTGACCTTCCTTTAGCCTATAACAAAGAGGCGGATGAAGCATCATGGAAGGAGATGAAAGCACTGTTTTCAGAAGTCTTTAAGAAATAAATTTAACTAAAGGTTAAAAGAAAAGGCTGAGTAGCAATAATCTACTCAGCCTTTTTAGTTTTGCACCCTCAACTCTCTTTTTTATGCGCTCAGTTAGTTCATTTTTGCTATTCATTGGTCCAATCATCCTGTTTTTGATTTGTATGCTTACCCCTATGGTTGGCTATACCCAGGTTTGTGATGGTAGTTTGGGAACGGTCATTTTTTCTGAAGATTTTGGCAGTGGCGCTAATCCTGGCCCGGAACTCCCCGCCGGATCAACGACTTACACCTTTGGCTTAGGTGCTGGCGGTCGCTATTATGTTACCAATGACAGTGGTCAAAATGGTACCCTTTGGCACAGCGCTCCCGATCATACACCCGATGATACCGATGGGTATATGTTGCTCTTCGATGCTTCGGCAGATGCAGGTGTGTTTTTTCAAACGACGCTTAATGACCTCTGCCCCAATACGACTTATGTTTTCAGTTGCTTTGTCGCTAATATAGTGGTGCCCTCTGCTTGTGGGGGTGGCAGCCGCGAACCAGATCTTCGTTTTACACTTATTGATCCAGGTACAGGAGCAACATTGGGTACGGTTACCACGGGGGGGATTCCGGTGAGTGCGGAGCTGGAATGGAACGAATACGGGATTACTTTTTTTACCGGACAGATGCAGACAAGTGTTCAGATTGTGGTAACCAACAATGCCCCTGGCGGCTGTGGTAATGATCTGGTTATCGACGATTTTAGCTTTCGCCTTTGTAACCCGCTGACGGAACAAGTTTTTGATTTATGTGATCTTCCTGGTGGCAATATTATGGTAGGAGGGAATACCTACAATGCTGCGGGAACCTACGAAGACCAGATTCCTTTGTTTAACTCTTGCAATGATAGTACCGTCATTACTACCCTTACGGGTGAAAATCCGTTTTTGCCAACCATCAATTTTATCTTTTGTGCAGGAGACAGCGTGACGATAGATGGGCAAGTATATTTCAATAGCATCAATTTTGTTGATACCATTGATATGACAGGGCCTTGTCCGACGGTGCAACCTTACCGCATTGTCAGTCAGGAGCCACAAACCATCGTCAATGATGTCTTTTTGTGTTTTGGCGATAGCCTCTTAGTAGGGCCAAGCATTTACACAGAGGCAGGTATGTACGTAGATAGTCTATTGACCACAGCGGGCTGTGATAGTGTAGTCATCACCAATATTGAAACCGCAGGCATTGAAGTAGAACTCAATGTGAGCGACCTAACGCTGGAGTTGGGAGAAACTATACCCCTGCAAGCCACGAGCAGTTTGAGTACTGATCCTGGGTTTTCCTGGTCGCCACCAGCAGCGTTTTCTTGTAGTGATTGCCCCAATCCAATCTTTGAACCCCTGCAAAGTGGCACCTATACGCTTACGGGTATTGATCAGCCGTCGGGCTGTACCGATAGCATTTTGTTTGAAGTAGAAGTATTGCCGTGTATAAACGTCTTCGTCCCCAATGTCTTTAGTCCCAATCGGGACGGGATAAACGACCGCTTTCAGGTATTTACCAAGCCCTGTTATTCCGGTATTCAAGAGATTCGCATCTTCGATCGCTGGGGAGGGCTGGTTTATGAGGCTTATGACCAGCCACTTAATTCATCACCCGGTCTATGGGATGGTACGATTGCAGGGAAAGCAGCCCCGGCGGGCATTTATGTTTATACCATGACTTTGCAAGTGGTAGACGGTAGTACCCAGCAGCAAAATGGAGATGTGTTGGTGGTGTATTGAGGAAGGGAATCACTTCATCACCACAAACTGTTCCTGCGCCAGCAGCTCACCAGTGGGGCCGCGCAGTTGCAACCAATAATTACCCGCCTGCCAGCCAGCCACGGGCAAAAGATAGGTAGCATCGGCCATCCGAGCAGGGTGTTGATCGAGCAACTGACCTGCTGTGTTGTAGATCGTCCAGGTACTACCAGTGGGCAACTCCCCTGGCCCCAGATAAACGGAGAGTTGATCGCGCACCGGATTGGGATAGAGCAGGAGCTTGAACCGCGGCCCATCTGCTTCCGTGACGGCGCTTACCAGCTCGCAGCCGGGTACGAGGCAGCCCCATTCATCGAGCTTGAGCAGCCAGCCTTGTTGACTGGCTAAAGTAGGGTGGGGGGTATAAGCTTCGCCAACTACAAAAAAGCCACCGTCTGAGGTTTCAATGAGGTCCAGGCATTCATGGTACTCTGAAAGGCTGTCTACCGTAGGGTCAATGATGATGCGTGCCCAGAGGCTATCACCATTGGCGGCTACCTTGGAGACCAGCCCTCCGTAGTCCCAGACATTGCCAGTTAGAGGATCGGCATCGGGGTAGTACTGCAAGCCAAAGCCCGTAGCCACGTAGCCGCTGTTGTCTGCCAGCCCAATGATGCGGTGATAAGAGTTGTAATCGTAGGACACTTGGCTACCAATCAAGGTGCGCCATTCTTCCTCCTGGTTGGCATTGAGTTTCAGGATGCAGTGATCCCAGTATACGATCCCAGCTTCGTCATTGATCGGAAACTCCTCGCCGATGGCGGTGGCGATCACCAGTCCGCCGTCGGGCGCCAGGGCCATGTCCCGAATGCCCTGTTGCAGTTCGTTTTCATCGGATTGCCAGGTCCACAACAAATTGCCCAGGGTATCTACCGCCCACAGTTTACTCATCACCTGGTAGTTGTTCCAGGTGCGGTTGTAGTTGTCCCTTACGCCGCCAATAAGTAACAAATTGTCATCTACTTGTTTGATGGCCCTTGACCAGGTTCGTAGAAGGGGGTCTTCATAAACAAAGCCTCCGACTAACTGGCCTTCTGTGTTGTAAATGGCTAAAACAGCACCCCACCAATTGTCACCTTCTCCTACGTATGAATTGTTTCCAGTGGCATAAATCTTATCATTGCTTACAACCATATCATTGAACCGAAAAAAGGTGGCGGTATCGCGAAAATCTTGCTGATACACTTCCCATAAGGGTTCGCCATCTAAGGCGTAACTGATTAATAATGCTTTAGTACCTACCCCTGGTTCAATGCTGTAGCCAAGTTTGTAAATTCGATCATCAATGCGTTTGTCCTGTGCTACCGCTTCGACGGTGCGCAGTGGGTTACGTAGGATGTTCTCATGTAAGGAATTTCCTTGACCATCAATTAAAACTGAAATTGAAGAAACCAAATATGGGGGGATTGTATCCCTTGCTATCCCCATAATGAGGTAGGTGGAGTCACTAACTTGTTCGACACCTGTAAGCACTACAGCATTTAAATCAAAATGGTAGCGTTTGGAAAAAGTGGATTGGGCTTGGGGGTGGCTGGTAAAGAATAGATAAAACCAGCAGAATAGGTAGATTGACTTCATCGAGCACATTATTGAGTAACGCTTATTCTGTGAAAATAGAAAACTTCCCTTAATTTAGGCCGCACAATTCTATATCATCAATCGCCATCTTCATGAAAAAGGCTTTTCCGGTACTTCTTAAAGGAAGTTACTTCATTTTGTTCTTTGCCGTTTTGTTTTTTAATTCCTGCGATAATTCCAGTGGTCCGACGCGGGTATTGGTTTTCTCCAAAACGACTGGTTATCGCCATGCATCGATCCCTAAAGGGCAGGAGGCTATTCGCAAACTGGGCGAGCAAAATGGTTTTCTGGTAGATACCACCGAAGATGCTAGCTTGATCAACGAAGAAAATCTGCAGCAATACGCAGCGATCATTTTTCTCAGTACAACGGAAGATGTATTAGATGATAATCAGGAGGCAGATTTGCAACGATTTATACAGGCAGGTCGTGGATTTGTGGGCATACATGCCGCTACGGATACCGAGTACCAATGGGGCTGGTTCAATCGTTTGGTGGGGGCGCAGTTTGCCAGCCACCCCAAAATTCAGGAGGCGCATATTACTTGTGTGGATAGCACGCATGTGTCTACCCGCCACTTGCCACATGATTGGGTGCGGACAGACGAGTGGTACAATTTTAAAAACCTGTATCCCGAAATAAACGTCTTACTGAACCTTGATGAAACGTCTTATTCAGGGGGGGAGAATGGAGAAGAACACCCCATCGCCTGGTACCATGAATACGATGGTGGTCGCGCTTGGTATACTGGACTAGGGCATACTGATGAAAGCTATGAGGAAGAAGCTTTCTTACAACATTTGTTGGGCGGTATCCAGTACGCCATCGGTGAAAATAAGCCTTACCAGCAGGAGAATATCACGGCGCAGCGACGTCCTGAAAACAATAGAGTAGAGCGTACCATGCTCATTGAGGGCCAGTTGACGGAACCTACCGAATTTACCATTTTACCCAATCTGGATATGCTGGTCGTTGAGCGACGCGGAGAGATTAAGCATTATTCTTCAGCCAACAAGCAACTCCGCATTTTGGGTAAATTGGACGTTTACCATAAAGCAGAGGTTGAAGGCGTCAATGCCGAAGAGGGGCTTATGGGGATTCAAGCTTCGCCGGATTTTGCGGAAACGGGGCACGTTTTTATGTATTACAGTCCGGCGGATACTTCTGTCAACCGCCTTTCTCGCTTTACCTTTCGTGGTGATAGTCTTGATTTTGCAACTGAAAAAACGGTATTGGAGGTGTTCTCTGATCGCAACATTTGCTGTCATACTGGAGGCTCCATCGCTTTTAGTGGCGACGGCAAGTACCTGTTTCTCTCGACGGGAGATAATTCTACGCCTTTTGATGAAAGTGGCCAGCGATTTGTCAACAAAGGCTACGCACCCTTGGATGAACGCCCTGGTCACGAGCCCTATGACGCGCGTCGAAGCTCAGGAAATACCAATGACCTACGTGGAAAGATTCTGCGGATTGAGGTTCAACCCGATGGTAGCTATACCATTCCCGTAGGTAATCTCTTTGCGGAAGGAACCCCGCAAACGCGTCCGGAAATTTACGTGATGGGAAACCGTAACCCTTACCGCATATCAGTGGATGCCAAGAATGGTAACCTCTACTGGGGGGAAGTAGGCCCGGATGCCCGCATTGACAATACGGATACACGCGGGCCGCGAGGATACGACGAGGTAAATCAAGCAAAGGAAGCTGGCTTTTTCGGCTGGCCATTGTTTGTGGGGGATAACTACGCTTACCATCAATACAATTATCGTAATGGGGTCACAGGTGTCGCTTATGACCCGCTGGCACCAATCAATGATTCACGGAACAATACGGGCTTACAAGAATTGCCTCCCGCACAGCCTGCCTTTATATGGTACCCTTATGGGGAATCGGATGAGTTTCCTGCCGTAGGCAGCGGTGGGCGCAATGCGATGGCAGGGCCGGTGTACTATCCCGATTTATACCCAGAAGCTACTCGCTATCCTGATTATTACAAAGGTAAACTCTTTATCTACGACTGGATTCGGAATTGGATACTCCTTACTAGTATGCACGAAGATGGTAGCCTCGATAAACTGGAGCCCTTCCTGGCGGAAGAAACGTTTAATAATATCATAGACATGGAAGTAGGGCCTGATGGCCTTATTTACTTACTCGAATACGGCAGTGGCTGGTTTTCCAAAAATCCGGATGCGGGTATTTCAAGGATTGATTTCTATGCGGGTAATCGCCCGCCGCAGATAGATTCTATTTTTGTCAATAAATTATCAGGAAAGCTTCCTTTTGCTTTAGAAGCGGAATTGCTGGTTTCTGACCCTGAAGGTCAGTCATTGAGTTATGAGTGGCAGGTGGGGTATGAGGTGTACGAAACGACGGAGCCTCGTTTGGCACTAAGGCTTGAAGAGGAGGGCAATTATCAGGTTAGCTGTCGCGTAAAAGATGCGGAGGGAGCATTGCGCATAAGCGAAACGCTGCTGGTCTACGCCGGTAATGAAGCGCCCACTGTGGAGGTTGTCGTAGAAGGTAATCAGGACATCTATTTTAAGGGAGAGCCGATTATGTACCGGATAGCTGTTTCTGATGACGATATGGTGATCAACGAAAACCTGATGGTACAAACCAAATATACCCAGGACGTCAAAATTGCCGGTGGCCACCTGCAAGGCTTGGGCGATAAGGTAGGGGAGAGCATTATTGCGAGCCTGGATTGTGCTTCCTGCCATAAAGAACGTGAAAAATCAATTGGTCCAAGCTACCAGCAAATAGCCAATCGCTACCGAGAAGAACAAACAGCAACGGCCTACCTGAGCGAAAAGATCATCAGAGGGGGAGGAGGTGTATGGGGAGAAGCGGCTATGGCGCCGCATCCTACGATTTCCCCTTCGGAAGCAGCACTGATCGTTGAGTGGATTCTGTCTGTAGATGCCCCAGCCTCTGCGGTTGCCTCTCTGCCAGCTAATGGTACCATTATTGGAGGGAACCCTACCTCTTGGGAATCAACGTTGCAATTGTGGGCGACTTACACAGATGTTCCACAGGAAGGCATCAAGCCACTTACGACGAGCGTCGCCAAGGTACTTCGTGATAACTACTTCAATGTCAATGAATGGAATCAGGGTGAAGGTTTCCGCAAAGGTGACTGGAAAGAAATAGAAGTATGGGAACTGTTGCCACAAGATGGATGGCTAAAAATACCTGGTTTTGATTTAACGAGCGTGGAGAAGCTTGGCTTGGACCTGTTTACCAGCGATCTCTCGCCTTTGAATTATCGTTTTGAGCTGCGGTCCGGTTCACCGGAAGGGCCAGTGTTGGCCAGCTGGAAGGACGACGGAAGTAGCCGGAAGAATGATCGTCTCCACTTAGAAAGCCTACTTAATAAGGAGGTGAAGGTAGCTACTGATGAGCCATTTTACCTGGTATCTAAGTTGCTAGCGTCAGGTGACCCAAAGAGCAGTGTTGCATTTGGCGGGGTAGGGCTGACGAATAAATAAAAGGGGATTATAAGGGGAAGGCTAGCCAAGGTGAATTCCTAAATTTACCCGACCAAAACTAATTGTGGAAAACTTGTGTCACAGAAAAGCAAAATTATAACTACCTTCGCCATTGCACAAAACAGCAAAACAGCTGTTAGTTTTTCATGAGAGCATACCACCAACTACTCCAGCATATTTTAGATAATGGTACCGATAAAGGTGATCGCACTGGTACCGGTACTAGGAGTGTTTTTGGTTATCAGTTTCGTTGTGATCTTAGCGACGGCTTTCCCCTCCTCACTACCAAGAAGGTTCATTTCAAAAGTATTGTCCACGAATTGCTCTGGTTTCTCCAGGGAGATACCAATATTGCGTACCTCGTACGTAATGGCGTCAATATTTGGAATGAGTGGCCTTTTCAGCATTACCTTTCAGAAAACGGATTAGCAGACAAATACAGTCGGCATAGTCTGGAATGGAAGACGGCGCTGAAAGAATTTGTAAGCAAGGTGAAGGAAGATGATGCTTTTGCAGCTAAATGGGGCGAGCTAGGCCCGGTATATGGTAAGCAATGGCGAGATTTTGGTGGCGTAGATCAGATAACGGAGGTTATTGCAGCGATTAAGCGCAACCCTGATTCACGTCGACACCTTGTCTCAGCCTGGAACCCGCCGGATATTCCCGGTATGGTCAAAGCGGGTTTACCACCTTGTCATTCCTTGTTTCAGTTTTATGTAGCAGAAGGCCGTTTGTCCTGCCAGCTATATCAGCGATCAGCAGATGTTTTTTTGGGGGTACCTTTTAATATCGCCAGCTACGCTTTATTGACACACATGTTTGCACAGGTATGTGATTTAGAGGTAGGGGACTTTGTTCACACCTTTGGAGATGCACACCTATATAATAACCACCTTGAACAGACGAAATTGCAGTTAAGTAGAGCAACTCGTCCTTTACCAACGTTGAAATTGAATCCGGAGATCAAAAATATTTTTGACTTCTCCTATGATGATATCCAGTTGAAAAACTATGATCCTCATCCAGGCATCAAAGCTGCAATAGCAGTTTGATATCAGGAGAGGCTTGTTATTCAGCGAATTAAATGAGCTTTTTGCAAATATTATAGACAACAACGGTTGTCTGCCCGAAAATTCTGTGGAATGGCCAAATCAGGGTCGTTGTTTAGAATTTATCTAAATAGAGCAGTTGTTTTGCAATTAGTTTGTTAAAGAAATGTCACAAAATTATCTTTGCCCCGATTTCAGGCAGCTGGAATTTTTGTGTTTGAATAGAAAAAGTAATAAAGGTCACTACCGATGACGTATAAGTCTTTGACACACCGCTTTTTACTCCTTCTTGGTTTCGTACTGAGCAGCCTCGGCATGTTTGGTCAAGACCTCGAAGCAGGTAAAACGATATTCCGTAACAATTGTGCGGCTTGCCACGCTGGCGATATGAAAACCAATCTTACTGGTCCGTACCTCGGCGGTGCACCAGAACGTTGGGCTGATTACGGCGGCGAAGAAGCACTCTATTCTTGGATACGTAATTCACAGGCGATGGTCGCCAGTGGAGACAATGAGCGCGCAACACAGTTGTGGGCAGATTGGGGTCCTACCGTAATGAACTCTTTTCTGAATCTTTCTGATGAGGATATCGCCAATACCTTGGCTTATATCGATGGAGTTTATACAGGTGTTTATCCTCCTAAGACTGGAGGTGGTGATGGCCCTGAAATAGTTGAAGTAGAAACTGACAATACTTGGATGTTTGTCGGCCTGGCAGCACTGCTTGGCTTGTTAGCAGTCGTACTGGCTCGCGTAGTTTCTAACCTTAACTATATGATTAAGGTAAAGGAAACAGGTGCAGCAGTACAGCGTCGTACCTTGATGGAAGTATTGACTAGCCGGGGTGTTATCGCTTTTGTGATTTTTGCACTGGTAGTACTTGGCGGTTATACTACGGTAAATAACGCCATTGCACTAGGTCGTCAGCAAGGTTACGAACCAACTCAGCCGATCAAGTTCTCGCATGAAACCCACGCGGGTATTCAGGAGATCGATTGTCAGTACTGTCACGATGGTGCACGTCGCTCTAAGCATTCTGTTATTCCTGCAGCTAATACCTGTATGAATTGTCACAAGGCCATTAAGAATGGTTCTCAATATGGGACTGCCGAGCTGACGAAAATCTACGCTTCTGTAGGTTATGATCCTAGCTCAGATAAATATATTGAGAACTACGATCAGTTGGAGCGTGACGAGATCGAGTCGATTTACAAAAAGTGGATCGCTGATCAGTACGTTCAGACGACTGGTGGTATGGATGATGAAGGAGAAAACCAAATCGAAGAGCAGTGGGAAGGCATCGTTAGTGCCTTGACCAGCGACGATCTGGAAGATGATAAAATTGCTGGTCCTATCAACTGGGTACGTATTCACAACTTGCCTGATCACGCTTACTTCAACCATGCACAGCACGTGTCGGTGGGTAAGGTTGAGTGTCAGACTTGTCACGGCCCGGTACAAGAAATGGAAAAGGTTTACCAGTGGTCACCTTTATCTATGGGTTGGTGTATCAACTGTCACCGCCAAACAGAGGTGCAGTTTGCGGGTAATGAGTACTACCAAGCGTACGAAAATTACCACGAGGAAATTCAGGCCGGAACACGGGACAAAGTTACCGTAGAAGACATCGGTGGTCTGGAGTGCCAGAAATGCCATTATTAAGAACAGCAATCAAGAGACAGACAAATCAGCATAATGAAGAATCATAAGAATAACGTCTGGATAGGTACAGAACAACTCAATAACAATCAGGAGTTGGCCCAGTCGGAAAAGTCTGAATTTGCAGAGTTGGCAGCGGAAGGTGGTGTAGAAACCCGCCTAGAATCAAACCGCCGTGACTTTTTGAAATACCTCGGTTTTGGTATTGGTGCTGCGACTATTGCAGCGTGTGACATTCCTGTTCGTAAGGCTATCCCTTACGTTGTTAAGCCGGATAGTATCGTGCCGGGTGTCGCTACTTACTACGCTTCTTCTTTCGTTCAGGGTGGTGACTACTGTCCGATCCTGGTGAAAACTCGTGAAGGGCGTCCGATCAAAATTGAAGGAAACTCTTTATCTCCTGTTACTCATGGAGGTACCAGTGCTCGTGCCCAAGCTAGTGTATTAGGCTTGTACGATACTAGTCGCTTTGATGCTCCCCGTTCCGTTGCGGACGGTCAGTTTTCTGATGCGATGAGCTGGGAAGATTTTGATAAAACCATTACCGGCAAGTTGAAGCCAGGTTCTCGGGTCCGCATCGTGGCGAATACCATCCTCAGTCCTACCACCAAGCAAGCGATTGCAGACTTTACATCTACTTACCCTAATACGGAAGTAGTTATGTATGATCCGGTTTCTTCTTCTGCTTTATTGCAGGCAAATGAAGCCAGCTTT
The DNA here is from genome assembly GCF_000379805.1 of Lewinella cohaerens DSM 23179. GTDB lineage: Bacteria > Bacteroidota > Bacteroidia > Chitinophagales > Saprospiraceae > Lewinella > Lewinella cohaerens. Next base: position 59,167 of record NZ_KB903531.1, on the reverse strand, counting down.
GGCACTCGGGCTATCCCTGAGTACAATTTTGACAAAGCAGATGTCATTGTTGCTATCGATTGTGACTTCCTAGGGAGCTGGGTTTCTCCTATCGAGTTTGCACGTCAGTACGCTGCAGGTCGTAAGGTGAATGCAAAGCACCCTAAGATGTCTCGCCACATTCAGGTAGAAAGCTACATGAGCCTTTCTGGTTCTAATGCTGACAACCGTGTGCCGGTGAAGCCTTCTGAAATTGGTGCTGCGATTGTTGCTTTGTACAACGAAGTTGCTAAAGGAAGTGGAAACAGTACTGTAAGTGGTCCTAAACTTCCTGCTGACAAGCAGAAGAAGATGGTTGCCATTGCAAAAGAACTGTTGGCCGCCCGTGGTAAGAGTGTTGTTGTTTCAGCCTCTAACAACATGGGAGAGCAAGTGCTTGTAAACGGCATCAACGAAATGTTGAGCAATTACGGTGCTACCATGAACTTCGTTAGTCCGCTAATGACCCGCCAGGGTGATGACCGTGCAGCGATGAAGTTGGTAAAAGATATGCAGAGTGGTAGCGTAGATGCACTGATTGTGCTCGATGATGCTAACCCTGCTTACAATTTCCCTGGTGCAGCGGCCTTCCGTGCAGCTTTATCTAAAGTGAATCTGAAGATAAGCACGAGCGGAACGCCAAACGAAACCAATGTGCTATGTGATTACGTAGCACCTACCCACCACTACCTTGAAAGCTGGGGCGATGCCGAGCCTAAGAGTGGTGTATATTCTTTGATTCAGCCTACTATCTCGCCGATCTTCGCTTCTGTTGGTCGTGCCGGAACTCGTGCTGGAGAAGAAAGCTTACTCCGTTGGGCCAATAGCCCAGCTTTGGATACTACTGCAGAGCAGCCATACCTGGAGTACTTAAAGAAAAATTGGGAAAACACTGTTTTCCAATCACAGGCACGTTACCTCACCTTCCAGACTTTCTGGGACGCTGTCTTGCATGACGGGGTAATTGATTTGCCACACGGAGGAGAAGCTCCTGTCGTTTTTGCTGGTGATGTGAATGCTGCTGCTGCTAAAGTACGCAAGCCTGCCAGTTCAGAGATGGAAGTTACTTTCTACGAAACCGTAAACATGGGTGGTGGCGAATATGCCAACAATCCTTGGTTGCAAGAGATGCCTGACCCAATTACACGTTGTGTATGGGGCAACTACCTCGCTATTCCTGTTACTTGGGATGGAGGTAACTCTTGGTCAGCAATGAAAGGCCTTAACGAATGGGAATTCAAAGGCAAAGCGGACCAGGTAATGCTAGGCGTTGACGGTACAGAGATGAAAGCAACCTGTGTACGTCAGTTCGGTCAGCCAACAGGTACTACTGCACTTGCACTGGGTTACGGACGTACCGTTACAGGTATGGTAGGTCGTGCCTTGGGTAATGAAGTAGGCACCAACGTTTTCGAATGGTTGAAAACCGATAACGACGGCAACGTACAATACTATTCTACCAGTGCAACGATTTCTGATGTTGTAGAAGTAGAAGACGAGTTCGCTTGTGTGCAGTACCACCACACGATGGGGGTAAATAGCCGAAATGATTCTGGTGAATTGCTTTATGTAGATAAAGTAACAGGTGAGGAAGTTGCTATAGCGGGAGAACTCACCGAAGAGCAAAAAGAAAAATATGATCTTTTCAATGTAGATGAAAAGACCATTATGACTTTAGGTGCTGGTTTCCAGGGAGGCCTCACCAAGCGTTCAATTATCTATCAAGGTAAACTGGACGAACTATCTGAATTAGAGGAACATATCGCAGAACGTCGGGGAGAAGCTAAGCACCTCAACGACCAGACGCTTTATCCTTTTGAAGAATATAGTGAAAAGCTTTATAGCCAAGGCCACCATTGGGCCATGCACGTTGACCTCAACGCTTGTATTGGTTGTGGCGCTTGTCAGGTAGCTTGTGTTGCTGAAAACAACGTACCTGTTGTAGGAAAGCACGAAGTTCACCGTCACCATGAAATGACGTGGTTGCGTATTGACCGTTACTACTACGGTGATTACGAAAACCCTAAGGTTGTTTACCAGCCGATGATGTGTCAGCACTGTGATAACGCTCCTTGTGAGAATGTTTGTCCGGTAGCAGCAACCAACCACAGCGCGGAAGGATTGAACCAAATGACCTACAACCGTTGTATCGGTACCCGTTACTGTGCCAACAACTGTCCGTTTAAGGTTCGTCGTTTCAACTGGTTGGACTACACTACTGCCGACTTGTTCGCAGCGAATGAGCCTACCGTAAGTGGTGAAGATTTACCTTACGGTGCAGATAACCTCACACGGATGGTCTTGAACCCAGACGTTACCGTTCGTTCACGTGGTGTGATCGAGAAGTGTAGCTTCTGTGTGCAGCGTATCCAGGAAGGTAAATTATCAGCTAAGCGCGAAACTCGTCACTTGGTTGATAATGATGTACGCACGGCTTGCCAAACGGCTTGTCCTACAGGAGCTATCGTTTTCGGTGATCGTAACAATCCGGAAGGAGACGTTGCTGAGCGCATCGAAAACCCGCTGAATTACTTGGTACTGGAGGAAATTAACGTCCAGCCAAGTGTATTCTACGCAGCTCGCGTAAATAATAGTAAAGAAGAATTAGAAGCATAAATCTAAATTTTTGAGTTAACGGCTGGATTTTCTTGTAGTCTTACTTGAGAAAATCCAGTCGCTCAAAAACGAGTCAATAAAAATTGATATGAGCGCAGTTGTATCTCACATTCGGGAGCCTTTAGTAAACGGTGGTAAGACGTATCACCAGATTACTGAGGATCTCTGTTCACCAACCGAGCGAACCCCAACGGCATCGTGGGTGATCGCATTTCTGGTTGCGGTGACAGGGCTGGCCCTTTACGTTTTCTGTGTAGCCTGGACGATCTGGGAAGGTATTGGTTCTTGGGACCTTAACCGTACTATCGGCTGGAGTTGGGATATTACCAACTTCGTTTGGTGGGTAGGTATTGGTCACGCCGGTACATTGATTTCAGCGATCCTTTTACTTTTCCGTCAGCGTTGGCGGACGGGGGTAAACCGGGCTGCGGAAGCCATGACTATCTTTGCTGTAATCTGTGCGGGACAATTTCCGCTGATTCACATGGGACGTCTTTGGTTGGCGATGTTCATTTTCCCTTATCCAAACACAAGAGGGCCATTGTGGGTGAACTTTAACTCACCACTGTTGTGGGACGTTTTTGCGATCTCTACTTATTTCACGGTATCGCTCTTGTTCTGGTACACTGGTTTAGTACCTGACTTTGCGACTGTACGTGACAGAGCTAAGGGATTGCGCCGCAAGGTATACAACTTCCTTTCATTTGGTTGGACGGGATCTGCTAAGCACTGGCAGCGGTGGGAGAGTCTTTCTCTTGTACTTGCTGGTTTGGCAACGCCGCTTGTACTTTCTGTACACACCATCGTATCTTTTGACTTCGCCACTTCGGTAATTCCTGGTTGGCACACGACGATTTTCCCTCCCTACTTCGTTGCAGGGGCAATCTTCTCTGGTTTCGCTATGGTACTGACGCTGATGATTATGACGCGGAAGGTGCTGAAACTGGAAGATTATATTACGATAGGCCACATCGAAAGTATGAACAAGGTTATCCTGCTTACGGGTACCATTGTAGGTGTTGCTTATTTGACAGAGCTTTTCATCGCTTGGTACTCCGGTTACATTTACGAGCAGTTTGCGTTCTATAATCGAGTACTTGGACCTTATTGGTGGTCTTATGTAGGGATGATGTCCTGTAACGTATTATCTCCACAGTTGTTTTGGAGCAAGAAGATGCGCCGCAGCATTTTCGTAACCTTCTTCATGTCGATCTTTATTAATATCGGTATGTGGTTTGAGCGCTTTGTGATTATCGCTACTACCCTGGCTCGTGATTACCTGCCTTCAAGCTGGAGTTATTATGTACCAACATGGGTAGAGATTGGTTTATTCATTGGTTCTTTAGGACTCTTCTTTACGCTTTACCTGCTTTTCGTGCGAGTAGCACCAGTGGTTGCTGTAGCGGAAATCAAGAGTATTCTGAAGGTTGCTGGTGATCAATATGCTGGAGAGAATGCTAAGAAAGCAAATGCTCACGCAGATCACCATTAGGACTGGAAAAATTATTAACGAGAATAATTAGCTTATCATGAGCGCGACGCATAAAGAAGTTTTATTTGGCCTGTACGATGATGAAGAAGTACTCATCAAGGCGGTCAAGCAAGCCAAAGAGGATCACTTGGAAATTATGGATGTTTACACTCCATTTCCAGTGCACGGTTTGGATCCTGTGCTAGGATTGGCAGAAAGCCGTCTTCACATTGCTGGATTCATCTATGGTGCTATTGGTACTCTTACGGCATTCTTATTCATGAGTTGGGTATTTACCCGCGATTGGCCGATCATTTTTGGTGGTAAGCCATACTGGTCAGTACCTGCTTTCATTCCGATTACTTTCGAGTTAACCGTACTTTTTGCTTCTATCGGAATGGTAGTAAGTTTTTATACGGTATGTGGAATGGCACCTGGAAAAACGATCCCAACATTGGATGATCGGATTACGGATGATAAGTTTTGCATTGCCTTTGAAACAAACGACGCATCGGAGTCTCATTTAGACAAACTGCGCAGTTTCTTTTCTGCTTCTGGAGCTTCGGAAGTGAACACAAAGGTGATATAATCATTAACCACGCTAGCAAGAAATTTCTGATGAATAATATTAAGCTGATCATCATTGCCTTTTCTGTATCCTTGCTGATGTACGCATGTGCACCTGCGGATGGAGAATTCACGGGTTCAGAGTATATGCCTGATATGGGGCATTCTTTGGCCTTGGAGGCAAATACGTCTAACTACTATTACTACAATACCTGGGACAAGGAGAGTACGATCACGCTCAACGCTTTGTTGAAGCGTTCTAATCTTCCTGTTACTGGTACTGTTCCTCGCGGTTACGCTGGGCAATTCCTGGACAGCAATGCTGGTATGGAAGAAGGAAGTGTAACTGATATAACAATTCCTACAAATGGTTCTGTACCTTACTACTATGTAGATACGGAAGAATCAAGAGCACAAGCTATTGCCGAGATTATTGAGAACCCTTTTCCTATTTCTGCTGATGGTTTGGCACGAGGGAAAGAGCTTTACAATATTTTTTGCGGTATTTGCCACGGTGAAAAAGCAAACGGATTGGGGTATCTTTATGATGCTGACGAAAATCCAAATGCGAAATACTTGGCAGCACCGGCTAATCTGATTAACGAAGAATTTACTGCTGCCAGCAATGGCCGTTTTTACCACGCTATTATGTATGGTAAAAATGTAATGGGAGGATATTCTGACAAAATCAGCTACGAAGAACGTTGGCAGGTTATCCACTACATTCGTTCTTTACAGGCGAAGGAAGCAGGAGCTACCTACAATGAGGATGAGAATACTTTTAATGCTGCGTTCGGTATACCTGGAGCATCTGTTACACCTTATACTCCTCATCCGGTGATGATGGAAGAAGGCGTGGAGGGCCACGATATGGAAGCACCCCACACTGAAGGGGAGCATGATACTGATCAGCACTAAGTAAATCGTCCCAAAAGACGAGACAGACAAGTAAAAAATTCGCAGACGCACAAATAATACGCGATGAACCAATTTACGTTTGAGGCCAAACATAAGACCGTACTAGGAGCATTTATGGCACTAGGTGCTATTTGCTTGGCCTTAACCGCCTTGGGAGACGATAGTTTTCTCACCCGGACCTGGTCTAATTTCCTACACAATTCCGTTTTCTTCTTAGGAATCAGTTTTGTGTCAATTTTTGTATTGACGGCTTTCACTACGGCTTATGCCGGTTGGCACCTGATGATTCAGCGAGTCTGGGAAGCTTTCTCCGTTTTCCTCGTACCAGCCCTGATCCTGATGGTGATCATGGTAATAGGAGTAGTATTCGACCTCAATCACATCTACCATTGGGCAGATGAAGCATCTGTTGCTGGCGATACTATCCTCCAGGGTAAGAGCTCCTTCCTTAACAATACATGGTATAGTTTAGGTACCATATTGATTGTAAGTACCTGGGCATACTTTGCCTACCGCTACCGTACACTTTCAAAGGAAGAAGACGAAGTAGGAACGGAAGAGTACCTTCAATACAAGAAAATCAAGAAAATCTCTGCTATTTTCCTTCCTATCGCTGGTTTTACCAGTGCGGCAATGATTTGGCAGTGGGTTATGAGTGTTGATGCTCACTGGTACAGTACGCTTTACGCTTGGTACGCAACAGTATCGTTGTTTGTGGCAGCAATGGCACTTACCATTATGCTGTTGATCTGGTTAAAGTCTAAAGGCTACTACGAAAATGTTACCAGCGAGCACTTTCATGACTTAGGTAAGTACCTTTTTGCATTCAGTGTTTTTTGGACCTACATGTGGTTCAGTCAGTACATGCTGATCTGGTATGCTAATAACGGTGAAGAAACGACTTACTTCTTGACACGGATGCACGAGTATCCAGTGTTGTACTGGGGTAATTTGATTCTTAACTTTATTCTACCATTCCTCATTCTTATGCGGAATGATACCAAGCGGAAATTTGGTACACTGTTCTTTGTTTCATTTATCGTTTTCTTCGGCCACTGGTTCGATTACTTCCAGATGATCAAGCCAGGGGTAGCGCATACAGCTCATGAGATTCATGAAATGCATCATGCTGGAGGTGATGATCACGACGCAGCCACTTTAAGTATGGGAGATGATCACGCAAGTGAAGCTCATGCAACGGAGCACGCTGAGGACGACCACGCTACTACAGCTGGACACGGTGATGAACACGCTGTAGAAGGACACGGTGATAGTGGACATNGACACAGCTCTTTCCAGATGGGGATGACCATCCCTGGTTTGTTAGAGATCGGAACCATGTTGGGCTTCCTGGCATTCTTCCTGTTTATTGTTTTGACCCGCTTATCTAAAGTGAAGCTGGTTCCAGAGAATCACCCATTTGTTCACGAAAGCGAACACCACCATACGTAGTCTTATTTAGATTAAGTCTAAACAAAGAATTGTAGTGAGCATTTTCCTATAGTCTTTGTTTTACTAGCGTAATTTGTGGAACAAATTTTGACTTTTTAAAATAATCATAGCAAATGACTGCTTTATTAGCCATATTGTGTATCATCTTAATTGCGGTAGTAGCAGTGCAGATCGGTAAGGTTACCGAGCTGGCTTCTAAAATCCGTGGCGAAGAAGATAGTCAGGAAAGAAGTAATCGCACCACCAGCCGCTGGTTGTTGATCTTTATGGTTCTCTTCCTGGTATTTTGCATTGTTTCGGCTTACTACTATAAGAATTACATGTTGGGTTATGGCCCACATGAATCGGCTTCTGTCCATGGTAAGAGTTTGGATAAGATGTTCAATATTACCGTAATTGTTACGGGTATTGTATTCTTTATTACTCATATTGCCTTGTTCTGGTTTTCTTATAAGTATCGTCAGCGGAAAGATGGAAAAGCTATTTTCCTTCCTCATAACAATACCTTAGAGGTAGTTTGGACTGTAATTCCTGCTGTAGTGATGACCTTCCTGGTTGTAGGTGGCTTGGATGCATGGAACGATGTAATGGCCGATGTAGGTACGGATGAAGATGTCATTGAGATCGAAGCTATGGGTTATCAGTTTGCTTGGCAGCTTCGTTACCCTGGACCTGACGGCAAATTGGGATCGCGTGATTTTCGCCTTACTTCTGGTACCAACCCTGTAGGTCAAGACTGGACGGATGAATCCAACCTGGATGATATTCACCCTGGCGAGATTGTTCTTCCTGTCGGCAAAAAAGTGCGAGTACGTATTTTAGCTCGTGATGTATTGCACGATTTTTACCTGCCTCAGTTTCGGGTGAAAATGGATGCTGTACCAGGTATGCCTACGTACTTCGTCTTTACGCCTGAGAAAACGACTGAAGAGTACCGTCAGGAATTGCGTAAATATGCTGAATACCAGGTACCTGATCCAGGTGATCCTGAGAAGCAGCTTTGGGAAAACTTCAATTATGAGTTGGCTTGTGCCGAGCTTTGTGGTACTGGACACTGGAGTATGCGCCGTTTAGTACGGATCGTTTCAGAAGAAGAGTACAAAGATTGGTTAGGTCAGCAGCAGTCTTACTACATGACGGCTATTCATCAGACAGAGAATGACCCTTGGCCGATAGATGGCAAATTGCCTTCTATTGTGTCGCAGAGCCGCAAGCAAGAATTTACGACTCTTTTAGATGGTGCATTAAATGCAGCTACTCCCGAAGATCGTACATTCGTACTCAAGTATGTTACCTTCGAAACAGGTTCAGCTGCATTGACAGAAATGTCTAAGACTTATGAAATGGCCAATGTTATCGAAGCTATGAAAGAAAATACAGCCTTGGTTATTGGCCTTGGCGGACACACTGATAATACAGGTGATGCTGACGCTAATATGTTGCTTTCTCAGCAGCGTGCTCAAGCAGTAAAAGATTACCTAGTGGCAAATGGCATTGATGAAGGCCGTTTAGTAGCAAGTGGTTATGGACAAAATGACCCTATTGCGGATAATGGTACAGAAAAAGGCCGTGAACAAAACCGTAGGACAGCATTTACTGTTCTAGCAGGTGGCCAGGCGATCACTACTGTTGTTCCGGCAGCAGCAGAGGCCGCTCCGGCAGGCGAATAATTGCATTAGGACAACTTTTGAAACAGAAAAAAAATTAAATAGCGAATGGCAACCGCAGTAATTCAACCGAATACGGTAGAAGAAAAGCTGATTGATGAGCTGGGTTATGATGATCATTTTCATGAGCATCATGACGGAGATAAGTATCAGTCTAACTTTATTACTACCTACGTTTTTAGTCAAGATCACAAGATCATCGCTAAGCAATTCCTGATTACGGGAATGTTTTGGGCTGTGATTGGTGGCTTGATGTCTCTGGTGTTTCGTCTCCAGCTTGGTTTTCCTGAAGAAAGCCTTGCGTGGTTGCAGCCAGTGTTAGGCAAGTGGATTGAGATCAATGGAGAAGGCATGGGGTCGTTATCCCAGGAGTTTTACTATGCATTGGTGACGATGCACGGTACCATTCTTGTCTTCTTTGTATTGACCGCTGGATTGAGTGGTACTTTTAGTAATCTACTGATTCCGTTGATGGTTGGAGCTCGTGATATGGCTTCCCCACTATTGAACATGATGTCCTACTGGTTTTTCCTTTTGGCTGGCCTGGTAATGTTCTTTTCGTTATTCCTAAGTACTGGACCTTTTTCTGGAGGCTGGACAGCTTATCCTCCTTTGAGTATTCTACCAGAAGCCTCCGCTGGATCAGGTGCAGGTATGACTATGTGGACCTTGAGCTTGGTGCTTTTTGTTGTCTCTGTACTTTTAGGAGGTATCAACTACATTACTACGGTTCTTAACTTGCGTACCAAAGGAATGACAATGTGGCGTATGCCATTGCCGATTTGGGCATTCTTTATTACTGCAATCATCGGTCTGTTGTCTTTCCCTGTATTGGCATCTGCATTCTTCTTGGTAATGTGTGATCGGGAGTTGGGGACAAGCTTCTATCTCAGTGAAATTTTCATTGGCGGTCAAGCACTTGATCATGTAGGTGGTAGTCCTGTACTTTACCAGCACTTGTTCTGGTTCCTTGGACACCCCGAGGTATACATCATTATCCTTCCTGCGATGGGTATTGTATCTGAAGTACTTTCTGTGAATGCGCGTAAGCCAATCTTTGGTTATAAAGCGATGGTTTACTCGATCCTTGCGATTGCTTTTCTATCGTTTATTGTATGGGCTCACCATATGTTTATGTCTGGTGTTAACCCATTCATTTCGAACTTCTTCGTAATCTTTACACTGATTATTGCGGTACCTTCTGCGGTAAAAGTATTCAACTGGATTGCGACTTTATACGGTGGTAACATTCGGTTTAATCCGGCAATGTTATTTGCCATTGGTTTTGTATCAATGTTTATCTCTGGTGGTTTAACTGGTATTTTCCTGGGTAACTCCGCTATTGATATTCAGATGCACGATACTTACTTTGTAGTAGCTCACTTTCACATTGTGATGGGTGTTGCCGCATTCTTCGGAATGTTTGCTGGTGTTTATCACTGGTTCCCTAAGATGTATGGCCGCTTTATGAATGATACGCTGGGTAAGATTCACTTCTGGGGTACGATGGTTGGAGCTTATGCTATTTTCTGGCCAATGCACTATATTGGTATGGCTGGTGTTCCTCGTCGTTACTATTCTTTCGATATTTTCCAGACGTTCAGCCATTTTGCAGAAATGAACAAGTTCATCACTGTAGCTGCAATTTTGGTGTTCGCATTCCAGGTGTTGTTTATTATCAATTTCTTCTACAGTATTTGGCGTGGTAAGAAAATGACGACACAGAACCCTTATGGTGCAACAACACTAGAGTGGACAACTCCTATAAAGACAGGACACGGAAACTGGCCTGGTAAAATCCCCGCAGTTCAACGTTGGCCTTATGACTACGGTAAGGACGGTCAGGATTTTATCCCTCAGATTATGCCCCTAAAAGAAGGTGAGCACGATGGTGGTCATTAAGATAAATGAAGCATTCAATTTCTAAGCATAAAGAAACATCTCTGAATCCGGTAGCTGATAGTGTATCTATTGACAAGCCATTTGCTGCACTTAGACTTCGGATTCAGGATTTGTTTCTGCTGGTGAAATTCCGGCTATCGGCAACAGTAGTTTTTTCTTCAGTAATCGCTTATTTGATTGCTGCAACAGGTACGATCAGTTTTACTTCCTTAGCGATTTTAGCTGCTGGAGGATTTCTGACCACAGGGGCGGCTAATACGCTGAACCAAGTACTTGAAAAAGACTATGACCGATTGATGAAACGTACTGCTAATCGCCCTTTGGCTGCAGGACGTATGAAAACATCAGAAGCAGTTTTAGCAGCAGGGTTTATGAGCCTTTTTGGCATTAGCCTTTTGGCTGTTTTTAATCCATGGACTGCTTTTTTTGGAACTTTTGCATTAGTAAGTTATGCTTTCGTTTACACACCAATGAAGCGAGTTTCTCCGGGAGCTGTTTTAATTGGCGCTGTACCTGGTGCACTTCCGACCCTCATTGGGTGTGTAGCTGCACAAGGAGAATTAACCTGGCTGGGGCTAACGCTCTTTGCAATCCAGTTTTGTTGGCAATTTCCCCATTTTTGGTCGATTGCTTTCCTGGGTTATGAAGATTATTCCAAAGCCGGTTATCAGCTCGTTCCAGAAGAGGAAGGGCAGATTGATTTGAAAAAATTGGGTCAACAAGCTTTAGGCTACGCTTTAGTACTTATACCACTTGGCATACTTCCTACTTATTTTGGGTATACTGGCTGGTGGTCCGCAGGAATTGTGGCAGTATTAGGAGTATTCTACAGTTATTTCGCCTGGCGTTTTTTACAGCAACCAGAACGAAAAACCGCTTTGCAGCTTATGTTCTTTTCCTTTGGCTATATCCCGCTATCGCTTTTGCTTTTTTGGGGGGATAAAATGATTTAAAGAGATGACAGATTCTATCATGGCAGAGCAAACCGGGAGTAATAGAAACAAAATCCACCCTAAGAAATTTGCACTCTGGGTGGCTTGTGCAAGTATGTCGATGCTTTTTGCGGCACTTACCAGTGCTTATATGGTACGGCAGGCAGCAGGGAACTGGTTAGAGTTTCCGTTGCCAAATATTTTTTTTGTGAATACACTGGTGATTTTGATTAGCAGTGTAACTTTGCATGGTTCTTATCTAGCGTTCAAAAGAGAACGAGAGAATTTATACAAAGGATTATTGCTAATAAGTCTGCTTTTAGGGCTTGCCTTCGTGGTGCTTCAGTACCAAGGATGGGAAGCATTGGCAGCAATGGGAATTCCTTTGAAACTTAACCCTAGTGGTGATTTTGTTTATGCCCTTTCGTGGATTCATTTGGCTCACGTTTTGGGAGGAATCACGGCTTTGGTTATCGCTTTAATCATCGCATTTTCGCGCAAGTTCAAAGTGACACCTGCACGGAAGCTACGATTTGAGTTGACTTTGACTTATTGGCATTTTGTTGGAGGAGTATGGCTGTATCTTGTCGTCTTTATGGCGCTTCAGCGATAACCCACAAATAACCAATAAGGGTAAATAGACAAAACGAAAAGCATTTTTATCCTAAAGAGATAATCTGCTTTGTCGCTAAGAGCTTGTTGCTCCTGCTGAGTACAAGTTCTATATTAAATGTTAGACAAAACAAACGCTGCACGATGGCAGAACATGACACTACCGTAATGGAACATGATGTCCACCATGAACAAGGAGCTTGGGATGGAGGCACAGAACCGTTTAAGGCGAGTTACGGCAAGCTGATGATGTGGTATTTCCTACTCTCAGATGCTTTTACTTTTTCTGGCTTTCTGATTGCTTACGGCTCATTGCGGTTTAGTAGCCCGACTTGGCCAGTACCAGATTTTGTGTTTTCAACGGCACCTTTTGGTCTTCACGGGGCTCCATTGATCTTCGTAACTTTCATGTCCTTCTTATTGATCATTAGCTCCGTTACGATGGTGCGAGCGGTACAGGAAGGTCATCGCGAAAACAAAAGAGGCGTTGTATTCTGGATGCTTCTGACAGTACTTGGTGGTATAGGCTTCTTAGGCTGTCAGGCTTGGGAGTGGAATAACCTTATTGCTACAGAACACATGTCTGTAACGCGTAACCCTTTCGGTACGCATACAGAAGAAGGCGTTTATCTGGGCCCAGATGGTAAAGCAGGTGAAGAAGCTGTTGAACCAGGAAAAACCTATTTACTGCATAAAGCAGATCTTGATCCTTCCTTAACTGATACAGAAGTTATTGCTTCTTTTTCCGGTCATGGAGATGATGAAGGACACGCTAGTCATGCTGTGAATGCTTATGACAAGGACTATGGCTTTATGTACGTAGACGAAGGAGGATTTATTCATCGTAAGTTCGTCGTAAAAGAAGGTGAGAATCCTGGTGAAATCATGATGGAAGATTACGGGCCAAAAGCTTTTGGAGCGCTCTTCTTTGGGATCACTGGTTTCCATGGTTTTCACGTACTTTCAGGTGTTGCTTTTCTTTTGATCATTTTGATCAATGCAGGAAGTGGTGTTTATGCTGCTCGTAAGAACGGCTACGAGATGGTAGAGAAAATTGGTTTATACTGGCACTTTGTAGATTTAGTCTGGGTGTTTGTATTCCTTGCATTCTACCTCCTTTAATTCAATTTGATAATTATCAACCAATGAGAGCGATCTCCTTTAGTTGATTAAGATAATATTCAATTCTATCCGAAATGGCTGGACATAAAACATACGAAGAATCGATCAAGGACGTATACAAAGGCCTCGCTTTATTGGGAGCTGTAACCTTGGTTGAGGTATTCATCTCACTCTTGGGTAAGGGACACATCGGTATCGACGTAAGCGACTACAAAGTAGTACTGTGGATTATTGCTCTTGCATTGATAGGGCTTTCTCTCTACAAGGCATATTTTATCATCTATGAGTTCATGCACATGGGCTATGAGGTGAGAGGTTTGGCAATGAGTGTACTACTTCCTATCCTTTTACTGGTTTGGGCATTGATTGCTTTCTTCCAGGAAGGTAATAGCTGGAAAGAGCGCCGAGAGGATGTCAAAAAACGTGAGCAGGTAGATCCTAATGCGACACCCGCTCAAGAAAGTTTCCTTCTTCCAGAGGATACTTACCTTTTGAGCTAAAGGTTACTTAATAATAGCTCATCCTTCCGGATATTATACTAGTCATCTCGTAGCTTCGGGATGACTAGTGTAGTTTTTGCACCATCTGAAATGGGATTGTCATATTTCGGTGAGGATGTGATTTCGGGCTGAACCCAAAGCATAAGGAGTTGTTCTATATTTTATAATAATTGAGTTTATGACTAATAAGCAAGAGCGTCCGGGAATTTTAGGAAGGCTGTCTTCTATTCTGGGGCTTACTTTTTTCCTGATCATTTTACCTTTAGGTAGCTACATCTACCTGAGTAAAGGTTATGAGTATCAGAAAGAAGCAATGAAAGATCTTCGTAAGGAGCAGCGCTTGACCGACCTGACAGGACTGCAATTACTCGCTGGTCAAATGCCGAAAATGGAAATAGGGGAAAGCTTTTATTTGTTTGGACTCCTGCCAACATCGGCTGATCGGGAGAAATATGCGAGTGTACTCAAAAAGCTACATACTCAATTCGATATTCCTGAGAACCTTGAATTATGGACACTTTTTGCAGATGGTGACAGTGTACAGGTTGCAGCGTTTCAGAAGGATTATGAAGTTCCCGTTGATACTGCTCAGTTGTTGTATTGGGGAAGTAATCAAGAGAGCTTTGATCGCTTGATTGCAGAAATTGCTTTAGTACCCGAGGAAAAGGCTCGCTTGAAGGAGGGCTTAATTGTTCTTTTAGATGATTCACTCTATATCCGTCAGGCTTATCCTTATACTGATGAACAAGTATTGCAGCGGTTGGTAGAGCGTACGGCTATCTTATTGCCAGAAAGAGACAAACCCAAACCAGAATTACGCCGCGAGGCGGAGATGTAAAGCTAATCAAGATGACAGAAGCACAGCGTACAACAGAGCGAAAGCTCAAAACCTTTACTTGGATTGTCACCTTCCTGGTGCTTGTCCTTGTTGGCTTAATGAGGAGAGTTAAGGTTCCGCTTCCAGAAGGAGTAGACTTTTCGTTTCTCCCTCCTTTCTATTCTTTATTGAATGCCTTGGCGGCTTTAGCTTTGCTGGCATCACTCTATTTTGTTAAGACAAAAAAAATCCTTCTTCACCGGAAGTTTAACTTTTTGGCATTGGGGCTTTCAGTATTGTTTTTGCTTTGTTACGTCTTGTACCATTTTACTACTCCCGAAACAATTTTTGGAGATATTGATGGCGATAAAATATTAAGTACAGCGGAAGCTGCGTCTGTCGCTGGTGTGAGGCCTTATTACCTGGTACTTCTTTTGAGTCATATTGTGCTTGCAGCAGTTAGCCTCCCTTTTATCCTGCTTACCTTTATTAAGGCTTATACGGAGCAATTCGAGCAGCACAAAAAGTATGCACGTTATGTTTGGCCTATTTGGTTTTATGTATGCCTAACGGGGCCTATCTGTTATTTATTATTGAAGCCTTATTATTAATATTAAAGCTCCTTTACCATGAAGATGATTAATAAATATCTGCCTTTTTTATTGCTGTTAGCGCTGTTTTGTATGCCCTTGCTGGCCGAAGCTCAGTGCCCAATGTGCCGCATGACGGCAGAGAGTAACCTTGCAAATGGTGGTCAGGAAGGAGAAGGCCTTAACAACGGTATTCTCTATATGCTCGCTACACCTTATTTGCTTATAGGAGTGATTGGTTACGTATGGTGGCGTAATCGCAAAAAAAACGATGAAGTTGAATTAGAAACGAAATAGAAAAAGTTATTCAGAATGACTTTTTCTATAGCGCTTTTCATTGTCCTGGAAAGTAGAGATTGCAAGTACCACCCAACCCGCTACAAAAAGCAATCCCCCAATGGGGGTGATAGGTCCTAATAGGTTAGTTGGAAGCGCAACAAGGTCTGCGAAAGCAAGCAAGTAAAGCGACCCTGAGAAACAAACAATTCCTCCAAGGAATAACCAGCCAGCGATTGGCATAAGGCTAGTCTTACGGAAATATAGTAGGGTTCCGACAAGTAGAATGGCAAATGCATGGTAAATTTGATATCGCGTCCCGGTTTCGAATATCCCCAGTTTTTCAGCACTGACAATTTCTTTTAAGCCATGTGCTCCAAATGCTCCGAAAATAACTCCCAATGCCATTAATATGGCACCAATACGTAGAAAATTCTTGCGCATTATATTGATTTTAATGCGTTAGTAAATTATGATACACGGTTTTGATTGCTATTTGTTCGGAACATATCTAAAGGTGTCCGATCAAATAAGAAAGGGGAGGGGGCTATCCAATTCTATGGGTAGACTACTTTCAAAGTACCTGTTAAGGCGATGCAAATGTCTGAAAAAATTGGCATAAATAATAATCTTATCCATCTTTGATCTCTAATCACTAGTTTCCCCTACTTATGCGTAAGAAAATCCTCTTTATTGTTTTATTGCTTGGCGTTCTTGGAACTTCCTACTGGCTCTTGCGTTCACAATATCGCCTGCCTTTTGATCAGGTGAGCGTCTTCCAGGCAGTGAGTACAAATAGCAGTGTATTGGTAGGGCTTCCAGATATTGCTGATGGAGCAATTGAGTTGAATAATCAGCATTTGTGGTTCTTAGATGCTCAAAGAGTTAGAGATGTTCTGGATTCCCTGAAATTGACAGAGGACCCTGAATGGAGAGAGTGGTGGTTGCTTCCCGAAGTGGGAAATGGCCCTCATGATGCTGCGTACACCTTTATCGGTTCAGCTTCCAGTGGATTAGCTGCTGCGTGGAATCCCTCGAATTATGGTCCCACATTGAATTTTGCTGGCGGTGATATTTATACTTTTGGAATTGCATCAGATGATCCGGTATATTTTGCTCGCTTTCACAACATCTTTCTAGCTGGTCGGTATCCTTTTCAAATTGAAAATGCGCTATTGAGCCTTTCTGGGCAAATGGAGGCATGGCCTAGTGAGGAAGGTTTTGAGGCATTGCAATCAGGTATTGCTCATTGGCCATCAGCAGGAGAACGAATCCTGTTGCGAACGGGTAAGTTGGAAGATAGAATTCCTGAAAGTTGGCTCAACACCAAAGCATTACTTACCTACCAAGAACTGGGAGAATGGCTGGCATTAAGGGTAGAGGGAACCGACAGTACAGCACTTGCAGAAGGCGTTTTGGTGAATACTACCAAGGGATGGACCGCTTACGATACGATGACTGATTGGGATAAGGTGCCCGAAATTGTCCAAGAATTATTTCCACTTTCAAGTGGAACAGAGCAGGATAGTAAAACACCCCTTGATACCTGGCTAGGATCAGGTGGTTGGCAGATGGAATTAGCCAATCCCGGGCAGCAAAATCGAATTGCTCCGCGTCTCTGGGTTTTGCCCATAGGGGATACAACAGCTTTTGCCAGCTTTAGGGACACTTACCTGGGGGGAGGCCAGTTTCTAGAAGAAAGCCGCTACCAATTGTTTGAGTTGTGTCAATTACGGACAGCGGCCGGGGTAGCTAGTCTTAGTGATCGAAAGGCTTGGCAGCCTTGGATTGTAGAATTACCTGATGCCTTACTGGTGAGTGTTTTTAGAGAAGATATGGAGCGTTATTTGGATTATTACTTGCTTGGAGCTACGCTGAATAAACAAGAGCATTTTCTTGAACTAGCCGGGATGCTAAAAGCTGCTAAAGGACCAAAAGGTTACTATAACTGGGGCCCATTGCGTGATGGTGAAACAAATTGGCTAAAACTACTATTCCCACAGTACGACTGGAGCGCTAATGGTAGCTTGTATTATGAGGCGATCACTAAAAAAGAAGGGGTTTGGTTGCTAGAGGGGGCAATAAAGAGCCCTCCGGAGAATACAGCAACTGCTAGCCTACGCTGGAAGACACAATTGCCTACGCAAGAAAACTTGACCTTAGTTCCTGTTCGAGGTTTTGGCCATAGCCTGCCAAAGCAGTTTATGGCTCAAGCTGCTAATGGTGATTGTTGGTTGATCAATAAAGAGGGTGATATTTTATGGTCGGATCGTACACTGCCCAAACTGTATTCACCAGTATGGCGGATTGCTAGTGCTGGTGGTGAAGCACAATACTTTGCAACGTCTACCGGGGGGATTCATGCTTGGTCAGAAGCTGGAATTGCTAAAAATATCCGGTCGGGGATCGCTGCTCCTTCTGCTGGCCTTACGGTCGTTGCTTTTGATCAGGTGGGCGATGAATACCTCGTTTTTCCTACACAAGAAGGAACTATAGAGATGCTTGACTTAGAGTGTAAGGCGGTAGAAGGCTGGCCGGCCAAGTTATCAGGTCGAACGATTTCTAATCTTCCCATTACTCATTGGCAACTCCCACAAGAAGATTTGTTGATAGCCTGGACGGGGAAAGAGAGTTGGCAGATGTTTGGGAAGTTTGGCAGTTTTCTGTCGAGCCTGCCAGCAGTACCTGAGGTTCCATTGGGTACCCCTGGGCTAGAGTTGAACACGGAAGACCCTGACGCTAGTCGGATGATAATCGCAACAGCGAGTGGGAAAATAAATGTATGGGACTTGGAAGGGAATATTTTTCCGTTGCCGCTGGGGCGAGGGCCTGCAGACAACTTCCTTTTTGCCAATATTTGGGGAGATGGCCGGAGTGATTACATCGTTCAACGAGGATCATTGGTTCATCTGTTTGGATACGAAGGTGTGGAATTTAAAGAGCGCTGGCAGCAACTTCTGGGCTTCACTCCGCGCGCCTTGCTGCCTGCTGAACCGTTGGGTACCATCGCGGTGCAGCAATCCCCCGATCAACTTTGGTTGATTGATGGGCAAGGGGCGATTGCTCCTGGTTTTCCGTTACCCGGCCAAGGGCAGGCCATCCTGAGCGGAAATACCCAAGGGGCGTATTTTTTAGTGACCACGCTTAGAGGAGAGGTGTATGCTTATGACTTGTTGAGTGGGGGAGGAGAATGATGTTTTGAGGGCTTCTCGGCCTAGCGATGTGGAGTAGTGGCTGCCAAAGGTAGCCAGACCCAGGTTCTCCTGGGGCCGAGTGAATAACGAGCTACGTAACGTAGCGCCCGAAGGGAGGCCAAAAAAGCATAATAGAATGATAACCAAAGCTATTTTAACGCTCAAACAACCATGAAGATACTCTTAGTCGCCGCGACCACTTTTGAAATAGCACCACTCCTGGATTTTCTCCGAGGGGAAGGCTGGGAGCGTGAACCCAATCATTTTCAAAAAGAAGCTTTAAGTATCGAGGTACTGATCACTGGTGTAGGTTTGCCATTGGCTGCATTTGCTTTGGGGCATCGCCTTGCTACTCGGAAGTACAACCTTTTGGTGCAAGCGGGAGTAGCGGGTGCCATTGATCGGAATTTGGAATTAGGGGACGTGGTAGAGGTCGTTTCTGATTGTTTTGCTGACTTGGGCGTGGAGGAGGCCGACGGGGCATTCACGCCTGTTACAACTATGGACTTGATTGATGGAGATGTGTTTCCGTTTAAGGAAGGACGACTTTGGAATACCTCTGATGATCGCCCTGCGTTTCTTCCCAAGGTACATGGTATTAGTGTCAATACAGTGCATGGCACCGAAGAAAGCATTATGAAAATGAAGACCAACTTTCCTTTTGGGCAAGTGGAAAGCATGGAGGGAGCAGCCTTTTTTTACGCAAGTCTGCAGTACGGAACGCCTGCTTTGCAAATTCGCGCCATCAGTAACTATGTAGAAAAAAGGCAACGTGAGCGCTGGAAACTGAAAGAAGCGATTGAAAATTTGAATAAAGTACTTCAGGAAATGCTATTGTCTTTCAGCGGATAAAAGAAGCGAACATTCGTTTGTTTTTTTTTCGATTTTAAGTAAATTGTTTGTGTCATTCAGATTATTTCTCTAGGTTTGCTTCGTACACAAGACAAAACAGTCATGTTGAGTAGCAATTTCTTTTATTTCTGTGGTTTTTATTTTTATGCTTAAGCATAAAGGAATCACGCTATTGCTCAAAAACAAGACTTAAAGTAATAATGATGGTTCCGCCAAAAGCGGGACCATTTTTAATTTAGAGATTGTTGGGGAATTTTGCGAACTGATTTTCAACGATTTGAGGTTCTGACTAAGGGATTAAAATTGAGTTTAGCGGGCTAAATGAAATTTTTATACCGACGACAGGTTCACGAATCCTTGAAAATGCAGGAAGCATAAACCCTTTTCTTCTCATTAATTTAGGGTATTCGTTTTTCAATAAATGAAATTTCCCAAGAAGCTCTTTAGCCATGCCAAATTATACCACCACCATTAGCTATAGCTTTTATAGCTTTTATTTCTTTTACGGTGCTCCGTAGATGGAACTTTGGTATAGTATCAGGTATACTGTTAAAAAGTCCCGTCGGAAACTGCGGGACTTTTTTTATTTAAACAACTCAGAAAATGTCAACAACTTCAGACGATCAATCGACACTAGCCCCGGCGGAGGCAACAGTAGGTAACAAACTACGTGTAGGTATCCAGGGCTACAGCGGAGCCTTTCATGAAATTGCTACCCGTCGGTTTTTTCCGGATCACGAATTGGAAATCATAGCTGCTCATACTTTTGAAGACTTGATGGATGATTTGCTTGAAGGAGCTAAGATGGATGTGGGGTTGATGGCCATTGAGAATACGCTGGCAGGTAGCCTGATGAGTAACTACCGCCTTTTGTTGGACAGTAAAGTGAAAGTAGTCGGAGAGGTTTTCTTGCGTATTGAACAAAACCTACTGACTTTGCCGGGGGTGAAAATCGAGGACTTGGAAGAAGTTCATTCTCACCCGGTAGCGATTGCGCAGTGTCGAAAATTTTTCAAGCAGTATCCTCATATTCAGTTGGTGGAGACCGTGGATACTGCCCTAAGTGCCCGCGAAGTAAAAGAAAATAATTGGCGTAAGGTAGGCGCTATTGCATCGAATTTAGCTGCTGAATTGTACGATTTGGAAGTACTTGCCGCCGGGATTGAGACCAACAAGCAGAACCATACCCGTTTTTTGGTTTTGCGTAGAGAAAAGCAGGCTACTGCGACTGCCTCCGCAAATAAAGTATCGCTTAGTTTCACCGTAGACCACACGGCAGGTAGCCTCTATAAAGTGTTGGCTGTGCTTTCTGCTTACAATGTGAACCTCACCAAAATCCAATCGGCACCTATCATAGGAAAGCCTTGGGAGTACCTCTTTTTCGTAGACTTTGTTGTTGATGGAGCTATGAGCTGGGAACAAGCTATTGAGGCTATTCGCCCAATCACCCATGAACTTCATATTCTAGGTGCTTACGCTCAAGGCGTTAAAAACTAACCACCCATCCAACCAACTAACAATCTAACAATCTAACAAATAAATGATCTCATCAACCATCATCGCACCGGCCCAACGATTGGGGCAAGTCGAAGAATACTATTTTTCGCGAAAGCTGCGTGAGATTGCCGAAATGCGTGCAACTGGGCACGATGTATTGAATTTGGGAATAGGAAGTCCAGACTTACCTCCTCATTCTTCAGTAATTAACCGGTTGCAGGAAGCAGGTGCGCAAGCAGGAAACCATGGTTATCAATCATATCAGGGAGTGCCGGAGTTGCGGGAAGCATTTGCGGAATGGTACGAACGGTATTTTTCGGTTCAACTAGATGCCGCCACCGAGGTATTGCCGCTTATTGGTTCCAAAGAAGGGATCATGCACATAAGTATGGCTTTTCTGAACCCCGGCGATGAGGTACTGGTGCCTAATCCCGGATATCCAACTTACCGCTCTGCTACTGAGCTGGCGGGTGGGGTAGTGCGTTCCTATGATTTATCGGAGGAAGGCGGCTGGTTTCCTGATTTGGAAGTACTGGCGGCCAAAGGCCTGGAGCGCGTAAAGATCATGTGGGTTAACTACCCGCACATGCCAACAGGCACACCTGCACAGTCAGGCCATTTTGAAGCCTTGGTCGCTTTTGCGAAAGCACACGGTATCCTGCTGGTCAATGACAATCCCTATGCTTTCATTCTCAATGAAGAGCCGGGGAGTTTATTGGCGGTGCCTGGCGCAAAGGAAGTAGCCCTTGAGCTTAATTCGCTGAGCAAGGCACACAATATGGCTGGTTGGCGAGTAGGGGTACTGGTGGGAGCAGCAGAATATCTACAGATCGTCCTTCGCTTCAAAAGCAATATGGACTCTGGTATGTTTAAGCCTGTGCAATTGGCGGCGATAGCTGCGCTGGAATTGCCAGCATCCTGGTATGCCTCGCAGAATGAAGTTTACGGACAACGTAAAGCGAAGGCCGTAGCCTTGTTGGAGATGTTGGGCTGTGAAATTTCAGGTGATCAAGTAGGGATGTTCGTATGGGCACGTGCGCCTAAGCATCATGCTGATGCTTACGAACTTACGGATGCCGTTTTGGCTGAAAAGCACATCTTTTTGACACCGGGCGGAATTTTCGGCAGCGCCGGAGAGCAATACGTTCGTATATCGCTGTGCAGCCCGGTGGAGGTGCTAGAGCAAGCTATTAACCGATTGAAAAACTTTAAAGCATAACCCTGTGGTTGTTACGATAATAGGAATAGGACTGATTGGCGGATCGTTGGCCATTACCTTGAAGGAGAATGGTTTTGCCAGCCGTATTATTGGTGTAGATCAGAGTCAGGAAAACCTGGATAAGGCTATTCGTCGTCGTTTGATAGATGAGGATATGGAGCTTGCAGAGGCGGTGGCACAGTCAGATGTTGTCGTTGTCGCTACGCCGGTAGATGCTATGCTAAGCCTGTTGCCAAAGGTTTTAGACCTAGTGGATCGCCAGGTAGTGATGGACATGGGGTCGACTAAAATAAATATTCTGGAAACGGTAAAGGGGCACCCCAAGCGCGGACGCTTAGTGGCGACTCACCCGATGGCAGGAACAGAGTATAGTGGGCCAGAAGCCGCGGTGCCAGCGCTTTTTGACAACAAGTGTACGGTGCTTTGTGATGTAGAAGAGAGTGATGAGGATGCCCATGAAATAGTAAAGCGCCTTTATGCTAGCATCCCCATGCGGATTGTATACCTGAATAGCCAGGAACATGATTTACACACGGCTTACGTTTCGCATATCTCACACATTAGTTCTTTTGCGCTAGCGCTGACGGTATTGGAGAAGGAAAGAGATGACAACCACATTTTTCAGTTGGCCAGCGGTGGTTTTAGTAGCACCGTACGCCTAGCAAAGAGTTCGCCGGATATGTGGATTCCCATTTTTCGGCAAAACCGGGACAATGTTCTGGATGTATTGGATGAACACATTAATCAATTGGCACGTTTTCGTAGCCTGCTCATTAAAAAGGATTATGAAAAATTCTATGAGCGGATTGAAGAAGCCAACCAAATTCGAAAAATAATTTCTTAAGAATATGAATATGCAATTTGAACCTATCGCGCCGAAATCAAAGCGCCCCTTCATCATTGCCGGCCCTTGTAGTGCCGAGACAGAAGGACAAGTAATGGCTACGGCCAAAGCACTGGCAGAACAGAATATCGACCTCTTTCGGGCAGGTATTTGGAAACCCCGTACTCGTCCTGGTTCTTTTGAGGGCGTTGGTAAGGAAGGGCTATCCTGGTTGAAACGCGTGAAGGAAGAAACGGGGCTGAAAGTGACTACTGAAGTCGCCAAAGCCGATCATGTTTACGAAGCTCTTAAATATGGTATTGATGTACTCTGGTTGGGTGCTCGTACGACGGTCAATCCATTCTCTGTTCAAGAGATCGCTGATGCAGTAAGCGGTATGGATATTCCAGTGTTGATCAAGAATCCTATCAATCCTGATTTACCCCTTTGGATGGGAGCGATTGAGCGCATTTACAAAGCGGGGATTACTAAGATTGGCGTTATCCATCGAGGTTTTTCTTTTCATGGGGAAACCAAATTTCGGAACGTTCCAAGGTGGCAGCTGGCCATTGAATTGAAGCGTAATTTCCCTGATCTGATGATGATTTGTGACAACAGTCATATCTGTGGCCGTCGTGATTTGTTGCAGGAAGTCGCCCAAGAGGCGATGGACCTCAACTACGATGGAATTATGACGGAAGTTCACCCCCGCCCTGATGAGGCCTGGAGTGATGCCGCACAGCAGATTACCCCGGATACTTTCCGCGACCTGGTCAGTAGCTTGGTGTTGCGCCAGGAAAACAGCGACGATGTTGAATACCTTGCGCATATTGATGATCTGCGTCAAAAGATTGATGAAATTGACGATGATTTGCTAAAGCTATTGGGTAGCCGAATGAAAGTTTCTGAGAAAATTGGCGAATACAAAAAGCGTAACAACATTGCTATTTTACAAACTTCTCGCTGGAATGAAATCCTTGATCAGGTGATGGTCAAAGCCAATGCGGAAGGATTAAGCGAAGGCTTTGTCAATACTTTCCTGCGTGCAATTCACCAAGAGTCGATTGATCATCAGGAAAAGGTGATGAACAGCCAGGAAGCTTAGTATGAAACACTACGGACTTTTGCCGATACCGAAGGGGAAGTCCAGTTAAAGAATAAGAAGTCGTCTGTGTATAAAAGCACAGACGACTCTTTTTTTTTATCTTGCAAGCTAGAAAGAGTAGTTTGTAATACTTTTGTATTTTGGTTTTACGCAATATTCAGTACATCATCTATTATTAAAGGATACGCGACATGAAAAATTTATTCATTATTCTAGCCCTACTTATTCCGGGCTTTGTTTGTGCTCAGTTTTCTCAAATGGAGAAAAGCGGTATTTCTATTATTGTTACCGATGGCACCTTTGATTCANCCCATAGCCCGCAACGCCCTCCGGGAGATGCTAAATACCAAGACCCTATCCGTTCCTTAGGGATGGTTGATGCTATTCAGGCTGGCGCTTTTACTGTCAGGCCAAGATTTGGCACAACGGGGTACCTGCTTGTGTTCTGTGTGAATGATTCAGTAGGAGGAAAGCAAGGAACTCTCGAAATGGATGGTAATACTTATTACGGCATCTACCGATTGATTCGGCAAAAAATCTCTGCTGAAGAAGAAGTGCCGGAAGGTATGACCAGTTACCGATTAAAAGGAACGGTTTTCTTTCTCGGAATTTCATAGGTCATTCTTAGTATTGCGCAGAAAATAAATGACGATTTTTTAAGTTTATCAAATAGTTAAAATACTTAAAATGAAGCGTTTATTCAACTATTGTGAAAAACAAAATCACATTTTATTTTCGTGCTGTTCCCTAGACAACTTTAAAAATCCCAAAGTTTACGCTTTGGGATTTTTGAGTATAACAAAGTAGTATTGTCAGATCATGTTTTTGTTTATGGTACTTTGCTAAGCACGATTCCTTCAGCGGCCAGTAAGTGGCTTTCTGAAAATGCTCAGTTGTGTGAGCAAGCCAGCTTTCCAGGTGTACTTTATGATTTAGGTTCTTACCCTGGTTTTGTACTTGGTGAGAAAAGAGTAGGCACTGTTGCTGGAGAGATACATTGCCTCATTGAACGTGATAGTGCTTTGGATTGTCTTGATAAATACGAAGGTCTTGATGAGGAGCCTCCACTTTATAAAAGGGAGTTGTTACTTCATCCTAAATATGGGGAGGTATGGACCTATACTTACCAAGGTGAAACCAAGGGTTTATCATTAATTCCCGGTGGTGATTATTTAAACTACTATAAAAAACAGGCGAGACACCGCTTGTTTATTGGCTCCGTTAAGAAGTGATTTGTTCCTAACGACAATTTTACGAAAGAATAATTCCTAATAATGAAGAAGGTAATGTTAAAACATTGGGTCGGTATTCTAGGATTACTAACCATCTATAGTTGTACTTCTACCTCTCAGGAAGGGGGGCATTTGTATACGAATGCACTCGTTAATGAGAGTAGCCCCTACCTGCTACAGCATGCGCATAATCCTGTTAATTGGAACCCTTGGGGGGAAGCAGCTTTGGCAAAAGCCAAGGAAGAAGATAAATTATTGGTCATCAGCGTTGGTTATGCCGCTTGTCATTGGTGTCACGTCATGGAGCATGAAAGCTTTGAAGATACCTTGGTGGCGCGCATTATGAATGAGCACTTTGTTTCAATAAAAGTAGACCGCGAGGAACGCCCGGATGTTGATGATGTGTACATGGCGGCTTGCCAGTTGGCCACCGAGCAGGGTTGTGGTTGGCCTTTGAATGCGATCGCTTTGCCGGATGGGCGCCCGATTTGGGCAGGTACTTATTTTCCGCGCAAGCAGTGGGTGGAAATCCTGGAATACTTTGTCAAAGAAAAAGAGGAGAACGGGGCTAAAATGGAGGATTACGCTGCTAATCTTACAAAAACCATTAATGCTGTAAGCGCCCTCGCACCAGTAGGCCAGATGCCAGAATTGAAGCCGGAGAATGCCGATAATTTTGCCCAATCCATGCTTTTAGGCCTGGATGCTGAACGAGGAGGCCGCAAAGGTTCTCCCAAGTTTCCGATGCCGGATATTTTCTCCTGGCTGCAAGAGTATGCCTTTTTTACAGGCAATGAGGAGGCTCGCGGTGTTTGGAAAACTACCCTTGATCAACTAGCTGCAGGAGGAATCAACGATCAATTGGGTGGCGGTTTTGCTCGCTACTCAACGGATGATAAATGGTTGGTACCGCATTTTGAAAAAATGCTTTATGACAATGCCCAGCTAGTGAGTCTTTTTTCAGATGCTTTCGCAGAAACGGGAACACCACGCTATAAAGAAGTTGTAGAAGAGACCCTCACCTTTATTGAAAGGGAATTGATGGATAAACAAGGCGTTTTCTATTCTAGCCTGGATGCAGACAGCGAAGGTGAAGAAGGTAAGTTTTACGTCTGGACAACGCAGGAAATCGATAGCTTGCTATCGCCCGCATCGGCTGAGTTAGTAAAAAAACATTATCGTTTTACCGAGCGTGGCAACTGGGAAGAGGAAATGAATATCATGCATTATGATCCTGTTGCTGCGCCTTTGTCTGCGGAGGAGCTTAGCACATTAAAAGCGGCGAAATCCTTATTGCTTCAGGCGCGAGCGCAGCGCGTACGACCAGGCCTTGATGATAAAGTCTTAACTGCCTGGAATGGCTTGATGATAAAAGGTTATGCCGATGCTGCTGCCGCACTACAAAGTGAAGATTACTTGAAAAAAGCTATAACCGCTGCGGATTTCATCGATACGAAGATGAAACGAAAGGACGGAGGCTTGTGGCGGAACTATAAAGATGGAAAATCTTCCATCAATGCCTTTTTGGATGATTATGCATTGACCAGCCAGGCCTACCTGCGACTTTACGAACTCACGTTTGACGAAAGCTGGTTGCGCAAAGCAGAGCAGTTGACGACTTACGCCTTGGAACATTTTTCGAACCCGGAAAGTGATTTGTTGTTTTATACTTCAGACCTTGACCCACCGTTGATCACTCGTCGTACAGAGATCAAAGACAACGTGATAGCGGGTTCCAACTCTGCATTTGCACAGGTTTTATGGCAACTAGGGTTATTTCTCGACCGGGAAGACTTTAGCGAGCAGAGTCAGAAGATGTTAGCGGCAGTGCTTGCGAGCCCTGAGGCGATACAAACACCTAGTTTTTATGCCAGTTGGGGCGAGTTGATGTTGAAAATGGTCTATCCACCTTATGAAGTCGCGATTGTAGGGGAGGGGTGGCAGTCGTTAAATCATGAGCTGCAAGCTTCTTACTTGCCTAATGCCCTTTTCCTGGGAGGGACTGATGAAGGAAGCCTTGCCTTGTTGGAGAATAAAGCCGTTGAGGGAGAGACCTTTATCTACGTTTGCCGAAACAAAATTTGTAAGCTGCCTGTGCAAACGGCAGAGGACGCCAAGGCGTTGATGGATTAATTGTTTAAGAACAGTCCAAGAATGAAATTTGGTAAACTGCAAAATATTGAGAATGTAGATTTTACGCTGCCTGCTGACCCTTTGGCGAACGCAGCGCTTTTGGCTTCGTTTCCAGAAGATGAGCAGCCGATGGCTGTTTATGTCGGTTGCACAGGCTGGAGCATGAAGGAATGGGTAGGCCGTTGGTACCCCAAGGGCACGAAGGCCAAGGATTTTCTGCCAGTGTATGCCAAGCAGTTTAATACCATTGAGCTGAATACCACCCACTACCGTATTCCTGATCCGGATTTGGTGGCGAAATGGTGTAGCCAGGTGCCTGATGATTTTCGTTTTTGCCCAAAGCTGCCACAGACCATTAGCCATAGTAAGAGCCTTGGGCTAGGAGGGGATCAGTTGCCATTTTTTTGGGAAGCTTTGGGTAATTTTGGTAAAAAGCTAGGGAGTTGTTTTATGCAGCTGCCTCCGTATTATGGGATAGATCGGTTACCGCAATTAGCGCAATTTTTGTCGATTTGGCCGAAAGATTTTCCGCTGGCGGTAGAGTTTCGCCACGAAAGTTGGTTTGCGGGAGCGGCAAATATTGAAGAATGGACGGAGGTACTGACCCGTTATGGCACTACGGCAGCACTAACAGATGTTGCTGGTCGTCG
Organism: Lewinella cohaerens DSM 23179; assembly: GCF_000379805.1. GTDB lineage: Bacteria > Bacteroidota > Bacteroidia > Chitinophagales > Saprospiraceae > Lewinella > Lewinella cohaerens. Next base: position 31,002 of record NZ_KB903531.1, on the reverse strand, counting down.
AGATGTTTTGCATCAGCATTTGACCAATCAGCAGACAATGATTAGATTTGTCGGGAATGGTCTGCATCCGACTGATTATGGTCGTATACATGCCTGGGTACGGCAGTTGGCTGTTTGGAAAGAACTGGGCTTAAAGACTGTGTATTTTTTTCCTCATGAACCAGATAATATTCTGGCTCCTGATTTGGCCCATTATTTAGTTCAGTACCTTCATGAAACGACTTCTATCACAACTCGGGGGCCTGATCCAATCAGTACTGGGCCGCAGCAAGGTGATCAAATCTTACTCTTCTAATCGTATGGATATTTTTGACAGTAATATACCTTTCATTGCCAGAGATATCAGCTGGTTATCGTTTAATTACCGTGTACTGCAAGAGGCCAAAGACCCTTCGGTGCCGCTCTTTGAACGAATAAAGTTTCTGGCGATCTACAGTTCTAATCTGGATGAGTTTTTCCGGGTGCGAATGGCTAACCATCGTAACCTGATTCGGATTGGGAGGAAAACCAAGCGACAATTACACATTAGCCCTAAGCAGACCGTTCGGACAATCCAGAAGATTGTAGACGAGCAGCAAGAGGAATTTGCCCGCATCTTTGCGACTCAGATTATCCCTGAATTGCGCAAGCACAAAATTATCATCAAACGAAGGATGGATCTCGATGAGGATCAGCAACTCTTCGTGGAAGATTATTTCCGAGACCACATGCTTCCCTTTGTGCAGCCGGTGTTGCTGGTGAAGGATAAAATTCGCCCATTCCTGAACAATGCTCAGTTGTACCTCTCTATTTTGTTGCAAGCGAAGGATGCGCCTGATAGCCCTAGTGAATATGCGCTGGTGAAAATTCCCTCAGATCACCTTCCTCGTTTTATTCAGTTACCGAGCCCTAATGGTGAGTATCACATGATCATCTTGGATGATATTGTTCGCCATTCCGTTAGTTGGATGTTTCCTGGATATGAAATTCTGGACACCTTTTCGCTCAAGCTTACGCGTGATGCAGAGTTGTATATTGATGATGAGTTTTCCGGTGACCTGATCTCTAAAATTAAGCACAGTTTAGCCAAACGCCATGTTGGTCCGGCTTCGCGCTTTGTCTATGATGCGGAGATGCCTGATGATTTTCTTGAGTTCCTCAAGGAGGTATTTAATCTGGAGCGTTTTGATACGCTAAAAGAAGGGCGCTATCATAACAACTTCGATTTTTTCCAGTTTCCAGACTTTGGACTTTCCCATTTGAAAAACCCAGAGCTGCCTCCTTTGGCTTATGCACCGCTAGAGAAAACAAAGGACTTTTTTGGAGCTGTCAGTGAACGAGACCACCTCATTCATGTTCCTTATCAAAGTTACGAATCGACTGTTCGCTTTTTTGAAGAAGCAGCTTCCGACCCTGATGTGACGCATATCAAAATCGTTCAGTATCGTGTTGCCAAGAAGTCGCGTATTATGCAGGCCTTGCTTAAGGCGATAGCATCAGGTAAGCAGGTGTCGGTATTCATTGAAGTGAAAGCTCGCTTTGACGAAGAAGCCAATTTACGCTGGGGCGAGAAGCTGGAAAAGGCAGGTGTAACGGTTCATTACAGTTTCCCAGGGGTGAAGGTCCACTCTAAATTGGCATTGATAAGGCGATTAGAAAACAATAAGGAAGCCAAGCTTTACAGTTATTTAGCAACAGGCAACTTTCACGAAGATACCGCCAAGGTTTACGGCGATTTTGGCCTATTCACTGCCGATGAGCGGATTGTAAACGAAGTAGCGCGCGTGTTCTCTTATCTAGAGACCGTCAAGATTCCTGAAACACCTTTTGAGCACCTTTTGGTTGGTCAGTTTAACCTTCGGGAGAACCTGGAAAAGAAGATTGATTTTGAAATACAGCAGGCAAAAGCTGGCAAGGAAGCCTGGATGATTCTGAAAATGAATAGCCTTCAGGATCCTCGTATGATTAAAAAACTTTATCAGGCTTCACAGGCCGGGGTGAAGATTAAGATGATTATCCGTGGAATATGCTGTTTGGTGCCTGGTAAAAAGGGGTGGAGCGAAAACATCCATGCTATAAGTATTGTAGATCGCTACCTGGAGCACGCACGGGTTTTTGTCTTCCACCATGGTGGTGAAGACCAGATGTACCTTTCTTCTGCCGATTGGATGACCCGCAACCTAAGTTATCGTGTAGAAACAGCTTTCCCCATTTATGATGAAAACATCAAGGTAGAAATCATGGAGAGCCTGCAATTACAATTAGGGGATAACGTAAAAGCCAGAATACTGGACGAGTCGCTTTCCAATACTTATTACCAATCAGGAAATGACCTCGCGATTCGTTCGCAAATCGAGACCTACTATAGCGCAAAGCGACAGTCGGATGAGCAGATTGGTAATTGAAAGAGGTTAAGTATCCAAAGTAAATCACGGTGCCAACTCCTCTAAAGGTCGGTTTAAGGAAAGAGTGAACTTTGATGTGAGATCGTTGAAATTTTATTTTCACCATACCACTTTGATTATCAACCTATTCAGAAAAAGAATAAAAAAAGATGATTTTTTTTCTTGATAAAGCTTGCAAAAGAGGAATGATCTGTCTTATATTTGCATCGCTTTAGAAATAAAGCATATGGCTGAGCAGCCAGCAGACGCGGATGTAGCTCAGTTGGTAGAGCGCAACCTTGCCAAGGTTGAGGTCGCAGGTTCGAATCTTGTCATCCGCTCAAACCTAGCAGTTCTGGAGAAATCCGGGACTGCTTTTTTTTTGCTCCGGAGGGATCGTGCTACGATTCTTCCCATTGGAATTGACCAAGAAAAAACAAACGCTCTGCCTTTTCGCATACCGTACGAGTTATCTTTGCATGGATAGCGTTTGTATAATTTCAGGTATGACTAGACTAAATAGATCAAGTTCACCTTGTATGACTACAAATCCCTATACCCTATACCACGTACTTTGTACGGGAAGGTTGGTGTCCTAAATAAACATTTACGTTCCGTCCAACAAACCTGATCATAAATAGCCATAAATGACCAATAAAGAAATCGCTACTGCTTTTCGTGAACTGTCTCGCCTGATGGAACTACATAAGGAAAACCCTTTTAAAATTCGGTCGTACCAAAATGCGTACATGACTCTTCGCAAGCTAGATCAACCAGTCGAGGAACTAGCAGAGGCAGAACTAGCGAGCATCAAAGGCATAGGAAAGGCCATTTCAGGAAAGATCCGTGAGTTGGTGACCAACGGAGAGATGGAAGCTTTGGAGAAATACCGGGAAATGACGCCAGTGGGTGTTCGGGATTTGTTGGGCATATCTGGTTTTGGCCCCAAGAAGGTGCGTACCGTCTGGCAGGAAATGGGAGTGGAGAGTGTTGGAGAGTTACTCTATGCCGTTAACGAAAACCGCCTGATTGAGATCAAAGGGTTTGGTTTGAAAACCCAGGAAGACCTCAAGAAAAAATTGGCCTACTTTAAATTGAGCCAAGGCAAGTTTCTGTATGCTCGATTGGAAGAACACGCTAAAGATATTCGCGAATTGCTACAGCAGCAATTTCCCGATGCTCGGGTGGAATGGACAGGTGCTTTGCGCCGCAAGTGCCCGACGCTGGAAAGTGTAGCGATTTTGTTAGGCGGCGTAGCTGCACAAGAAGTAGCTGACCAGCTGGAATGGCCAGAAGTCACGGTCTCAGGAAACACGATTAAGGCACTTACAGAAGATGAAATTCCGGTAACCCTTTACTGTTGTGCAAAAGAAGAATGGGGCTCTAAGCAGTTTCGTTACACGGCTGGCCCTGATTTTATGGAGGCTTTCCTGAAGGCTTTTCCTGGTGTAGATTTCAAGGGTGTAGCCGAAGAGGAAGAAGTCTTTGCTAAAGTAAAACTCCCTGTATTACCACCAGAATTAAGAGAACAGGAATGGGGACTTGAGCTGGCACAGGACAATAAAATACCTGCGCTTATAGAAGCAACGGATATCAAAGGCGTCATCCACAGTCATACGACCTACAGCGATGGTATCAATACCTTGCCGGAAATGGTGGCTTACGCCCAAGCCCAGGGGTACGAGTATATCGGTATTACCGATCATAGCAAGGCGGCTTTTTATGCCAATGGCCTGAAACCGGAGCGAGTGCTTCAACAGTTCAAGGAAATTGACGAGTTGAATGCTCAAATGACTAATTTCAGAATATTGAAAGGTATTGAAAGTGATATTCTGGCTGATGGGTCGCTGGATTATGAGGAGGATTTGCTCAAGCAGTTTGATTTCATCATCGCCAGTGTACACTCTAATCTTCGGATGGATGAAGAGAAAGCCACCCAGCGGTTGCTCAATGCTATTGAAAATCCTTATACTAGTATGTTGGGGCATCCTACGGGGCGTTTGCTGTTATCACGCCCAGGATATCCGATTGATCATAAGAAGGTCATTGATGCTTGTGCAGCCAATCAGGTGGCGATTGAACTTAATGCCAGTCCTTACCGTTTAGACCTCGATTGGACATGGATTCCCTACGCCTTAGAAAAGGGCGTTTTGATTTCTATCAATCCAGATGCCCATAGTAGAGAAGGTATCCACGATATATATTTTGGTACCTTAGCGGCCCGCAAAGGCGGACTGACTGTCGAACACTGTATTAATGCACGTTCGGCGGATGATTTTTTGGCTTTTGCTAAGAAATAGAGAAGGAAAATATTAGGACAATAGGTCGTTCAAGGTGTTTAAAGATACCCTTAACAACCGGTTAACAATTTTTGCCGAGCACTTAACAACGCCTTGGCTGGGATTGCTTAATTTTGTGTCAGTAAGATAATCATAAACCATTTTTCACACTAAATCAATTGGAAAGATGCTGAAGTATATTCAGACCCTTGTATGTGTAGCTGTTGTGGCTGCATTCGCAGTAAGTTGCCAGAGTGGCAATAGCGATGTTCGTGAAGCTGCTCGCGAAAATGTTGAAGCTCAGGCTGTTCAGCCTGCAAACCAGGCGCAGAACCCTAACGTTCAGCAGCCTGCAACTCCTGCTGTTCCTGCTGGTCCTACCACTAGCATGACTTTTGAGGAAACTACTTATGACTTCGGTACAGTAAACGAAGGCGAAATGGTTTCTCACACTTACACGTTTACCAACACAGGTAGCGAAACACTTGTACTGAGTGACGCTAAAGGAAGCTGTGGTTGTACCGTACCAAAGTGGCCACGCGAGCCTCTTGCTCCTGGTGCTAGCGCTGATATTACCGTTGAGTTCAACTCTAAGAACAAGAAAGGTAAGCGTAACCAGAAAGTAACTATCACGGCCAACACCAATCCTCCTCAGTCGTTCATTTACCTGACTGGTGAAGTAACGCCTGCTGAAGGTGGTGCAGCTCCTGCTGTTACTCAATAGTTATTGCGCAGAAAATAACCTGCGATTTTTCCTAAGTTTTCCAAATAGTTAAAACGCTTTAAATGAAGCGCTTATTCAACTATGTTGAAAAACAAAATCGCGTTTTATTTTCGTGCTGTTCCTGATTTTAGACTTAAAATTTAAGTCGATGAGCCATTCTGGTAACAGGATGGCTCATTTTTTGTTATAATGGGGTGAATTTCACCTCAAGTCAACATTTCCTTTATGTCGGTTATCGGATTCGGACAACAATTCAAAAGTTACCTTTCGTTAGTAAAGTTCAGCCACACCATTTTTGCACTACCGTTTGCCTTGGTAGGTTTTACACTGGGAACTTTAGAAACAGGCGTTTTTAATAGCCAGCTACTTTTACTGGTGATCTTGTGTATGGTGTTTGCGCGATCTGCGGCGATGGCCTTTAATCGCTACCTTGATCGTGATATAGACGTTCAGAACCCACGTACCAAGGTACGAGAAATTCCTGCCGGGGTGATTTCTGCCCGGTCAGCATTGTACTTTGTTATAGGCAACAGTCTATTGTTTTGGCTCACCACTTGGTTTATCAATCCACTTTGCTTTGCGCTGGCGCCTGTTGCGTTATTGGTGGTTTTAGGCTATAGTTATACGAAGCGTTTTACTTCTTGGTGCCATTTTGTACTTGGCCTAGGTTTGGCTTTGGCTCCTGTTGGGGCTTTTCTAGCTGTAACGGGGTATTTTAGTGTAGTGAGTGTACTTTATGGTGCCGTTGTTCTCTTATGGGTCTCCGGTTTTGATATCATTTACGCTCTCCAGGATCGAGATTTTGATGAGGGCCTGGGTTTACAGTCTATCCCTGTAGCTTTGGGCAGGGTAGGGGCCTTACGACTATCCAATGGCCTGCACATGGTGTGTGGCCTTTTGCTGCTTTGTGCTGTTTATCTGCAAGGAGGTAGCTATCATGCTTTTGACTGGCTTCATTGGTTGGCCGCTGCGATCTTTTTGTTGCTACTAGGCTATCAGCACACCCTCGTCAAGCCAGATGATCTTTCTAAAATCAACATCGCCTTTTTTACGACTAATGGCTTGGCAAGTTTGGTGTTTGGTGGCTTGTTGATATTGGATGTGTGGGTGTGAGTATAAATTCGCTATTCGCTTAAGTTGACGACATTAAGGTTGTACCTCCGCCGCTGACATCATCCCCTGTTCTGTGACATCATAACTTGATACAAGTTATCCCGTAAGAATGTAACGTTCCCTTCATTAACAGTATAAATTACCGCATCATCAGCGTTTTCTGGTGCTAGTTAAATCCAATAAAGCTGTTTTTACGTACTTCACAACGCAACCCTTACACTTTAAAACCTTTACACCCTTACACTTTAAAAACCTTATCATGTTCACAACAACCCTTATTGACACCACCAATGTAGTTCGTTTTCTTCGTCTCACACTTAGGCAAATAAAGCCCAGTTTACCTGAAAACATTGACACTTCGGACAATTTTAAACAAGACTGGGGCTTAGATTCCCTTGATTTGGTGGAATATGTTGCTTGTATTGAAAAACACTTTATGATAACTGTCTCCGATAAAGACCGGGAGCAGATGGTCAGCATCCAGGCCGTACTGAACTATTTATTAAGTAAAACAGAAATGGCTACAGCATAAAAAGCCAAGCACCTCGGCAGAACAAGTCTAGTTATAATTACTGATTTTATGGGACAAGGAGCATGTGTAGATGGAAAATAAAAATATGTGGTTAACTTTGGTTACCTCAATGTTTTATAAGGAACAATGTTTTGGGGAGCCACGCTATGAAAAAACACATTACACTTCTTTTCCTCTACCTGAGTATTTGCATATTGCCGAATACCTATTCACAGACTTTTAAGGAGAATATTGATAGTATGCTTCGTAACCTCGAAACCGTAACGGATACTCGAGGACAGATCGATATACTCAATGAGGTAGCTTATTCTTACCGAAGACTTTCACCGGATAGCGTATTGCTATACAGCAATCGTGCTATTGCTTTGGCCAATAAGGTCGGCTACAAGAAAGGGTTGTCTTTTGCCTACAAAAATAAGGGCATTGGCTACTATAAACTTGGGATTGCTCCGGATACGGTCATCTATTATTATCAGAAAGCAATAGATTATGCCGAGGAAGTTAATGATTATTATACCCAGGCAGCTTGTTACAATAATATCGGATTGGTAGGGATTGCAGAATTAACATATAATGAATCTATTCAGTATTTCCTTAAAGGAGTAAAGGTGTTTGATGCGTATATTCCTGAAGAGAACCGCCTTAAGGCACTGATATTAGGGAATTTAGGGACAGCTTATCATCGTGATGGGGATAATAAACGCGGTATTCGTTATTACGAAGAATCATTGGCTATGGCCAAAAGGCTAGGTGATAAATCTATACCCTCCATTTTTGTTGATGAACTTGCTCGAGCAAGGATGGAAGAGGGCGATATCGAAGGAGCACTTCGAGATATAACGGACTTGATGCCTTTGCATGATGAATTAGGTGACTTTGAATCTAAAGCGGAAACACTCCTGACTTTAGCAGAGGTAAAGATGGAAATGGGGGAATATAGGGAAACCATCAAGCATGGAAAGGAAGCTTATGCTATTGCCTTTGAACGTGGTTTTTCCCGCATTCAGTCGCGTGCTTTGATTTGGATGGCCTATGGCCTTAAAGGTAATGGAGAGCTAAATGAAGCTGTAGCGACCGCCAAGGAGGCCCTTGACATTGCAGCGATGGGATTCTCCCTGGAGCTGCAATCAAGGGCAGTTGGTATTTTAGCCGATGCTTATTCTGAATTAGGCGATTTTCAAAAAGCCTATGAATATGCCGAGTACTACAATCGTTTGGTTAAGCAAAGGCAAGACCAGGAAAAGCAACGAATCACAGATGAATTGGAAGCTAAATATCAAAATGAAAAACAACTATTAGAAATTAGTGAGCTCAAAGAAGAGAAAGAGGCGCAGGAAAGAAGGTTGTATGGTTTAATTATACTTGTTCTGTTTGGTGTCTGCGTATTAGGGGTCATGGTTTATAACATCCGTCAGAAAAACAAGGCAACGGAAGCGCTTAACGAAAAGAATATTGCTCTTCAGGCTGCAGAACAAAGTCTTTTTGATAAAAATCAGGAACTAGAACGCTATATAGAATCCAACCTTCAATTGGAAAACTTCGCTCATTTGGCGTCTCATGACTTGCGAGAGCCTATGAGGAATATCGTTAGTTTTTCACAGTTGCTAGAAAAGAGCGGAAAAGAAAAATTAAGTGAACGCGAGCTTGAATACCTCGGGTTTATCCGCAAAGGAACACGACGTATTGAAGGGCTTGTGAAAGATCTTCTGGATTATTCGACCATAACGCATACTTCTTTAGAAATTACGAATGTTTCGATAATGAAGTTAATTGAGGAGGTTAACAGCGATATCCAGCAGTTACTGAATGAAAAGAGAGGGGCAATCATTGTCAATGATCTTCCGGAACATATTTCGGCCGATGGTTCTCGCATGTATCAATTGTTTCAGAATTTATTGACCAATGCGCTTCGTTATAGTCGAGATGGTGTAGCGCCAGTAATAGTCATCTCAGGGGAAGAAGGTGCCACCCATTATAATTTTGAAATTGCTGACAATGGCATTGGTATTGAGGCTGAATTCTTCGGCCATATTTTTTGTATTGTTCAAAACATTAGAAAACAAGAGCATTAACAATAGTTCGGGAATAGGTCTGGCCACCTGTAAAAAAGTAATAGAAGACCATAAGGGAAAAATCTGGTTGGAGTCTAAAGTAGGAGAGGGTACCACCTTCTATTTTACCATCGCCAAAAACTTGGGCTAATTAACCTTTACACCCTTACACATATAAAACCCTTACACCTTTTTTCTAACCGGCCAATTTCGCAATTAAAACCCCAGCAGCTACCGCCGACCCAATCACCCCGGCAATGTTGCTTGCCATTGCATATTGTAGAATATGGTTGCGGGGATCATGCTTCAAGGCAATTTCATTGGCTACCCTGGATGCCATTGGTACAGCACTTAAACCTGTAGCTCCGATGAGTGGGTTTATCTTTTTGATAACGAATAAGTTGTGGATTTTTACTGCGGCTATTCCTCCAAAGATAGAAATGGCAAATGCCAGGAACCCTCCACCAATAATCAAAAGCGTTTGCCCATCTAGGAAAGTGGTGGCCGTCATGGTAGCACCAATAGTCAGCCCCAAAAAGATGGTTGCTGCGTTCATGATGGTTTCTGATGCCGCCACGAATAGTCTGTTGGTACTGGAGCCTACTTCTTTAATCAGATTACCAAATAGTAATAAGCCAAGTAAAGGTGCTGCTGCTGGAACAATAATAGCTACCAGTATGGTCAAGACAATGGGAAATAGGATTTTCACCCTTCGCATATTTTTTATCTCATAGCGATTGGGATACAGGCGATCCTGCTCCTTCATGTTGATCTTTAACTCCGTGTCACTTACGGTAAGTCGAACAACGAGAGGAATAATAACGGGTACTAAAGCCATATAGCTATAAGCCGCAATTGCGATAGGCCCCAGTAGCTTGGGAGCCAGCACAATGCTGGTGTAAATAGCGGTTGGGCCATCGGCGCCACCAATGATACCAAGGGCTCCGGCTTCTTGTGGCGTGAACCCCAAAAGAATGGCCCCGATCAACACCGTGAAGATGCCCAATTGGGCTGCAGCACCAAAGAAGGCTAGCTTCAAATTGCGAAGCATAGGACCAAAGTCGGTCATGGCACCCACCCCCAGAAAAATGAGCGGAGGTAGTAATCCACTTTTGATGAGCGTGTAGTATAACAGGTTCATTATACCATACTTCTCCGTCAGCTTGAGTAGGCTCAATTTAGCGATTTCAGGATCTTCAGCAATCGTCATTACCGCCATCTTGCCACCTGGAATATTGGCCAGCAGGACACCGAAACCTATGGGAATCAATAACAGGGGTTCATACCCTTTGAAAATACCCAGGTATAGGAGCAAAATCGCCAATGCGAGCATCAGCAAGATGCCTGGTTGAGCAATGATCTCGCCCAGGGCACTCATCTCGTACAGGCTATAGAAAAAATTCATAGTCCTTTTATTGCGCAGAAATGAAATTGAAATTTCTCTGAATTTTCCAAATAGTTAGCACGCTTTAAGTGAAACGCTTAGCTAACGATTTGGAAAATGAAATTCCATTTTCATTTCGTGCTGTCTTTTTATTGCGCAGAAATGAAACAGGAATGTCCTGCACTTACTTTAAGCGCACAATAATGTCATCTTCTTCAATGTCTTCCCCGTGGCGACCTAATATTTCCACCACCTCGCCAGCTTGATCGGCAGTGATGGCATTGATAACTTTCATGGATTCGATATATGCCACGGTATCCCCAATTTTGAGCACATCACCAACTTTAATGGGCTTTTCAGCACTGTCTTTCGTGAGTAGAAATTTCCCTTCGAGCGGAGCATAAATACTTTTCAGGTTAGCAGCAGGCGGACTAGAAGTAGTGATGCTTGTTGCTGCTTGGGGGGCAGTAGTAGCCGAAGCGTCTTCTGTTTCATAGGAAACGGCCACCTTGTAAGCTTTGCCATCAACCGTGATGGTCATTTCTTTGGGTTGCGCGATGGCTGCCGATGGGGTAGTAGGTGTACTGACAGGAGCTGCCGTGGTTTGCTTTGCCGACTTTCGCTTGGCTAAATCTTGCTGGAACTGCGTTTTCGCGGCACCTGATTTGTAAGCCTCGTATTGGCCGGGGTGCATGGCGTATTCCAACAGCTCTTCGTCATCGAGGCCTGTTTCCCAGCCTTTTTCTTTCATCTTTTGGCGGTAATCAGGCAAGGCGTTAGGGTATAGATCCTGTGGAGTGCCTGTGTAAAATTCGCGATCCTGAGCAACGGCCAAAGCTTTGATGTCTTCCCCTAGCTCGCCGAGTAGTTGCCCTGATCGACCGAGCAGCATGCCCCAAGTGTTTTCGTCGATCATAGACCAGCGATCCTTGCCTTTGATGAGCTGAATGGCATTCATTAGTGCCACATTTTTCACATACTGACTGAAAGGAGTTACGAGGGGCGGATAGCCTAGTTTTGGCCAGGCATNTTCGACTTCAGCAAAGAGTTTTAATAACAATTGCTCTTGAGTCATCTTGTCCTTTCCGTTTTTAGCTAACCATTTATTGAGGCTTGCCAAGTTCTTTTCCAAATCAGCCATCAGGCTTCCCATCATACCACCAGGGAGGCCGGGACCAATCAGTAGGCTATTCATGTAGCGATTCTGAGGGTTGATGTAGTAGCCCAGGAAATCATCGATAAACTCTTGGGTCAGGCTACGGGTAGCCATGTAGGCTCCGGTATTGATATCAGGTAAACTGAAACCAGCGTCGCGCAACATAGCGTGGATGGTCAGCAAGTCAGCATGCCCTGTGCCCCAACTGAGCGGTTCCATGCCTACGTCAATGATATCTGCTCCGGCTCGCGCGGCCTCCAAAGAGGAAGCTACCGAAAAGCCGGGCGTCGAGTGACCGTGATATTGTATCAATATATCTGGATGACGCTCCTTTATTCCCTTTACCATTTTGCCAATAGAAACCGGACGACCAATACCGGCCATGTCCTTGATACAGATTTCCTCGGCACCTAACTCGATGTATTGATCTGCCAGCTTGATATAATAATCTACGGTGTGCAGCGGCGAGTGCGTAATAGAAAGGGCTGCCTGTGCAACCATCCCTCCTTCGCGGGCATATTGAAAGGAAAGCGCCAGGTTTTGAGGGTTGTTGAGCCCATCAAAAGAGCGGGCAATATCGGTGCCTTGCTTCTTCTTTACTTTAAACATCAACTGCCGTACATCGGCGCCAACGGGGCTCATGCGGATACCGTTCAGGCCGCGTTCCAGCATCTGCGTTTGGATACCCACATCGTTGAAAGGCTGGGTCCATTCTCTGACGGCGGTATTGGGGTTTTCGCCATAAAGCAGGCAAATTTGTTCAAAACCACCACCATTGGTTTCCACACGGGAGAAACATCCCATGTCAATGATAGGCTGCGCAACCCGCACCAGTTGATCTACTCGGGGCATATATTTACCGGAGGATTGCCACATGTCGCGATAGACAAGACAGAGCTTAATTTCTTTTTTCATACCAAGTATTAAAGAGGATCTATTTTTTGAATGCTTCCCTGGCCTGCTGTACTTACGTCTACAGCAGCTGTAATAACAGCAACGATGGCCGGGTCAAGGGAAGAAGAGGAGGAGGAAGGAGGCGTTTTTTTTCCTGGTCCACCAGGAGAGGCTCGGTTAACCAGCTGGATAAGCAGCCGACCAGCCAGGACAACGAGTCCTAGCACCAGCGCAACGGTGGTCATGCCTACTAGCAGGAGCTCTAAGGCATCCCGAATGGCTTGTGTCATTGGTTATTCTGTTATCTGGTGGGAAAATTACTTTCCCAAGGGCGTTGAAATAGTTGCTAAAACAAACGTAAAAATAGAAAAATGTTGCAGGATTGTGCCTTGGCGGAATTTTATTCTAAAATAAAATGTTTTAGTTGTTGCTTCTTCTAATTGTGCCAGGGGGGATGAATTCGTTGTAAGGAAATGCATAGGCATTGTGTTTAAACCCATTATCTTTGCAGCATTTTCAGACCGGGAGTAGCTTTACTTCCTTTATTTGAACGCCGCGTGAAGAAAGAATTAAAAGTTTTCAAGTTTGGTGGTGCCTCACTTAAGGACCCCGCTGCGATGAGAAACGTAGCAAGCATTCTCCGTAATTATGAGGGGGAAAGATTAATCATTATTGCTTCGGCTACGAGTGGTACAACCAATGAACTCGAAGAGGTAGTTGGGGCTCATCAAAGTGGTGATCAGGCCAAGGCAATGGAGAAGCTGAATACTATTCGCCAGCGGCACTACGACATTACTCGCGAGTTGCTGGGAGAGCAACATCCTGTCTATGATCAACTCAACGATCACCTCGTGGCTGTAGAGTGGGTATTGGAAGAAGAGCCTCACGAAAATTACGACTATATCTACGATCAGATTGTACCCGTAGGCGAGTTGATTTCTTCGCAGATAATGGCTGCTTTTCTATCGGCAGATGGCCTACCTACTCACTGGCTGGATGCCCGCGATGTGGTACTTACTGATGATATCTTCCGTGAAGGTTGGGTAAAGTGGGAAGAAACAGAAGAACGGGCCCGCCGTCATGCATTGCCGCTGCTCGATAAGGGCGGATTCGTGATGACCCAAGGCTTTATTGGTAGTACTACCGAGAATTTCTCCATCACGTTAGGTCGAGAAGGATCGGATTACACCGCCGCCATTTTTAGCTACTGCCTGAATGCCGAAGGAATGTATATCTGGAAAGATGTGCCTGGCGTACTGACTGCCGACCCACGGCTTTTCGAGAATGTAACTAAACTGGATGTCCTCTCTTACCGGGAAGCCATTGAGATGACTTATTACGGTGCTAAGGTGATTCACCCCAAGACGATCAAGCCGCTTCAGAACAAGAATATCCCTTTGTATGTAAAGTCATTCATTGACCCTACAGGCGGCGGTACAGTGATTTCTGACGAGATCGTAGACAAGTACCCGCCGATGGTAACGGTTGAAAAAGAACAGGCACTGTGTACCATTTCTGCCCGCGACTTTTCTTTCGTGGCTGAGCACCACATTAACCGAATGTTCAAGGTCATTACCGACCTCCGACTACAGGTGAACATGATGCAAAATACGGCCCTCAGTTTCAATGTATGTTTTAATGATATTGATGATAAAGTGGACCGCTTTGCAGAGATATTGGAGAAAGACTTTAAGGTAAACATCAATCGAGGATTGGAGACCATTACGATTCGTCATTATGATGAATTGACGTTGGAAAGCCTCAAGCTGGGCAAGATGGTCTTGGTGGAAGAGCGCTTGCCGCAAACCATTTTAATGGTCGTTAAAACCCTGCCCGTTATTAAGCGGAAGGATAATAAGTAGTATCAGATTTGCTGAATCTAATAACCTCATTCATTCGGGAAAAAGCGCTTTTTTCGCCGACCGATCAACTGCTTCTGGCAGTGAGTGGAGGTATAGATTCTATGGTGTTGCTTCATGTGTTGTGTGAGTTGGGGTACAAGCCAGGCGTCATTCATTGCAATTTTCAATTGCGGGCAGAGGCTTCTGAGGAGGATGCCGCTTTCGTCCAGCAGCAAGCAGAACGACTGGGCTTACCTTTTTTCTGCCGACGCTTTGATACCCAAGCTTATGCCGTGGAACAAAAGTGTTCGATTCAAGTGGCGGCTAGAGATTTGCGTTATGCCTACTTTGCAGAGATTGTAGAGCAGGAAGGCTACGAATATTTACTTACTGCTCATCATCTGGATGATAGATTGGAAACCTTTTGGCTCAATTTTACGCGTGGTGCTGGTTGGCGAGGCTTAGTGGGCTTGAAGGCAAAAAGAGGGAATATCCGACGTCCTTTGTTGGCAGTCAATCGCCAGCAAATTGAAGCTTATCAACAAACACATGAGGTAGCATTCCGTGAAGATGAAAGCAATGCGGAGGACAAGTATCGGCGCAATTTTTTTCGCCATCAGGTCTTACCTCCGTTATATGAGGCGACACCCGATTTAGCAGAACGCTCGGCTACTAATTTTCAGCAACTTGAAGAAATGCTTGAGTTGTATGAAGAACGGCTCAGTGAATACCGCACCGATTGGTTCCGATGGGATGGGGGAGAGGCCGTTGTTGATATCAATGCTTTGCGAGAACACAAGGTAGCAGCAACCCTTTGCTGGGAGTTGTTTAGCCCTTATGGTTTTTCCAAAGAACAGACCCGGCAGATTTTAGCGGTCTCGTCCGGGAGTTTACTCGAATCTTCCACCCACCGTTTGTTGATTAAGGAGAAGGAGGCTATTCTTCAAGTATATACATCTTTAGCAACGCAAGAAAACCTAATTTGGCCACAAGATCAGCTGCTTGTTCGTTTCGCCGAGCGTTTTACGATGAGCCAAACGATAGTACCTGTACCGGAAAAATTTGGAAATACACCACTGCAAGTCTACGTAAATCCTGCTGAGCTTATCTGGCCACTACAACTACGTTACTGGCAAGATGGAGATCGTTTTGCTCCCTTGGGTATGGACGGTAAACATCAGAAAGTGCAAGACTTTTTTGTAAACAACAAGATTGATCGCCTTCGTCGGCAGCAGGTTCCGCTTCTTTTTAATGGCAATGGCGAATTGATCTGGATTGTAGGCCACCGCCTCGATGAGCGGTTTAAAGTGCCTACTGGTATGTCTCAAGTAATATCCTTTGCCTTACGGGCAAACTGATTAGGTCAGATAACTGTTAACAGCAAAAACAGACTGATGAATTGGATAGCACAAGTTATTAATAACGAAGAGGAGCAACGATTTGAAATTTCGGTAGATGGGCATACTGCCTTTGCCGAATACCTCTTTCGTAAGAAGGATTTTGTTGTCTATCCTCACACAGTTGTCCCTGAAGCTATTGGTGGACAAGGAATCGGGGAGGCATTGGCAACTTACGCGATGGATTACGCCCTTGAGCGTGGGTTGAAAGTCAAGCCTTATTGCCCGTTTATAGCCAAGTTTATGAAGAATAACCTTGACCAGTATAGTGATTTATTAGCGGATGGCTTCCGATTACCATCTTAACTGAGGGATTGCATTTGGGCATCTGAGGCAAAAATCTTACTTTGTCAGTGTAATTGGGTACTAAGTACTTTCCACCCAGCACCCAGCACCCCGCACTGACATGCAGACCAAAACATTTATTTATTTTCCGCTTTGCGCCTTTTTCCTTTGTTTATGCTTTAGCTCAAAGGCACAGGACCCTCATTTCTCTCAATCATGGTTGGCGCCACTACAGATGAACCCAGCACTGACGGCAACAAGTAAATGGGATACTCGCATTGGGGGACAATGGAAAGAACAGTGGTCATCTGTCCCTGTCAGCTACCGAACCTTTTCGGCTTTTTATGATCAAAAGCTTCATCAGCTCAAGTTACCTGCCGGAAAGCTGGGGGTTGGTGGTGTGCTTATGTATGACCAAGCTGGTGATAGTAAATTATCGTGGACGCAAATAGGCTTAAGGGTTTCCTACGTATTACCCCTCACGGATGTTCATCAGTTAAGTGCAGGTGTTGGCTTCGATTTCGGACAACGGGCGTTTCTGCCAGAGCAGTTGCAATTTGGAGATCAATACAACGGAGAATTCTTTGACCCAAGCCAGAATACGGGAGAGCAGTTTGGTCAGCAATCCAGCGGCTTAGGTTCCCTGGTGGCAGGCCTCAATTATGAAGCGCACGACCCTCGCAGTCGAAGTGAGCTGAATACGGGAATAGCCGCCTCTCATCTCAATGGCCCTGAGCTTACTTTCTTCAACACGAGCGGCATCAAAGTCCCGATTTGGGCAAGATTTTACGCCTTTGGACAACTAGAGCTCAATGAAGACTGGGACGTAACAGCCGTCCATCACTTTTTCCGACAAGGAGCTTATCAGGAAATTCTATTGGGAGCAGGAGCCCGTTATCATCTACCCTACAAAGGTAGCGACCTGGGTTTGGGCGCTGGTTTAAACTACCGTTTTCAGGATGCTTTGATTGTTAACTTGGAAGCTCGTTATCAGCAATGGCTTTTCGGGCTTAGTTATGATATCAATATCTCTGATTTTCAAACAGCTACTAATAACCGTGGCGGCTTGGAGTTGGCCTTGCATTATTACCTGATGCAAGCTCGCCCTCCGGAAGAATTCAAGTCTTGTCCTATTTTTTAGACCATCTCTCAATAAAGAAAAAAGTATGCCTCATCTTACTTGCCCTTTACCATCTGGCATGATTGCTTTTAAGGGGTTGTTACTCGTCATTTTCCTTTTATTGGCCTCTATAGGAGAGGCTCAACGACCAGCAGCACTCCTGCGCAAAGGAGATCAGGCGATGGCACAGGAAGATTATTATACAGCGTTGCATTATTTTAGGCAAGCGCTGGAGCGCAAACCTGCACCAGATATACGGTTTCGCCTTGCGGAATCGGCACTTGCTTTTCATGCCTTTGAAGCTGCGGAAGAACACTACCTGGAAATAACAGAAAGCACCGCCATCCAGCAATACCCGACAGCCTGGCTGGGCTTGGGTTTGGCCTATCAAAGCCAAGGGAAGTACCCGGATGCAATTAATGCCTTGAACTCCTTCATTACAACAGGTAAAGGAAGTACCCAGCAGCAGGAAAAAGCGCGCGCAGCTTTATTGAGCACAAGTTGGGCGCAGGGACAAACCCAGGAAGAGGAATGGACACTTGACCGTTTACCTCGCCGTATCAATTCTCCTTATGGGGAATTTGGCGCCTGGAAATCTGGTGACACCCTTTTTTATACGTCCTATCGCTACGAAAAGGAAGATGACAAATATGAGCCTGCCCGAAAGATCAGCAAAGTGATGTTTTCTCGTGATGATCGCCGGGGCCGGGTAATGAGCAGAGGATTCAACGAAGATACCGTTCACACGGCGCATACCGCGCTGAGCCGCGACAAGCAATTGATGTTTTTCAACCGGTGTCAGTTTATCGAAGGTGCGGCCATCAGCTGCCAGCTGTATACACGAGAAAGGGACAGACGTGGGCGCTGGGAGCGAGATTTTTCGGCTTTGCCGGCAACAATTAATACACCACAAGCTACGGCAACTCAACCAACCTTGATGTGGGACAGTACCGCTCAGCAAGAGTACTTGCTTTTTGTGAGTAAGCGCCCTGGAGGAAGTGGAGATTTTGATCTTTGGCAAGTAGCCTTACCTCAGGATGATGGCAAATGGGGAGAACCTTCTCCTATAGCTGCCCTAAACACCGCCTATGGAGAAATTAGTCCCCAATTTCATGAAGCTTCGCAGACCTTNTACTTTAGTACTAATCGTCCACCAGGTTTTGGCGGGTATGATTTAGTAAAAGTACCCTACTTGGGCAACGGTGAATGGGGAGTGATAGAAAACCTGGGGCTGGGCATCAATTCCAGTTACGATGATACCTATCCTTTTTTTACTAAGCCAGAGGTGGCTTACTTTAGCTCCAACCGCCCTGGCGGACGCTACCTTGATCCGGATACCAAGAATTGCTGCCCTGATATATTTAAAGCCAAGCTGGTGTTGCCGTTACCGCCAGATCCTGTGGATACGAGCGCCATTGTTGAGATTGACCCCGTCAAGCCAGAATTACCTGTTCCCACACGACCCATTTTTCGGACACTGGAAGACTTTTTGCCTTTGACGCTGTTTTATGACAATGATCACCCCAATCCACGCACGCGAAAGTCTGTCACCGACCTTAATTATTCAGAAACCTATTTCAATTACCTGAAAAGGGAAGACGCCTACTATGAGCAATATGCAGAAAGCGAGGAAGAGCAGGATGCTGTAGCCTTGTTTTTTGAAAAAGAAGTGGTAGAAGGTTACGAAAGGTTGGATTTGTTTTCCACCATTCTACTAGAGCAATTGGAGGCTGAGCAAGAAGTAGAGATTTTCCTGAAAGGTTATACTAGCCCGCGGGCTAAAGGCGACTACAATTTATTGTTAGGCAAGCGCCGCGTGAGTGCAGTACGCAACCATTTCCAAAACTGGCGTGCTGGTGTGTTGCTGCCGTATTTGGAAAGCGGGCAGCTGGTGATCTCCGAGGTGTCCTTTGGGGAAACCAAAGCGGCTGCCAGCGCGCAAGACGAGCGGGCCGGGGAGCGGCTTTCCATTTATAGTCCTGCAGCGGCCCGCGAGCGGCGGGTGGAAATTGTGGAGGTGAAGCAGCAGTAGTTATTTAGCCTTGTCACTGAAAAAGCCGCTCTTATCACTAATAATCCGGTGTTTATACTCATTAGTATTAAATTTATGTTTAACCGGTTAGGAAGGATATGATGACAAATAGAATAATTCTTGTTGAGGATGATGAACTCTTTGCACTGGATGTACGGATGATGTTAGATGATGTTTTTGAGAGTCCTGATGTAATCCATTTTCGTACCGCAGTAGAAGCAAAGCAAGCCTTAGAGCGTCAGCAATCGCAGTTACAGTTGTTGTTAATTGATGTTGTATTAGAAAACGATAAAGCTGGAATAAGCCTAGGTAATTTCGCTAAGAAAATTAATATTCCAGTGATTTTTATGACTGCCTATAATAGAGATGATCTCTTTAAAATGGCACTAAAGGTTCAGCCTTATTCCTATCTGCAAAAACCTTTTTCTAGCACTAGGCTGAAACGAGCTGTTGAGTTAGCGATGTCACATACTAAAGCCAAATCAAATCAATTAAGTACCGAAACAGCATTGGAGGGGTTTATCTTTTTAAAAGATAGAAAAGGAGTTTTAGATAAAATACACCTAAGAGATATTTACTTATTGGAGGCATTTGGAAATTATTGTCATTTCCATTGTAAAAACCAGCGTTACACGCATCGAATGCCCTTGAAACAATTTCAAAAATATTTGAAGTCAAGATTATTCATTCGGATACATCGAAATTATGTAATAAACATAATGCATTTAGAAAGCATACATAACATTGAGGGTTTTGTTGTTGTCGCTGGACAATCCTACCCGCTTAGTGATAAGTATAAGAAAGAGCTTAAAAACCTTCTTATCAAGAGGGAATAGTTTGGCAAGAAGTAGATCAAGACATAAATTTAGAATAAGCTTAAAAGCCATCAGGAGGGCTTTATCACAGAATACCCCCAGCTTGTCACATTGTCTAAATCAGCACTATGATAATCAATTGTCATCAACTATCTTTGAAACTAAGGTTTTGATTTTCAATTATTAATACATCATCGATTTTGCACACCGACTTTGATTGTAGAAAAAATTATCTGTAACGAATACTATCAAGTATACTGATTTGCTTGATATTCCCCCTTTGTTTTTAACGCCTTTTGCAAGGTGAGATAGTGTTGGTGAAATAGTTAGCAATTAAGCTACTATTTCCCAATACTATCAATCAGAATTATCAACAAAGCTGGTGGTTTTAATCAAATTGAAGCTGTAAAAGAAGTAATTTTTTCCATTTGAACAATAACTGGAAGAGACTGGCCCTAATAGGGACAGTCTCTTATTTTTCTTTCGTGTTCATACTGCTTTTGGGGGCTTATGAAAATGTTGTTTTTTCTCACGGGGTCGATTAGAGCCTTGCCAATAAATTAAATATCATCATGAAAGTAAAGAAGCAAAAAAAGCACAAACACAAGAAGTTAGTAGTTGTCTACAGGAAAGTTTCTTCAAAGGATACCCCTCCAGCCCCACAAAAAGTAAAGTCGCTAAAAAACGAGGATGTTGCGTCTTCTATTCTATCCGAAAAGCTATTGTTTGCCTGGATTAATCCTTTTTCCTAAAGCGGAAAAGGGTTTTAAAGCTGTCAAATAAATATTTTGTGAAACTCTTACTTTTCTATGGCTTTACGAAACTCTTCTCAATTAGTGAGCCCGCTTAGATTACTTCTAATTTGCGCTGTGGTGCAAGGAACTACGATTTTTGCACAAGCTCCTGGTGCTGGATATGCCTTGAATTTTGATGGGACTAATGATTTGGTGAATGCAAATAATACCGATTTATCGACATACATCAATGATTTTACTATAGAGTTTTGGGCGCAACCGTCGGGCGTAAGAACCGCACAATCCGAATCAACCTCAGGGGTAACCGGGGTAACTGGACAACAATACTTGGTATACCCTACTCAAGCAGGAAGTGCGAATGGAGGAGTTGGAGTATCGGTTGGTACAAACGGTGTAAGCGTATATGAGCATGGCGATTTTTATATCCCCCCGTTATTAGTTTATGATGTATCCTTATCAGGATGGAATCATATTGCTATTGTTTATACTGCTAAGCAGCCAAGTCTTTACATTAACGGCGTTTTAGTTCGCACAGGTCTTACTAGTGTTCGAGCAGCAGTGTATCCTTCAGCATTAATAGGAGGAGGTAGCTATGGCTGGTATAATGGAGATGTTGATGAATTTAGAATTTGGAGTACATCCAGAACACAATCCCAAATCAGGGATAACATGTGTAAAAAGCTAATTGGTAATGAAGCAGGTTTGACGCGGTATTTAAGAATAGATGATGGTTCGGGAATGACTGTAACAGATGCGACTGGCATACAAGACGGAATAATGTCCAATATGACACCAGCAACTGATTGGGCTTTATCTGGCGCATCATTAGGGAATACTAGTGTACATCAGTACGTGTCAACCTTTGCTGGAACAGCTTTAGATTTCGATGGTATTAACGACCATGTTACTGGTTTCGCTTCAGATTTACAATCGGTTACAGATAACTTTACGATGGAAATGTGGGTAAACCCCACAGGGACTATATTGATACAGCCAGAAGTCAATTGTCCAAATTGCATTAATGGACTTTTAAACCAACGATATGCTATCACGCCAGAGCATGGAGGTGCTTCACCAGGAATAGCGGGTGCTGGCATTTCTATCGGAACGAATGGAATTCAGGTTTTCGAACATGCTGATAATTATCTGCCTGCATTGGCTAGTTATTCAGCTGCTATTTCAGGGTGGAATCATGTTGCCATTGTTTATACCGCAAAACAACCTACTATTTTTCTTAATGGAATCGCTGTTCGGACTGGACTTACAAGTGGCAGAATATCCGTTTTTCCTGGAGCAAGTTTAGGTGGAGATACTTATGGTTATTTCAGCGGTCAAATTGATGATGTAAGAGTATGGGACTACTCAAGGACAACTAGCCAAATAGCCAGTAGTATGTGTGCGGAGCTCACCGGATCGGAATTTGGTTTAGTTCGATATTTCAAACTTAACAATGGAACTGGAACAGTTGCCACAGATGCAACTGGAACGAATAATGGTATACTGACTAATATGTCTCCCGCTAGTGATTGGGTGACAACTGGTGCGGGAGCTTGTTCTTTTGGTTCGCTTTCGCTTACTCATGAATCTCCAGAATTGGATAATTTAGAGGTCAGTAATATATCAGGGTCCATCAAAGGGATTCATATATACCATGTTGATGAGCTTCCAAATAGTACAGCAGGCATTTTAGGCTTAGGTGCAAATGATCATTATTTTGGTGTGTTTAAAGCTGGAGAAACTACGCCTGCAACCTATACTGCAAGTTACTATTATGGTGAAAATGATGCATACCAAATGTCAAGCCCTTCCTTTGATGAAAACGACTTGGCATTATTTAGTAGATCCGACAATACCGTAAGCACCTGGTCGGATATTGGGGGCATCCTAAACACCACGGATGAAACGCTAACAGTCACTGCACAAAGCACTGAGTTTATTCTTGGAGCTACAGGTGGTGTTGCCCTGCCAATTGAATTGTTATCGTTTAATGCTCATTTAGAAAATGACATTACTGTAAAGCTACATTGGCAAACAGCATCTGAAATAAACAATGAATATTTTACAATTGAACGCTCTATAAACGGAGTTGACTGGGAAGAGTTAATGAAGCTTAATGGAGCAGGCAACTCCACTAAGTTGTTGAATTATTCTGCGGTAGATGATTCTCCCTATTTGGGTATGTCCTATTACAGGCTGAAACAAATAGATTTTGATGGCCGATTTGGATATTCTCAAATAAGGAGTATTTATATTCAAAAACAGGAGGATAAGTTAATAGAAATATACCCCAACCCATTTCGTAATCAAATAACAATAAAGGGAAACCTGGCTCAATTCGAACAACTTATTGTATACAATACGCTTGGACAAAATGTAACTGCACTGGCTAGTCAAGTTTTAAGGAACGAAGCTGGCGTGATGATTGATTTGTCGAAATTGAATTCAGGTGTTTATTATATAAAAACAGAATCTAGCATCAATAAGGTGTATAAGCAATAGGGTAGGATGAATTCCCAGGGCCGGCAAATTATCAATAATTTAACTTCATACAATGGTGTATAGTGCTGCGCCATCTCAATGGAATAGTGGAAATACCCACGCCCAATCCGGACTATATAGTCCTTCAGCCTAAGAGGCAAGAAGAAGATTTCTCCTCTTTTTTTTATCTTTAATGGATATAAATTGTGCATACTATAATATCCAATAGAAAGATCAGTATCATTTCACGCAAGAGCTACAATTATAGATTTATTTGGACAGTTGTTTCCCTCTTGGTATTTGGAGGGAAACAACTTGCATTTGCCCAGGTTGATGTTCTTGAATTGGTGGATTACAATCATTTTGGTAAAGAAGAAGGGCTCGATCCTGTGGCTTTAACCGGAGTAGTGAGAGACACCACTGGTGTATTTTGGTTTGCTGATCAAGGAGCAATTCAGCAATATAATGGTAATGGATTTACTGAAATTCCAGCCGAAAATTTTGGCCTTTCACCTGATGGAAGGTTTCGTTTATTTATTGATGAAAACGGTTTGATATGGCTCGTGAATGTCAATAGTATTGGGGGCGTTGCATTAAGTAAATATGAGTGTGTTCATGAGGTATTGATATTTGACCCTTATGAAAATACGGTCGTTCCTTTTGCTAAACATTATGAAGACTTACCGTTTGATGCAAACGAAATAAGAAGCGTTAATCAAGATCGTGACCGGATATTTATTGCCACTAATTCACAAGAAATATATAGTTGGGACGGGAAGGAATGGACGATAGAAGGCGTGTTTCCAGAACTGGAAAACATAAGCCTTGCTTTGCACAGTCCAAAAGGAAAAGATTTGATATTCATTGCAGAAGGACATCTTTTCTGTAAGAAAAATGACGACTTAATTAAGATAGATTCTATAGGTATTGAAATTAGCCGCGCAGTTGTAGGAGATGAATTGATAGTGTTTTTTGGGTATGGAGAGGTAGTGATTAGTCCACTGGACAATAAAAACCCTGCATGGTTGTACAATCATAAAGAGGTCTCAGTTGTACCCCTAATGAGCGCTAAGGAGCAATTATATACTATGGCATTGACGCTTGATAAATACGATCGGCTATGGTTACGTAGAGAAAGAAGGCTCATTTGTGCCTCTTATAATTGGAAGGATAATACTTGGGAAGAGGAATATAGCAAGCCTATTTCATTTTTCTATATGGGAGGAATGCTGCCCTATATTGGAGTTTTGCAAGATGAAACCCTTCTTCTTTTGGCGGAGCATGAAGTTGTAGCAATTGACATAAATATTAATCGAATAAGCACTTATCCTTCTTTTAAACATCATAGTTTACGAAGTATTAATCCATCATCGGAAGATGAACTCTTAATTTGCTCTTATCAGGGGGTGAAATTTCTCAATGTGACGACGGGGGCTATTCGGAACTATGATATAGGAGTAGGAGGCTTAAACCATGGTTATGAAGCGTGGCTTGATGGAGATAGTTTATGGCTTGGATCACATGCGACCAGCATCTGTGTGTCTAGCTTAGGAGATGAGATGGAACTTCTTCCCGTTAAAGCAACTAGAAATGACAGGTATGGTTCAACGCTTCAGATGCTTATTCCTGTTAGAGATACGCTTCAACGACTCTGGGTTGGAACATCAGTAGGCCTGTTTTATCAGCCAATTAATTCTGATTCTATTATGCCTTTTGAATTTGTCGAATTCCCGAAGCTAAACAGTAGTCAATTTAATGAAATTAATATAGAAAAGGAAGGATGGTGGTTGTCGACGGATGTAGGGGCCTATTTGTTTGACCCCATCAGTGAAAAAATTTTAGATAGTTGTTTGACTGGAGGGAAGTATAAAATAACTTCTACGACAGTGGTAAATCAGGACACGGTATTTCTTGTGCCAGAGAGAGCTTCTCCCTTCATGTGGCTAAGAAAGCTGGATGTCCTTAAAGAAATCCCGTTATATCGCTCTAAATGGAAGAATAGTTTTCATGTAATGATTCCTGGGAGAGAAGATACATACTGGTTGCCATCTAATGATGGTTTAGTCCAATATGATCTACAAACCGGCAAAGGAGTTCGCTTAAATATGGAGCAGCACAATCTACCCAGCAATGAATTTAATAAATCGGCTTGGCACGTCTTTGATGATGGAAGAATTGCTATGGGTGGGATTAATGGCCTAATAATTTTTGACCCAAGAGAATTAGATCAGCTTGCACGGAAACGCAAGGAAAAGACGAGGATTCAAATTATTGATATTGTAACTTTTGATAAAGAAGGGGGAAGCGAGCGGATTCTACCAAAACAACAAAAGGAATTAATAGTACCAGCTTCAACGGAATCCTTTCGGGTGAATTTTTGCTACCCGGAATTATTTAATGATCAGAGGAAATATTTTTACAGGTTATCAAAAAATGAAACCTTGTTCTCCACTGAATGGATAGAATTATCTGAGAAGTATGTTGATCTAAATAACTTGACAGCAGGTCATTATGAACTAGAAATTGCCTGTAAGCAAGAATTAGACCTCAGCTTTTCTGATCTAAGGGTGCAGCGTTTCAAAATAACTTCACCTTGGTATACAAAACCTTTATCTCTGTTTTTACTGTTTGTCGGGCTGGGTTTAATTATGCATAAGATTAACTCCTTGAGGCTTAAGGCTATTCGAAAACGACAAATAGAATTAGAACACCTTATCGCAGATCGTACAAAGGAACTTCATCAGGAAAGAAGTGCGATAGCAGTGCAGAATGACCAATTAGAACGTATTAATATTGCAAAAGATAAGCTGTTCGCTTTATTAGGGCATGAGCTTAGACAGCCCTTATTAGGGGTGTTAAACCTTAGTGATAAAATTGCGTACCTGGTACGATTAAGGGAATTTCACCTTATGGATTCGATTAGTGATCAGCTAGATCATTATGCCAGAGATACACGGAATATTCTAGAAACGCTATTGAATTGGGGCCACTTCATGCTACAGAAAACAGAGCCTGATAAAGAATGGGTTTCTTTATATGTTGTTTTGCAAGAATTAGAGGAAAATGTATCCCCTTTGCTAAAAGGTAAACAGCTTCAGTTGCAATATCAGGAAATGGATATGGTCGTTTTTTATGATAAAAAAGCGCTAAAAGTGATTTTGAGAAACATACTGATAAATGCAGTGAAATTTTCACCCGAAAATTCAACTATTAATATTTTTTTAAAAGAAAATCAATTTAGTAAAACTATCCTTATTCAGAATGCGGGAAATGGCTTTCCTGAAAATGTCTTGAAGTATATTCATCGCCCCGATTTTTTCTTTTCCTCAACGGGAACTCAAGGTGAACGAGGAAGCGGCCTTGGTCTTCGTCTTTGCATTGACTTAGCTATTAGAAACAGTAGTAGAATCACCTTGGCTAATAATACGACAGGAGCAGAAGTCCGATTGATTATTCCTACTGTAGTCACTTGAATAGCTTGAAAAAGCCTTCGTATTGGTGTTCACCACCTTGTTGAGTGGAATCACTCTCAAAAAAACAATTGAGACAATCCTAATAGTTTCATCATCCCCCTTTTGGGTTTTTTCAATAAGAAAAGAATAAGTAAGATAGGTGTGACCGTGCCTTGTCACTAATAAAGAAGGCTTTATCACGTAAAAACACTCCCTTGTCACATTGTTGTGTTGGTCTCTTTTATTTAGCTCTATCTTGGAATACAGAGTAGTAATACTCATGATTCTAGTAAGATGATTTTTAAAGCTCTTTCTATCTAAATGTAAATTACAACCTTGAATTTTGGCTGGAGATAAAGTATTGTTCATACTTTCTTAAAAGGAGGTGTTTTCCAACGAAATAGCGTTGTCACAATAGGTTTTTAGGGCATTATGGGGTTTCGCGATATAGGATTTAATCCTGGAGGTGTTTTTATTTTAACAAATCACAATCACATGAAAAAAATGTACAACCGTGACGGTATCCGTCACAAGCAAGTCTATTCTCGTCTAAAACATTATCGGACGCAACTCCTATTTGGCCTTTTATGTTTTTTTTCATTGAGTATTTATCACCTAAAAGGTACAAATACTAGCTTTAGCTTTTTGTCCGATTCTAATCATAATACAAAAGCAGTGCTTCCTGTAATGGCCCCTTGTGTAGGCGGCTTAGGTGGTATTGTATGGAATGATTTGGACAATGATGGTATAGGCCCCATGAGCACCGATATAGGGGAGCGTGGCCAAGAGGATGTACAGGTCGAAGTGTACGATTGCGATGGACTTTTAGTGTGTACTACCACTACCGATGTAAATGGTAATTGGACTTGTCCAAGTCTGACTGACAACACACAGGAGTACCGTGTGGAGTTCTCTACGCCGCTGCAAGATTGGTTGCAACATTCTTTTATAGGAGCGGACAATGGTACAGATGTACAGTTCGTGACGGGAGATAATTGTAATGTGCACTATGCAGTGATAAGTAAAGATAACTGTATCGGAAGGAATGATGGGGATCCCAACTCATTAGATTATACGTTGATAACTCCTTGTTATGTAAATGGAGGTGCTAACCATGCCAATGGTCCTAATGAAGTAATAGTAGCTTTGGATTATGACAGATCAGGTACCCAAGCTGGTAATATTTACTTGGCCAATAAGAATGATGTTGGAGCTACCTGGGGGCTTGCATACAGCAAAGAAGAGGAAGTTCTTTATATGGGAGCTTTCTTGAAGCGACATGTTGGGTTGAAAGAAGGCTTAGCTAGCAATCCATTGGGTGCCATATATCAACGAGATATGCAATCGGGAATAAATTCTCTTTTTGTTGATATCAGTACACTAGGAGCAAGTGTTGGTACTATTCCTTCAGATGCAGGACGTGGATTGACAAACTCTTCTACAGACCCCAGTTATGATATAGAAGCGTATGGAAAAGTTGGAAAGGTCGGTTTAGGAGACATAGAAATCTCAACTGATGAGACTACCCTGTACGTCATGAGTCTCAATGACAAAACAGTTTATGCTGTTGATATTGCTTCTCAGCTAATTGTAGATAGCTATGTGCTTCCTGCAGCTGGATGTATAGGAGGAGATTTTCGTCCGTTTGGGTTGAATTTTCACAAAGGGAAACTCTATGTTGGGGGAATTTGTGACGCTTCTATTAGTCAAAATTCAGGCAACTTGACTGCTACCGTCTATGCGTTGGAAAGTGGAGTATTTAATCAAGTACTATCTTTTGATTTAGACTATCCCAAAGGGATACCTTGGGATACTAATACTAACTTTGCTCCGGCTTGTGAGGCCAGTACAGGGTGGTTTCCCTGGACAGATGTGTTTCCTGGCCCTTGCATAGGAGGTGCCGTTATCTACCCTCAGCCCATTTTGTCTGATATTGAGTTTGACAAGGATGATAATATGATTCTTGGGTTTATTGATAGAAATGGCCACCAGATGGGGGCTAATAATTACCCTCCGATTATTGGTAATACCGGACTTTATGCAGCAATAGTGGGGGGCGATATCCTGAAAGCAGTTAAGACTGGGAGTACTTACACAATAGAGAATATCGCTAGTGGCGTTGAATTCTACTGGGGAGATTTTTTTCAGGCAGGAGGTACTATACACGCGGAGACCTCAATGGGAGGATTGGCGATATTACCAAGTACAGACGAAATAGTGATGACAGGAATGGATCCTGGACCCACCTTCGAAACTGGTGGTATCTTTTGGCTAAGTAATACTACAGGGGCGAAAACTCGTACTTACAGGATATACAGTGGAAATACCCCATTTTTTGGTAAAGCTAATGGCTTGGGAGACCTTGAATTAATTTGTGAGGAGCCTCCTATTCAATTGGGTAGCTACGTTTGGGAGGATTTCGATATGGATGGAGTGCAAGATGCTTGTGAAAGCGGCATTCCGGGACTCATTATTAAACTCTATAGTGATCCGCCTGTAGGTAACCCGGCGTTGGTTGCTACCACCTCTACTGATATCAGTGGTGGGTATCGTTTTACAGATAATACGTCCCCAACTGAAACATGGGAGCCAGGCTATACCGAGATCGTAAATGGCGATTCTTATTTTATCGCTTTTGAGGGAGATAATTACAATCCGGCCCTCGGCTCATTAGATATTGGTCCCGATTCTTACACTTTAACCACTCCTAATTCTGGTGAAGGAAATATTCCCGAAAACAACGATTCTGATGTAGTCGAGATAACAATTCCAGGTATTGGTGCAGTGCCAGGAGTTATGGTTACTGCCGAGAAGACAATTCACAATATAGATTTAGGGCTGTTGCCATGTATCAACCCTGTTTACGACCCTATAATTACGTCTAGTGGTACATGTAATGGAGTAGTTCCGAATAATGATGCAGTTGTATCAATTGCCAATATCTTAAGTGCGGACGTTGCAGGTATTAGTTCGCCGGGCGCAATTGCTTATGACGGGCCTAGCCATGGAGTTGCCGACGGCACAACGCTGTTTGATGTTTCTGGCGGTAATTTCTCGCTGAATACTTTCGAGCATGATCAAGCTTATGTAATTCGTCTTTTCAATGATGGAGACGATTGCTTTACAGATATACCTTTCACAACAGCAGAACCAAGCTTTCCTGTCATTACGTTTGCCGTTAGCAGCAATTGTTGTATTGATGATGGTAGCATGACTGGACTAGGCGGGGCAACTCCGACAGGAGGGGTTTATAGTGGCCCAGGAGTAACGGATGATGGTAATGGCACAACTTATAGTTTTGACCCTGCAGCAGCAGGTATAGGTGTACATACTATTACTTATACCCTTGTTGGCGCGGGTGGCTGTATAAATAGCGAGAGTGATAACAAGGAAGTCTTTGCACTACCTAATGTTGCCTTTAGTATATCTGCAGATATTTGTCTCAGTGATGGAGTGCAAACCGGATTAGGTGGGGGAACTCCGGCAGGAGGGGCTTATAGTGGCCCAGGAGTAACGGATGATGGTAATGGCACAACTTATAGCTTCGATCCACTAGTGGTTGGGCCTGGTGTGTTTACGGTCACCTATACTTTTTCGGATGCCAACGGGTGTAGCGATATAGCTAGCGATGATGTAGAGGTCTTAGGCTTGGATTATGGTGACTTACCATCTCCTCCTTATCCTACCAATAATGTTGATAACGGCCCAACACATTGTATCCCTAGTAACCCAGAGCTTCTTATTGGAGCTATTGTAGATATAGAACCAGACGGCCAGCCAACTGCTGATGCCGATGGTGATGGAGCCGATGAAGACGGTTTTGACCCTAACGCACAGATGTTCATCCGTACACAGGCTCAAGATCTGACGATCCCTGTGATGAATACGACAGGAGGACCAGCCAAGCTGACGATGTTTATTGACTGGGACAATGACGGTGTTTTGGAAAGCATGTACACGGATCAGGTGGAGGATGGCGACACCGATGCGTTGCTGATAGGCGTAACACCACCTGCGGATGCGGTACTTAACAGAGACCTTGGCATACGCTTCCGTATTAGTACGGATATGGCTGCTGTGATGTCACCAGTTGGTCCTGCACCTGATGGAGAAGTAGAAGATTACGAGATTGTAGTAATGGCGTTTGACTACGGTGACCTTGCTGATGCAGGCCCAGGTGTAGGCGCACAAGATTACGAGACTTCTGCAAACAGTGGTGGCCCTGCTCACAAACTAGCTACGGATGACAATAATATGGTCATCCTTAAGATCGGCGCAACCGCTGATGATGAGTTAGACGGTCAGCCAAGTGCTGATGCCGATGGTGACGG